>JBBRMM010000001.1:0-310301 GCA_038230835.1 Gaiellales bacterium
CCTCGAACTGCGTCCACTGGTTGTATGCCGTGGACACCGGCACCTCAACAATCACGCTCTCCTCAACAACCGCCATCTCGTCCTCCTTACCAGTTCTGTGTGCGCTCTCACTACCCAGCATGCGACCCGCTCAACCACGCCGTGTCCACCGCACCTCGAACCGTGGCCGTTGCTCCGCGCCGGTAAACGTCCAATTCGGCTTGGGAGGTGGCGCGAACTGGCGCGGCCGGACGAGGGCGGGGCACCTGAAAGCCGCACCACGAGGTGCGCGTGGTCGCGCGCGGTCCGCCACACCCCGGGAGGGCTGAGCGACCAGTTTAGGGTGGCTTGCGGCGTCGCGAGACTCCCCATTTGATGTGAGCGAAGGTCATCCGAGGGCGGTTACTCGGCTCGCCCCGGGCGTGGGGGTCAGTGTGTTATGGGGGGTTTGTTGCCGTTGCCTGCGCCGGTGCCGTTTTTGGTGGCGGTGCCTTTGGTGTTGGGTTTCTTTTTGGGTGGTTTGGGTGGGGGCGGCGCGACGTATTGTGGGAAGTGCGAGGCGAAGGGCAGGTAGGTGCCGAGGGGTGCGGGAATGACGGGGAACGTGAGTGGTGGGAATTTGTGGGGTTCGGCGGCGAATGCGGCGGTCATGAACCGGTTCCAGATCATGGTCGGATAGCCGCCGCCAAACGAGTAGGCCGAACCCACGGCCGGGATCATGGAGATCTCGCCTTGCGGGTAGCCCATCCATACGCAGGTGGCGAGGGTGGGTGTGTAGCCGCAAAACCACGCGTCGAGGTGGGCTTCTACGGTGCCGGTCTTGCCTGCTGCTGGTCGGTAGGGGGAGAGGGCGCCGGCGCTGCCAGTGCACAGGCTGTCGGGGCAAGTGTAGATGTTGTCGTAGAGGATCTGGTTCATTTCCGATGCCGCCCAGGCGGGGATTACCCGCTTTCCGGGGTTTTTGGATGGTGGCGTGGCGGTGATGGTATCGCCGTTTGGGGAGGTGATGTCGGTGATGGCCAGTGGTCGGTGGCGCAGTCCGCCGTCGGCGAAGGTGGAGTAGGCAGCGGTCATGTCAAGCGGCGAGACGAGGCCGGTGCCGAGGATGATCGACGGCACCACGGGAAGGTGGTCGGTTTTGGGGATGCCGAGGTTGTAGGCCATGTCGACGGTGCGAGGGGCTCCGATGTCGTATGACAGGCGTGCGAACACGGCGTTGATCGAGCCGTCCATCGCGACGTGCAGATTGAAGCTGGCGGCGAGGTTGGATTCGGCGTTGTTGACGGTCCAGTTGCAGGTGGGGTAGAACGGGTTGGGCGTGAGTGGGTCAGAGCCACAGGTGTCGATGGTGATCGGTGCTTGGCTTGAGTAGTAGGTGGTCTCGGGGTCGATCCGCAGGTTGACCATGGCCGCGGCCAGGCCGTAGGGTTTGAAGCTCGACCCGGCCTGGCGCTTGGCCTGTGCCGGCAGGTCGAACTTGGTCGTCTTGTAGCTGGTGGACGCGTCGAAGGCGAGGATCTCGCCAGTACGTGGATCGATCGAGACCAGCGCCGCGGAGGGCAGGCCGGGTCCGCTCAGCACGGAATGGAACGCCTTTTGGGCGGCGGTCTGCAGCCTGGGGTCGATCGTCGTTCGTACCTGTAATCCGCCTTCGTGAAGCCCAGTGGAGCCATATTTCTGCTTTATCAACTGCTTGACGTACTGCACGAAGTAGGGCTGCTTCTCGGCGCCGTAGGGGTACGTCGGGTGCAACCCAAGACACCTGGTTGCCGTCGCGCGAGACACGCTGGTAGGATCGCTCGGAAGCCCGACGCCACACGCTCGCTTGGCACCCACGGCGCGACTGAACTGGGTCTGGCTGAGGTAGCCGACGCTGAGCATCGCAGTCAGCACCTCGTTGCGCCGAATCAGCGCCGCCACCGGGTGGGTGTTTGGATCGTAACTGGTGGGAGACTGCGGCAGGCCCGCGATCATGGCCGACTGGCGGACGTCGAGGTTTTTGCAGTGAGCGCCGAAGTAGGCGATCGCTGCGGCTTCGCAGCCATAGGTAACGCCGCCGTACTGCACCACGTTGAGGTAGGTGGTGAGGATCTTGTCGCGCGACCACTCGCTCGCGAGTTGCTCGGCCAGCCACGCCTCCTTGATCTTGCGCGAGAACGTCTGGGCATCGTTGAGGTAAAGGATCCTGACCAACTGCTGCTCGATCGTGGACGCCCCCTGCACGATGTGACCGGCGGTGACGTTGTCCCACATCGCCCTGATCACACCCTGAAAATCCACCCCACCGTGTGAGTAAAAGCGCCGGTCTTCCACCGCCACGGTCGCGTCTTTCAACCAGGCCGAGATCTGATCGCTGCGCACGTTCGTGCGGTTTTCGACCGACGCGACCGTCGCCAGAACACCACCGTAGCGATCGTAGATTTTCGTGTTCTGCCCCGGATAGTCCGCTTTCAGCCTCGCGATGTCAAGCCCGTGCACCTGGCTGTACACATACACACCAGCCCCGCCAGCACCAGCCACCAGCAACGCGAAGAACACCAACCCAACCACCACCCCAAACGTCGCCCACAACGAACGCCTACCCCTACGCCGCGCCAACTGGCGTCGCCTCCGCCGCCGAGCCGCGACATGCCCGAGCACGTCGTCGTACTCAGATCGCCGTTGCGGCGCCGTCACCGAACAGCCCGCGGCGTCACACCCATCGCCGACGACGCCACCAACTCCTGGCCACTAGCCAAAAGCCTCCCAACCAACGGGCCACGATTGTCGAGCAGTGGCCGGATCATCTCCACGCACTCAACGATATGCCGCGCCGATTACGGGCGAGTTAAACCCCATGAGGGTGCGAGCCGATGGCTGATCGTGCGGCCAGAACCTCACTGTCAGGCGATCGGAGGACCGTCGCTGCGAACCACTGTCGTGGTGGCTCGACGAGACGCCAACGCGATCCAAACCAGCGAGACGACAAGTCCGACGGCTCCAACGACCATCAGGATGTCCCCAACCACATGCCAGTTCACGCTGGCCGTATGCACCGCCACCGCAAACCGCAAGACAGCGCCCACTGCCACCAACACGATTGAAGTACCAACACCCATGATCCCCTCCAAACCTAGACTCGCCAAGAAAGCCCTCAGCGCCCACTTGCCCAAACTCCGGGTTCCGTAAACCAACCAGTCGGTCTCCGACGGTTTGGGGAGGAGCGTCCGTCGGGGCCCCGTTGGCAGGTGGGGAGGGACATCGACGGCGCGCGCCCGTGGGTGCGCGTCTTTGTGCCGGCTAGGCTGGACTTTCTCCGAGTTGTAGCGACGGGTGGGGGTCATGTTCGGGGTCGCATTTTGTGGGCGGGGTCGATGATATCTGCGGGTATGCGGCCTTGGGTGAGGCGGCCGTTGTGGGCGCGGTGGGTGTTGTAGAGGTTGATGTACTGGTCGAGGTCGCGACGAAGACCGCCGTAGGTGATGTGCAGGTAGCGGGCAAAGCTGGGTCGCCAGCACTCGTCGAGGATGGTCTTGTGCAGGCGTTCGACGTGGCCGTTGGTCTGCGGCCTGCCTGGGTGGATACGAGTGTGGCGGATCCGCTGGGCGGTGAGCAGTAGGTCGAAGCCGGCGCGAAACTCGTTGCCGTTGTCGGTGATGACGCGTTCCAGCTTCCACCCGGCCTTGGCCAGGTCTTTGGCGAGGCGGCGGGCGAGCTGGCTGGTCTGCTGGTGGGTGGGCTGGCCGGTGGGGCAGGTGACGAGGTCAGCCCAGGCGTAGGAGGAGTAGCAGTCGATCGCGGTGACCTGCCAGACCGGGTGCTTGGCACCTCGCAAACGACCGACAAAGAAGCAGTCGATGCCCACCAGCTCGCCCGGTCGATCGACCAGGATGTGTGGCTCTGGCAGCCGATCTCGCGGCGGCTCGTAGGGTGCTTGGTAGCCGGCGACGAGCGCCAGTCGCTTCGTCCGCGTACTCAAGCCGTGCCGTCGCAGCACCCGCCACACGCCGTTGGGCGAGACGATGATCCCGCCCCACTTCGGCCTGGCCAGCTCGCTGCTGATCCGATCCGGCCCGTGGCCGGGATGACCGAGGCTATACGCCACGATCCGCTGCTCGACCACCGCTGAGAGCTGGTTGGGCATCCGCGGCGCCCGTCGCTCCCTGGGCCGCAGCATCTCCAGGCCGTGACGGTCGACCAGCCGCTTCCACCGGTAATACGTCGAGCGGTGCACCCCGAAGGTGCGACGGGCATCACTGACCGTCGTCCGCCCCGCCAGCGCAAACAACTGCAAGCGGTAGCCGTACAAAACGTCATGATCCGTCACGCGGGTCACGATCCTTTCGAGAGTCTTGCCAGACCCCGAAAGCGTGAGCCGCGCACCGCACGCCGCCGCCACCCATACGGGCGGCGACGTCCGGCTCAGCCCACCATCAGGCCGAACCGAAGTGTCGGGACATCTTGAAGAGAGACCAGGCCTAGCCGGTGCGGGTGGCGAGGGTGGCGGTGACGGTGAGTGTCTTGCTGGCTCGTAGGAGGGTGAGGGTGACGGTGTTGCCGGCTTTGTTGGTGGAGATGGCGTTTGAAAGGTCGGTGAAGGCGATGATTGGTTTGTTGTCGATGGCGGTGATGACGTCGCCGCCGAGTTGGAAGGTGACGCCTGAGATGGTTGCGGTTGTGTTTCCGCCGCGGATGCCTGCTTTGGCGGCCGGTGAGCCGGGAACGACGGAGTCCACTAGCACTCCGTGGGTTGATTGGATGTTGAGTGACTTGGCCAGGGCGGGGGTGAGGCCGGTGCCGCGGATGCCCAGGTAGGTGTGGGTGGCGTGGCCGGTGGCGATGATCTGGTTGGCGACGGTGCGGGCGGTGTCGATCGGGATCGCAAAGCCGATGCCGATGCTGCCCGACTGGGAGCCGCTACCGTCGGACAGGATCTGGCTGGTGATGCCGATCACCTGGCCTTGGGTGTTGATCAGCGGCCCGCCGGAGTTGCCGTGGTTGATGGCGGCGTCGGTCTGAAGCGCGTTTGCGATCTGTTGGCCCGGCGCCAGCGACTCGATCGTGCGGCCAACCGCTGAGATGATGCCCGCTGTCAACGTCCGCTCCTGGCCCAGCGGGTTTCCGATCGCAACCACCTGATCGCCGACCTGCACGTTGGTGGCGGTGCCCAGCGGTAGGGGGTCCAATGAGCCGGGTTGCAGGTTGGTTGGTTGCAGCACGGCGATGTCGGTGGCTGGGTCGACGCCCAACACCCGCGCCGGGTAGGTCTTATCCGTGCCCGACGGCCCGGCGAAGCCAACGGTGACGTTCTTGGCGTTTAGCACCACGTGGGCGTTGGTTAGGATGTGCCCCGCCCGGTCGATCACAAACCCGGAACCCAAAGCTACCGCCTGCTGGGTCTGAGGACCGAAAAAGCCGCTCGTCTGAGTCGTTGTGCGAGCAGTCACGACGACCACGCCGGGGGCGTCCTGCTGGTAGATCTGACGCGCCGACTCACCGGACCCCGGCAGCGCGCTGCTCGACGACGCGACTGGCGCCGTGCGAACCAGCCGAGTCGTATGCGTGCTTCGCCCAATCCCCGTCGCCAGCACGATCCCACCGCCCGCTACACCCGCGACCAAGAACAACAGCGACTGTCGAAGCGCCAACCTCATGATTGATGTGTAGGCGCGAGAGATTTACGCCTCGTTGGACCCCCCGCCGACCACACCCGAGACCCTAGCCGCCGCGCGGCGCCTCGCCGGCACCACCCAGAGGCGAGGCACGCTCGTACCTCGCCAGCCGGAAGACCCACAGACGCCTCAGCGCAGTCCGAACGGTGTCAGCATGTCTGGCGCGGCGCTTGCAAGGCCGAGCGGGGCGACGCCGGTGAGCTCGGCGGCGGCGCGCATCAGCGAGTAGTGGTCGATTGGGAACCGCAGCCGCGTGCCCGTCGGTACATAGCGGCTGACGACGATCAGCGGCACGTGGCAGCTCTGGTCGGTCGGGTTGGCGGTGCAGTCCTCGCCCTTGCCGATATGGCCGCCGGTACCCTCGTCGACCGTGATGAAGATCGCCGTCGCCTGGTCACGGTAGGCACGACTCTGGACGATCGTGTTCACCCACCACGACAACCATGAGTCGCCGGTCGAGGGTGGGCAGTCGTGCATGTCGTGGCAGCGGTCGGGGGCGATGAAGACGTAGCGCGCGAGCTTCCCCGACGCCAGGGCGGACGCCAGCGCGCCGCGCCGGGGCGTGCCCAACGGCAGGTCGTTGGGGGCACACGTGGGCGCCAGGTTGCGGTAGAAGATCGGTGGGTTGTGGTGGGCGGTGTAGTACACGCCGAGGCTGTCGGTGGTCTGGCACGGCACGGGCATCGACTCGGCGTAGGTGGCCCACGACCCGCCGGTCGCGGCGATCTCCGAGAAGATGCTCGGCGCCGAGACGCTGCACTGGCAGTCGGTGGTGAACCCGAACGTCGAGCCGCCGGTGACGGCAAGGTAGTTGGGAAGCGACGGGTGCGTGATCGACCGGTAGTTGGTGGCCAGGCCGCACCGGTCGGCCAGCTGATTCAGGTACGGGGTGCCCTGGCCGCTGCCGCTTGCGATCAACTGGCTGTAGCTGTGGTTTTCGAGCATGATCACGATCACGTGGTCGAATCTGGCCGGCGGCGACGTCGCGGTGCCGCAGATACCGGCCGGTGGCGGACCCTCGGTCGGCAACGGCGTGTGCTCGACCGACCCCGACGACGACCCGCACGCGGCCAGCACCAGCCCGAACATCGCGGTCAACAGCGTCGAGGCGCTCAAGCGGAGGATGCAGCCCACGTCGGAACTGTCGCGCGTCGCCATTGGACGACGCTTACCCAGCGTTTATGAGTGCCACGGGACCCGGGCTAGGGGTCGGACGCTGGCTCCGGGCTGCCTTCGTCCGTGGGCATCTCGCCGGGGTGCTTTTCGACTACCCAGTAGTCGTCGCGCTCTTCGGCGAGGCGTTCGACGTCGGGGTAGTAGTGGCCCGTTTTGACGATGAACCGGTTGGGCGCTGAATGGACCTCGACGTAGTCGCCGACCGTGACCATCAGCGCGGCGATGCAGTCGGCGCTGCCGCACTCGCAAACGAACGGCACGACCTCAAGCTCGGCTTCGGCTTCCGTCGGTGCGGCTTGCTCCTCGAATCCCACTCGGCGGTTGTTGTAATCGCGGAACGCCAGCTCGTTTTTCACCAGCCGGTCGCGGCGGACACTATCCCAGTCACTGTGACTCACACACCCTCCGATCCAAGACGACATGCTCGCAGCCCCCACGGTACCGCGTTTACCGCCGGGCGCGCCCGATCGCCCGCCGCGCGGCCGATCCACTCGCCCGCGCTACGCTCGGTCGTCGCCGGAAACGGGTTCGTTTCGGTGCTTTCGGGGTACGGGTATGCTGGAAGCGTCGGCGAGGAGCCGATGATCGGGTGATCGGTGGCGAGCAGTTAGGGTCGTGGCGCGTGTCGGCGGTTGCCAGCAACCTGCCGAGCCTTCGCCGCGCACTTCGAGACGCGATCGCTGACCGCGGTTTTGATCGCGACGCCGTCGGCTTGGCCATGACCGAAGCGGTCTCAAACGTCGTTCGCCACGCCTACCCCGACGCCGTGGGGCCGGTCACGGTCACCGCCGAAGCGTCGCCGCAGGAGTTGGTGGTGGTGGCAGACCAGGGCACCGGCACACGCAGTTTCGCCATGCGCAGCGAATCCGGACTTGGCATCGGCTTGGCGCTGATCCGCGAACTTTGCCTGAACGTCCGCGTCGAACCAAACAGCCACGGCACCACCGTGATCATGCGATTCGCCAAAAAAGCGAACCCACGTGACCACTCGTCGGCGACCCACTAAAACGAGGGGCAGCACCGACGCTGCCTCCCGCCATTCCTTCGCAGTCATCCAGCCGTCGTACTGCGGCACGCGGTTGCCACTGACGCGTTCCACCGAGTCGTCTGGGTCCCGGACGGCCGGCAGTCGTCGCTGCCGACTGGACGCAGCGGGCTCCGACGGACGTACGCCCCGCATGGACGACTCAACGTCATCACGCCAACCACCACTGCGACCCTGATGGGCCTCGAAGCTGTGATCCTCTACACCGGACAACCCGGCTACGACTGCGCCGACCACTACGCCGACACCCGCACGGTCGCTCACCCGGCGATCACCTGGCCCTGGTACCTAGTCGTCACGATGGTCGTTTTCGCCATCTCGCTGCTGCCGCTCCTCAAAGCACGGCACTCGGCTCGCAGTCAGTGCTGGTAAAGCGTCGTTGCGCGGCGCGCACACCGGCAAGCCAGGCGGTCAGCGGCCTTCGACCTCGGCGAGGCGTTCCTCCTCGTCGAGGATCACCTCGGCCTCGATGATCTCCTCCAACGACGCGCCCGTCATCGCCGTCAACAGCAGCCGCTCCTGGGCGTACACCGGCAACCGGGCGATCTTCTCGCGAAGCTCGTCGGTCACGCCGACTTTCACGTCCGCGTCAAGCTTGCTGGCCGCGCCGCCACCCTCGATCAAAAGCTGCACCCGCACGCCGGCTGCCCACTCCTGCGCGCTTGGCTGGTAGTTCGGGTCGCGCAACCGCATCGCGAACTTCCGCGTCAACGCGTCGACCACGCGCAACTCGTCGTTGTGGCGATCCGCCATCGCGCGCACCGCGTTCGCCTCGGCCTTCTCCAGCGCCGCAGCGTCGAAAGCGGCGGTCTTCGCGTTCCACCCCTCCGCCTTCATGCGCCGCAAAAAGGTACCCCGTAAGCACCCTATATGTTCGGCGAACCGGCTCTGGTTGCGGTTGCCCGGGCCGAGCGAAAGCCACTCGATGAACGCCTTCGGCCAGTCGATCTTCGTGTTCGGCCGGTTGCGGCGCTTCGTGGTGGCGACCAACTCAAGCGGCGTCACGACGGCTGAACCTCGACCGGCCCGCAAACGGGACACGGCATGGGCTGCACCACGACGCCGACACGCTCAACGCTCGACTCGGCGCCCGCGACGGCCGCGCCAAAACCCAACTTCAACCTCCGCATGCATGATCGTCTCACCCCCGGAGTATCGCAAACCGCCCCGATAGCTCCCAGCCCGCACCCCGACCGTCCGGGCTATCTCCGGGCGCCCGCGCGTGCTCCTTGCAGACCAGCTTGACGTGCCGGCCCTACGCGCCAGCAGCCGCCGCACACACGGGCACTCCAGCCGCATCGGCGGCTCGCACCATACCCGCTTGGGCCGTGTTGCCCTTCTTGTAGTCCTTCGTGAACGTCGCCTGTAACCACGCACGGCCGCCGCCTGCTGCTCGGTGATGATCCGGGTATGGCTCTTGAGGGCAGCGATCACGGCGGCCCACCCTGCCTGCCCACGCGGCGGCTGGCCCAACGCCAGCATCTTTTCCAGCCAGGTCGTGAAGATGGTCACCCCAAACATCTCATAACGGCCGATCCCGGGCAGCTTGGAGGCGTCGGGCCGAGTCGGATTGAACGCTGGGTATGGGAAGGCAGGCTGGGCCCGCTTCGCGGCAGCGCGCTCTCGCATACCGCGATGGCGTCGAGATCCCGCCCGAGCAGCGAAACGCGCTGGGCGAGGACGTCGCAAAGATGCTCGACTGGCTCGACCAGGCCGGCTACAGCGTCGATATCGAGGCTCAGCGGCGCGAGTATCCCGAGATCGACTGGCACAGATACGCGGAATGGGCGAAGGCCCGGGACTGGAGCGCCATCAACGAGCCCATCCAGCACTAATCGTCGACCCGACACCTACCGCCGCTGCCAGGCAAATCCATCGAGCCCTCCCGGATCGCTGCCTTCGACAGCGCGATGGGGTGCGATCAGCCGCTCGAGGCGAGCACGTGGATGCTGTGATGCGAAACCCCCTGAACCATTCGGTTGAACAGCGCGAACGCACTGAGTGATGCACGACGCGAGCCCCCAGTCGCTGTTCACCGCTGTTGAGCTTTACCGCACACAGGTGTTCTTGAGGCTCGGCTACACCCTGAAAGTGGCTGAGGCGATGGGGCGGCAGCCATCGTGGGTGATCGAACTCGAGACCGTAAGGCGCATGCACCGAAACGGCGCGTCCCTCAACCAGATCCTGACCCTTGTATGGCCAGACACCGAGGACATCCCATGCCCAGCGCAGCCAAAGTCGTGATGAGCATCGCGCCGGGTAGCCCCGTCGCTGCCTCGCCAAAGGATCGCATGTCCGACTCGGTTTGCACCCGACTGCTTCGAGGAGCGCGGCGGCTTACGGAGGAGCGCAGAACACGCTAGCGCGTGGGTGGGTCAGGGAACTCCGCATTAGCCTTTTGGTGTGCCCGGCCTCCCGGGGCGGGTCGCTGCCCGGTCGCGAGCGGCGCACTGACCGAGCCACAGGCCAGAGCGGTCATCGCCGAGCTGCGGTTGACGATGCCTGCCGATGTGCCTGGTGAGGTCCCGCCCGCGGGGTCGGTGCCTGAGCGCATCGACGATTGCTGGCTGCGAGATTGGGTCAACTTCGGGATGGTCGCATTCGCGGGTTACTTGACCAGCCATGCCGCGTTTGCCGCGTTCTGCGAGAGCCTCGAGGAACCGGCGAGCGGCGGATGAGCGGTGTTCGTACCGAGCATGATCTGCGTGCGCAGTTGCGAGCCTCTTTGGCGAAGTGCGAGCGGTATGAGCGGGGCCTGCGCGAAGCACACCGCTACGCCGCTTCCCGAAATCTGCGGTGACCGAGCCAAACGATGATGATTGACGCTGGGATCGCGGTGCGGCACCGGCTGGGAGGGGCGTGAACGTGTGCGGTGGCCGCAAGCACCTGTCGCAGTCCGTGTGGTCACGGTGCTGGTGACGGTCCCACCACCGCAGACCGTCACCACCCCGCCACAGACCGTCACAGTCGAATCAGATCGCTCCTGTCCATCTGGCCGTAGCGTGGACTGGCAGAGAGCAGGGCCGTGGATCAGCGAGATTGGGCTCGAGCTGGGGATGCGCGGCGTGCGCGCGATTGTGGTCTGCTGCTTGGAGGGCGGTTCGCGCTTCCTGGGCGAGGGGGCGCTGGGGACGTCGGTCGGCCACTGGCACGACGGGGCGCCGCCGCTCGTGACGGTGCGCCAGAAGGACGGCCGCGCACTGATGGCACGGTGCAGGGAGGCGCCCGTGCGGGTGACCGTGACGCTCGACGTGGAGATCAGCCGCCGCGCGAATGGCCGAAATGTCTGCGGGGTGTTCGCACCGGAGCTGTCCGGCGCGCCCGTGGTGATGGGCGCGCACCACGACGGCTGGTTCTTCGGTGCGTTTGACAACGTGTGGGTGCCGGAAACTCGGTGGGGCGCTGAGTTGGTGGTGGGTGAGACGATCGGGGGATGGTTGCCTCCATCGTCTACTGGGTTGTTCGGCGGCTGGTTGAGCTGCTGGTCGTCGGTTGTCGATCAGATGCCGAAACGCTGTTGAGGTCGTGGTCTTGCGGCATGAACTTGCGGTGCTTCGCCGGAGGTGGGGCGACCGCGCTTGAGCCTGGTTGACCGGATCCTGCTCGGCTCGCTGGCTCGACTACTCCCGCGGGATCGCTGGGAGAGCGTGTTTGTGCGGCCAGAGACGATCCGCCGCTGGCATCGCGCGCTGGTCGCGCACCGCTGGACGTTCCGAGGTAGACCGGCCCGCGGCCGACCGGCCACCACTTCCACCGTCCGCGAGCTGGTTGTGCGGCTCGCGCGTGAGAATCCCGGATGGGGCTACCGGCGGATCCACGGCGAGCTCGCGCGCCTTGCGATCCCTATCGGGGCGAGCACTGTGTGGACGATCCTGAAACGCGCCGGCATCGACCCAGCACCGCGCCGTGCCTCGGAGAGCTGGCGGGCGTTTCTTCGAGTGCAGGCGTCTGGGATCATCGCGTGCGACTTCTTGACGGTCGATACCGTATTGCTGCGTCGCCTCTACGTCCTCGTGTTCGTCCACCTCGCGACTCGCAAGGCGTACCTGGCTGGCGTCACCGCCAACCCGACCGGTGCCTGGACAACCCAGCAGGCGCGCAACCACGTCGACACGTTCACGGAGCCAAGCGACGCGCCAATCCGGTTTCTGATCCGCGACCGCGACACGAAGTTCACGACCAGCTTCGACCAGGTCTTCCAAAGCGAAGGTATCCAGATCATCCGAACGCCCGCCCGGGCGCCGAGAGCCAACGCGTTCGCGGAACGGCTCGTCGGCACCATCCGCCGCGAGTGCCTCGACCGGCTCCTGATCGTCAACCGCCGCCACCTCGAACACGTCCTTCGCACCTACATCGACCACTACAACACCCACCGCCCACACCGATCGCTCGACCAGCGCCCGCCCGCTCTACCAAGCGCCATCCCACGACCACCACGCAACCCGGCCAACGTCCACCGCCGCGATCGCCTCGGCGGCCTCATCCACGAATACGAAACCGCCGCATGAAAGCCCAGATCAGGTTACCGGCACCCACACGCGCCCGCCCCTCGACTTCTGCCAAGGGATTGGGGATGATAGACCTCAACGGGCGAGGTTCTAGTCCGTTCGGGGATACCTAGATTTGAGTCTAGGACAGGGATAGAAGCCCTCTAACGGACTCGAATCGTTGACCCCTTCCTTACCGTCGCCCGAACCGGCGCTGCCGCCCAGTGCGGCACGGTGCCAGGAACCGCTTGTTTATACGGGTTGTCGAGCATCACCGAATAGCGTACGGCCTGTTCAAGCCACCGAAAAATCTCGCTGGCTGGTCAGAAACGGGGCACTGGCGGGCCCGGCCCAGGCCTTCAGGAACTAAGCGCGACGGCTTGTTCGAGGAGGGTGTCTGTCTCGGCCAGTGCGGGTGCCGCACCGAGTTGGTCGAAGATGCCTCGGGCGTTTCGGAGTACAGGTGCGGCTTCGCGGGGTCTTCCGAGGATGAGAAGGCAGCGGCCCTGGCCCTGGAGGGCGAAGGCGTGTTCGGGAACGACACCGAACTGCCGCCAGCGGGCGGTGGCGTCGGCATAGGCTTGGGCGGCGGCGTGGTAGTCGCCTTGGGCTTCGGCGAGGGCGGCGTTGGCCGCAACGAGCGCGTGCTCAACGTAGGGGGTGCGGGGTTCGAGGCGGCTGGTGAGGCGTGCGGCGAGGTCGCGGTCGCCGATCGCGAGGGCGGCGCGTACCATCGCGGGGAGGTAGCTCGTGTGCTGCGTCTTCTCGGACGCGCCGGGGGTCGAGGCGATTTCTGCGAGCAGCGCAGCTGCGCGATCGTTGTGTTGTCCGAGTGCGGCGTGAGTGAGCGCGGACGCCCCTAGGCCGTGGGCGATGGCCACCATGGACCCGGCCGTTCGAGAGGTGGTCTCGATCCAGTCGAGAAAGCCGGTCACCTGCGCCGCCTGCCCGCGGAGAGTGAGGATGCGCGCCTGTGCCGAGCGAGCCAGAAGGAGGTCGTATAGGTCCTCGTTCTCGACGCGATCGAGGGTGCGCGCGGCGACTTCGAGCGCCTCCTCGAGCTGACCTGTATCGATCAGCGGGTCGAGTGTGCTCGTGGTGTTTGCGTGGGCGATCTCGGTCAGCCCGCGGGGCTGCGCGAAGGCGATGCCTGCATGCATGGCTTCCAGCGCTTGGACGGGGCCCTCGAGTGTCCACAGCGCGATTCCGAGGTTGTTGTAGAGCAGCGCTGCTTCGCGTCCCTGCCCGGCCTGCGTCGCAAGCCTAATCGCCTCGCGCATCGCTTCGAGTCCACTGCTGTCTCCGAGTTCGGCGCGTGCGAGACCGAGGTAGCCGAGGGCGCGCGCGGAGCGCTCTAGGCCGAGCTGCTCGCCGAGGGCGAGGCTTTGCTCAGCCAGGCGAATCGCTTCTTGTGATCTTCCCTGGAGCGCCTCCACGCGAGCGAGTTCCGTGAGCGCCGTAACGAACTCCGGGCCAGGCGCAAGCGGCTCCAATAGCGCCATTGCCTCGGCGGGTAATTCGCGCCACCGAGGATCGCCGCGGTTGAGCAGCACGTTGGCGAGCGTGGCCATCGTGTGGGCGGCGGCGACCACATCGCCTCGTACGCGGAAGGCTCGGGTCGCCTCGTCCAATACCTCGGTCGCTTCGTTGTTGCGGGCGGCTTGGAAGGCGGCCTCGCCGAAACGGGCAAGCGCGTCGGGGCGGCCTGGATGGCCGGGAGGGGTAAGGGCAAGCGCCCGTTCGAAGCTGACAAAAGCGGCGGTGGTGTCGAGGCCGAGCGCGCGCTCTCCGGCGAGGGTGAGGAACCGCCGCGCCGGAGCTTCCAGGTCGGCGGCCTGCTCGGGTTGTGCGGAGGCGCGGGCGAGTTCAAGCGCGGTTGCGTAGTGGTAGGCCAGCACATCGGCCAGGTCTTCCACTCGATCCGGAGCTTTCGATTCGATCCACGCTGCGGCGGCGACATGACGCGCCGCGCGCGCCGCCCTCGGGAGTTGAGCGTAGGCGACGTCTCGGGTGAGAATGTGCCAGAACGCATACTCCGCCTCACCGTGGATCGACGAGTGGCGAGCGGGGCGGACGAGTTCGTTGCGCGACAACTCGTGCAACACGTCTACCACCTCGTCGAGCTTGCGCTCTCCGATCTGGGCGACGGCGCCCGCCCAGAACACCTTGCCGATCACCGCCGCATCCGCCAGCAACGATTTCGCGTCGGGGGCGAGCGTGTCCAACCGGGCCGCGATCAGGGCTCTGACTGAGTCGGGGAAGGGCACCTCTGCTCCCTCGCGCAGCTCCCAGCTCGACCCCGTGCTCACCAGCAGGTCTTTGTCCTTGAGCAGGCGCACGAACTCTTCTGCGTAGAGCGGGTTTCCCCCGGAGCGGTCGAGGATCGGTTGTTGCAGATCGGCGGGGATCACACTCGTATCCAAGAGCGCCGACACGAGGCGCGCGGTCTCTTTCTGGGAGAGGGGTGTCAGGTTGATGCGGTTGGCGTTGTGCAGGCCCGCGGCATAGTCAGAATGCTGCTGGTACAACTCCGGTCGCGCTGTGCCCACGATCATGAGAGGGACGCCCTCAGCCCGATCCGCGAGGTGTTCCAAGAACGAGAGCAGCGCGTCGTCTGCCCAGTGCAGGTCTTCGAATACCAGCACGGTCGGGTCTTGCTCAGCGAGGTGCTCCAGGAACCTGCGCCACGCCGTGAACAACTCCTCGCGCTCCGCCCGGGAGGACACCTCGATCCCTAGGAGCGGCAAAAGGCGTTGGCGAAACCAGGCTTGCTCGTCCCCTTCGGGCAGGACGACGTCGAGCTTCGCGGTTGCCGTCTTGGGATCGTCGGATTCGAGGATGCCCGCGTGGGCCTTCACGATCTCGCCCAGCGCCCAGAAGGTGATCCCTTCCCCATACGGCAAACACCGACCCTGCCGCCACGTCACAAGCTCCGCTCGCTGGTCGATGTACCCGAACAACTCGGCCACGATCCGACTCTTGCCCAGGCCCGGCTCCCCCACCACCGACACCAACTGCACCGACTCCGACGCCACCGTCTTGTCGAAGATGCCCTTCAACAGGGCCAGGTCGATCTCCCGACCCACAAATGGCGAGGAGTGCGTCCGCGTCAGATCCGTGCCAAACCGTGCTCTGGGCGCGGTCGGCTGGAATACACGCACCGCGTCGGCCTTCCCCTTCAAACTGGCCGATTCGAGTTCCTCGTAGTCGAATACGACCTTGGTCGCCTCATACGTCGCCTGGCCAACGGCGACGCCCATCACCGGCGCCACCCCCTCGAGGCGCGACGCCGTGTTGATCGCATCACCCCTCACAAATCCCTCACCCGATCCCGGCGCGACCCCTAACCGCACCAACACCTCGCCGGTATTGATCCCCACTCGAAGCCGCAACGGCTCACCACCGACTGCTTCGAGTTCTTCTGCTGCCTCGACGATGCGAAGCGCCGCCCGCACCGCCCGCTCCGGATCGTCCTCATGCGCCGCGGGCACCCCGAAGACGCCTACCACCGCATCGCCGATGAACTTCTCGACAACCCCGCCATGCCCCTCGATCTGCGCCCTAGCCATCCGCGAATACGCCGCCAGCATCACGTTCACGTCCTCCGGATCCGCCGACTCCGACACCGCCGTGAACCCCACCAAGTCACAAAACAACGCCGTCACCACCCGACGCTCCTCCACCACCTCGCGTCGGGGCGCGACCAGCGGCGCGCCGCACTCAGGGCAGAACTTCACGCCCTCTGACTCGTGATCGCATTGCGCGCAGATCGGCATCAGCCGAGTCTACGACCCCAGCCAACACCTCGCGCGAACCACCGCTACCGATCCGCTACCACCTCTCTCGCGGATCGGGCCTTGACACGAGCGCAGGATGCACTCTAGAACCGAAGCCCTCTAACGGACTCGAACCGTTGACCCGTTCCTTACCATGGAAAGCACGGGCCCTGACCACTTTCGGCGCCAGTAGCAGGAACAGCTAAACCATGACGTTTTTAGCGCCCAGACGGTCGACCCGCAGGCTGCCGAGCCTGCTCCGACCAAAGATTTGGACGCAAGTTGGACGCAAAGCCTGCACCCCCTGGAGGAGGTTGCATCGAGCCTGCACCGCCGGTCTTGAAAACTGCGTCGGATCGCATGCCGGAGCGCGTGCTGTGTTCAGTCGGCTGGCGTCGGCGTGGGCGGGTAGATGTGGGCGTACTTGAAGAGCGAGTCGTCCTCGCCACAGATCTCGCCGAGCTTCGGCGAGCTTCCGTCGGACGTCGGCGTGATCCTCAGGAGTAGCCCCGTAGGGGATTCGCACCATCTGGCTGTCGCCCGGCTCGTACCCGGCCGGCCGGGTACCGGAGATGTGCTTGCGTGGCGTCATCGAGTTACAGCGTACTCCCCGAGCGAGCGCACGCCGGCCAGCCAAGGCGAGGTTGCGCGTCTTTCTGCCAGCGCAGGCCGCCGAAACCTCGACCACCGTGCGACGGCAGGCCACCGACCGAGCGTCCAGATTGCCAAGGAACTGTCGGCGACCACTCCGTTCATCCTCGAGGCGGCTGGGGCTGTGGGCGGCGTGGCGGGGGGTCGATCCAACGACCGTCCCGCCACCAAGGACGCATCGGCGACCTCCACCACCACAGAACGGGCGCCTGAGCACCACACGTGATGTGGTCGCTGTCACGCGATACCGCTTCCCAGCGTGGAGCGAGTCGTCAGCCGGGGTGCAGAAGCCGCACTGCAGCCCGTGTGTCTCCATGAACCCTTGCTGAACCGGGTCGAGCACGCCGTCCCGCTCGAGACCTTCGATGGTGGTCACCTCGTGTCCCTCGGCCATCGCGGCGAGCACCGTGCAGCTCTTGACGGGCTCGCCGTCCAGGAGCACGCAGCAGGCGCCGCAGTTGGACGTGTCGCAGCCCCAGTGCGTCCCGGTCAGGGCGAGGGTGTCTCGCAGGAAGTGGACGAGCAGGGTGCGCGGCTCGGCCTCCGCGCTCATCGGTTCGCCGTTGACGGTCAGCTCGATCTGCACGACTCGATCCCTCCTCGTTCTAGACGTCGGCCCCGGCGCGCTGGGCGGCGCGGCGCAGGGCTCGCTTGGTGAGTTCCTCGGCCAGATGGTGCTTGTAGTCGGCCGGGCCCCGCTGGTCGGAGTGCGGAGAGCAGTCTTCGGAGGCGAGCTTGGCGGCGGCGGCGAACGCCTCGAGCGAGGGACGCTGCCCCCGAAGGGCGTCGACGGCCCTGGAGGAGACAACCTCCGAGGCGCCGACTGCCGTCAGGGCGATGCCGGCGTCGGCGATCCCGCCACCCTCAAGCCACAGTGCGGCGGCGGCCGCCGCCACCGCCCAGTCGCCCGCGCGCCGCTCCAGCTTCTCGTACGCCGACCCGGCTCCCGGGCGGATGGCGATGCGGACCTCGACCAGGAGCTCGTCCTGCTCGACGGCGGTCTCGTACGGCCCGCGATGGAACTCCGGCATCGACACGACGCGCTCGCCGCGGGGGCCCTGGACGACGCAGTGAGCACCCAGGGCGGCACACACGGCGGACAGATCCTCGGACGGGTCGGCCTGGCACAGCGCGCCACCGATCGTGCCACGATTGCGGACGAGCGGGTCGGCTATCACGCGCTCGGCGTCGACCACGATCGGAAACTGGTCGGCGATCAGCGGCGAGGTGTACAGGTCGCGGTGCCGGGTCAGCGCGCCGATCCTGATCTCGTCGCCCTCCCGGCGCACATAGGCCAGGTCGGACAGGTCGTTGATGTCCACCAGGTGCTCTGGCGCGGCCAGGCGCAGCTTCATCATCGGCAGCAGGCTGTGGCCGCCCGCGATCACCCGCGACTCGGGCCCCAACTCGGTCAGCAGCGCGATCGCCTCGTCCACGCTGGTCGCTCGGCGATAGTCAAACGGCGCGGGTACTTGCATGTCGCACGGCCTCCTTGGCGTAGGTGGGCTCAGGCTACACCTTGTGGCAGCGCGCGCGAGCACCTGATAAGCAATCGCTTAAGGTAGATTGGTCGGCGGTGACGCTCTCCCAGCTGCGCACCTTCACGGCGGTCGCCCGCCACGGCTCGCTGACCGCCGCAGCCCGTGAGTTGGGCGTCAGCGTGCCGGCGGTGTCGGCGGCCCTGGCGGCCCTTCGCCGCGAGTTCGGCGACGAGTTGGTGATCCGCTCGGCAGGCGGTATCGCCCTGACCACCGGCGGGCTGCGGCTGGCCGCTGCGGCGGCCGAGATGGTCGGCATCGCCGACCAGGCCCGGCGGGCCGTGCGCGAGGCCCGCGAGGGCTCGTCGGTACTGCGGATCGCCGCCACCAACGAGATCGGCGAGTACGTGATCGGCCCGCTGGTGGAGGCGTTCCGGCGCAGCCGGCCGCGCCTGCGGGTGGCCGTGACGACCGCGCTGGCGACCGAGCTCGCGCCGTTGCTGCGCGACCGCCGGGCCGACGTCGCCCTCGGCCCGCGGCTCGCCGGGGCCGGTGTCGACTGCATGCAGTTCCTGCGTGTGCACACGATCGTGGTCGCGGCGCACGACCACCCACTGGCCGGCGGTGTGGGCATCGATCCCGGCCGGTTGCGCGGCGAGCCGTGGCTCGTCGGCCCGGCCGGCGACGACCCTTACACGCCGCTGGCCGCGGTCGCCCGCAAGCTGCGGATCGCACCCGACCAGATCCGCGAAGAGCCGAGCCATGCCGGGGCGATCGCGGCGATCGGGATCGGGAAGGGGATCGGGCCGGCCCTCTCGCACGTGGTCACGGATGAGCTGAGCAGCGGCGTGCTGGTGCGCCTCGACGTGGCCGGCACGCCGTACGAAGCGTTCTGGCAGCTCAGCTCGCTGTCCGCCGGCCCGCACGTGGCGGCGGCGCTTCAGTTGAGGCGGTTCATCGTCCAGCCCGAGGCGACGCGGGCCATCCTCAGCCGCTCGAGCGGAGCAGCCGGAGACCGATTCCGGCCCGCCGTACACGTGACCATCTGGAGCGGGGAGTAACCACCGCTTCGAGGGCGTGTCGCGAATCTGTGCCGATTCCGTTCCCCGGTCCGTACGGGGTCTGACCCCGGGGTGGGGTGGGGGTGGGGTGGGTCGCCGCGGGACCGCGAATTCGTGGGCTCATCCGCGGCCGAGCAGGCGGCGGATCCTGCCCCACAGGACGCCGAACACGAGCGACAGGCCCTTGATAGGCTTCGCCTGCGTCACCGCGGTCGGCTCGCCGCTCACCGGAGCGGACACTCCCGGTTCCGCGGGCGTCGCCGGCGTCAGCAGCGCCTCCATGTTCCGGGCCATCTCTCCGATCATGCGCACGGCGACGTCCTGCATGATGCCCTGGCCCATCTGCGCCACCCGGCCGGTGACCTGCATCTCGGTCGACACGTCGACCTGAGAGCCGCCGCCGGCACGTTCGGCCACCGACATCCGCATGGTCGCGTCGACGTTGCCCTGGCCGCGCGCCTCGGCACCGCGGGCGCGCATCGCGGCGGTGCGCGCTGCGTCGTCGTGCTCCACGATCGCGACCGAGCCCTTGTACGACATCTTGACCGGCCCCACCTTGACCGTCACCTGAGCGTCGTAGCCGCCGTCCTCGCGCTCACCGACCACCTCCGCCCCAGGGATGCACGGAGCGACCCGTCGCGGATCGAGCATCAGTTCATAGACCTCATCCGGCGGCGCCGCCACTTCGAACCGGTTGTCGATCTGCATGAGCGCAGACTATTGCACCGGCGGGCGCCGTCAAGCTCCGCACTACCATCCAGGACATCCATGATGGTCGGACTCGTTCTCGGCGCCGGTGAGTCGCGACGGTTGGGCAGGCCGAAGCAGACGCTCCCGCTCGCGGACACCTCGCTCCTCGGGTGGGTGGTCCGCGACGTCGTCGGGTCGTCCCTGGATCGGGTCGTGGTGGTGGTTGACGTCGCCACCGGCGCCGCTCTGCCGGAACTCGCCGCCGGGCGGGCCGAGGTCGTGCACCGGATGTCCGCGGACGGCGGTTGCGCGTCGTCGCTGCGGGCGGGCCTCGACGTCGTCGGTAGCGGGGCGGACATCATGCTGCTGCTCGGCGACATGCCCGGTGTGGATGCGGAGCTGATCGATGCCCTCCGGGCTGGCTGGGAGAAGGATCGACCCTGGGGTCTCGTCACGCGCTACGACGACGCGCTCGGGCATCCCTTCGTCTTCAGTGCCGAGGCGGTGCCGGCACTGCGGGCGCTGCACGGCGACAAGGCCGTCTGGAAGCTCCTCGAGCAGCAGCCCGACCGCATCCGGCATGCGGCCGCCGGTCGGCCTCGTCCCCGCGACGTCGATACCTGGGACGACTACGACGCGGTGCTGGCGACCCTTGCACCGGGGATACGAGAAGATGGCCACGGCCGTCGCCACCGGCGGTCTTCGCGCCCACCGACCACGGAGGAAGCATGAGCACGAGCGGCGTCGATCCGCGCGTGAGTGGCGATCCGCTCGGTCTCAGCGGGGACGAGATGCGCCGGCTCGGCCACTGGGTGGTCGACCGGGTCGTGGAGCACTTCGAGCACGGTGTCGACGGCCCGGCGGTTCGCACCGGCACGCCGCCGGACCTGCGGGCGGTGCTGGGTGGCGCGCCGCCCGAACTGCCCGGCGACGCACTGGAGTCGATGCAGACGCTGGTGGATGTCGCCCTGCTGCACATGCAGCACGGCGACCATCCGCGCTACTTCTCGCGCGTGCCGGGGCCGAGTTCGTTCGCAGGAGTGTTGGGCGAGTGGTTGGGCACCGGCTTCAACGCGATCGCTGCCTCATGGAAAGGCGGCTCCGGTCCGGCGACGGTCGAGCTGGTGGTGCTGGACTGGCTGCGCTCGTTGCTGGGGTTGCCCGAGGGCACCGAGGGCGTTCTGGCAAGCGGCGGGTCGCTCGCCAACGTGACCGGCCTGGCTGCCGCTCGCGCGGTTGACGGGACGGGCGTCGCGTATCTGTCCGACCAGACCCACTCGTCGATCAAGCGCGGCCTGCTCGCCCTAGGCTGGCCGGAGGATCACGTGCGGGTGATCGCCACCGCCGACGACCTCAGGCTGACGGCCGCTGCCGTTGCTCATGCTGCCGGTGAGGACCGTACGGCCGGACGCCGCCCGGGCTTCGTGGTCGCGACCGCCGGCACGACTAACACCGGCGGAGTGGACGAGTTGCCCCAACTGGCGCAGCTGTGCGCCGCCGAGGGCATGTGGTTCCACGTGGACGGCGCGTACGGGGCGCCCGCCGCGCTGTGCGACGCGGGGAGCCGCCGGCTGATCGGGATCGAGCACGCCGACTCGCTCGTGCTCGACCCGCACAAGTGGCTGTTCCAGCCCTATGACGTCGGCTGCCTGCTGGTACGCCGCCCGGGAGCGCTCGATCGTGCGTATCGGATGACGCCCGAGTATCTGCTGGACGTGCGCGGGGTCACCGACGAGGTCGACTTCCGCAACCGCAGCCTGGAGCTGTCCCGGCGCTCCCGGGCGCTGAAGCTGTGGCTCACGTTCAACGTGTACGGTCTTGCGCGAATTCGGGAGGCGATCGAGCGCGGGATCGAGCTCGCCGAGCACGCCGAGTACCTGTTGCGAGCCGACGAACGGTGGCAGGTGGTCACCCCCGCTCAGCTGGGGATCGTCACCTTCGCCCTGCGCGGAGCGAGCCACGAGCAGCACACCGAGCGCGCCGACCGGCTCGGTCGCAGCGGCTACGCGGCGGTCACCACCACCCGGTTGCACGAGCGCTCGGTACTGCGCCTGTGCACGATCAACCCGCTCACGCTCGAGGCTGACATCGCCGGCACCCTCGAGCGTCTGGTGCAGACGTAGAGGCGGTCGGATGCAGCTGAGGATCGGGTCACGGTGAACAGTCTGGCCACGCCGCTTCTGGTTGGCGTGTTCCTGGTCGCGGCGGTGGCGACGTGGGTGGCCGGCGGCTTTCTGTCCAGGACCACCGACGCGCTCGACAACCGGTTCGGCCTCGGCGAGGCGCTGGGCGGTCTGATCCTGCTGGCGGTGACCGGCAGCCTGCCGGAGATCGCGATCACGGTGTCGGCGGCGCTGGCCGGCCATCTCGACCTTGCGGTCGGCAACCTGATCGGTGGGGTTGCGGTGCAGACGCTTGTGCTGGTGGTGCTGGATGCCGTCGCCGGCCGCGAGCGGCCGCTCAGCTTCCTGGTCGGATCGCTGGTACCGGTGCTCGAGGCGCTGATGGTCGTGGTGGTGCTGGCGACGGCGATGGGCGGCGTCGCCCTGTCGAAGTCCACCAACATCGCCGGCGCCAGCCCGACGTCGATCGCCGTGGTCATCCTCTGGCTCGGGGGCGTGTGGGTCGTCAACCGGGTGCGCCTGGACCAGCCGTGGGAGGTGCACGCGCCGAGCAGCCGGCCGGGCCGGCGGCATCCCCGCGAGCCCCACCCTGCGGGTGAGCACCCGTTTGCGAGGGCGGCCACCGGGCGGGTGTTGGCCATCTTCCTGGCCGGATCGGTTGTCACGCTGGGCGCCGGTGTCGCGCTTCAGGCGTCCGGCAGCCTGCTGGCGGATCGGACGGGCATGCAGGGGGCGATCTTCGGCGCGACCTTCCTGGCCGCTGCAACTGCGCTGCCGGAGATCTCGAGCGGCATCGCCGCTGTGCGGCTGGGCGACATGCAGCTTGCGGTCGGCGACATCCTGGGCGGGAACTCGTTTCAGATCTGCCTCTTCCTGCTGGCCGATCTGCTCGCCGGGACGCCCGTGATCATCGCGGCTCACGGCTCAGACATCTGGCTCGGCGGGCTCGGGCTGGTGATGACCGGCATCGCCGCCGCGGCGATCATCGCCCGGCCCAAACGCACCTACCTCTGGCTGGGCCTCGACTCGCTGGCGCTGATCGTTGTCTACGCGCTTGCGATCGCACTGCTCCCACGGATCGCCTGACCGTCAGTCGATGTGCTGGAACTGGGCGATCGCCGCCGTCAGCATGACGACGCCCATCACGGCCACGATCGTCAGCTCGAGCGGGGTGGACACGTGCCAGCCCCACCAGGTCACCCCGGGGTCGAGGGTGTGGCGGGTGGCCGGCGGGATGTGCAGCCGTGCGAAGACCGTTCCGCGCATCGGGTCGACGGCATAGGTGATCGGATCGAGACGTGTCAACACCGCGAGCCAGTCGGGGATGCCGGTCAACGGGAACATCGCCCCGGACAGGAAGAGCAATGGGAAGATGGCCAGCTGCACCACGGCCATGAACGACTGCCACTGGGTGATTCGCGCGGCCATGCAAACGCCGAACGCCACCAGGGCAAAGCTCAGCACCGCGAGTTCGACGATCAGCGCAAGCAGCATGACCGGGTCATACGGGACGCCCACCAGGCCGGCGAAGGCGAGCAGCAGGCCACCCTGGAAGGCCGCCACGGTGGTCCCGCCCAGGCACTTGCCGATCACGATCGAGCTGCGCCGGATCGGCGCCACCAGCATCTCGCGCAGGAAGCCGAATTCACGGTCGAAAACGATCGATCCGGCGGTGAAGAAGGACGGCATCAGCACCGCCAGCGCGAGCACGCCGGGGAACATGAACGTGCGGAAGCTGATCCCCGGAGCTCCAGACCGCACGAGTGCCGAGAGCCCCGTGCCGAGCACGAACAGGTACAGGATCGGCTGTACGAGTGCGACCAGGATTCGCACTCGGTTGCGGGAGAAGGCGATCAGCTCGCGCTGCCAGACCACTCGCACCGCGCGAAGCTCATGGCGCAGCCCCGCCGGCGCCAGGGTGACGGTGAGCGGTGGGTGCACGGCCTGGGGCTCTGCAGTCACGGCGCCTCGAGGCGATCGGTCATCCACGGCGGGCTCGCATGGCGGTGCGGGCGAGGTCGACGCCGCTTGCCTCGGCGTCGCGGATCGTGCGGCCGGTCCACTTCATGAAGACGTCGTCGAGCGACGGCCTGGACACGCTCACCGAGTCGATCGGCACCCCCAGCTCGGCGAACAGACGGGGCACGAACCGCTCGGCCCCGGCGACGTGGAACGTCACCTCGCCCTCGCGCACCGCGGCGTCGATGTCGAACCGCCGGCGCAGCTCTGCGATGGCCGTCGCATCGTCGCTGGTCGTGATCCGCACGCGATCGGAGCCCACTCCTGCCTTGAGCGCCGCGGGCGTGTCGACGACCACCAGGCGGCCCTCGTCCATGATCGCGATTCGGTCACAGTGCTCGGCCTCGTCCATGTAGTGGGTGGTGAGGAAGATCGTGATGTCCTGGCGGGCGCGCAGTTCGGACAGGTACTCCCAGATCGACGCGCGAGTCTGCGGATCGAGGCCGATCGTCGGCTCGTCCAGAAACAGCACGCGCGGCGCGTGCAGCAGACCGCGCGCGATCTCGAGCCGTCGTTTCATCCCACCCGAGAACGTGAGCACCAGGCTCGAGCGGCGGTCGGTCAGCCCGGTCACCTCGAGCACCTCCGCGATCCGTTGCTCACGGCGTTCGCGGGCGACGCCGTAGAGGTCGGCGTGGAAGCGCAGGTTCTCCCCGGCCGTCAGGTACGCATCGAGCGTCGTGTCCTGGAACACGAGGCCGATCGAGCGGCGCACGTCGAGCCGCGCTCTGCGCACGTCGTGGCCGGCGACCCGCGCCTCGCCGGCCGTGGGCTCGACCAGGGTGCACAGCATCTTGATGGTGGTCGACTTGCCGGCGCCGTTGGGGCCCAGAAACCCGAACGTCTCGCCCGGGGCGACGTCGAACGACACTCCGCGCACGGCTTCCAGGTCGTCGTAGCGTTTGACCAGACCGCGCACCGAGACCGCCGCGGCCGGGTCCGGCGGGTCGGAGCCGGACTGTGGAATCGCGGCGCGTGTCGGCGTATCTGTGCCCATCAGTTGTGGTTGCCGCGAGCCGGCGGGGGGCCGCGACACCATCACTCCGATTGTACCGGGAGGAGTGCGGTCGGGCCGTATCACGCCGTGTGTCCATCCCACCGCCTCGGGCGGCCTCGGTATCTCCCGCGCCAACTGGTACGCTTGGCGGCGGGGATGATTTGGACACCGACGAGGGGGATGACGTGAATCTGGCACTGAGATGGCGCGGGCGCGTGCTCGCGGGCGGCATTGTTGGAGCGATCGTCCTGGCGGCGGCGGTGACGCCCGTGCTGGCGGGGGCCGGCGGCGGCGGGAGCCTTCAGAGCAACCGCTCGCTGCACTCCGAGAAGCAGGCCTCGGAGGGCGCGGACGAGATCGTCGGCGGCGCGCTCTCCTTCGACGTGTCGCGCGTCGCTCCGGGCTCGACGGTGAGCGCCGGTGCGTTCACCGCCGCCTTCCAGGCGGGTCGAGCGCTGCCGCTGGCCGGTGGTTCGTGGTCGCAGGTGACCAGCCAGCCGTACGACTCCGACGCCTTCAACTATCGCGATCCCAATATCTCGAACTCGGGCGGTGGCTCGGGTCTGGTGTCCGGCCGGATGACCGGCCTGGCAGTCGATCCCCATAACCCGTCGCTCGTGTACGCCGGTGCGGCCGACGGCGGTGTGTGGAAGTCGACCGACGGCGGGGCGCACTGGACTCCCGTGTTCGACGACCAGCCATCCTCCGCGATCGGCGCCGTGACCATCAATCCCGCCGACGGGTCGGTCTGGGTGGGCACCGGTGAGAACAACACGGCGTTCGAGAATTACACGGGCACCGGCATCTACCGCTCCACCAACGGCGGCGCGAGTTGGCGGCAGGTGGGCGGCGCCGAGGTCGCCGACGCGACGGTCGGCAAGCTCGAGTTCGACGGCGTGGGCGGCGTCTATGCGGCCACCGACAAGGGACTCTTCAAACACGCCTCGGCCGGTGTCTCAGGGGCATGGACGAAGGTTCTGGACGCTCCGATGCAGGGCTTCCAGGCCATCCCGTACGGCCTCTCGTTCGTCAACGACGTCGTCGTGCAGCCCACCACCGGCGGCCAGGTCGTGGTCGCCAGCATGGCCTGGCGCAACGGCGCTCCCTACAACGGCATCTACGTCTCCCGCGACGGCGGCGCGACGTTCGCCCGCTCACCCCTGGGAGGGGCGATCAACCCCAAGGCCGTCGGGCGAGCATCGCTGGCCTACTCCGCGGACGGGTCGAAGCTGTACACCGTCATCGAGGACACGGTGCTCTTCAACAAGCCCAACATCCAGACCGGCAACACCGTGCTGATGGGCGTCTACGTCAGCAATACAGGCAACCCCGACGGGCCCTGGAACCAGATCGCCGACTACCGCAAGCTCGCCAACTCGGGGTCGGCGCTGAAGCTCAGCAAGGGCTACAGCCCGGGCGTTCAGGCCTGGTACAACCAGTTCATCACGGTCGACCCGGCCGACGCCAATCACGTGTACCTGGGACTCGAGGAAGTGTTCGAGACCCGCAACGGCGGATCGACCTGGAACACGATCGGACCGTACTGGAACTTCGGGTTCGCCTGCTGGGCCCAGAATCCCGACAGCTGCCCCAAGACGACGCACTCCGACCAGCACGCTGTCGCAATCGGCGGCGGCAAGGTCTACGTCGGCAGCGACGGCGGCGTGTGGAACCGGTCGCTGTCACAGCCCTCGAGCAGCGTGACCGGGTGGCATGACCTGAACGCAACCCTGCACACCCTGCAGTACTACTACGCCGCGTCCGGCTCTGTGCCGGCGCAGTTCGGCCACGGAGCAGGCACAGCGGTATGGGGCGGCATGCAGGACAACGGCGTGTCGGCGATCTTCCCCGGGCTGGCCAGCATGGTCTCGCCGTTCGGCGGCGACGGCGGCGACAACATCGTCGATCCCCAGAACGCCGATCGCGTCGTGTCGGAGTACACCGACAACGACATGTGGAGCACCACCAACGGCGGGTACTCACCGGGTGGCACGATCGTCGCCTGGAAGGAGATCACGCCGTCCTGCGGCGCGTTCCTGTACACGCCCAACCCGTGCGACCCGTTCCCGCGCTTCATCGCGCCGTTCACCGCCGACCCCAGGAATCTGAACCACTGGGTCACCGGCGGGGCGTATGTGTGGGACAACGGTGGCAAGGGCTGGGGCACCGGGTGCTCGGCGACGGCCTGCGACTGGCACATCGTCGACGACCTCGGCGGGTCGGGCGGGTCGGTGAGCGCCCTGGCGGTGGACGGCAGCGTCACGTACGCGGGCTGGTGCGGGCCGCAGAACGCCTGCAACCCGAGCACGCTCTCGACCACCGGAGCCGGCTTCACCTTGGGCATCCGCACCAACCACGGCGGTACCTGGCACTCCGTCTCCACGACGGGACTGCCCAACCGGTACGTCAACAGCCTGGTCATCGACCCAGCGAACTCCGCGCACGTGTACGCGGTGTTCGGTGGGTTCTCACGCCGGTGGGTGCCCAACGCCGGGGTCGGTCACGTGTTCGAGTCGTCCGATGCCGGAGCGACCTGGACCGACATCTCGGGCACGCTGCCGGATGCTCCGGCGGACGATCTGGTGATCGCCCACGGGACGCTTGTGCTCGCCACCGACGTCGGCGTGTTCTCGACCAGCGCCGCTTCGCCGGGCACCTGGAGCCGATTCGGCAGCGCTCTGCCGTCGGCGGTGGTGGTCGACCTCTCGACGATGTCCGACGGTTCGATCCTGGCCGCAACGCACGGTCGCGGCCTGTGGAAGATCGCCGCGCCGTGAACTGACACCCGCCCCGGGCGGCGTCGGCCGCCCGGGGCGATCATCCGTCCGGCGCCGACTCCAGCCCGGCGGAGGCCCGGAACTCGCGCGTGGTGTTGGTGTGCGGGAACGGCTCGCTCGGCTCGGGAACGCCCAGCGCGCGGCACAGCGACTGCCAGCCGTCGCCGGGGTGCCATTCGACCAGCCGGTTGGGCTCGACCTCGGCCCGCACCTCGGCGATGTGTCGCCGGTACGCCGCGATCGCCATGTCGCGGTCTGACCAGTCAGGGGTGAAGGTGGTGGCCAGCATCTCCAGCACCATGGCGCGCCGTGCCACCCATTCCGCGTCGTCCGGCGGCGGTGGGGTCGAGATCTGGGTGAAGATCGTGGGTTGAGCGCTCGCCCACCACTGCTCCGCGCTCTGACGCATCGACAGCAGGACCACCGCGTCGGGGTTGGCGGCTGCAAGCTGACGCCAGAACGCGCAGGCCGGCCAGTCCACGACGGCGTGGTACTCGCCCAGGAACGTCAGCCAGTCGGGCGGGTCGCCGTGCAGGGCCGCCCGCCACACCGGGGTGTCAGCGGGCCGGTCGAAGGTCTCGACCATGTGGTAGCAGCGGCCGCCGGTCAGCCGCTCGAGTGCCAGCTTGAGCGAGTTCGTGCCGGTGCGCCCGACTCCGGCGCCGATCACCCGCAGCTGAGAGTTCGCCATCGAACTCGCAGCCTACCAAGACCGAACTTCTCTAGAGTGCGTTCTGCAAACCGCCTTGAGGGGCGATGACCGGCGCGACCATGTACATCGACGGAGTCTGGACTGATGGCCAGGCGTCGCGGACGATCGCCGTCCACAGTCCGGCCACGGGCGAGCTGTTGGCGGACGTGCCGGTCGCCACCGCTGCCGATGTGGACGCCGCGGTGGCCGCCGCTCGGCAGGGCCAGCGAGCGTTGGAGGAGCTGACGGTGTACGAGCGGGCGGCGCTCCTGCACGCGGCCGCGGACCTGGTCGAGCGCGACGCCGATGCGATCGCCCGGGAGCTTGCCATCGAGCAGGGCAAGCCGTGGCGCACCGAAGCGGTGGAGGAGGTCGAGGAGACGGCCGGGAACTTTCGCATGGCTGCCGAGGACGTCAAGCGCCTGGACACCAGCGTGATCCCCAGCGAGCGCCGCGGCAAGATGGTGTTCACCTTCCGCAAGCCCAACGGCGTGTTCGCGGTCATCACCCCCTGGAACTTCCCCATGATGATCCCGTCGGAACTGATCGCTCCCGCGCTTGCGACGGGCAACGCGGTGATCCTCAAGCCGAGCGAGTACACCCCGCTGGCCGGCCGCCGGTTGGTCGAGTTGCTGCACGAGGCCGGGTTCCCGGCCGGTTCGGTGAACCTGCTCTATGGCGACCGCGAAGTCGGCGACGCGCTGGTCACGCACCGCGGCGTCGACGCGATCGCATTCGTCGGCTCCCACACCACCGGTGAGGCGATCGTGCGCGCTGCCGGGCTCAAGCGCACGCTGATCGAAGCCAGCGGCAACGGCCCGCTGATCGTGCTCGGAGACGCGGACGTCGATGCGGCCGCCGCGGCTGCGGTGGATGGTGCGGCGTACCTGGCCGGGCAGGTGTGCGTCGCCACCGAACGGGTGCTGGTGGCCCGGGAGGTGCACGATCAGCTGCTCGAGCGCGTGCTCGCCCACGCCGGCGGCGTGGTGCTCGGTCATCCGCTGGAAGAGAGCACCACGATGGGGCCGCTCAACAACGAGGCGGTGGCGGGCAAGATGGACCGGCACATGGCCGACGCCGGCCGGCGCGGAGCGCGGGTGCTGCTGGGAGGGTCACGGGCTGCCGGCTTCGCCACCGACCTGTACTACCCCCTGACGGTGGTGGACGACGTTGCCACCGACACTCTGCTCTTCCGCGAGGAGTCGTTCGGGCCAGTGCTTCCGATCACCCGGTTCGAGAGCGACGACGAGGCGATCCGGTTGGCCAACGACAGCCATCTGGGGCTGCAGGCCGCGGTCTTCACCGCCAGCCTCAAGCGCGCCTTCCGGTTCATCCACGAGTTGCGGACCGGCGGCATCCAGATCAACGAGTCGGTCGGCTACTGGGAGGGCCGCCCGCCCTTCGGTGGCGCTGCCGGCACGAGCACCGGCTGGGGTCGGATCCAGCTCGAGGACTTCACCGACCTGCGCACCGCTACCGTCGATTATCTGAACACACGGGAGTAGATCCTGGCGCGTCGAGAGGTCAGGCAGTCGAGAGATCGCCTCGACCTGCGGGCCGACTGCGAGCGCTGCTTCGGCCTCTGTTGCGTCGCGCCGGCGTTCTCGGCGTCGGCGGAGTTTGCGATCGACAAGCCCGCCGGACAGGCGTGCCCCAATCTGGGGCCGGACTTCCGCTGTGCGATTCACGAGCAGCTCAGGCCGCGGGGCTTCCCCGGGTGCTCGGCGTACGACTGCTTCGGGGCCGGGCAGAAGGTCGCCCAGGGCACCTTCGACGGACTGGACTGGCGGCGAGCACCGGAGATCGCGCCGCAGATGTATCAGACGTTCTCGGTCATGCGGCAACTGCATGAGTCGCTCTGGTATCTGACCGACGCGCTCACCCGGCGGTCGGGCCCGCTTCACGATCGGCTCAGCCTCGCCCTCGACGAGACCGAACGCCTCACACATGCCGCCCCCGACCGTCTCCTGGCGTTGGCGCGGGCCGCTCGACCGCAGTGGCGCCGACCTGATCGGGGCCGACCTCCGAGGTGCGGATCTGAGAGCCGCCGATCTGAGGGGGGCGTACCTGATCGGCGCCGACCTGCGCGGCGCCGACCTGGGAGTGGCTGACGTCATGGCTGCTGACTTCAGAAATGCCGACCTGCGAGGCGCCGACGTGGTCGAAAGCCTGTTTCTCACTCAATCCCAGCTCGATGCGGCCCGGGGAGACAGGGACACGACGTTGCCGGCGTGGCTCACCGTCCCCGCCCACTGGTCGCCTCCAGATCCGCGATCAACCCGCGTTTGACCGTCCGCGCTCAGAGTTCAGGCGCTGTTAGGGTGGGTCGAGACCGTCCTCGGCGCGTCCGCGCAGGAACCGCTCGATTTCGCGGGCGAGCTCGTCACCCGACGGCAGCTGCTCGGCGTCGGCCTCCTCGGCCATCGCCTCCAGCCGGGCGACCGTCTCGCGGAGCATCGCGTCGCCGGCCACGGCGGCGTCGTAGCGCCCGGTCTGCTCGCGCTCCTCCCGGACCAGCGACTTCAGGTCGAAACTGACGCCGAGGTGGCCGCCGAGCCGCTCCAGCAGCGCGATGCTCGCGGCGGCGTAGCCAACGCTGGCGTAGGGGGGCACCTGGGCGAAGAATCCGACCGCGGGCGTGCCGGCGGCGGTGACCGCCATCTCGAACGCCGAGATCGCTGCTGACGGCACGCGCAGCAGACCGGTGGGGCCGAGGATCTCCTGCGTGGTCAGCAGGCCGTCCTGGGAGGCGGTCGCCAAGACCGGCACCGGCTGCGTGTGGGCCACAGCCGCCGGCACCGCGCCAAGGCTGATCCACTGCAGCACCCCGAGCCGGCCCACCAGTTCGACCACGTCGCCCGCCAGTTCACGCCAGCGCAGATCAGGCTCGGCACCCGCAAAGACCAGCAGGTCACGCCGGCCGGCCCGCACGTGGCGGATGGCCAGCTCGGGCCAGCGCATGTCCGAGAGTCGCCCGTCCTGCACGTCGAGTGTCGGCCGTCGTGACCGGTAGTCGAAGATGGAGTCGGGGTCGAAGCGGGCGATCACCGACGAGTCGGCTGCCACCTCGGCGACCGCACGGGAGGCTGCCTCGGCGGCGTCCACCCAGCCGTCGAACGATGCCACGAGCACCGCTCCCCGGAGGGTGGGCAGGTTGTCCGCGAGTTCGTACAGCATCGGCGTGCAGGATACGCGTTTACCGCCGACCCGGAGGGCGAGTGCGATCATCGCCACGGATCGGCCCGGACTCGGTCGAGTGATGCGGGTGGCCAAGACAACCCAGGTGTGCGAGGATCGCTGGCCACGTCCGCCCGCGAGCGTCGCAGCGCAACACCGCACGAAGGAGCCACCGTTGACCGATCTGCACCACTTGTCCGCGACCGAGGCGTTGCACAAGTTCGGCACCCGTGAGCTGTCGCCGGTAGAACTGATGGCGAGCGTGATCGCGCGTACCGAGGCGGTGGACGGCGAGGTCAACGCCCTCTGCCACCGCTTCTTCGAGCGCGCCCTTGCGGACGCCGGTAAGGCCGAGGCACGGTATATGGGACTCGGCGATCCGCCCCGACCGCTGGAGGGCATCCCGACCGCCGTCAAGGAGGAGGAGCCGGTCGCGGGCGAGCCGTGGACACAGGGCTCGCTGCTCTACGAAGACGAGGTCGCCGACCACTCGTCGCCGTTCGCCGAGCGGATCCTCGCCTCCGGGGCAATCGTGCACGCGCGGACGACCGCGCCCGAGTTCTCCTGTGCGGCGTTCACGCACTCCCGGCTGTGGGGGGTGACCCGCAACCCGTGGAACCTCGAATGCGCTGTGGGCGGATCGTCCGGGGGATCAGGCGCGGCGCTTGCGAGCGGTATGACCATGCTCGCGAGCGGCTCGGATATCGGTGGGTCGATCCGGATCCCCGCTTCGTTCAACGGGGTCGTCGGGTTCAAGCCTCCGTACGGCCGGGTTCCCCAGGAGCCCGGGTTCAACCTGGACACCTACTGCCACTGCGGGCCGATGGCGCGCACCGTGTCCGACTGCCTGCTGTTCGAAAACGCGCTCGCCGGACCGGATCCTCGCGATCACGTGTCGATCCGGCCGAAACTCGTCCTGCCGGAGATCCTGGACGGCGTCAGCGGCCTGCGGGTCGCCGTGTCGGACGACCTGGGCGGCTGGCCGGTCGATCCGGAGATCCGAGCGAACACCCTCGACCTGGCGCTCGCGTTGCGCGACGAGGGCGCAACCGTCGAGGAGGTCGATGTGGTCGTGCCGCCCGCCGACGTCGAGCGAGCGGCCGCGATCCACTTCGCACTCGGTTTCGGCGCCTGGGTGGCGCAGGCCGCGGCCGAGCACGCCGACCGCATGACCCCGTATGCGCTCGAGTTCGCACGCTGGTCAGCGGAGACTGCCGGAGACGGGTCGCTGCTTGAGAAGCTGGAGATCGAGGCCCGTGTGTACCTCCCGGTGGGGGCGCTGCTCGAGCGGTTCGACGTGCTGATCTGCCCGACCGTCGGTACCCGGGGCCTGCGTGCGGTGGACGATTATGTGGGGCATGGCCTGACGGTCGACGGCAAGGAGCTCGAGTTCTACTTCGAGTCGATGCTCACTCCGGTGTTCAACGTGCTCAGCCGCTGCCCGGTGCTCAACGTCCCGTCCGGCCGCGCATCCAACGGCGTGCCGACCGGTGTGCAGATCGTCGGCCGCACGTATGACGACCTCACGGTGTTTCGGGTCGGTGCCGCCTGCGAGCGGGCCCGCCCATGGTTCGACACCGATCAGCGTCGCCCCGAACTCGCCGCCGCCCGCACCTGAGCTCCCGCTCAACGCCAGGCCGGCGCCGTGCCCCCCGCTGCCGTCATCGCATCGCCGCGGGAGCGGTAGTCGCGGATCTCGGTGATCGCCCCGTCGCGCAGCGTGAAAACGATGAAGGCCTGGCCGAGGAACTCCTCCCCGGCGGGTGCCCCGACCTCGGGTGCGCGCACGCACAGCACGACGTGGTCGCCGCACGCCGTCAGTTCGATCGCCTCGACGAGCGGGAGATGCTCCATCGTCCGACGCACGTTCTCGATCACCTGGTCGCCGTCTGCGCAGTACAGCTCAGGACGAACTCCTCGGTGGGTCGTGGTCGGGGTGATGCGCGCGGACAGCCGCTCGAGGTCGCCGCAGCGGATCGCATCGAGCCAGTCGGCCCAGATGATCTCGATGTTGCTCTGAGGAGCTCGTGCGCTCAATCGTGGGCGTGGTGTGACCGGTGGTGGTGGTGCGGTGGGCGGTGCGGACGTGGCCGGTGGGCCCGCGACCGGCCGTGCTTGCCGTGCTCGCCACGCCGAGGCTCGCGACGCTCGTGGTGCTCAGCCGATTCGTGGTGCTGGGCGTGCCCGTACTCCGGCTGGCCGGGTGGGCGCGTCCCGCCGCCTGGACCGGTGGGTGGTGGGGTCGTCCCGCCGTTCGAGCCCTCCAATCCGCCCCCGGGCGGCCGGCGCGGCGCACCTGTCGCAGCGGCCGGTGCCCGGGTGGCGGCGGACGCGATCTCGATTGCCGAGAACGGAAGCACGGCGGAAGGGCTGGCCAGCGGGAACAGCGGCACGCCGCCGGCCGTCCCGGAGATCGCCGCCGCCCGCACCGCCTGCAGCGGGGAATCACCGAGCACCGAGACACTGACCCCCGCGATCGCGGCGTAGGCCGCGACCATCGCAACGATCAGGCCCGCGAACGTCAGCCCGCCGCGCCAGCGCTGGGTTGCCAGCGTGCCGCGGCCGCCCATCCCGCCATCATCGAAAGACCCCACACTCTCGTTATAGACGCCCATGAGGTGTTTCGGCCACCCGGAACCCGCGATCGGGCGGGCTTGTCGTGCCGTGTGTGGTCTGGTACGCTCGTCATCAGATGTTTGACTGATGAGTCAGTCAGTCACCCGGCGCGCCCATTATCCGGGCTCGCCCTCTCGAACGCGACGAGCGGAGCCCTCATGCCCGATCTACCCACCACCACACTGTATTTCGGCCCGTGGTACCGGCGGTCGCCCTACTTCGAATCGACGATCCGGGCCGGGTGCCGAGCCTTCGACATCTACAACAAGATGTACCTGCCGGCCGAGTACGACGATCCGGCGGTGGAGTACCGCGCGCTCAACGAGGGCGTCACGCTGTGGGACGTCGGCGTCGAGCGCACCGTCGAGGTGAGCGGCCCGGACGCCGACCGGATGATCGACATGCTCACCTGCCGCGATCTCACCAAGTGCGCCGTCAAGCAGGGCAAGTACATGCTCGTGATCGCCCCGGACGGCGGCATCGTGAACGATCCGGTGCTGCTGCACGTCGAACCCAACCGGTGGTGGATGCAGCTGGCCGACAGCGACGCGGGCCTGTACGCGCTGGGGGTGCTGTCGCAGACGGGGCTGGACGCCTCGGTGAGCTACCCGGACGTGCATCCGGTGCAGGTCCAGGGCCCGCACTCGGCCACGACCCTGGCCAAGCTCGCCGGCGACGGCATCTACGACCTCGGCTACTACTGGTGTGACCACTTCGAGATCGGCGACATCCCGGTCGTCATCAGCCGCACGGGGTGGTCGGCAGTTCCCGGGTTCGAGGTCAACCTGCTCGACGGTGCGCGTGGCTCCGACCTGTGGGATGCCATCATGACCGCCGGGGCGGAGTTCGACATTCGCCCGATCGCGCCCAACGAGGCGCGCCGGGTCGAGGCGGGGATCTTCAACTGGGGCTCCGACATGACCCTCCGCGACACCCCGTTTCACGTCATGGGCCTGGAGCGCCTGGTCGAGCCTCAGCCCCAGGAGTACATCGGCAAGGCCGCGCTGGAGCGGATCCGCGCGGCGGGTGTCGACCGCAAGCTGGTCGGGATCGAATTCGACCGCGCCGAGCCGCTTCCGGGGATCATGGACAGCTGGCCTGCCCACCATCGAGGCGAGGCGGTCGGCCGCGTGACCGACGCGGTGTGGTCTCCCGGGCTGGAACGCAACATCGGCTACGTGTGGGTGCCGATCGAGTTGGCGGCCCCGGGGAATCTGCTGCAGGTCGAGTCCGAGCACGGCACGCTGACGGGCCGCACCGCCGCGATCCCGTTCGTCGATCCCAAGAAGGAGCGGCCGGCTCAGCCGCTGCAGCGGGCGGCCGGGTAGCCCCCGCGGATGCGAGAGTCGCGTTTCGACATCCTCTTCGAGCCGGTCCAGATCGGGCCGGTGACCGCACGCAACCGGTTCTTCCAGGTGCCGCACTGCAACGGCATGGGTCACCGCGACCCGACTGCCCATGCGCACATGCGCGGGGTCAAGGCCGAGGGAGGTTGGGCGGTGGTGTGCACGGAAGAGGTGGAGATCCACCCCTCGTCCGATGTCGGGCCGTTCATCGAGGGCCGGCTGTGGGACGACGCCGACATCCCGGCCCACGCTCGCCTTGTCGAGAAGGTGCACGAGCACGGTGGCCTGGCGGGGATCGAGCTCGTGCACAGCGGGATGGTGGCGGCGAACCTCTACGTCCGCGAGCCGCCGGTGGGGCCTGCCCATCTGCCGGTGCCGGGCGTCGACCCGGTGCAGGCGCGCCGGATGAGCACGGACGACATCGCCGATCTGCGCCGTTGGCACCGGCAGGCCGTGGCCCGGTCGCTGGGCGCGGGCTACGACCTGGTCTACGTGTACGCGGCCCACAACCTGACCACGCTCCAGCACTTCCTCTCACCGCGGTACAACGACCGCACCGATGCCTACGGCGGAAGCTTCGAGAATCGCATACGGCTCCTCCGTGAAGTGCTCGAGGACACGCTGGAGGAGGTCGACGGCCGTGCCGCCGTCGCCTGCCGGATCGCGGTCGACGAGCTGATCGGCGAGCGCGGCATCGACCGGGCGGCGATTGAACAGGTGCTGCAGACGGTGGGCGAGCTGCCCGACCTGTGGGACTTCATGGTCGGCGAGTGGGACCATGACTCGATCACGTCGAGGTTCGGCGACGAGGGCTGGCAGGAGGCCCAGGTTCGCGGTCTCAAGCGCTTGACGACCAAGCCCGTCGTCGGAGTCGGCCGGTTCACTTCGCCCGACACCATGGTGCGCATGATCCGCGAGGGCGTGCTCGACCTGATCGGGGCCGCCCGGCCGTCGATCGCCGACCCGTTCCTTCCCCGCAAGATCGAGGAGGGCCGGTGGGAGGACATTCGCGAGTGCATCGGCTGCAACGTCTGCGTGGCCGGTGACTTCACCATCACGCCCCTTCGCTGCACGCAGAATCCGACGATGGGCGAGGAGTGGCGGCGGGGCTGGCACCCGGAACGGGTGCGGCCGCGGGCGAGCGACGCGAAGGTGCTGGTGGTGGGCGCCGGTCCGGCCGGACTGGAGGCCGCCCAGACGCTCGGCAAGCGCGGGTACGGGGTGGTGCTCGCCGAGGCGAGTGACGAGCTGGGCGGACGGGTCGTGGGCGAGGCGCGGCTGCCCGGGCTGGCGGCGTGGATCCGTGTGGTGGACTACCGCAAGGGCCAGCTCGAGCGGTTGGCCAACGTCGAGCTCGCTTTCGGCAGCCGGCTGACTGCCGGGGAGATCCTCGACTACGACTTCGACCACGTCGCGGTGGCCACCGGGTCGCGCTGGCGTGCCGACGGTGTCGGGCGGTGGCACTCCAGCCCTCTCGAGTTCGACTCCGGGATGCAGCTGCTGACGCCGGACGACCTGATGTCGGGTGCGCGGCCGCGAGGCGAGCGGGTGGTGTTGTTCGACGACGACCACTACTACATGGGCGGCGTGCTCGCGGAGCTGCTGGTACGGGACGGCCATCAGGTGACACTGGTGACGCCGGAGGCGCGAATCTCGGAGTGGACCGTGAACACGATGGAGCAGCATGCGATCCAGCGCCGCCTGCTCGAGCTGGGCGTGACGGCCGTCACCACCCACACCGTGGTCGGAGCGACATCCGGCGCCGTCACGACGGCGTGCGTCTACACCCAGCGCGAGCAGGAGCTCGCTTGCGACGCCCTCGTGCTGGTGACCGCGCGCCTGCCGGAGGAGTCGCTGGTCGTCGACCTCCAAGCGCGGATGGCGACCGGCGCAGACGGCGGCCCCGCGGTGCGCGCCGTCGGCGACGCCCTCAGCCCCGGCACGATCGCCGCCGCCGTGTGGGACGGACGGCGGTACGCGGAGGAGTTGGACGACGGCCCGGCCGACCGTGACGTGCCGGTGTTCCTGCGCGAGGTGGTTGAGCTGGCGCCGGACGACCTGGTGCCCGGCCGCCCCGCCCCGCTGCGGCAGTGATCAGCGTCGGCGCCGCTCGGTCAGCCGCCCGCGTGCCGGGCCGCGACCAGCTCGGCCACTAGCTTGCGGGGCAGCGCAGGAGACACGTGCCCGTCACGGCCGACCATCCGGTCGTTGGCCACCATGCTGTCGATCACTGCCTCCTCCGCGGCCTGAACGGTCGCCTCGAAGAACGGGTCCAGCTCGCCCCAGGGGACGAACTGCAGCTCGTCGAACGCCCGCGGCGACGACGCCATCGAGCGGAACCCGGGAGTGAAGCCGCCGGCGTTCGCCGTCGAGAACGCGAGGAAGATATCGCCCGAGAAGTGTGAGCCGGCGGTGCCGGTGCGGGCCAGTCCGATCGTCACCCGCCGGGCGAGTGCGGCGCATTGGTGCGGCAGGAGCGGCGCGTCGGTGGCGACCAGCGCGATTACCGACCCGGCGCCCTGCGGTGCGGCGAAATGGTTGTCGATCGGGTTGTCCTCGGCGAGCGCAGCGCCCAGCGGTACTCCGGCGATGGTGAGCTCGCGGCGCGCGCCGAAGTTGGTCTGCAGGAACACACCGACGGTGAACGCGGCGCCGTGGTGCTCGACCAGGCGCGACGCGCTCCCGCTGCCGCCCTTGTACTCGTAGCAGTTCATGCCGGTGCCCCCACCGACCGAGCCCTGCTCGAGCGGCCCAGCCGCCGCCGACTCGAGCGCCGCGACGGCGTGCTCGACGCCCACGTGCGCGCCGTTGATGTCGTTCAGGTAGCCGTCCCACGTCTCCGCCGCCACCGGCAGCAGCCAGCCGGTGGCCGCCTCGGGATGGTGTGCCACCGACCAGGCGACGATGCCGGCGTGGGCGATCCCCACCGAGTGGGTGTTGGTGAGGCAGATCGGGCCTGCCATCGTGCCGGACTCGAGGATCCATGCCACACCGGTCATCTCCCCGTTGCCGTTCTGCGAATGGAAGCCGGCGGCGCACGGGTCGGCGGCTCCCGCGCGGCCGCGGGGGTGGACGGCGGTCACCCCGGTCCGCACCGCGTCACCGGCGATCAGCGTCTCGTAGCCGACCTCGACCCCCGGCACGTCGGTGATCGCGTTCCACACGCCCGGTGTGCCGCCGAACGGGAGGGCGAGCGCTCGTGCCCGCGGCTTTCCGGCAGGCGTGTGGAGCAGCCAGTCGCTCACCCTGGTTCCTCGATCGCGTCGATCAGCCATGCTCGCACATGGGCGGCGAACGACGGGCGCACCAGCAGCCGGAAGCCGGGCCCGTCACCGGTGCGCTCGAGAATCACCGCCACTCCGGCGACCAGGGTCTGCGCACATCGACCGGCGCCGAACACACGCGGGTGCAGGTCGAGTGGGCAGCAGCTTCCCAGCACGTCGCGGGCGCCCGGTCCAGACACGTGAAGTGCGAGCCGGTTCGCCGACAGCTCGACGGCCGCCCCCTCACCGGCGAGTGCTCCCAGCAGCTGTGTCTCGGTCAGCTCGCGGTCGACGATCAGCCACTCGTCGGGACCCAGCCACAACACTCCGCCGGCGACCGTGTTCGGTTCGGTGGGCAGGCGGGAGCCGAGCAGCAGCTCGACGCGGCCCGCGGCGTCGCTCGACGGGTGGACGCGCAGGCCGAGTTGGCGAGGGTGTCCACGATCTGCCAGCGTTGCCTCAACCGTCACGACGCAACCCCTCGGCGTCGTAGAAGACCGGCTCGACCACCCGGGCGGCGGTGATGCCGTCCGCCCCGGGGCTGTACACCGGCTCCCCGAGCCGCTCCCGCCCCGACCGGACGAGAGCGAGCGCAAACGTGCGCCCGAGGGCGGCGCTTCGGTACGACGATGTGACATGGCCGATCATGGTCACGGGCGGCGCCTGCTCGGGGTCTAGCACGAGCTGGGCACCCTCGTCGAGCCGCACGGACGGGTCATCGGGAAGCAGGCCGACCAGCTGTTTTCGATCGGGCCGTGCGGTATCCGGGCGGGTCAGGGAGCGCCTGCCCACGAACGGCTTGGTCTTGGACACGATCCAGTCCATGCCGAGGTCGATCGGGGTCACGGTGCCGTCGGTGTCCTGACCGACGATCACGAACCCCTTCTCGGCTCGCAGCACGTGCATCGTCTCGGTGCCGTAGGCGGTGACGCCGAGCGGCTCGCCGGCCTTCCACAGACCGAGCCACAGCAGCCTGCCGGCATCACTGGGCACCGACACCTCGTACGCCAGCTCCCCGGAGAACGACACCCGTGACACCCTCGCCGGGAAGCGCTTGTGGAAGGTCGTGTCGCGGAACGTCATGAACGGGAACGCCTCGTTGGAGAAGTCGATGGCGCCGAACGCCGAGCTGAGCAGATCACGTGAGCGCGGGCCGACCACGGCCACCGTCTGCCACTGCTCGGTTACGGAGGTCAGGTGCACCCTGAGCTCTGGCCATTCGGTCTGCAGCCACTCCTCCATCCAGTCCAACACGGCCGCTGCGCCGCCCGTGGTCGTGGTCGCGAAGAAGCGATCCTCGGCCACCCGCGTGACGACGCCGTCGTCGAACACCATTCCGTCGGCCCTGCACAGCAGCCCGTAGCGGCAGCGGCCGACCCTCAGGGTGTCGTAGGAGTTGGTGTACAGGCGGTTCAGGAACTCAGCCGAGTCGGGTCCCTGGATGTCGATCTTGCCCAGCGTGGAAGCATCCATCATCGCCACGCCCGTGCGCGCCGCGGCGCACTCGCGCAGCACCGCGGCGTCCATGTCCTCGCCCGGCTGCGGGTAATACCACGGGCGCTTCCACTGACCGACATCCTCGAACACCGCGCCGTGGTTCACATGCCAGGCGTGAATCGGGGTCGTTCGCACGGGCTCGAAGCGCGGCCCGCGAGCACGGCCGGCGAGCACGGCGAACGACACCGGTTCGACCGGCGGGCGCGTGGTCGAAGTGCCGATCTCGGCGATCTCGCGGCCGAGCAGCCCGGCGGCGATGGCCGCCGCGTTGGTCTTCGCCGTACGGCCCTGGTCGACACCGGTGCCGACCAGCGTGTAGCGCTTGACGTGCTCGATCGACTCGAGGCCGGCACCGACCGCCCGGCGCAGGTCGGTCACGGTGACGTCGCGCTGCAGGTCGACGTAGGCATGCCGCTCCTCGCCGCCGGGAACCAGCCACAGCGCCGCCACCGTGGGCAGGCCGTCTCCCATGGCCGTGCCGACGATGCGCTGGTTGCGGACGGTGCCGTGGGGCACGAAGCAGGCTCGCGGAGCGTCCCAGCGCACACCGCCGCGGCGGTGCCGGTGCAGGTCGAGCACGGGCTCGAAACCGCCGGACACCGCCAGCAGTTCGCACTCGACGCGCTCGGCGTCGGCGGGCGTCGCGATCGGCGCCACGAGTACCGACCGCAGTCGCCCCTCGCCCTCGGCCGCGACCACGGCGTGGCCGGCGCGCGCATCGACCAGCGTGACCGCGGCGCCCGCGGCGCGCAGTGCCTCGGCGGTCTCGGTCCCGGCATCGTTGGTGGTGAACACCACCGCTCGCTCCGGCACCAGCGCGAAACGTTCGAGGTAGGTGCGCGCCGCGCCCGCCAGCATCACCCCTGGCAGGTCGTTGCCCGCGAACACCAGCGGACGCTCGTGGGCACCGGTGGCGAGCACCACCTCGCCGGCCCGCACCTGCCACATCCGCCGCCGAGTGGACGAGACCCGCTCCACCAGCATGACCAGGTTGTCGTCGTAGCTGCCGACCGCGGTCGTTCGCGAAAGGCACAGCGCGTCGTCTCCCAGATCGGGAAGCGGCCCGGTGTCGCGCTCGGCCCACACGACCCGGAGTCCGGCCGCGGCCGCCCGGCGAGCCTCCGCCGCCCCGGCGGTGCCCCCACCCACCACCAGCACGTCGCAGTGGTGGTGGCGGCGGTCGTGGCGCTCGAGGTCGTCGCCGGCCAGCCGTCCGAACCCGGCCAGCGGCGCCGCCACGAGCCCGTCGACGGCCTCGACCAGCGTCGCGGCCACCAGCGGCTCGCTGCGAGGCGCATCCACCTGCACGTAGGCACAGGGCTCCTCGGCTCCTGCCGAGACGATCCCTCGCGGCCGGCCGTGCACGGTGCTGCGCGCGACCTCGGTGATACCTGCGGCGAGCAGCGCGGACGCCAGCGTGTCGCCCGGGTGAGCCTCGATCTCCCGCCCGTCCCAGGTGACGGCGAGCGTCGTGCTGCGGTCGAGCCGGCCGCCGTCGGCCAGACGCCTCACGCCGATGTCTCCTGCCCGATCGCGTAGCTGCCGGCGATCTCGTGGGTGGTCGTGTCGCGGACGAGGTTGAACCACCGCCGGCAACCGTGCTGGTGCACCCACCGCTCACAGAAGCGCCCGCTCGGGTTGGGACGGTAGAAGACGTAGCGGCTCCACTCACGGTCGTCGGCAGCGGACGCGTCCTCGGGGTAGGAGACGTGCGCGGCTCCGCCGTAGCGGAACTCCACCTCGTCGCGCTCTCCGCAGTACGGGCAGGGGATCAGCAGCACTTCGACCTCAATGCGCCACCGCCGCCGCACCGTGCTCGTCGATCAGCGCGCCGGTCTCGAATCGTTCCAGCGAGAACGACCGGTTGAGTTCGTGCGGCTCTCCGTGGGCCAGCGTCCACGCGAACACCCAGCCCGATCCGGGCGTCGCCTTGAAGCCGCCGGTGCCCCATCCGCAGTTGACGAACAGGTCGTCCACCGGCGTGCCGCCGACGATCGGCGACGCGTCCGGGCAGACGTCGACAATGCCGGCCCAGGTGCGTAGCACGTGCGCCCGGGCGAAGATCGGAAACAGCTCGAGTGCGGCCGCCATCTGATGTTCGATGACGTGGAACGACCCACGCTGGGCGTAGGAGTTGTAGGTATCGATGCCGGCGCCCATCACCAGCTCACCCTTGTGCGCCTGGCTGACGTACACGTGCACGGCATTCGACATCACCACGCAGCCGAGCACGGGCTCCAGCAGCTCCGACACCAGCGCCTGCAACGGGTGCGACTGGATCGGCAGCTCGACCCCGGCCAGGCCGGCAACGACCGAGGAGTGACCCGCGGCACACAGCCCGACGCGGCCGGCCGCGATCCGTCCGCGGTTGGTCTGCACCGCCCGCACAGCGCCGTCCGTCACCTCGATCCCGGTCACCTCACAGCCCTGGATCAGGTGAACCCCCAGTCCAGCGGCCGCGCGCGCCACCGCGAACACCAGCGCGTCGTGACGCGCAATCCCGCCCCGCCGCTGCAGCGTCGCCCCGAGCACCGGGTACCGAATCCCGGGGTCGGTGTTGACCACCGGGCAGAACGCGCGCACTCCGTCCGCGTCCAGCCACTCCGCGTCGACCCCGTTCAGGCGGTTGGCGTTCACCCGCCGCACCCCCTCGCGCGCGTCACCCAGGTTGTGCGCGAGGTTGAGCACTCCCCGCTGGTCGAACAGGATGTCGTAGTCGAGTTCGGCCGCCAGGCCCTCCCACAGCTTGAGCGAGTGCTCGTAGATCGCCGCGCTCTCGTCCCACAGGTAGTTTGAGCGGATCACCGTGGTGTTTCGAACGGCGTTCCCCCCGCCCAGCCAGCCGCGCTCGAGCACGGCAACGTTGGTGATGCCGTGGTTGGCCGCCAGGTAGTACGCGGTGAACAGGCCATGGCCCCCGCCACCGACGATCACCACGTCGTAGGAGCCTCGTGGCTCGGGGCTCGACCACAGCAGGTCGGGGTGCGACTCCGCCATCCCGCCAGCTACAGGTAGCGGACTTCCGAGAAGACGCGGCGCACCATCGGCTCGAACGTCTCGACGCCGAGTGGGTCGTACTCCGGGTCGAAGCAGTTCTGGTCGTAGAGCTCGCAGAACTCGGCGCAGGCGTCAAACCACGGGTGGCCGAGATGGCGGTCGCGTGCATTGCGGTCGCCGCCGGAGTGATGCGCGTAGTAGTAGGACTGGAACAGCCCGTGCTGCTGGACGATCCAACACAACTCGGGCCGCACGTACGGTTTGATGATGGCGGCCACCATCTCGCCGTGCGTGTAGGGCGCCAGCTCGTCGCCGATGTCGTGGAGCAGCGCCGCCACCACGTACTCCTCGTCGCGCTCGTCGCGCAGCGCACGGGTGGCGGACTGCAGCGAATGCTCGTACCGGTTGACCTGGTAGCCCGCGAATGAGCTCTTGAGGCCGTCGAGCGCCCGCAGCAGCCGGTCCGGGAGCTCCCGCACGAACTCGCCCTCGTAGCGGTCGAGCAGCGCGTAGTCCTCGGCGGTGCCGTCGGCCATCCTGGTGAAGCGCACCGTCGCCATGCCCGCATCATCGCATGTCCGGCACGCGGCCGGTAGCCTGAGGGGCGTGAGCCATCTCGGACATACCGCGCTGGGCTCGTGGAGCGGTGGGCGGTTCATGCACTTCGGCCAACCGGTGGACGAGGAGCGGCTGGTGGCGCTGCTGCGTCCCGACGCACGGATCCGCACCGTGGTCACAGCCGACGTCTACGGGGAGGGTGCCGCCGACCGCCTGGTCGGGCGGTCGCTGGTGGGGCTGCCGCGGGACGATTTCCGGCTGGTGGGCATGGTCGGCCACGACTTCTACGACGGCCGACGGGCCGGATCCAAAGGCTACCCGCGGTTCACCGATCCGGCTCTGCGCGGCCCGGACGGCTATGCCTCGTACCTGCGCGCCGCGACCGAGCGCAGCCTCGAACGCTGCGGCGTCGAGCGCTTCGACGTGCTGCTGCTGCACAACCCGGACCGCATCGGCTATTCGTCCCCGGTCGTGTGGGAGGCGATGGGCGGCCTGCGCGACGTCGGCCTGACCGACGCCGTGGGGGTCGCGCCGGGGCCGGCCAACGGGTTCACGCTCGACGTGATCGCGTGCATCGAGCGGCACGCCGGGCTGATCGACTGGGCGATGTTGATACTCAACCCGTTCGAGCCGTGGCCGGGCCGGCTCGCGCTCCCGGCCTGCGACCGGCATGGGGTGGGTGTGCTGGCTCGGGTCGTGGACTATGGCGGGGTGTTCCATGGCGATGTGCCCGACGAGGATGCCTTCGCTGAACGGGATCACCGGGCGTTTCGCCCGGCCGGTTGGGTCCAGGCCGCCCGCGAGAAGCTGGCGGCGATCACGCCGATCGGCGAACGCCACGGGCTGACCCCGCTGCAGCTCGCCTGCCAATGGACGCTCGCGCAGCCGGCTGTCGAGTGCGTCGTGCCGACGCTGATCCAGGAGCCCGGGACGGACACCAAGCCGATCGAGGCCAAGCGGGACGAGCTGGCCGCTCTGCCGGCCGAGCTACTGCTGACCGGGGAGGAGTTGGCGGCGATCGACCGGGTGGGCGACAACACCGGCTGCATGGCGCTCAAGGGGGCGTCCCCGGCGCACGAGGGCGAGGAGCGGCCGGACGCGTGGCCGGTGGATGACGATCTGCGGGCGGTCGGCGGCCGCTGGGGAGTTCTGCCCGAACGCGATCTCCTGGGTGACAGGCACGACTTGCGCACAGCCTGAGTACCGCGGACAAATCACAAATCCCCACGAACGGGTATGCGCCCGTCGCTCGCATCGCCCGATACTGGACATGGCGCCGCTCCGCGCCATGCAACGCTCCAGGGAAGGAACCGCTGACGTGGGCCACGGAAGGATCCGGCGCAAACGGGCGCGCGCGCTCGTGCTCTCCGTCGCAGTGATCTGCGCCACCGGCGGCTTCTCGGTGCTGGCAGCGTTCGGAGCCCTCGGTGGGCCGATCGCAGCCGCCGAGCACGCCCCCCGGATTGCGTTTGCCGGCTCGCGGGCGCTGGTCGCCGACCTCTCGATGAGGGCGGCCAACATCGCGCCGGGGGACACCATCCAGCGAACGGTCACGCTCGTCAACCGCGGTTTGCGGCCGGTGCGTGTGGTGACGCTGACCACCGTGGCGCGAGCCACCTCTGCTCTCGATCAGAACCCGGCCACCGGTCTGCTGCTGAGGATCGACCGCTGTGCCCAGCCATGGGTACCGGTGGCTCCCGGTTCCACCGCCCTGCGCTGTCCCTCCGCGGTGACGGCGGTCGTGAGTTGGCGCCCGGTGATCGGTCACAGCATCGCTCTGCCCGCGCTGGCAGGGCTGCCGGCAGGTGCTTCGGGGCACCTGCGGGTGATGCTGCGGCTGCCCAGCGCCGCCTCGAACTGGGCCGGTGGTCTTGCATCGGGGATCCGGTACCGGTTCGTCGCGGCCTGATCGTCGGAGGCCGGGTCTCCGGTTTTCGAATGGCGCCACTCCGACGCGGGGAACGCCTCCGGGTCGCTCCTTCGACCGCACAGCACCGTTTGCTAATCACCCTATTGCGGGTTTCGCGCCTACGCGGTTCGTGCAATAACGAGAGCAACACGCTGCCTATCTTCCCCCGCCCACGTGTTACCCCCCGAAGGAGCCTATTCCATGAACCGTTCTCATCGACGACGGACGGGTCGCAAGATCCTGCTGTCGCTGGCCGCGCTGGGCGCGGCCGCGAGCATCGCCGGTATGGCGACGTTCGCGACCTTCACCAGCTCGGTGTCGCAATCGCAGACCATCTCGTCCGGCACCGTCACGCTCAACCTCGGCGCGACCGGCGCCGCCACCAACCGGCTCAACATCGGCGCCAGCGCGATCGCCCCTGGCGACACCATGCAGCGCAGTGTCGACCTGATCAACGGCGGTACCCTCGACATGGCGTCGATCACGCTGACCGACACGGCGACCACCAGCTCGCTGCTGGACACCGATGCCACCAACGGCCTGCAGCTCGTGATCGACCGCTGCTCGCAGGCATGGACGGAGGGTGGCAGCGCCCCTGCCTACACCTACACCTGCGGTGGCTCGACCAGCAGCGTGCTCGCCTCGCGCGCCATCGTCGGTTCCTCGCTGGCGCTCAGCAACCTGACGGCCACGACGTCCGGCAACACCGATCACCTGCGATTCACGCTCACGTTCCCGTCTGCGGCGGGCAACACGTTCCAGGGCCTGTCGTCGGTGATCCAGTACACGTTCACCGGCACCCAGCGCGCCTCCACCAGCAAGTAGCGGCGAGGGTATGGTCGGCATGGCCAGGCTCGCACGACGCGTCGTGACGGTCACCGCTTCGGCGGTGGCCGCCGCGGCGCTCGTCGCATGCCTGGCGGCGCTGGCGTTCTTCGGCCTGGGCCCACACACCGGGCTCTACCGCACCGAAACGGTGCTGTCGGGCTCGATGGTGCCGCGGTTCGCTCCCGGGGACGTGGTGGTGGTGACGCCCGAGCCGTTGACCGCGGTGCGGGTGGGCCAGATCATCACCTATCACGCGCCGGTCGCCGATCACGAGATCGTCAGCCATCGCGTGATCAGGATCATCCACGGTGGCGCCAATCCGGTGATCCAGACCAAGGGCGACGCAAACCCGGTGCCCGATCCGTGGACGGCGCGCCTGCAGGGAACCACCGCCTGGCGGGTGCGCTTCGTCGTCCCAGGCGCCGGGTTCGTGATCGAATGGCTGCGCCAGACGCCCGTGCGGCTGGCGCTGGTGGGCGCCGTGCCGCTGCTTCTGTGCGTGATCTGGCTGCGGGAGATCTGGCGCGACGACGAGGACGAACTGGAGCCCGTCGGTGCCCAGCCGTAGGCTGCTTCGAGCCGCCGTCACCGCCGGTGTGATCGTCGGCGCGCTCGTCGGCGGTACCGTCGCCTACGCCGCGCTTGCCACCTCGGTGAGCCAGTCCGCGGGGGCGTATTCGACCAAGCACATCTTTCCGACCACCGACACCGTCGCCGCATTCGACCTCGAGGATGCATCGGGCGGCGGCGCCGAGACGTTCAACGGGTCGCCCGCCGCGTTCAACGACGGCACGCTGTACCAGGCGGCAAACAAGTTCCCCACCAGCTACAACGCTGCCAAGTACCTCGAGTTCACCATGAGCTCGCCGCTGGCGGCCGGCCTCTCGGTGAGCTCGCCGCAGCTCACGGTCGGTCTGCGCGACGGCCAGAACGGCGCGAGCCACCAGGCCTGCTACTACGTCGAACTGCGGCGTGCGAGCTCAAGCGCGCTGCTCGGAACCTACGGCAGTTCCGGATCCCCGCTCGGGTGCGCGACGTCCAACGCGACCACCCTGGACACCACAACCGCGTTGTCCGGTGTCACCACCAGTTCCATCGCCGACGACCTCCTGGTGCGCGCGTATGTGTGGACGGACGCCCCTGCTCGCGACACCGTTGTGGACGACGTCAGCATCACCGGATCGACGCCGTTTGCGAGCTTCACTCTGCTGCCGTCTTCGATCACGGATGTGACCGGCTCCTCGACCACCGTTCCAGCTCCTCTGACGGCCATCGACGCCACCTACGCCCAGTCGCTGTCGTCGTTCCAGACGACCTTCTCGGCCAGCCGCTACGTGCGCACGGTGTTCCCCGCCACGGTTCCCACCAGCGCGACCATCACCGCAGCCACGCTCACAATCGCCTACCGACCCGCCTCGGCCGCCAACACGCTGTGCTTCTACGCCGCGTCGTACAACGGCGCCACGCTGCTCGCCACCCACGGTTCGTCCGGCAGTCCGCTGGGCTGCGCGACCGGCGCGGCGTTCACCGCCGCGACCGTGTCGCTGCCCGAGATCAGCACCGACCCCGCGGCCAACGCGGCCTCTGTGCGGCTGTACTTCTCGAGCAACGCCACCGGCCCCGCACAGCTCGACCAGGCCACCCTTGCCGTCGGTTACTACCTGAACTGAACTACGCGGATCGAGCCAGTGGGATCCGGAACTCGACCCGGGCTCCGCGGCCGGGCCAGGAGTCGATGGTGAGGTCCCCGCCGGCAAGCTGGACGCGTTCGCGCATGGCGTCGAGCCCCAGATGCATGCGCATGGCGCTGCGGTCGAGCGCGCGCTCGACGTCGAACCCGCGGCCGTCGTCGGTCACCTTGCCGCGCAGTTCGCCGGTGACCGCACGCAGTGAGACCGACACCGCGTTCGCAGACGCGTGCCGACGCACGTTCGCGAGCGCCTCCTGCACCGTGCGGTAGGCGAGATCCTCGATCGCGAACGGATACCGCTCGACCTCGAGATCGACGGCTACCGAGAACCCTCCCTCCGTGGCCGCCTCGTCGGCCAGGTCGCGGACGGCTGCAGCGAGGCCGTGCTGTTCGAGCAGTGGGGGACGCAGCTCGAAGGTCATCCGGCGCGTCCTCTCCACAGCTGAAGCCAGTGCATCGCGGGCACCGTGCACGGTCGCGGCGAGCCGCTGCGGGTCTTCCTGCGCGGCGGCGAGCTCGACCCGGTCGAGCAGGATCAGTGCCGCCGTCATGACCTGGATCGTGTCGTCGTGCAACTCGGTTGCGATCCGCGCCCGCACGGCCTCCTCGGTGCGCAGCATCTCCTCGAGCACCTGCTGGCGGCGCGCCTCGCTGTCTCGCAGCGCGCCCTCGGCGGTGCGGCGGGCCGTGATGTCGAGCATCACCCCCTGCACGATCGCCGGTGCCCCGGAGGCGTCGGTCACGGTCGCCGCCCGGTCGTTGAACCACACCGTCCGCCCGTCGGATGCGAGGATCCGGTACTCGAGGTCGAACCGGCCGAGCACCTTCTGCCGCGCAACCACCTCCCGGACGCGGTCCTGGTCGTCGGGGTGGAGAGCGTCCATCCACGAGTCTGCTGTCGCCATCCAGCGCGAGCGCGGAATGCCGAGCAGCTCCTCCAGCTTGGGGCTCGTGTACACCGGCGTGCCGTCGGGCAGGTTGGCGTAGATGATGGCCGGGATCTGCTCTGCAAGCGTGCGAAACCGCGTCTCGGCGTCACGCAGCTCGCGCACCAGGGCGTCGCGGTTGATGGCCACCGCGGCCAGCGACGCCAGCGTCGTGGCCTGGTGCAAGTCCTCGGCGCCGACCGGACGCTCGGGATCGCAGAAATAGGCCTCCAGCACCCACTGGCCGCCGGGGCGATCGAACACGGGGATCGTGATCTCGGTCGCGGCGCCCACTCGGCGGAGGAATTCCTGGACTCCGGAGTGCGTCCCCGGATCGCCGAGGCGGTAGACGACGGGCACCGAGTTGCCCTCGACGTACACGTACGGGTCGTAGTCGAGCTCGTCCGCCGGCAGCGCGTCGCCGGTCACGAGCACCTCCTCGTGGTCGAGCCGGCCGACCGCGGCCGTGACGGTCAGCGCCTTGGTCGCCGCCTCCCACGAGCAGAATGTGATGTGATCGGCCCGCAGCGACGCCAGGGCGTGCTGGAGCAGCGCATCGAGCAGCCCGCGGTCCTCTGTGGCGGTCGGGTTCACCCGCGGAACAGTATCCACCTCCGCCTCCCGGCGGTCTGGCGGCGACGACGGAGTAACGTGCCGCCACGTTGCCCGACCCGCCCCGTGCAGGCAGAATGCCGAACACCGTGAACGGACTCACCACCTCGATCAACTGGCGGATGCTGGCTCGGCACCATGCCGTGGTCGGCGATGCCCACCTGCGCGACCTGTTCGCCGCCGACGCCGACCGGGGAAGCCGGCTGGTGATCGAGGCGGCCGGCCTGTACCTGGACTACTCGAAGAACCGGATCACCGACGAGACGCTGGCGCTGCTGGTCGGGTTGGCCGAGGCCCGCGGGCTGAGGGAGCACATCGAGGCCATGTTCAGCGGCAGGCGGATCAACGCCACCGAACACCGCGCGGTGCTGCACGTGGCGTTGCGAGCCCCGCGTGGCAGCACGCTCGTGGTCGACGGGCGGGACGTGGTCGCGCAGGTGCACGGAGTGCTCGACCGGATGGCCGCCTTTTGCGACAGCGTCCGTTCGGGGGCTTGGCGCGGCCACTCCGGCCGCCCGATCAAGAGCGTCGTCAACATCGGGATCGGCGGCTCGGATCTCGGCCCCGTGATGGCCTATGAGGCTCTTCGCAGCTACTCCAGTCGCGACATCACGTTCCGCTTCGTGTCCAACGTGGACGGCACCGACTTCGCCGAGGCCACGCGTGATCTCGTCCCCGCGGAGACCCTCTTCATCGTGTCCTCGAAGACGTTCACCACCGTCGAGACGATGACCAATGCCCGCTCCGCGCGTGAATGGCTGCTGGCGGGCGTGGGCGACGAGCGGGCCGTCGCACGGCACTTCGTCGCGGTCTCGACCAACGCCGAAGCGGTGGCCGCCTTCGGGATCGACACCGCCAACATGTTCGGCTTCTGGGAGTGGGTGGGAGGTCGCTACTCGATGGATTCGGCGATCGGGCTTTCGACGATGCTGGCGATCGGCCCCGAGGCGTTCACGCAGATGCTGGGCGGGTTCCACGCCATGGACGAGCACTTCCGCCAGGCGCCGTTTGCCCGCAACCTGCCGGTGATCATGGGGCTGCTGACGGTGTGGTACGCCGACTTCTTCGACGCCCAGTCGGTGGCGGTGCTGCCCTACGACCAGTACCTGAAGCGGTTTCCCGCCTATCTCCAACAGCTGACGATGGAGTCGAACGGCAAGTCGGTGACACTGGAGGGGGTTCCCGTCGACTACCAGACCGGGCCGGTGTTCTGGGGCGAGCCGGGCACCAACGGCCAGCACAGCTTCTACCAGCTGATCCACCAGGGGACGAAGCTGATCCCGTGCGACTTCATCGGCTTCGAGCACTCGCTGAACCCGCTGGGCAACCATCACGACCTGCTGATGGCCAACGTGTTCGCGCAGACCGAGGCGCTGGCCTTCGGCAAGACCCCGGAGCAGGTGGTCGCCGAGGGTAACGCGACCGATCTGGTGCCGCACCGCGTGTTCGCCGGGAACCGCCCGACCAACACGATTCTGGCCGAGCGTCTGACGCCCGCGGTGCTGGGGTCGCTGATATCGATGTACGAGCACAGCGTGTTCACCCAGGGCACCATCTGGGGCATCAACTCGTTCGACCAGTGGGGTGTGGAGCTGGGAAAGCAGCTCGCCACCAGGATCGCCACCGAGTTGGAAGACGGCCCGGAGCCGGCGCTCTCGCACGACTCGTCGACCACGGCGCTGATCCGCCGGTACCGTGACGCCAAGAGCACACGAAGGGAAGCATGATGCAACTGGGAATGGTTGGGTTGGGCCGGATGGGCGCGAACCTCACGCGCAGGCTTATCCGCGATGGCCATCGTGTCGTCGTGAGCGACGTTTCGGCCGACGCGGTGGCCGCTCTGGCGGGCGAGGGCGCGGTCGGCTCAGGATCGCTTGCCGACCTGGTCGCCAAGCTCGAACCGCCAAGAGTGGCGTGGGTCATGGTGCCCGCCGCGATCACCGGGAGGGTGATCGACGACCTGGCGGCGCTGCTCGAGCCCGGCGACACCGTGATCGATGGGGGCAACTCTTACTACCGCGACGACATCCACCGGGCCGCGGCGCTGCGCGAGCGGGGTCTTCACCACGTCGACGTGGGCACGTCGGGCGGGGTGTTCGGCCTCGAGCGGGGGTTCTGCCTGATGATCGGGGGCGAGGACGAGGTGGTCGCCCGGCTCGATCCGATCTTCTCCACGATTGCCCCGGGAGTCGCCGCCGCGCCGCGGACCGCCGGTCGTTCGGGCGATGTCTCGACCGCCGAGAACGGCTACCTGCACTGCGGCCCCAACGGCGCCGGCCACTTCGTGAAGATGGTGCACAACGGGATCGAGTACGGCCTCATGGCCGCCTATGCCGAGGGCTTGGACATCATCCGTAATGCCGACGTCGGCACCCGCGAACACACCGCCGACGCCGAGACCGCCCCGCTCGACCACCCCGAGTACTACCGCTACAGCATCGACACTGCGCAGGTGGCCGAGCTGTGGCGACGGGGGAGCGTCGTCGGCTCCTGGCTGCTCGACCTCACGGCTGCCGCCCTGGCCGAGGACGCCGAGTTGGCCGAGTTCTCCGGCCGCGTGTCGGACTCCGGCGAAGGCCGCTGGACATCGATCGCGGCGATCGAGGAGGGCGTGCCCGCCTACGTGCTCACGGCGTCGCTGTTCGAACGCTTCAGCTCACGCAACGCGGGCACGTACGCGAACAAGGTGCTGTCGGCGATGCGCAAGCAATTTGGCGGCCATCACGAGGTTTCGGGCTAGTTGGGGCTCGGCGGGCCTGTGGCTGGTGTACGGGGTCAGACGTCCGGGTGTCACAGAACGCGCCCACTTTGGTCACGGCGCCCAGGACGGGGTCAGACCCCGTACGGACCGTGGCACGTTTCCGTGACAGATCCGCGTGAAACCCCTGCCGCCATCCGCTTCCCGGTGTCACAGAACGCGCGCACCTTGGTCACGGCGCCCCGGACGGGGGCAGACCCCGTACGGACCCGGGCGCTGATTGGGCACACTCCGGTGACGGTCAGGCGGCCTGCGGCAGCTCGCCGGTGCCGGTGATCAGCCGGGCGAACTGGTCGGCCGGTACGGGCCTCGAGAACAGGAAGCCCTGGGCGAGCGGGCATCCGAGCTCGATCAGCGTCCGGCGCTGAGCCTCGGTCTCGACCCCTTCGGCAAGCGGCGTCATGCCGATCGACCTCGCCAGCGCGACCACCGCCCGCATGACGCTCAGCGCCTGCGGCGACGACGCCACGTCGGTGATGAACGCCCGGTCGATCTTGATGGTCGAGACCGGAAGTTCGCACAGTCGGGACAGCGACGAGTAGCCGGTGCCGAAGTCGTCGATCGCCAGTCTCACACCGACGTCGGCCAGCCGCTCGATCGCGGATCGAACCGACGAGTGCTCGGTGTTCAGCGCCGACTCGGTCAGCTCCACTCCGAGCATGTCCAGAGGCACTCCAGCCTGGGCGGCGCTGACCTCGAGCAGATCGGTGATGGTCGTCGTCCACAGCGACGGCGGCAGGTTGAACGCCACCGGCAGCGCGATCCCGGAGGCGAGCCAGATCCGCTGCTGGCGGCAGACCTCGCCGATCACCCACTCGGAGATCGGGCCGATCAGGCCGCTGCGCTCGGCCAGCGGGATGAAGTCCCCGGGAGCCACCAGTCCGCGACCCGGACAGTGCCACCGGATCAGCGCCTCGGCCGACACGATCCGACCGTCGTGCAGTTCTACGACGGGCTGGTAGTGCAGCTCGAACTGATCTCCGGCCTCACACGCCCGGCGCAGCTGCGTGGTCTGCGTCAGCTCGCGACCGGAGTCGGTCACGACCACCTGGCCGTGATGGCCTGCCTTGTCGCGGTACATTGCGATGTCCGCTCGCCGCAGCAGCTCGTCGGCGGTCGACCCGTCGGTCGGGTAGAAGCTTGCGCCGAGCGACACGTCGACGTACAGCTCGGAGCCGGCGAGGGCGAACGGCCGCCGCAGCGCCGCTGCAATCCTGCTGCGCATCACCGCCACGATCTGCTCGATGTCGGCGGGATGCTCCGACAGTGCAACCTCCCCGCCCGACCGATCTGCCACCAGCACGAAGAACTCGTCACCGCCCGGGCGAGCGACCATCAGGGGGTCGCACACGTGCCGCAGCCTGTCGGCCACCTGGCACAGCAACTCGTCTCCCGACTGGTGACCGAGCGAATCGTTGATCAGTTTGAAGTTGTCGAGGTCGATGTACACCACCGCCAGGCAGCGGCCGCCGTCCTCGGCCTGCTCGAGCGCGGCCTCCAGCGACTCGGTGAGCAGGGTGCGGTTCGCCAGGCCGGTGAGCTGGTCGGTGTTCGCGAGCGATCGGGCCCGCTCCTCGGCTTGGTTGCGATTGGTGACGTCGAGGCCGACCGCGGTCATGCCGACCACCTTGCCGTTCTGGTCGCGGACGCTGGTGGCCGCCCACGACACGGTTCGCCGTTCGCCGCCCGCGAGCATGACCTCGAACTCGCGCGAGACCGGCAGGCCGCTGCGCATGATCAGGTCACGATGATGCGCGCGGCGCTGGTCGACGAGCTCAGGTGGGCACATGAGTTCGAAGTAGTCGCTGCCGACCAGCGCGTCCGCCGGCCTCCCGGCCATCTCGGCCAGCTTGCTGTTGGCATAGATAATGCGTCCGGAAGCGTCCAGCGTCATTGCCAGCCACTCGCCGTTCTCGACGATTTCGCGCACCTGCCGCTGCGCGTCAACGGCCCGCCGTGCGGCGAGCCGCCACAGTGACCCGACGAGCGTCGCGCCGAACCCCGCGAGCAGCGTCCCCAGGAGGAGCAAGATCTGCATCTGGTCGCGCTCCTGGGTGAGCGTCTGCGAGATCGCCTCGTCGAGTGCCCCCTGCTGTTCGCTGAAGCCCGACCGGGCCTCGTCGATGCTGCTCACCAGCACCGCGTTCAGCTGCGTCTGCTGCGCCGCTGTCGGGAGTCGGCGCCGGCGCACGAACCCGATCACCTGGCTCTGGGTGCGGGCCAGGTTGCGCGTGATCGCGGTCAGCGCCCGGCTCACCCGAGGGTCACGCTCGGAGCCGGCGGCCCGCTCCAGCCGCGAAGCGCGAGACAGCGATCGGGTGAGCGCCGCCTCGGCGTCGAGTACGGCAAGCGCGTTGGCCGCCGTCGGCCGTCGGATCGACCACAGCCCCTGCATGCGAAGCTCCACCGCGGCGGTCTGAACGTCGCCCATGGCAGCCGTCAACGCCGACGTTGCCGAGATGCGCGGCGTCATCGTCCTGTCCTCGATGTACTGGCGTCCGATGATCACCTCGGCGGTGAGCAGCGCCGCAAGCACGCACAGCCCGAGTGTCAGCTGGAGCCGGCTTGGGCGCTGCGGCGGCAGCGCAGGGCGCAAGCCGTCGGGTGGGCGTCGGCGGAACATGTCATCTCTTCATCGGAGCCTGCCGCCCGCATGTTTAGCCGCGACGGCCTCTCGAGGCTCACGTCGGCCGGGGAATACGATCAGTGTCCGGTCGTCAGCCCGCCAGGCGAAGGTCGAACTCGCGGCGTGCGCGCATCTGAGCCTCGGCCGCGTGTCGCGACGCGACTGACCTGTGCGCTCGCTCCGCACCGTCGAGGTCGATCGGCGCGCCGCTCACCCCGCACTCCGCGCCCAGGTGGGCGTTGGCACTGCCCGCCGCCCGGCGCCAGTCAGGCCCGCGGTAGACAACGTTGACCTCGACGACTGCCGGGAAGATCTGGTCGAAGCTGAGCGGTAGCGCCTGCTGCGGCCAGCTCGGAGTGGCCAGGTCGTCCGCCCGGTCGGCGTATGCCACCCAGCCCAGCAATTCGCCGGATTCCGTGATGGCGACGCCGGCGCGCGTGGCACGGGCGCCGTAGGGGAGCCAGTTGTTCCGACGCACCCTCGGCAGCCGCCCGGTGGGGGAGCAGCCGAGCATGGTCAGCGGCACGGCAAGCGTTTCCTCGTCGGTCATGGACACGAACCTTTCGAGAGGGGTCTGGAGCCTCCCGGAAGGTATCGGCGGACCATGGCGCCGGTGCATCCCGCAGAAGGTCGAACGGACGTCACCCTTACGTGGGTTGCATCACCGGTCGCTCGCGCAGGTACGGCAGGGCGAGGTGCGGCTCCGGCGAGTCGATCTCCCGTGCCAGCCGGTGACCGTCGAAGATGGCATCGGCAATCAGCCGCGGAGCGACGCAGTCGCCGATCCGGTGCAGCTGTTCGATGCCCGCGTCGGCCAGCCCCTCGACATCGGCGGCCAGTTCGCGGTAGAGCGTGTCGTCCGAGAGCCGCTGGGTGACCAGCACCACTGCGTCGGCGCCGAGCCGGGAGGACGCTTCGAACTCGCCTTCCAGGTCGAGTCCACTCGGGTCGACGGCGGTCACCGTGACGCCGCGGTGAACGCCGATTCCGAGATCGTGCAGCCGGCGGCGCACGGGCAGCCCCTCGAGGGTCTGGTCGCAGTATGGTGCGACCGCGTCGTGGGGCGTGACCAGCTCGACCGCGTAACCCTCCCCGCTCAACTGCTCGGCCAGGGCGGTGCCGGCGAAGTAGCCCTCGTAGTCCACCACCACCACCTTCGGGCCGGGTGGGCGCTTGCCGTCCACCATCACCTGCTCGGGAGTCAGGATGTGGGGTAGCGCCGCGTCGGCGCCCGGGATCGGCGCGCGGCTGAGACCGTTCAGACCGTCCGGCGCCCATCGGGCTCCGCTGGCCACGACCACGATCTGCGCCCCGTAGGCGCGCACGTCGTCGGCAGAGAGCGCGCTTCGCAGGCCCACCGAGACGTTCTCCAGCCGATCGAGCTGCACGCGCCGGTAGTCGATCACGTGGCCCCACGCACCCAGCCCCGGCAATCGTGCGATCCAGCGCATCGAGCCGCCGATGTCCTCGTCACGGTCGACCACGTGCACCAGTTCCATGGCGCGCTTGCCGAGCACCGTCGCACACTCCATACCGGCCGGGCCGGCGCCGATCACGAGCACTCCGCGGTCGGCGTTGGCTGCACGGTCGAACCGCTCCGGGTGCCAGCCGCGACGGTACTCCTCGCCGGCGGTGGCGTTCTGGGTGCAGCCAAGGTGGCGTCCCCAGATCGAGCGTGAGTAGCAGGCGTTGCAGCCGATACACTCGCGGATCTCGTCGTAGCGGCCCTGCTCGATCTTCTGGGGGAGAAAGGGGTCCGAGATCGACGGCCGAGCGGCGCCGATCAGGTCGGCGCTGCCGCCGCGGATCACCTCCGCCATCCGGTCGGGGTCGGTGAATCGGCCGACCACGACGATCGGTTTTTCGGTCGCCTCGCGCGCTCGCCCTGACCACTCGAGTTGATACCCCTGCTCGTAGAATCGCGAGGGCCCGGAGTCGACCCGGCCGGGCCCCCACATCGCCCCCACCACGACGTCCCACAGGTCGACCAGGTGATCGGCAGCGCGGATGAACTCCAGCCCGTCCGCCAGCGGCACGCCGCTCAGCTCGAGCGTGTCGGAGGCGATCCGCACGGCGATTGCGCAGTCGTCTCCGATCGCCTCGCGCACCAGCTCGATCGCCTCCAGCCAGAACCGCGATCGGTTCTCGAGTGACCCGCCGTACTCGTCCGTGCGCTGGTTGTAGCGCGGCGAGAGAAACTGCGTTGGCAGATAGGTGTGCGAGCCGTACACGTACACGATGTCGAACCCGGCGCTGCGCGCGCGGCGGGCTGCGGCCACCCACTCGTTCTGAACGCGGCGGATGTCCGCCCGGTCCATCGCCCTGGGCACGACGACGCTGTCCAGGTCACTGGCGATCTGGGAGGGGGCGAGCTGCGGCAGCCGCGATTCGCGTCCCTCGGCGTAAACGCCTCCGTGCCACAGCTCGATCCCGGCCAGGGCACCGTGCGCGTGGGCACGGTCGGTCATCATCTGCAGCGCGCGCAGATCCTCGTCGTCCCACAGGCGCGCCGAAACGTAGGGCGTTTCGTCGCTCTCCGGCGAGATCGAGCAGTACTCCGTGCACACAGCGGCCCAGCCGCCCTCGGCCTTCATGCCCCGAAACGCCGCCTGCGTCCACGGCTTCTCGACCCCGAATCCGGTGCAGTGAGGGACCTGGTAGAAGCGGTTGCGTAGCGTCTTGGGACCGATCCGGACAGGCTCGAACAGGATGTCGTGACGCGGCAGCCGGGTCACTCGGCCTCGATCTCGCGTTGTCTGCGGGCCATGTACTCCTGAAGCTCCTCCTCGACGGCGGGATCGATGCCCGGATCCACGTAGCCCTCGAGCAGACGCTTCCACTCGGCGGTGGCCGCCCGGTCGGTGGTCACCGCACCCTGTTTCTCCCACGTGACGTAGGCCTGGGAGCGGAAGAGCGGACTCATGAACACCCAGTCGCGGAAGTGCTCGAGGGTGTGCGTCGAGCCCAGGAACATGCCGCCCGGCCCTTCCTCGCGCAGAGCGTCGAGGGCGAACTCCTCCTCGCCCACAGCGATCCCCGACACCAGGGTGCGGAACATCCGCAGCACCTCCAGGTCGAGCGCGAACTTCTCGTAGGACGCGGTCAGCCCGCCCTCCAGCCAGCCGGCCGCATGCATGACCAGATCCGATCCGGCCATGAACGTCGCCCAGAGCATGTTCAGCGACTCCGATGCCGCCTGCGCGTCCAGGCTGTTGGCCGAGCACAGGCCGCCCCCACCGCGAAACGGCAGCCGGTAGCGGCGGGCGAGCTGCCCACCGGCCAGCGTGCCGAGCACCGACTCCGGCGTCCCGAAGGCCGGGCCGCCGGTGCGCATGTCGACGGCGCTGAAGAACGACCCGTACACGCACGGGCAGCCGGGACGCACCGCCTGAGCCAGCGCCACGCCTGTCAGCGCCTCGGCCACCTGCTGCGCGAGACCACCGGCGATGCTCACCGGAGCGGTGGCGCCGGCGAGCAGGAACGGCGTCACGATCACCGGCTGGTTGGCCTCTGCCCACCCTGTCAGCGCGTCGGCCATCAGGTGATCCCAGACCAGCGGGCTGTTCGGGTTGACAACGCCCATCAGGCCGGGCGTGCGCTCGATCACGTCGAGGCCGCCGCAGGCGATCGCGGCCATGGCGACGGCGTCGCGGGCCTTGGGGCCGGACGTGCCGTAGCACACGTATGGCTTGTCCGACCAGCGGATCACCGAGTGGTCCATGTCCATATGCCGCCAGCGCTCGTCCAGGTCGCCGGCTTCGACCGCCCCGCTTTGCTGGCAGGTCATGAGGTCGGCTGCGTGAGCCATCTTGACCAGCTCGTCGTGGTCGGCCAGGCTGCCGTCGCGGCGACCGCGCTCGAGGTCGGAGCAGAACGGAGAGCCGCCCGACGGAGTCAGCACCAGCGATCCACCGCCGATGGTGACCGCGCGTTCCGGGTTGCGTCCGCGCACCGTGAACGAGGCCGGGGCCTTGGCCACCATCTCCATCAGGAATTCGCGGTCCCAGCGCACCCGCTGTCCGTCCACCCGCTGACCGTGGGATTGGAGCAGCGCCAGGCTCTCGTCGTGGCGGACGTCGGTGCCGATCTCCTCCACGATCGTCATCGCGTGCTCGTGGATTGCGTCCAATTGCTCATCCGTCAGCACCGCCGGTCGGGAGGCGAGATCGAACACCGGGTGACCCTACCAGCCGTGCTGACCGCCCGGTCTCGAGTAGTACTGTCCGTGCGTGCTCGACATCGGCAGACCCGCACCCGACTTCCGCCTGCAGGAGGACGAGCACACCTGGGTCGCGCTGGGTGACTTCCGTGGTCGCCGCAACGTGCTGCTGGTGTTCCACCCGTTCAGCTTCACGTCGGTCTGCGAGGCTGAGATGTGCACGCTGCGCGACCACGGGCCCGAGTACGACGCCCGCGACACTGAGCTGATCTCGGTGGCCTGCGACGCCTGGTACATCCGCGACGCCTGGAAGCGCTCGATCGGCGCCGTCGGCCGCTACCTGGCCGACTTCTGGCCGCACGGCGAGGTCAGCCGCGCCTACGGGGTGTTCGACGAGCGGGAGGGCTGCCCGTTTCGAGGCACGTTCCTGATCGATCGCGACGGCATCCTGCGCTACCAGCAGGTACGTCACGACGACGAGGAGCGGGACGAGGCCGCCTACCGGGCCGCGGTGGCGGCGCTGTGACCCGCGACGAGCTGTTCGCCACCCTGTCGGAACTGGTGGAGCTGCACTCGCCGAGCGGGGTCGAGCAGGCGGTCGACGCGTACCTGCTGGAGCGGCTGGGCGGTCTCGGCGAGCCGGCCGTCGACGCGGCCGGCAACATCAGTCTGCGGATATCCGGCCGCGACCCGTCGCGACTGGTGGCGGTGGCGGCGCACAAGGACGAGATCGGTGCGATCGTCAAGCGGATGGGAGAGCACGGACGGCTGGCCACGTCCAAGGTCGGCGGCTCGTTTCCCTGGGTGTGGGGTGAGGGCCCGGTGGACGTCCTCGGCGATCACGCGCTGGTACCCGGTGTGCTCAGCTTCGGCGCTCGCCATGTGTCAGACGAGTCGAGTCACAAGGATCAGATCGAGAAGGCCGTGCGCTGGCGCGACGCGTGGGTCGAGACCAAGCTGTCCGAAGACGCCCTGTCGGCCGCCGGGGTCCGGCCCGGCTCTCGCGTTGTGCCGTCGGCGCACCGCAAGACCGCTGTGCGGCTGGGAGCCGAGGGCGAATACGTCGCGTCCTATGCAATCGACGACAAGGGCTCGGTGGCAGGGTTGGTCGACCTGGCGAGCCGGCTGGCCGATCCGCGCTGCGACGTCGAGCTGGTGTTCACGGCGCGCGAGGAGATCGGCTGCCATGGCGCGTCGCACTACGCTCGGCGGACGACCGCCGAGGCGCTGGTCGCGTTCGAGGTGACGCCGGTCGCGGACGAGTACAAGATCGAAGCCGGCCCCGACCCGGTGCTGATCGCCGCCGACTCCTCGGGGCCGCTGCACGACGGGCTGGGTCGCGAGCTTGCCGATGCGGCGGTCGCGTGCGGGCTGACGATGCGGCACGCGGTGGTCTCGAACTTCGGTTCGGATGCGTCCAAGGTGCTGGGCGCGGGGCTGATCGCGCAGACCGCCTGCCTCGCTTTCGCAACCGAGAACACCCACGGATTCGAGATCGCCCACCTGGACGGGATCCGAAACTGCGTCTCGGTGCTCGAGCGCTGGCTCGCCTGACCGGCGCTCGCGGGTTCGAGAGCTGAGGTTCCCGGATGACGGGTGCCCTAGAATGGGGATCTCGGCGGAGTAGCTCAGTTGGTTAGAGCAGCGGAATCATAATCCGCGTGTCGGGGGTTCGAGTCCCTCCTCCGCTATCGACCTCATCCGCTGGTTGAGCGGTAGGCACTCCCTGACGGTACTTGCACCCCGTGCAGTAAGAGGCAGGGTGGCAACGAAAGCGACAACAGCCGAACCCGAGGACACCCTTGTACGCCTCTTACTGTGGAGCCCCAGCCAGCGCCCAGCGCACGAGAACCGGAATGGCGCGTAGGGCCTTTACCGGTCTGTGGGGCGCGCTCGCGCCCCACAGAGCCGGCTACCTGTTGGGCGAGGCCCACGGGCTCACCCATCTGCCTCAGCGATCGGGTGTGCGATCGCTGCCGCGTCCGGGAGCACCCTGCTCTCGAGCCGACCTCCGCACCAGCCGACCCGCACCTAGCCGCGCTCGTCGGCCAGCTCGGTGTTGCGCGACCGCCACACGGTTGCGGCGCCGTATGTGACCAGCACCGCTGCCAGCGCCACCATCGCGCCGATCAGTGCGGCGGCCCAGTCGAAGCCTGTGACGGGGGTAGTACGGATGATTACGGTCGCCGGCATCCCGGCGACATGCTCGGTCGAGCCAGTCGGCATGATCAGCGGTACCAACCCTGCAGGATTGCCGTGCTGGGCCTTGGGAGCGACCACAGCATGCCGGGTCAAGCCGGTGGGTGTGATCAGCGGTAGCAGGCCCGCAGGATTGCCGTGCTGGGCTTTGGTGGGCACGATGTTCGGCGTCACGTCGTGCGCCAGCGCGGCCGGGGCGGCGACGCCGGCGATCGCGAGCGCGACGACGGCTGCCCGAGTGGTGGTGGTGAAGCTGCTCATGACCGCTCCTTCGGATCCTGCGATCGCCCAACGCGATCGCGACCGGCAGATCGTCCTGAAGACCGGTAACCACCCGGCAAGAATGCGGTCAGAGCGCCGGTAATTCGGATGATTCCGCGTGATACGGTGACCTGTCACCGTGGAGGGGCTCTCCTATCTGCTGCTCGGCCCACTGGAGGTGCGCCGCGGGAGCGTGTCCGTCCCGGTCGGTGCGGGCAAGCCGCTCGAGTTGCTGGCGCTGCTGCTCATTGAGCGTAACCACGCGCTGTCGACGGACTCGCTGGTCGAACAGCTGTGGGACGGGCGACCACCGGAGACTGCGGTCAAGATCGTGCAGAACGCCGTCTCGACGCTGCGCAGGGCGTTCGGCGACGGAGCGGACGAGGTGCTGGTGACGCGCGGGCGTGGTTATGAGCTGGTGGTGCCGACAGGCGCGACCGACGTCGATCGCTTTCAGGCGCTGGTGGAGCGAGGGCGCGCCGACCTGGCCGGCGGCGACGCCGATCAGGCCATGACGACGCTGCGCAAGGCGCTGGCCCTGTGGCGTGGCGAGCCGCTCGCCGACGTCGCCTACCACGCCCTCGCACGCGACGAGATAGCGCGCCTCCAGGAGCAGCGGCTGGCGGCGACCGAGGAACGGATTGATGCCGACTTGGCCGCGGGGGGTGGCGCAGGCGTGGTGGCCGAACTCGAGCAATTGGTGGGCCGCAACCCACTGCGTGAGCGGCTGCGCGGGCAGCTGATGCTGGCGCTCTACCGATCGGGGCGGCAGGCGCGGGCGCTGGAGGTCTACGCCGAGGGCAGGCGCGAGCTCTCGGAGCAGCTCGGCATCGAGCCAGCCGAGGAGCTGAAGCGGCTCGAGCGGTCGATCCTGGCGCATGACCACCACCTGGGTGGCTCGCGGCGTCGCCCCGCACCCGCCCCGCGTCACCGGCTGGGCTGGCGGCTGGTCGCGGCCGGCGTCGGCGTGCTGGCGGCTGCGGCGGTGGTGGCGGGTCTGGTCGTGAGCCGAGGTGGTCGTGGCGTCGTGCCGATCGCCGCAGCGCCGGGAGACACGGTGGCGCTGGTCGATCCGGCCACTGGTCACGTCATGGCGGAGTACCCGGTTGGTCACACGCCGACACGTCTGGTCACCGCGGCCGGCGTGGCCTGGTCGCTCAACGCCGACGACGGCACCATCTCCCGGATTGACTTGCAAAGTGGCAGGGTGCGGACCGTTTCGCCGGGTGCCACTCCGGTTGACCTGACGGTCGGCGGAGGCTGGTTGTGGGTGAGCGTCCTCACCGTCCACTCATCTGCGGGCAGCGGCCAGGGCACGTTCAGAGCGACCCTGGAACGGCTCGACGAGACCACCCTTGCGGTGAGCGGACGCGTGCGCCTACCGGGCATCGGGTTTTCCGGCGCCCCGGGTGGCGGCAGGGTACCCCTGGCGTACGCGGGCGGCAAGGTCTGGGTCGGGGAGCCGGCGCTGGTGGCCGTCGATCCTGTCCGGCTGCACGTCACGAACCGCGCCCGCGGCGTGCTGTCCGTGGGATCGCTGGCCGCAGGGCTGGGATCGGTTTGGGCTGCGGGCGGCGGATCGGGGGCGACGCTCTACCGGATTGATCCGAGGTCGGCGACAGTCGTCCAACGGGTCGACCTGCCCGCCACCTCGGCCGGGCCGGTCGCCGTCGGCGCAGGCGCGGTTTGGATGACCGACCCCGGTCCCGGGCGGATCTGGCGGATCGATCCAGGACCGCCGGCGCACACCCGATCGCTGCAGGTCGGCGCCGGCGCCCTCGGCCTCGCGGCGGTCGGCGACGCCGTGTGGGTGTCCGGCGCTGTTGACGGGACGCTCTCTCGTGTGTCTGCAAACGGCCGGTCCGGTACCAGCCGGATCGCGGTGGGCGGAATCCCCGAGGCGGTCGCGGTCGACTCGCGTGGAGTGCTGGTGGCAGTGGCCGGCGGCGATGGCCTGCAAGCGGACTCGACCGACTCGGCGAGCATCACATCGGTTTCGGGGGCGCGTTGCGGCGCGGTGGTGCACGGCACCGCATCACCCCAGTTCCTGATCGTCGCCGACCTGCCGATCATCGGAGAGATGAAGCCGGAGGGGCTGCCGATGAGCCAGGCGATCCTCTACGAACTGCGCACGCACGACTTCCGGGCCGGCCGCTACCGGCTCGGATACCAGGTGTGCGACGATGTCTCGCCGGTGACCGGCGCGCCGGACACCGCCAGCTGCAGCGCGGCCGCGGGTGCCTACGCGCGAACCGACAGCGTGATCGGCATGATCGGGCCGTTCACCTCGCTCTGCGCTGTCGAACAGCTGGCGACACTGAACCGGGCCGGACCGCTGGCGGCGGTGTCACCGTCCAACTCGCGCCCCGGGCTCACGCACGGTGGACCCGGTGAGCAAGCCAACGAGCCGGAGCGGTTCCGGCCCACCGGCCTGGTCAGCTACGCCCGGGTGATTCCCGCCGACGACCTGCAGGGCGTGGCAGCCGCGGACCTAGCGCAGACGTTCGGGCTGCACCGCGTCTACGTGTACCGCAGCAGCTGGTTCACTCCCGACTACCGCGGCCGGCCAGCAAGGCATCCAGGTGATCGGCCCGGCGACGCCAAGCCCGGCGCACACTGCCGCAGTGGTCGCACGGCTGAAGGCACAGGGCGTCGACGGCATCTTCGTCAGCGGCGGCACCCAGCTCGGCACCGGGGGTACCAACACCGACCTGCAGAGCTTCCTCGCCGCGGCCAGACGCGCCATTCCGGGGATCACGCTCATCGGCGATGCCGGGCTAAGAACGCCGCCCACCCCGCCGGGGATGCACATCGCCGCGGAGGGCGTGTTCGACCCCGGCGCGCAGCTCCCCGCCCCCGGTGTGCGATTCGTGCGGGCGTTCGGTCTGACACAGCCGGGGGGCGAGGTCAGCGCCTACTCCGCCAACGCCGCCCAGGCGGCTGAGGTGTTGCTGGCGGCCATCGCCCACTCGGACGGCACGCGGGCGTCGGTGACGCGCGCGCTGCTTAAGGTCAGCGTCACGGACGGCATTCTCGGGAGCTTCGGCTTCGACCGCAACGGCGACATGACCACCAACCTGATCCCGGTCGTCCAGGACGGCCGGCTGGCTGAGGTGCTGCAGGTACACCCCCTCGACGCCGGCCAGTGACGCGCGTCATTGGACACGCAACAATCTAATCAAGCGGTGCGGATCGAGGTCCTGATCGAGTTCCGACCGACGGGAGCTCAGCAGCTTCTGTTCGCGCTGGTGGGTCCGCTGATCCGTCGCCAGATACCCAAGCAGTTCACCTGAGATCGGGTTTCCCGCGCGCCTCGAACACGAGCCGTGACGACCGGTCGTGCATCGTGGTCGTCAAGTCGTCAGGAACCGCGCGTCGTTTCGCATATCAGCCAGCGTTCGACACCAAGATGTCGGCGATGAAGGGCATGCCCGAGGTATCGACCACCGGTCCGGACAACACACTGCGGCTGACCGTGACGGTCGCCTGAGTCTCCTCCCCGGGACGACGCCGCTCCTCGACTCGTGTCCTCGAGGGGCGGCGTTTGCGTCGTCGGGTGAGCATTGCGTCGCGCGCACCTGCGTAGTTCCCACTACGTCGAGTTGGGGGCATCCCCCGACGTTGGGCATACCCCGGTGCTGCGCTGGCCGGCTGCATGCTGATGATGGGCTGGATGATGTGGATGATGATGGGCGGCATGGGCCACGGCGACAAGAAGTGCCCCCGTTTATACCCCCAGGTGGTATTTTGGGGAGATGGACATGACAGCCGCCACCACCGGAATCGAGCTTGACATCGAGGGCATGACCTGTGCTTCGTGCGCGGCGCGCGTCGAGCGCAAGCTGAACCAACTGCCGGGCGTCGAGGCGAGCGTCAACTACGCCACCGAGCGGGCAAGCGTGCACTGCCCGCCCGATGTCGGCGTCGACCAGCTCGTGGGCGCCGTCGAGGCGACCGGCTACCACGCCGCCGTTCACGGCGCTCCCGGGGGGGCTGCGGGCCACCATCACCACGATGAACCGGTCGTATTGCTGCGGCGACGGCTCGAGATCGCGGTGCTGCTGACCGTCCCATTGGCCCTGGTGGCGATGGTCCCGCCGCTCCAGTTCTCGGGCTGGGAGTGGTTGGCGTTGGCGCTCTCGACCCCGGTCGTCTTCTACTGCGGGATCGGGTTCCACCGCGCGACGCTCACCAATGCACGGCACGGCGCCGCAGCGATGGATACGCTGATCTCGCTCGGCACCCTCGCCGCGTGGGCGTGGGCGTGGTCGACCGTCGTGCTCGTTGCCGACCTGAGCGCCGACACCTACTTTGAGGTGGCGGCGGTGATCACGACGCTGATCCTGCTCGGCCGCTACCTGGAGGCCCACGCCAGGCGCCGATCCGGCGAGGCGATCCGCAAGCTGCTCGAACTGGGCGCCAAGGAAGCGCGCCTGTTGCGCGACGGCGGCGAGGTGCTGGTTCCGGTCGACCAGCTCGCAGTGGACGATCGCTTCGTCGTTCGCCCCGGCGAGAAGATCGCCACCGACGGCGTGGTCGAGGATGGCGCGTCCGCGATCGACCAGTCGATGCTGACAGGCGAATCCGTCCCGGTCGAGGTCGTCCCCGGAGTGGACGTGGCGGGCGCGACGATCAACACCTACGGCCGCTTGATCGTTCGCGTAACCGAGGTTGGCGCTGACACCGCGCTCGCCCAGATCGCGTACCTCGTCGACCGGGCTCAGACCGGCAAGGCGCCGGTGCAGCGCCTGGCAGACCGCGTCTCCGCCGTCTTCGTTCCCGTGGTGATGGCGATCTCCCTCGCCACCCTGGGCGGTTGGTTGGCGTTCGGAGCGTCGGCCTCTTCGGCGTTCACCGCTGCGGTCGCGGTGCTGATCATCGCCTGTCCGTGTGCCCTCGGGCTGGCCACGCCGACGGCGCTCATGGTCGGCACCGGCCGCGGCGCCCAGCTCGGCATCCTGATCAAAGGCCCCGAGATCCTCGAGCAGACGCGCCGCGTCGGGACGATCGTCCTGGACAAGACCGGAACGATCACCGAGGGCCGGATGCAGCTGGCCGGGATCGACCCGGTGAACGGTGCGACCCCCGCGGAGATCATGCGTCTCGCCGGCGCGGTCGAGGCTGCCTCCGAGCACCCGATCGCTCAAGCGGTCGCGACCGCGGCACGCGCTGAGCTCGGCGACCTACCCCCCGTGTCGGACTTCCGCAACCTGCCCGGGATCGGCGTGCGCGGTCTCGTCGAAGGCCACGCGGTCGAGGTCGGTCGCCAAGCCGGCGCGATCACGGTCGCCTGGGACGGTCGGCCGCGCGCGACACTCACGGTTCGCGACACCGTCAGGCCCACCAGCAAGGAGGCGATCGCGGAGCTGAAACGGCTCGGCCTGACGCCGGTGCTTCTGACCGGCGACAACCGCGCGACGGCCGAGCAGGTGGCACGCGAGGTTGGGATCGAGCGCGTGCTGGCGGAGGTCTACCCGCAGGACAAGGTTGCCGAGATCGTCCGGCTCCAAGAGCAGGGCGAGGTCGTGGCGATGGTCGGGGACGGTGTCAACGACGCTCCCGCGTTGGCCCAGGCCGACCTCGGCCTTGCCATCGGCACCGGCACCGACGTCGCCATCGAAGCCAGCGACCTCACCCTCGTCACCGGCGACCTGCGTGCGGCGGCCGACGCGATCCGCCTCGCGCGCCGCACGCTCGCCACGATCAAAGCCAACCTCTTCTGGGCGTTCGCCTACAACGTGGCGGCGATCCCACTGGCCGTCGCAGGCCTCCTGAACCCGGTCATCGCCGCCGCCGCCATGGCCGCGTCGAGTCTGTTCGTCGTCGGCAACTCCCTGCGCCTGCGCGGGTTCCGGACCATCCGGACGTCGAGGGGGTGAGACCGGTATGGGTTACGGCTACGTGAACGACAAGGACGCGCTGGTCAAACGGCTGCACCGCATCGAGGGGCAGGTGCGCGGCATCGAGCGGATGGTCGACGAGGAGCGCTACTGCATCGACATACTGACCCAGATCGGCGCCGTCTCGACCGCGCTCGAAAGCCTCGCTCAGAAGCTGCTCGAAGATCACGCGAACCACTGCGTCGCCGGTGCGCTCGCCTCGGGCAGCCGCGAGGAGGCCGAGACCAAGACCCGCGAGCTGCTCGAGGCCGTCCACCGGTTCACGCGCACCCGCTGAACGAGCTCACGCCTCGGGCGGCGGGTGGCGCCCGGTGAGGCGCCACCCGCCGCTGAAGATCGCTACCCGCTCGGCGCCTCGGCGGACGGGTCGTTTTGCCAGAGGCCGAACTCGTTGCCCTGCGTGTCCTTGCAGGTTGCGAACCAGCCCATCCCCGGCACCGGCATCGGATCGTCGGCCTCGCCGCCGAGCTCCTTCACGCGTGCGGCTCCGGCGTTGATCTCGTCCACGTCAAAGTACGCACGTGTGCCCCGCTTGCCGGGCTCCATGTTGGTGATCGCCCCGCCCGTGCTGTCGCCGATCCGGGTCATGTGGTACTCGGACGGGCCTGGGAACGACTCGAACTGCCATCCGAACAGCGAGCCCCAGAACTCGCGGCTCTTGGCGGTGTCGTCGGCGGGGATCTCGAAGTGCACGATCTGGCCAGACATTGGTCCTCCTCGAATGTGGCGTCTCGGCGGAGCGCTCCGCTCCGTCGCGGTCAAACCACTAGACCGCGCAGTGTAGGGAAACTGATCGCGGCTGCGGCGGTGTGTGGACAATCTGCTGCGCTTGTCGTATCGTGAGAATGGTGGACTTGTGGTCGGTCCGCGCTGGGTGTGGGTCGTAGGTCTTTTTGCATCTCCGTCGAGGGGTCGAGATGAAGCGGATGCTGGGAATCGTCATGGCGCTCGCACTCGCACCGGTACCGGCCGCGGTGGCGGCGGGGCACGTCGTGGCGGGGGCCGCGCCCCCGTTCAGCGTGAGGCTGAGCGTCGGCGACCCCGCCGGCATCCCCATCCCGGCGCACCCCCGTGCGCTCTTCGACCGGGGAATCGCGCCACGCGTGTCGCGGACGGACGCGCTCGCCCAGGCGGCCGCCGGCACGACCATCCAGATGTGGTCGGGCAGTGTGACGGACGGGTCGCCGTTCCCTTTCACGATGGTGGGCAAGGACCCGTTCACGACGTTGACGTCGCCGAGTACGAGCATCAACACCTACCTGGTGTCGGTGGCCTTCTCGGTGCCCGCCACGGGGCACTCCTACGACCCTGCGGCCGCTGAGCCGTGCGACCCCGCCGCAGCGTCGCCGCTGAGTCGGGTTCAGGCGTCGCCGGTCTTTCTCAACAAGTCCTACTCGTGGGGCGGTACCGCGATCGGTACCACGCAGTACGTCGACGCGTTCCAGCGGTCCGAATTCTGGTCGCAAACGAGCCCGAGCGGGATCAACCCCGGCTATCACGTCAGACTCAAGCTCGGCACCAACACGCTCGAAGTGCTGGTCACCGTCGACGGCGCCCCCGCCGAGATCGCGGGCGCGTGTGCGAGCGACAACCTGATGGTGCTCGACCTGGCGACATGGGACTCGCTCGTCCAGACCCAACTGCTGCCTCTGCTGGCGTCCAGCGGGGTGGGGCCGACGACCTTCCCCATCTTCCTGCTCCACAACGTCGCCCTCTCCGATGGTTTCCTGTGCTGCGTCCTCGGCTACCACAGCGCGTTCGGCAGCCCGGCCCAGACCTACGCCGTTGCCGATTACGACACCACAAAACTGTTCGGTGCAGGTGTGAAGGACATCGCTCCGCTCTCGCACGAGGTCGCCGAGTGGATGGACGACCCGCTCGGTACCAACTCCACGAATGCCTGGGGCAACACCGGCCAGGTGACCGGTTGCCAGTCGAACCTCGAGGTCGCCGACCCGCTGTCGGGAACGCTACTGCGCGTGTCTCGGGCCGGGTTTGCCTACCACCCGCAGGAGATCGCCTTCTTCTCGTGGTTCTTCCACCAGAGCCCAAGCCTGGGCGTGAACGGTTGGTATTCGAACAACGCGACGTTCACCGCCCCGGCGGCATCCTGTCCGTAGGTTCACCTAGCCGCGCAGAGTTTGGGGCGACCCGCCTCAGGTTCCGCGGGTGCTCGCCGCGATCGGCCCGTCGGCGTACCGCCGCGCCGAGCGCTCACGAGCTCGCTGGGCCTCGCGCTCGCGGTCCTTCGGCGCAGCCGTGGTCACCAGGTGGTCGAGCAACTCCGCCGAGGCCCTGGTGACAGCTTCGACGGCTTGGTCGAACGCCTCCCGGTTGACCTGCGACGGCTTGGTGAACCCACTGATCTTGCGGACGTACTGCAGCGCGGCACTGCGGATCTCCTCGTCGCTGGCGGGCGGCTCGAAGTTGTAGAGGGTATGGATGTTCCGGCACATGGGGGTATTCAAGCAGCTTCGCGGGGGGTTGCTCACCACCCTGCCCGATAGCATCCGAATCCGTCGGCCCCTGGTGGGGGTCGCGGAAAGGACGGAATGACGCGGCAGATCGCGCTGCTGCGCGGGATCAACGTCGGTGGGAACCGGCGGGTGGGCATGGCCGACCTGCGCGCGCTGATGGTTGAGCTGGGCTATGCCGACGCCCGCACACACCTCCAGAGCGGCAACGTGGTGTTCACCGCATCGGAGGTGCCGGAGGCCACCGCGGACCGCATCGAGGCGCGCCTGAAGGCGGACATGGGCCTCGATGTCTCGGTGCTGGTGCGCACCCGTGACGACTTCGCCGCGATCGTCGCCCGCAACCCGTTGTGCGAGTGCGCGGTCAACCCGAGCCGGCATCTGGTGGTGTTCCTGTCGGCTGGCGCCGACCCGGCGGTGATCCGTGGGATCGACGCCGCTCGGTTCGAGCCCGAGCGGTTCAGCGCCCACGGCCGCGAGATCTACGTTTGGCTCCCCGAGGGGGTCCAGCGTGCGCAGCTCACTCACGCGTTCTGGGAGAAGCAGCTCGGAGTCGTCGCCACCGCGCGCAACTGGAATACGGTGGAGCGACTACTCGCTCTCGCGGACGAGTAGCGGCGCTCGGTTCGGCGTCGTCGGTAGCAAGCCGTCGCCGAACAGTTGGAGATCAGCGACCGACGGTCGGGTTGAGCCACGTCGGTGCGGGGCGTCCGCCGGCCGACCGGTCGACCGCACGACGATCGCGTGTATCCTGCCTGTCCGGCGCGCGCATAGGGCGCGTGCGGAAGCAAGGAGTTTTTCCGTGGCCAAGACGGGTGTGCGGGTGTTGGTAACGCTTGCCTGCGGGGAGTGCAAGCGGCGCAACTATCAGACCAACAAGTCGAAGCGCAACTCGCCGGACCGGATCGAGTTCAACAAGTACTGCCGGTGGTGCGGCAAGCACACTGCGCACAAGGAAACGCGCTGACGAGGATGGCGCGCACCCCTCGACGTAACGTGCAGCCGGCGCAGCGCCGCAGCCTCACTCAGCCCTCCGGCAGGCCGAAGAGCCAGTCCGGCGGGGAGCCGGCGATCCGGCGAAGGGGTATCCGGGGGGTGTTCGCCTTTGGTGGCGAGGTGCGCTCGGAGCTGAACAAGGTTGACTTCCCCAACCGGCAGCAGACCATGCAGGCCACGCTGGTGGTGCTGGCGGCGTGCATCATCGTCGGGTTCTATCTGTGGGGCCTCGACCAGGTGTTCGCACGGCTTGCGTCCAAGATCATCCAGTTCCAGAAGGGCTGAGCGGCATGTTTCGATGGTATGTGATCAATACGTATTCCGGGCACGAGAACAAGGTCAAGGCGAACCTCGAGCACCGTGTGAAGTCGATGAGCCAGGATCACGTGGTGCGGCGCATCGTCGTGCCCACCGAGTCGGTGGTCGAGACCAAGGACGGCCAGAAGGTGCAGACCGAGCGCCGGCTGTGGCCGGGCTACGTGCTGGTCAACATGGACCTGACTGACGACGCCTGGATCCTGGTCAAGAACACACCCGGCGTGACCGGGTTCGTCGGGTCGCAGAACAAGCCGGTGCCGCTGAGCCAGCCGGAGGTCGATCGCATGCTGCACACCGCGGCGGCAACCGCTGCGGCTCCGCAGAAGAGCCGCGCAGAGTTCGCGCTTGGCGAGAACGTCAAGGTGACGTCAGGCCCGCTGGCGGACTTCGACGGCGAGATCGCCGAGATCAACGAGGACCAGGGCAAGCTCAAGGTGCTGGTGTCGATCTTCGAGCGCCAGGTGCCGGTCGAGCTCGAGTTCGACAAGGTGAAGAAGATCTGACCCTCGACGGGTCAGATCTTCTTCGGTGCCAGGTCCGTGACCTGGCACCCCCCAGCCGCCCCGTGTGATCTGCCGACGACGCTCGTGTGCGTGGGCGTTGTTGGTCGATCGGCCAGGTCCGTGACCTGGCACCCCCCCAGCCGCCCCGTGTGATCTGCCGACGACGCTCGTGTGCGTGGGCGTTGTTGGTCGATCGGCCAGGTCCGTGACCTGGCACCCCCCAGCCGCCCCGTGTGATCTGCCGACGACGCTCGTGTGCGTGGGCGCTGTTGGTCGATCGGCCAGGTCCGTGACCTGGCACCCCCCAGCCGCCCCGTACACCTGGTACCTGAGGGTGTCCCGATTCCGTGCCGATTCCGTCTCCATGTCCGTACGGGGTCTGACCCCGGGGTGGGGTGGGGGTGGGGTGGGTCGGTCTGCCCGCCGGCCTGGCCGCGGCGGGTTCAACGGCGTCCGGCTCTTGGCGCCGCCAAGCTGTCGCGATTCCGTGCCGATTCCGTCTCCGGGTCCGTACGGGGTCTGACCCCGGGGTGGGGTGCCGCCACCCGGATGGGTGGGGGTGGGGTGGGTCGGCCGCGTGGGCAGGTGTACGGTGAGTGCCGGGACGGCCCCGATTCACCAACGCGTGGCTCCGGATCTTCGCCGCGGCGGCTAGAATCCGGCGGCTCACGACCGTGGGAGCCGCGCTGACGCGCGGCGCATGAACCACTAAGGAGGAAACGATGGCGAAGAAGGTCATCAAGGTCATCAAGCTCCAGATCCCGGCCGGGCAGGCCAACCCGGCCCCGCCGGTGGGCCCGGCGCTCGGCCAGCACGGGGTCAACATCATGGAGTTCTGCAAGGCGTTCAATGCCCAGACCCAGGGGCCGAATCCCGGCCGCATCACACCGGTCGAGATCAGCGTGTTCGAGGACCGGTCGTTCAGCTTCATCACCAAGACCCCACCGGCGGCGGTGCTGATCAAGGAGGCGCTGAACCTGAAGTCCGGCTCGGGCGAGCCGAACCGGCTCAAGGTGGGAACGATCAGCCGCGATCAGCTGCGCTCGATCGCCGAGACCAAGCTGCCCGACCTGAATGCCAACGACGTCGAGGCGGCGATGAACATCATCGCCGGCACGGCGCGGTCGATGGGTGTCGAGGTGGCGCGCTGATGGCCGGCAAGGCATACACCAAGGCTCGGGCCCAGATCGACCGCGAGAAGGTCTACACCCCGCTCGAGGCGGTGCGCACGCTCAAGGAGCTGCAGACCGCCAAGTTCGACGAGACCGTCGAGGTGCACATGCGCCTGGGCGTGAACGTGCGCCACGCCGACCAGCAGTTGCGTGGGACGCTGTTCCTACCCCACGGCACCGGCCGGTCGGTGCGGGTGGCGGTATTCGCCCAGGGCGAGAAGGCCAAGGAGGCCGAGGAGGCCGGGGCCGACGTGGTGGGTGGTGAGGACCTGGCGGCCCGGGTGCTCGAGGGCTTCGGCGACTTCGACGTCGCCATCGCCACGCCGGACATGATGGGTACCGTCGGCAAGCTCGGCCGGGTGCTGGGGCCGCAGGGCAAGATGCCGAGCCCCAAGGCCGGCACGATCACGTTCGACGTCGCCAAGGCTGTCAACGAGGTGAAGGCCGGCAAGATCGAGTACCGGACCGACCGCACGGGGATCATCCATGCGGCGATCGGCAAGAAGTCGTTCGACGAGCGTGCGCTGGTCGAGAACTACGGCGCCGTGCTGGACGAGATCCTGCGCGCCAAGCCGGCCGCTGCAAAGGGCCGGTATCTGAAGTCGGTGACGCTGGCCTCCACGATGGGCCCCGGGGTGCATGTGGACACGACCAAGACCCGTGACCTGCTGGACGAATCGGCCGCCACCTGATGGGGCCGGGCTGAGCTAGAGTGCCCCGGTTCGTGTACATCGCGTCCGCGCCGTAGACCGTCGGGGCCCTCCGGGGCTCAAACCGCAAGACCCGACCGAGGCCGGAGCAGCGCACGCCTTCGCGTGATCTGCGTCCGCCTCTCGGCGGACGCATCGAGAATCGCGAAGGAGGTGAACAGATGAACGTTGCGGACAAGCGGGCGGTGGTCGAGGAGTTGACCGCCAAGATCCGCGCCGCCCAGTCGATGATCGTGACCGACTATCGCGGGCTGACCGTGACCCAGGTTGCCGAGGTGCGCGCGTCGCTGCGCGAGGCCGGCACCACCTTCCACGTGGCCAAGAACACGCTTGCGCGGATCGCCGCGACACAGGCCGAGAAGCCCGACCTGGTGTCCCTGCTGCAAGGTCCGACGGCGATCGCGTTCGTCGACGACGATCCAGCGGCGGCTGCCAAGAAGCTCTCAGAGCTCGCGCGGCAGACCAGGATCCTGGCGGTGCGCGGCGCCGTCATCGACGGTCGTACCCTGACCGCCGACGAGGTGCGCCGGCTCGGTGAACTTCCGCCCAAGGAGGTCATCCTCTCGCAGATCGTCGGAGCCATCGCCGGTCCCGCGCAGGGCACCGTGGGTGTGCTCGCCGCCCCGTTGCGCGACATCGTCGCGCTGCTGGATGCGTATATCGCCAAGCGTCAAGAAGCTGAAGCTGCCTAGATCGAAAGGAGCCACCCTGTGGCTGTTGCAGACATCGTGAAATCGCTCAACAAGCTCTCCGTGCTCGAGTTGGTGGAGCTCAAGAACACCCTGGAGGAGGAGTGGGGCGTGACCGCCGCCGCGGCCGCCCCGGTGATGGTCGCCGCCCCCGCCGGCGGCGGCGGCGAGGCCGCCGAGGAGGAGCAGACGTCGTTCGACGTCGTGCTGACCAACGCCGGTCAGCAGAAGATCCCCGTCATCAAGGTGATCCGCGAGTTGACCGGGCTCGGCCTCAAGGAGGCCAAGGCGGTGGCCGACGATGCGCCCGCCCCGGTCAAGGAGGGCATCACCAGGGACGAGGCCGACCAGATCAAGGCCAAGCTCGAGGAGGCCGGCGCGACCGTCGAGGTCAAGTAGCCCGGAACCGGTGCGAACACGCCGGTCCGTCCGACCATGAGTGGTCGGTGCGGGCCGGCTTCGCCGGTTTTCGGTCGTCGGCGGGTCTCTCGCGTCGGTGGCGGCGTTGATGCAAGGCGGTGGCAAGTAGAATGTCTCGGATGGACAAGGCATCCTGCAATGCGCCCTTCACGCCGGTCCGGGCCGAGCCGAGCGACCAGTCCGAACAGGTCACCCAGGCGCTCTTCGCCGACCCGATGGACGTACTCGCCCGCGACAACGGCTGGGCGCAGGTGACGATCGCCGACGGGTACGCCGGGTATGTGCGCGCAGACGTCCTGGCCGACCCGCTGCCCAAGGAGCCGGCGCACGTGGTGGTCGTGCCGCAGGCGGCCGATCGGTACCTGGGTACGTGGCTTCCGGCTCCGGGCCTGCGCACCGAGCCGCTGGCGGCAGCGCGGCGCAAGGCCGGGGGCGAGACGATCGCCGAAACTGCGCTCATGTTCCTCGGAGCGGCGTACGAGTGGGGTGGCGTGACGGTGGTCGGGCTGGACTGCTCGGGACTCGTGCAGGCCGTGCACCGGCGTTTCGGCAAGCTGCTTCCGCGCAACGCCGACCAGCAGGAGGGGGTCGGCCGCGAGGTGTCGCTCCGGCAGGCCGCTCCCGGCGATCTCCTCTGCTACGGCGACCACGTCGCGATCTGGCTCGGAGGCGGCGAGATCGTGCACGCGTCGAGCGACGCCGGCACGGTTGTGCGCGAAAAGCACCCAGCCGCCCTCAAGGCCCGCTTGCGCAGCGTCCGCCGGGTCTACGAAGCCGAGGATTGATCGCCCCAGAGCAGGGTCGTGCTCTGCCCTGGAATCGCGGTCCGCGATGCACACCGGCTGCCGGTGCTCTAACATCGCGCAGTCGCCTGGCGTCGTAACGCGTGGCACACCCTGCCGCCCCTGCCTGAGGAGGATCAATGCGCCACCTGTCCTGGAAGGCCACCGCACTGGTGGTCGCCGTTGCGCTTTCGGCCGGCTGCGGGTCGAGCGGAAGCTCGTCCCCGACCACCAGCACCAGCTCCGGCACCGCGAGCCACAGGGGCGGGACGCTGACCGTCCTCTCCAACGCGAGCTTCGGTACCGCCGACCCGGCGCAGAACTACACCCTCGGCGAGTGGCAGCTGCTGATCATGACCCACGACGGTCTGGTCGGCTTCAAGCGCGTCGGTGGTGCGGGGGGCAACGCGCTCGTGCCCGATCTCGCCACCACCGTTCCGGTGCCGACCAACGGCGGCAAGACCTACACCTTCACCCTGCAACCGGGGATCAAGTACTCCGACGGCACGCCGCTCAAGGCCAGCGACTTCTTGACCGTCGTCAAACGGCAGTTCACCGTCCCCGGCCCGACCACGTTCTACAACCAGATCGTGGGCGCCGCGGCGTGCGCCGCGAAGCCGAAGTCGTGCGATCTGTCCAAAGGCGTGGTCACCGATGACACGGCTGGCACGGTGACGTTCAACCTGACCTCACCCGATCCGGAGTTCCTCGATCAGCTGGCGCTGCCGTTCATGCTCGCGGTTCCGGGTACTACGCCGCTCACGAATCAGGGCAACAACGTGCCGCCCGGCACCGGTCCGTACATGTGGAAGTCCTACGACCCCAACAAGGCGGCCGTGCTCGTTCGTAACCCGTACTTCAAGCAGTGGTCGGTCGATGCCCAGCCGCTCGGTAATCCCGACAGCATCGTCGAGAAGTTCGGCCTCAGCCTCGAGGCCGAGGTGACCGAGATCGAGAATGGCCAGGCCGACGTGATGTTCGACCAGGATCTGATCCCGGCCGACCGTCTGAGTGACGTCTCGACCAAGTACGCCAGCCAGGTGCACGTGCAGCTGTTGACCGCCGACTACTACTTCGCGCTCAACACCCGCGTGCCGCCGTTCAACAACCTGCAGGCGAGGCAGGCCGTGAACTACGCCGCCGATCGCGGCGCCATGATCAAGGAGTTCGGCGGTCCGTCGCTGGCGGCTCCCACGTGTCAGATCCTGCCTCCGAACTTCCCCGGCTACAAGCCGTACTGCCCGTACACGGCGGGCACCGATACCACCAAGTGGACCGCCCCCGACCTGACCAAGGCGCGCCAGCTCGTCGCACAGTCGGGCACGAAGGGCGCCAAGGTCACGATCGTCGGCACCACCGACGAGCTCGGCAAGGCGCTCGCGCTCCAGCTCGTCAGCGACATGAACAAGATCGGCTACAACGCGACCGCCCACCTGCTTGCCGGGGGGCCGCAGTACCCGTTCATCCAGAACTCGAGCAACAAGATCCAGGTCGGCTACTCGCAGTGGTTCCAGGACTATCCGGCCGCGTCGGACTTCCTGAATGTGCTCACCGGCTGCGGCAACTTCCACCCCAACAGCGACGCCAGCCCGAACATCGCGGAGTTCTGCAACAAGGGCATCCAGGCCAAGATGACCCAGGCTTCGACGCTCGCGGCCACGAATCCGACCGGTGCCAACGACATCTGGGCGCAGGTCGACCACCAGGTCACCGACCAGGCACCGTGGGTGGACATGTTCAACCCCAAGCAGATCGACTTCGAGGCCAAGCGGGTGCAGGGCTACCAGTGGAGCCCGCAGTGGTACACCCTGCTCGACCAGCTCTGGGTCAAGTAGTGGCCATCAAGGTGGGTGGGGCCGGTTGCGGCCCCACCCCCTCTGGTAACGTGATTCGATGATCGACGTTGCACTCGATCAGCCCGGGGTCGAGGCGTCGTCGGAGGTCGCCGGGCGAAGCCCGTGGGCGCTGGCGCTCCGCCGGCTTCGGCGAAACCGGATCTCGCTGGCGGCCTTCGTGCTCTTCATCGCGATCGTGGTGATCAGTTTCTCGGCGCCGTACTACGCCCGCAGCGTCGCGCACGTCGACCCGTTCGTGAACAACGTCAACGGGACGACCATCGTCAACGGCAAACGGGTGCCGCTGTTCCAGCAGGGCGGCGGCATCCTGCACCTCGGTGAGACCCCGATCGGGCCGACGTTGGACCTCCACCACTACTTTCTCGGCGCGGACAACCAGGGCCGCGACGTCGCCGCCCGGGTGCTGTACGGCGGTCGCAGCTCGCTCGAGATCGGCGTCGGCTCGGCGGTCATCTGCTGCCTGATCGCGACGCTGCTGGCGCTGGTCGCAGGGTTTTACGGCGGTGTCGTGGACGGCCTCGTGTCGCGTGCGATGGACGTGGTGTGGGCGTTCCCGGTACTGCTCTTCGCGATCTCGGTCTCGACGGTGCTGCTCACGGCCCCCAACGGGCTCGAGGTGGGGCCGGTGCACATCGTTGCATCCAGCCTGTGGCTGCCGACGCTGATCATCGCGGCCATCTACGTGCCCTACGTCTACCGGCCGATTCGCGGCCATGTGCTCTCGGTGCGTGAGAAGGAGTTCGTGCAGGCGGCCATCGCCCAGGGAGCGTCCAACATGCGGCTGGCCTTCAGCGAGGTGCTGCCCAACGTGACCCACGTGGTGGTCGTGCTGCTGCCGCTGATGATCGCGACCACCATCCTGACCGAGTCGGCGCTCTCGTTCCTGTCGGTGGGCGTGCAGGCGCCGGCGGCGAGCTGGGGCACGATCATCGACGACGGGCAGGGGTTGCTCTACACGCGCCCGTGGGTCGCGATCGCTCCCGGCATCATGATCGTGCTCACAGTGCTGTCGCTGAACGTGCTGGGAGACGGGATCCGCGATGCGCTCGACCCGCGGGCAAAGCTGAGGGTCGATGGCTGAGGCCGATCGGAGTCCCCGATGCTGACGTTTGTCATCCGCCGCACGGTCAGCACGATCGGCGTGCTGTTCGGGATCAGCGTGATGGTGTTCCTGATCTTCTTCGCGACGCCCGGGGTCGACCCCGCCCGCCAGCTCGCCGGTCGCAACCCGTCGCCGTCGTCGATCGCGCTCATCCGCCATCAGTTCGGGCTCGACCGCCCGTTGCCGGTGCGCTACGCGATCATGATGCAGAAGCTGTTCATCACCCGCGATCTGGTCTCGTACTCGAACCAGGGCCAGAAGGTGGTGCCCGAGATCGTCGCCGCGGTGCCCACCACCCTCTCGCTGGTGTTCGGCGCCGCGGTGATCTGGGTGGTGCTGGCGGTCGTCATGGGGGTGCTCGCCGCGGTGTTGAAAGGAACAGTGTTCGACCCCTTGCTCATGATCCTGGCCCTGATCGGGATCTCGATGCCCGTGTTCTGGCTGGGCGAGGTGGCGAACCTGATCACGCAGGCGCGGTTCCACGGCAGCTTCCTCTTCTCGTGGGTGCCGGCGCTCGGCTACATATCGCTGACCGGTGATCCGTTCGGCTGGTTCAAGTCGCTTCTGATCCCGTGGCTGACGCTGTCCGTGCTCTACATCGGGTTCTACGCCCGGGTGCTGCGGGCCAATCTGCTCGAGGTCGAGAACGAGGACTATGTGCGCACCGCGCGGGCCAAGGGCCTCTCGGAGCGCAGGGTGCTGCTTCGGCACACGCTGCGCACCTCGATGATCACCTTCGTCAGCCTGTTCGGCCTGGACTTCGGAGCGCTCGTCGGCGGCGGCGCGCTCCTCACCGAAGTCGTGTTCGGCCTGCACGGCGTCGGCTATCTGACCTACGTCTCGTTGCAGAACCTGGATCTGCCCACGATCATGGCCACCGTCGTCTACGGCGCAGTGTTCATCGTTCTCGCCAACGCGCTGGTCGACATCGCATACGCTTGGCTCGACCCCCGCGTCCGTCCAACCTGATTCGAGGCCGCATCCGATGTCCGACACCCCGCTGCTCGAGGTCAAAGACCTCCGCGTCTCGTTCCGAACCGAGGACGGACTGGTGCGGGCGGTGGACGGCGTCTCGTTCACCATCAACGCCGGCGAGGTGCTCGGCATCGTCGGCGAGTCAGGGTCGGGCAAGAGCGTGACCATGATGTCGGTGATGCGACTGATCATCGACCCCAACGCGGTCTTCGAGGGCCAGGTGCTGTACAAGGGCCGCGACCTCATGCAGCTCTCGCAAAAGCAGATGCAGGATGTCCGCGGCAAGGAGATCTCGATGATCTTCCAGGACCCGATGACGTCGCTGAACCCCGTGTACAAGATCGGCTGGCAGATCGAGGAGCAACTGCACGCCCACGAGTCGCTGACCCGCGGCGAGGCGCGCCTGCGGGCGATCGAGCTGCTGCGCGCGGTCGGCATTCCAAACGCCGAGACGCGGATCGACGACTACCCGCATCAGTTCTCCGGCGGGATGCGCCAGCGGGTGATGATCGCGATGGGGCTGTCGTGCAACCCCGACCTGCTGATCGCAGACGAACCGACCACCGCGCTCGACGTCACCATCCAGGCGCAGATCCTCGACCTCGTTCGGCGGCTGAAGACCGACTTCAACTCGGCGGTGGTGCTGATCACGCACGATATGGGAGTGGTGGCCGACGTGGCCGACCGGGTGGTCGTCATGTACGCCGGCCGCGTCGTCGAGCAGGGCGCCAAGCGCGCCGTGTTCTACGACCCGCAGCACCCGTACACCTGGGGGCTGCTGGGTTCGATCGCCCGCCTCGACCGGCCCAAGCCGGTCCGGCTGACGACCATCCCCGGACAGCCGCCGTCGCTGCTCGCGCTCCCGCCAGGGTGCAACTTCGCCCCTCGCTGCGGCCAGCGATTCGACCGCTGCGCCGCCGAGGATCCCCCGCTCTTGGCCAAGGCGGGCGACGGCCATCTGGACGCCTGCCTGTTGGCGCACGACCAGAAGGTCACCCGGCGCGAGAGCGTGATCCATCCCGAACTCGCGGGGTCGGCATGAGCGTGGCCGGCGGCGACTCGCCCCTGCTCGCCGTCCGGGACGTCAAGAAATACTTCCCGATTCGCAAGGGGGTGCTGCTCCAGCGTGAGGTGGCCAGGGTGCACGCCGTGGACGGCGTCAGCTTCGAGGTGCGGCAGGGTGAGACGCTCGGTCTGGTGGGCGAGTCGGGCTGCGGCAAGTCAACACTCGGCCGCTGCCTGATCAGGCTGTACCCGCTGACCGACGGAACCGTCGAGTTCGAGGGCCGCGACATCTCGCGGCTGTCCCGCCGGGGGATGCGCCCGCTGCGGCGAGAGATGCAGATGGTGTTCCAGGATCCGTACGCGTCGCTCAATCCACGCAAACGGGTGGGCACGATCATCTCCGACCCGATGCGCATCCACCGCGTCGGTGACCGGCGGACGATGCGCGCACGGACGCAGGAGCTGCTGTCGCTGGTCGGGCTCAACCCGGAGCACTACAACCGCTACCCGCACGAGTTCTCGGGCGGCCAGCGGCAGCGGATCGGCGTGGCGCGCGCGCTGGCCCTGAACCCCAAGCTGATCATCGCCGACGAACCGGTGTCGGCGCTCGACGTCTCGATCCAGGCTCAGGTGGTGAACCTGCTGGACGACCTCCAGGACGAGTTCGGCCTGACCTACGTGTTCATCGCCCACGACCTGTCGGTCGTGCGGCACGTGTCCGACCGGATCGCGGTCATGTACCTGGGCAAGGTGGTGGAGGTGTCGCCGGCCGAGGAGCTGTACCGCCGCCCGATCCACCCCTACTCGGAGGCGCTGCTCTCTGCGGTGCCGATCCCCGACCCCGATCTGTCGGATCGGCGCGAGCGGATCGTGCTCGAGGGCGATGTGCCGAGCCCGATCAACCCCCCGACCGGGTGCCGGTTCCATCCCCGGTGCCGGTATGCGACCTCGGTGTGCTCCGAGGATGAGCCGCTCCTGCGGGATCACGGCGGCGGCCATCTGGCGGCGTGCCACCATCCGCTCAATCTGGGCGGCTCGCCACCACCGGTGACGGCCGAGGCGGCCGGCGGCGCCTGACGCACCTGTTCGGTTTGACCCCGGCTGTCAACACCTGTATACCCTTGCGGCATGCGTCTTGTAACCGCCGCCGTCGCCCTTCCCGTGGTGCTCGCCGCGTGCTCCGGCGGCTCCGCCGCCTCGACCCACCCCTCGACCGCGACCACCACCTCGACGACCTCTCCGACGGGCCCCAGCCAGGCCGACTATGCCGCAGCTCGCAAGGTCGCAAGCACCTACCTCCACGATCTCGCCTTCCGCCATACCACGGCAGCGGCCAGGCTGGCGGCCCCACCCGGGGCGTCCGCGGCGGCCTCGCTGGAGTCGCTGCGGCGGTTTCTCGCCCGGCTCCCGGTAGCCCGGCTGGGCATGGTCGAGCAACCACTCGCCAGTCTGGACGGCAAGAATCAGACCGGCGTGCTGGTGACCTTGAACGTCCAACTCGACGCGCGCGCCCCGACGGCCTGGATCGCGCTCGGTCAACGCGCGCTGGTGATGAATCTGCAGTCCGATGCGTGGAAGGTCTCCCAGGACGTCTCCGGGCGACCCAGTGTCGGCCGCCAGGTGACCGGGCTGGCACTGTTCGTGCAGCCGCACCTTCTGGCGGGCACAAGCGCCACGGTGATCTACGGCCCGACCGTAGAGGGGCCGCTGGCGCACACCATCCTGACCGCCGCCGACGCCGCGGCTCCGGCGCTCGCGGCGCGCTACTCGGGCGGGCCCGCCGCCCGCAGACCGGTGATCTTTCTGGTTGCCGATCGCGCCCAGGGCGAGAAGCTCGCCGGCCGCACGATCGATTCGAGCGTGACTCCGCTGGGCACACAGAGCTCGAGCTTCGTGTACATCTTTCTCCGCCAGTACCGCCAGGCCGACGTCGAGATCCAGCGCTCGTCGGTGGTCTACCTCGAGACGCTGCTCGCCACCAGGTCGCTGCTGCAGCGCGGGCCGCAGCGCCTATGGGCCGGCGTCGCCGCCTACGAGGAGGACGCGGACCTGCGGTCGCGGCAGTTCCTGCTGCCGCTCGACGGCATCCAATCCGCGTACGGCCGCGGGTATCCGTCGCTCCTGCGGTGGACGTCCACCGCGACCGACTGGGGTCAGAGCGGCAACGCCGCCGAGCTGGCCAGCCAGGACGCACTGGCGATCGTGCACGAGATCGTCGCCGCTCACGGCGGCACCGCGGCGGTGCGCCGGCTCGGCCGGCGGTTCGCGGCCCTTCATCAGCCGCCCGGCCTACCGTTCACGGCGTCTCAGGTGCAGGCTGCGTTCCAGCATGCATTGGGAGTGTCGTTCGCCACCGTCCTCGGCGAGGCGCACGCCTATGTCGCCGGTGGATCGTGGCGGTACGGGTGACCTCGAGGTCGTTCGCCGGGCCGGCAGCACCAGGGTTTCGGAGGCTGCTGCTGGCGACCGCGATCAGCGTCACCGGTACCTACGCCGCGGTGGTCGCGCTGGCGATCCGGACGTTCAACGACACGCAGTCGGCCGCCTGGGTCTCTGCCCTGTTCGTGGCGGAGTTCCTGCCCCCGGTGGTGATCGGCGTGCTGTTTGCGGGCTGGCTGAACCGGCTGTCGCCACGCACGGCGCTGGCGGGCTCGGACATCGTCAGTGCCGGCGTCTTCGGGGTGATCGCGTTCGTCCACCGGCCGATCGCCGTGGTCGGCCTGACCGTGGTCGCGGGCGCCGCCGCGGGCGTGTTCCGTCCGGTCGTGCTGGCTGCCCTCCCCGGCCTGGTCGAGGAGACAGAGCTCGAGAGCGCGAACACCGCGGTGGCGACGGTCGACACCGGGATGGCGCTGCTCGGACAGGCCGGCGCCGGGGTCGCGGTCGCGGCGGCCGGAGCGAGCGTGGTGCTGGGCGCTAACGGCGTGTCGTTCGGCCTCTCGGCGCTGCTGCTGGCAAGTTGCAGGTCGCTGGCGACGAGCGCTCCCCAGGTCGACACCGGCCGGCGATGGGGCGGGATCGGAGCCGGCGCAGAACTGATCCGTCGCACGCCGGCGCTGCTCCACCTGACACTGTCCTGGATGCCAATGCTGGTCGTGCTCGGAGTGGTCAACTCGATCGAGGCGCCGCTGCTGCTGCACTCGTTCGGGGCCGGCCCGGCGACCGTCGGGTTTGTGATCGCGGCCTTGTCGGCCGGTCTCGTCGCGGGCACGGTGGTGGGCGGCCGGTTCGCCGCGTCGGCAGCGGCCCGGTACCCACTGGTACTGGCCGTTTTCGCGCTGGGTGTGGTGATCGCGGGGCTCAGCCCCTGGCTCGGTCTGGTCGTGGGCGCATTCGTCGTGATCGGGTTCGCCAACGGCGTCGCGCTGGTGCACAATCGCCTTGTGCTCCAACGCAGCATCGAGCCGGCGCGCCGGGCGGGGGTGATCGCGCTTCTGATGTCCGCCGGCGCGGTGATGACGATGGTCGGCGCCGCATTCGCGGGAGCGGCCAGCGGGGTGTGGAACCCGCGGGCGGTGTTCGCCGTCGCGGGGCTGTTTGGACTCCTCCTTGCCGCTCCGGCGGCGGCGCTCTCGCGACCACGCGGCGGCCCGGGGACTTGACCTCGGCGGTGGGCAGGCTATAGTGATCCGAGAGGCACGCCGCTGCGGACGTTGCTCGACCCCCGCAGACGGTGGCGGTGGCCCAACCCTGCTTGCTTGGAACACGTCGCCCTGATAAGGTTCGGGGTTGCGCCGTTGGTCCGGATCGTTTGCCTGTAAATCTCCTCTAATGCCCCGCGGGAGGCGTCGTCTTGCCTGAAACTCTTGCGCCCCGGAACCGCCGGACGTTCTCCAAGCTGGAGAAGGTCCTGGACGTTCCCAACCTGATCGACATCCAGAAGACCTCGTTCCGCTGGTTCATGGGAGATCCGAGCGACTCGGCGTCGCTCGAGATCTCTGGACTGCGGGAGACGATCGACGACATCTCGCCCATCCGGGACTACTCGGAGCGGCTCGAGGTGCGCCTCGGCACGTACACCATCGGCGACCCGGTGGTCAGCGAGAAGGAGTGCCGTGAGAAGGACCTGTCGTTCGAGGTCCCGGTCAACGTCAAGGTGTCGTTCACCAACCTGGACACCGGCGAGATCCGCGAGCAGACCGTGTTTCTCGGCAACTTCCCGTGGATGACGGAGCAGGGCACGTTCATCATCAACGGCACCGAGCGCGTCGTCGTGACCCAACTCGTGCGCTCCCCGGGTGCATACATCATGGAGCCCAAGGACGCGACCAAGCAGGTCTTCACCGCCAACCTGATGCCGTCCCGCGGATCGTGGCTGGAGCTCGAGATCGACAAGAAGGGCCTGGTCAACGTCCGCATCGACCGCAAGCGCAAGCTGCCGATCACCACCCTGCTACGGGCGCTGCCCGAGGAGGACGAGAACACCGGCTTCCGGATCGACAAGACCGACGAGGGAATGCTGGCGCTGTTCAAGGACAACCCGTTCATCCGGATGACGCTCGAGAAGGATCCGTCCAAGCGCGAGGAGGAGGCGCTGATCGAGGTCTTCAAGAAGCAGCGCCCGGGCGAGCCGCCGACCGTTGACAACTCACGCAACCTCGTGCGCGCACTGTTCTTCGACCCCAAGCGCTACGACCTGACCAAGGTCGGCCGCTACAAGCTGAACATGCGGTTGGGTGTCGACGTCTCGCCGGAGTGCCGCGTGCTCACCACGGGCGACATCGTGGAGCTCGTCCGGAGGCTGGTCGAGCTGCCGGTGAAGCTGGGCGTGCCCGAGGACTCGAAGGACTTCGCCGCCGACGCGATCGTGATCCAGCGCGACCCGATCGAGCACGACCTGGACGAGTACGAGCACTTCGGCAACCGTCGCCTGCGCACGGTCGGGGAACTGATCCAGGAGGCTTTCAGGATCGGCCTCTACCGGATGGAGCGCGTCGTCCGCGAGCGCCTCACGACCGAGGACGAGGACGCGATCACGCCGCAGACGATCGTCAACATCCGCCCAGTGGCGGCGGCTCTGAAGGAGTTCTTCGGCTCGTCGCAGCTCTCGCAGTTCATGGATCAGACCAACTCGCTGGCGGGCCTCACCCACCGCCGCCGGCTATCGGCGCTGGGTGCCGGCGGCCTGACCCGCGAGCGCGCGCCGATCGAGGTGCGCGACGTGCACCCCACCCATTACGGCCGCATGTGCCCGATCGAGACGCCCGAGGGTCCCAACATCGGTCTCATCGGCTCGCTCGGCTCATACGCGAAGGTGTCTGAGCACGGGTTCGTGCAGACGCCCTACCGCAAGATCGAGAAGGGCAAGATCACCTCGTCGATCGAGTACCTGGATGCCCTCCAGGAGGAGAAGTACACCATCGCCCAGGCCAACGCCGAGATCGACCGCAACGGCAAGCTGGTCTCGCCGGTGCTCTGCCGCACCCGCGACGGCGTGCCGGTGCAGGTGGATGCCACCGCGGTGGACTACATGGATGTCGATCCCGCCCAGATCGTGTCGGTGGCCACGGCGCTGATCCCCTTCCTCGAGCACAACGACGCCAACCGCGCGCTGATGGGCTCGAACATGCAGCGGCAGGCGGTGCCGCTGATGGTGACCGAGGCGCCGCTGGTCGGTACCGGGCTCGAATACCGGGCGGCCATCGACACCGGTGACGTGACGCTCGCCGAGCGGGCCGGCAAGGTCGAGTACGTGGATGCCGAGAAGGTGATCGTCGCCGCCAAGGACGGTCACGACACGTATGACCTGATCAAGTACCGGCGCTCCAACCAGGGCACGGTCATCCACCAGCGGCCGATCGTCTTCGTGGGCCAGAAGGTGACCGCCGGCGAGGTGCTGGCCGACGGATCGTCCACCGACATGGGTGAGTTGGCGCTGGGCAAGAACCTGCTGGTGGCCTTCATGTCCTGGGAGGGTTACAACTTCGAGGACGCCATCATCCTCTCCGAGCGGATCGTCAAGGACGACGTCCTCAGCTCGATCCACATCCACGAGTACGAGGTGGACGCTCGCTCGACCAAGCTGGGCGACGAGGAGATCACCCGAGACATCCCCAACCGCTCCGAGGAGTCGCTGCGCAACCTCGACGAGAGCGGCATCGTCCGTATTGGCGCCGAGGTCGGCTCGGGCGATCTGTTGGTGGGCAAGGTGACGCCGAAGGGCGAGACCGAGTTGACCGCCGAGGAGAAGCTGATCCGGGCGATCTTCAAGGAGAAGGCGCGCGAGGTGCGCGACACCTCGCTCAAGGTCCAGCACGGCGAGGGCGGCAAGGTGATCGACGTCAAGACCTTCTCGCGGGCCAACGGCGACGACCTCTCGCCGGGAGTGAACGAGCTGGTACGGGTGTACGTCGCCACCAAGCGCAAGATCGCCGAGGGTGACAAGCTGGCCGGCCGGCACGGCAACAAGGGCGTGATCTCGAAGATCGTGCCCGAGGAAGACATGCCGATGCTGGAGGACGGCACACCGGTGGACATCATCCTCAACCCGCTGGGCGTTCCGTCACGCATGAACATCGGCCAGGTGCTGGAGACGCACCTGGGCTGGGCGGCCAAGCACGGCGGCGAGAACGGCGAGCCTCAGTGGATGGCCACGGCCGTCTTCGACGGGGCCACGCCGGCCGACGTCGATCAGTCGCTGATCGACTGGCAGCTCGCGAACAAGAACCAGGCGATCAAGTTCGATATCGACAAGAAGGCGCCGCTGGGCTCACGCTGCACCGGAAAGGTGCGGCTGTTCAACGGTCGCACCGGCGATCCGTACGACCAGCCGGTAACGATCGGCTACATGTACATCCTCAAGCTGCTGCATCTGGTCGACGACAAGATCCACGCCCGCTCGACCGGCCCGTACTCGCTGGTCACCCAGCAGCCGCTGGGCGGCAAAGCGCAGTTCGGCGGCCAGCGTTTCGGCGAGATGGAGGTGTGGGCGCTCGAAGCCTACGGCGCCGCGTACACCCTGCAGGAGATGCTGACCATCAAGTCCGACGACACCGTCGGGCGGGTGAAGGCGTACGAGGCGATCGTGAAGGGCGAGAACATCCCCGAGCCCTCCATCCCCGAGAGCTTCAAGGTGCTGCTCAAGGAGATGCAGTCGCTCGCGCTGGACGTCAAGGTGGTGTCCGAGGACGGCGGTGACGTTGCCGTGCGCGAGGAGGAGGACGAGCTGTTGCGGGCCGCGGAGGAGCTGGGCATCGACCTGGCCCCGGTCGCCGGCCGCGCGGCCGCCCGCGACCCCGAGGCGCAGGAGCTCGAGGAGGGCGCCGACCGCATCGACGTCGAGGGCGAGCTCTCGATCGCCAACGACGAGGATCTGCCCGAGGAGCTCGACGAGGGCGAGCTGGAATCGCTCGCCTCCGAGGACGACGACGAGCTTGTCGTCGAACTCGAGCCGGTGGAGATTGACGAATAGTCCCGTGCTGCGCCGCATCCCGATTGACCTGCACACTTTCAAGCTGAGAGGAATTCCACGTTGATCGACATCAACGATTTCGACGCAATCCGCATCGGCCTGGCCTCGTCCAAGCAGATCCGCGAATGGTCATCCGGTGAGGTCACCAAGCCCGAGACGATCAACTACCGCACGCTCAAGCCCGAGAAGGATGGGCTCTTCTGCGAGCGCATCTTTGGTCCCACGAAGGACTGGGAGTGCTACTGCGGCAAGTACAAGCGGGTCCGCTACAAGGGCATCATCTGCGAGCGGTGCGGCGTCGAGGTGACGCGCCAGAAGGTGCGCCGCGAGCGCATGGGCCACATCGACCTGGCGGCTCCTGTCAGCCATATCTGGTTCTTCAAGGGTGTCCCGTCGCGGATCGGCTACCTGCTCGACATCGCTCCCAAGGAGCTCGAGAAGGTGCTGTACTTCGCCGCCTCGATCATCACGTCGGTCGACAAGGAGACCCGCGACCGCGACGTGCCGGAGCTGGAGGGCAAGGTCGAGCAGGAGAAGGAGCGCCTGCTGCTGGACAAGGAGGAGTCGCTGGCAGCGCTCGAGGAGCGCATGCAGCGGCGCCGCCAGCACTTCGTGGATGCAGCCACCAAGGGCTTCGACGAGGACGACGACTACTGGGTGCGCACGCTGACCGTCTGGGCCGAGGAGAACGGCATCCCGGCGCTGGACGATGCGCGCAAGCTGGCCGGCGGCCTGCTGGGCGACGTCGCCAAGCGGGTGGCGGGAGAGGACCCCAAGAAGATCAAGGAGCTGGTGCGCGAATCGGCCATTCGCGACGACCGCAAGCTGGCCTCGCGCGAGCTGGACGCGGTGGCCGCCTGGGCGGCCGCGGCGCGGGTGCTGATCGGCGACGAACTGGCCAAGCTGGGAGAGCTCAAGGGTGCGGAGCGCACCAAGGCGCGCAATGCCGTCAAGGCGCGGCTGGCGTTCCTGGGCGGCGAGGAGGTCACGCTCAAGGAGCCCGACCAGGAGTGGGTGGCCAAGCTGGTCGAGGCCGGGCCGGGCGCAGCCGCCGCGCTGGACAAGTCCCGTCAGATCGGCGCCGGCCTGCTGCGCGAGGTCGTCGAGCAGGGCGAGTCGGTGGACGCCAAGGAGCTGCGGGAGGTCGCAAACGACCTGTGCCTGCGCTCGGACGGCAAGATCTCCAAGGACGACATCCGCTTCATCGAGGCGTGGGCGCTGAAGGTGCGCGACACGTACAACGACCTGGTCGCCCGCCGCAAGGACGTGGACGACCACACCAAGGACGCGGTCGACCGGCTCGATCGCACCTGGATCAAGTTCAAGGAGCTCGAAGTCCAGGAGATCATCTCCGACGAGGCGCTGTTCCGCGAGCTGCGCGACCGCTTTGGCAGCTCCTGGGGCTTCGGCGAGTACTTCACCGGCGGCATGGGCGCGGAGGCGATCCGCGAGCTCCTGCGCACTCGTGACCTGGACGCCGAGGCGGCTCAGCTGCGGGAGACGATTCGTACCTCCAAGGGGCAGAAGGAGGCGCGTGCGATCAAGCGTCTGAAGGTCGTCAACGCCTTCATCAAGTCGGAGAACCGTCCGGAGTGGATGGTGCTGGAGACGGTGCCGGTGATCCCACCGGAGCTGCGACCGATGGTGCAGCTGGACGGCGGGCGCTTCGCCACCTCCGACCTGAACGACCTCTACCGGCGCGTGATCAACCGCAACAACCGGCTCAAGCGCCTGCTCGACCTGGGCGCGCCCGAGATCATCGTCAACAACGAGAAGCGCATGCTGCAGGAGGCCGTCGATGCCCTGTTCGACAACGGCCGCCGCGGTCGCGCGGTGACCGGACCGGGCAATCGCCCGCTGAAGTCGCTCTCGGACATGCTCAAGGGGAAGCAGGGCCGGTTCCGCCAGAACCTGCTCGGCAAGCGCGTCGACTACTCCGGCCGCTCGGTGATCGTGGCCGGGCCGTCGCTGCACCTGCATCAGTGCGGCCTGCCCAAGCTGATGGCGCTGGAGCTGTTCAAGCCGTTCATCATGAGCCGCTTGGTCGAGCGCAAGCTGGTGCAGAACATCAAGGCCGCCAAGAAGATGGTGGACACGATGGTGCCGGAGGTGTGGGACGTTCTGGAAGAGGTGATCGCCGAGCATCCGGTGCTGCTCAACAGGGCGCCGACGCTGCATCGCCTCGGCATCCAGGCATTCGAGCCCGTGTTGGTGGAGGGCAAGGCGATCCAGGTGCATCCGCTGGTCTGCCATGCGTTCAACGCCGACTTCGACGGTGATCAGATGGCCGTGCACCTGCCGCTGTCCGCCGAGGCTCAGGCGGAGGCGCGGATCCTGATGCTGTCCTCCAACAACATCCTGTCGCCTGCACACGGCAAGCCGCTGGCGACGCCGGCGCAGGACATGGTGCTGGGAACCTACTACCTGACCTACTCGACCGAGGATCTGTCCAAGATCACCTGGGACGACCTGAAGGCTCGGAAGGCGCCCTACTTCGGCAACATGGACGAGGTCGAGATCGCCTACGACCAGAAGCAGATCGGCCTCCAGGAGACGATCGGCCTGCGCGAGCGGGGCGACTGGATCGTGACCACGGTGGGTCGGGCGATCTTCAACGACGAGATCAGCCGGGCGCTCGGCAAGGCGGTCGGTGACCGCTTCGACGCGGTGGCCTACGAGTACCAGAACCGCACGTTCACCAAGCGCGAGATGACGGAGTTCATCTCCGAGCTGGTCGACCGCTATGGCGCCACGGCGATCGCCGAGGTGCTGGACACGATCAAGGAGCTCGGCTTCACCTACGCCACGATGTCCGGCGTGACGGTGTCCAAGAACGACATCATCACGCCGCCGCTCAAGGAGTCGATCCTGGCCGACTACGAGGAGCGCGTGGCCAAGAAGGTGCGCGACTACGGGCGCGGCCTGATCACCGAGGAGGAGCGCCACGAGCAGGTGGTAGACATCTGGAACGAGGCCACCGACCGCGTCGGCGAGGCGATGCTCGACAACCTGCACGAGCTGAACCCGGTGTTCATGATGGCCAACTCGGGAGCTCGCGGGTCGTTCAAGCAGATCCGGCAGCTCGCGGGCATGCGCGGACTGATGGCCAATCCGAAGGGCGAGATCATCGAGCGGCCGATCAAGTCGAACTTCATGGAGGGACTGTCGGTGCTGGAGTACTTCATCTCCACCCACGGCGCCCGCAAGGGGCTGGCCGACACCGCGCTGCGCACCGCCGACTCGGGATACCTGACCCGGCGGCTGGTGGACGTGTCGCAGGATGTGATCATCCGCGAGAACGACTGCGGAACGAACGGGCACATCCTGATCCCGGTGCGACTCGCCGACGGCCAGGTGAACCGCTCCAGCCTGATCGGGCGAGTGGTCTCGTCCGCCACCAAGCTGGGTGATCTGAAGCTGGCCAAGGGCCTCGAGATCAACGGAGCCAAGCTGCGGGACATCGCGGATGCCGCGGCCGGCGACCCGTCGACGACGGTGCCCGTCCGCTCGGTGCTCAAGTGCGAGGCCGCCGTCGGCGTCTGCCGGGCGTGTTACGGCTGGTCGATGGCGACCGGCAAGATGGGCGAGATCGGCGACGCGGTGGGTACGGTTGCCGCACAGTCGATCGGTGAGCCGGGCACCCAGCTTACGATGCGCACCTTCCACACCGGCGGCGTCGCCGGCGCCGACATCACCCATGGCCTGCCGCGAGTGGTGGAGCTGTTCGAGGCCCGCAAGCCGAAGGCCGCGGCCACGCTGGCCGAGGCCGGCGGCCGGGCGGCCGTGCTCGAGACGGAGCGTGGCTACACGGTCACGGTCACCTCGGGCAAGGACGAGGACACGGTGAAGGACTACGTGTTCCCGCGCCGCACCCGCCTGCGGGTGACGGACGGCGAGGTGATCGAGACCGGCACGCCGCTCAACGAAGGCCCGCTGGCCCCGGCCGAGCTGCTCGACCTGCGCGACGACACCGAGACCGCGCGTTACCTGGTCGACCAGGTGCAGGAGGTGTACAAGAGCCAGGGCGTGGAGATCCACGACAAGCACATCGAGCTGATCGTGCGGCAGATGCTGAAGAAGGTGCGCATCGACAATTCGGGCGACACCGAGTTCCTGCCCGGCGAGCTGGTTGACAAGCCGGAGCTGGAGCGGGTCAAGCGCAGGCTGAAGGCCTCCAAGTCCGAGGCGCCGACGCACACGCAGTTGATCCTCGGCATCACCAAGGCCTCGCTGGCGACGCAGAGCTTCCTCAGCGCCGCATCGTTCCAGGAGACCACGAAGGTGCTGACGGATGCCGCCATCGAGGGCAAGACCGATCACCTGATCGGCCTCAAGGAGAACGTGATCATCGGCAAGCTGATCCCGGCTTCGACCGGGCTCCGCGGCTACCGCCAGGTGACCATCTCACCCTCGGCCGACGCCGATCAGCGGCTGTTCGTCGACGACCTGACCGAGCCCGTGTATCTGGACGCCGGCGACTCGGCCGAGTCCGGCAACGGCTCGGGCAACGGCGAGATCGACCTCACGCCCAAGCCGGGCGCCGAGGAGCCGGTCTTCCCGCCGATCGCCGACGAGGAGTAGGACTGACGTACGCGGCGCCGGGCTCGCTCCCGGCGCCGCGACCTCACCCTGGGGTCAGACCCCGTACGGGCCGCGTGACTCGGGCCAGTTGGTGCCGTGACGGTCTACCGGTCGCCGGCAACTCCGGCGCGGCGCGGCCGGATCAGCGAATCGAGCTCGGCCAGGCGGGCCGTCGCTCCGGCGCGCTCGTAGATGGCCGCCGCCCGCTCGATGATCGGCGCCGCGTCGTCCGTGAGGCCCTCGCGTACGAGACTGCGAGCGTGGTCGCGGAGTGTCTCTGCCAGTTCCCAGGCGTGCCCGGTTGCGGTCAGAATGCGCTCGGCCGCGGCGTACTCCGCCGCCGCGTCGATGCCGAGGATACCCCGCACGCGGTGCGCCCCTGCGACATACCGCGGGGTCCGGTGCACGGTCGGTAGTGCCTCCACTCGGGCGACGAACTCTTCCGCGACCCCCCGCTCGCCCAGCCGGGCGGCCGCCACCGCGAACATGATCGAGGACGACCTCGCCATTTCGTGCACCGGCCCGAGCATGTCCGTCAGCTCGGAGCCGACCCGCGCGGCCTCCATCATCCCCCGATCGTCACCGTCTGCCGAGGCGCGCAGGGCGTTCAGCACCCCCCACATCGAGCGGGCCTGGGGATCTGCCGCGGTGGGTGTCAGCTCCGCTTCGCCGAACGCCAGGTCGGCCTTCGCCGGGTCGCCGCGGTTGGCGTGAATCACGCCGACGATCCCGAGTGTGGCCCGTGAGTACGTGGAGTCCTCGGCCTGCAGGTCCATACGCTCGGACAGGTCGAGCACCTCGTCCCAGTTCACCGTGTTGAACAGCCGGCCCATCAGGTGCATCAGGTTTGACATCTCCCACTGGCGGTCGCCCAGGCGGCGGGAGATCTCGAGCGCCTCGCGGTCGAGCTTGAGGCCCGCCTCGAGGTCGTCCGCGCACTCCCGATCGAACGAGAGGTTGAAGTACGCACGCAGGATCGCGTGGTCGGCGCCCGCGGCAAGCGCCACTCGCAGCGCCCCCCACAGCAGGGAGCGGCCCTCCTCGGTACGTCCGGGGACGCCCAGCAGGATCAACCCCTTGGTGTTCAGCGACTCGGAGATCACCTCCGGAAGGTGGATGTCCTCCGCGATGCGCAGCGCGTGGTCGAGCGCCGGCTCGGCGGCTTCTCCCTCCCCGGCCAGCATCTTCATCCTTCCGACGTACGAGGCCAGCAGCGCCAGGTCGGCGTCCGGCTCGTCGTCGGCCAGCACGCGGTACGCGCTCTCGAGCACCTCCAGCGCCTCGTCCGTGCGGCCGGCGAGGAAGAGCGTCTCGCCGATTCCGCAGCGCACTCGCGCGGCTGCGTGGTTGTCCCCGTGGGCCTCGTAGAGCTCGAGTGCGCGGCGCAGCAACTCGTCGGCTTCCTCGACACGGTTCGCAATGCATGCCAGCCTGCCGGCCCGCTCGAGCAGGGGCGCATGGTCTTCCGGCCGCGTCAGCTCGATGGCCCGCTCCACCAGCCGCAGGCTCTCGTCCGGCGCTCCCAGCGATTGGGCGCGATCGGCCGCGGTCAGCAGCGTGGTGCAGGCACGCTCGCGGAGCGCTCCCGCATCGGCGTCGTTGGGTTCCAGCCGGACCGCATCGAACAGGTGCGCGGCAACCACCTCGGACAGTTCGCCGCTCTCCTCCAGCTCGCTCAGGTGATCGGCGACCGCGACGTGTAGTGCCTTGCGCTCGCGGTGTGAGATCCGCTCGTACGCCACCGTCCGCAGGGTGGCCTGGACGAACCCGTACTGACCGCGCTCGGGCGAGAAGGGATCGGTCTGCACCTGCAGGATGTCCTTGCGGGTGAGCGCGTCGAGCAGCGGCGCGAGATCGCCCGGAGAACGCCGACTGACGGTCTCGAGTCCCGCGAGCGTGAACGTCTTGCCGAGCACCGCGGCCGTCTGAAGCGCGCTGCGCTCATCGGCCGGGAGGGCGTCCAGCCGTGCTGCGACCAGCGCCTGGAGCGACTCCGGGATGTCGAGCTGGTCGAGCTCCCCGGTCGGTTCGAAGGTGTCCCCCAACCGGCGTAGGAGACCGCGATCGAGCAGCATGCGCACCGTCTCGACGGCGTACAGCGGCGTTCCGTCGGCGTGCCGCGCGATCCGCTCGACGACATCCGCGGCGAGTCCCGGCACCATCCCGCCCACCAGGTCGCGCATCACCGCCTCGGGCAGCGGATCGAGCGGGAGCGCCGTCAGCCCTCGCGAGGACGCCCACCCCGGGCGCCGCTCGGTCAGCTCGGGACGGGCCAGGGCGAGTACGAACAAGCGGTGGCCGCGCGACCATTCCATCAGGTACTCCACGAAGTCGAGGAGGGCCTGATCGGCCCACTGCATGTCCTCGAACACCAGCACCGCGGTGCCGCGCTCGGTCAGCCGTTCGAAGAACAGCCTCCAGGCCGAGAACAGCCGGCTGCGGTCCGCTCCGTCCAGTTCCTCGAGCCCCAACAGGTGTCGAGTGCCGGCTCGACCCACGTCCGCTCCCGATCGTCGGGCACGTGCTCGCCGAGCATCGCCGCGAGCTTGTCGCGGGCGGCTTCAGCCGGTTCGTCCTCGACGATCCGCGCACGTCCCCGTACCATCTCGGCCAGCGCCCAGAACGCCACACCGTCGCCGTAGGACAGGCAGCGGCCGCGGTGCCAGAACACGTCAGCGGCGAGGCCGTCCACGTACTTTTCGAACTCCCAGGAGAGCCGGGTCTTGCCCAGCCCCGCGGCACCGGACACGAGCACGAGGTGCGCGCGGCCGTCGACCGCGGTGGCCTGGAACAGATCCTTGACCAGCCGCAACTCGCGCTCGCGGCCGACGAAGGGCGGCTCGACACCGGCGTAGCGGCCCTCGCCGCGCCGGTTCGCGAGCACCCGCAGGGCCGTGTGCAAGGTGATCGGCGCGGACTTTCCCTTGAGTTCGAAGCTGCCGGCCTCCGCCGTGGCGATCGCGGTCGTGATCATGCGGTCGGTGGTCGCGTCGACGAGCACGCTTCCGGGCTCCGCGGCGGCCTGCATGCGCGCGGTCGTGTTGACCATGTCCCCGGCCACCATGCCGTGGCCTTCCGCCCCGACGGTGACAGCGGCCTCGCCGGTGGACACGGCGGCTCGCACCGCGAGCTCGAACCCGGTCGTGCGGCCGAGCACCGCCACCGCGTCGACCAGCTCGAGCGCCGCCCTCACCGCCCGCTCGGCGTCGTCCTCCTGAGCCACGGGCGCTCCCCAGACGGCGACCACGGCGTCGCCGATGAACTTCTCCAGTGTGCCTCCGTGGCCGGCGATCACGTCCCGCGCGACCTCGAAGTAGCCCGCCAGCAGCTCGCGCACCTCCTCGGGGTCGCGGGACTCCGAAAGCGGTGTGAACCCGACCAGGTCAGCGAACAGCACCGACACCATCCGTCGCTCGGCCACGGCCGGTGCGGCCCCGGCGCCCTGGGTGGCAGCCGTCTGCAGATCCGTGCCGCACGCTCCGCAGAAGTGATCCTCCGGGTCGTTCTCCGCGCCGCACGACGGACAGGCAAGGCTCAGCTGCGCGCCGCAGCGACCGCAGAAAAGGCGGCCGGGCCGGTTCTCATGGCTGCACGCGGCACAGAGCACGAGTCAAGCGTAGAACAACCACGGCGGTGAGGCGGCTCCCGAGGCCTCCCGGCGGAGTCGGAGGCAGTGGCGCCACCCGCGACGTGCCTCTCGACGAGACACCGCGACCACGAGCCGCAACCCCGCGCGGGAGGCCGTTCGGCACCCACGGCTCTCAGTTGCGGCCCCGGTGTGGCTCGGGTAGTGTTCTCCGTCGCGGCCGGATTCCGGCCGGTCCTTTTCTGCGCCCTCGACCAGAGAGCTCTGCACAGCGTATGCCTACGATCAATCAGCTCGTTCGAAAGCCCCGGGTCAAGGTCTCGTCCAAGACGAAGACCCCACACCTGCACGGCGCCCCGCAGAAGCGCGGGGTGTGCACGCGCGTGTACACGACCACGCCCAAGAAGCCGAATTCGGCTCTGCGCAAGGTGTGCCGCGTTCGCCTGACCAACAACATGGAGGTCACGGCCTACATCCCGGGCATCGGGCACAATCTTCAGGAGCACTCGGTGGTGCTGATCCGTGGCGGCCGCGTGAAGGATCTCCCCGGCGTGCGCTACAAGGTGATCCGCGCCGCCCTGGACACGTCGGGCGTGGGCGACCGCAAGCAGGCCCGCTCCAAGTACGGCGCCAAGAAGGCCGGTTCCTAGCCGTGCCCCGCCGAGCAGAGATCTCTCCCCGCACGCTCCTCCGCGACCCGGTGTACGACTCGACGCTGGTGACGCAGGTCATCAACCGGGTCATGCTGGACGGCAAGAAGTCGGTCGCCGAGCAGATCGTCTACCAGGCGCTCGAGAGCGTCGGGCAGAAGACCGGCCAGAGCCCGGTCGAGGTGCTCGAGCGCGCCGTCAAGTCGGTGACGCCTGTGCTCGAGGTTCGTTCGCGGCGCGTGGGCGGAGCCAACTACCAGGTGCCGATCGAGGTCCCTCAGCGACGAGCGCGGACGCTCGCGGTGCGCTGGCTGATCTCCTTCGCGCGCCAACGCCGTGAGAAGGAGATGTTCGACAAGCTCGCCGGCGAGATCATGGATGCGACCAACCAGCAGGGCGGGGCATTCAAGAAAAAGGACGACATGTACCGGATGGCGCAGGCCAACAAGGCCTTTGCGCACTATCGCTGGTAGGGGTGTAAGGACGACGTGGCAGTAACGCAGACACAGACCGGCACACGCGTGCCCAGGATGGACGAGCTCGACCGCGTCCGAAACATCGGCATCATGGCCCACATCGATGCCGGTAAGACGACGACCACCGAGCGCGTCCTCTACTACACCGGCCGCAACCACAAGATGGGCGAGGTGCACGAGGGCGCGGCGACGATGGATTGGATGGTGCAGGAGCAGGAGCGCGGGATCACCATCACGTCGGCGGCGACCACGTGCTTCTGGCGGGACTCTCGCATCAACATTATCGACACGCCCGGGCACGTGGACTTCACTGTCGAGGTCGAGCGCAGCCTGCGCGTGCTGGACGGCGCGGTGGCCCTCTTCGACTCGGTCGCCGGCGTCCAGCCGCAGTCCGAGACCGTGTGGCGCCAGGCAGACAAGTACGCCGTGCCGCGGATTGCGTTCATCAACAAGATGGACCGTACCGGCGCCGACTTCTTCAACGCCGTGCAGACGATCATCGACCGCTTGGGCGCGCGCCCGGTGCCGGTGCAGATCCCGATCGGGGCCGAGGACAACTTCCAGGGCCACGTCGACCTGGTCGCGATGCGCGCGATCCGCTACGTCGACCCGCTGGGCCAGAGCTGGGAAGAGGACGAGATCCCGGCAGAGCTGCGGGAGCAGGCCAAGCAGTACCACCACGACCTGATGGAGGCCGTGGCGGATCACGACGAGGACATCATGACGGCCTTCCTCGAGGACGAGCCGGTCGAGCCCGAGCAGCTGCGCGCGGCCATCCGCAAGGCCACCCTCGACCTCTCGATCGTTCCCGTCCTGCTGGGATCGGCGTTCAAGAACAAGGGCGTGCAGCCGCTGCTGGACGCGGTGGTGGACTATCTGCCGTCCCCGCTCGACGTCGCTGCGGTGGTCGGCACCGACCCCAAGGACGGGAGCGAGGTCGTGCGCCGCGCCGACCTGGGTGAGCCCTTCTCGGCGCTGGCCTTCAAGGTCATGTCCGACCCCTTCGTCGGCAAGCTGACCTACTTTCGGGTCTACTCCGGAAAGCTCAACTCCGGTTCGTACATCCTGAACACCTCGACCGGCCGCAAGGAGCGGGTGGGGCGCATCCTGGAGATGCACGCCAACCACCGCGAGGACGTCGAGCAGATCGCCGCCGGCGCGATCGCGGCCGCGGTCGGGCTCAAGCAGACCACCACCGGCGACACTCTGTGCGACCCCGACAACCCGGTGCTGCTGGAGTCGATCGACTTCCCCGACCCGGTGATCGACGTGGCCGTGGAGCCCAAGACCAAGGCCGATCAGGACAAGCTGTCGGCCGCTCTCCAGCGGCTTGCGGAGGAGGACCCGACCTTCCGCGTGCGCACCAACGAGGAGACCGGCCAGACCATTATCGCCGGCATGGGCGAGCTGCACCTGGAGATCATCGTCGACCGCCTGATGCGCGAGTTCAAGGTGGACGCCAACGTCGGGCGGCCTCAGGTGGCCTACCGCGAGACGGTCCGAAACCCGGTCCAGAGCATCCACGGCAAGTTCGTCCGCCAGACCGGCGGCCGCGGCCAGTACGGGCACGCGGTGATCGACATGGAGCCCAACCAACAGGGTGGGGGCTACGAGTTCGAGAACAAGATCGTCGGCGGCGCCGTGCCCAGGGAGTACATCAACTCGATCGACGCCGGCATCCGCGAGGCGATGGAGTCGGGCGTGCTGTCCGGCTTCCCGGTGGTCGACGTCAAGGTGCGACTGGTGGACGGGTCATACCACGACGTCGACTCCTCGGAGATGGCTTTCAAGGTGGCCGGCTCGATGGCCTTCAAGGAGGCCGCCAAGCGCGCCAAGCCGGTGCTGCTGGAGCCGATCATGGCCGTCGAGGTGGTGACGCCCGAGGACTACATGGGCGACGTGATCGGCAACATCAACTCGCGCCGGGGGCAGATCGAGGGGATGGAGCCGCGAGGCAACGCCCAGGTGATCAAGGCGCGGGTACCGCTGGCTGAGATGTTCGGGTACGCGACTGACGTGCGCACCATGAGCCAGGGTCGTGCGACCTATACGATGCAGTTCCTTCATTACGCCGAAGTCCCGCATTCGATCGCCGAAAAGCTGACCGAGAACCAGGCATAGCGGGCCCGAAAAGGAGACCGGAAGACATGGCCAAGCAAAAGTTCGAGCGCAACAAGCCGCATCTCAACATCGGCACCATCGGTCATATCGACCATGGCAAGACGACGCTGACCGCGGCCATCACCAAGGTCCTGGCCGAATCCGGCACCGGAAGCGAGGCGACCAGCTTCGACCAGATCGACAAGGCGCCGGAGGAGAAGGAGCGCGGCATCACCATCAACTCCGCTCACGTCGAGTACGAGACGGCCAACCGTCACTACGCGCACGTGGACTGCCCGGGGCATGCCGACTATGTCAAGAACATGATCACGGGCGCCGCCCAGATGGACGGTGCGATCCTGGTCGTGTCGGCCACCGACGGCCCCATGCCGCAGACCCGCGAGCACATCCTCCTGGCTCGCCAGGTGGGTGTGCCGTACATCGTGGTGGCGCTCAACAAGTCCGACGCCGTGGACGACGAGGAGCTGCTCGAGCTGGTCGAGCTCGAGGTTCGCGAGCTGCTCTCCAAGTACGAGTTCCCCGGAGACGACATCCCGGTCGTGCGCGTCTCGGCGCTCAAGGCGCTCGAGGGCGACGCCGCCTGGACGCCCAAGATCCTCGAGCTGATGCAGGCCGTGGACGACTACGTGCCCGAGCCCGAGCGCGACATCGACAAGCCGTTCCTGATGCCGATCGAGGACGTGTTCACGATCACCGGCCGCGGCACGGTGGCCACCGGCCGCGTCGAGCAGGGGGTCGTCAAGTCCGGCGAGGAGGTCGAGATCGTCGGGATCCACAAGGAGACCGCCAAGACCGTCGTCACCGGCGTCGAGATGTTCCGCAAGCTGCTCGACCAAGGTCAGGCAGGGGACAACGTCGGCTGCCTGCTGCGCGGCGTCAAGCGCGAGGACATCGAGCGCGGCCAGGTGCTCTCCAAGCCCGGCTCGATCACTCCGCATACCGTGTTCGAGGCACAGGTGTACGTGCTCTCCAAGGACGAGGGCGGCCGGCACACGCCGTTCTTCAAGGGCTACCGCCCGCAGTTCTACTTCCGCACCACCGACGTCACGGGCGTGGTGGAGCTGCAGGAGAACGTCGAGATGGTGATGCCCGGCGACAACGCCGAGATGACGGTCGACCTGATTCAGCCGATCGCAATGGATCTCGGTCTGCGCTTCGCGATCCGCGAGGGCGGCCGCACCGTGGGTGCGGGTGCCGTGACCAAGATTCTCAAGTAGGAACGGACGAACAACTACAGTGGCTCAGCAGAAAATCCGCATTCGGCTCAAGGGGTACGACCACACGCAGGTCGACCTGTCGGCGCGTTCGATCGTGGAGACCGCACAGCGGTCCGGCGCTTCCGTGTCGGGCCCTGTGCCCCTCCCCACCGAGAAGAACGTCTACTGCGTGATCCGAGGCCCCTTCAAGGACAAGGATTCGCGTGAGCACTTCGAGATCCGCACGCACAAGCGGCTGATCGACATCCACCAACCGACACCCAAGACGGTCGATTCGCTGATGCGGCTCGACCTGCCGGCGGGCGTCGACATCGAGATCAAGCTCTGATGGCGACCAAGGGCATCCTCGGCACCAAGCTCGGCATGACGCAGCTGTTCGACAGCGAGTCCGGCAAGGTGACCTCGGTTACCGTGATCCAGGCTGGGCCGTGCCCGGTGGTCAGCGTGCGCAGCGCCGAGGTGGACGGCTACAGCGCCGTGCAGCTCGCATTCGGCGAGGTCAAGGAGCGCAAGCTGTCTCGGCCCGAGGTCGGGCACCTCAAACACGCCGGTGTCTCGCCGCATCGCCATCTGGTCGAGATCCGCGGGGCCGAGGGCCTCGCGGTGGGCGACTCGGTGACCGTCGAGGCGTTCGACGTCGGCGACCCGATCAAGGTATCGGGCACTTCCAAGGGCAAGGGCTTCGCCGGCACCATCAAGCGGCACAACTTCCACCGCGGCCCGGTCACCCACGGCTCGCACAATGTGCGCGCTCCGGGATCGATCGGCGCATCGGCATGGCCGGCGCGCGTCCGCAAGGGCGTCCGCATGGCCGGCCAGATGGGCAACAAGCGCGCTACCCAGCGTGGCCTGCGGGTGGTCGAGGTGGACGCCGAGCGCAATCTGCTGCTGGTCGCGGGCCCGGTGCCCGGCGCGACCGGCGGGCTACTCGAGATCCGGAGCGACAGCTGATGGCCGCCTTGAACGCCCCACTGCTCGGTGGCAGCACCAAGGCCAAGCTCGACGAGAGCACCTTCGGCGTCGCCCGAAACGATGCGCTCGTGCACGAGGTGGTAAAGGCCGAGCTGGCCGCGCGCCGCCAGGGCACGCACTCGACCAAGACGCGCGGCATGGTTGCGGGCGGTCGGTCGAAGCCGTGGCGGCAGAAGGGCACCGGGCGTGCCCGCGCCGGCACCAGCCGATCGCCGCTGTGGACGGGTGGCGGAGTCACCTTCGGGCCGCATCCGCGCAGCTACACGGGCAAGGTCAACCGCAAGGCCCACGTCAAGGCGCTGCGGATCGCACTCTCGGCGCACGTCGCCGGCGGTACGCTGGCGGCCGTGGACGGCTCTGCGTTCTCCGATCCACGCACGAAGCAAGCCGCCGAACTGGTCGCCGGCTGGCACGAGGGCGGGCCGTTGGTAGTCGTCGCCGCCCGGGACGAGGACGCCTTCGCGCGCTCCTTCCGCAATCTCGCCCGCACCCACGTGGTGGCTGTCGGCGAGCTCGAGGTGGCCGACGTGGTCTGGGCGCGGCGTGTGATCGTCTCCAAGCAGGCACTCAAGGCGCTCGAAGGCGGTGGCGGCGAATGAACGGCGATCCGCGCTCGGTGCTGATCGCTCCCGTGGTCTCGGAGAAGAGCTACGGCCTGATCGCCGACAGTCGCAAGTACACCTTCCGTGTCCACTCGTCGGCCCACAAGACCCAGGTGCGTCAGGCGGTGGAGCAGGTGTTCGGAGTGCACGTGACGGACGTCAACATCTCCAAGGTTCCCGCCAAGCCCAAGCGCCGGGGAGCCTTCGCGGGCACTCGGCCGGGATGGAAGAAGGCCGTCGTCACGGTAGCCGAAGGCCAGACAATCGAAGCATTCGGACCGGGAGTGTAAGGGTGTTGACCGTTCACATCACTGGCGCTTGGCGGCTGCAACGCGTCGCGGAGCGGCGTCCTCGAACGTCGCCGTGCAGAGCACTGTCGACGTCCTGCGTCCTAGCTCCACCCGCGTTTCGCTCGCCGGATCGCCAGCACGCGAGGTTCAAGGCTTAATGGCTGTTCGGAAGTTCAAACCAACGTCGGCCGGGCGCCGCTTCATGTCGGTGTCCGACTTCGCCGAGATCACCAAGACCGAGCCCGAAAAGACGCTGCTCGCGCCGATCCACAAGCACGGCGGGCGTAACAACAACGGCCGCATCACCACCCGTCATCAGGGCGGGGGCCACAAGCGGCGCTACCGGCTGATCGATTTCAAGCGCACCAAGGACGGCGTGCCGGCCAAGGTGCACTCGATCGAGTACGACCCCAACCGGTCGGCGCGGATCGCGCTGCTGCACTACTCCGACGGCGAGAAGCGCTACATCCTGGCGCCGGTGCGGCTGCGCGTCGGGCAGACCGTGGAGTCGGGCGCCGCGGTTGACATCAAGCCTGGTAACGCGATGCCGCTGTCGGCGATGCCCACCGGCACGACGGTGCACAACATCGAGCTTCGGCCCGGTCAGGGCGGCAAGATGGTGCGCTCGGCGGGCGGGTCGGCCCAGTTGGTCGCCAAGGAGGGCGGCATGGCACTCCTGCGGCTGCCCTCGGGCGAGATGCGCCGGGTGCCCGACGTGTGCCGCGCCACAGTTGGCCAGCTCGGCAACGTGACCCATGAGATCGAGTCCGGGGGCAAGGCGGGCCGCTCGCGCTGGAAGGGCAAGCGCCCGACCGTCCGCGGTACCGTCATGAACCCGGTCGACCATCCGCACGGCGGCGGCGAGGGCAAGAACAAGGGCAGCCACCCGGTGACTCCGTGGGGCAAGCCGACGCTCGGGTTCCGCACGCGCAACAAGAAGAAGGCGTCGACCCAGGACATCGTCCGGGCGCGCAAGAGGGGCAAGGGGAAGCAGCGATGAGCCGATCGAGCAAGAAGGGGCCTTTCGTGGACCCCAAACTGATGAAGCGGGTCGAGGAGATGAACGAGTCGCGCCAGAAGCGCATGCTGAAGACCTGGTCTCGCAGCTCGACCATCTTCCCGGAGTTCGTCGGCCACACGATCGCCGTGCACGACGGCCGCAAGCATGTGCCCGTCTTCGTCTCCGAGTCGATGGTCGGCCACAAGCTGGGCGAGTTCGCCCCCACCCGCACCTATCGCGGTCACGGCAACGACCGCACGTCCAAGATGAAGGGTCGCTAGCCGATGCCCGCTGTCGCCGACCGAGAGACCGTGCGGGCCCAGGCGCGCTACGTGCGATCGTCCGCCCGCAAGGCGCGGCTCGTGCTCGAGCACATCCGCGGCAAGTCGGCCATGGAGGCGCGTACGATCCTGGCCTTCGAGACCCGCGCGATCGCCCGCGAGGCGGGGAAGGTGCTCGCGTCGGCGATCGCCAACGCCGAGAACAACAACGGCCACGAACCGGACGATCTGGTGGTCGTGGCCGCGTTCGCCGACGAGGGCCCCACCCTCAAGCGCTGGCGCCCGCGTGCCCGCGGCCGTGTGAACCGGATCAACAAGCGCACCTGCCACATCACGATCCAGCTCGCCGTCGCCGAGCCGGGCGAGATCACGCGCCGGCCCGAGAAGCTCAAGCCTGTCCGCGAGACTCCGGCCCGAAAGCCCCGCGGCAAGGCGGCGGCCGCCACACCGGTGGAGCCGGCGGACGAGGCTGTGGCTGAGACGGCGGTCGTCGAGCCCGCCGAGACCGTCGCCAAGCCCACACCGGACGCGCCCGCGGAGAAGCCCGCCCGAAAGCCCCGCGCCAAGAAGCCGGCCGCACCAAAGGCCGCGGCGGCCGAACCGCCTGCCGGCGAATCCGAGCCCGAGGTCGAAAGCGCGCCCGAACCTGTGGCCGAAGCCGAGACCCCTGCTGACCAGACCGACGAGGAGAAGAGCGAGTAATGGGCCACAAAGTCCATCCCGGCGGCCTGCGCGTCGGCATCATCCACACCTGGAAGTCGAACTGGTTCACGACCAGCAAGGATTTCGCGGGCTATCTGCGCGAGGACTTCGTGATCCGCGACCACATCTACGGCAAGCTGTCCCACGCCGGTCTTTCGGACATCCACATCCGCAAGGACAAGCAAAAGGTGACGGTGGACATTTACACCGCCCGCCCGGGGATCGTGATCGGCAAGTCGGGCGCGGAGGTGGACGCGCTGCGTCGCGAGTTGCACGACATGACCGGCAAGGCCGTGCAGGTCAACATCACCGAGATCAAGCGGCCGGAGCTGGATGCACGCCTGGTCGCGCAGTCGATCGCCGAGCAGTTGCAGAACCGCGTGTCGTTCCGACGCGCGATGAAGCGCTCGCTGAGCTCGTCGATGCGGTCGGGCGCGCAGGGCGTCAAGGTGCGCTGCGGCGGCCGCCTGGGCGGGTCTGAGATGTCGCGCTCCGAGCAGTACAGCGAGGGTCGGGTGCCGCTGCACACGTTGCGCGCCGACATCGACTACGGCTTCGCCGAGGCCAAGACCACCTTCGGCCGGATCGGCGTCAAGGTGTGGATCAACAAGGGCGAGATCATGCCCGAGGGCTTCGAGCGCGACGGCCAGGCCACCCGGTTGGGTGAGGTCGACTCGCGGCGCCGGCGGCGCGGCGCGCTGCCCGGCGAGATGGAGCAGCTCGGCCCGTCCAGGCCCGGTCGTCGAGAGGGCGGCGGAGGCGCAAGTCGCGGACGCCGCCCGCGCGGTGCAGGAGGCGGTCCCAACGGTCCTGGGGGTCCCGGTGGCGGCGGCGGTCCCGGTGGACCTGCCGGTGGCGCGCCGGGCGCACGCCGGCGACCGTCGCGGCCGCGCTCGGACGCTCCGGCGCCCGAGACGGCGGCTTCCGAGACGGCGGCCCCCGAAACAGCGGCGCCCGAGGCAGCTGCCCCGGAGACGGCGGCTCCGCAGACCGCAGCTTCCGAATCCGCGGCCCCGGAGGCGACTGCACCCGAGTCCGCCGAGGGTGGTGAATCGTAGTGCTGCTTCCCAAGCGAACCAAGTTCCGCAAGGTGCACCGCGGCCGCCGCCGCGGACTGGCCAAGGGGCACACACGCGTCCAGTTCGGCGAGTTCGGCCTCAAAGCCCTCGAGACCGGGTGGGTGACGAACCGCCAGATCGAGGCGGCACGTATCGCGATGACCCGCAAGATCAAGCGCGGCGGCAAGGTGTGGATCACCATCTTCCCCGACAAGTCGGTAACCAAGAAGCCGGCCGAGACGCGGATGGGCTCGGGTAAGGGCTCACCCGAGGGCTGGGTGGCGGTCGTGAAGCCGGGACGGGTCATGTTCGAGCTGGCCGGCGTTCCCGAGCCTCTCGCTCGCGAGGCGATCCGCCTGGCCGCCATGAAGCTCCCCATCAAGGCGAAGTTCGTGACCAGGGAAGGTGATCTCTTTGAAGGCCAGTGAGATCCGCGAACTGACCGAGGACGAGCTCGAGCGCAAGCTCGCCGAAACACGGCAGGAGCTGTTCAACCTGCGCTTCCAGCACGCCACCGGAGCGCTGGACAATACGGCTGCGCTCGCGCGCGTGAAGCGCGACATCGCCCGACTGCTGACGCTCGGCAACCAGCGCAGCGCCACCCCGAAGGAAGCATGAGCGACCAAACCGACACCGGCATCACCCCGGCCGATCGCGGCCGGCGCAAGGAGCGCCGCGGGATCGTCGTGTCCGATGCGATGGACAAGACCGTCATCGTTCGCGTCGACGTGATCAAGGCGCACCCCAAGTACAAGAAGATGATGCGCCGCTCGATCCGGCTGCACGCCCACGACGAGCGCAACGAGGCCAAGGCCGGCGACCTCGTGCGGGTGGTCGAAACTCGCCCGCTGTCGAAGACCAAGCGCTGGCGGGTGGCCGAGATCGTCGAGGCGGCCCGGTGATCCAGGTCGAGACACGTCTGCGGGTGGCCGACAACACCGGTGCCCGAGTGCTGCTCTGCATCCGCATCAAGGGTGGCAGCCGGCGCAGGTACGCGGGCGTCGGCGATATCATTGTCGGCACCGTCAAGCAGGCCACGCCCAACGGCACCGTGAAGAAGGGCGAGGTCGTGACGGCGGTGGTGGTGCGAACCACCAAGCAGCATCACCGCGACGACGGCACCTACATCGCCTTCGACGAGAACGCGGCGGTGATCATCGACGCCCAGCGCAATCCGCGCGGCACCCGGATCTTCGGGCCGGTCGCGCGCGAGTTGCGCGAACGCAACTTCATGAAGATCGTCTCTCTCGCCCCAGAGGTCCTCTAGCAATGAGCCAGATGAAGATCAAGACCGGCGACACCGTCGAGGTGTTGACGGGCAAGGATGCCGGCAAGCGCGGCGCGATCACGCGCGTGCTGCCGGGGCGCCGCCGCGTGGTCGTGGACAAGGTGAACATGATCAAGCGCCACACCAAGCCGCGGCCCGCTCCGCGCAGCTCCGGCACGCAGGGGATCATCCCCGGTGGCGTAATCGAGCGCGAAGCTCCCCTCGACGCCTCAAACGTCGCGCTGGTCTGTCCCGCCTGCGGCAAGCCGACTCGGGTCGGCCATCGCATCACCGAGGCGGACGGGCACAAGATCCGCGTCTGTCGCAAGTGTCAGAAGGACATCGACAAGTGAGCGCCGTGACCGAGATCCCCACTCCCCGCCTGCGCGAGCGCTACGAGGACGACGTGCGCCCCGAGCTGCAGGAGCGGTTCGGCCTCAGCTCCATGATGGCCGTGCCGCGCCTGGTCAAGATCACGCTCAACATGGGCGTGGGCGAGGCCAAGGTCAACTCCAAGGCGCTGGACGACGCGGTCGCGCAGCTGGCGATCATCTCGGGCCAGAGGCCCGTGATCACGCGTGCCACCCGATCGATCGCCGGCTTCAAGCTGCGCGAGGGCATGCCGATCGGGTGCAAGGTGACGCTGCGCGGCGATCGCATGTGGGAGTTCCTCGACCGCCTGCAGACGATCGCGCTGCCGCGTATCCGCGACTTCCGTGGCATCAACCCAGGTGCCTTCGACGGCCGGGGCAACTTCGCCATGGGCGTGCGCGAGCAGGTGATCTTCCCGGAGATCAACTACGACGACGTGTCCGAGGTGCGTGGCCTCAACGTCACCATCACCACCACGGCCCCCAACGACGACCAGGCACGCGAGCTCCTCAGGGCGCTCGGCATGCCGTTCGCGAACTAAGGAATCAGTCGAATGGCTAAGGAAGCACTCAGGGTCAAGCAGGCACGTCCCGCAAAGTTCGCGACGCGAAACTACCACCGCTGCTCGCGCTGCGGGCGGCCGCGTGCGTACTTCCGCAAGTTCGGCGTGTGCCGCATCTGCCTGCGCGACCTGGCCCATCAGGGCGTCATCCCCGGTATGACCAAGAGCAGCTGGTGAGGAGGACCCATGGTCACTGATCCCATCGGAGACATGCTCACCCGCATCCGCAACGCCAACCAGGCGCTGCACGAGACGGTCGAGATGCCGGTGTCGGGGATGAAGAAGGAGATCGCCCGCATCCTCCAGCAGGAGGGCTACATCGACGGCTTCGACGTCTCCAAGGGCGAGACCCACGACACGCTGGTGGTCACGCTGCGCTACGGCTCCAGCCGTGAGCGCGTGATCTCAGGGCTCAAGCGCGTGTCGAAGCCCGGCCGCCGTGTGTATGCCAAGAAGGACCGCCCGCACCGCGTGCTGGGCGGCATGGGGGTCGCCATCCTGTCAACTTCGAGCGGCGTCGTCACCGGTCGCCAGGCCCAGGATCTGGGCGTGGGCGGCGAGGTGCTGTGCTACGTGTGGTGAGCAGATGAGTCGTATCGGTCGAAAGCCCATTCCCGTTCCCGCCGGTGTCGAGATCGACATCAAGCCCGGCACCGTGTCCGTGAGCGGTCCCAAGGGATCGCTCAGCGAGCGCATCGACCCCGATATCACGGTGGCGCTGGATGACGGCCGGCTGCTGGTCAGCCGCCCCACCGACCGCGGGGAGCATCGTGCGCTGCACGGCCTCACCCGGTCGCTGGTGGCGAACATGGTGACGGGCGTCACCGACGGGTTCGAGCGTCGGCTGGAGATTCAGGGTGTGGGCTATCGCGCAGCGCTCAAGGGCTCGGATCTCGAGATGCAACTCGGCTTCAGTCATCCGGTGAGCGTCAAGGCGCCCGAGGGGATTTCGTTCGAGGTGCCGCAGCCGACGCAGATCGTCGTGCGCGGGATCTCCAAGCAGCAGGTCGGCGAGATCGCCGCCCAGATCCGCAAGTGGCGGCCGCCCGAGCCCTACAAGGGCAAGGGCATCCGCTACGAGGGTGAATACGTCCAGCGCAAGGTCGGGAAGCGAGCATGAGCGTTCGAACCACCTACCAACAGCGCCTGCGCCGGCACCGGCGGGTGCGGGCCAAGATCTCCGGCACTGCCGAGCGGCCGCGGCTGGCCGTGTACCGGTCGAACCGAAGCATCGTCGCCCAGGTCATCGACGACCGCAGCGGTCACACGCTGGCGGCCGCCTCGAGCATGGACAAGTCGCTGGCCAAGACCAAGCGTGCCGAGGCGCCGGCCGCAGTCGGCAAGCTGGTCGGCGAGCGGGCCAAGGCGGCGGGCATCACCACCGTGGTCTTCGATCGCGGGGGCTATCTGTACCACGGGCGTGTGAAGGCACTGGCCGACGCAGCCCGCGAATCCGGATTGGAGTTCTAGTGGCACGCACTTCCCAGACGGCACGAGGCCCACAGCCTGAGGGTGGGCGCGAACTCCAGGAACGGGTGGTCAAGATCAACCGCGTCGCCAAGGTGGTCAAGGGCGGCCGCCGGTTCTCGTTCACCGCGCTGGTGGTGGTGGGCGACGAGGTCGACCATGTCGGTGTCGGGTACGGGAAGGCCAACGAGGTGCCGTCCGCCATCTCCAAGGCGGTCGAGGACGCCAAGAAGAACATGTTCCAGATCCCCAAGTACAAGACGACAATCACCCATCAGACCGTCGGCCGGTACGGTGCCGGGCAGGTGCTGCTCAAGCCCGCTTCGGAGGGCACCGGCGTGATCGCCGGCGCGGGCGTGCGGGCTGTGCTGGAACTGGGCGGCGTGCGCGACATCCTGGCCAAGTCGCTGGGCACCGCAAACCCGATCAACCTGCTGATGGCGACTGTCGCCGGCCTCAAGGGGCTGAAGCGCCCCGAGGATCTGGCCAAGCTCCGTGGCAAGCACGTGCACGAGGTGATCAAGCCGCATTCGCAGGTGGTCGCCGAGGCTGCGACCGCTGCACCCGAGGTGGCCGAAGCGCCCGCCAGGCCTGAGCCGGTGGCCAAGCCCGCGAACCCCACCGCCAAGCGCCCGTCCAAGAAGGCCCGCGCCAAGGCCGAGGCGAAGGCCGCCGAGCCGGCGGTCGCCGATCCGGTGGCCGTGGCCGAGCCGGAAGCCGTCGAGGCTCCGGTCGAGGAGGCTGCGGCCGCTCCCGAGGAGCCGATGGCCGTCGCCGAGGACGCGTCGCCGGACGAGCCGGTCGCCGACGAGCCGCCGGCCGAAGACGCGCCGGCCGAGGATCCGCCGGCTGACGATGCACCGGCCGAGGATCCGCCGGCTGACGATGCACCGGCTGAAGAGCCGCCCGCCGAGGAGGCGAAGGACGGGTGAGCAAGCTTCGGATCACCCAGGTTCACGGTCTCATCCGCACCCGACCCGAGCATCGTGGCACCATGCGGGCGCTGGGCTTGCGGCGGATCAGCGCGTCAGTTGTCCACGAGGACTCGCCGGTGCTTCAGGGGATGCTGCGCAGAGTCAACCATCTGGTCAAGGTCGAAGAGGTGACCGAGTAGTGGCGGACGAGCAGACAACGGGTCTCACCATGCACGAGCTGAAGCCGGCGCCGGGCAGCCACCGCGAGCGCAAGCGCGTCGGCCGCGGGCACGGCTCCGGCAGCGGCAAGACGTCCGGCCGCGGTCAGAAGGGCCAGAAGTCCCGCTCGGGCAGCCACAACATGCGCCCCGGGTTCGAAGGCGGCCAGATGCCGCTGTACATGCGGCTGGGCAAGTTGCGCGGCGCCAACAACAGGCAGTCGATGCCGATGGGGCCGTTCCGCACGCACACGCTTCCCGTCAATGTGCGCGACCTGGAGCGTTTCGACGCCGGCGTCGAGGTCACCCCGGAGCTGCTCAAGGCCGCCGGTGTCCTGCGCCATCTCAAGCATCCGGTCAAGATCCTCGGAACCGGCGAGCTGACCAAGAAACTGACCGTGCACGCCCACCAGTTCTCGAAGCGGGCCGTGGAGCTGATCGAGGCCGCCGGCGGCAGCGTCGTCGTGCTCGGCGGCGATCCGGAGGCGACCGCCGTGCCCGCCAAGGCCGGCCCGGCCAAGCGCGCGCCGAAGCCGAAGGCGGCAGCACCGCAGGCCGCCGAGCCCGAGGTCGAGCCGGACGTACCGGAGCCCGACGCCGGGCCCGACGAGACACCGGTCGCGGAGGACTAACGAGTGCTGCAGGCCCTGGTGCACGCGTGGCGGACGCCGGATCTTCGCAAGAAGCTCCTGTTCACCGCCGCCATCCTGGCGCTCTACCGGCTGGGGTCGTTCATCCCGTCGCCTGGCGTCAACTCCGACGCGCTGGCCAAGGCCCTGTCCAGCCAGGGCGGCATCTTCAGCCTGCTGGCCGTGTTCTCGGGCGGCGGCCTGTCGCGGCTGGGCCTGTTCGCGCTCGGCATCATGCCCTACATCACCGCCTCGATCATCCTGCAGGTGATGACGCCTGTTTTCCCGACGCTGCAGGCTCTGCAGAAGGAAGGGGAGCTGGGCCAGCGCCGGATCACCCAGTACACCCGATACCTGACGGTCGGCCTGGCCGCGCTGCAGGCGCTCGGCTACACGTATGCCTTCCACTCCGGCTCGTTGGGCGGTGCCGCCGCCGGCAACCTGATCAACTTCAACCTGGGCAACGTGATCCTGGTCGTGATGACGCTCACCGCGGGCGCCACGCTGCTGATGTGGATGGGCGAGCAGGTGACCACGCGCGGCGTCGGCAACGGGATGTCGCTACTGATCTTCGCCTCGATCCTGACCAGCGCCCCGGCCGGCATCAACGCGTGGTGGAACGGCTCGACGTTCGAGAAGCTGTCGCTGCCGCTGGTGGTGTTCATGATCGTCCTGGCGGTGGTGTTCGTGCAGGAGGGCATCCGTAAGATCCCGATTCAGTACGCCAAGCGCATGGTCGGCCGGCGCATGACCACCGGAGGTTCCACCCACCTGCCGCTGCGGATCAACATGGCCGGCGTGATCCCGGTCATCTTCGCCGCCGCCGTGGTCGCCTTCCCGCCCACCGTGGGCCAGCTGGTGCCATGGGGCTTCGCGCACAGCTTCGCCCGCTGGCTGACGCCCGGAGGCTGGCCGTACCTCCTCGTCGAGGGCGGCCTGATCTTCATGTTCACGTTCTTCTACGTGGCCGTGATCTTCAACTCGATCGAGCAGGCCGACAACCTCAAACAGCACGGCGGCTTCATCCCCGGCATCCGTCCCGGCCGCCCCACCGCCCAGTACCTCGAAAAGGTGCTGGTACGGCTGACCATCGCCGGCGCAGCGTTCCTGGCCGCCGTCGCGGTGCTGCCGTCGCTGTTCATCAAGTACGGCGGCTTCTCACAGGCGACCGCCCGCGCGCTGGGCGGCACCTCGGTGCTGATCGTGGTCGGCGTGGCCATCGACACCATGCGCCAGATCGAGTCCCAGCTTGCCCAGCGCTCGTACCAGGGCTTCCTGAAATAGGCGCCGCGACTCGATGAGCCTCGACCTCGTTCTCATGGGTCCTCCCGGTGCGGGCAAGGGCACCCAGGCACAGCGGATCGCCGGTGAGCGCGGTCTGGCCCACATCGCGACCGGCGACATGCTGCGGGCGGCCGTCCGCGAGGGCACCCAGCTGGGGCTGCGCGCCAAGGAGATCATGGCGCGCGGAGATCTTGTGCCCGACGACGTGATCATCGGCATGATCCGGGAGCGTCTGGATGCCGGCGACACCCGGGCAGGGTTCCTGCTCGACGGCTTCCCGCGCACCCAGCCGCAGGCAGCCGCCCTGGACGAGATGCTGGCAGGGCTCGGCCGGCGGGTGGTGCGCGTGCTGGTCTTCGACCTCGATCTCGAGCTGCTCATACAGCGGCTCTCCGGCCGGCGGGTGTGCCGCGCCGCCGAGCACGTCTACCACGTGTCCAACCATCCGCCGGAGGTGGAGGGGGTGTGTGACGTCGACGGCTCCGAGTTGTACCAGCGCGAGGATGACCTCCCCGATGTGATCCGCGCCCGGTACCAGAAGCAGTGGGTGGCGGCGGCAGCGCCCGTGCTCGGTTACTACCGCGGCCGCGGACTGGTGGACGAGATCGATGCGTCGGCTCCCGCCGATCGGGTGGCGCAGGTGGTCGACGGCCTGCTCGACGGCCTGGAGGCGGCGTGATCATCCGCAAGACCGACGCCGAGGTCGAGACCATGGCCCGCGCCGGGCGCGTGGTCGCCGAGACGCTCGATCTGCTCGAGCGCGAAGCCAGCCCGGGGGTCACCCTCGCCCAGCTCGACCGGCTCGCGGAGGACCACATCCGGGGCCGCGGGGGGGTGCCCTCGTTCAAGGGCTACCGCGGGTTTCCGGGGTCGATCTGCGCGTCGCCCAACGCGATGGTTGTGCACGGCATCCCTGGGCCCTACCGGCTCCAGGAGGGTGACCTGCTGTCGCTCGACGTCGGCGTGACGCTCGACGGCTACGTGGCTGACTCGGCGATCACCGTCACTGTCGGCGCTGCCAGCCCCGAGGCGCGCGACCTGATCGACGCGTGTCAGCAGGGCCTGGAGGCGGCGATCGCACAGTGCCGTGCCGGCAACCGGCTGAGCGATCTGTCCAACGCGGTGCAGCGGGTGGTGGAGGCACGGGGCTACGGCGTCGTGCGCAGCCTGGTCGGCCACGGTGTCGGCCGGTCGATGCACGAGGATCCGCAGATCCCCAACTACGGGCCGCCCGGTCGCGGGCCCAAGCTGGCTCCCGGCATGGTGTTCGCGATCGAGCCGATGATCACCGCGGGCGGCTACGACGTCGAGGGCGGCGACGACGGCTGGGCCGTGTACACGCGCGACCGCAGTCTGGCCGCGCACTGCGAGCACACCGTCGCGATCACGGACAACGGCCCGCGTGTTCTGACACGCCGCGAACCACAGCAGGATTCCGATGACCGGTGATAGACTCCTGGGTCGCTCATGCGGGGCGCGTCGGCGTGCCCGTTCGACGCCGACCCGTCTGCCCGGAGGCTCGCAGTGAAAGTTCGACCCAGCGTACGTCCCATGTGTGAGAAGTGCCGAATCATCCGCCGCCACGGCAACGTGCTGGTGATCTGCACCAATCCCCGGCACAAGCAGCGTCAGGGCTAGGAGGCCCGCCTTATGGCTCGCATTGCAGGCGTCAACATCCCGCGTGAGAAGCGCGTCGAGATCGGTCTCACGTACATCTACGGGATCGGCCGGTCGACCGCGGGTGTCGTGCTCAAGGAGCTCGGTATCAACCCGGACACGAAGGTGCGCGACCTCACCGAGGAAGAGGTGACGCGGCTGCGAACGCACGTCGACTCGGCGCTCACCGTCGAGGGCGACCTGCGCCGTGAGCGCTCGCAGAACATCAAGCGGCTGATGGAGATCGGCTGCTACCGGGGCCTGCGGCACCGGCGCGGCCTGCCGGTCAACGGCCAGCGCACCCGCACCAACGCGCGGACGCGAAAAGGCCCGAAGAAGACCGTCGGCAAGCAGCGCAAGAAGTGATGACGCTCGTCAGTGAAGGAAAGGACTGAATGCCCCCCGCACCCCGTAGAGGCGGCACCCGTGGCCGCGTCCGCCGTAAGGCCCGCAAGAACATCGCCATCGGCCAGGCCCACATCAAGACGTCGTTTAACAACACGCTGGTCGCGCTGACCGACAAGGACGGCGGTGTGATCGTGTGGAAGAGCGCCGGGGCGGTCGGGTTCAAGGGCTCGCGCAAGTCGACGCCGTTCGCCGCCCAGGTGACCGCCGACGCGGCTGCCCGGGAGGGCATGGAGCACGGCCTGCAGAAGGTCGAGGTGTTCGTGAAGGGGCCCGGTTCGGGCCGCGAGACCGCGATCCGCTCCCTGCAGGCGGCCGGCCTGGAGATCCTGGGCGTCAAGGACGTCACCCCCCAGGCGCACAACGGCGTGCGTCCGCGCAAGCGGCGGAGGGTCTGAGCCATGGCGCGGATGATCGGGCCCAAGTGCAAGCAGTGCCGTCGCGAGAACATGAAGCTGTTCCTCAAGGGCGAGCGCTGCCTGACCGAGAAGTGTGCCATCGAGCGGCGGGCGTACCCGCCCGGCGAGCACGGCCGCGGCCGCATCAAGCAGTCCGAATATCTGCTGCAGCTGCGGGAGAAGCAGAAGATGCGCCGCTACTACGGCGTGCTGGAGAGTCAGTTCCGCACGTACTACGAGAAGGCCACCCGGCGATCGGGCATCACGGGCGAGAACTTCTTGCGCATGCTCGAGCTGCGCCTGGACAACGTCGTCTACCGGCTCGGCTTCGCGTCGTCGCGGTCACAGGCCCGACAGCTCGTGCGTCACAACCACTTCGTCGTCAACGGGAGCAAGGTCAACATCCCGTCCTACCAGGTGGCGCCTGACGACGTCATCAGCCTGCGCGAGGGGTCCGGCGCCAAGCCGGTCGTCAGCGACGCCACCGACCTGACGGCGTCCGTGGCGCCGTGGCTGCAGGCCGACCACGACAACCTGACCGGCAAAGTGCTGCGCCTGCCCGACCGTGTCGACATCGACACGCCCGTGCAGGAGCAGCTGATCGTCGAGTTCTACTCCAAGTAATCATCAAGGGGCGAGTCCGCATACATGCTTGATTTCATACCGAAGATCACATCCGAAGACACCGGCGAGACCGTCGGCACCTTCGTCGTCGAGCCGCTCGACCGCGGCTTTGGATTCACGTTCGGAAACAGCCTGCGACGGGTGCTGCTGTCGTCGCTCGAGGGCGCCGCGGTCACCTCGGTGAAGATCGAAGGTGTCGCGCACGAGTTCACGGCGGTGCAGGGCGTGCGCGAGGACGTCATCGACATCATCCTCAACCTCAAGAACCTGATCTGCCGCCTGCACGGTGAGTCGGGCGAAGTCGAGGTGCAGGTGCAGAAGGACGGCCCCGGGACCGTCAAGGCCTCCGACATCGAGGCTCCTGCTGACCTCGAGATCCTGAATCCCGATCTCGTGATCTGCCATCTGGCCGAGGGTGCGCGGTTCGAGATGACGCTGACGATCGCCCGCGGCCGCGGTTATGTCGCCGCCGAGGGCAACAAGGGCCCCGAGACGACCATCGGCGTGATCCCCGTCGATTCCATCTTCTCGCCCGTGCGGCGCGTCTCGTACGACGTCGACGCCGCGCGCGTCGGCCAGCGCACCGACTTCGACAAGCTCAAGCTCGAGGTGACGACCAACGGCTCGATGACGCCCAAGGACGCGGTCAAGGACGCGGCGGAGCTGCTGATCAAGTACCTGTCGATCTTCACCGACATCGACGCTGCCGACCTGGCCCTGCGCCCCGACGGCGCCGGCGCCGAGGCGGCGGCGCCCAGTGCCCACGGCATGGAGAACATCCTGATCGAGGAGCTCGAGCTGGGGGTGCGCAGCTACAACTGCCTCAAGCGCGTCGGCATCGAGACGATCGGCGACCTGCTGGCGAAGAGTGAGGCTGAGCTGGCGGCCATCCCCAACTTCGGCAAGAAGTCGATCGAAGAAGTGAAGGAGACCCTGTCCGCCCATGGCCTGCACCTGAAGGGCGGCGAATGAGGCATCAGCGGACAGGCCGCAAGCTGGGGCGCGACTCCGCGCATCGCAAGGCGCTGTTCTCGAACATGGCCGGCTCGCTGTTCGAGCACGGCCGGATCCGCACCACGGAGGCCAAGGCCAAGGAGCTGCGCCCGATCGCCGAGAAGCTGATCACGCTCGCCCGCACCGACCCGGCGAACGTCGCGGCGCAGCGTCAGGCGGTGGCCTACCTGCGCTCGAAGGACGCGGTGCACAACCTGTTCCACCGGGTCGCACCACGGTTCGTCGACCGCCCCGGCGGCTACACGCGGATCGTCAAGATCGGGCCGCGCCCGGGGGACGCTGCCCCCATGGTGTACATCGAGCTTGTCGACCACGAGCCCGTCGCCTCGGCGCGTTGACCGGCGGTTCACGGTGCTGACCGAGCTGCGGGAGTACGTCGTCCGGCCCGGCGCGATGGCCGACTTCGTGCGTGTCTTCACCGAGCAGGTGGTGCCGCTGCGGCGACGGTTCGGCTTCCGGGTCGAGGGCGTGTGGGTGGACGAGCCCGGCGACCGCTTCGTGTGGGTGGTCAGCCATCCGGCCCCGGACGGCTGGGAGGCCGCGGTGGGTGTGTACCAGGAGGCGCGAGTCCAGAGCGTCCACCCCGACCCGACCAGCTTCCTGGCCGAGGTGAAGACGTCCCTGGTGACGCCGCTCGACGTCGTCGGCTGACCGTCGCCTACGACGGCACCGAGTTTCGCGGTTGGGCCGTGCAGCCACGCCTGCGCACCGTGTGCGGCGAGCTCGCGCGGGCGCTGGAGGTCGAGCCGCGGGCGCTGACCGTGGCCGGGCGCACCGACGCCGGGGTGCACGCAGCGGCCAACGTCGTCTCCTTCGACATCGAGCGTGCGCCCACGGTGGGAGAGTTGAACGGGCGGCTACCGGTCGATCTGGCGGCGGTCGCCATCGAGGACGCCGCACCCGACTTCGACGCTCGCGCCGGGGCTCGTTCCCGCTCCTACGTGTACCGCATCCGTGCGGGGCAGGCGACCGACCCTTTCCGCGCCCGCTACGAACTGCACCACCCGTATCCCATCGATCGTGCCGCGCTCGACGCCTGCGCACATGCGATCGCCGGTCGGCACGACTTCCGTGCGTTCACCCCGACCGAGACCCGCCATGTCTTCTTCGAGCGCACCGTGCTGGCGTGCGAGTGGGTGGGCGACGGCGTTCGCCTGGAGTTTCGGATCACCGCCGACGCGCTGCTCCGGCACATGGTGCGGACGCTCGTGGGGACGATGCTCGAGCGCCCAGAGCCCGAGCTCTTCCAGCGGCTTCTCGAAGGGGCGCCGCGGGCGCTCGCGGGCCGCACAGCCCGGCCTCACGGCCTGACGCTGGTGGCCGTCACGTATTGATCGGTCGATCTCCACGTTCCCTCAGGCAGGGGGTGGCCATGCGCTCCCAAGGAACAACCGACTTGCGGCTACCGTAAGCGTCGCATGCGGATCCTGCTCACCAACGACGACGGCATCACCTCTCGCGGGCTCTATGCCGCCAAGCGGGCGCTCGAGCCGGTGGGTGACGTGGCGGTGATCGCACCCGACTCGAACCGCAGCGCCGTCGGCCGGGGAATCACGATCCATCGCTCGCTGACGGTGACCGAGGTCAGGCTGCGCGACGGCTCGGTCGGGTTCGCGACCGACGGCACCCCGGTCGACTGTGTGCGGTTCGCCGACCTGGGGCTGGTCGGGGAGCGCCCGGATCTGATCGTGTCGGGCATCAATTACGGCGTCAACCTCGGCGACGACGTCAGCTACTCGGGGACGGTGGCGGCCGCATTCGAGGGCATCATCCTCGGGATCCCGGCGATTGCGATCTCGCAGCAGAGCCTCGAGCCCGAGCTCGACTTCCGGCGCAAGGAGGCCTTCGACTTCACCCCCGCCGCACGGTTTCTGCCGGTGCTGATCGGCGAGCTGATCGAGCGCGGACTGCCCGACCGGACGATCCTCAACGTCAACGTCCCCCGACCGCCGGTGGCCGGCGTCAGCGTCGCCCGGCTGGGCCGGCGCATCTATCGCGACCGCCTGGAGCTGGAGGCCGACGACGAGGGCCGCCGGCGCTACCACATCTACGGCGACGATCCCTCCTACCACGACGAGCCCGACACCGACTTCCGCGCGCTCGCCGAGGGCCGCATCGCCGTGACGCCGATTCATCTCGACCTGACCGAGGAATCCGCCATGATCGCGTTGAGGAGCTGGCGGTTCGCGGTATGAATCGGTTTGCAGGCTCGACATCTGCGGTATATTCGACCCGGCGGGCTCCACAAAAGGGGGGAAGATGAAGATCGTACGATTCGCTCTCGTGCTGCCGGCGGCCATCTGCTGTGTGCTGCTGGGCGCGGGGACAGCCGGCGCGTCCGGTACCACGGGCGCTCAGTTCGGTAACGTCACATGTGCCGGCGGCAACATCCATTCGGGTACATACCACTCGCTGACGGTCGCCGCCGGCGCCGTGTGCAGGGTGGGCGGCAGGGCCACCGTCACGGTGCTGGAGAACCTGGTGATCGCACCCGGCGGCGGCCTCAACGCGGTGACGCTCGGCACGCTGACCGTTGAGGACAACTTGATCGTCGAAAACGGCGGCATCCTCGGCCTGGGCTGCTCGCCGGCCGCAGGTTGCAAGGGCACCTCCAGCGACTCGGTCGGCGGCTTCCTCTATGCCGACCACCCGCTGGCGGTGATCGCCCACAGTAACTCGATCGGCGGCAACGTCACGGTCATCGGCGGCGGCGGCGGCCTCGACTGCAGCTCGGGCGCGCTCTTCGGCGGCCCTCCGTTCACGACCTTCGAGGACAACACCATCGGCGGGTCGGTCAACTGGGCCCACATGAGCACCTGCTGGGGCGGACTGTTCCGCAATCAGGTGCACGGCAACGTTGCCTTCAACGACAACCACACGGGCGATCCCGACGGCAACGAGATCCAGACCAACACGATCGGCGGGAACCTCGCCTGCTACAACAACACACCGGCGCCGCAACAGGGTGACTCGCAGGGTCAGCCGAATGTGGTCGGCGGTTCGAAGCTCGGTCAGTGCAAGGCGCTGTGAGCTGATTTCACGCTACGTGGTGGCCTGAGAGACCGCCACGCAGAGACCGAAGGCCATGAGGACGACAGCCACGCTGGTGGCGACCAGATCGGTCGCCACCAGCGTGCGGTGTCGGCGCGCGTAGAGGGGGTAGGCTGCGAACGCGATCGCCTGCGAGACGAACAGCGCCACCAAAGCCAGCGTCAGGGCATGGTCGTACAGGTGCCCCGGGTCAGTCAGAGTCGCCACGTCCGCGGTGACGAACAGGCCGCCGACGAGGAGGGCGCCGCGGCGCACGGGGAGGCCGGTCATCGCCCGCAGAAGCCGGGTGAGCGCGATGTATTCGGCAATGATCAGGGCGGCCACACTCGCGGCGACTCCTGCCAGAAGCAGTGCGGCGAAACCGGGACCGGCGTAGATCCGGGCGAACGTGTAGCCGGGTACCGGCAGGGACGCGACGGCCGAGCTCGCGAGCCCGGAGTAGGCGAACGACCCGCCCACCGCGAGCGCCGCGGCGGCCGCAACGGCGCCGGCGAGCGTGCGGCGGATGGTTCGCGTGCCGCCCGCGACCTCCCCGCCCAGGTACAGCGGAAGGCTCGCGCACACGAACAGCAGCGCCACGTTGGCGGCCCCGCGGGCAACCTGGTGGCTATCGCCCGCCGCGGCCCAGCTCACGGTTCCGACACCGTCGCGCAAGACCACGGCGAACACCGCCAGCACCAGCACCTGGGCCACTCCGATGGCCGCCACCAACCACAGCGCGACCCGCTCGCGACCGGCCACCAGACCGACCACGACAAGCGGCGACAGCGCCTGGATCCAGCCCCGGTAGGGGACGATGCCGGGGAACCCGACCGGCAGCACGTCGTAGGCGAGAAACGTCACCGTTGCCGGCAGGTAGAGGAAGTAGCTGATTGCCCACACCGTCCCGTGGACGCGTGCGACCCGTGTCCCAGCGGCCTGGCGAGTGAATTCGTACAGGCCGCCGTCCGATGCGATGTATGCCGAGTACCGCATCCAGACCACGAGCGGCGCGACGAACAGCGCCGCTCCCGCCGCGACCACCAGGCCGGTGGATCCGATTGCGGTGCCGCCGACCGCGTCGGGGATGAACAGTGCGACCAGCGCCAGCGGGCCGCCGACCGAGGCCAGCGCGAAACCGGCGAACAGATACCGGGGGAGCGGCCGCACGGCCGGGAGCTGGGTCACGCCGGGAGTCTAGTGAGGCGCCCGAGGGTCGCCGCGGCCACCTGAGAGCCTATGCCGGTAGGGCACGCGGCGTCTCGCGGCGTCATCGCGTCGCCCTGGCGCACCGTGCCGACGCGTCCATATTCACCAATATGAACGCGCCGTCCCGGCACGCCATTGCTCGCACTGCCACTCGCGGGCCATTCACGCGACCTACCGGCATAGGCTCTACGCCCAGGCGCCGCCCGAGCTCGAGCCACCGCCGCTCGAGGCGGGAGGTGTCGTGGTACCGCCGGACGTGCCTCCCGAGCCGACCGTCACCGGCAGCGTCATCCCGGCGGACTTGTGCAGCGAGCAGAAGAACGTGTACGCCCCGTTGGCCAGCGTGACCGTCAGCGTCCGCTTCTGTCCCGAGGGGAACGTGCCGGTCGACTGGGCCGCCACGCCTGGTCCGTCCACCGTCAGGTTGTGCGAGGACGGCCCGTCATTGGTGACGGTGATCGCGTAGGTTCCCGGCTTCAGCGACTGCGACCCGGCGAGTGTCACCGAGAAGTCCTTCAGTGTGATGTTGAGTGGGGTACCGCCCGACGCGACGACACCCGTGCCGGTCGTGGTCGACGGAGTGGTGGACGTGCTCGAGGAGCTTCCGCACGCGACCAGGGCGAGTGCGAGCGCGGCTGCCGAAGCCGCGGCGAGGGGTGTGCGCAGGTCGTGCCGGGTGAGGTTCATATCCCGGGTACCCGGCCGGCGCCGGTTTGGATTGCCTGACGTGTTGCCGGTCACACGTCAGGCACCCACTACAATTACCCGACATGGAGTCGGAGAGCGAGAACGCGCGCCGCTGGCGCGAGGGGTGGCGGCCGGCGACCTGGCTCTTCGACTTCGACGGGACGCTGGTCGACTCGGTGGAACTGATGATGGCGTCATTTCGCCATGCCGCCGAACAGGTGCTGGGTCAGGCACCCCCCGACGAGGAGTTGCGGCGCGGTATCGGTCGGCCGCTGATCGATCAGATGCGCACGCTCGACGCGCACCGCGCCGACCAGTTGTTCGACGCCTACCTGGCACACAACCTCGCCCATCATGCCGACCTTCTGCGGCCGTACCCCGGGGTCGACCGGCTGCTGGACACGCTGTCGGCCGCGGGCCGGCGGCTGGGGATCGTGACCTCGAAGCGGCGCGACAGCGTCGAGTTGGGCATCCAGTTGCTCGGCATCGACACCGAGTTCGCCGCGATCGTGACCTGGGAGGACACCGAGCGCCACAAGCCCACCCCCGATCCGGTGCTGCGAGCGCTCGAGCTGCTTGGCGCCGACCCCGGCGACGCGATCTACATCGGCGACTCGGCCTGGGACATCCGCTCCGGCCGTGCCGCCGGTGTCGTCACCGCCGCTGCGTTGTGGGGCGCCGCTCCGGCGCAGGAGCTGATCGCCGAGCGGCCTGACCTGGCCTTCGCGGCGGCGGAGGAGCTGGCGCCATGAACGACGCCCAGCGGGTGTTCGAGTTGCGGCAGGCGATCGACGAGGCCAATCATCGCTACTTCGTGCTCGACCAGCCGAGCATCACCGACGCCGAGTACGACACGCTGATCCGGGAGCTGCGCGAGATCGAGACGCGGGCGCCGGACCTGATCACCACCGACTCGCCCACGCAGCGGGTGGGTGCGCTGCCCTCAGCCGAGTTCGCGTCGGTCGCGCACCTGCAGCCGATGCTCTCGCTGGCCAACGCCCGCAGCGACGACGAACTGCTTGCGTGGGCAGCACGCGCCGAACGCGGTGTCGGCGGCGAGCCCATCGACTGGGTGGTGGAGCCCAAGATCGACGGGCTCGCGATCTCGCTGGTCTACCGGGATGGGGTGTTCATGCGCGGAGCGACCCGTGGCGACGGCATCCATGGCGAGGATGTCACCCCCAACCTGCGGACGATCGGGAGCATTCCCCTGCGCCTGCGGCTCGCCGAGGGCGAGATTGCTCCGGCCGTGGTCGAGGTGCGCGGCGAGGTGTACCTGCCGCTCGAGGGCTTCGCGCGGGTCAACGAGGAGCGGGCTGCGGCGGGCTTGCCGACGTTCATGAATCCGCGCAACTCGGCGGCCGGCTCGCTGCGCCAGAAGGATCCTGCGGCGACCGCCTCGCGGCCCCTGCAGATGTGGTCGTACGGGATCGGGTACTCGGAGGGGCTCGAGTTGGCTTCCCACGTGGACGCGCTCGAGTGGATGCGGAGGCATGGCTTTCGGGTGTCGTCGCAGACCACGACCCACGACTCCGTGTCCGCCGCACTCGCGGCGTGTCACGCCTGGGAGCTCCGTCGGGCAGAGCTCGACTACGACATCGACGGCGCGGTGGTCAAGGTGTCCTCCTTCGACCAGCAGCGCCGCCTGGGCGAGGTGAGCCGCGATCCCCGGTGGGCGATCGCGTTCAAGTTCGCGCCGACCACCGCCATCACCGTGCTGCGCGACATCGGCGTCAACGTCGGCCGCACCGGGGCGCTGAACCCCTTCGCGGTGCTGGAGCCGGTGGTGGTCGGCGGTGTCACCGTGTCAATGGCCACGCTGCACAACGAGGAGGACATCAACCGCAAGGACATCCGGATCGGCGACACGGTGATCGTCCAGCGGGCCGGCGACGTGATCCCGCAGGTGGTCGGCCCGCACCTGGCCGACGGCTCCGAGCGCAATCCGCCGTGGCGGATGCCGACCCACTGTCCGCGCTGTGGGACGGCGGTCGAGAAGCCACCCGGCGAGGTCAAGCATCGCTGTCCCAACCGGGCCTGCCCCGGACGTGGGTTCGAGCAGTTGACGCATTTCGTGTCCCGGGCGGCGATGGACATCGACGGCGTCGGCGAGAAGCTCGTCAGGCGGCTGGTCGAGGCCGGCCTGGTCGCGCAGCCGCAGGAGTTCTACCGGCTGACCGTCGATGATCTGCTGGCGTTGGACGGCTTCCAGCAGCGGTCAGCCGAGAACGTGATCAGTTCGATCGAGGCGTCGCGGGCGCGGCCGTTCGGCCGCGTGCTGTTCGCGCTCGGGATCGCGCACGTGGGCGACGTGAACGCCCAGCTACTGGCCGACGCCTTCGGGTCGATGCGGGAACTGCTCGAAGCGACGCCCGACCAGATCGCGGAGGTGGAGGGCATCGGGCCGGTGATCGCAGAGTCGGTGGCGGGGTGGCTGGCCGACCCCGAGAACCGGGCGGTGGTCGATGCGCTGACCGCCGCGGGGCTCCAGATGACCGGATCGCGGCGCGCCACACGGCCTCCCGCCGGGCCGCTGGCAGGCCGGACGGTCGTGGTCACCGGGACGATCGACGGCCACACGCGGGAGTCCATCGGCGAGTACCTGGGCGAGCGCGGTGCCAGGGTCACGAACACGATCTCGGCTTCCACCGACTACCTGCTGGCTGGTGCCGGCGGCGGCTCCAAACGCGCCAGGGCCGAGAAGCTGGGAGTCCCGGTGGTCGATCTGGGAGAGCTCGAGCGGATCATCTCGGCCGGTGCCTGACAGCGTCGGCGATCCGTTCGGCGGCACCCGCGGCCGGGGCGCTCCAGCGCGCGTCGGGGCGCTCGCGCACGGCGACCTCGCCCGAGCTCGCCTCGCGGTCGCCGATGACGGCGACGAACGGCACCCGAAGCCGCTCGGCTTCGCGAATCCGGCCTCCCAGCGGGCCGCCGCGGTGATCCGCCTCGGCGCGGACGCCGGCGAGCCGGAGTTGGGCCACGAGCTCCTCCGCGCGCCCGCGATGGCGATCGGCGATCGGTAGCACGAGCGACTGGACCGGAGCGAGCCAGCCCGGTAGGTCACCGTCGAGATGCTCGAGCAGGATGGCCAGGAACCGCTCGAGCGAGCCCATGATCGCTCGGTGGACGATCACCGGCCGGTGATCCGCACCGCTCGCACTCACGTAGGTGAGTGCGAACCGATCGGCCATCGTGTAGTCGATCTGGACCGTGCCCATCTGCCACGAGCGGCCCAGCGAGTCGTCCAGGTGAAGGTCGATCTTTGGACCGTAGAAGGCACCGTCGCCGGGGTTCACCGAGTAGTCGAACCCGTGTCGCTCGAGCGCGGCGGCAAGCGCGCCTTCGGCGGCATCCCATTGCTCCTCGGAGCCGATCCGCGGTGCCGGCCGGGTGGACAGCTCGAGCCGCGGCGCCAGATCGAACAGGCGGTAGACGTCGGCAGCGAACGCGAGGCAGTTGTCGATCTCGCCGGGAAGCTGCTCGTCGGTGCAGAAGATATGGGCGTCGTCGATCACGAACGCACGCGCTCGCAGCAGCCCGTTGACGGCACCCGAGTGCTCGTTTCGGTGGACGAGTCCGGCTTCGGCGAGGCGTAACGGGAGCTCGCGGTGGCCGCGCGGGCGGCTGCGGTAGAGCTCGATGTGTCCAGGACAGTTCATCGGCTTCACACCGCGCTCTCGGTCGCCGTCGGCGATCACGAACATCTGTTCCCGGAACTTCTCCCAGTGACCGGACTGCTTCCACAGATCGGCGTCGTAGATCAGTGGGGTGCGCACCTCCAGGTAGCCCCGCGCCGCGTTCAGCTCTCGCCAGGCGGCGATCAGCCCGTTCCACACGACCACGCCGCGCGGCTGCCACATCACCTGAGCGGGTGCGTGCGGACTGAACGAGAACAGGTCGAGCTCGCGACCGATCGCTCGGTGGTCGCGCGGGTGGTGTGACTCGTCGTGCATGGCGGCTCCTCTCGCGTGGAGTGGGTCCGGCATGCCCGCGCGTCCACCGGCAGGCCGCCGGATGGAAGGGCCGCACTCCGCCGGTACGGCGAGGTGCGGCTAGCGGGTTGTGGTCGTCGAAGCGCGTGCGGCGTCCGGCGCGGGTGCTGCTGCGACGGGCGGTGCGGCGACGATCATGCGCTCACGATAGCGGCCGCGGGCCGCGGCCGCCAGCGGCTGAATGGATGTCACGAAGGCCGGGACGCCGCCAGTAGCTGGCAGATCCGATCCTGCAGCCGGTAGGCCGCGAGCACGTCGATCGCCGGCCGGTTCATCACCATCGAGAACAGCAGCCGGTGCCCGTTGGCCGCGGTGACATAGCCGGAGAGCGCCGAGGCGTCGTCGAGCGTGCCGGTCTTGGCCTGCACGTCGCGGTAGGCCGGGCCGGAGGTCATCCGATCCTGCAGCGTCCCGCTGACCCCGGCCAGAGGCAGCGCGGAGCGGAAGTACCAGCTCCACCGCTGAGCCGCCGCGTGGTTGAGCACCGCGATGATGTCCCTGGACGACAGCCGGTCTCCGAGCGAGAGGCCGGATCCGTCGTAGATCCGTGCCCCGGACAGCACGACCCCGATATCGCCGACCGCGTTTCGGATCGCTCGCACGCCGTTGGCCGTCGTCCCCGCAAGCCCGCCGTGCACGGCGAGGTTCTTGGCCAGCACCTCGGCGTAGTAGTTGTCGGAGCGCTGATCCATCTGCCGCACCAGTCGGGTCAGCGCCGGCGAGGCCTCGCTCGCCACCACCCGCGCCGTGGCCGGGTGGGTGCCGGTCGACGGCCCGAAGCGGAACACCGTCCCCTGCGCGCGGAGCGAGCTGACGAAGTGCTGGGCAGCGAAGAGGGGCGGGTTCGGCGATGCTTGCGGCTGCCCGAATGCGAACAGGTCCTCGTTCACGGAAAGAGCCGAGAGCGGCGGGCAGTCCCGCCACCACGGGGCCTTCCAGTACGGCCCCGAGCGCACGCGGTCAAAGCGGCTCTCGTCGCCGTACAGTCGCCCCGTCACCCGCCGGATACCGGCCGCGTGGACCGCGGCGGCGAGGTCGGCGAGACGACCGGACACGCCTCCCCACGAGTTGATCGAGAAGGTGTTCGTGGACAGCGACGGGTCACCGCCGCCGACCAGCCACAGGTTCCCGGTGAGCGTGCCGCCGGCCAGCGTCCCGGCGGTCATCACGCGGGTGGTGACGTGGGTGCCGACACCGAATCGCTGCAGTACGGCGGCGGAGGTCAGCAGCTTCATGTTCGACGCCGGCCGCAACTCGGTGGTGGCGTCGTGCACCACCAGCAGCCTCCCGGTCGTGCGGTCGAGCACCATCAGGCTGGTGTGGCTGCCGCCGACCTGCGAGCCGGCGAGCCAGGCCTCCACGGTCTGGTCGAGCGTGGCCGCGCCGGCAGCCGGTGCGAAGACCAGCAGCGCAGCGACCGCCAGGATCGATGTGCGAAGCATCACAGACCGCGTGCGCCGCGCCTTCGAGCGGTGCGGACGCGGATCGGTCCTTACCGGGAGACCGCCGTCTCCTCCTGCACCGCGGCGAAGAGGCTCTTGTCGATCTTGCCGTGGTAGATGGGCACTGCCTGCTCGTGGCAGAGGCGAATGACCTCTTCGCGCTTCATGCCGAATTCCTTCGAGATCTCCTCGGGCGTCAGGTGGTTGGCCATCCATGCTCCTTCGATAGCAGGGCGAAACGAGAAAAACCCACCGAGCTCAGGCTCGATGGGTTTGCCGTCCTTACACGTATGAGCGGAGATCGTCCATGTCAGGCCGTCTCCGCTCGGGTCGTCATGGTCACAGCGTAACGATCAGCACGGACGCCGTCAACTGTCGCCGTCAGATCGGGTTGGGGATGTCGATGAAGGCGTGCTCGACGCCGAACCGCCGTGCGACCAGATCGCCCAGCGCGCGCACGCCGAACACCTCGGTGGCGTAGTGGCCGGCGGCGATCACGTGGATCCCGGCCTCCCGTGCGGCTGCCATCGCGGGCTCCGACGGTTCACCGGTGACGAAGGCGTCCGCTCCAGCATCGGCAGCTGCGGGGACCTCGCCCGAAGCCCCGCCCGACACCACGGCGACGCTCTGAATGCGGGCCGGCCCCTCGGCGAACACCAGCGGCGTCGGGTTCACGCGATCGCGCACCCGGTTCACGAGCTCGTCGACCGATATCCCGTTTCCGCTGCGACCGACGAACCCGATCGTCCGCCCGCGGTGCTCGGCAAACGGCTCGAGCTCGGTCAGGCCCAACTCCGCGCAGAGGATGGCGTTATTGCCGATCTCGGGGTGCGCGTCGAGGCACAGGTGGTAGGCCACGAGCGACAGGTCGTGGTCGAGCAGCGCCTTCAGGCGCGCCCGTTCTCGGCGACCGATCCGGCGCGGATCCCGATCCCAGAACAGGCCATGGTGCACGAACAGCATCTGCGCCCCGGAGGTCGTGGCGCGCTCGAACAGTTCGAGCGATGCCGACACACCCGACGCGATCCGTGTCACCTGGTCGGCACCCACCACCTGGAGGCCGACGGGCAGCGAGTCGGGGAACCCCGCAGCATCGAGATGCTCATCGGTGAAGGCGACGATCGCGTCTCGTGTGGCCACGAGCTGACCCTACCCAATTGGGTGGAAATTGCACCCCACCCAATGGACGCCCGGATCGCGATCGGGCAAAGTGGCGGTATGAGGGGGTCAACGTCCCTGGAGCGTCGCCTGGAGGCATACGCTCCCGCGCGGGCAGAGGGTGACGTCGTGCACGCCACCCTCGCCGCCGCGCACACTCGCGGGCTGCACGGGCGCATCCAGGCCACCCTCGACGACGCCATCTCGGTGTTCGAGCTCGACCGAATGCTGTACGACATCGAGGTCGAGGCGCTGAACCGGTGGCTGCGATCGATGATGGCGTTCGACGCATTCTGCGCACGCCGAGACGCCGAGACGGGCGACGGGTCGAGTGACCCGTCTGTGCCATAATCCAGCCTCTTCGGGGCGTGGCGCAGCCTGGTAGCGCGCACCGTTCGGGTCGGTGAGGTCCCGAGTTCGAATCTCGGCGCCCCGATGGTAAGGAGTCGCTCAACCAGGCGGGTTGGGCGACTCCACCGCCGTGTTGTGGTCCGCTGGTGGTCCGAGACGAGCGGCGAGTAGTCTGTCCATCGTGATTCGACCGGTCTCGAGTTCGTCGGGGAACCTGTGCCGACCGTAGATAGAGGTGCAGTCAACGTCGAACAATTGGTCGACGGGGCGACTGGTGGTCAGCCTCTGCCCGGACGCTGCTGCCACCCTTCGATCACGAGGTTGTCGACCGGCGACGCTCGCCCGGCTCCATCGGCTCGCGCGACGCGCCACTTCGCGGCCACGCCCTTGTATGCGATCTGAGCCCCGTCTGGAGACCAAACCGGGCCGTCGAAGTACGGGTTGGGGCAGCACCCTGAGTCGTAGATCGCGGTCCGCTTTGACCCGTCGGCGGAAACGACGAAGAATTGCACGCCGTAGGCGTATTGCTTCCCGGGTGTGGCGACGTATGCGATCCTGGTGCTGTCCGGCGACCACACCGGTGCGCCGGGCCCTTCGAATTTCGCCCCGTCGGCCAGTTGGCGGCGAGCCGATCCGTCGGCGTTCATCACGTAGATGCGTGAGCTGTCGCCCTGGAACGTGTCGAACGCAATCTGCGCGCCATCGGGCGACCACACCACCGAGTCGACGGACCCCACGTTCCTGGCGATCTCCCTGGGATAGCTCCCATTGACCGGTGAGATGACGCTGATCCCCGACCCGTCTCCAAACGCTATCTCAGCGCCATCCGGCGACCAGTCGACCGCGGAGATCCCGCCGCTGCCTTGAGTTAGCGCTGTCAGCCGTCCGTCGCTCGGGTCGAGGAGCGAAAGCTCAGACTCGCGACCCTGATTTGAGCAGCACGTGCCGTTGGCCCTCAGGCCGCCCGTCTCCACGGTCCGGCTATACGCGAGTAGGTCACCGGTGGGAGACCACTCCCACACCTCTCCCGCGCATGGGGGCATGAGGGTGGGGTTGCACCTGGTGGTGAGCTGTCTGGGGGCCTCGCCTGCCTGCTTGACCCAGATGCCGGCCGCGGACTCGCACGCGCCGTTGGAGACGCACGTGCCGACGGTGTAGGCGATCTGGGTGCCGTCCGGCGACCATGCGAACCCACCGACGTACTCGCACGGGCTTGAACACCCTGCGAGCTTCCGCGTCTGTCCTGTCTTCGGATCGATTGCGAACAGCCCCGCGGTCCCCGCAACCGCGATCTCTCCGTCGTGCCGGAGTCGCGAGAGCCTCGGGTGGTTCCCCTGCGGAACGGTGGGGTACTCGGCCGGTGGCACCTTGTCCTTAACGCTGCCCTCGCCGACGGCTCCGCCCGAGTCGCAGCCTGCCGCCAGCAGCACAAGAATTGTGGTCACGAGCACGCAGCGCCTCACGGTCGTCCCTTCGGGTCGGACTCGATCCTGGCCTCATCATCCGCTCCGCTGGTCGCGTGCCGATCACCGTCCGATAACGATTCGGACACGGGCAGCCGAAGCGTGAACACCGCCCCAGCACCGGGTACGTTTTCGGCGGTGATGTCGCCACCGAGCAATCGCGCGTTCTCGCGCGCGATCGCCAGCCCCAGGCCGGTGCCGCCGGCGCTTCGGCTGCGGTCGGCCTTGTAGAAACGGTCGAACACGTGCGGCAGCGCCTCAACACCGATCCCCGGGCCGTCGTCGGCGACCGTGATCACCGCCCCACCATCGTCTCGACCCACGCGTACCTGCACTCCGACGCCGGCGTGGGTCACCGCGTTGCCGACCAGGTTGGCGATGATTCGCTCCAATCGCCGGCGGTCGCCGGTGATCACGACGCGGGCCGATCCTAGTTCCACCACGTCGGTCCAGCCGTGGCCGCGCAGCACGCCCTGGACGATCGCGCCGACATCGATGGGCTCTGCCTCGGGTGGCTCGGCTCTCGAGTCCAGGCGCGAGATCTCAAGCAGGTCCTCGATCAGTTGACACAGCCGGTCGACGTCGTCGACGAGCATCGTGGCCAATCGCTGGGCGGGGGGTGGCATGTCTCGGACATGGTGGGCGAGTTGCCGCGCCTCACCGATCAAGGCGGTCAACGGCGTTCGCAGGTCGTGCGCGACGTTGGCGGTGAACCGGCGCTCGCGCGCCTGGGCTTCCGCGAGCGCCCCGATCTTCGCTTCCAAAGCCTCGGCCATGTCGTTGAAGGAGGCCGCCCAAGCCGCGAACTCGTCGTCTCCGGCTACCGGAAGCCGAGTGTCGAGCAACCCCTCAGCCAGCGATCGAGCCGCATCACTGGCTTGCGCGACCGGCGCCAGCGTGCGGCGTGCAAACAGCGTCCCGCCCAATCCGGCCATCAGCACAAGCGCCAACCAACCCACCGCCAGCACGTTCCGCAGGCCGTCCAGGTCGTCCCACACCTGTTGCTCGTCGTAGAAGAAGTAGAACTGCTCGTTGGTCTCCGGCAGCCCGCCGCCGACTACCACGTAGTGTCTGCCCGCCACCGTGACCCGCTCACGCGCCAGCTGTCCCTCGCCGACGAGATGGCGCAACGCTGCCGGGATCGGGCCGGCGCCGATCGTGCCGGAGTTCTGCGCTGGGTGCCCCTGGCTCAGCACCACCGTGGAGAATTGTCCCCGCGTACCCAAGCCGTCGAACAGTGCTTGCACACTCGGCTGGGTGGTTGCGTAGCGTAGGTTGAGGATGGATTGGTTGACCGCCCGCTTGGCCGAGTCGTCAAGCCGCGCGCTTCGCACAACGAAGTACGACCCGAGGGAAAGCGCGCCGGTTGCGACGCCGACCGCCAGTACGAACGCGACCGCCACCCGCCGCCGCAGTCGAGTCGGCGCGACGGCGCGGCTGCTTCGCGGGTCGGACGCGGTCACGCCACCATCATCAGCGCGGACGATCACCGGTCGATCACCGTCGGATAACGATACGTGCACAGCCGCTCCGGCGCCGAATGCCTGTTCCGGGCAACCCTCGACTCACGCTGATCCGAGCCGGTAACCGACGCCGCGCACGGTGGTTATCAGCGTCGGGTGGGTGGGGTCGTCTTCGACTTTCGCTCGCAGCCGCTGGATCGCGACGGTCACCAGCCGCGAGTCGCCGAGGAACTCGTACCCCCACACCAGGTCGAGCAGCATTTCACGCGTGAAGACCTGACGTGGTCGGCGGGCGAGCACGCACAGCAATCGAAACTCGGTCGCCGTAAGGGCCAACTCGCGTCCGTCGCGGGTAGCCCGGAACGCTGCCTCGTCGATCTCGATCTCACCCGCGCGAACCACCGCCGGTGTCTCCGTCGCCTGCCCGCGTCGCAGCACTGCACGCACCCGTGCCACCAGCTCCGGCGGCTGGAACGGCTTGGAGACGTAGTCGTCGGCACCCAACTCGAGACCGACTACGACGTCGACCGTGTCGGTGCGGGCGGTCAGCATGATGATCGGCGTGCGGTGGCTACGGCGGATCTCACGGCACACCTCGAGGCCGTCGATGCCAGGCAGCATCACGTCCAGCAGCACAAGATCGACCTGCTCTCGTGCGAACATGTTCAACCCCTCGTGACCATCACCACACGCGGTGACGCGGAAGCCGGCCTGCTCCAGCTCGAGCGTCGTCACCTCGCGGATCGAACGGTCATCCTCCACGAACAGCACATGCGCGTCCACCGGCCAACCCTACTCCTCGCTCGATGAGCGGCGATCTCCGGCTCCAGACACAGAATCCTGTGCCCGGATCGTTATCCAACGGTGATCAACCGCGACCCGTGCGAGGCATGCTGAGGTCCGAGTCGAGTCCCCTCCGAGAGGATCGTCGTGAGACGCCTGACGCTGACAATCACAACAGGGATGCTTGTTCTGGTGGTGGCGGCTTGCAGTTCGGGCGCAGTTGACAGTCGGACATCTACCGTGGTGAGTAAGCAACGGCTCCCCGGCCGCATCGTGTTCGCCGATCTGCCGAGGGTGCCGGGCCCTTTTCACCTGTACATCTCGGCCACCGACGGCAGCCACAGGACACTGGTTGCCGCGCCGCCGAAAGGCGGGAATTACTACCACCCGAAGTTCTCGCCCGATGGCGGCAGGATCCTGTTTGATCGCACCTTGGTCGGCCACCGTGACAGCATCATGGTGGTCAACGCGGATGGGTCAGATCTGCGAATGGTCACCCACGGATGCACTGGGTCCTGCCTCGGCGACGGTCATCCAGCGTGGTCTCCCGATGGCACCCAGATAGCGTTCGAACGCGCGATCGGGACCATCCGCCAGGGGACGTCGTGCTGCGTGCACGCTTCCATCGGCATCTGGGTTGCACACGCCGACGGATCCCAGCCGCGCCAGCTAACCCAATTCAAGCTCGGCTCGGGCTGGGAAGATCACTCCCCGAGCTTCTCGCCGGACGGTCGCCAACTCCTGTTCATGCGAGATGGGAACAAGCCAGGAAACCTCGACCAATCGAGCATCTGGACGATCGGCGTCGACGGGAAGCACCCACGTCTCGTCTACCGCCTCCCACACGACAGACCGGGCGGCGGCGGAAACGCACGCTGGTCACCTGACGGCTCCCGAATTCTGTTTACCGACGCTTGCCTCTTCGACACCTGCCGCCCCGCCCCTACGTTCGAACCTCAAGTCCTCACCATCCGACACGACGGGACAGAGCTGCACCAACTGACCCAGGGGCCTGGCGGCGCCCTCTTTCCGGCCTGGTCCCCCGACGGACAGTGGATCGTGTTCTCACGCTCGGTCAGCCACCAGACGGCAGCATGTCACGGGCAGCCCCAACACGAGCTCTACGTCATGAAGGCAAACGGGACAGACATCCGTCGCATCACAACCTCCACCCCCAACGGATGCGACCCCATCGGCCCCGACTGGGGATAGCGGCATCCAGCGGCGGCGCAGGCACGCTCCGAGTACGTTCATGGGCGCTCTGGCGCCCGCGGCGGGATCGCTCCACGGTTATCGGCCCCAAACGGCCACCTGGCCCACGTGCTACTCGCCATCCGTCCAGTGTAAACGGATGCCGACATGGGGCGATCGCGGCGGACGACGTTACCGTTGGAGGAATGCTGCGTGAGATCGCCGAGTACCCGAACTCCTTCGGCGCCGTCGCCGCCGGCGGCGAGCGCATCGAGACCGACCGGTTCACGCTCTGCATGGGCGCCGGCTCGACCTGGAACACCGTCCAGCGTCATCGCTTCCGCACCGATCAGGTGGACGACGTGCGAGCGGAGGTGCACGCACTGCTGGACGCCCGCGGGCGTCGATCCACCCAGTGGGAGGTCGGCAGTGCGGCGGAGCCCGCGGATCTGGTCGAGCTCCTGCTCGAGCGCGGGGTGGTGCCCGATCGCGATCCGTACGCGGTGGCCCTGGTACTTCGCACGGATCCGCCGCCCGGCCCGGCCGGCGCCGTCGCGCGCCGCGTCGAGACCTTCGACGAGTATGCGGCGGCCAGCGAGGTGCAGTTCGAGGCGTTCGGGGAGACCGGCCAGGCGCTCGCCGAGAGCAGGGCGATGCTGCCCGTCACCTGGGCCGATCGCACGACGCTCATGCACGCCGTGTGGCTCGACGGCACCCTGGTGGCCGCCGGGACGTCGGCGCCGGTGTCGGAGGGGCTGCTGCTGTACGGCGGAGCGACGCTGCCGGCCGCTCGTGGCCGTGGCGCGTACCGCGCGCTCCTGCGCTCGCGCTGGGAGGAGGCCGTCGGGCTGGGCACGCCGACGCTGATCACTCAGGGTGGGTCGATGTCCCGGCCGATACTCGAACGGACCGGCTTCGAGCCGATCGGGCATGTTCACATCCTGCTCGACGAGTTCGGCGAGCGCCGGTGAGCCGGGCACGTCGATGATCATCCTGGAGACCAGGAGACTCGTCCTCCGGCGCCTGGTGCTCGAGGATCTCGACGACCTCTTCACGCTCTACCGCGATCCGGAGATCCGGAGGTACTTCCCGGACGGCACGTTGACCCACGACGAGACCAGGGAAGATCTGGAATGGTTTCTGGACGGGCATCCGGATCACCCGGAGCTCGGGCTCTGGGCGACCATCGACCGGCGGACGGGTCGATTCGTCGGTCGCTGCGGGCTCCTGCCGTGGACGATCGAGGAGCGCTCCGAGGTGGAGGTCGCCTACATGGTGGCCAAGGAGTTCTGGGGCCAGGGCCTCGGCACCGAGGCGGCGTGGGCGATCGCCCACCATGGGTTCGAGCAGCTTCGGCTCTCACGCCTGATCTGCATGATCGACCCGCTGAATCGGGCCTCCATCAGGGTGGCCTGCAAGATCGGCATGACCTTCGAAAGGCAACTCGAGGACGACGGGGTGCCGTTTCTGCTGTACTCGATGGGCCGGGCTGCACTGTCGCCTCAGCAGCTCGAAGCCGCGGCCGTCGCGGCATATCCCGGCCCGGCGGGCGCATGATCGGCGCGCAGGCTGCGCAGGAGCAGCCGCCGGTAGGTCGTCATGTCGGCGTGCTGCCAGTCGGCGTGGGTCTGGCAGCGCCACGACGCCACCCGCTCGCGGTGGTAGGGGCTCTCCAGGCTCTCGGCATGGCCGACCACGTCGCCGATCGGGATCGAGAACCGGTGCATGAGCCAGGCGGTGAGCATCAGGGAGGCGTGCAGCTCGGCCGGGTCGGAGAGGATCGACGCGTCCGAGGTGCCCTCGTGCTCGATCCCGATCGCCGTCCAGTTCAGGCCGACGGTGTGCCGGCACATCACGTCCAGCGGCACGAGCTGGTAGATCACGCCGGTGGTCGAGATGATGAAGTGGGCACAGTCGCCCGGCAGGCCGCCCAGCTCGCCGTCGGGGCGGTCGGAGGCGAAGACCGCCCAGTCGTTGGCCACGGACGTGTCGGCGGTGTAATGCTCGACAATCACGTGCGGCCCCACGATCAGCGAGCGGTCGAGGGCGTAGTGGAGGCGCGCGTAAGCGGCCATTTGCGCTCTCCGGGCGGCGCTGTACGGGATCGGGCGCCACACGATGTGCGGCCGTGGCACCACCGTCTGCGGCGTCGGCGGGGTCGTCGGCGACGGGCTGCTCGGGGGTGGCTCCGTGGTCTGCGGCACGCTCGCCGAGCTGGTGGGCGGCAACGGAGTCTGGGTGGTGCCGGCCGTCCGCCCGGCACATGACGCGGCAAGTGCAATCGCAAGCGCGAGCCCGGCCGCGCGCAGCGCCCTCAATTCAGGCTGGGGTCGTCGGGCATGCTCGCGATCAGCCTGTACTGCGATCCCATCCGGCCGAGCACGCGGTTCCACAGCTGCTCGGCGTCGTCTGCGAACACGTCGCCCGGTAGCGCGGGCTCGGTGAACCAGGCCTCCTCGGTCAGCTCGTCGTCGAGCTGACCCTCACCCCAGCCGGCGTACCCGGCGAACACCCGTACCCGGCTCACGCGCTCCGCGACCTCGTCCACCCCGGCGCCGACGTCGATCGGCGCGATCGGGCCGACGATCGCCTCGTCGGCGGGGTCCGGCTGCGCGAACTCGGCCAGCGCGATCACCGATCGCGGCTGCACCGGCCCGCCCACGAACACCTGGTCGTCGTCGTGCATCAACGGCGCGAGCTCGGGCACCGCCTCACCGGCCGCCACCCCGGTCGGGCGGTTGAGCACGACGCCAACCGCTCCCTCCGGTGTGTGCTCGAGCACGAACACCACCGAGCGGCGGAAGTTCGGGTCGAGCAGCGACGGGGTCGCGATCAGCAGCTGGCCCTTGAGGGACGTTTGCTCCATGGGTCGATTGTAGAGCTTCGCAGCGCGGGCTCTCAGGGACGGGCGACCAGCGCGGCCCCGTCGGGACGTGAATGCAGAAGGCCGGATCGCCACATCCACAGCCCGAAGCGCTGCCAGGCCGCGGGATCGAGTGCCGGCGAGCCGAGCAGGCTGAGCGTGGCCGGCACGCTGCGCTCGAGTTGGCTCTGGTAGTCGCGGTAGCTCTCCTTCTTCATGACCGCGACCGCCGCTGCCGGGTGTGCCTTGGCCCACGCCGTCGCACGGGCGAGCGATGCGGTGAATCGACGCACCATCGAGCGGTAGCCGGCGTCGGAGCGAAGCCGCGAGGCGCTCGCGACCACCACCAACTCGTCGTAGCCCGGCACGCCGTACTGGTCAACTCGGAAGCTCACCGGGTGCAGGCCGTCGACGCTCGCCTGCACGCCCTCGATGTTCTGGAAGCCGCCGATGATCGCGTCCACGCGCCCGGAGCGGAGCGCCGGGATCAGATTGAAGCCGACGTTCACCCGGTGCACCGCGCCGGGGGCAAGGCCCGCAGTTCGAAGCACCGCGGTCAGGTAGGCGTCGGTGCTCGCGCTGCCGTCCTCGCCGACCGTCTTGCCGGCTAGGTCAGCCGGCGCGCGGATGCCGCGATCGCCGCGGGCGATGATCGAGTTGAGCGCGGTGGGGACGATCGCAGCCACCGCCACCACCGGCAGGTGGTGCTGCTGCGCGAAGAACACCTCGGGCTCGTAGGAGATGCCCAGGTCGGCCCGGCCGGCAACCACGAACCGGATCGGGTCGGAGACGTCCGTCGGAGCCACGGGGTGCACCGCAAGGCCGGCCGAGCGGAAGAATCCGCGGTCGATGCCCGCGTAGACGCCGACGTGGTCGGGGTTCGGATACCAGTCCAGCGCGAGCGTGACCGAGCGCACCGGGGTGGTGGTCGTCGCATTGCCCGACGAGCAACCGGCGAGCAGGGCGAGACAGATGACCGACAGCTTTCGCATGGCGTGCTTCCCTTCGCTGGCATGACCCAGATCAGGTTCGCGGGTCGGCGCCCGATGCGCCCTCTCAGTCCCCGGTGGGACTCCCCGGCAAACGCTCGCCCCAGTGTACTTCAGAGCCGCGTACGATTCCTGCGATGGCCAGGAAGCGACCCCGGTGGATACCGCGCTCGGTCTACGACCCCGAACTCGAGCGGCTGCAGATCGAGCTTGCCCGCATGCAGTCGTGGGTGCGCGAGGAGGGGGCGCGGGTGGTCGTGGTGTTCGAGGGTCGTGATGCGGCCGGCAAGGGCAGCACCATCAAGCGCATCATGGAGCCGCTCAACCCGCGCTTCTGCCGGATCGCCGCACTGCCCGCACCCAGCGAGCGTAGGGCACGCAGTGGTACTTCCAGCGCTTCGTCGCGCATCTGCCGGCGGCCGGCGAGATCGTCCTGTTCGACCGCAGCTGGTACAACCGGGCCGGCGTCGAGCACGTGCTGGGCTTCTGCACCCCCGACCAGTACCGGCTCTTCCTGCGTCAGTGCCCAGCGTTCGAGCGGATGCTGATCGACGACGGGATCCTGCTCACGAAGTACTGGTTCTCGGTCTCCGACGACGAGCAGCGGCGGCGCTTCCAGGAGCGGATCGACGATCCCACCAAGCGCTGGAAGCTGTCATCGATGGACCTCCAGTCACGCGCGCACTACATCGACTTCTCGCGCGCGAAGGACGAGATGTTCGTCCACACCGACCTGCCCGAGTCGCCCTGGTTCGTGGTCGAAGCCGACGACAAGCGCCGGGCACGCCTCAACTGCATCGCCCATCTGCTCTCGCGGGTCGCCTACCAGGACCGCACGCCACCGCCGCTGCACCTGCCCCACCGCCAGTCCGAGGACGGGTATCGGCGGCCGCCGCGTGACACCCAGACGTACGTGCCCGACCACGCCGCGCGGATCTCATCCGGCGCGACGTGACCACGGGGCGACCAGCCGCTCGGTCAGCGTGACCGCCGCGAAGAGCGCCAGCGCCAACGCTGCCAGCAGCACCACCGCCGCACCGACCAGGGGCGTGTCGTACTGGTTGGTGGCCTGCTGGATCGTGTACCCGAGCCCGGACGACGACCCGATGAACTCGGCGAAGAGCGCTGCAACGGCGGTGTACGAGGCGGCCACCCGAGCGCCTGAGAAGATCGCCGGCAGCGCCGCCGGGAACTCCACCCGGCGAAAGATCGCCGTCGGCGAGGCGTGGAGCGTGCGCATCATCCGCCGGTACTCGGGATCGACCGACTGGAACCCGTCCACCGCATTGACCGTGATCGGGAAGAAGCACACCAGGGCAACCACGATCAGTCGCGGCGCGAGGCCGAATCCGAAGTAGACGACGAGGATCGGCGCGATGGCGACCAGTGGCACGCTCTGCGACGCCGTCAGCAGCGGATAGGTCGCCCTGCGAAGGGTCGGCGACGCGTGCAGCAGGGTCGCGGCCGCCAGCCCGAAGCCGGCCGCGATCGCATACCCGAACACCATCTCGCGCAATGTCACCATGGCGTCGGACGACAGTCGGCCGCGCTCGTCGACCAGCGTGCGGACGATCGCCGAGGGCGACGGCAGCAGATAGCCGACCCCGCGCACACGCACCCAGGCTTCCCACGCACCCAGGATCGCCGCGAGCACCACCACCCAGCCGAAGCGCCTCATCGCAGCGCCTCGAGCACCTGGTCGCGGGCCGCCAGCAGGTCGGGTGACGAGCGATCCAGCCTTCCGCCGAGCTCGAGCACGATCCGGCCCGGCCGGGCCGACAACACGATCACCCGGTCGCAGACGACGAGTGCTTCCTCGATGTCGTGCGTGACCAGCACCACCGTGTGCGGCTCGGCCGCGAGCATGTCGGAGAGCCAGTCCTGCAGCTCGATCCGGGTGATGGCGTCGATCGACGCGAACGGCTCGTCCAGCAGGAGCAGCGGCTTCCCGGCCAGCAGCGTGCGTACGAACGCCACGCGCTGGCGCATGCCGCCCGAGAGCTCCCACGTGCGGCTCGACTCGAACCGTTGGAGCTCGAAGCGTGCGAACAGCGCTCGTGCCCGCTCGCGAGCCTCGCGGCGGCGAACGCCGGCGTTCTCGAGTGCGATGCAGGCGTTGTCGAGCGCCGACCTCCACGGCATCAGCAGGTCGTGCTGCGGCATCAGCGCCGCCGGCGCCGCGCTCAAGCGTCCCTGGGTCGGTGACTCCAGGCCGGCGATCAGCGAGAGCAGCGTGGACTTGCCGCAGCCGCTCGGCCCGACCACGCCGACCACCTCACCGCTCGCCACGTCCAGCGACACTCCGCTCAGCACCTGCAGTCCGCCGTAGCGGTGGCCGATCCCGAGCAACCGCGCGCCCCCCGTGGTGTCGGTGCTCCGATCGGTTGCTGGCCGGAGGTTCATCGACGTGCCGGCTTCAGGGATCGCCCGCCACGACCGGGTTCTCGAGCACGCCGATGCCGTCGATCTCGATCCGCACCACGTCGCCGGCGCGCAGGAACACCGGCGGCGACCGGTGGGCGCCGACCCCGGCCGGCGTTCCGGTCGCGATCACGTCGCCGGGCTCGAGCGTGATCGACGCCGAGAGGAACTCGATCAGCTCGGGGACGCGGTGCACCATGTCGGCGGTGCTGCCGTCCTGCATCAGGTCGCCGTTCACCCAGCAGCGGATGGCGAGGTCATGTGGGTCGAGGATCTCTGCCGCCGGCACCACGCGCGGCCCCACCGGCCCGAATGTGTCGCTGCCCTTGGCCCGCGCCCACTGCCCGTCGGCCGCCTGCAGGTCGCGGGCGGTGACGTCGTTCACGATTGTGTAGCCGGCGACGTGTGCCATCGCGCCGGTCGCCGGCACCCTGCTGGCGGTGCTCGCGATCACCACCCCCAGCTCGGCTTCGAAGTCCACCCGCTCGGCCGGGGGGCGCAGGACGATCGGATCGCCCGGGCCGATCAGGCACGACGGCGGCTTGAAGAAGACCATCGGCCGCTCCGGCACGGCGGCCGCCTGCTCGGCGGCGTGCTCGCGGTAGTTGCGCGCGATGCATACGAGCTTTGACGGACGGGGATGGAGCGGCACGCTCACGACCCTATCCTTACACTCCGGGGCTCGGATGGCATCCATACTCGAACGGCTGCGGCGCGAGACGCTGGTCGGCGACGGCGGCATGGGCTCGCTGCTGTCGGCCGCGGTGCCGCGCGCCCGCTGTCCCGAGGAGGCGAGCCTGCTCGAACCGGAGCGGGTGGTGGAGCTTCACCTGGCCTTCATCCGGGCCGGTGCGGACGTGATCCAGACCAACACCTACGGAGCCAATCCGGTCAAGCTGGCCGCCGACCACCTCGCCGACCAGGCGGTGCGGATCAACGAGACAGGTGTCAAGCTGGCCCGCGAGGCGCGCGAGGTGGGCGGCCGCGATGTGCTGATCGCCGGCTCGATTGGCCCGCTGGGGGTAGCGCCGGGAGAGCTCGACTCCCAGCGCATGGCGGGTCACTTCGCCGACCAGGCGTGCGCATTGCACGGCCGGGGCGTCGACCTGCTGGTTCTGGAGACATTCACTTCAGTCGCCGAGCTGGTGCTCGCATTCGAGGCCGTGAAGCGGGTGTGCCCGCTCCCGGTGATCGCCCAGATCACGGTGGGTGATGACGCCGAGACGCTGGCAGGCGACCGCGTCGCCGACCTTCTGGCCGCGCTCGAGCCCCTTGCCCCGGCCGCGATCGGCGTCAACTGCAGTCTCGGTCCGCAGTCCGTGCTGGCGGCGATCGAAGAGCTGAGAGCCGTGACCGCGTTGCCGCTCACCGCGGCGGCCAACGCCGGGCTCCCGAACGTCTCGGCCGGGCGTGTGATCTACCCCGACACCTCGCCGGAGTACTTCGCCGAGTTCGCCGCGCACGCGCTTCGACTGGAGGTGGGCCTGATCGGCGGTTGCTGCGGCACGACGCCCGCTCACGTGGCCGCGATCCGGGGCGCCGTCTCGCAGCGCCGCGCGCCCACCACCCAACTCGCGCGGGCGGAGCACGAGCTGCCCTTGGCGCGCCCCGCGGAGGCCACCGAGACCGTGCTGGCCGGCAAGCTTCGGCGCGGGGAGTTCGTGCTGTCGGTCGAGCTCGACCCGCCCAAGGGCGGGAACGTCGAGCGGCTGATCGCCGCCGCCAGCCGGCTGGCCGAGACCGGGAGGGTGGACGCGTTCGACGTCAACGACAATCCCCTGGCGCGAGCACGCATGAACGCCCTGATCGCCTCGGCGCTGATCGAGCGCGAGGTGGGGGTGGAGACGATCCCGCACGTGACCCCCAGGGACACCAGCGTCCGCGGCCTCGAGTCGGTGCTGCTCGGCGCCCATGCCGTGGGCATCCGAAACGTGCTGGCCGTGACCGGCGACCCTCCGCCGGCCGGCGACCCGCACGGGTCGAAGGCGGTGTACGAGGTGGACGCGATCGGGCTCACCCGGGTGCTGGCGGCCATGAACGCGGGCACCGAGTACTCCGGCAAGGCGATCGACGCGCCGACGGCGTTCCACATCGGGGTGGCGGTGAACCCTGCGGCCGACGATCTCGACTTCGAGATCGAGCGCTTCCACGCCAAGATCGAGGCCGGCGCGCAGTTCGCGATGACCCAGGTGCTGTTCGACATCGGGCATCTGGAGCGGTTCATCACCCGACTCGGGGGCCGTTCGCCAATCCCGCTGCTGGTCGGCGTCTGGCCACTGACAAGTCACGCCCTGGCGGTGCGGCTGCACAACGAGGTGCCGGGAATCGTGGTCGGTGAGCGTGTGCTCGACCTGCTCGAGCGCGCCGGCGCGGGTGCTGCGGCCCAGGGTACCGCGATTGCGCGCGAGATGCTGGAGGCGGTTCGCGATCGTGCCGCGGGCGCGTACCTGGTGCCGCCCTTCAAGGAGCCCGAGGCGGTGCTCGACCTGCTGGTCTGAAGACTCAAGTTCGAGGTCGAGTGGGCGAACTACCGGGTACATCCTTCGACTACCCGGGAGAGCCAGGTAATGAACTTCATCCGCTCGTCGCTTCGAGCCCAGCTGATCGCATCGCTGGGTGGCGTGTCCCTCGTGTTCTGCATCGCGGTTGCGGTCGGGTGGATCGGGCTGGGGAGCGTGTCCTCGTCGGTCAAGGCGGGCTACGGCAAGGCGATGGTCGCCAACGAGGCGAGCGCCGCTGCATACAACATGCACGTGTCCCAGATCCAGAACGCGCTCAACGCGCGGCGGGTCACCAATCCTGACGGCAGCGACATGCACGCGGGCGACATCGCCGCTTTCAGCGAGGTGTTCAACCGGCTCAAGGCGATGGCAACCACCGCCTCCGATCGCGCTGCGGTCAGTCGGATCCAGACCGCCTTCACAGCCTGGCAGGCGATGGACGTCAAGTCCGAGGTCGCGTGGAAGAGCGGGAGCCGGACGGGCACGCTGGCCATCATCAACGGTAGCGCCAATTCCTCGGCGGATGCGCTCTCCAAGGCTCTGCAGTCGTACGCGCTCGAGGTCAAGGCCCAGGCTGATTCCGAAGCCGCCACGTCTCAGCGTAACGCTCAGCTGATGATGCTCGGCTTCGTGGCCGCCGCGATCATCGCCGGCCTTGCGATCATCCTGCTCCTGTGCCGCGCGATCGGGTCGAACCTGTCTGCCCTCGCCGTCCGGCTGCGGAGCCTGTCGGAAAACTGCCTGACGTCGCTCACCCGCGGGCTGGGTGCGATCACGGAGGGTGACCTGACCGTTTCTGCAGAGCCGGTGACGTCGCCGGTCGACAACCCGGGCAGGGACGAGATCGGCGACCTCTCGCGCACGTTCAACGAGATGCTGGCCAAGGTGCGGGACGGGCTTGGTTCGTACAACACGATGCGCGGCCAGCTCGGCGACATGATCGGCGAGATCACCTCGACGTCCGGGACGGTTTCGGCCGCGTCGGAGGAGATGGCGGCCACGTCCGAGAGCGCCGGTCGCACGGTAGCCGAGATCGCCACGGCGATCAACGAGGTCGCCGACGGCGCGACCCGGCAGGTGGGCATCGTCGAGCAGGCGCGATCCGCGGCCGAGGACACCGCTCACGCGGCGTCGCAGGCTCGCCAGGTCGCCGAGGAGGGCGCGTCGGCATCCGAGAAGGCGACCCAGGCCATGCACCTGGTGCGCGAGTCGAGCGTCGACGTCACGGCGGCCATCCAGAGTCTCGCGGAGCGTTCGGCTCAGATCGGCGGCATCGTCGAGACGATCACCGGTATTGCGCGTCAGACGAACCTGCTCGCGCTGAACGCGGCGATCGAAGCGGCGCGAGCCGGTGAGCAGGGGCGTGGGTTCGCCGTGGTGGCCGAGGAGGTGCGTCAGCTCGCAGAGGAGAGCCAGCAGGCTGCGGCGTCGATTTCCGGGCTGATCGGCGAGATCCAGGGCGAGACGTCCCGCGCCGTCGGTGTGGTCGAGGAGGGTGCTCGCCGCAGCGAGGATGGCGCGGCCGTGGTCGAACAGGCGCGCGAGGCATTCGACCAGATCGGCCGGTCGATCGCAGCGGTGTCGGCGTCGGCCGAGCAGATCGCCCGGGCCACAGGTGAGGTCGCCGCGGTCGCCGAGCAGTCGTCGGCCACCACCGAACAGGTTGCGGCGTCCACACAGGAGACGTCGGCCACCACCCAGGAGATCGCGTCGTCCGCGCACGACCTCGCGGGGAGCGCCGAGGAACTCAGCCGGCTGGTGGCGCGCTTCCGGGTGGGCTGAGACCGGACGCTCGACCTTGATGGCTTGGCCCCGGGTGAATCGGGGCCAGGGTCTCTCTCTTCAACCCACCCCCCCCCCACCCCACCCCGGGGTCAGACCCCGTACGGACCGGGACACAGAATCGGCACGGAGTCGTGACGCGACCCTTCGAGGGTCTGAGTCTCGGCGGGGTGGCCGGATCAGGAGTCGAGCTGGTCGATCGAGCAGCCCGCCGGCTCACGGTCGCTGCGCCAGCGCAGCAGCTTCGCACCGTGCCGGATCCGGCGGCCGCTGCGGTGGTCGAAGCTGACCTCGGCCACCAGTTCGGGTCGCAGCGAACGCCATTCCAGGTCGCGGTCGGCGCTCCAGCGGCTGGGCGCAGAGCTGCCGTGCTCGCCGCTCTCGTACGGAGTCAGCTCGGCCACCAGTTCGCGGGCGCGACGCGCGGTGAAGCCCGATGTGTGCCCGACCACGCGCATCTCACCGTGCTCGTCGAACAGGCCCAGGATCAGCGAGCCCACGGTGCCGGCTGCCTTACCGGGGCGCCACCCCGCCACCACGCAGTCGATCGTACGTACTCGCTTCACCTTGACCATTGCGTCCCGCTTGCCCGACAGGTACGCCGAGTCCGAGCGCTTGGCGATCACCCCCTCCGCCGACTTCAGCCACTCGGACGCGGCGTCGGGACTGCTGGTGGCCGGGCCGAGCACCAGCGGCTCGGACACCTGCTGTTCGAGCGCCGCGCGCCGGGCGGCGAACGGCTCGTCGATCAGCGAGGTGCCGTCATGGCACAGCAGATCGAAGGCGACGAACGTCGCCGGCCGCTCGCCCGCCAGCCTGGCGATCCTCGAAGCCGCCGGGTGGATCCGCTCCTGCAGGCCCTCGAAGTCCTCGTCGCCGGAGGCGTCCAGGATCACCAGCTCCCCGTCGAGCACGTAGCGCCCGTCGGGGAAGCTCAGCTCAGGGAAGTAGCGGTGCAGCGGGCGTCCGTTGCGCGACTGGACGAAGACCTCGTCGCCGTCCACGAAGACGATCGCTCGAAACCCGTCCCACTTGCGTTCGAACAGCCAGCCGGCGCCCTCTGGGAGGGCGTCGGCGGAGCGGGCCAGCTGGGGCGGAAGCGGCGGGGAGAGGGGGAGCGCCACGACCGCCCATGCTACCCGGCTCAGCGCCGGGCCTGGCCCACGAGGTAGACGAGCTGCATGACCGAGATCAGCGCAGCCACGACGTAGGTGAGTGCGGCGGCGGTCAGCACCCTGCGAGCGATCGGCACCTGCTCGGTGCTGATCACGCCCTGGGAGGTCAGCATCGCCATCGCCTTGCGGCTGGCGCCGAACTCCACCGGCAGCGTGATGAGCTGAAAGACGATGATCGCCGAGAAGACCGTGATGCCGAGCCAGAGCAGGTTTGTGACGTGGGTGAAGAGCCCGAGCAGGATCAACGGGAACGCCAGGTTGGACGCGAAACCGGCCGCGGGGACGAACGCGCCGCGTAGCCGGAACCCGGACTCGTGGCGGAGATCCTGAAAGGCGTGACCGGTCTCGTGGGCGGCCACGGCGACCGCCGCCACGGAGTTCGAGCCGCCGACCGGCTGGGACAGCCGCATCACCTTCGCCCGTGGGTCGTAGTGGTCGGTCAACGAGCCGCCGATGCCCTCGACCCCGATGTTGCCGAGCCCGCCGGCGGCAAGCATCTGACGGCTCACTTGGGCGCCGGTCAGCCCCGATGCCGCGGCCACCTTGGACCCGTCGGCGAACGCCCGCCGCACCCACGCCTGGGCCGCGAGACCAAGCGCGACCGGGATGATCATGAACACCACGATGTACATCGAAAGAGCCTCCGTGAAGGGCCGGCATCGGATTGCCCGGGCCTGGCCGACGTGTCAATTGTACGTCGCCCGGTCAAGGTCGGATGGCGCGCTCACACCCCCCGCTAATCTTCGGATATGGCATTGCAGGACACGGTCTCCCAGTTGCTCACCGACGCATTCCCCGGTGCCACCGTGGACGTGGTCGATTTCGGCGGGGGAGACCACCTGTCCGCACATGTCCGGGCGCAGCAGTTCGCCGGCCTGTCGCTGATCGATCAGCACCGGCTGGTGTACGCCCCGGTCCAGCACCTGCTCGACGACGGCAGCCTGCACGCACTGAAGATCAAGACGGAGGCACTCACGTGATCGTGACCGACGACCAGATTCGCGACGAGATCGTCGCCACCATCGGCAAGCATCGCATCATGCTGTTCATGAAGGGCACGCCCGAGATGCCGCGCTGCGGGTTCTCGGCCCAGACCGTGCGCTGCCTGGATGCCGTGGGCGCCGACTACGCCGCGATGGACATCCTGCCCGATCCGCGCATCCGCCAGCAGTTGTCGGCCCATTCGGGCTGGCCCACCGTCCCGCAGTTGTTCGTGGACGGCCAGTTGGTGGGTGGCTGCGATATCGTCACCGAGCTGTTCGAGACGGGCGAGTTGCAGAGGATGGTTGCCCCGGCCGCATAGTTCCGCGTCGGTGGTGGGGGCGGGTGTGATCGGCCTCTCGGCTGCCCGTGCGCTGGCCGCCGACGGCCTCTCCGTGGTGGTCTACGAGCAGCACAGCGTGGGCACGTTGCTCGGCTCGTCACCCGGCCGCTCGCGAATCTTCCGGCGGGCGTACCCGGAGCCCGATCTGGTGTGGCTGGCCGTGCGGTCGATCGAGGAATGGGTGCGGATCGATCGCCGGCTGCTGCGTTTCAACAGCCTGTTGATCGCCGGAGCGGCGACTCACAGCTACGCGGACGGGCTCGCGCAGAGCGGATCGACCCGTGCTGGCTCGATCGCGCCGATGCCCAGGCCCGCTTCCCGGAGGCGGTCTTTGACGGCCCGGTGTTGTGGGACAGCGACGCCGGCGCGGTGCTCGCCGACGACGCGCTGCGCGCTCTGCGCGCCGGCCTCGATGTGCGAGAAGGTGTGCGGGTCGACGATCCGCGCGATCTCGACACCGACCTGGTGGTGGTCTGCGCCGGAGCGTGGACAGGGCCGCTCACCGGGTTACCGCTGGTGCCCCGGATCGAGCAGGTGACCTACTTCGCCGGCGCCCCCGACTCACGCCCGTCCGTGATCGATCTGGGCGACGACGGCACCGCCCACTATGGGCTGGTCGCCCCCGGTGTGGGGTACAAGGTTGCGCTGGATCATGCCCGGCCGGGCGAGTGGGATCCTGACCGGCCTGACCGGCCGGTCGATCCGGCTGTGGTGGGCCGGTTGGTGGAGTACGTCCGGCGGCGTTTCCCCGGTCTCGATCCGGCCCCGGTGCGCAGCGAGTCGTGCCTGTACACGATGAGCCCCGACGGCGACTACATCCTGGATGTCGTCGACGGCGTGGTGGTATGCGGCGGAGACTCCGGGCACGCCTTCAAGACGGGCCCCGCGTTGGGCCGGCTGGCGGCCGACCTTGCCCAGGGCCGTCCGCTCCCACCGGAGGCCGATCGGTTCCGTGCCGATAGGCTGCGGCGACCATGAGCGACCTGCTCGAACTCGACGCCTGGGCGATCGCTGCTGCGGTGCGTGCGCGTCGCGTGTCTGCCCGTGAACTGGCCGACGAGGCGCTGCGGCGCGTGCAGGCGGACGATCTGGGTGCGGTCTGGCTGGTCACCGCCGAGCGTGCTGCAGCCGAGGCCGCCGCGGTAGACCGTGCCGTCGCCGCTGGGGGCGATCCCGGACCGCTCGCCGGGGTGCCGGTGGGTTGGAAGGATCTGATCGACACCGCGGGGATTCGCACCACCTACGGCAGCGCCATTCACCGCGACCATGTCCCCGAACTCGATGCGGACGTGGTGGCGGCGCTCTCGGCGGCCGGCGCGGTGACGGTGGCCAAGCTGGCCACCCATGAGTTCGCCTGGGGGACGACCACGGACAACCCGCACTTCGGCACCTGCCGGAACCCACGGGATCCGGGGCGCATGCCCGGCGGCTCGAGCGGCGGGTCGGGCGCGGCGGTGGGAGCACGGATGGTCGCACTCGCCCCCGGGACGGACACCGGCGGCTCGATTCGCTGCCCGGCGTCGTGCTGCGGCATCGTCGGACTCAAGCCGACCTTCGGCCGCGTCAGCCTGGCGGGGATCCATCCGCTGTGTCTCTCGCTCGACCACTGCGGGCCGATGGCTCGCTCGGTGCGGGACTGCGCGCTGTCGTTGGAGGTGATGGCGGGGGCTTCCCCGCGTGATCCGCGCACGCAACCGGTGCCGGTCGACCGCTACCGGGATGCGCTCGAGCGCGGGGTGGCCGGGCTCACGGTCGGGGTGGCGGAGCAGTACTTCTTCGAGCACACCAACCCGGGCGTCGCCCAGCCCGTGCGGGCCGGCGTGGAAATCCTCCGCGACGCCGGCGCGCGAGTGGTCGAGGTCGACCTCGGGTGGGCCGAGGCGCAGCCCCGCGACCCGGACTTCTACAGTATCGAGGACGGTGGTTCGATGGCCGACTACTGGCCGGCGCGACGGGCCGATCTCGGGCCCGACGTGGTTGCCGATCTCGAACGATCGCAGCACTACACCGCTGTCCAGGCCGCCGTGCTCGGCCATCGCCGCCTGCGCTATCACGCACGTCTGCGCGGCCAGTTGGCCGACGCCGAGGTGGACCTGATCGTGATGCCGACCCAGGCCTTCACACCGCCCCCACTCGGCACGCTCGAGGTTCCGTTCGCGGGCCGTCCCGCGGTCGACGTGACCGTCGCGATGTGCGCCCTCACCGGGATCTTCAATGTGCTCGGCTGGCCGGCCGTGAGCGTACCCTGCGGCACCGACCACATGGGAATGCCGGTGGGCATGCAGATTGCCGCTCTTCCCTGGTGCGAGACCGACTGCATCGCGGCGGCGGCGGTCGTCGAGTCGGCGTTGTCAGCCTGACGCGCGGCCGGCGGCCGCTTCGTTCGCCGCCGGCAGTGCGACCTCCCGACCGCACGGGCCGCCTCGGACCACGTGCATCTCGTGGAGTTGCGGGTCGAGGGTGATCGTCGCCAGGGTCGCCCACCGCTCACCGAACACCGCCTCGGCAGACGGGTGGCAGCAGATCGCACCGGAGCCCGCGCGATGGCTGGTCATGACGGCGAGTACCCCGTCGGCGTTCGCCGAGCCCGCGCTCACGCGCCGCATGCCTCTCCGGGCGTGGTCGAAGCGCAGCACCGTGTCGGGGGCCTCGCGCACCATGCGGTCGTTGGCTCGCCCCGGGTCTGCGACGAAGTGGTTGGTGTGCACCAGCACGCCGTTGTCGTCGGGCAGCACGAATCCCGGTCCCGCGGGCGACAGCTCGGTGGTGCAGACGACACCGCCGTTCTCGTCGGCGGCGACCAGGGTGACCGCGCTCGAGGCCGAGACCCGAGCGCCGGCGAGCAGCTCGAGCGCCGCGACGGCGCCCTCCGCCTCGTCGAGCACCCTGCGGCAGATCACGTGCACCGGTACGCCCACCGGGGGCCCGTCCAGGTCGTGTCCGAGGATGTTCAGCAGGAGGCCGACCCCGGCGCTGGACACGCCGATCTTGCCGACGATGCCGGCCTCGGTCAGCGTTTTCACCACGCGGCCGTCCGGATGCTCGATCGTCCACACGATCCAGCCGCCGGCCAGCTCCTCGTGCCAGTCCCACGTCTGCAGTCCGATCGGGCGTCCGTGGGTGGTCGCCGTGCCGAGTACTGCGATGGTCGAGCACTCGGCGCGGGCGGCCCCCGCGAGCAGTTCGGTGCGGGCGTTGAGCGCCGCGATCATCTCGAGCGGCAGCCCGCAGCCGGCGGCGATGCCCTCGATCTCGTGAGCCAGTTCCGGGGCCCAGCCGGCGATCCGTGCCATGGCTTCGGCGCCCAGTCGGCCCACTCCGGCGGCCGAGAGTCCGGTGGTGGTTTCGAACAGCCGGCCGTAGAGGTCGCTGTTGGCCCGGATCCGATCGGCGTGGGCGACTCCGAGCGCGTGGCCGCGGGCGTGCGCCGACTGCTCGGTGGAGTGATGGTGGGGGATGCTCACGGCCGGGATCCAGGATACTCGGCCGGTGAGCGCAATTGTGGGCGTGGACGTGGGCGGCACCTTCACCGATGTTGCGGTGGTACGGGCCGGGGAGGTGGTCACAGCGAAGGTGCCGACCACGCCCGACGACCAGTCGCGGGGAGTGATCGAGGGTGTCGGCCGGGCGCTGGCTGCGGCCGGCCTCGGGGCGTCGGATGTCCGCCACCTCGGCCACGGAACCACAGTCGCCACCAACGCCATGCTCGAGCGGTCGGGTGCGGTGACCGGGTTCGTGGCCACGCGCGGCTTCGGCGATCTGCTGCGGCTTGCTCGCCAGACTCGCCCACACCTGTACCGGCTTGATCGCGCTCCGGCGCCACCGCTGGCGACGGTCACCGCCGAGGTCGACGAACGGTGCTCGCCGGCAGGCCCGGAGCGGCAGCTCGACCCGCGGTCGGTGCACAGAGCGGCGGCCAGGCTGCGGCGGTCGGGGGTGGAGGCGGTCGCGATCTGTCTCCTGCACTCATACGCGCACCCTGACCACGAACTGGAGGCGGCTGCCGTCTTGCGCCGGCTGCTGCCCGGCGTGCACGTGGTGCTCTCCTGCGAGTCCGCACCGGAGATCCGCGAGTACGAGCGGGCGTCCACGGCGGTGGCTGACGCCTACCTCGGTCCGGCGGTCACCCACTACCTCGATCGGCTGGGGCGGGCAGCCACATCCGAGGGGTTGCCCGAGCCGTTGGTCATGCAGTCCAACGGCGGCCTGTGCAGCCTCCAGCAGGCGGCCGCGCACGCGGCGCGACTGCTGCTGTCAGGCCCCGCCGGCGGGGTGGCGGCCGTCGCCGCGCTGGGCGGGGCGGACGCCGTCAGCTTCGACATGGGGGGGACGTCGACCGATGTGTGTCTCATCCGCTCGGGTGTGGCGGAGCGCTCCCCGCAGCGCCGGGTGGCGGGGCTCCCGGTGCGGCTTCCCCAGCTGGATATCCGTACCGTCGGCGCAGGAGGAGGCAGCATCGCATGGATCGACGAGGGCGGCGCGCTGCGCGTGGGGCCGCACACCGCCGGCGCGCGGCCGGGGCCGGCCGCCTACGGTCTGGGCGGGACGGTGCCGACTGTCACCGACGCCAACGTCGTGCTCGGGAGGCTCGATCACCGGCTGCCGCTCCCCGGACGGCTTCGGCTTCGGCCGGCGGCGGCTCGTCAGGCCGTGTCCACCGTGGCCGCCGGATTCGGTTCGGTGCGGGCAGCAGCCCGCGGCATCGTCGCGGTTGCGAACCAGGAGATGGTCTCGGCGATCCGGGTGGTCACGGTGGAGCGTGGACACGACCCCCGTCGCCTGGAGCTGGTCGCATTCGGCGGCGCCGGGCCGCTGCACGCATGCGAGGTGGCCGACGCGCTGGGGATCCGCCGCGTGCGGGTGCCGGCTGCGACGGGCATGTTGTCGGCGCTCGGGATCGCCGGCGGTGACCGGCGGCTGGACGCGGTACGCGGAGTCGTCGCGCCGCTCGCAGGGCTGCGAGCGGGTGACCTGCGGCGGCTCGTCCCCCGGGCGCCCGGCTCGCGAGGGGGCCGGACCGAGGCGTCGTGCGACCTTCGCTACCGCGGCCAGGCATTTGAACTGACGGTCGAACTGGAGCCGGTGGCGACGCTCGGCGACCGCTTCCATGCCGCCCACATGCGTCGCTTCGGGTTCGACGATCGCGGGGCTGAGATCGAGCTCGTGGCGATGCGATCGGTGCGGGTGCAGCCGGGGCCGGGAGTCGAGCGTTCGACCGGAGCGCCCCGCCGCGCGCTCGCCGGCCCGGAGGCGGTGGCGCTCGAGGGTGCGACGCTGTGGATCGCCGAAGGCTGGACCGCGCGCAGCCAACCGGACGGCGGCTGGAGTGTGGTGCGGTGAGCGATCCCGCCACCCTTCAGGTGATGGCGGCGTCACTGCGCGGTGTTGCCGAGGAGATGGGGGCCGCGCTCGTGCGCGCCGCGCATTCCGCCAACATCAAGGAGCGGCGCGACTGCTCGACCGCCGTGTTCGACGCCGGCGGGCGGATGATCGCCCAGGCCGAGCACATGCCGGTGCATCTGGGCGCCATGCCGGACGCGGTGGCGGCGGTGCGCGCGCTGCGGCCCGCCCCTGGGAGCACCTACATCCTCAACGATCCGTTCACCGGCGGCACCCATCTTCCAGATATCACGCTCGTGACCCGGGTCGGCGACCTCGGCTTCACCGTGTCGCGCGCGCACCACGCCGATGTCGGTGGCATGCAGCCAGCCAGCATGCCGGCGGGCGCCCGCGAGCTGATCCAGGAAGGCGTGGTGATCCCGCCGGTGCCGCTGTCCGACGACCTCGTGCGGGTGCTGGTGGCCAACATGCGCCGCCCGGCCGAGCGACGGGCCGACCTGCGAGCGCAGATCGGTTGCAACGAGCTCGGCGCGCGGCGGCTCCGCGAGCTGGCGGGCAGGATCGGAGCGGCACGGCTGCGGGCCGGCATGGACGAACTGCACGCGTACTCGGAGCGGCGCATCCGGCGCGCGATCGGCCGACTGCCCGACGGCCGCTTCAGAGCTCAAGACTTCGTCGAGGGCGACGGCACCGACAACCGCGACATCGTCATCCGGGCAGCCGTCGAGATCGCAGGTGACCGGATCGTGGTCGACTTCGCGGGTACCGCACCGCAGCAGCCGGGCAATGTCAACTGCCCGCTGGCGGTCACCCGTTCGGCGGTCTACTTCGTGGTGCGGGCGGTGTGCGACCCGGACATCCCCGCCTCGGGTGGCGCCTTCGTCCCGGTTGACGTGGTCGCACCGGAGGGCTGCCTGGTGAATGCGATGCCGCCGGCTGCGGTGGTCGCGGGCAACACCGAGACGTCGAGCCGGATCGTCGACGTCGTCATGGCCGCGTTCGGTGCGGCCGTTCCCGTCCCGGCCTGCGGGCAGGGCACGATGAACAACGTCACCTTCGGCACGCCCGAGTTCACCTACTACGAGACGCTCGGCGGCGGGCAGGGTGGTTCGCCGGCGGGCCCGGGCCCGAGTGCGGTGCACGTCGCGATGTCCAACACGCTCAACACGCCGATAGAGGTGCTCGAGATCGAGTACCCGCTGCGCGTCGAGCGCTACGCGGTGCGCGCCCGCTCGGGCGGTGAGGGCGCGATGCCCGGTGGCGACGGCGTCGTCCGTGTGTACCGGGTTCTGGCCGACTGTCGGCTCGGGCTGATGACCGACCGTCGCCGTCACCGCCCACCTGGCGCAGCGGGCGGCGGTCCCGGCGCGGCCGGCCGCAACACGCTCAACGGCCACCGGCTCCCGGCCAAGGCCAGCCTCGACCTGCGGGCGGGGGATCTGCTGGAGATCCGCACGCCGGGTGGCGGCGGCTGGGGGGTGCCGGGCGCGTCGCGGCGGTAGTCGACTTGGCCACCGGCCACGTGGCGTGTCCCTGGTCGAGCTCTGAAAGCCGGCCACCGGTACACTGGTGGGATGACCACGGTGGCTCCGACCAAAGCCCCGGCGCGCCGCGCCACCGGCCCCGGAACCGGCGGTGACCGCCCATGGCTTGTGGTTGTCCTTAACGACAACCACAACAGCTTCGACGGCGTCGCCTTCGCGCTGGCTCACACGCTTCCGAGCATGACGTTCGATCAGGGGATGGCGCTCGCAAATCGGATCGATTCGACGGGCCGGGCGGTCGTCTGGTCCGGGCATCGCGAGCGGGCCGAGCACTACCACGAGCAGCTCGGGGGCTTCGGCCTCACGATGGCGCCGCTGAGCTGCTCGGGCTGATCCGAGCCGGCCCGGTGGTCGACCCCTACCGGTTCGTGCTCGATCCCGAGTGGGTCGCCGCGGTCGCGATCGCGCTGGTCGACTACCTGCTGGTGGCGCGGGCGTTCGGCCGTCGCGGAGCGCCTGTTCCCTGGCCCCGCTGGGCCGCGTTCGTGGGCGGGCTGGGGTTGATCGCGGTGGCGCTCTTCAGCCCCGTCGAGCACCTGGCGCTGACGTCGATGGTGAGCTTCCACCTGCTCCAGAACGTGATCATCGCCGACTGGGCGCCACCGCTGCTGGTGGCCGGGCTGACGCCGCAGATGCTGCGTGCGGCTGAGCGCAGCCCTGTTCTGCGCGCCCTCACCCGGCCAGGATTCGCGATGGTCTACTGGCTGCTGGTGTGGTATGTCGCCCACACCCCCGCGGTCTACGGGTACGCGCTCGGGCACCGGTGGGCACTGGGCATCGAGCATGTCGCCTTCGTCACAGCAGGGCTGCTGTTCTGGTGGCCGGTGCTCTCTCCCGGCCGTATGCAGCCGATGCCCAAGTTGGCGTACCTGGTGGCAGGGTTCTTCCTCGCCGCTCCGCTCTCGCTGCTGCTGGCGTTGTCGGGGTCACCGGTGTACGACTTCTACCTGCACACCCCCAAGCTGTGGGGGTGGTCGGCGCTGGAGGACCAACAGGTGGGTGCGATCACGATGGCGGTCGAGCAGGCCGCGATCCTGTTCGCAGCCAGTTCGGTGGTCTTCATCCGCATCCTCGAGGACGAGTAGTCTGTCGGGCATGACAACCATCCGCGCAGCGGCGGTCCAGTTCGCGGCCAGGGCCGACAAGGCGCAGAACATCCGCGACATGCAGCCGCTGGTCGCGGAGGCCGCAGCTCGCGGCGCCGACCTGGTGCTGCTGCCCGAGAAATGGAACGCATGGATGGACGGGCCCGCGCTGCGACCGCTGGCCGAGCGGCTGGACGGAGGCCCGACGGTGGATGCGATGGCGGATTGGGCCCGCACGCACCGCATCAACCTGATCGGCGGCTCGATAGCGATCACCGACGGCGACCGGGTGGCGAACGTATCGATCGCCTACGACCGGTCGGGCGCGGTGGTCGCGACGTACACCAAGATCCACCTGTTCGACGTCGATGTGGGCGGTCGCAGCTATCGCGAGTCCGACGGCACCGCACCCGGTGGCGACCCGGTGATCGCCGAGCTTGACGGGGTACACGTCGGGTTGACCGTGTGTTACGACCTGCGCTTCCCCGAGCTCTACCGCACGCTCACACTCGACGGCGGGGCGAAGGTGCTCTGTGTGCCGTCAAACTTCACGCTGCACACCGGGATGGCGCACTGGGAGGTGCTGCTGCGGGCCCGAGCGATCGAGAATCAGGCCTTCGTGATCGCGACCGGGCAGCACGGGTTTCCGGGTGGCCTCGACAAGCCGTCGTATGGGCACAGTCTGATCGTCGATCCCTGGGGCACGGTGCTCGCGCAGGCGCCGGATGGCGACGGGGTGGTGGTCGCCGACCTCGACCTCGATCGTCAGGCCGAGATCCGCCGCTCGCTGCCGGCGCTCGCCCACGTGCGCCCCGACGCCTACCGGCGTGACGCCGTCAGCGCCGGGTAGGCGACCGCCGCCCAACCGCGCCACTCGGCGCCGGGCTGCGCGGCGCCCCGAGTTGCCGCGCACCCAGCCGAGATCCCGTCGGGGGGCGGTCGTCGTGGCGCTGCTGGTGGCTGCCGCAGCGATTCTGCGCGTGCTGCACCGGAGTTTCTGACCGCGCGTCGGGTACCGCTTTTCACAAACCCCGAACCCCTCCCACACGTAACGCCAACCGCGGTTGGCGAGACTCCTGCGTATGGATGTGAACACCCTTGCACCCGGTGGCGGCTTCCTGTTGCTCGGCCTGCTTCAGCTCGCCGGGTGGCGCGTTCGGTTCGACCGGGGGCCGCAGCTGCGCGGGATCGCGGTGCGCGACGGTGTGACCGTGGCGGCCGACGGCGACTCCATCGGGGCGGTCACTGTGACGCTGTTCGAGCGGGCGATGCGCTCGGCGCACGAGACCAGCGCCAGGTAGCGGCTTGCTACGCCGCCGGAGCGCTGGGATCGGCCAGTACGCCCTCGCGGATGAACCATCCGCGCACCGCGTCTGTATAGGCCTTTGGCTGTTCGACGAAGGTCATGTGCGCCGCCTTCTCGATCACCACCAGACGGGAGCCGTCCACCTCGCGGTGGATCACCTGTGACTGCTCGACCGAGCAGGTGCGGTCGTATCGGCCGGCGATCACCAGCATCGGCCGCTGTATCCAGCGCAGGTGGTCTGTCCACTCGAACCCGCCGTAGCCGTTGGCGGCGAAGTGGGCCAGCACCTCGGGCGAGTGCACCGTCTCGTCCGACTGCATGTAGCGGCTGTATGCGTCGCCCATCTCCCAGAAGTGGAACGGCATCTGGGCCTCGGTGTTGGCGCGGGCCTGTTCGACGGTGGTCAGCGTCGGCTCCTCGTCCCACGAACGCCGGATCTGATCGCGCATCGACGCCGGCTCGAAACGCCCGATCTCGCGATCGACGTCGGCCATCAGTCGCTCGCTGGAGGCCACTCCCGAGGAGATCACATAGTGCCCAGCCGATCCCCGCTCGAGTGCGTGTGAGAGGGCGATGATGGCTCCGAACGAGTGGCCCAGCAGTGCGTAGCTGTCCAGCTCGAGCGCCCGCGCCAGGCGATCGACATCCTGCGCGAAGACCTGGATGGACAGCGTGGAGGGATCCACCCTCGGCGAGAGTCCCTGCCCGCGCTGATCGACGAAGATCAAGCGGAATCCCTGCTCGGCCAGCGGATCGAGCCAGGGCCGGAACTCGTGATGGTCGAGTCCCGGGCCGCCGTGCAGGAGGATCAGCGGGTGTCCCGAGCCGATCTCGACGATGCTCAGCTCGCCGCCGTCGTCGAGCTCGACCGTGCGCGGCTTGCCGTCAGCCATTGAGCTTGCGGTACCCGAGCGCGTGTTCGGCTTGCATCATCTTGTGGATCTGAGTCGTGCCCTCGTAGATGATCGGTGCACGCGAGTTGCGGAAGTAGCGTTCCACCGGATACTCGGCCGAGTATCCGTAGGCGCCGTGGACCTGGATCGCGAGGTTGGCGGCGTTGAATGCGCTTTCGGTGGCGTGCCACTTGGCCAGTGACGTCTCCCGCGTGTTGCGCACGCCCTTGTTCTTGGCGACCGCCGCCTGCATGACCAGGAGCCTCGACGTCTCGTAGCCGAGCACCATGTCGGCGATCATGTCCTGCACGAACTGATGCTTGCCGATCGGCTGGCCGAACGTGTGCCGCTCGTTGGCGTATTTGACGGAGGCCTCCAGGCAGGCCCGGATCACGCCCACCGCTCCGGCTGCGACGGTGAATCGGCCCTGATCGAGAGAATGCATCGCGACCTTGAAGCCCTCGCCCTCCTCGCCGACCCTGTTCTCGGCCGGCACGTGCACGTCCTTGAAGAACAGTTCACCGGTGGATCCCGCCCACACCCCGAGCTTGTTGGGGATCTGGCGTGCTTCGACGCCCTCCCACGCGCGCTCGACGACGAACGCCGAGATGCCCTTGTGGCCCGCCGCCGGGTCGGTCTTGGCGAAGACGAGTTGGTAGTCGGCCTCGGTGGCGTAGCTGATCCAGTTCTTCTGGCCGTTCAGGACGTAGGTTCCGTCGGGTTGACGGATCGCGTTGGTCAGCATCGCGGCGACGTCCGACCCGGCCGCCGGCTCGGTGAGCGCAAAGCAGCCGAGCTTCTCTCCCTTGGCCATCGGCACCAGGTAGCGCTGCTTCTGGTCCTCCGTGCCGAACCGCAGCAGCGACAACGAGTGGAGCCCGACGTGGACAGAGATCAGCGTCCGAAAGGCCGACTCTCCGCGCTCGATCTCCTCACAGATCAGGGCCTCGCACACGTAGTCCAGGCCCGCTCCGCCGTATTCGACCGGGATCGGCGCCCCGAGCAGCCCGAGTTCTGCCATGCCCTCGATGATGCCCATGTCGAGGTGGTGGTTGATGTCGTTTTCCTGCGCCACCGGCAGGACGCGGCGATCCACGAATTCTCTGACCGTCTCCTGGATCGTTCGCTGTTCGTCGGTGAGGTCGAAATTCACGAGAAGACGGCTCCTTTTGGCTTCGCAGTAGCGAAGGATGCTAACGGAACCCGCCTTCGGTGCCTGTCACACGGCCAGCCGGTCAGCTGGCCTGTGGAAGCGCCGGGCCGTCGGTCGGCCGCTTGGCGGCGTACATGGCGGCGTCCGCGGCGCGTACCAGCGACTGGGTGTCGGAGGCGTCGTCGGGACATACGGCGATCCCGAAACTGGCTCGCAACCCTTCGCTTCCCGCGTCGTGAAGTAATGCGGCCGTGATCCTCGCGACCACCGCACGGGCGTCCTCGACCCGGGTCTCCGGGAGGATCAGCGCGAATTCGTCGCCGCCGATCCGAAACGCGTCGTCGGCGGTGCGCAGAGCCGCCTTCATAGCCACACCCACTCGCTCGAGCGCCGCGTCTCCCGAGGCGTGCCCGCGGGCGTCGTTGAGGGCCTTGAAGCCGTCCAGGTCGCAGAGTGCCAGCGCCACGGGATGTCCGTAGCGCGCGCTGCGCGCGACCTCGGACACCAGACGGTGATTGAAGGCGCGGCGGTTGAACAATCGGGTCAGCGGGTCGTGCTCGGCCAGGAACTGCATCTCGCTGTACTGCGCCGCCGCGTCGAGAGCCGTCGTGGCCTGGTTCGCGAAGACGCGCAGGGCCTGCAGCCGCTCGGCCGACGGCAGCATGCGGTCGAGCGGGTCGTCCACCCAAACGCACCCGATCAGGTCGTTCGTCCGCGACCACAGCGGCACCAGCAGCCAGTGGTCCTGCCACGCCCGGGGCCCGCGTCCGCTCAGCTGCGAGACGTACGTCTGGTGGCGGGCAGCGACCCGCTCGAGTGCCTGTGCGGACGACAGCAGGTAACAGCCTTCCGACTCGAACTGGGGCTCCATCAGCGCGCGCAGCTCCGACTCCGACATGGGCACGTTGACCGCGATCCCCTCGACGTCCCAACCGGTGGCTGCGCGAGCGGAGAAGACGCCGGTCTCGGGGTCGGGCAGGTCGACGCAGATGTTCTCGAACGCGAGCGCCGCCCGGATGCCGTCGCACACCGACTGCAGGATGTCGTCGATGGAGAACGTCTCGGTGAGCCGCGACGACACGGTCAGCAACTCGTTCAGCGCCGCCCGGTGGCGCGCGGCCTGCGCGGCTTCCTGCGCGCCCTGGATGGCGAGCGCGGCGTGGTCCGCCATCGCGGTCAGGATGTCGAGCTCCTCTCCGCTCGGAGTCCGGTTCGTCACCGGCTCGTCCACGGACAGGATCCCGACCAGGTGCCCGTCGGAGTGCCGCAGGGGAACGAACAGCGCGTCCTCGGGGTGCCATGCGGCGGGATCGTGCGGCGCGGGGTCGACGTCGGGCAGGTACGACCCGGGGGCCAGTGACTGCCAGTCGAATTCGCCGTGCGGCACCAGGTAGGCGCCGCCGCGCAGGAAGCGGTCGTCCAGCAGCGGCCCCCACACCGACCAGTCGCGCGTGTCGCCGAGCAGGCCCTGCACCGGTGCCGCACCGTGCACGGTGGTCACCTCGAAGTCGTCCCAGGCCGGTCGGTAGAGGTGCACCACGACCGTGCGAAAGCCCAGCGACTCGGCGATCGCGCTCGCGATCGCAGCCAGCAGGCTGGGCAGGTCGTCTTCGCTGCGCACCAGCCGGGTCACCTCGAGAAATCCGTGCAGGCGCTTGAGTGATGAGAGATCGTCGTGGCTCACGGGCATGCGGAGCGATCGCCGCACTTCTCACTCTGGCACGGGTTGAAGGTTTCGTCCACTGCCGGAGGCATCGTCATGCCGCGAACCGCACGCGATCACCCGATCGCTTGGCCTCGTACATGGCTGCGTCAGCGGCCCGGTACAGCGAGTCCGCGTCGTCACCGTCGACCGGGTGCACGGCCACTCCGAAGCTCGCACGCAGGCCGGGCTCGCCGCCGGCGTTGGACTGCTCGATCGCCTGTGTCAACCGGTCGACGACGGGAACCGCCTCCGCGCGGCCGGTCTCGGGCAGGATCAGCGCAAACTCGTCGCCACCGATCCTGAAGGCAGAGTCCGGGTCGCGGATCGCCGCCACCAGCCGTGCGGCCATCCGAGCCAGAGTCGCATCCCCCGCCAGGTGGCCCTCCCGATCGTTGATCGCCTTGAAACCGTCGAGGTCGCAGACGACGAGCGTGAACATGTGGCCGTAGCGGGACGAGCGGATCGTCTCCATGCGCAACCGGTGATTGAAGGCGCGCCGGTTGAGCAGGCGGGTCAGCGGGTCGTGCTCGGCCAGGAAGCGCATCTCCTGGAACCGGCCGGCCGATCCGAGCGCGGCGGTCGCCTGGTTTGCGAACACCCGCAGTGCCTGGAGCAGCGGGCGTGACGGCAGCAGTCGATCCTCGGGATCATCAGCCCAGATCAGGCCGATCACGGTGCCGTCGCGGTCGTAGAGGGGCACCGTCAGCCAGTGGCGATCCCAGGCCCACGGCCCGGACCCGTTCATGACCGACGTATATGACCCGTGGCCGCTCGGCAGCCGTGCATGCGCCTCCTGCTCGGTCATCAGATAACAGCCCTCGATCTCGAACGGCGGATCGAGCAGCGGGGCCAACTCCCACATCGAGATCGGCGCATTCTGTTGAAGCTGGTCGGCGGTCCATCCGACCGAGGCACGGGGCGTGAAGATGCCGGTCACCGGGTCGGGCAGGTCGAGGCGGACGTTGTGGAATCCCAGCGCGTCGCAGATGCCGCGACAGATGGCGTCCAGCACGGCGTCGATCGAGAGCGACTCGGACATCCGCGACGAGACCTGCAGGAGTTGCTTGAGCGCGGCGCGGTGGCGCTGAGCAGCGGCGTTGTCCTGCGCTCCTTCGAGCGCCAGCGCCGCGTGGTCGGCGACCGCCACCAGCACCTCCAGCTCCGCGTCCGACGGCCGTGCACCGGTGTCCGGCTCACCGACCGAGATGATCCCGAGCATGTGGCCGTCGGTGTGCAGCAGCGGCACGAACAGCTCGTCGTCGGCATGCCACGCGTCCGGCCCCCCGGCACCCGAGTACTCGGGCACGTACCGGCGGCCGACGTCCGAGCCCCAATCGAACGTCCCGTGCGGGATCAGGTAGGCGCCGCCGCGGCGAAACCGGTTGTCGAGGAGCGGCGACCACGCCTCCCAGGGGAGGGTGTCTCCGAGCAGGGTGGAGCGCGCCTCGGCGCTTCCGTGCACGGTGGTCACCTCGAAGGCGTTCCACGCGGGCCGGTAGAGGTTGACGACCACGGTCCGGTATCCCAGCGATTCGCCGATGGTGCGCGCGATCGCCTCGAGCAGGCGAGACAGGTCGGTTTCGTCGCGCACCAGTCGCGTCACCTCCAGGAGGCTGCGCAGTCGGGCGATGTTGGTGGGATCCTTTGACGCCAAGAGTAGGCCTTGCGCCGAGTGCGACGCGATCCGGACGAGGGTGTTCTACCGTTGTCGGCGTATGCCGGGAACGGTTGAGACAAATCGTATCCGCGCCGTCGTGACACTCATGGCCGCGCTGGTGCTGGCGGCCGGCTGTGCGCGATCGGCCGAGCCGCCCGTGCGGCTGCCCGGGCCGGCCGCGTCGGTGCTGGTTGCGCCCGACAATTTCGGCACGCTCTGGGTGGTCACCGGAGGCGGTGACTTCCGCTCGACCGACGGCGGGGCCAGCTGGCATCACGTCGCCGGCTCGATCTCCGGCGGCACGCTCGGCCTCGTGCACAAGCACGTGCTGGTGGTCGGGCCGTGGGGGGCGCAGATGGGCGACTTCGCCAGCGGTCGCATGCTGCCCGCGGGCGCGCATCCTCCCGCGCCGCTGGTCGCGGTCTCCTCGCCCTACTACCCGACCAACCGGCTGTATGCGCTGGATACGTCGGGCCGGTTGTGGTTGTCGGTGACCGCCGGGCGCAGCTGGTCACGGCTACGGGCTTCGGGCCTGCCGGCATCGGGAACGGCGATTGCCGCTCGCCGCGACGACCCGGCGCTGCCAGACCAGGTGTTCGTGGCCGCGGGCGGGGACGGCCTGTGGCGCTCGACCGACTTCGGCGCGTCGTTTCGGCGGGTGGCGGGGATCGTTGCGGCCACCGCGGTTGCCACCACGACGCATGACTCCCGTCGGGTGCTCGTGGCCGATCCCGCCGGGCTCTGGCTTTCGACCGACGATGCCCGCAGCTTCACGCGTGTCCTGCGGCTGGGTGGCATCACGGCGATCGCGCTCGACACGCGAAATTGGCAGAACGCGTTTGCGGCGACGGCGGCCGGGCTGCTGCTGCGCTCCGACGACGGCGGTGCGACCTGGGCGGACGGCTGATGCGTTGCTCGAGGCTCAGCCGACCGCGTGCAAGAGCCAGTCCGGAAGCCGCACCGGCCCGCCCGCTTCGCGGCTCACGCAGGCATGGCGGGTGCTCGCGCGGGCGAGCTGGGTGTCGCCGGCGGTCAGCTCGTAGGCGAAGCTGAACGACGCCCGCCGCAGCTCGCTGCACCAGCACACGACGTCGAATGCGTCGTCGAACCGCAACGGGCGCAGATAGGAGATGTGGACCTCGGCGACCACCAGGTCGAGCCCGCCGTCGTGCACCTCGCGGTAGGACTGACCGCGCGAGCGCAGGTACTCGATGCGGCCGATCTCGACCCACGAGAGGTACGCGCCGTTGTTGGCCACCCCCATCGCATCCGTCTCGCTGAACCGCACCCGCAGTGGCACGCGGCAGCGGTGGGGCGTCGGCTCGCTCACCCGGCCAGCGTAGAGGATCCGGGCGCCGGCCGATCCCTCGAGTGGAAATCCGCCCCGCCGGGCTGATACCGTTGGTTTGACGAGGTTTCAGACCGAGCGGGGGAGCTTGCATGGACGATCGAAAGAGCCTGATCGAGCGGGTTGTGGGAGCCACCGAAGAGACGGTGACCCGGGTTCAGCACGAGGTCACCAACAGCGCCGTCCTGTCGGCCACCCGCGAGCGCGCGAGCGCCGCTCGGACCAAGGCACAGCAGGCCGCTCTGAACCAGCTCCAGCTCGCGACCCGAGACGACATCGCGGCCCTCCAGGCATCACTCGATCGCATCGAGGCGGCCGTGAGCGACCTCGCCAAGCGGGTTCCCAAGGCCGAACAGCGGCCTCGGGCCAAGCCCAAGCCGCCGGAGTAAGAAGCTCAGGTCGCCGGGATGCGCAGCCGCAGCGCGTGCGGCTGCAGCTCGAACGTGGCCGGGGTGGTGCCGACGACCTCGCCGTCGACCTCGATCGGCAGCGTCGCCTCCGGGCGGACGCGGACCCGACTCGCCCGACTGATATCCGCCTTGGGGTGCGTGATGTGCGTGCCGCGGTAGAGCCTGGGCAGGGTACGAACGAGGTCGGCTTTCGACACATCGCCCCACACGAGCACGTCCAGCAGCCCATCGTCCGGCTCCGCCATCGGCAGGATCCGCATACCTCCCGCCCAGTGGCTGCAGTTGGCCACGATCACATTGTTCGACACGAGATCCAGGTGCCGCTCGTCGATGTCGACGGCGACCCGCCCGTTGTGGTAGCCGACGAGCGTCGTCAGACCCGCCCAGGCGAACGCCACCGTCGCGCCGAAGCGCTTGGACGAGCGGTTGGCGCGATCGGCGGCGATGCCCGTCATGCCTGCGCTGGCCACGTTGGCAAACCGGCGCGTCGCGACGTTCCCGTCGTGGTCGGTGTAGGTGACGATCCCGACGTCGATTGTGCGCACCGCGCCGCCCGCTGCCACAGCCAGGGCGCGATCGGTGCGCTTGGAGATGCCGAAGCTGCGGATGAAGTCACACCCGGAGCCACGGCACACGACCGCCAGTTCGGCTGTGGGCGAGATCGCGGTCTGCCCGTCGAAGAATCCGTTCACCACCTCGGACACCGTTCCGTCGCCGCCCACCGCTATCACCAACCGCGCACCCTCGCGGAGGGCGGCAGAGGTCAACTCGACTGCGTGCTCGGGGCGCTCGGTCAGCCGCACCTGGGGATCGAGCCCCAGCTCCCCGGCACGACGGGAGATCTCGGGCCAGCCGCGGGCGGTGCGGCCGTTGTCGGACGCCGGGTTCACCACCATCACGGTGGTCATCGTTCGTCCACCGCCGCGGTCAGGCCGAGCGCGGTCATCCTGGCCACGGCCTCTGCGAGATCCTGGTCCGAGATGCGCACGAACTGCTCGCCGCCCACCAGGTCGGAGACGGTCAGCAGGCAGGCGGTCTGCACCCGGCGCAGCGCACCGATGGTGAACAGCACGGCGGCCTCCATCTCGACCGCCAGCACGCCACGCTCGGCCCACCGGCGGTGCCGGCCGGGATCGGGATCGTAGAACGTGTCGGAGGTCGCCACCGGCCCGACGTGCGGCCGGAGGCCGAGGCCCTTGGCAGCGTGGATGAGTCCATGGGTGAACCCGAAGTCGGCGGTCGGTGCGTGCGGTTCGCCGTTGACGTATGTGCGCGCGGTACCGTCGGCCGGCACCGCGGAGATACCGACCACCAGGTCGCCGATCGCGAGCTCGGGCTGGAGCCCTCCACAGGTGCCCACCCGTAACAGCCTGCGGGCGCCGAGCTGGATCAGTTCCTCGATCACGATCGCGGCGCTCGGACAGCCCATGCCGGTGGACTGCACCGACACCGGCCGGCCGTCGAACGTGCCCGTGAATCCCAGCAGACCACGCTCCTCGTTCACCGGCACCGCGCCGTCCATGAACTCCTCGGCGATCCGCTGTGCGCGCCGTGGGTCGCCGGGCAGCAGCACCGCCGGCGCATAGTCGCCTGGCTCGGCTCGCAGATGGATCGGCATCCGCGAGAGCTTACCGCTCTGCTGGAATCCGGGGTCAAGAGAGGGGTCGATTCGGCCGACAACAATGGAGTGGCCCCAGAGAATCATCTGCGAGCACTGCTCGACCTGTCCTCTGCGCTCTCGTCCAGTCTCGATCTCGAGGACGTGTTGCACACGTTCAAGGACCACGCGGCGCAGTTGACCGGCGCGACCGCGTCCGAGGTCTCGTTCTGGGATCGGGAGCGAAACGGCGTCGTGATGCTGCTGGAACACCTCAGCGGCACCGCCGAGGTCACACGCGACGGCGGTACGCTGTACTCGTTGGAGGATTACCCGGCGACGCGTCATGTGCTCGAGACGCAGGCGCCGATGCAGGTGAATGTCTCCAACCTGGACGACGACGAGAGCGAGCGTGCGCTGCTGGAGAGCCGCGACCTGCGATCGCTGCTGATGCTGCCGCTGGTGTCGCGCGGGGAGACGATCGGCCTGCTCGAGTTGGTCGACGGCCAGGATCGAAAATGGAGTGAGTACGACATCGAGTTCATCCGCGCCATGTGCGACATCGTGGCGAGCGCGGTGCGAAACGCGATGTTGTTCGAGAAGGTCCAGGAGATGTCGCTGCTCGACGAGGTGACCAAGCTGTACAACCGCCGTTGCTTCGAGGAGCAGATCGAGTCCGCTGTCGCCCGCAGCCGCCGCAACAAGGAGCCGCTGGCGCTGCTGGTGATCGATCTCGACGGCCTGAAGCGGATCAACGACCTCGGCGGCCATCAGGCCGGCGACGTCGCGCTCCGGGCCGCTGCCGACTCGCTGCGTGCGGCCACTCGGGTGGGCGACACTCCGTGCAGGCTCGGCGGCGACGAGTTCGCGGTCATCCTTCCGGGCGCGACCAAGGAGTCCGCAGTGACCGTATCCGACCGGGCGCAGGCAAAGCTCGCCGAGATCGGCCGCGGCCAGTTCAGCTTCTCCGGCGGTGTGGCGTTCACCGCCCATGACGGCACCACCGCATACGAGCTCTACCGCTCGGCGGACATAGCCGCGTACCGGGCAAAGACGGCCGGCGGCGCCCGCACCGAGATGGCAAGAGCCTCCTAGCCGAGGCTCACATGCCGTCCGCGGCACCGGATCGCAGCGGCTTCTGACCAGCGCCGGGACACCGGGCCTCGGCTCCGACCCGAAGCCCCAAGCTGTTGAGGCGATGGCGGTCAGGGAGCAACTCTCCACCGGCGCCCGGTGCCAGGCACCGTCGCGGAAGTGTCACGAAACGGTGACCCGGTCCGTACGGGGTCTGACCCCACGCCACCCACCCCGGCGGGGAGTAGGGCAGACCGTCAACGTCACACGGGCCGGGCGAGCACGCCCAGTGCCTCCCCGGTCAGGTGGTACCCGCCCGACGGGGTGCGAAACCGGGCGATGGCATCCCGGACGCTCCGAGCGAGTGCGTCTGCCCGTGACCTGTCGATCTCCGCGAGCGAGCGGGCCAACCCACCGTTGAGTGCCCGTTGGGTGGCCCAGTACTCGTCGAATCCGGCGTAGTCCCACACCATCGCGATCGGTTCGATGCGCTCCGCCCGGAGTCCACCCGCCGCAAGGGCGGAGCCGATCCGCTCACGCTCGGCGAGCGCGAACATGCCGGGGCCCGAGGCCGGCGAGGACGGGACCCCGAGCTCGCGTTCCAGCAGCTCCCACAACACCGTCGCCCAGGGGTTGCGGTCGGCGGGGCCCCACACCACGCAGCCCATGCGGCCGCTCGGTAGAAGCACGCGGCTGGTCTCCCGCATCGCCGTGACCACGTCCGGCATCAGCATGTAGCCGAGGCGGCAGGCCACGCCGTCCACCGAGCCGTCGGCGAGGTCGAGCGCCTCCGCGTCGGCCACCCTGCACTCGACGTTGGCGAGCCCCTGTGACTCGACGGTACGCCGAGCCGCCTCGACCATCGCCGGCGAGCGGTCCGTGCAGATCAGGTGTCCGTCGCTCCCGAGCCGCTCTGCGATCGCGAGTGCCGTCTCACCGGGGCCCGCCGCCAACTCGAGGAAGGTCTCGCCCGGGTGAGGGTCGAGCGCTTCGACGAGCCACGTGGTGAGCGGCCGGGTCATCTCCGCCATGTGTGGACGGCACTGCTCCCAGCCGGCGGCGGCGGCCTCCCAGTTCTGGTAGCTGCGTTCGCGGTACTCACTTATCTGCTCGGGGCTGGTAGCTTCCGGTTCGTGCACATGCGTACAGTGGCCGTTGACGGCCTTCATGTCAATGTCGCCGAGTGGGGGGCAGGGCCGCCTGTGGTGCTCTTGCACGGCCTGACCGGCTCGCTCGACTACTGGGCGCCGTTCGCAGAGCGGCTGGCTCGGTCCAGCCGGGTGATCGCGATCGACGTTCCCGGGCATGGAGGCTCGGACGCGATGGAGGAGTTCACCATCGAGGGTGTCGTCGGCGTCCTGCAGGATGTGTGCGACCAGCTCGGCGTGGACAGTCCGACGCTGGTCGGCCACTCGTACGGCGCGCCGCTGGCGATCTGCTGGGCAGCGTCGAGACCGGTGGCTGCGGTCGTCCTCGCCTCGCCGGTCGGCATGCGCCCGGTGCACACCGGTCGAGCTCGGCTGGTGCTGCCCGCGCATCGCGCTCTGGCTCGCACCGTGCGGTTGTGGGAGTCGGCTGCAGCCGGCAGGCGGCTGCCGCGAAGGCTCGTGTTCGGCTGGTTCGTCGGCATGAACCGGCTGGACGGCCTCGAGCCGGCCGCGGCCCGCCGCCTGCTGCGCAGTGCGGCTCGCGCCGCGCCGGTGGTGAAGGCCGCCCTGCCTGCGCTGGAGTCGCTCGACCTGCACGCAGCGATCGCTCGTGTGACCGCCCGATCGCTGGTCGTGTGGGGCGAGCACGACCGCTCCGGATGGGACAATGGCCCGCCGCTCGCGGAGGAGCTCGGCAGCGAGGAGCTGGTGCTGCCCGGGGTGGGGCACATGCCGATGATCGAGGCCCCCTACTCGTTCGGGCTGGCCGTCTCGGAGTTCGTGGCCCGTCCGGTGCGGGGAAAACCTTCTAGGCTTCGTGCATGAGCTCGATCACCAACGCCCGATCCGACGAGTGGCACTGCGACATCTGCGGCGGCACCGCCGACTTGGCTGCGCTCTCGGCCGAGGTCGGCCTGGTACGCCTGGCCGCGTACGGAGAGGACGGGTTCCGGCTCGGCACCGTCGGCGTCGAGGACAGGGTTGCAGCGCTGCTCGCCCCGTGCGACTGCGGGGGGGTGTTCCAACCGGGCACCGGGCCAGAGCCGGAGCCGGTGACCGCGCGGTTTCGGGCCGAGGCACTCGCGCCGGTCGCCGAAATCGGCTGGCAGGTACTGCTGCGCAGTGCCGACCCGCGGCTGTCCGACCTGGCTGCCGTCTGGCGCCCGCGCGCGCTCCGCGCGGCCGGCCGGGCGCGGGAGCTTTCGAAGCAGGAACTGCTCGAGCTCAAGGTCGAGTCCAAGCTCCAACAGCTGATGTTCGAGATGCGGCAGGCCCGTGCGGCCGGCGACGAGGACGCTGAGGACGCCGCACACGCGCGCTACGTCGAGCTCGGCACCATCTACGTCCAGCGGTTCGTCCGTGGCGCGCAGCCCGCAACCGGCGCCGGCTGACCGGGTCGCCGGCTTCATCGCCGGCCGGGAGCTGCTGCAGCCCGGGGAGCCGGTGCTGGCCCTGGTGTCAGGAGGGGCTGATTCCCTGTGTCTGTGGGGCATCCTGCGCGAGCTGGACTACCCGGTCGAGGCGCTGCACGTCGAGCACGGGCTGCGCGGTGCGGCCGGTGCCGCGGACGCCGCGTTCTGTGCCGAGCTGGGTGCGGCCGTCGTCGAGGTGGCGGTGCCGGCCGGCGGCAATGTCGAGGCGCGGGCCAGGCAGGCTCGCTACGCCGCGGCGCGGGCACGCGCCGGCGGTCGGGTGATTGCCACCGGCCACACCCGTTCCGACCAGGCCGAGACCGTGGTCTACAGGCTGGCCAGCTCATCCGGCGCTCGAGCCGCGCGGGCCATGCGTGCGCGGTCATCCGACGTGGTGCGGCCACTGCTCTGCCTGACAGCCGCCGATACCCGTGGCTGGTGCGCCGCGGCCGGGCTGGAACCACGGATCGACGCCACCAACGCAGATCTCGACCTGCGCCGTAATCTGATCCGCCACGAGGTGATGCCGGCTCTCGCCCGCGTGCACCCGGGCGCGGAGGCAAACCTCGCCCGCACCGCCGAATTGCTCGGTGACCTGGACGATCTGATGACCGCCCTGGTGTCCGAGCACGTGTCCCAGGAGATGGATCTCGACCGGCTCGCGGGCCTGCCGGCGGGGTTGCGCGCGCTCGTGTTGAGGGCGGCTGCCGAGCAGGCGGCGGGCCGTCCCCTCCGGCTGACGCGTGAGCTCACCGCGCGGCTGGATGCACTCGCCTGCCGCCGCGGAGGCCGTGAGCGGCTGTCCCTCGCGCGCGACCTGGAGGCGGTGCGCGAGCGCGGCACGCTCGGGTTCGGCGTCCCGACAGGGTATTCTCAGCGGTCATGAACGTCGATACCGGCACGGTCGACCCGAGCAGCCTGATCGACGAAGTGCTGGTGACGTCCGACCGGCTCGAGGCTCGGGTGGCCGAGCTCGGTGCCGAGCTCTCCCGGGACTACGCCGACCTCGACCTGCTGCTGGTCGGCGTGCTCAAGGGAGCGGTCTTCTTCATGGCCGACCTGGTGCGCCGGATCACGGTGGACTGCGAGATCGACTTCATGGCGGTGTCGAGTTACGGCAACAGCACCGATTCGTCGGGGGTCGTGCGCATCCTGAAGGATCTGGACGCCAACATCGAGGGCCGGCATGTGGTGATCGTGGAGGACATCGTCGACTCGGGGCTCACCCTGTCGTACCTGATGCGCAACCTCGAGGCGCGCGGCCCGGCGTCGCTCGAGGTGTGCGCGCTTCTGACCAAGCCGGCCCGGCGGGTGGCGGACATCGAGTGCCGCTACGTGGGATTCGAGATCCCCAACCGGTTCGTGATCGGCTACGGGTTGGACTTCGCAGAACGCTACCGCAGCCTGCCCTATGTGGCGACCCTGGATGAGTCGAAGCTCGCCTCGGAGCTGGAGTAGCGAGGCATCCCCCGGGTGGGTCAGAAATCCGCTTCAGGCTTGGGTCAGTAATGCCGATGGAAGGCAAAATTGACCGTGGTAGCATTCGCTTCACGATGAACCCGCGAACCTCGCGGCCGCACTTTGGACGAGTGAGGCCCGCCCCCGGGGGAAGGCAGGCTAGAGCCTCGATATGAGCAAACTGTTCAAGAGCGTCGCCTTCCCGATCGTGATCGTGATCGTGCTGGCGTTCTTCGCCCTGCACCTGCTGTCGTCGGGGAGCGGGACTCCGCCGATCCCATGGAACAAGCTCGTGGCCGACATGAACAATGGCTCGGTCACCTACCTGCACATCGACCAGGGCAGCAACAGCGCCACATTCAAGCTGCAGGGAAGCGACAAGTCGTTCACGATCGGCATCCCGTCTGATCAGCAGGCCGCGCAGGTCGTCAACACCGGTCTTCACTCACAGGGCGTCATCGTGGACGGGGCGAAGCTCGGCGGATCGCCCTGGTGGAGCGCGCTGATCACGCTGCTGCCGTTCCTGCTCTTCTTCGTGTTCTGGATCTTCCTCATGAACCAGATGCAGGGCGGCGGCTCCAAGGTGATGAGCTTCGGCAAGAGCCGCGCCAAGCGGCTGTCGGTGGACTCGCCCAAGATCACCTTCAAGGACGTCGCCGGCGTCGACGAGGCGGTCGAGGAGCTGCACGAGATCAAGGAGTTCCTCGAGAACCCGCGCAAGTTCCAGGCTCTCGGCGCGCGCATCCCCAAGGGCGTGCTCCTGTTCGGGCCCCCCGGCACCGGCAAGACGCTGCTCGCCCGCGCAGTGGCCGGCGAGGCGGGGGTGCCGTTCTTCTCGATCTCCGGGTCGGACTTCGTCGAGATGTTCGTCGGCGTCGGCGCCAGCCGCGTCCGCGACCTGTTCGAGCAGGCCAAGCAGAACTGCCCGTGCATCATCTTCATGGACGAGATCGACGCCGTCGGCCGCCACCGCGGTGCCGGCATGGGCGGCGGCCACGACGAGCGCGAGCAGACCCTGAACCAGCTGCTGGTCGAGATGGACGGCTTCGAGATGAAGGACAACATCATCCTGATCGCGGCCACCAACCGCCCCGACATCCTCGACCCGGCGCTGCTGCGCCCGGGCCGCTTCGACCGCCAGGTCGTGGTCGACCGACCCGACCGCGTGGGCCGCAAGAAGATCCTCGAGGTGCACAGCCGGGGCAAGCCGATGAACTCCGCCGTCGATCTGGAGGCGCTGGCCGGTCAGACGCCCGGGTTCACCGGCGCCGACCTCGCCAACCTGGTCAACGAGGCGGCGCTGCTGGCCGCCCGCAAGGGCAAGAAGCAGATCGACAACAACGAGCTCGAGGAAGGCATCATGCGGGTGATCGCCGGCCCCGAGAAGAAGACCCGCCTGCTGTCGCCCAAGGAGCGTGAGATCACCGCGGTACACGAGATGGGGCACGCGCTGGTCGGCCACTACCTGACCCACAACGACCCGGTGCACAAGATCTCGATCGTCGGTCGCGGGATGGCGCTCGGGTACGTCGTCACCCTGCCGTCGGAGGACAAGTTCATGCGCTCGCGGGTGGAGCTGCTGGACGGGCTGGCCAAGAACCTGGGCGGGCGCACCGCCGAGGAGCTGATCTTCGGCGAGGTCACGACCGGTGCCGAGGACGATCTCAACAAGACCACCGACACCGCCAAGCGGATGGTCATGCGCTGGGGTATGTCCGAGAAGCTCGGCCCGCGCACGTTCGGCCGGGATTCGAGCCAGCCCTTCCTGGGTCGCGACTTCGGCCACGAGGCCGACTACTCGGAGGAGATCGCGCGCGAGATCGACGACGAGATCCGGCGCATCGTCGAGCACGCCCACGAGCGCGCCCGGCAGGTGCTGTCCGAGCACGTCGACGAGCTCCAGTCGATGTCCAAGATCCTGATCGAGTTCGAGACCTTCGACCGCGACCAGTTCGAGCGGTTGGTGGCCGGTGAGTCCGCCGAAGAGGTGTTCAAGGACGTCGAGAAGCCGGAGACCGAGACGCCGGTCCCGGTGCCCAAGAAGGAGCCCGCGCGGCCGCGTGGCCTGGGCCTGCCGCTGCCGGGCAATATCGCCACCGGCAGTCCGCCCGAGAGCCCGCAGCCCTCGTAGCCACGCCGCCGCGGTATCGTCGGACGCGATGAGCGCCACCATCCAGGCCAGGATCGAGGCGGCCGTCGGGCTGCCCCCGACGGCGGGTTGGCTGCGCGGCGTCTGCGCTGCGCTGGTGATGTTCGTGCTGTACGTGACCTTCTCGATCACCGGGGCGCTGCCGGCTGCGCTGCTCGTCCCGCACTCGTGGGGGATTGTACGCGGCGTGCTGGAGTCGGTCGGAGTGGCGGTGGTGTCCGTGCTGGCGCTGATCGTCGGCTTCGAGGTACTGCTGGCCAACCGACGTCGAGACGTGCGCCCGTACGGGTTCCAGCGGCCCCGATACGTGCCGTCCACCGTCGTGCTGGGGGTGCTCATGGGGTTCGGCGCGCTGATCGTCGGCAACATCATCACCAACCTGCTCGGGCTGACCGGCACCACCACACCCGATCTCCACTCCAAGCCGCAGAGCGTCAAGATGTTCTTCGTGTTCCTCGCCATCGTGGTGGCGCCGTGGATGGAGGAGGTGTCGATTCGAGGGGTCATGTTCAGCTCGCTCGACTCCCGTTTCGGGTTCATGGTCGGAGCGCCGGTGTCCGGCTTTCTCTGGGCCGGCGGCCACTTCGTGCCCGCCGTGCTCTTCCCGTTCACGTTCCTGGGTATCGTGCTGGCGTTCGTCCGCCGGCGCACGGGGTCGGTGCTGCCGGGAATCGGCCTGCACGGCACGCAGAACACGCTGGCGTCTCTGACCACCCGCGCGGGCGGCGGCTGGCTCGTGCTGCCGATGGCCCTGATCCTGCTGGCGACGCTCGTGGTCGCCTGGTGGCGGCTGCCGGCTCAGCCGGCGGGTGCGTCTCCATGACCGCGCTGCGCGACCGGTTCCCCGCCCCCGCCGTGATGGGGATCGTCAACGTCACCCCGGACTCGTTCTCCGACGGTGGCGACTTTCTGGATCCCGACGCGGCGGTCGCGCACGCGCTGACGCTGGCTGCCGAGGGCGCCGATCTGCTCGACATCGGCGGTGAGTCGACCCGGCCCGGGTCGGACCCGGTCTCGGCCGACGAGGAACTGCGGCGGGTGATCCCCGTCATCGAGCGGCTGTCCGCCGCCACCGACGTGCCGATCTCGGTCGACACCATGAAGGCGGCGGTCGCGGAGGCGGCGGTCGCCGCGGGCGCGTCGTTCGTGAACGACGTGACGGCGCTTCGGCATGATCCGGGGATGGCCGCCGTGGTCGCGCGCTCGGGTGCCGCGCTGTGCCTTATGCACATGCTGGGCGAGCCGAAGACCATGCAGAGAGACCCGCGCTACGGCGACGTGGTGGCCGACGTGGCCGGGTTCCTGCGCGACCGTGTCGAGCACGCGGTGGCCTGTGGCGTCGATCGTGAGCGGATCAGCGTCGATCCGGGGATCGGCTTCGGCAAGACGCTCGAGCACAACCTGGCCCTGATCCGCCGTTTCGACGAGTTGGAGCTCGTAGGCTGCCCGGTGCTGGTGGGCGTGTCGCGAAAGCGCTTTCTGGGCGCGATCACCGGAGCCGACGAGCACGCGCGCGGGCCGGCCACGCTTGCGGCCTGCCTGGCCCTCGCGCGCCGCGGCGCGTGGATGCTGCGGGTGCACGAGGTGGCGCCTGTCCGTCAGGCGCTGGCGGTGCAGGCGGCGATCGAGGCGCCGGCGTGAGCGGCCCGCTGGTCGAGATCCGGGGTCTGCGGGTGTTCGCCCACCACGGCGTGCTGGCCCAGGAGCGCGATCGGGGTCAGGAGTTCGTCTTCGACGTCACGCTTGAGTGCCCGCCGTCGCCCGCGGCTCGCACCGACGACATCGCCGACGCGGTTGACTACGCGGAAGTGTGTGAGCGGGTGGTCGAACTGGCGCGCGGCGGTCCTCACAATCTGCTCGAGACGCTGGCCGCGCTGATCGCCGAGGATCTGACGAGCCGCTTCGCGGTCGAGTCGGCGACCGTGCGGGTCGCCAAACCGGAGCCGCCGATTCCGCATCAGCTGGACGAGGTCGCGGTCACCGTCACGCGTCGGCTGTAGGGGTTCCGCGACGCTGCCGCGACCCGTATAACTGAAGAGATGGGAGCTGTCAGGATCGTGGTTGTCGAGGATCACCCGCTGTTTCGACGCGGGCTGATCGCCGTGCTCGAGTCTGCGGGCATGGCGGTGGTGGCCACTGCGACGGGCGTCAGCGAGGCAGTCGAGACGGTCCGCGCGCACCGACCCGACGTCGTGTTGATGGACCATCAGCTCGAGGACGGCCGCGGCCTGGACGCCGTTCGGCTGGTGCTCGGCGCTGTGCCCGAGGCGCGGATCGTGATGCTATCGGAGTCACGCGACCCGGCCGACATGCTGGACGCCGTGCGTGCCGGAGCGGTCGGCTACCTGACCAAGGATCAGCGACCCGACCGGCTGGCCGAGGCTGTCGGTGGCGTGGTGCGCGGCGAGGCGGCGGTGTCGCGGGTGATGGCCGCCCACCTGATCGAGTCCGTGCACGACCGCGACCAGCACCTGCCCTCGCTCAACGTCCATCCGGAGCGCGAGCGGCTGACACCGCGGCAGCTCGAGATTCTGCGCCTGATCGCCGCCGGGATGACGACCGGCGAGATCGCCGGCAGCCTCTACCTCTCGCCCGAGACGGTGCGCTGGCATGTGAAGGCGATCCTGCGCAAGCTCAAGGCTCGCACCCGCGCCGAGGCGGCTGCGGCGCTCCGCGAGCTCGTGGCTTCGTAACCCCGGAGGCTGCGATGGCCGCCCCGGTGCGCTCTTAGGGCCGGGCGCGAGCGGTGTCGGTCGCCAGCCGCACGATCCACAGTGAGACCATGAGGCAGTACGTGATCACGGTGCAGGCGACGAGCAGCGCGGTGGCCCGGCCGGCCGGGCCGGAGATGACCGCGAAGATACCGGTCAGCAGCGGCTTCATGGCCAGGAATGCCAGCACTCCGGTGAGGCCGAGGTGGATGGTCGTGCGGCGGATCTCCCGCGGCCGCAGGTTGGGATAGCGTGTGTCAGCCCACATCGCGAGCGCTGCAGGACAGATCAGGAGCACGACGGTCAGTTCCATGAGGGTCGACATGGCGCCATCCTTTGTGTTGCGGAGCTTGGGAGCGTGGAGTGACCAGCGAAATCAGCCTCTCCAAACTAACCATCGGCAAAAATAAAGATACTGTAAAGACCGGGTTGCAAAGTCCACCCGATCGAGTGAGACGGGCGATGGTGGGATTCGGTGCGAACCTGGGGGATCCTGCGGCGACGTTCCGCTCCGTGGCGACGGAAATAGCCGCGCTGGGAGATGTGATCGCGGTCTCGAACCAGTACCGTACCCGCCCGATCGGCCCGCCGGGCCAGCCGGACTATCGAAACGGCGTGCTCGAGCTTCACACCGCACTGGCGCCGGAGCCGCTGCTACGGGGGCTGCAGGCCATCGAGCACCGCCACGGACGGGTGCGCGGGGTGCGCTGGGGTGCGCGCACGCTCGACCTCGACCTGGTCTGGTACGAGGGCGCGCAGTCCGACGATCCCGCCCTGACGCTCCCGCACCCGCGCGCCCACGAGCGCGAGTTCGTGCTGCGCCCCCTGTGCGACCTCGACCCCTCGCTACGCCTCGGCGATCGCACCGCCGCCGAATGGCTGGCAGGGCTCGCGCCGCAGGGTGTCGAGCAGGTCGACGGGGGCGCGCCGGGAGCGTAGACTCTGAGAGATGTCCAATCTCGAAGACCTCGAGGACTTCGACGCAGAGCAGGAGTTGCGACTCAAGCGTGAGTACGCCACCGTGTTCGGGATGTTCCGATACTGCGTGCTGACCGCCGAGGCGACCTACCTGTGCAACCGGCTCGAGATGGAGGCCGCGAGCACCGCTGCCTATCCGATGATGCACCTGACCATGGAGGATGTGTGGGTGTGGGACAAGAACCGGCCGACGCGCATCATCCCCCGCGCCGAGGTGCACACCACGCAAGATGTGACGGTGGAGGAGCTCCGCCCGGAAGGCGAGATCCACACCACGCTGCCGCCCGGGTTCGAGATCTCTGACGACTGATCGGCCCGCACCGTGTTGATGGTCGTCGACGCCGGGAACACCGACACCGTGGTGGCGGTGTTCGACGGCGACACGCTGGTCGCCGAGCGCCGGGTGCCCACCGACCGCCACGCGGTTGCCAAGGCAGAGCTGGCCGAGATGGCAGCCCTGGCGCCGGTGTCGGCGGCAGTCGTCGCGACCCCGGGAGACGACCTGGATGCGGCCTACCGCCGTGAGCTGACGTCGCTGCTGGGGCATGAGCCGCTGGTGCTCAGTGCTGATCCGGTTGGTCCCGACAGGCTGGCCAACTGCGCTGCCGCCCACGCACTGCTGGGCGGTGCCTGTATCGCGGTCGACATGGGCACGGCGACGACGGTGGACGTCGCGGGCACGGACGGCATGTTCGTCGGCGGGGCCATCGCCCCGGGGCTGGGGGTCTCGATGCAGGCGCTGGTGGAGGCCTCGGAGCGGTTGCCCGGGATTGAGTTGTCTGCTCCGTCGGCCGCGGTCGGTCTGGACACGACCGCCGCGATGCAATCCGGCCTGGTGCTCGGGCACGCGGGCCTCGTGGACGGCCTGGTCGGCCGGATGCGCAGGGAGCGAGAAGCGGAGCTTCCGGCGGTCGCGACCGGGGGCTTCGCGACCGCCGTCGCCCCGCATTGCGACACGGTGTCGCGGGTGGTGCCAGATCTGACGCTTCGCGGTCTGCGGCTGTTGTGGCAGCAGCGCGGCGCCGCCCGGTGAACCGCCTCGACGTGTGGGACTCGTCGCTGGTACAGGCGTGGAAGCTGTCAAGCACGTCTGCGGGCGGACGATAACCGGGGGGCCCGATGCCCCAGTCCTCCCCCAGACACCTGCTCGAGCTCGCCCTGCGACTGCTGCCAGAGCTGCCGGCGCGGGTGCAGGCGCTGTGTGCCGACGGAGGCATCGCCGAGGTTCGGCTTGCGCACGCCAACGGTGAGCTGCTGGGAGGGTACGCCGCGGTGTCGCAGATGCGCCCCCGGCTCGGCCTGCGGGTTCGGCTCAGCCACGGGGAGCGGGCCGGGCACGACGTCGACCTGGAGGTGGCCGAGATCGTGCCCCACTCGGCGACGGAGGCGATCGTCCTGCTGCGGGTGTCGAGCGTCACCGAGCATCACTCGGTGCGCGCCGCCGACCGGGTCGGGATCGGCGGTCGGGCGTCGGTGTCCGCGCTGCGCTCGCAGCGGCTGCAGCGCGGGGCGGCGTTCGACGCCGATCTGGTCGATCTGTCCACGTCGGGCGTCGCATTCGACAGCGAGCGCGAGATCGAACTGGGGGACGTGCTGGCCGTCGAGGCATCGGTGTACGACCGTCCGGTACCGATCGAGGTTCGTGTCGTCCGCCGCTCCCGGCCGACGTTCGGCCGCCGCCGCTACGGCTGCGAGGTGGTCACGGTGACCGACGAGGGCCGGGTTGCGATCGAGCTCTTGACGATGGCCGCCGCCGCTCGCGCCCATCGTGCGGCCCCCGTCGACGCGGGCCCGGGGCACGACCGCACACCCGCCGCGAGGCACGACTTGCTGGCGCGGCTCCGTCCTACCGAATAGCCGCGGCGTCGTTGGCAGCCGACGAACCTGCCGCCCGTTTCACCCGGTGCTCTATCCCGAGAATGCGCCGGGCGATCGCGGGGAGGAGCCGCCCCGCGATCGCCCGGTGGGGGTCAATGCCCGGCGCTCGGGGCGCCTGTGGAACCGTGGCCGCTCCCGGCCGAGCCGTGACCGCTCGAGTTGCCACCTGTGCCGCCCGACCCGTGGGTGGGCTGCGGTGCGGGGTGGCTGGGGGTCGGCGGTTGGGGGCGCGGGGTGGCTGGGGGGGTTGCCGGCGTGGCTCTTGCCACCGCTGGCGGTGGTCGAGATGACGGCACCCTTGTCGCGGCCGCTCGCGGTGGTGGTGCGCGCGAGTTTGGAGATCTCCGCGCCCTTCCCGTTGCCCTGTGAGCTGTCCGAGCCGCTCGCGGAACCGCCGGGAGTCGTTCCCGATCCGCCACCTGACGTGTCCGAGGAGGTGCCGGATCCGGAGCCGCCGCGCACGTCCGGGTGCGTGCCGGGGTTGCTGTTCGGCCCGGGCACGGTAACGCCGATCTTGGCCAGCACGTCTGACGCGATGCCCTGGGCTGCCCCCGGCAGCTCGCCGGCGAACGCGAGGCCGCTGGTTGCCGCGAGTGCTGTACCGGCCAGCGCCGCGACCAGCGAGATCCGACGGCGAGGATTCACGCGTGTGCTCCGTGACGTCGAGCCTGATTTCGCCGCTCGGATGCCGTCGGCGATCGTCGCCACCATCCGCGGTTCATCCCGCAGCTCGTGTGCGAGCGTCGGGCGTCGCGCCGCGTCCAACAGCGCCGCGACGGCCGACGTGCCCACACCGGTGTCGAGGGAGATCACCTTGGCGGAGAGCAGGCGTTCAGCGGACTCGGGGTCAAGCGGAGAGTGATTCATCATCTGTCTCCAAGATCGTGTGATGAGGGGCCGGCGTTACATGTTCGGCAGCCATAGTCTCGGCGAGTCGCTTCAGCGCGCGGTGCTGGATGACCCGCACGGCGCCCGCACGCTTGCCGACGATCCGCGCGACGGTCTCGACGTCGAGGTCGCAGAGCACTCGCAGTGCGATCACCTCGGCCTGGTCGCGGGGAAGCGATCCGATCCGGGCCAGCGCCTCGTCGAGGGCCAGCCGAGCGTCGGCTTCGGGGTCGGCTGACGCAGCGCGGTCGGCGTGGGCTGTGAGCACGTCGTCGGCGGTGGCGAAGGTCTGGCGGCGCCCGTTCTTGCGCCTCAGGTCGATCAGGCGGCGACGCGCGATCGTGAACACCCACGCCCGCAGCGCCTCGGCGTCGCCGCTGAACCTCCCCAACCCGGCGGCCGCCTCCATCCAGACGTCGGACGCGACGTCCTCGGCGTCGTCGCCGACCGCCGTCCGGAGGTAGCGGACGAGCCGCGGGTGCAGCTCGCGCCAGAGCGTCGCCACCGCCCACTCCTCTCCGAGTTGGGCGGCCCCCAGAACTCCTGAGAACGGGCTGTCGCCCACCGTCCGGCGCCTCCTGTTGGTCTGCGAAAAAACGCCGTCTTTGGATCGGCCGTTCGGGTTCGGCACTTGAGCCGTGCGGCCGCGGGACGCCGGTGCGGGCTATTGCAGCTTGACCGCAGCGCCCACCGGGTCGGTCTCCGAACGTGCACAGAGGAACTCGGTGCACGTGCCCACGTCGGAGGGCATGTCGAAGTAGGCGGTGCCGGGCCCGAATGCGATCCCGCTGTAGAAGTCGAACGCCTGGAAGCTGAAGCGCGTGCCCGCCGGCGTGCAGACGGCAATCGAGTAATAGTCGCTACACGAGGCGTCGAAGCCCCGGTATGCCTCGGCCAGGTAGGGATCCCACTCGGTGTCGGTGTTGCGCAGGTCCTCCCGGTGACTGCAGGTGATGGTGCCGGTGATCGTGGCCACGCCGTCGCTCACGGTACCCGTGGGATCGACCGCGACGACGACGTCGAACGGGTGGACGCGTCGGAGGCTGAGCGTGCTCGGCCCCGGCGCCGAGCAGCAGGCGGCGACCTGGATCAGGTAGCGCACACCGGCCGTCGCCCGAAACGTCGGCTTCCAGATTTGGTACCTGGTGTTGCAGCTGATAGCGGTCAGCGATCCGGGCGATCCGGTGGCGACCCCGACCACGTTGTTCCCGTCCACCCGGACGCCGAAGGTGCCCGATCGGCGTGGGGTGAAGCTGTACCAGATCGTGTGCGTCTCGTCACCTCGGCAGCGCAGATCGGTCGCCGACCGGGTGGCCGCAGTGGTGTCGGCGGGGGTATCGCTGGGCGCAGCGATCGCGATCGCGTCCACCGAGTGGTCGTTGGGCGGCGCTGCCGCCGGGGCCGGGCCCGCGCCAAGAGCGAGCCCGGCGATCGCCACCAGAGCGACCGTGCCGCCCCTCACGGACGGCCCCATCGGAGGGTGACGGTGTCGCTCACAAGAGGTGGGTCCACGCACTCGAATGGGGTGCAGGCATCGGATCCGATCTGCACCTTCGCAGTGCCCAACTCGAACGACGCGACCGTGCCGCTTGCGAACATCATTCGCCACGGCTGCGGCGTGGGGCCGCAGGCCTCCGCCCCGATGCTGCGCTGGTTCGACGCGAACAGCCGACCCATCAGCTGGCTGGTCGTCAGGTCGGCGAAGGCCGGCATGGTCTGGTTGCAGACGAATGTCCCCGACAGGACGACGATACCGTGGTAGAAGGTCGCGGGGCTGTTCAGGACGATCCGCAGCTGGGGCTTGATCGCACGACCGACCAGCAGCCGGGAGGGCCGACCGTCGTCACTGGCGAGCTCGATGTAGTACCGGGTGCCGGCGGCGGCGGTCCAGGTCTGCCTGCCGCCGTTGCAGGCGACGAGTGTGAGATTCCCCGGCGAGCCGGTAAGGACCGCCCACGCCAGACCGGTGCTCAGGCCGATCCGCATCGTCCGAGCCGGGGTGATCGTGTACCAGACCGTGTGCGGCGCCGAGCTGGTGATGCAGCTCGAGTCGTCCGCGCCCGCTGTGGCACCCGCCGTCGAGACGGCGCGCGAGAACGGCAGCGCACGGATCGGTGTCGCGTGGGCGATGTCGTCGTTGCCGGGCGGCCCCGCGCTCCCGGCCACGATCGGCGACGTGTGGTGCGGCGGTCGCGTCGACGTGACGCCGGGCGTCCCGGTCACCGGTGGGGTGCCCGCCTCGACACGCACGATGGCCTGGGCGGGTACGGTCATCCGGCTCGCGCCCTGGCAGTCCTCCCAGGGGCTGGTACAGATCGTCAGCGGGTCGAGCTCGACCAGAGCCATCCCCGCGCCGTACGTGAGCCGATTCCCGGTCACCGACGTGAACGTCCACGGCGACGGCTTGGGCCCGCACGGTCCGCTCCACATGTCGAATCCGGTCCCCGAGATCGCCTCGAACCGGTTGACCTTCTCCGACACGGTGCTCGAGCCGTCGGTGTATCCGATGGTCACCGGAGCGCTGCAGGAGATCGTGCCGGTGACCGTGATACCGCCGCTGCTCGGATCGGCGTGCGCCACCGGGTCGACGGTGGCGGTCAGCCTGATGCGCGGGACGCGGGCGATCTCGAGCGTCCCCCGCCCTGCGGGAGCGCAGCAGGCACCGATGTCGATGTAGTAGGTGACCCCGGCCTCAGCTGTGAACAGCACCGGGAAGAGGTCGCACTGGATCACCGTCAGCGCGCCGGGCGATCCGGTTGCGACACCGATCGTGGGGTAGCTTCCCCCGCCGCTGACCGCGACCCCGACCCTCACGGTGCGCTGCGGCGTGAACCGGTACCACACGGATACCGGGTCGGGTGCGATCCCACACTGGACGTCGCCGGGAGACTCGGTGGAGTGGGCAGTGTCGAAGCCGGTCGAGAAGGGCAGCGATGTGACCGGCTCTGCGTGGTCGATGGTGTCGTTCTGCGGCACCGAGGCAAACGCCGGCGCACCGCTCCACATCGACGCGAGCACCACTCCCAGCATTCCGAACCAGCGACCGGTCATCCGCCCCTCACCTCCCCGGAGTTGCCGGTGTCGCCGACACTATCCACCCTCGCGGCCGGCGTGTCAATCGCGGAAACCCATCCGGGCCGGCTCTCGGCACCGGCAACCGGCCACCGGTACGATCATCGCAATGGAGACGTCGCACACGGCGGTCGAGGCGCGCCTGCTCGAAGCAGCGCTGCGCCCGGGGTCGACGGTGCTGGAGGCGGGCTGCGGCCGCACCACCCGGCTGGCCGACCACCGCGACCGGATCGACCGGCTGGTCGGCGTCGACGTGGACGTAGCCGCCGGGCGGCAGAACGCGGCTCTGGACGAGTTCATCGCCGCCGACCTGGGGGCACCGCTCCCGTTCGAGGACGGAACCTTCGACCTGGTATACGCCAACTTCGTGGTCGAGCATCTGGCCGAGCCGGGCCACACGTTCGCCGAATGGCGGCGGGTGCTCCGGGTCGATGGTGGGCTCGTCCTTCTCACGAGCAACAGCGCGAGCCCGTTCATGGCGACTGCGCGAGCTCTGCCGCAGGCGGTGCGGGTGGCCGTCAAACGGGGCGGTGCCGGGGCGGCCGAGCGGGATATCTTCCCGGCGCTCTACCGCGCCAACACCCCACGCGCGCTGGCCGCTCTCACCGCCGCTGCGGGGTTTGTGCCTGTTGCCCTGCACTACGTCGCGACTCTGCACCGCTACGGCGCGCGGGTGCCGCCGCTGGCGTGGTTGCTGCGTGGGGCCGAGCAGGTGCTACCGCTCGAACGGCGTTCGACGATCGTCGCCTCGTACCGCGCCGTCTAGCGACACGCTAGTGGTAGATCAGCGCGGTCGCGCTGGGCAGCCAGCGTTCGTAGCCGTACCCGTCGATCGGTGCCGCTCCGGGGTGGAACATCTCTGCCGAGCCGTTGTTGTCGAAGCCCATCGCATCCTTGGCGCCGAGCTGCTTCAGCATCTTCGCCCAGGTCGGCATGGTGATCCCGAAACCGTTCTGGCCGCCGGCCACGATCAGCCAGCCCTGGCCGCTATTCGAGCGCACCAGTGCCGGTCGCCAGCAACCGCCGCCGCACGTCCACTGCCAGTCGTCAACCGAGGCGGGCTTGCTCGAGACTGCCACCCCGTTGGTGACCAGCTGTGGCTTGCCACCCATCACGTCGCCCACGGCGCCCCAGCCCTGGGCGTCGCCGCTCACCTTGACGACCGGCGTCGCATGCGCCGCCAGGTTGGCCAGGCCGATCCCGGCCAGGCCCGTCGCGTTGGCCACCAGCAACGCGCCGCTCGCCGGAACCGCGACCACGCTGCCGGCGGGGTATGAGCCGGTGATCGGTACGGTGTTCGTGGTGGGGAGTGCAGCCGGATCCGAGAACGTAAAACCGGTCACCATCTCCTGGACGCCCGATCCTTGAAGGTTCGTCATCGACTTGGTGCCGCGCAGCATCGTCCGGAACTGGGTGGTGCCGACTCGGAAGGCGGCGTACCCGGCCGGCACCGTCAGCTTCGCGCCCGGGGTCACGTATGCGCCGACCTGGTCGGGCCGGCCGGGCAAGGCGTTCCATGCGCCGATCGTGGCCGCCTGGGCGTTGGGAAGCAGCAGCTGCGTGGCCCGTGCGGTCGGGTGGCCCATTACGAAACTCCCGTTCGGCAGGTAGCCGACGCCGTTGCCACCCCAACCGAAGTTGTAGATCCTGCGTTTCCGGACCAGGATGCCGCTGTTGCGATACGCGGTCTGTGTGGTGTAGGCCGAGAAGTCGCCGTTCAGCGCGGCGACCAGCCCGGGTGTGCCTGCCAACGAGGAGATCCTCGCGATATCCACCGTCTGGTTGGACGGGTGGTAGCGGCCGAGCAGCCGAGACGTCAGCTTGACGTGGCTGTTGCCGAGCGTCCACGCGACCTTCCAGATCTCCTGGGTGCGCCCGTAGCCGGACACGGCTGCCCGGTAATGGGTCAGCGTGACGCCCGGCTTCAGCGTGGTCGTCGACACGATCCACAGACTCGAGATCGGCCCGGCGGGCAGCGCGGCGGGCGCGCTGGCGGGGGCCGTCACGAGCAGGACGGTCGAAATCAGAGCAAGCGAAACGCGATGCAGCCGGGCCATATCCTATGGATCGTCAAAACCGCATCCAAGGCGCAGGCGCGATTGGGGGATATCCGTCGGCACGAAGGGTGATTGGCAGCCGTGTTTACTGGTTCCGGGCCCAGGCCCAGAGAGCTAGCCGCCGCCGTAGATCGAGATCGGCAGGTCGAGCAGCCGATCGGATGCGGAGTCGGGCAGGAGTGCCAGCTCGGCCTCGTGCTGGGCCAGAGGGGCACGGGCGGCCGGCTGGCTGCACAGCAGGACGGACTCGGCCTCCTCCACCGTCGAGCACGCCATCAGCTCACCGCGCACCTGCTTGGCGCCGGGCAGCCCGCGCAGGTACCAGCCGTAGAACTTGCGCAGGAAGCCCACCGACCGCTCGTCGCCCATCTCCCGCACCACTTCGCGCATGAACCGCACGAGCTCGCCGACCACCTCGGCCGGGTCGGCGTCGACGGCGCCGCTGCCTGCCATCTCCCGCAGCGCCCACGGCCTCCCCTGGGCTCCCCTGCCTACCATCACCGCGGCGGCACCCGTTGACTCGATCACCCGCTCCGCCGTGGCGCGGTCGGTGATGTCTCCGGATGCGATCACGGGCACCGCGACTCGCCGGACGAGGTCGGCGGTCAGCCTGTGATCGGCGCTTCCTGTGTACATCTGCTGGGCCGATCGGGGGTGCAGCGTCAGCGACCGCACACCGACCGCCTCGAGCTTGGGCCCGAGTTCGAGCGCCGTGGTGGATCCGTTGCGCAGGCCGCGGCGCATCTTGACACTGACCGGGACGTCGACCGCGTCCACCACGGCGCCGGCCAGGGAGCACGCCAGGTCGTGATCCTCGAGCGCGCTCGCCCCCGCTCCGGTCTTTGTCACCTTGCGCACGGGGCAGCCGAAGTTGATATCCACGATGTCCGCGCCGGCGTCCACGACCATCCTCGCCGCCTCAGCCATCCGGTCGGGCTCGGAGCCGAAGATCTGCACCGCCATCGGGTGCTCGTCGCGGGCGATCCGCAGGTACCCCAGCGTCCGTTCGTTCCCGTACGAGAGCCCGCACGACGAGACCATCTCCGAGCACACCAGGCCCGCCCCGAAGCGCCGGCCCTGGCGCCGGAACGCCTGCACCGACACGCCGGCCATCGGCGCCAGCACGATTCGCGACGGGATCTCGACGCCGCCGATCCACCACCGCTCGGTCATGTCAACCATGCGGCCATGGTAGCCGTGCGTGGCGCGCGCGACCGAAGTCAGGCGATGACGACCGAGGCGGCCGGTGAGAAGTTCGTCTGGCCGACTCCAACATCCCTGTAGCGGGCGCGGAACGCCCATGTGCCGCTGGTGAGTGTGGTGGTGGCCGACGTCTTGACGGTGCCGGTCTTGAACGCCACGAACGCCGTCGTCCCCGGCTTCTTGACCTGCACGTCCTCAACGAAGCCAGCGGCCGGCGCGGTCGTCGCCCAGCGGACCGTGACACTGGTGGCCGAGACGCTGGTGATGCTCACCGGTACCCGCACCTGTCCGACCATCCCGAACGACACGTGGATCGAACAGTGGTACTTGTAGGTGCCCGAGTGCACGAACGTCCGGCTGAAGGTCGCCCCGGAGCTGAGAACTCCCGAGTCCCACAGGCCGATGGCGCTCGAGTCGGTCGTGGAGTGACCGGTCGACCCCCACGTCCACAGCACGGTATTGCCCATCTGGTCGGTGACGGTCGCCGGGCTGAACACCAGCATCCCGCTGGGCCCTACGGTCACGTTCACGGTGCTCGCCGCGCGCGCCACCCGGTGGTTCGTGATCGCCGCTGCGGCCAGCGCAACCATGACGCCAGTCGCCACCATGGCCCATCGTCGGTATCTCATGCGTGCTCCCCCCTGCCATCGTGTCCTGCGTTGTGCACACACTCGCAGGTGACGTCGGCGGGGTCGGTGAGCGAGCACACGTGAACCGCCGCAAACACCGTCCCCGAGGCGGCGTTTGACTGGTCGCCGATCGCGGCCTATAATCCGGCGTCCCTCGGTGCCTGCCGGAGCAAAAGCGCTGGAAATGCGCGGCCCGGTGGACACCGTTTTGCTTGTGCTTTCCGGCTCCCTTACTCAAGGACCAGTGCTGTGGAAAAGGACGTACTTCTCACCCCCGAAGGCTTCGAGCGGCTGAAGGCCCAGATCGAGGATCTGGAGCTCAACAAGCGCCGCGAGGTCGCCGATCGCATCCGCGAGGCGCGTGAGTTCGGTGACATCTCCGAGAACTCAGAGTACGACGACGCCAAGAACGAGCAGGCGCTGCTCGAACACCGGATCGCCCGGCTCAAGGAGCAGCTGCGCTCGGCACGCGTCATCGACGCCAAGGACATCCCCACGGACGTTGTCTCGGTCGGTTCCAAGGTGCGCGTGAAGGACGTCGACCACGGTGACACCGACACCTACGAGATCGTGGGCTCGGCGGAGGCCGATCCGGCCAACGGCAGACTGTCCAACGAGTCGCCGGTGGGGCGCGCGCTACTGGGCCGTAAGAAGGGCGAGACGGTCGAAGTGGCCGCGCCCGCGGGCGCCATCCGGCTCAAGATCATGGAGATCAAGGCCGCGTAGCGGCGGACGGCTCGCGCGATCGACCGACCGCCTATATTGGGGCGGTTGTGACCGCCGAGGGCCCCGAGGAGCAGATCCGCACCGATCGCCTGCGCAAGCTCGAGCGGCTGCGCGCGGCGGGGGTCGACCCCTACCCGCCGAGAGCCATCGAGCGCGACGAGGTGGCCGACCTGCGGGGGCGACACGGCGGCCTCGAAGCTGGTGCCGAGAGCGGCCGCACGGTCACCCTCGCCGGGCGGGTGGCTGCCCGCCGCGGGCACGGCGGCGCGATGTTCCTGGACCTCGTCGACCGCTCGGGCAAGATCCAGCTGCACGCCTCGCTGGACGTGCTCGGCGAGGCGTCCTACTCGGACCTTGGTGACATAGACCTCGGCGACGTGCTCGCGGCCACCGGTGAGGTGTTCGCGTCGCGCCGCGGAGAGCTCTCGGTCCGGGTGACAGAGTGGAGCCTGCTCGCCAAGTGCCTGCGACCGCTGCCGGAGAAGTTCCACGGGCTGACCGATGTCGAGCAGCGCCACCGCATGCGCTACCTCGATCTGCTCGTGAACGAGGAGGCACGCGAGCTGGCGATCGCGCGCTCGCGCGCCATCACCGCGATCCGCGCTGTGCTGGACGGCGCCGGGTATGTGGAGGTCGAGACACCCGTCCTGCAACCGCTCTACGGCGGCGGCGCCGCGCGGCCGTTCACGACCCACTACAACGAGTACCAGCGCGAGTACTACCTGCGCATCGCCACCGAGCTGTACCTCAAGCGGCTGATCGTCGGCGGCCTCGAACGGGTCTACGAGATCGGGAAGGACTTCCGCAACGAGGGGGTGTCGTTCAAGCGCAGCCCCGAGTTCACGATGCTCGAGTGGTACGAGGCGTACGGCGACTACGAGACCGGCATGGCGACCAGCGAGCGGCTGGTGGCGGCGGCCGGTGCCGCGGTCGGATCGGACCTCGACCTGACCCCGCCGTGGCCCAGGCGCACGCTGCGTGAGGCGATCACCGCCGAGGCCGGGATCGACCCGATGGCCGATCGCGATGTCGAGCGCCTGCGCGCCCATCTCCGGGCCGACGGTGTCGACGTGTCGTCCGACCACACCTGGGCGCAGGCCGTCGACCATCTGCTGTCGCACTACGTCGAGCCGCGGGTGACCAGTCCGGTCTTCGTCACCCATTACCCGGTCGAGCTTTCCCCGTTTGCCAAGCGCTCGCCGGACGACCCGGACGTGGTGGAGCGGTTCGAGGCCTTCTGCAACGGCATGGAGATCCTCAACGGCTACACGGAGCTGAACGACCCCGCCGACCAGCGGGCGCGGTTCGAGGAGGCCCGGGCGGCGGCCGCGGCGGGCGACGAGGAAGCCCCTCCGATGGACGAGGACTTCCTGACCGCCCTCGAGTACGGCATGCCTCCGACCGCAGGCGTGGGCATCGGGATCGACCGGCTGGTGATGCTGCTTAGGGGCATCCGCTCGATCCGTGAAGTGATCCTTTTCCCGCCGACCCGTGAGCGCGAATAATGGGCAAGATCTTCGACGGCATCGACGATCGCCTGGCCGAGTGGATCGGTCGCCAGCGGCTGTTCTTCGTGGGCACCGCGCCGTCCGGCGACTCCGGACACGTCAACGTGTCGCCCAAGGGCCCGATCGAGAGCCTGCGGGTGCTCGACCCTCGGACGGTCGCCTACCTCGACCTGGTGGGCAGCGGCGCCGAGACGATCGCGCATCTGCGCCAGAACGGCCGCATCGTGATCATGCTGTGCGCGTTCGAGGGGCCGCCGCGGATCGTTCGGCTGTACGGTCAGGGGACGGTGGTCGTGCGCGGTCAGCCGGAGTTCGACCAGGTCGCGGCGGGCTTCCGGATCCCCGACGACGTGGAGTCGCGGGCGTCCCGCCGGTCGGTGGTTCGGGTGGACGTCGAGCGGATCGCCGATTCGTGCGGATACGGCGTGCCGCTGATGGACTTCCGCGGCCTGCGCCCGCAGCAGGCGGCGTGGGTGGCGAACAAGCTCGCCCACGGTGGTCAGGAGGCGCTCGCCGCCTACGTCACCGAGAACAACGCCGAGAGCCTGGATGGGCTCCCGGCGGTCGAGACAACACCTTAGAGCCTATCCCGGTAGGCTCTAACCGCGGGCTTCCGCCTCCACTCCGACCAGGAACTCGTTCACGAGCGCCGCGAACACCTCGGGACGCTCGGCGAACGAGAGGTGCGACGCATCGGGGATGATCTCGAGCCGGCTGGCCGGAATCCGTTCGGCCACCTCGCGGGTGTGGACGGGCCGGCACTCGTCGTACTCGCCGCAGGTGACCAGTGTGGGCACGCTGATCCCGCCCAGCCGGTCCATGATGTCCCAGTCGCGCAGCGTGCCGATGATCCGAAACTCGCTGGGACCGGCCATGTGGTGGTAGATCGCGGTCGCGATGTTCGCAAACGAGTGGGCGACATGGGGCGGCAGCGGGTCGATCCGGCACACGTGGCGGCTGTAGAACGGCTGCATCGCCTCCTCATACTCGGCGGAGAGGATCCTGTCCTCGGCCTCCAGCCGCTGGATCAGCTCCCGCTCGCCGGCCGGCATCTCGTCCAGCCACTCCTGGCAGATCTCGTTCCAGCGCCGCGCGCTGGCCGGGCTTCCGGCGGTGGTCAGGCTGACCGGCGGCCGGCCGCGCTCGATCACGTAGTTCATCGCCAGCATCCCGCCCCACGAGCTTCCCAGCAGGTGCACGGGGTCGAGTTGGAGCGCGTCGCGCACCGCGTCCAGCTCGTCCATGAAGCGATCGACCGTCCACAGCGACAGGTCGTCGGGCTTGTCCGACTCCCCGCAACCGAGCTGGTCGTAGAAGACCACCCGGCGGCGATCGGCCAGCCGTTCCAGGTCGCGCAGGTAGTTGTGGGGGACGCCGGGCCCGCCGTGCAGGCAGAGCAGCGGCACCCCGCCCTCGCCGAAGCTCCAGTACCGCACCCGCCCGCCGGGGACGTCGATCATGCCCTCGTGCGCGCTCACGCCGCGGTCACCCGCACCGCCTCGTCCTCACCCGCGACGCCGTACAGGTCGTGCGACGGGTTGTAGCTGACCACGTCCTCGCCGGGTGGGTCGTCGCCGCTGGTCAGCGCGATTGCCGCCGCGGTCTCCTGGTCGTGTGCCTCCACCGAGTCCACCCGGCCGGTGGAGACGTACTCGAACCCCAGCACCGACTCCGGCGCATCCACCGCGCGGAAATGCTCGACTGTAAAGTTCATCGCCCGATTCTCCCCCATTTGCAGGCAGATTGCCACCCGGCCCGGAGAACCGCTCAAGCATGGGCTTGCGACGGTCGATTAGGGGGCCACACCAGCCACATCCCCGACCGGGGACGCTGGGGGGTCGGTGCTATGATCCTCTGTGTTCCCGACGACCGGAATGCCCCTCTGCCGCACATTTCGCGGGCGGTTTGGCAGTCCGGCTAGAGGCATTTCACAAGTGACCGCCGACTTCTCACCAGAACGAACCAAGGGGCACGAAGATGTTTGAACGCTTTACCGAGCGTGCCCGTCAGGTCGTCGTGCTTGCACAGGACGAGGCCCGCACGCTCAAGCACAACTACATCGGCACGGAGCACATCCTGCTCGGCCTGCTGCGTGAGGAAGAGGGGCTGGCCGCCCGTGTGCTCGACTCGCTCGACATCACCGTCGAGGAGGTGCGCGCCCAGGTGGCGCGGATCGTCGGTCAGGGCGACGAGGTGACCACGGGCCAGATCCCGTTCACCCCACGCGCCAAGAAAGTGCTCGAGCTCGCGTTGCGCGAGGCGCTGTCGCTGGGCCACAACTACATCGGCACCGAGCACATCCTGCTCGGACTGGTGCGCGAGAATGAGGGCGTGGCCGCGCGTATCCTGCTCGACTTCGAGGCCGACGCGGAGAAGATCCGCAACGAGATCATCCGCATGCTGTCGGGCCCCGGCCGCCGTCAGGGCGCCGGTGCCGGCACCGCCGGAGAGAAGGGCAAGACCAGTTCCAAGCTGCTCGACCAGTTCGGTCGCAACCTGACCAAGCTCGCCACCGAGGGCAAGCTCGACCCGGTGGTCGGGCGCCAGAACGAGATCGAGCGCGTGATGCAGATCCTGTCACGCCGCACCAAGAACAACCCGGTGCTGATCGGCGAGCCGGGCGTCGGCAAGACCGCCGTCGTCGAGGGCCTCGCCCAGCGCATCTCGTCGAACCAGGTGCCTGAGCTGCTCAAGAACAAGCAGATCTACACGCTCGACCTGGCCGCCCTGGTGGCCGGATCGAAGTACCGCGGCGAGTTCGAGGAGCGGCTCAAGAAGGTGATGAAGGAGATCTCCCAGCGGGGCGACATCATCCTGTTCATCGACGAGCTGCACAACCTGGTCGGCGCGGGGGCGGCCGAGGGCGCGATCGACGCGGCCTCGATCCTCAAGCCGGCACTGGCCCGGGGTGAGCTTCAGACCATCGGCGCCACCACGCTCGACGAGTATCGGAAGTACCTCGAGCGCGACTCCGCGCTGGAACGCCGCTTCCAGCAGATCAAGGTGGAGGAGCCGTCGATCGACGACACGGTGTTGATCCTGCGGGGTCTGCGCGACCGCTACGAGGCGCACCATCGGGTGGCCATCACCGACGAGGCGCTGCAGGCGGCGGCGGAGCTCTCCAGCCGCTATATCCAGGAGCGGCAGCTGCCCGACAAGGCGATCGACCTGATCGACGAGGCGGCCTCGAGGATGCGGATCAAGATGATGACCGCTCCGCCCGTGCACAAGGAGCTCGACGACGAGATCGAGACGGTGCGCAAGGAGAAGGAGTCGGCGATCGAGGCCCAGGAGTTCGAGAAGGCCGCGGCGCTACGCGACACCGAGCGCAAGCTGAGCATGAAGAAGCGCGACATGGAGGAGAACTGGAAGTCCTCCGGAGAGGCCGACCAGGCCCAGATCGGCGAGGAAGAGGTGGCCGACATCGTGTCCATGTGGACCGGTATCCCGGTCTTCAAGCTGACCGAGGCCGAGTCCCAGAAGCTGATCCACATGGAGGACGAGCTGCACAAGCGCATGATCGGGCAGCACGTCGCGATCGAGGCCGTGTCCAAGGCCATCCGTCGTGCCCGGGCCGGGATCAAGGATCCCAAGCGACCGACGGGCTCGTTCATCTTCCTGGGCCCATCCGGCGTCGGCAAGACCGAGCTGGCCCGGACGCTCGCGGAGTTCCTGTTCAGCGACGAGGACGCGATGATCCAGGTCGACATGTCCGAGTACATGGAGAAGCACGCGGTGTCGCGGCTGGTCGGGTCGCCCCCGGGCTACGTCGGCTACGACGAGGGTGGGCAGCTGACCGAAGCGGTGCGCCGCAAGCCGTACTCGGTGGTGCTGCTGGACGAGATCGAGAAGGCGCACCCCGACGTGTTCAACATCCTGCTGCAGATGCTCGAGGAGGGCCGGTTGACCGACGCCCAGGGCCGGCAGGTGGACTTCAAGAACACGATCGTGATCATGACCTCCAACATCGGTGCAGCGTCGATCGCCAAGAACACCTCGCTCGGTTTCGGCATCGAGGAGGAGGAGACGGGCGTCTCCTACGAGGACATGAAGAACCGCATCATGGGCGAGCTGAAGAAGGTGTTCCGGCCGGAGCTGCTCAACCGCATCGACGAGGTGATCGTCTTCCAGAAGCTGACCAAGGACGAGATCAAGCTGATCGTCGATCAGCTGATGAAGCGGCTGCGGGCGCAGATGAAGCTGCACGCGGTGTCGATCGAGTTGACCGACGCGGCCAAGGACATGATGGTGGACAAGGGCTACGACCCGACGATGGGCGCACGGCCGCTGCGGCGGACGATCCAGCGCTTCATCGAGGATCCGCTGGCCGACTTCGTGCTCGGCCGGTCGCTCAAGCCGGGATCGACGGTACTGGTCGACCACCGCGAGGGTGATGCCGAGGTGTACCTGCAGCTGATCGACCCGGTCGATGTGCCGGACGCACCCCCGGCCGATCTCGTACCGGCCGAAGGCCCGGCGCCGGACGAGCCGTCCGCCGGCGGGGATGCCGAGACAGCCTCCGCAGACGAGTGATTCTCCTCCGGGCCCCGGAGGAGCGAGCCGATCTGTTCTGGCAGATGTTCCATGCCAGCGCGGACGCGATGACGCTGTCGGAGCTCGAAAGCGGCCGCTTCATCGGCGTCAACGAGGTGTTCGCGGACATCGTGGGCTACTCACCCGACGAGATGGTCGGGCGCACGGTCGAGGAGCTCGGACTGTGGGTGAATCCGGCGGATCGGGTCCCGATTGTCGACGCCATTCGCACGGGAGACGGTATGCAGAGCGGTGTGCTGCCGATCCGATCCCGCAGTGGGGAGCTGCGGTGGGTGGCCGCGTCGGCCCAGATGCTGGTCGTGGATGGCGTCGAGGCGCTGTACACGATCAGCCACGATGTCAGCGAGCAGCGCCGCCTGGAGCAGGCTTTGCGCGACTCGGAACGGCTGCACCGCACGGTGATCGACGCCATGGCGGAGGGCGTTGTCGTGCAGAATCCGGCCGGCCAGATCATCGCCTGCAACCGCAGCGCGGAGCAGATCCTCGGCTTGTCAGCCGATCAGATGCTCGGTCGGACTGCGCTGGACTCGCGCTGGCGGGCGATCCGGCCCGGAGGCTCCGAGTGGGCGCAGGCCGAGCATCCGGCGGCGGAGACCCTGCGCACCGGCCGCGCGGTGACCGGTGCGGTGATGGGTGTCTATTCCGGCCGCCGCTCGCTGCGATGGCTGTCCGTCACCACACGTCCGCTGCACGACGCCGAACAGGACATCCCGGCCGGGGTGGTGGTCTCGTTCGCAGACATCACGGACCAGATCGCGACCGAGCACGCGCTCGCCGACAGCGAGGAGCAGCGGCGCAAGGTGACCGGCGAGATGCTGCGCGTCGAGGCGGAGGAGCGGGCTCGGATCGCGATGGACCTGCACGACGACACGATCCAAGTGCTGGCGGCCACGCTGGTATCGCTTGACCGGCTGGCGTCGGCAATCGACCGCGGCGACGTCGCCGCAGGGCGGGACGCAGCCGCGGTGGCGCGCTCGACTCTGGCCACGGCCCTGGAGCGGGCGCGCAGGCTGATGTTCGAGCTGCGCCCGCCGCTGCTCGAAGCCAGCGGGCTGGGAGCCGCGATTACGGCGCTCGTCGACCAGGCGGCGATGGACACCGGGTGGTCGGTGGAGGTGGAGGTCGATCTGCCTCGCTACAGCCCGGCCACAGAGGCGCTGGTGTACCGCACCGTGCAGGAGGTGGTGACCAACGCGCGCAAGCATGCGCAGGCCTCGCAAGTGTCCGTCACGCTGTCCGAACGCGATGGTGTGGTGCGGGCCGAGGTGGTCGACAACGGCCGGGGGTTCGAGCTGGACGCGGCGCTCGATCGCGACCGGATGCGTCTGCACCTGGGGCTGGAGGCGCTCTTCGAGCGGGTTCGACTGTCGGGCGGCGAGTTGGAGGTGCGCACGGCGCCAGGCAAGGGCACCGCGGTCTCCTTCCGCGCCCCGGTGTACCCCGGCGTGGCGTGAATCCTCCGCCGCGAGACCCCGGTATCCACGCGGGGCAAACGACCCACCCCACCCCCACCCCACCCCGGGGTCAGACCCCGTACGGACCGGGACACAGAATCGGCACGAACGTCTGACACGGGCGCTGCGTGCGATGATGCGCCTCGATGACGATCCGCGCTGCCGTTGCCCATCTGGATCAGATCGGCTCGGTCGACCCCGCCTGGGCGCCCGCCTGGCGGAGCATCCGCCATCACTTCGGGATCGAGTCGTTCGGCGTGAACGCCGCGGGCGATGACCCGCCTGGGTGGCTGGTGGTGGGGCACACGGAGACGGACACCGGTGACGAGGAGCTGTACATCGTGCTGCGCGGTAGGGCTCGCTTCACGGTGGACGAGGCGGTCTTCGATGCAACTGCCGACACGCTCGTGCTGCCCGAGATCGAGGCCTTTCGTGCCGCGCAGGCGCTCGACCCCGGCACCGTGCTGCTGTTCGCCGGTGGGCGTCCCGGGGCGCGATATGTGCCGCCCGACTGGGACGGCGGCGGCGCCCCCGACCCCGACAAGTCCGGGTACCGGCCGCGCACCGGCCGCGCGGACGGCTACCGGTGTGTGCACGTACGAGGTGTGCCGTCGGATCCAGCCCATCTGGGAAGCCGTTCGCTGCGGGTCGATGCCGTGACCGCCGACACCGGCCATGTCGCGATCGACACCTCGACCGGTGCCGGCGATGGGACGCTGTACGTGGTGGCGGAGGGCGGCGCGCGACTGACCGCGGGTGGTGAGACGATCGAGGCGCCGCCGCTGACCTTCGTCCACGTCCGGGCCGGGGTGGCGGTGCACGCGGTCGCGAGCGCGCCGCGAACGCTTGTCTACGCCCTCAGGGCGGATGGTCAATGACACCCTCGGTCGCCGAGTTGATCCGCTCGCACCTGGATGCGCTGTCTCCCAACGATCGCCGGATCGCAAGTCGGCTGCTCGACCATCCGGTGCAGGCGCCGTTCGAGACCGCCGAGTCGCTGGCTGCCAAGGCGGGCGTCAGTAAGGCGGCGGTGGTGCGCTTCGCGACCCGGGTCGGCTTCGCCGGCTTCGGCGATCTGCACGACGCCCTCGCCGGCGAAGCGATGGCGAAGCTCGAGCGCGCACCGGATGTCTCGGGCGGCGACAAGCGGGTCGTCGATCAGCTGTTGTCGGCGGCCCGGGCCGATCTCGACAGCACCTCCGAGGGGCTGGATCGCGCAGCCTTCGAGGCGGCCGTGGCGATGCTCTGCCGGGGCAGCGGGAAGATCGGTATCTTCGGGCATCGCAAGTCGGCCGCGCTCGCCGAGTACGCCTACTACCTGCTCAATCCGCTGTTGCCCAACGTGTGGCCGATCGCTGCCGGCGAGCCGGCCATCGCCGACCAGCTGATCGACCTCGAGCCGCGCGATCGTTTGATCGCCTTCACCTTTCGCCGCTACGCCCGGGTGACCGCCGAGGTGGTGCGGTTCTTCCACGACGCGGGGGCTCCGGTCGTGCTGGTGACCGACGATCTGCTCGCCCCCGCCGCCGGCCAGGCCTCGCACCTGCTCGTGTGTGCGCCGGCGCAGCGCGAACGATTTGCCAGCGCCGCATCCGCGGTCGTGCTGCTCGAGGCACTGGCAGCCGAGATCGCGGTTCGCAAGGGGCGCTCCAGCGGCCGCCGGCTGGATACCGCCGAGCAGCTCTGGAAGCAGTTCGGCACCTACTGAACGGGCTGCGCCGCTCCACACGGTGGGCAGGACGGGAGGACAGGCAGCCATGCCGGGTGCGGACGAATCATATGATTCGTTTCTTGACAATGTACAAGTCAGATGATTCACTACCTGGGCATGTACGATCGCCGGTCACTTCCCGAGCACGACGCCTGCGCGCTGGCGATGGTCGCCTCGCGAGCCGGGCGTGCGTCGTTCTGGCCGCTCCGCCGCGCGCTGGCCGCGCTCGAGCACATGCACCACCGGGCCGGTGGAGTGGCTGGGGAGGGCGACGGCTGTGGCGTGCAGACCGACATCCCGCGCAGACTCTGGGCGGATCGACTGGGGCCGATAGCGTTCGAGTCGCGCTTTGCCGTGGCCCATCTGGCCGGGCCGGACCCCGCACGTGTGCTGGCCTCGGATGGCGCGGAGCTGCTCTGGCTGGAACCGATGGAGTCCGAACCGTCGGCGTTGGGCCCGGACGGCCGCGATGGCACCCCTGCGCTCTGGCAGGCCGCGCTGCTCTGCGACCCCGGCCGGAGTCTGCTCGGCTTGTGGCTGGAGCTCGAGCGGGCCGGCATCCACGTCGCGTCGCTCTCGCGGCACAGTGTGGTCTACAAGGCGCTCGGGGACGTCGACGCGTTGCGGGGGTTCGCCCTCGATCTCGGCCACCCACTGTTCGCCACTCGGGTCGCGCTGGCGCACAGCCGTTACTCGACGAACACGCTGCCAGCCTTCGAACGCGTGCAGCCGTTCGGGCGGATCGCCCACAACGGTGAGATCAACACCATCCGCCGGATGCGGCTGGCCATGCCCGGTCTGGGCATTCAGCCGATCGACGGCGCCAGCGACACCCAGGACCTCGACCTGCTGCTGGCGCGGCTGATCGAGCTGTGCGGCGTCGGCCTGGCCGAGGCGCTGGCGATGGTCACGCCCACGCCGCGCGGGGGAGGGGCGCTGACCGCATACCACCGCGCGCTGGCCGGGCCCCTGGCCCAGGGGCCGGCGGCGATCGTCGGCCGTTGTGCCGACACGCTGGTCGGCCAGGTCGACCGGCTCGGGCTGCGTCCGCTGTGGCGCATGACCTCGCCGACCGAGCTGTGGCTGGCGTCCGAGCCGGGGGTGGTCAGCGTCAGCGAGCTCGACTCCGAGCCGGTGCCGCTGGCAGCGGGCGAGCAGGTCGTGGTCGAGTTGCAGCGGCCGTCCAGGTTCCGCCCCGCCGTCTTTCGAAGCCCGTTCCGCGGGCCCGCCGGGCGTTCGCGCCTCCCCCTCCCGCGAATCCCGGCGGCGCCCACGGAGTCGGTCGATCTCGGGCGTCACCGATGGACACGTGACGACGTCGCCGCGGTCGAGGCGATGGCCGCCACCGGCAACGAGCCGATCGGGTCGCTCGGCTACGACGGGCCGCTGGCCGTGCTCGACGATGCCGCCACCGTCGCCGACCATTTCAAGGAGGAGGTCGCGGTCGTCACCAACCCGTCGATCGACCGCGACCGGGAGCTCGAGCACTTCTCGCTCGACGTGCCGCTCGGGCGCCGTCCCCGGCCGGGAGAGCCGGCGTGCATGTGGCGCCTGCGCTCGCCGCTGCTCGCGTCGCGCCTGGGCCTGCCCTGGGTGCGCGTGGCCACGGCCGCCGACGCCGCCGACCGCGCCGCCCAGCACGTCCGCGAAGGGGCCCGCCTGATCCTCCTGGACGACCGCCTCGCCGGCTCCGATGTCGATCCTCACCTCGCGCTGGCCCGGGTCAGCCGGCGCCTGCGGGCGTGCAGGCTCGACCGGTCGGCGTCGGTGGCGCTGGCCTCGGCGGGGTTGCGCAACCTGCACGACATCATGCTGGCGCTGGGCAGTGGCGCGGCCTGCGTCGAGCCGTACGCGATGTACGCGGTCGCCGCGGGCGCCGGCAGTTCGCCGCGAGCTGCCGTGCGAAACCTCGCCGGAGCGCTCGAGAAGGGGATCGAGAAGGTGCTGTCGACCATGGGCACCCACGACCTGGCCGGATACGGCCCGGCCTTCGCCTCGATCGGCCTGCACCCTGACGAGGCCGCCGAGTTCGACTGCCCGGGGCTGCTGCCCGGACACCGGCGGCGTGACGTCGTCGGACCGCTCGAGCGGCCGGCGCAGGTGTTTCGGCTCGCGCCCAAGCTGTGGAAGGCCGCGGGCGCGGTGGCCACCGGCAGCGCCCCCTACGCCAGGCTGGCCGAAGCGGCTTCGGCGCTCGAGGCCGAGCACCCGGTTGCCCTCCGCCACCTGCTCGACGTGCGCACGGCGGCCGCCGCCGGCCCCCCGGCCGACACCGCCGTGGGCGAGCACGCGCTGCCGTTCGTGATCAGCGGCATGTCGTTCGGGTCGCAGGGGGAAGCGGCGTTTCGCTGCTACCTGGACGCGGCCAGCCGGCTCGGCATGATCGCCATGAACGGCGAGGGTGGCGAACTGCCGGCGCTGCTGGGAACGTCGCCCGTCAATCGGGCCCAGCAGGTTGCCTCCGGCCGGTTCGGAGTCAACGCCGAGATGCTCAACTCGTGCCGGATGATCGAGATCAAGATCGGTCAAGGGGCAAAGCCAGGTGAGGGCGGGCATCTGCCGGGCTCCAAGGTGTCGGCCAAGGTCGCCCAGGCACGCAGCGCCGAACCGGGTGTTGATCTGATCTCCCCGGCCAACAATCACGATCTGTACTCGATCGAGGATCTGGCGCAGATCATCGCCGAGCTGCGCACGGCCAACCCCGAGGCCAGGGTGGCGGTCAAGATCCCGGTCACCTCCGGAGTGGGGACGATCGCGGTCGGCATCGTCAAGGCGGGTGCCGACGTGATCACGCTGTCCGGGTACGACGGCGGCACCGGGGCCGCCCGTGGCCACGCCCTGCGTCACGCGGGGCTTCCGTCCGACCTGGGGGTCGTGCTGGCGCATCGTGCGCTGACCGCGTGCGGGCTGCGCGGCCGGGTCGAGCTTTGGGCGGACGGGGGGATGCGCACGGCCCAGGACGCGCTGCGGCTGATCCTGCTCGGGGCCAACCGGCTCGGCTTCGGCACCATGGCGATGGTGGCGCTCGGCTGCACGATCTGCCGGTCGTGCCAGAGCGACACCTGCCACGTCGGCATCGCCACCCAGATCGAGGACGAGTTGGAGGCAGCCGAGCGTGGCTTGCCGCGCTTCGTGCCGGTGGTCGCCGGCGACGGGGTGGCACGGCTGTGCAGGTTCTTCACCGCGCTCGGCGACGAGCTGGCCGAGCTGGCCGGGGGTCTGGGGGCGGCCACCGTCCAGGACCTGGTCGGCCGCAGCGATCTGCTGGTGCAGGCGCGTGGCGAGCGGTGGCTCGACCTTGCGCCGTTGCTGGAGCCCGCCGACGCGCGCGATGGTCGCTTTCCGGTGCTGCCGGCCCGCCGGCCGCTGGCGCTGGTCGCGGTGGGTGCCACCCGCGCTGCGCCGACCGGCACGGTGGCTGGGTCAGGGCTGGCCGCCTTCGCCCCTGCCGGGCTCGCGCTGCGGGTGCGTGGCGGGGGAGGCGACGGAGCGGCGAAGAGCGCGAGCGGCGCCCGCCTGGTCGTGCTCAAGGCGCCGGATGCAACCGGTGTCGCGCGTGGAGGGTCGGTGGGCAAGGGATTCGGCTACGGCGCCCAGCGCGGGCTGTTCGTGATCCAGGGTTGTGCAGACGCGCGGGCCGGCATCCGCCTGTCGGGCGCCGACATGGTGATCGGCGCGAGGCCAAAAGGCCGTCTGCCACGCCGTCCGGCGGCGGCGCGCGCCCAGATCAAGGGCTTCGCGTTCGAGTACATGACGGCCGGACGCGCCGTGGTGCTCGGGGATGTGGGCCCCTGGGCGTTCGCCGGCATGACCGGCGGCGTCGTGTACGTGCGCCACCCGCCCGAGTTGGGTCTGGACGAGGTTGCGATCCGCCGCCGGTTCGCGGCCGCGGCACGGGTTGACCTGCGCCCGCTGGACGAGCACGGGGTTGCCGACGTGGGGACGCTGCTGACCGCCTACGCCGACGAGCTTCGCGACTCCGACCAGGCGGCCGAAGCCGCAGTTGTCGACCATCTGGCGGCCACCGCCGCCTTCAGCTTCCGGGCGGTTGTGCCGGTCGGCCAGCAGGCCGACCAGTCGGTGTCGACCGAGTGACGACCGGTCCTCCTGCGACAATGGATCGTCCGATGGCTCGGACGATCACCACCTTCACCTGCACGCAGTGCGCCCACGCGACGCCCAAGTGGTTCGGCCGCTGCCCGGGTTGCGGCGAGTGGAACACGCTGGTCGAGGAGGTGGTGCGGCGCGCGGCGCGCGGCCGTCCGCCGACCGGCCGGCAGGTTCGCCGGCTGGCCGACGTGGCGCTCGCCGACGCGGACCGGCTCTCGACCGAGATGGCCGAGTTCGACCGCGTGCTGGGCGGCGGGTTGGTGCCGGGGTCGCTGGTGCTGATCGGCGGCGAGCCCGGGGTGGGCAAGAGCTCGCTGCTGCTCCAGGCGCTGTCGCGGATCGCCGCCGCCGGACGCTCGGTGCTGCTGGTGTCCGGCGAGGAGTCGCCCGCGCAGGTGCGCCTGCGGGCCGAGCGGCTGGGCTCGGTGGAGGGCATCTCGATCCTCGCCGAGACCGAGCTCGACGTGGTGTGTGACACGATCGTGGCCGTCGCACCACAGGTGTGCGTCGTCGACTCGGTGCAGACGCTGCACTCCGGCGACCTGAGCTCGGCACCCGGCAGCGTGGCCCAGGTGCGCGAGGCGGCCGACCGGTTGGCGCGGGTCGCCAAGAGCCATGGGGTGACCGTCGTGCTGGTCGGTCACGTCACCAAGGACGGATCGGTGGCCGGGCCGCGGGTGCTCGAGCACCTGGTCGACGCGGTGCTGCAGTTCGAAGGCGATCGCTACCGGTTCCTACGCGTGCTGCGTGCGGTCAAGAACCGCTTCGGGTCGACGGACGAGATCGGGATCTTCGAGATGACCGGGAGCGGGTTGGAGCCGGTGGACGATCCGTCGTCCGCGTTCGCGTCCGCGGTGGAGTCCGGCCCGGGGTCGGTGCTGCTGCCCGCCATCGAAGGTACCCGGCCGATCCTGCTCGAGGTGCAGGCGCTGGTGGCCCCGTCCGACCTGGCCATGCCGCGCCGAGCCGCGACCGGGTTCGATCGCAACCGGCTGTCGATGATCCTCGCGGTGCTCGGCCGCCACGCCGGTGTGGCCCTCGGTTCGAGCGACGTCTACGTGAACGTCGCCGGAGGCGTCCGGATCGACGAGCCGGCGGCCGACCTGGCGGTGGCGGTGGCGATCGCCTCAGCCCACCGCGGGTGCGCCACCGACCCGAAGCTGGCGGTGTTTGGCGAGATCGGCCTGACCGGCCGACTGCGTGCCGTGGCGCATGCAGGGCCGCGGCTGGCCGAGGCGAACAAACTTGGGGTGGTCGCCGTCATCGCTCCGTCCGGAACGTCCCCCGCCGCGGGGATCTCGGTGCGCGGCGCTGATACTCTGGGTCAGGCGGTGGAGGCCGCCTTTCGCTCATGACCGAGTCGTTCGTCGACGTTCGCCAGGACCCCAAGCTGCTTGAGGCGCTGCGCCGGATCGCCCCCGGAACGACGATGCGCCAGGGGTTGAACGACATCCTCCGCGGCGACCTGGGAGCGCTGATCGTGATCGGCGAGCCGGCCGAGCTGTCGTTCCTCTTTTCGGGCGGCATCCGGCTCGACCAGGCGTTCTCGCCGTACCTGCTGTACGAACTGGCCAAGATGGACGGCGCGATCATTCTGAGCGCGATGGCGACCCGGATCGTGTACGCCAACGTGCAGCTGATGCCGGATCCGACGATTCCCTCGGCCGAGACCGGGACCCGCCATCGCACCGCCGAGCGGGTGGCCAAGCAAACCGGCGCGCTGGTGATCTCGATCTCCCAGCAGCGCGACGTGGTGACCGTGTATGTCGGCGACGTGCGCTACCAGCTCGAGGAGATTTCCGACGTGCTGGCAAAGACGAACCAGGCGGTGACCACGCTCGAGACCTACCGCACACGGCTGGAGCAGGTGTCGACCAGGCTGACGGCGCTCGAGTTCCAGGGCGCCGTGATGCTGGACGATGTGCTGGTGACCCTCCAGCGGGCCGAGATGACGACCCGCATGCGACGCGACATCGAGCGCAACGTGGTCGAGCTGGGTGTGGAGGGGCGGCTGATCAAGCTGCAGCTGGACGAGCTGTCCGAGTGGGTTCCGGGCGACGAGGCGGCGATGGTGCGCGACTACCACGTGCCTGCTGTGACCGGCGGCTACGAGCAGGCGCTGACGCGGCTGCGCGCGATGCCCGACAGCATGCTGCTCGAGCTCGAGGAGCTGGCCGAGGTACTGGGCTACCCGCGCACCGTGAATCCGATGGACTACGCGGTGGCCCCGCGCGGCTACCGCGTCCTGTCCAACATCCCGCGGCTACCCGATGCCGTGATCGAGCGGGTGGTCGATCACTTCGAGGGCCTCGAGGCCTTCGTGCGTGCCACCCAGCCGGAGCTCGAAGAGGTCGAAGGCGTGGGCATCGTTCGCGCCCGGGAGATCCGCGAGGGCCTGCGGCGTCTGCAGGAGCAAAACCTGGTCGACCGGTACCTGAATTTGTAGTCGGCGGGCGGGCTGACTACGAACATCCAGCAAACCGTGCAAAAAGGTTCGATTCTTTCGACCCTGACGGCCGTTCTCTGATAGAATTTACACTTCCGCGGGCGTTTTTTCGTCCGCACCGGGTCCGCCTCAGGAGGTCGAACGACACTTGTATCAAATCGGCGACAAGGTTGTGTACCCCCACCACGGTGCGGGCACGATCGTGACCAAGGAACTCCGCAAAGACGCGGAGGCTGAGCGCGAGTACCTGACCATCAAAATTCTTCACAACGACATGACGGTGCTGATCCCGTCCGACAGCGCCGATCGGGCCGGCCTGCGCAAGGTGATCGGTGAAGAGACCGTGGACGAGGTGCTGGCCGTGCTCCAGGGCGACGGCACCAAGATGCCGAAGAACTGGAACAGGCGGTTCAAGCACAACCGCGACAAGATGAAGACCGGCGACATCTTCGAGCTGGCCGAGGTTGTTCGAAACCTGGCGCAGCGCGATCAGGAGAAGGGCCTGTCGACCGGCGAGAAGCAGATGTTCTCCAAGGCCAAGCGCATCCTGGCCTCCGAGCTCATGTACGCCAAGGGCATGGACGAGGACGAGGCGCGCGAATACCTCGAGGAGGTTCTCGACGAAATGGGCGCGGGCCGCAAGTCGCGAGCCTAGCCGGCCCAAAAACCGAAATTCCTCGCCCCCTCCCGGAGGCCTGACCGGTTCAACCGGCAGGGGGCCGATGCGCATCCCGAAGGGGGAGCAGTTCGATGGTGGTTGCCACCAGAATCGTTCTGTCCCTCTTGGCGGTGCTGGGTGTCATCCAGGCCGGGCTTTACTCCAGGCTTCACAGCCAAGTAAATTCGTCTTCTTATGCCTATGCCGCGGCCGGCATCATCGCCTTCCTGGTGTTCGCCGTCGGCTGGATGGTCGGGGGTCTGGTCGGGAAGGGGCTCCAGCGCGGTTTCAAGAGGGTTGAGCGAGCGGTTCAGTCCCGGAGCGCCGGTGAGTTGACCGTGGGTGCGATCGGCCTCCTGGTCGGTCTGCTCGTGTCCGCCCTGCTCTACTTCCCGGTCCACACACTGCCCTACATCGGCAAGTGGGTGCTGCTGCCGCTGTTCCTGATCCTCGGCTACCTGTTCGCGACCGTGGCCGCGAAGAAGCACCGCGGCATTCTGCGGCTGGTGGGCGTGCATGCGGTCGACCCGAGCGCCGATCGGCCTGGTGAGGTGCGCTCGACGCTGGTCGACACCAGCGCGATCATCGACGGGCGGATCGCCGACATCGTCCGCACCGGGTTCCTGTCGGGCGAGCTGGTGGTGCCGGGGTTCGTGCTCGAGGAGCTCCAGAAGGTCGCCGACTCCGCCGACCCCCTGAAGCGGAATCGCGGCCGGCGAGGCCTCGACGTGGTCCAGGATCTGCGCGGTGTGCTGACGGTGAGCACGCCCGATGTCGACTTTCCCGAGGTTCCCGAGGTGGACGCGAAGCTGCTCAAGCTGGCCAAGCAGCGGAGCATGCGGATCCTGACCACCGACTACAACCTGAACCGTCTGGCCCGCATCCAGGATGTGGACATCCTGAACGTCAACGAGCTCGCAAATGCGCTCAAGCCGGCGGTGCTGCCGGGCGAGCGCTTCGACGTGCGCCTGATCCGCGAGGGCAAGGAGCTCGACCAGGGCGTCGGCTATCTGGACGACGGCACTATGGTGGTGGTCGAAGGCGGGCGCAAGCTGGTCGGCGAGACCGCCTCGGTGACGGTGACATCGGTGCTGCAGTCGCCCTCGGGCAAGATGATCTTCACGCGGCTCGTCGACGAGGGTTGACTCCGGTGTCCGGTGAGCACGCCGAGACGTGGGCCGTGATCGTCGCGGCCGGCGAAGGTCGAAGGCTCGACGGCGGCCGGCCGAAGGCGTTCGTCGGCTTCCGGGGCCGCGTGCTGCTGGCGGCGTCGATTGACCTCCTGGAGGCGCATCCCGCGGTGGACGGCATCGTGCTGGTGGTGCCGGCCGGCTGGGAGGAGCCGGCATCGTTGCTGGCCGACGAGCTGGTGGCGGGCAAGGTCTCGGCCGCGGTCGCCGGGGGAGCCAGCCGGGCGGAGTCGGTGGCGGCCGGCCTGGCGCAGGTGCCGGAGAGGGCTGCGGTAGTGGTGGTGCACGATGCGGCCCGACCGCTGGCCGGCCCCGACCTGGTGACCCGAGTCCTGGCTGGGCTTGCTGATGCCGACGGCGTGGTTCCGGCGCTGCCGGTCGCCGACACCGTCAAGGCGGTCAGCGGCGACGTGGTCGCCGAGACGCTCGACCGCAGCCGGCTGGTGGCCGTGCAGACGCCTCAGGCGTTCGTCGCCGATCGGCTGCGCAGAGCCTATGCGGTGTCGCCGCAACGGCTGCGGGCCGCAACAGACTGCGCGTCGCTGCTCGAGGCGTCGGGGATGACCGTCAGGACGGTGCCCGGGGAGCGCGCAAACATCAAGATCACCGACGCCCACGACTTGCAGCTGGCAGAGTCGGCGCGATGAGCGACGACCTGCGCGTCGGGATCGGGTTCGACGCCCACGCGTTTGCGCACGGTCGAGCATTGGTGCTGGCGGGCGTGACCATCCCTGGCGAGTGCGGGCTGGAGGGGCATTCTGATGCCGACCTGATCTGCCACGCCGTGACCGACGCGCTGCTGGGCGCCAGCGGCGGGGAGGACATCGGCGCGCTGTTCCCGTCGGAGGACGAGGGTTTGCGCGGCGCGGCGAGCGTCGACCTGCTCGCGCGGGCCTGGGATCGGATCCGCGCCGGCGGGTGGCGGCTGGTGAACGTCGACGCGATCGTGATCATGCAGGCACCGCGGCTGTCTCCTCACCGGCAGGCCATGCGCGACCGGCTGGCCGGCGCTCTTGGCGTTGAGGTCGAGCGGGTGACTGTGCGAGCCTCGACCACCGACCACCTGGGGTTCGCCGGCCGCGGCGAGGGCGCGGCGTGTCACGCGGTGGCGCTGCTCCGGCGGGTGTAGGCGGATGGACGGCGACCGTCGCACGCGGGTGGTGTCGTTCGACCTGGACGAGACGCTGTGGGACTTCATGCCCATGATGGAGGGCGCGCTGCGCTCGACGATCGACGAGCTGGAGCGCCGCCGACCGGATCTCGCCGACCGGCCGATCACCGTCGAGGAGTTGCACCGGGTGCGAGCGGAGGTCGCCCACGAGCTGGAGGGCTCGTACGAGGAGCTGCGCCGCGAGTCGTTTCGCCGCGTGCTCGTGGATCGCGGCTGCCACGACGCCGGGTTGCACGACTGGATGGTCGAGCACTGGATGAGCGCGCGCGTGGACACCGTCGCGCTGCACGACGACGTCGAACCGGCCATCGGCGAGCTGAGCCGGCGCGGCTACGTGGTGGGCGCCATCACCAACGGCAACTTCCCGCTGCATCGGCATACGTTGGCCGAGCGCTTCGCGTTCATCGTGCACGCCGAGCACGTCGGTGAGTTCAAGCCGGCTGCGGGTCCGTTTCGGCTCGCGCTCGAGCTGGCCGGGGCCGAGCCCCGCCGGTGGGTGCATGTCGGCGACAGTTTGGAGACCGATGTTGCCGGAGCGCAGGCGTTCGGTATGCGGGCGGTGTGGCTGAACAGGGCGGGCCTGGACGCCCCCGAAGGGTATGCCCCGGACGCCGAGCTGCGATCGCTGGACGGCCTCGCCGACGTCGTCGACAGGCTGCTGCTCGGCGCGTAGGGTTCGCTCAGGCGGCGCGCACCGACAGGATCGGCGGCAGCCGTCGAGCCGCCGTCGACCACGTGCCTCCACCGTCGTCGGAGGCGAACAGCTCGCCCGAGGTGGCGCCGAAGTAGAGGCCGAGCGGTGAGCGCCCGTCGTGGCAGAACGCTTGGCGCAGGATCGTGAGGTAGGCGTCCGCCGTCGGTAGTCCGTCGGCACGCTCGCTCCAGGTTGCCCCCGCATCGCCGGTTGCCCACACGCTGGCGCGACCTCCGGGCGTCACCCGATCGGTGTCGGCAGAGAGCGGAATCACGAAGGCTCGGTCGGCGTCGGCTGGGTCGACCACGATCGGGAATCCGAAGTTCGAGGGCAGGCCGGGCGCGATGTCCACCCAGCTGTGGCCGCCGTCGTCGGATCGGTGGACGCCGCCGTGAAACTGCATGTACAGGCGCTCCGGCATACTCGGCGAGCGCTCGACGTGGTGGACGCAGAACTCGGTCGTGGGGGTCACCTCCGGTGGCATGTATGGGGCGCGCAGTCCGGCGTTGCCCTGCACCCATGTTTCGCCGCCGTCGTCGGTGATCCATACACCGCCGGCCGACACGCCGACCATCAGGCGGTCGGGATCGCCGGGCCACGGGCAGATCGTGTGCAGGCACAGCCCGCCGGCGCCGGGCACCCACTTCTGGCGTACGGGGTGATCCCACAGCGAGCGCACGAGTTCCCACGTCGATCCGCCGTCGACGCTTCGAAAGAGCGCGGCCGGATCGACACCGGCCCAGAGTTCACCGTCGCGCTCGCCCGGCTGGATCACCCAGATCCGCGTGACGGCGGTCTCGGTGTCCTCCGGAAACACGGGACCGTCCGACGGCTCCCACTCGCCGCACGGGTCGTCGCTGCCGAACACCCGCGGGCCGAAGTGGGGGTCGGCCAGCGATGCGAGGTAGCGGCCGCTGCGCGGATCGCGGATCGCGTACTCGACCGGCAGGCCCGAAAATGCGCGCCCAGCGACCTCGAGCTCACCGCCCCTCTGCCCGCGCAGGACGACCAGGCCCTTCTTCGTCCCGACGAGAATCTCGACGGTGTCCGACCCGCCCGAGATGCTGGTCAGCACCATCACCCGGTCGCCGGTCTGGACGATCGTTTCGGCGCGCTCCTGCGTTCCGTTCACGAACACGCTCAGGTGCCGCCGCAGCGTGCCCCGCTCGTCGAGCATGAATCCCCGCAGTTCGGGGTGGCGCTGCACGAGCACGCTCAGCGCCGCACTCACGGTCGGTGCCTCGATCGCGTGTTCGGCGACTCCGCCGGTGTACCGACGCAGCGGAGCGGGGAGGACAACCGTCGGCATGCTCGACAGCATATTGTCGGCTCACCCGGAGGGCAAGCGAGCCTGGCCGGCGCTCACCTCGACCAGCCCGTCGCGCAGGAGTGCGTCCAGCACCTCGACCTCCAGCTCCGATTCGGGCACCTCTCCCTCCGCCGCTATCGTGTGCAAGAGCCGGCTTCGCCGCTGCCGGAACGAGCCCTCGAAGCGCGACTGGCGCCGCTGCGGGGCGAAGGTCATGCCGCGTGACGGACAGCCCCGTTCCAGCGGGCAGGCGGCGCACCGTGGCCGACGAGCGATGCAGATCTGACTGCCGAGGTCGAACAGGGCCTGATTCCATTCGTAGGCCCGGCCGTCCGGCGGGCCGAGGTCGGGATTGCCGAACGCCCGCCCGAGCACGCGCCGGGCATTCGTGTCGGGCGCCGCCAGTTGGGCACCGAACGCGAAGCACGCGACCGCCGCGGCCGTGTACGGCCCGATACCGGGCAGCCGTTCAAGCTCCTTGGGATCGCTCGGAAACCCGCCCAACTCGACCACCCGCCGCGCGCAGCGGTGAAGCGACACCGCCCTGCGGTTGTATCCGAGGCCCGACCATGCCGAGATCACCTCGGCCGGAGTCGCCGCCGCGAGCGCCTCGACCGTCGGCCAGCGCGCGAGCCACGCTTGCCAGCGTGGTTGCACGCGCGGCACCTGAGTCTGTTGCAGCATCACCTCGGAGACGAGGATCGCGTACGGGTCACGCGTCTTCCGCCAGGGAAGATCCCGCCCGTTTGCGGCATACCAGGCCAACAGCGAGTTCTGCATCGTCCGGGACGCCGCCATGGGTGCACGCTACCGCTCGGACGCCCGTGCCGGCAGGTCTCACACCACGATGACGACCCACTAGTGCGTCTGGCTGCAGGTGCCGCCGTTGGCCATGGCGACCTGGTCGTTGTTGAGCGGCGCGTCGCGCGTGAGCGAGTACCCTCCGCGCGCCGCGACCGTCGGCCAGAGGTTCGCGAGACCGCCCTGGTAGTACCCCGGAGGCGACCCGTACCAGGCGACCACGGGTGTGACGCCGGGCCCGTTGGCGGTGATCCTGTAGGCATCCCCGCGGCCCGGGAAGGTGCGCGAGGTGACGCCGAAGATGTTGCGGTAGATGCCGGTGCAGAAGTCGCCGCCGTTTCGGTGGGTGAGGAAGCTGTTCACGCGCCACCACCCGCCGACCTGCCGATACCCGGTTGACCACGGCGGGTTGTGCGAGTCGATCGCGACCAGTCGCCCGAAGCTGTCCGTGGGCGCCCCACCGGACGTCGACGAGAATCCGTACACCGCGTCGCCCTGGTAGGTGAACCTGCCGTACAGGTGGTCGAACGGGCCGCCCGGTGCACCGGCGTAGATCCAGTCCGACTTGAACCACACGACAGGCAGCGCGCCCGACCAGTGGCTGACGTGCAGCTCCCAGGCCGACTGCACCGATGACCGCGGCGCCCAGCCGTTGTCGGGCAGGTCTCGCTGCCACGCCTGGAGGGCCCAAAACGAGCCATCCGGCATCCGGCAGCCTTTGACGAAGCCGAACAGCCGCGGTCCGGTGTACGGCCCGCAGACATTGTGGGCGGAGACCGTCTTCCAGTAGCCGGTACCCAGGAACGAGCCATAGCCACCGGCGTAGTTGATCGAGAACCTGACCTGGCTCATCGGGTGGTACGGGTCGGGCGGCAGAGCGTTCTTCGCGCCCCACACGAGGTCGTGCATCACGCGGCCGTGCGCCCAATACGTGACCAGGGCCACACCGCGCGAGTTGACGCGGATGCTCTGCCACCTGGTCGTTCGATCGAGCAGTTGGCTCGCCTGCGCGTGCCCGGCCAAGCCGGCCCACGCCGCGAGCGCGCACACCAGGCATGCGACCCATCTTCGACCCATGCGTACCCCGTCGGCATCGGGCCGGCCAACCGCATCCCCCAAACGGAGGAGCGGCCCATACCGAAACCGGGTGACGCTCCAGAACAGGCACCGCCGGGAAGCCCGTGTAGACTCGTTTGCCAGCGGGACTGGAGAGCGGGTGGACGAGTTGACCCTCGGCGTCTTGGCGACGTCGGGCAAAGAGCACGAGTGGCGGCTGCCGATTCATCCCCGGCATCTGGGGCGGATCGAGCCCGACCTACTAAGCCGGATGTTTCTCGAGCGCGGCTACGGACGGCGTCACGGGTTCGCCGCCGACGACGAGCTCGAGGCGCAGGTGGGCGGATTCCGCACGCGCGAGCAGCTGATCGCCGAGTGCGACGTCGTGGTTATCCCCAAGCCGACTCACGGCGACGTCGCGGCGCTGCGATCAGGTCAGGTGCTGTGGGGCTGGCCGCACTGCGTGCAGGACACCGAGCTGACGCAGCTGTCCATCGACCGGCGGCTGACCGTGATCGCCTGGGAGGCGATGAACCACTGGACGCGGGACGGAGTCTTCAGCCTGCACGTGTTCCACAAGAACAACGAGCTCGCCGGCTACTGCTCGGTCCTGCACGCTCTGCAGCTACGGGGCACGTCGGGCCACTTCGGTCCCAGGCCGCGCGCAGCCGTGATCAGCTTCGGGGCGACGGCGCGCGGCGCGGTCGCCGCGCTGCTTGCGCTCGGCGTCCACGACGTCACCGTGCTCACGAATCGGAGCGTTCCGGCGGTCGCGGCGCCGATGCCGCCGGCACGGCTGGTCCACTACGACCGCGTCGTCGAGCACCCTGCGCACCCGCCCGAGTTGACCCATCCCGAGCACGGATCGCTCGCCGACTACCTGGCCCGGCACGACATCGTCGTCAACTGCATCCTCCAGGACACCGAGGACCCGCTGGTGTTCGTCACCAACGCGGACCTTGACCTGTTCGAGCGCGGAAGCCTCATCATCGACGTCTCCTGTGACGAGGGGATGGGCTTCGAGTGGGCACGGCCGACCTCGTTCGACGAGCCGATACTGACCGTCGGCAAGGGCGTCCACTACTACGCGGTCGACCACAGCCCTTCATACCTCTGGAACTCCGCCAGCTGGGAGATCAGCGATGCTCTGATCCCGCACCTGCGCGCGGTCATGGCGGGTCCGGACGGCTGGGCGGGGAGCGAGACGATCCGCCGCGCGATCGAAATCCGCGACGGCGTCGTCCAGAACCCGCGCATCCTGTCGTTCCAGAAGCGCGAGCCTGAGTATCCGCACCGCCCAACCATCTAGGACCGCTTCGGGGCGTGCCGCATCCCGCGGCCTTGGCTGAGGACAAGCGCGGTGTTGACGACTGCGAGGTGCGTGAACGCCTGAGGGAAGTTCCCGAGCTGCCGGCCGGTACCCGGGTCGTACTCCTCGGAGAGCAGACCCACGTCGTTTCGCAGATCGAGCAGCCGCTCGAACAGCTCGCGGGCCTCGTCGAGCTTGCCCTGCAGGGCAAGAGCGTCCGCCAGCCAGAACGAGCAGGGCAGGAACACGCCCTCTCCCGCGCCGATGCCGTCGACGGCCCCGTCCTGGCTTGGGAGGTACCGAAGCACGAGCCCGTCGACCGTAAGCTCTCTGCGGATCGCCTCCACCGTGGATGTGAAACGGGGATCGGTCGCAGGGAGAAAGCCGACCGACGGCATCAGCAGGGCACTGGCGTCGAGCTCTTCCGACCCGAACGACTGCGTGAACGCCTGCTTCCTCGTACTCCAGGCATGGGTGGTCACGTCCCGGTGGATCTGGTCTCGAAGCGTTCGCCAGCGATCGACCGGCCCTTCACGGTCGAACTGCTCGTGGAGGCGGACGGCGCGGTCAAACGCGACCCACGCCATCACCTTGGAGTGGGTGAAGTGCCGGGTCGGCCCACGCACCTCCCAGATTCCGGCGTCCTTGTGGCGCCAGCCGTCCTCGAGCCACGCAAGCAGCATGCGCATGAGCGACCAGGAGTCGTCGCCGCCGATCCCGTGGGCGATGGTCTGGTATGCGGCGTCGAGCAGCTCCCCGTACACATCGAGTTGGAGCTGGGTCGATGCTGCGTTGCCGACGCGCACCGGCCGCGACTGCTCGAACCCGGGCAGCCACTGGAGCTCGCGCTCGTCCAGCCGGCGCTCTCCCCCGAGGCCGTACATGATCTGGATGTCGTCGGGGTCCCCGGCGACGGCCCGCAGCAGCCAGCCGTGCCAGGCCTCGGCCTCGTCGCGGTAGCCGACGTTCAGCATCGCCAGCAGCGTCAGCGTCGCGTCGCGCAGCCAGCAGTACCGGTAGTCCCAGTTTCGGGGCCCGCCGATCCGCTCCGGAAGGGATGTCGTGGGGGCGGCGACGATGCCCCCGGTGGGGGCGTAGGTGAGCGCCTTGAGCACCAGCAGCGACTGGTGAATCTCGTCGTGATAGTCGCCGCGGTGGTCGCAGGAGGCGGCCCAGTCGAGCCAGTAGTTCTCGGTATCGGCAAGTGACCGTTCGGCGTCTTCCTCGTCGGGGATCGTGCGGTGGGAGGGGAACCAGGTGAGCACGAAGGGGACGCGCTCGCCTGGCCGCAACGTGAACTCCGAAACGGAGGTCATTCCTTCTCCCCTGACCTCGACCGGGGTGCGGAAGCACAGCGCATCCGGCCCCGCGACGGCAACCTGGGCGTCGTCGATTCGCCGCACCCACGGCACGATGTGGCCGTAGTCGAACCGGATCACCAACTCCGAGCGCATCGCGACCGAACCGTCCAGGCCCTCGACGATCCGGACGATGTTCGGCACCTCGTCACGGGGAGGCATGAAATCGATGGCGCGTACCGAGCCTTCGGCGGTCTCGTGGATCGACTCCAGGATCAGCGTGTCGTGGCGATATCTACGGGTTGTCCGGCGAACGGCGGTCGCGGGCGCCAAACTCCAGTGGCCGTGATCGGGCGTGCCCAGCAGGGTGGCGAAGCAGGCGCCGGAGTCGAAGCGCGGGAAGCAGCACCAGTCGATCGACCCGGCGCGGCTGACGAGCGCAGCCGTCTGCAGATCACCGATCAGCGCATACTCCTCGACCCTCGGCATCAGCTCAATCCTACGGGCTGGCGTCCGCGCCCGAAGCGCGACGGCACACGGGGCCCGCTGCGCCGGCTCGGGTAGTGTGCCTCGATGCGGGGCGGGCGACAGCGGATCGGGCTCGGCCTGTCGGCGGGTCTGGCGGCCACCGGAGTGACGGCCGCGATCGCCCGCCGGCGGTTCGGCTCGTCCGAGCGGGGCTACGGGCTGCTGGGCGAGCTCGACGTCGGCTCGGAGCGGTTCCTGCGCGCACTCGAGGCTCTGACCGGCGCGCCCGTGAGCTTCGGCAACGACCTGCGCCTGCTCACCAACGGCGACGAGATCTTCCCGTCGTGCTGGACACGATCAGGGGTGCGCAACGAACGCTCAACCTGCTCACCTTCGTCTACTGGCGGGGGCAGATCGCGGTGGACGTGGCGGAGGCGGTGATCGAGCGGGCCCGTGCCGGGGTGCGCTGCTGCGTGCTGCTGGACGCCTTCGGGTCGGCTCAGATGGACGACCGGCTGGTGGGATCGATGCAGGAGGCCGGCGTCCAGGTGTCACGCTTCCGTCCGATCCGTCCGTCGGCGATTCGCAGCGCCGACCACCGCACCCATCGCAAGATCGTCGTCGCCGACGGCCGGATCGGCATGACCGGGGGCGTCGGCATCGCAGCCGAGTGGACCGGAAACGCGCAGGATCCAGACCACTGGCGCGACACCCACGCCCGGGTGACGGGCCCCGTCGTGCGCGCGCTTCAGGGCGCCTTCTTCGAGAACTGGTTGGAGGCCACCGGAGAGGTGCTGTCCGGCGACGGCTACCTCCCGGTGCTCGAGCCGCTCGCCGACGGCGCGCCGATGCAGCTGGTGGCTTCGCGCGCCGGAGTCGGCCAGACCAACACCGAGGCGATGTACTTCCTGGCGATTGCGAGCGCGCGGCGGACGATCCGCCTGACGACTGCCTACTTCGCCCCCCGGCCGACGTTCGTCGAGGCCCTGCGGGCCGCTGCGCAGCGGGGGGTGGACGTACAGGTGATCGTGCCGGGACCGCACATCGACAAGCGGATCGTGCGCGCGGCCGGTCAGGCGGTCTACCAACCGCTGCTGGACGCCGGCGTGTCGATCATGGAGTACCAGCCGACGATGCTCCACGCAAAGACGCTCGTGATCGACGAAGCATGGTGCGCGATCGGGTCGGCGAACTTCGACAACCGGTCGTTCGCACTCAACGACGAGGCCACCCTGTGCGTCCAGAGCTCGACGGTCGCCGAGCAGTTGACCGCCGGCTTCGAGTCCGACCGGGCTGCCTCGCTGGCGATCCACCCCACCGATTGGCGCCGGCGCTCACCGGCGCGCCGGGCCGCCGAGGCGGCTGCGACGCTGCTTCGCCGCGAGCTTTGACGTAGTGTTCGGGCGATGAGTGCCCCACACGAGCAGCTGCAGCCTCAGGAGTTCGTCGTCGACGAGGGTGTGGACATCGGCCACGTCCATCTCAAGGTGGCCGACATCGACCGCGCGCTGGCCTTCTACTGCGGTGTGCTCGGCTTCGAGCTGATGCAACGGCTCGGCGACTCCGCCGCGTTCATCTCGGCCGGCGGCTATCACCACCACATCGGGCTCAACACCTGGGAGTCGCGGGGAGGCTCGCCGCCCGCCCCCGGCACCACGGGGCTCTACCACTTCGCGATTCGCTACCCGACCCGCCGTGCGCTCGCGGTCGCGCTTCGGCGCCTGGTCGAGGCCGGCGTCCCGCTGAGCGGCGCGAGCGACCATGGGGTGAGCGAGGCGCTGTATCTGAACGACCCGGACGGCAACGGCATCGAGCTCTACTGGGACCGGCCGCGCGACCGGTGGCCGCGCCCCGGCACCGAGGGCGTTGCGATGTTCACCGCCGCCCTCGACGTGGAGGACCTGCTGCGCCAGGCGGAGTGATGCACGTGCGCTGACGCTCCGACGGCGTGGGGCGGTACGTTACTCCCGTGTCTGTCCGCGTCCGCTTCGCTCCCAGTCCGACCGGCTCGCTGCACCTCGGCAGCGCGCTGACCGCTCTTCTGAACCTGCTGTTCGCGCGTTCGCGCGGCGGCCCCATGCTGCTGCGGATCGACGACACCGACGCCGAGCGGTCGCAGCCCGAGCTCGAGCAGGGCATCCTCGACGACCTGCGCTGGCTCGGCATCGGCTGGGACGAGGGTCCGCTGCGCCAGAGCGAGCGGGCCGACCGCCACCGGGACGCGGCGGCTCTGGCGCGGGGGGCGGTCGTCCGCGACGGCGCCACCTACCTGGAGGCGCCCGGCGTGCCGGCGTTCGTGATCCTGCGCTCGGATGGGCGCCCCACCTACCACTGGGCGAGCGCGGTGGACGATCTCGATCTCGCCGTCAGCCACGTCATCCGTGGCAACGACCACCTGGCAAACGCCCCGCTACACACCGCCGCGGCGCGTGCGCTGGGCTCCGAGCCACCGGAATTCATTCACCACGCGGTCGTGCTCGGCGATGCGGGCAAGCTTTCCAAGCGAGCGGGTGCATCCACGATCGCCGAGCTGCGCGAGGCGGGCTATCCGCCCGAGGCGGTGGTCAACCAGTTGGGCCTGGTCGCCAGTTCCGGGCCGGGCGAGGTGCTGGATATCCCCGAGCTGGTGGCCCGGTTCGACCCCGGGCGGATCGCCCGCGGCGAGGTACGGCTCGACCCGGCCCGCCTGCGGTCGCTGTCGGTCGCCCACCTGTCGGCGCTGGATGATCTCGAGCTGGCTCGACGGGTGGGGCCGTTCGCGCCGCCGGGCACCGACCCCGAGCGACTGCTGGCGCTGGTGCCGGCGCTGCGTGGGGCGCACACCCTGGCCGAGGCGGGTGAGTTGGTGGCCAGCGTGGTGCAGGCACCGGAGCCGCACCCGTTGCCCGAACTGGCCGACGTGCGAGCGCGCTATCCCGACCCGCTGACCGAGGCTCAGGCGCGCGAGTTGGTCGACGAGCTGCGCAGGGTGGGTGTCCCGCTGCGGCTGGCCAGGCTGGCGCTGACCGGTCGTGAGCGCGGCCCCGAGCTGTGGGCGGTGCTGGCGGCGATCCCGCGCGACGAGGCGATCCGGAGAGCGGCATGAGGCTACGAGACTCGCTCTCGGGAGAGCTGCGCGAGGTGGTGCCGGGGCTTGACGGGGTGATCGGCATGTACGTCTGCGGCCCGACCGTGTACGGCCGCGTCCACGTCGGCAACGCCCGCCCGTTCGTCGTCTTCGGGCTGATGCGCAACTACCTGCGCTGGCGGGGGCAGCCCGTGCGGCTGGTCGAGAACATCACCGATGTCAACGACAGGATCGACGTGCCGGCGGCCGAGCGCGGAATCAGCTCGGCCGAGCTGGCCCGCGAGATGACCGAGCACTACATCGCCGACACGCAGCGGCTCGGCATCGGCCGTCCGGACGAGGAGCCGCTGGCCTCCCAGACGATTCCCGAGATCGTCGCGCTGATCGGCGAACTGGTGGACGCGGGGTTTGCCTACGAGGCGCTGGGCGACGTCTACTTCTCGGTGCGCGCCTACGACCGCTACGGCGCCCTCTCCGGTCAGCGACCGGACGATGTCGAGGCGGGCGCTCGGGTCGAGCCGGGCGAGCACAAGCGCGACCCGATCGACTTCGCGCTGTGGAAGGCCCGCAAGCCTGACCAGGACAGCTGGTGGGACTCGCCGTGGGGGCCGGGCCGGCCGGGCTGGCACATCGAGTGCTCGGCGATGGCCGAGAAGTACCTCGGCCGCAGCTTCGCGATCCACGGCGGCGGCCGCGACCTGATCTTCCCCCATCACGAGAACGAGGTCGCCCAGTCGTGCGCTGTCGGGCGTCCGTTCGCCGCCATCTGGGCGCACAACGGCATGCTGCGGCTGTCCGGCGAGAAGATGTCCAAGAGCCTCGGCAACATCGATCGCCTGAGCGACGCGCTCGACCGCTGGGGGGCCGAGACCATCCTCACGTTCCTACTGCGCGCCCACTACGCGAGCCCGGTGGACTACAACGACGAGGTGCTCGAGCAGGCGCGTGCCGCCTGCGAGACGCTGCGGAACCGGCTGCGCTCGCACCCCGTTTCGGATCCTGCCGACGGCTCGGCCACCATCGAGGCCGTCCAGGCGGCGCTGGACGACGACTTCAACACCCCGCAGGCGCTGGCCGCGCTCTTCGACGCCCCTCCCGAGCACACCGGGGCGGTGCGCGAGATGCTCGGCGTGCTCGGCCTCGAACGCCTCGGCGTAGACCGTCCAGCGCCGCCCGAGCTGCTGGCGCTGGCCGAGCTCCGCGCCGCTGCGCGCAGGGCGGGCGATTTCGCAGAGTCGGACCGCCTGCGCGACCAGATCGCCGCCGCCGGTTGGGAGGTGCGCGACGCCGCGGGCGGCTTCGAACTCTTCCCCCGTGGCTGAGCACGTGGTGTACGGCCGGCAGGCCGTTCGGGAGGCGCTTCGGGGCCGGCGCGAGGTGCTGCGGGTGTGGTGCTCCGCCCGCGCCCGCGAGACCCTGGAGTGGCTGCCGGACGTGGCCACGCTCGATCCGCCCGAGCGGCTTTCCGAGCGGGCCGGCTCGGACGACCATCAGGGCGTGGTGGCGTCGGTGGCGCCCTATCCGTACGCCGATCCACGGGCTCTGCTGGCGGGCGACCGGCCGTTGCTGGTGGCGCTCGACGAGGTCACCGACCCGCACAATCTGGGCGCGGTGGCTCGGGTCGCCGAGTGCGCCGGCGCGGATGGCCTGCTGATCACGCGGCGCCGCTCGGCTGGCGTGACCGCGGCGGTCTGCCGCGCGTCGGCCGGCGCCGTCGAGCACCTGCCGATCGCCCGCGTCGACAACCTGGCCGACACCCTCCTGCGTGCCCGCCGGCCGGGGCTTTGGAGTTACGCCGCCGCGGCGGAGGCCGAGAGCGCGTATGCCCACAACGACTATCGCGACGGCACGCTGTTCGTGCTGGGCGCAGAGGGGCGCGGACTGCGCCCGCGGGTGCGCTCGGCGTGCGACGCCGCGGCAGCCATCCCGATGCGCGGACGGGTCGAGTCGATGAACGTGTCCACCGCCGCCGCCGTGCTGCTCTTCGAGGCGTCGCGCCAGCGCCATGGCTGACCCGGTATGGATCGTAGACGGCGACAATCTCGCCCACCTGCGCGGTCAGACGGACGACTACCAGCGCGCTCGCGAGCAACTGGTGGCCGACACCGCAGGCTGGGCGGCGCGCTCCGGGGTGCGCGCGGTGGTCGTCCTCGACGGTCACGGTGCTGACCGCACGATCGCGGCGACCGCTGTGCTGCACTCCCGCAACGAGACCGCAGACACGGTGATCGAGCGGCTCGCCTACCGCCACGCAGGCCTCGGCGACGAGGTGACCGTGGTCTCGAACGACACGGTGGTACGCCACGTCGCCCAGCGCGGCGGGGTGCACGCGATGAGCGCCCGGGAGTTCATCGACCGGCTGGCCGGTGGCGGCGACGCGCCCCCGCCGCCGCCCTCGGCTCACGGCCGGTACCAACTGGGCGATGCGCTGGATCCCGCTGTCAGAGCCGCGTTGGAGCGACTTCGGCGCGGCGGTGGCTGACTCGCGGGGAATTCATCCTTGACACTGCCGAGGCCGGGGCTATAGTACCTAATCTCAAGCTTTACTTGAGGGTCAGCGTCAAGCTGGTCGAGGCTTCATAGTCCCGGGAAGATTTCAATCGGAGGTAACGGTGGCCAGAGCACAGGCGCGAGCGGCGGGCCATGTCCAGAGTCGGGCGTGGCGCGAGCCGAGCGAGCTGGCGTTGATCGCCGCGGCCCGCAACGGTGACACGTGGGCGATGGACACCATCCTGCGCCGCTACCACGGATTCGTCCGGCTGAAGGCGAGCTCGTACTTCCTTGCCGGCGGCGACTCGAACGACCTGATCCAGGAGGGGCTGGTCGGGCTGTACAAGGCGGTGCGCGACTTTCGGGTCGACAAGGACACCTCGTTCCGCTCGTTCGCCGAGCTCTGCATCACGCGCCAGATCATCACCGCGATCAAGACGGCCACGAGGTTCAAGCATGCGCCGCTCAACACGTACGTGTCCTTCAGCCATACCCCCGCCGGACAGGAGTCCGACAGCGACTGCACGCTCGGCGACGCGCTGCCCGGACCCGCCGTCGAGGATCCGGCCAGCTGCGTGATCTCCACCGAGGAGTTGCAGAGCCTGTTGGAGTGCCTAGGGTCGGCGCTGTCGCCGCTCGAGTCCCAGGTGCTCACCTGCTACCTCGAGGGCCGAAGCTACGAGGAGATCGGCGAGCTGCTGGGCTGTGACCCCAAGACGGTGGACAACGCCCTGCAGCGGGTCAAGCGCAAGGTGCTGTCACACCTGAACTCCCGTCGACTGCCTGCGTAGCCCCGAGCGCAGTACAGTTTGGGCGGTGGCCGGGATAGCTCAGCTGGTCAGAGCGCCTGTCTTGTAAACAGGGGGTCGTCGGTTCGAATCCGACTCCCGGCTCTCTCATCAGGCGAACCACCCCGGAGAAGAACAGCCTAGGGCCCTGGTCATAAGGCGCGTCCCTGCCGCGCACGCTGCGCGTGCTAGCGAGGCTGGCTGCGCCGATCCCCCCATCAGACTTACGTACTCCGGCGGGCTGAACGCCCACTCTCGTTCACGCCCCAGAAGCTACTCGCTCGGACTCGTGTTCGGGTACGATCGAAACCGATGGGACGCCCGCCGCCGGGTTGGCAGCAGTTCTCGTACTGGCGTTCGTTTGTTCTGTGGTGGCGGTTCCTGGCCGCCGACTTCAACGAATCGTTGGACATCGTGTACGCCGCGGCAGCCCTGACACGCGCGGGTTGCGGCACCTACGCCTCCCGCCGCCGTTGGTGGCTTGTCCCGGTGCCGCGCGCAGCGTTCTTCGGGGCCGGGTTCGCGCTCTCACTCGCGTATTCCGATGCGCGGCCCGGTGGCGCGTGGTTTTCAGACCGGGACTCTGTCCAGCTCCTGAGCTTCTTGGGCGGACTGATCGCCACGGGTGCACTCGTCACTGCCGTGATCGTCCAAGGAGGCCTTGACCTCCTGCTAGGGGAATCCCGCCGGGGGCATCTGCCGTCCAAGCCTGCATAGCACCGGACCGCGCCTCACTCCCGGCATCCCACCGCTCAAACGCGCCGCGAAACGGCGCAGGACGTATCCCCACGGCGTAGCCACGAGCGCCGCGTCAGCTAAGCACTGCCTGGGTGCGCCGGGCAGACGACGGTAACCCGGCCACCGGCGGTGACCGCGATGCTGAAGCCGGTCGAAGACCGTACGCCTCGCCCCCTCATCGGAACAACCCCACCACCGGCGCCTGCCCCATCGCTCGTCACGCAGACGATCTTGTCCCCGGGTCTCAACCGCAGCGCCGAGGCATCGCCGTTGTTGTCCCCGAGAATGAACGTGTAACGACCCGGCTTGAGGCGGACGGTTTGCGCCGGAGACGCCAGCGAGTTTGCTCCAACTGCCCCGAACTCGAACCGTGGCGCGTGCTCACCCACTGCGATCAAATGGACGTAGTGACCGTCGGCGGCCACAGTTGCGATATCCAGCCGATTGTCCGTCGAGTCCGGCAGAACGAACACGAACAGGTGGTTGAGGCTGTTTGTCGCGTTGAGATTGGCGGTCGCCGGGATCGAGGGGTTATTGCGGTTCATCGCCTGCGCAAGAACCCGTCCAGTCCCCCAAAATCGCCCCAATGGGGTCGGGCACAGGGATCCCGGAGGACACGTGTACTGAGCCGCCTTCCACTCCGCCAGCAATCGCGCCCGCGTGGCAGCGTCGAGCACCGGAACGAGGCTGTTCGAGGAGCCACCGGTCGAAGACGTGTGGTTCGGCGACGACGGGGACGTCGGCGCTTGCGCTGACGAGCTGCCAAGACAGCCCGCCGTCAGCAGAGCGACAACAGGGACAAAGGCCAGCGAACGAGGCTTCACACCTGCTCAGACGGTACCGCCGACACGCCGGTTCCCTGGCCGCACAATTGGGGTGCCTTGGTCGTCCCTTCGGGCTGGCGTTCGCCGCTTGGCGAAGCGTTCCAGGCGGCCTTGGGCCGGAAAGGGAGAGGGGAGTCGCTGGCGGCGTCTGGCGGGGTTTGCGGAGCTTCGCTACCCCGGTAGCCGGCGTCAGCCCGGCGCCGGGTGACCAGCGCCATCACCCGGCTCCAATCAACAGCGTGGATGATCGATGGTGATGAGACTCTTTCGCCAACTCACCTGGCCGCGGCGGCGCCTGCGTTGCGCGCGGGTCGGCCACAAGTGGACGACCGTCACGACCGGCGGTGAGATGATCGACCTGTGCGTGCGCTGCGGTAAGCGACAGGCGGCGCTGTAGCCGGAGCGCGCGTAGGCCGCACGCCGATTTCCAGGTTTTTCCTACGCAAAACACTGCCTCTTATCGTTCTCCCGAAGTGGTCGATCTTCAAGAGTGAGGCTCTCTCCATCGGAGAACGTTCGCGTTCCGCCCGTGCTAGGCACAGGGGCAGCTGTGGAGGGGGATCACGAAAGACGCGGGGACAAATCGGCCCGCCGTCGATTTCGAGGCACACCGACGGCGAGCCGACCGCGCCTGCAGATCCGCATCGACGCCTCGAATGAGCACTGGATGCACGGGCTCGGCCCACATGTCCTTCCAACGCCGAGCGTGGATAATCCGCCGATGAGCCTTCGCCGTCGTCTCCTCTGGCCGAAGCGCCGATGGCGGTGCCGCCAACGCGGCCACAAGTGGCAGCTCGAGCCCATGGGCGCCAATTTCAACGTCTGCATTCGGTGCAGGAACCGCGAGCCGGCGATCTCCAACTCGTCGCGTGATCCGATCGCTCCAGCGAAGTAGCGGCGCCCATGAGCAGCAGATGACGACCGACGCCGTAATCAGAGCGTGCGCGACGACCAGAGCACCGCGGCGAGCAGCACGCTGACCGCGGAGACGCTGAGCCCGATGATCCAGGCCTGAATGGACTGGGTGCCGAGGATGGCGGCCAGGGCGACGCTGATGCCGATGATGCCGCTGGTCGCGATCAGCCGCACGAAGAGTGATTCGATCCGCCAGCGCGGCGCCGCGCGACGCTGGAGAAACGGCACGGCGGGCGCCGAGAGGTTGACGTCGTCAGTGGTGTCCGCGGGTGTCGCGGCGGGCTCGGGACCGTCATCGGGCGCCGACTCAGGTGCCGGCTCGGCGGTCATGGGGTGACCTTGGGTGGGCCCGGCAGCAGGCGATGACCATCCACCACGGCCCCGGCGATGTCGACGAGCTTGCGGTTGGCGCTGCGTGCGTGCGTTCGCAGCATCTCGAAGGCGTGTTCTTCGTTGGTGTCATGGCGCTCCATCAGGATCCCCTTCGCGCGCTCGATCACCGCCCGCCGTCCGAATGCCCCCTCCAGGTTCTGGAACTCCGCGAACCGGCGAAGCACAACCTCGATCGAATCCTGAAGCTGACGGGGATTGGTGTCGGTTATGTAGGCGAAGACACCGCGCTTGGCGGCCTCGCTCACGAACTCGTGGTCGTCGGTCTCGAGCAGGGTGGATCACAGGGCACGCTGCCTGGCGGACGATCTCGCCGATCAGCTCCAGGGCGTGCTTGCTGCTGTCGCCCAGGCCCGCGAGCGCGACATCCGGACGCTCGCGCCGGGTCACCGTCGCCACCTCGCCGACCTCGATCGATCGCGCCACGACTTCGTGACCGAGGCTGACCACCACGCTGGTCACGTAGTCGAGCCGATCGCTGCGCTGGTTCGCGATCAGGACGCGCAGATGCTGATGCTCGGGAAGGGTATTCACGGTCGTAGACGGAGACGGTCCGTCGAGAGCCATTCTACTATGGCCGGCCGCCGTCAACCGAGCTCCGACCCCGCCGCCAGAACGTGATCCACAGGCCCTGACGGCACCAGCGGCGCCTCCGGGATGTGGATGTCGAGCAGCTGCTGCTCCCGCTCGCGGGCGATGCGTGCCCAAGCGCCCGTCCGTCCATGCCTGAGCAGCAGCGGATCGACGTCACCCGTCGGGCGGCCGGCGCCCGGTATGCGATCGTCGCTCATCTCGCCCCGCCGTTCCCGGCGATCTCCGAGGCCGATGGCGGCACCTCGGCGATCGCTCGCAGCAGGTCGAGTGGCACAGCCAGGACGGTGGTGGTGTTGTTGGTGGAGGAGATCTCCAGCAGCGTCTGCAGGTAACGCAGCTGCAGGGCTATCGGATGGTGGCTGATCACCTCGGCCGCGTCGCTGAGCTTGGTCGACGCCTGGAACTCGCCTTCGGCGGAGATCACCTTCGCCCGCCGCTCGCGCTCAGCCTCGGCCTGACGCGCCATCGCCCGCTGCATGTTGGCCGGCATCTCGACATCGCGGACCTCGACCACGCTCACCTTGATCCCCCACGGTCCGGTCTGTTCGTCGATGATCTTCTGCAGGATCTGGTTGATCTTGTCGCGCTCGGCGAGCAGTTCGTCGAGCGAGTGCTGGCCGAGCACGCTGCGCAGCGTGGTCTGAGCGATCTGCAGCGTGGCCAGCTGGAAGTCGACCACCTCCACGATCGCCGCCAGCGGATCGACGACGCGGAAGTACGCGACCGCGTTCACGCGTGCCGGGACGTTGTCCTTGGTGATCACCTCTTGCGGCGGCACCACGAGAGTGACCGTGCGCAGGTCGACGCGCACCATCTTGTCGACGATCGGGATCAGGAAGAACAGGCCGGGCCCTTTGGGCGCCCCCAGCAGGCGGCCCAGCCGGAAGACGACCCCACGCTGGTACTCCCTCAGCACCCGCACCGAGGCCGACAGCAGGGCGATGGCGAACGCGGCAAGCACGGCGGCGACGATCAGGGCGACAACGCTCGACGAGGCGAGGACGATCATGGTCTGCGGCTCGGAATCGGGATCACGGCAGATTGGAGCTCGATGGTGCCCATCCGCTCGGTGGCGGTGATGTCAGGCGTCGAACTGCGCAGCAGCACCCGTCGCGTGCTGACGAAAAGTGCGGCCAACTGGGAGACCGGGATGATCAGCAAGCGGTTGCTTGCCCGACCGGCCCGCACGGCCAGCGCCTCTGGCTCACCCGCGGAGGCATACCGCACCTCGGCGACGTAGCCAACCCGGCCCGCCGGCGAGTCGACGAGAAAGTCCTCACAGTTGCCGAGCGCGTTGGCGTCGAACGCAGCCTTGCTTCGGCCTCGTGAACGCGACATGCCAGCCTCCAGAACATCGGTGCGCCGACTGGTGCTCGGCGTGAACACGACCAGGCGCTGGGGCCAAATTACGCGTCGACCAGGATCTGGAGTCGACGCCCGGATCAAGAATACCACAGCCGCTGTCGGCCGATCTGTGGCGACGACCGTGCGCGGCGAGCCCTCACGGGGTCGTTGACTCGCGCCGTGCTGCCTGATATATCGACCCCAACTACCAGGGAGGGATCGCTCATGCGTGCGCCTCGTCGTGCCATCGCCATCGCGACCGCCGTGCTTGCGTCGGGGCTGCTGGGCGTCGTGGTTGGAACGTCCGGCCTGCACTCGCCGGCTCAGGCTGCCGGCGCCCTCGGTCCGGCGGCGCGCGGGTTCGCCGGCCCGGCGCGTCAGCGGGCACAGCACGCCGCCGTGCCGAGCACGACCGCCCAGTTCACCTCGCGCAACTGGGACGGGTACATCACCTACGTGGCCACCCACGGCACGGATTTCAACGCCGTCAAGGCGACCTGGGTGCAGCCCTCCGTGGTGTGTCATCCGCTCAACGCCTGGACGGTGTTCTGGGTGGGGCTGGACGGCTGGTGGAACAACACCGTCGAGCAGGGCGGGTCATCGGCGCAGTGCATCAACGGAACGCCGAACTACACCCTGTGGTGGGAGATGTTCCCCACCAATGCCATCCAGCCGGTGCTCACGATCTCTGCCGGCGACACGATCACCGCAAGCGTGGTGTTCGATCCGGCGAGCGCGAAATTCGTGATCCGGGTCAAGGACGTCACCAGCGGCCAGTCCTTCACGAGGCGCCCGGCGTGCGCGTCCAACATCGTGTGTGACCGCAGCTCGGCGGATGTGATCGCCGAGGATGTCGGCCACGTCGGGGGCAGCACGTTCTTCCCGCTCGCCGACTACGGCACGATGTCGTTCACCGGCTCGAAGATCACCGACCTGGCTGCACACAGCGGAGGGTTCTCGCGCAACACGTGGCTCAACGCCGCCGTCACCGAGAGCGCCGCCGGGACGACGTACGCAACCGTCTCGACGCTGTCGAACCACGGAAAGGACTTCAGCGCGACCTGGCAGCACGCCTGATCGATGCTGGTCCGGCGCAGGCTCACTCGCCGGTGCGCAACTCCTCGAGCGGCACCCGCGGTGGTGGTTCCCAGTTGAGCAACCGGCGGGCCCGCGCGCCGCTGATCCGATGATCCCGGGTCAGGGCTTCTGCGACCACCGGTCCCAGTTCGGCGGCCGCGTGCTCAACCGGCCACGCCACGGGAGTCGCCGCGAATCCCCCGCCTGCGGCGGCCGCCGCCGCCAGGTCGCGGATCCGCAGCGGCTCGCCGACCACGCCGTTTAGCAGTGTGCCCGGCGGCGCCTGTTCCAGCGCCAGCCGATACAACCGTGCGAGGTCGTCGACGTGCACGAGTGTCCAGTGGTTCTCGCCGTTGCCCACATACCGCGGCACGCCGCCGGCCGCCATCTCGCCGAACTGGGTCAGCGGCCCGCCACCGCGGCCGTACACCATGCCGGGGCGGATGACCGTCGTTCGCACGCCGTCCACGGCTGCGGACAGCACCTCGTGTTCCAGCGGCGGGCGCCAGGAGTACAGCGCGACCGGGTCGGTCGGCGAGTCCTCGTCGAGCAGCGCACCGGGCGGGGCGCTGCCGTACACCCAGACGCCGCTGGTGTAGATGAACGGCTTGTCACTCGATCGGAGGCCGTCGAGCAGCGCCCGTGTGGCGGCTCGGTCGGCGGTTGCCATCTCCTCGTCCTGGGTCGCGGCCAGATGGATCACCGCGTCGCTCGAGCGCGCGTGCTCGAGCAGCGACGCCAGGTCGCCGAGGTCACCGCGGAGTGGCTCGTACCCAACATCGGCCGCTTTGGCCGCCGCGTCGGCTGACCGAGCGAGCGCGACTACCCGGTATCCGCGCGCGGTCAGTTCCTCGGCGACCGCCGATCCGATATAGCCCGTCGCTCCGGTGACCAGTACTCGCATGCTCGGCGCGGGACCTTACCTCGCGACGGTGCGTATATCTGTTGCGTGATCACCCCGAAGGGAGATGCCGGCTTGTGTGTAGCTGAATACACTAAGGCTGTTTCCTTCCCCCAGGAGTGCCAGTGGAACCCGCCAGGCCCAGTCTGTTGGTTGAATCTTTGGTGGCGGAATCGGTGGCCGGATTCGGTGCTGATCCATCCGTCAGCCGGATCGTCAACACGCTCCTCCATTCCCCGACGACCGACGCCGAGCGCGCCGGCGAGCGCCTGCAGGTGTTCGGCTGGGAGCGCGACCGGGCCGGTGAGACGATCGTCTGGACATACAGGGTGGTCGGAGAGCACACCGGGCTTCGCCACCTGGAATTCGCGCTGGCTGTGGACGGCCAGGACGACGTCATGCTGTCGGTGTTCGGGCTCCAGCTGCAGATCGCCCTGAACGGCATCGAACGCACGCCGGCCGAGGAGCTCGACTGCTTCCTCGAGCTGATCGCGCTTGCCCGCCGCGGCCGCCGCGACCGCTGAGCGGGCCGCCCCGCGCCCGCCCGGTGGTGGACGTTCCGACCGGGCGGGCGCATCAAGTGAGGCCACCGGCGGCGTGTGCGCGCCGCCTGTGTCGTTCAACTCTGGCGCATGTCGACGGGCCTGCCTAGCCCCTCAAGCGGGTGGTGTGGGGTGGTGGGATGGGTGGGGTGCTGCTACCCTTCGGTGCACGGGCGACGCTGTGTCGGCCCCGTGAGGATGACGCTCGCTCCGTTCCTGCATCGCGGTTTCGGGTTGGTGGAACCCTCAAAGAAACCGTTGAGTGCGCGGCTGATGCCGCCGATGAACAGGAGATAGATGTCAGATTCGACCTTCCATGCCCTGGGCGTGTCCCCCGTCGTTACCGACGCGCTCGCCGCCCGCGGCATCCATGCGCCCTTCAAGATCCAGCAGCACGTGCTGCCGGACGCGCTGGCCGGGCTCGACGTGCTCGCCAAGTCGCCCACCGGCTCCGGCAAGACGCTGGCCTTCGCGATCCCGCTCGTACAGCGGCTCGCCCCGGGCGGCCCGACACCGTCGGCGCTCGTACTCGTTCCCACCCGTGAGCTGGCCTCACAGGTCGCCGAGGAGATGGGCGACATCGCCTGCGCCAGCGGCCTCACGGTCACCGCGGTGTACGGCGGTGTGCCGATCCCCAAGCAGGCAGCCGCGGCCAAGTCGGCCGACATCCTCGTGGCCACCCCGGGCCGGCTCGAGGACCTGTGCCAGCGCCGCATGATCTCGATCGAGGGTGTTTCGATCCTGGTGCTGGACGAGGCCGACCGCATGCTCGACATGGGCTTCCAGCCGCAGGTCGACCGGATCGTGCGCCGGCTCCGCGCCGAGCGCCAGACCATGTTCTTCTCGGCCACACTGGACGGCGAGGTGGGGCGACTCGCGGTCGCCTACACCACGCACGCCTGTCGCCACGAGCTCCGTGACGCATCGCAGACGATCGACGAGGTCGACCATCGCTTCGTGCCGGTCACGCACGAGACCAAGCTGACCACCCTGATCGACCTCCTGCGGCTCGAGGATGGCCTGTCGCTCGTGTTCGTGCGCACCAAGCACGGCGCCGACCGGCTGGCCACCAAGCTCAAGCGGGCCGGCATCGATGCCGCCTCGATGCACGGCGACCTGATGCAGAAGGCCCGCGAGCGCGCCCTCGACCAGTTCGAGTCGGGCAAGGTGCGGACGTTGGTCGCGACCGATGTCGCCGCCCGCGGGCTCGACCTGGAGCGGATCTCCACCGTGGTCAACTATGACCCGCCGGAGGACGGCAAGGCCTACGTGCATCGGGTCGGCCGTACCGGCCGAGCGGGTCGCAGCGGTACCGGCGTGACGCTGGTGCTCGCCGAGCAGCAGGCCGACGTCAGCCGGATCGCCGCCCGGCTCGACCTGGCCGAGGAGTTCCGCGACCAGGGCATGAAGATCGCGCCGCCGCGGCTGGTCTACAAGTCCCGCCGCGGCCCGCGATCGCGCTGGTAGCAGGAGCCGCCGCCTACGCTGTCAGCACCGGCACCGTGTCGCCGTCGGCGCCCGGGACGTAGCTGCCCGTGGTGTCGCCGACCTCGCTGGTGTCATCCGTCTTGATGAAGATGCCGGTGACGGTCTTGCCGTTTTGCGTGTAGCCCGGCGCGGGAGTGATCACGAAGTAGGCGAATCCGATCACCCGCACCTGTCCCGAGCCGTTCAGCCAGTTGGTGCCGCCGTTCGGATCCTCCACGATCGGGATCAGCACCAACTGCTTGCAGGTCGGATCGAGAATGGTGGCGTTGCCCGAACCGTCGATGCTCGCGACCTGGCTCACCGTTTCCCAGGTCGTGATCCGGGCGTCGATGCCCTGCCGGGTCGGGCCGGCGTTCTGACCCGGCTTGACGTCGAGCATCTCTCCGGTCGATACCGGGCACGAGTTGAGCGCACCGTCGATCTCGTCACGGTACGGGTTGGCGCCGCTGGGCACCGGGCAGCTCGCGTTGTTCACATACGGCAGCGAGAGCGCACCGTTGTTGGACGAACTGTTGTCGGTGTAGATCGAGTACGGCTGACCGGGAACGAACGAGTTCTTCATCACGCCCCAGGGCATGATGTCCTGGTGGCTGGCGACGGTGGTGAACGATTCGATGGTGGCTCGGGCGGTGGCCTGCAGTGTGGCCGAGTTGTTGCCGAAGATGCGCGCGAAGTACGACGACGACACACGCGTGGCGGTGACGTTGACCGAGTCGTCGCTGGTCAGGTTCGTGCTCAGGGCGTATGTCACGCTGTCGCCGGGCTTGCCGTTCTGCGCGTACTCGTTTGCGGCGGCGGTCTGCGCGGCCGCCCATCCTTGCGGCAGCGCCGAGGCGCCGGCCAGCGCGGCGGCGTCGGTGGCCGCCCGCAGCGACTGGCGGTCCTGCGTCCACCCGCCCACGTCGACGGCTAGCGCGCACATGCCGAGCAGCACCGTCATGAAGACGGCGATCAGCGGCAACGTCTGTCCACGTTCGGCACGGTTTGCGTGCTTCGGCATGCGACCCCTCCAAGATGCTTCGACCCTTCGGTGCGCGTCCCAGAGCGCACCACCCACAACCAAAGATCGGTATCTTCCACCGCCAATCCCACCCCGAATGCGGGTGAACTGCCCCTACCTGGACGGGTGAACCGGTTCCCCGGGCGTGAGCCGGCCGGGGTGCGGTAGCGTGCCCGCGGATGCAGCTCGTTGGCGACCTACCACGGCCGGTCACGACCGTCGAGACGGTGTGGATCACCCTGTCCGACGGCTGCCGGCTGGCGGCGCGGATCTGGCTTCCCGCCGACGCGGACACCGACCCGGTGCCGGGAGTGCTCGAGTACCTGCCCTATCGCCTGAACGACGGAACCGCGGTGCGGGACTCGAGGCATTTTCCGTATCTGGCCGGGCACGGTTACGCCTGCGTACGGGTCGACCAGCGCGGCACCGGCGAATCCGACGGCGTGCTCGAGGACGAGTACCTGCCGCGCGAGCAGTTCGACGCCTGCGAGGTGATCGGCTGGATTGCCTCGCAGGGCTGGTGCACGGGGTCTGTGGGCATGATGGGCATCTCCTGGAGCGGGTTCAACTCGCTGCAGGTGGCCGCCCGCCGGCCACCCGCCCTCAAGGCGATCATCACCCTGTGCTCGACCGACGACCGCTACGCCGACGACGTGCACTACGACGGCGGCTGCGTCGGGTCGGACATGCTCATGTGGGCCTCCTCGATGTTCGCCTGGAACGCGCGCCCACCCGATCCCGCCCTGGTCGGTGAGCGCTGGCGTGAGATGTGGCTCGAGCGCATGCGCGATGCGCCCCCGTTCGTCGACCACTGGCTCGGCCATCAGCGCCGCGACTCCTACTGGAAACAGGGATCCGTGTGTGAGGACCACGCGGCGATCGAAGCCGCTGTGTACGCCGTCGGCGGGTGGGCGGACGGGTATACCAACGCGATCCCGAGACTGTTGGAAGGGCTTCCGGGCCCGCGCAAGGGCCTGATCGGGCCGTGGGCGCACGCCTGGCCCCAAGCCGGCCCACCACAGCCCACGATTGGGTTCCTGCAGGAGGCGGTGCGCTGGTGGGACCACTGGCTGAAGGGAGTGGACACCGGGATCATGGACGAGCCGATGCTGCGCTCGTGGATCAACGAGCCGGTGCGACCAAAGACCTGCTACACCGAGCGGCCGGGCCGCTGGGTGGCCGATCTGTCGTGGCCCTCGGCCAACGTTGGCGTGCGTCGGCTTGCGCTCGGTGCAGGCACCCTCGGCGCCGACGCTGGTGAGCCTCAGGCGCTTCGGATGGTGGGCCTGCAGACGGCCGGGCTGGATGCGGGCTCGTGGTGTCCATACGGCGAGATCGCCGACTGGCCCGGTGACCAGCGGCCGATGGACGGCATGAGCCTGGCCTTTACTTCGGTGCCGCTGGACGGACGGCTCGAACTGCTTGGGTACCCGGAGCTGACGCTCGAGCTGGCCGTCGACCGGCCGCTGGCGCTGGTGGTCGTGCGGCTGTGCGAAGTGTTTCCGGACGGGGCGTCGACGCTGGTCACGCGGGCGCTTCTGAACCTCACCCACCGCGACTCCGACGAGTTCCCAGAGCCACTCGAGCCGGGGCGGCGGTACACCGTCACCGTCAAGCTCGACGCGATTGGCCACGCCTTCGCCGCCGGCAACCGGATCCGGGTCGGCGTGTCTCCGACCTACTGGCCGTGGGCATGGCCGTCACCCGAGCCGGTCAGCCTGTCGCTGTTCACCGGCGGGGCGAGCGAGCTGCGCCTGCCGGAGCGCACGCCGCAGGCGAGCGACGAGCAACTGCCCGCGTTCGCAGAACCGCAGGAGTCGCCGCCGATGCCGTCCGAGCTTCTGCACCCAGGCCCGGCCGGTCGCTTCATCACCCACGATCTCTCCACCGGCCGCACCGAGCTGGTGTACGACTGGGACGTGGGCGGCCTGTACCGGTTCCCCAACGGCCTCGAGGTGGAGGACACCAACCGCACGACCTTCTCGATCACCGAGGGCGATCCGCTGTCGGCAAGCGTGCGCTGCCAGATGACTGGCCGCTATGGCCGCGGAGACTGGCTGACCCGTTGCGAGACCGACAGTTCCATGACCGCTGACCGCGAACACTTCCACGTCTCGAACACGCTCCGCGCCTGGGAGGACGACCGGCTGGTGTTTGAGCGCACCTGGGAGTCGAGCTTCCGGCGCGACCTGGTCTGATTCGCCGGGTTGCTCGGGCGGCCTAGTGGATCGTCAGGCAACGTTTGCCGCTCTCGCAGCCTGCTTTGATAGCAGGCTGCTCGCGAGACCTGTCAAGGCTGCGCCTGGACAGGCTGGCGGCTGCAACGCGGCGCGCTGCGGCGTCCTCGGTCGCGCCAATAGTGCCAACTATTGGCGCTCCCTGCGTCCTGGCATCGCTGGCGTTTCGCTCGCCATCGACACCACCAACGTTGCCTGACGACCCACTAGTCGCACGTCACGAATCCGTGCCGGTTCTGTCTCCCGGTCCGTACGGGGTCTGACCCCGGGGTGGGGTGGGGGTGGGGTGGGGTCGGCGAACCCGCTTCCGGAGCGGGCTGGGGCGTTTGAAACCGGGTGACAGGGCCGGTTGGTTCCTCAGGCTGCGCGGCGCTCGACGCGCACGATGCGCTCAATCTCGGCGGGTGTGACCGGCGGGCTGAAGTGGAAGCCCTGGCCGAGCGGACATCCACGCTCGATCAGAAACGCCAGCTGTTCGGGAGTCTCCACACCCTCGGCGAGGGGCACCAGGCCGAGACTCGCGGCGAGCTGGATGATCGCCCCGACAAGCGTCACCGAATGGGGATCGTGGGGCAGGTCGCGGACGAACGAGCGGTCGATCTTGAGGGTCGAGACCGGCATCTGCTTGAGCCGCGACAGCGACGAGTACCCGGTGCCGAAGTCGTCGATCGCAAGGGTGAATCCGTGCCCCGCCAGCTCGCGGAGGATGCGCAGCGTGCGATCGGGGTCGATCATCGCCGCCGACTCGGTGATCTCGATCATCAGCTCGTCGGGTCGCACCCCGCGCGACTGCACGGTGGCCAGCAGCTTGCGGATCATGGCCGGTTGCCACAGCACCGGCGGGAGGTTGACCGACAGGTCGAGCCGGATGCCGGCGCGGCGCCAGCGCTCCGCCTGAGCGCACGCCTCGGCCACCACCCAGTCCGAGATCGGCGCGATCATGCCGATCCGTTCGGCCAACGGGATGAAGTCGGCGGGAGGCACGATCCCCTGCTCGGGATCGTCCCACCGGATCAGCGCCTCGACCGAGCGGATCTGTCCGGTTGCCAGCTCGACGATGGGCTGGTAGTGGAGCACGAATTCCTGCCGATCGACCGCTCGCCGCAGGCGTGTCGTCTGCGTCAGCCGGCGAGTCGGATCGACCGGTGCGATGGACGTGCCGCTGCGCCCCGCCTCTCGGGCGACCTCCATGGCCACGTGGGCGGCGCGAAGCAGCGACTCGGCGTCGTGCGAGTGGCCGGGGAAGGTGGCCACACCCGTGCTCACTCCGACGTACACCTCGTTGTCGGTAACCGTGAACGGGGCTTCCAGCGCGTGCCGGATCTGGCCGCCGACCGCCTCGGCGATCTGCACCGCGTCGGCCAGGCCGGCACCGTCGCCTCCGACCTGGAGGTCGGCGATCAGAACCAGGAACTCGTCGGCGCTCTGGCGGGCGACCACGTCCGCGGTGCGGGTGACGCGGCGCAGCCGCTCGGCCGTCAGGTGGAGCAGCTCGTTGCCGGCCGCGCGCCCGAACCCGTCGTTGATCAACCGGAAGTCGTCGATGTCCACGAACAGCGCCGCCACGGCCTGTCCGGAGCGATCGGCGCGCGCGATCGCCAGCTCCAGGTGCTCCATCAGCATGGCGCGGTTGGGCAGCCCGGTCACCTCGTCGTGGTAGGCGAGATAGGCCAGCCGGTCCTGCGCGGTCTGCCGGTCGGTGACGTCGATGAACGTGTGCAGCCGGCTGGCGACAGCTCCGCCCGGGCTGAAGAGCGGAGCGGCGGACATCACCGCATGCCGGTGCCCGCCCTGCGCCCCGACAAGCTCGACCTCAAGGCCGTGGGATGCCCGGCCCTCCCCGGCGTGGGTGGGGCGCTCGGTGTCCACCATGCTCTCGGGGCTCAGGAACGAGCCGATCGTGCGCTCCGCCAAGTCGTGCTCGCCGGCGATCTCGAGCATCGCGCACATGGTGTCGTTGAGGTACGTCGTGCGCCCGTCGACATCCAATTGCCAGAGTCCGACGGCCGAATCGGCCAGCGCCCGGAACCGCTCGTCCGCGACCCGCGCAGCCTGCTCCGCCTCCTTGCGCTGGATGAACTGGCCGAGCTGGCTGCCGATCGACGCCATCAGCTCGAGCAGAGCGTCGTCCGGCTCGCGCACGTCACGGCTGAAGAACTCGATCACTCCCAGCACGCCGTCGGTGAGCACGATCGGGAAGGCGAACGCCGCGTGCAAGCCCAGCCGGGCAGTGTTGCGGACGCGGTCCGAGCGGGCCAGCGCGGCCACGTCGTTGATCCAGATCGGACCGCCCTCCTCCCACGCCCGGCCGGGGATCCCCGCGCCCCGGGCAAAGGCGGTGTGGCGGGTGATGCCCTCGAACTCGGAGGCGTCGATGGTGTCGGCGTGCCACACCGACACGGCCCGCAGTTCGCCGCGGTGGCGATCGACGCTCCACAGCGCACCCAGCTCCCAACCGAGCCCGTCGGAGATCGCCGCGAGGATGCCCGGCGCGGCCTCGGTGAGGCTCGAAGCGTGGGCGAGGGTGGAGGTGGCGGCGTTCTGTGCGCGCAGCCGCGACTCGGCGGAACGGTAGGCAGGCACGCTCTCCTGATCGGCTCGGTTGCAGGAGAATTGAGCGGTCCGGCGGCGTGCTACCATCGATCCATGGCCGGGTTTGGATCCAAACGCTGGACAGCGCACCCCTACGAGGACACCGACGTCATCGATGCCCGGGCGCCGCGCTTCAACCAGACCGTGATCGGCACGCTGGCGCTGGTCGCCTACCTGACCGGGTTCTGGCCGCTGCTGGCGGTGCTGGCCGCGCAGTTGGCGCTCGGACTCACGCTGGGCCGTCGCTGGTGCATCCCCTGCCTGACCTACTTCGAGGTTGTGCAACCGCTGTTTGGCGAAGGCCCGCTGGAGGATTCGCGCCCGCCGCGGTTTGCGAACATGGTCGGCGTGATCTTCCTGGGCGGAGCGTCGGTGGCTCACCTGGCCGGCCTGCACACCCTGGGCTGGGCGCTCGGCCTGGTCGTGGCGGCGCTCGCGTTGCTGGCGGCGGCCACCGGGCTGTGCGCCGGGTGCGAGATGTACAAGCTGGGCGCGCACCTGCGCGGCGTGCGCTCGCACGTGCTCGAGCGGATCGATCTCGCCGATCTCGAGCGCGTGCCGGGCGGGGAGTTCGTGGTCCAGTTCACGCATCCGCTGTGCTCGGGCTGCCGCGATCTCCACCGGCGGCTGACGGCAGAGGGCCGTGACGTGGTCACGGTCGACGTGCGCACGCGGCCCGATCTCGCGCGCAAGTACGGCGTGGCGGTGGTGCCGACCGCGGTCGCGGTGCACCCGGGCGGTGTCGTGGCCGTCCGGCTGGCGGGCTGATCGGCACCGGCGCGGCGGCGGGGTAGAGTCGCCGTCGAATGCGGATCCTGCTTCTGAGCAACATGTATCCGAGCCCGCAGCGGCCCGAGTACGGCGTCTTCGTCGCGGGCCTGGCCGACGGGCTGCGAGACCGCGGCCATCAGCTCGATGACGCCGTGCTGGTGGCCGGCGAGGGCGGCCTGCGCCGCTACCTGCTGCTGCTCGCGCGTGGCGTGGTCGCGGCGCGCCGCCGTCCGGACGTGATCTACGCCCACTTCCTGGTGCCGACCGGGCTGATCGCCTGGGTGTGCTCGCGGCTCAGCGGCGCGCCGTTCGTGGTCACGGCGCACGGCAACGACGTCGCCAACGCCGAGCGCAATGTCGCACTTCGGGTGCTGACCCGCTTTGTGCTGCGCCGGGCGGCGGCGGTGATCGCCGTCTCCGACCACCTGGCGGGGCGGTTGCCGGAGGGCGCGGCGGGGGTCGAGGTGATCAACTGTGGCGTCGACACCGGTCGCTTCGTGCCGACCGCGCGCGCGGAGGGGGACGGGCCGCGGTTCGTGTTCGTCGGCGCGCTCACCGAGCGCAAGAATGTCGGCCGGCTGCTGCGCGCGTTCGCGACACTGGGCGAGGGCTCGCTGACGGTGGTCGGGGCCGGCCCGCTCGGTGCCGAGCTGCGGGCCCAGGCCCCGGCCGGTGTGCGGTTCACCGGGAGGCTCGGGCAGTCGGCCGTTGCCGACCAGTTGGCGGCCGCCGACGTGCTCGTGTTGCCGAGTCTGGTCGAGCCGCAGGGTCAGGTGGTGCTGGAGGCGCTAGCCTGTGGGCGGCCGGTGGTGGCGACCCGAAACGGCGGCCCGGCCGAGCTGATCGGCGACGAGTGCGGGGCGCTGGTCGATCCGCTCGACGTGTCGGCGATCGCAGAGGGCATGCTCCGCGCCGCCCGGCTCGGGATCCCGTGCGCGGCGGCGGTTGCTGTTGCGGCGGCGCATGACCGCAGGATTCAGGTGGAGCGGATCGAGCAGGTTCTGGAGCGATCCGCGCGAGCCGGGTAACCTGTTCGTGTGAGCCTGAACGACCTGATCTCCGCGGTTCGCCGCTCGCGGCCGGCGGACGACCCGCTGCGGATCGATCCGTCCGAGCTCGGACTGGACGCGTATCCCGAGCTCGGCGCCCTGGTGCAGTTCTCGTCCACCGCCAGCCGCGCCTGCCGGGAGTCGCTGAACCACCTGGCGGAGGCGGCCGCTCACCACCGCGACCTGGTGATCGTGGTCGAGCTGCCGGTGCACCGATCGGCGCCCTTACACTTGCGATTGGGCGTTCGGCACACGCCGTCGGTGTACCGGGTCGACGCTCGCGGGGTCGTCACCCACCACTGGGCGCGGCCACCGCAGCGCGAGGAGCTGGCCGAGCTGCTCGACCACGCGGCGGGCCTGGTGCCTGTCTAGCTCTCGCCTCCGGTTGCCAGCTTCTCCAGGCTGTCCAGTCGGGCCTGGATGAACGGCCGGAAGCGGTCGCCCAGCCCGGTCTCCTCGGCCAGGCGCAGCGCCTGCTCGAAGGTGCCCCGGGCCTTGCCGTACTTGTCGGCCCCTCCCTGCTTGAGGCGGTTGTCGCCGAGGATGATCAGTTTCTTGATCCGCTCGGCGGCCTGCTCGGGGTCGATCTCGGGCACCCGCGGAGCATACGCGCATAGACTTCCACCGTGGCCACCGCCGTCCGTCTTACCCAGCTCTCGCACGGCGCCGGCTGTGCGTGCAAGCTGCCCGCCGGTTCGCTGTCCGCGGTGCTGGCCAGGCTGCCGCGATTCGAGTCCGACCGTCTTCTGGTCGGCCACGAAAGCCTGGACGACGCCGCGGTGTGGAGGATCTCCGACGAGCTGGCCGTGGTGCAGACCATCGACTTCTTCACGCCGCTGGTGGACGATCCGTATACCTTCGGCCGGATCGCCGCCACCAACGCCTTCTCCGACATCTATGCGATGGGCGCCATGCCGGCCTTCGCCCTGAACGTGGTGGCGTTCCCCAAGGCGCTCGAGATGGAACTGCTGGGCGAGATCCTGCGCGGCGGGGCTGATGTCGCCCGTGCCGCCGGGGCGGTGATCGCCGGCGGGCATTCGATCGACGACCCGGAGCCCAAGTACGGCATGGCGGTAACCGGCTTCGTGCATCCCGACCAGGTGTGGACGAACGCCGGAGCGCGCGAAGGCGACGTGCTGGTGCTGACCAAACGGCTCGGGACGGGCGTGATCACGACCGCGGTCAAGAACAGCGATCCCGCGCCGGAGGTCGTGACGGGCGCTGTCGAGTCGATGACGACGCTCAACCGCGACGCGGCCGACACCCTGCGGCCGGCCCGGCCGCACGCGGTCACCGACGTCACCGGCTTCGGTCTGGTCGGCCACGCCCGCGAGCTCGCCGCCGGGGCCGGGCTGCGGGTCGAGCTCGACTGGTCGGCCGTCGAGCTGCTCGACGGCGCCAGGGAGCTCGCGACGGCCGGGCACGTTCCCGGTGGCAGCCGCACGAACCTCGAGCTGGCCGCCGCCTACGCCCGGTTCGGACCTGATCTGGACGCCGTCGACCGCGCTCTGGCCTGTGACGCGCAGACCTCCGGAGGGCTGCTGGCGGCGCTTCCGGCCGATCGCGCCGAGGGCCTGCCGTGGCCGGTTGTCGGCCGCGTGGTGGCGGGGCCGGCGGGCACCGTGCTGGTAAACTGAGCCCGTGCATCTCGCCGCCCAGATCGACTCCGGAGCCCAGGTTCTGATGGGCATCGGGCTGATCGTGCTCGTGCTCATGCACTCCGGCAAGGACTCCGGCCTGTCGGGCTTCGGCGTCGGCGGCGGAAGCTCCTACGCGGGCACCGCCGTCATGGAGCGCAACCTCACCCGGTTCACGATCGCCGTCGCGATCCTGTTCGTGCTGAACGGGATCCTGCTCGGGTACCTCCTGGCGCAATCGTAGGTAGACTTCGCACCCGCGCGCTGGTGGCGGAATTGGTAGACGCGCAAGGTTGAGGGCCTTGTGACCCGTAGGGTCGTGGAGGTTCAAGTCCTCTCCAGCGCACTCCCCGAAACCCGCATGGATAGGCGGGTTTCGGCGTTTCACGGTCTGACCGGGGGAGGCCGCGGGTGGGCGGCGTGGTAGCAGTCGTGGCAGCGGTTTCTGCGAAGTCGGCCGAACAGTTCCGCGTTGACGTGAGAGAACCGAGTGGACCTGATACACGGGGCGTTCCGATCCGCTGGCGCCCGAGTGGCGATGGGCGGGCGTCCCCGTCTGTCTGTGGGTGATCGCGGCGCTGATGACCGAGATCGAGGTCGCGCGCGCTGGTTCTGTGCGCGGATGGACGGCGGTTGATCCGCTCACTCAGGCAAGGAGATCAGCCCTAGGGACACGGCCAGCGCCACGGCATGCACGCGGTTGGCCGCTCCCAGCTTCTCGATCGCCCCGCGAGACGTATGTGCGGACGGTTGCGGGCGTGAGGCCGAGCGCCTCGCCGATCCGGTCGTTCGTCAGCCCGGCCGACGCCAGCGTCAGGATCTCCCGCTCGCGCCGCGTCAGCGCCACCTTCGGGAACGGGCGCCGGGATCGCTGACCGGCAGCGTCTTCGAGCAGCTCCAGGGTCACCGTCGCCCGGTCGAGTGCTCGCCGCAGCGTGCTCACCTCCTGGGCCGGCCACGGCGTCGGCACGGCCCGCAGCGGAACGCCCTCGCGAAGCTGGTCGACCACGGTGGCCTCCAGCTCGTCCAGCAGGACGACTGCCGGCGACCCGTCGGCGAAGTGCAGCTCGAGCACCATGCGGACCTCCTGCCACGCGCCGTATAGCTCCGTTGCGTGCAGCCCCTGTCGCATCCGCTTTGCGAGCGCGTGCCTGAGGTGGGCATGCGCCTCGTCAGTCGACCCACCGGCCAGGGCGTCCGCGAACAGCGACGTCAGCCGCGTCAGCGAGAGTCGCAGCTCGTTCGCGTCCACGCGCTGGTATCCGGCGGCGCGCCGCCGCACCGCCCGCGTCGTGGCTGCTCCGGCGGTCTCCACGCGCCGCTCGAGGGCCGACCTGGTCATGTGGCGTAGCTCCATATCTGAGGTGATCGGCGCGGGGCTCGCCGCGCCTCCTCCTGCGTTTGCAGTGACCGCCCGCAGGGCGGTTCCAGCTCAGCCTCGCTGCCACGGCTGCCACACCGCTGCCACGGCCAGCGGGATTGCCCCCGCCGCAGCGACCCTGCGGACGTGGTTACTCCCGCCTGCTGCTGAGAACTCGACGACGCGCGAACCACCCGCCACAACGCAGCCTCGTCCTCGGGCGACAACTCGATCACGGCCGCGGCACGGGCCATAACCGCCACCGCACTGCGACTTCCTTACAGAATAAGGGAAATTACGAGACGCTGTGCTAGGCAGCCTGGTTGATTTCTTCAAGGAGTCGGTCGGCGTTGAGGAGCACGGGAAGGCGTTCGCCGAGTTTTGCGACGCCGTCGATGTAATCGCTGCCGGCGGTGTCGGTCGTCTCGATTTGATCTGCGGTGATGGTGAGCACCTCTTCGACGCTGTCAACGATGATTCCCGCCGTGGCGAGGGCGCTGCTGAGCGCCGCGATGCCGATGATCGAACGGCAGGGTCTGACGCTGGTCGGAGTGGCGGTCGCGAACCTCGCCGACGCCCGCGCAGTCCAGCTCACGCTGCCGCTCGATCGCCACAGCGGCGGCGCCCTCGACGCCGCGCTCGACGAGGTGCGGGCCCGGTTCGGAGCGGCGGCGATCACCCGCGCCGTGCTGCTCGGCCGCGACCCGGGGATGTCCGTGCCGCTCCTCCCCGACTGAGGGTCGATCAGCTGTACAGGAGCGACCCCGGCGTGGTCAACAGGTCGCCGGTCTCGAGCAGGGTCTTGAGGCCGGACAGGATCATCGGCCACCCGCCGTACAGCTCGTCGTTCGCGCCATCACGAAGCTGGTCGTGGGTCACGGTCAGGCGGCACGAGTCGCCCACCGGTTCGATCTCCCACGTGACCCGCGAGGTGCCCTCACTCCTGACATCCTCGCTCCACAGAGCCCGCATGGTTTGGACCAGCCGTCGCGGCGGGTCTACCTCGAGGTTCTCGCCCTCTCCCAGCGGCCCGCCGGCGTTGGTGTGGCTCATCACGTAGCGCGACCCTGGCGTCCAGTCCGAGCATGGAGGATCGTCGCCCCGCTCATAGCGAACATATGTTCGCATACCCCGGCTCTGATCCGCCACTCTTCGCTACGGAGACGGGGGCCGCGCTGCGAGGGAGCGCTCGAGCAGACGATCGTCTCCGAGGTGCTCCGAGCACGCGCGAAACGCTGTGGTGGGGCCGCGCCAGCGCAGCTCGTCCACGTCGTCGAACAGCTCGGCACCGGAGCGCAGCGTGGCCAGGTCCTTGAACAGCAGCGCCAGATCGCGTTGGCTGTCACCGAGCACCGTGGCCGGGAGCTGTTCGATGCCGCCGTGCTGGTTCAGCAGCCGCGCCGCGGTGACTCGACCGATCCCGGGGATCCCCGGATAGCCGTCGGCGGCATCGCCGACCAGCGCCAGGAAATCGGGGATCATGGCCGGCTCCACGCCGAACTTCTCGCGTACTCCCTCGGCGTCTCGGATCGCCCGGCTGCGGCGGTCGACCTGCACCACGCGGTCGCGGTGCACGCACTGCGCGAGGTCCTTGTCGGGCGTCCAGATCCAGACCTGCGACACCCGCTCGTCAGCGGACGCGATCCGCGCGGCCGATGCGAGTGCGTCGTCGGCCTCCAGGTCGATCATCGGCCAGACAGCCACCCCCATGGCGGCGAGCGCCGATTCGAGTGGTTCGAACTGGAGGCGCAACGCGGGGTCGACCCCGAGCCCGGTCTTGTAGCCGGACCAGAGGTCGTTGCGGAAGGATTCGATCACGTGGTCGGTCGCGACGCCGACGTGCGTCGCCCCCTCTTCGATCATCTGCAGGACGGAGTGCAGGACGCCGATCACCGCGCCGTTGGGCCGGTCGTCGCCCGTGGTGCTGCGGCGCCGGCCATAGAACTGGCGAAAGAGCTCGTACGTACCGTCAACCAGATGAACGACAACGGACATGGTGGAACTATGACCGCTCCGGGCGCGCGGACTCATCGATGGCCGCCCCGTTCACCCATTTGGGGGTTCACCATCAGGTAGATAGCATGCTAAACTGTTAGCGATGCTAACTACTTCGGATCCTGTGACGGTGGCCAATCGTCTACGGCCGGTGCTGCTTCAGCTCAACCGGCAGCTCCGGCGTGAGCTCGCCCCGCTGGGCATCACCGGCGGCCAGGCCGCTCTACTGCACGCCATCCGCTGCAACCCGGGTGTCGGCGTGCGCGACCTGGCGCGACGGGAGGGCGTGTCCACGGCCGGCATGTCCACGGCGCTGACCAGGTTGGAGCGCGCCGGTCTGGTGCAGCGCTCGCGCACGGGAGCCGATCGCCGGCGGGTCGGACTGGAGCTGACCGAGCAGGGCGCGCGGGTGCTGCGCTCCGCCCGATCGCGGCGCACCGCCTGGTTGGCCGCACGCCTCAGGCGGCTGTCCGCCGACGAACTGGCCGCGGTCGACCTGGTCGTCGACCCGATGCTTCGGCTGCTCGAGGAGGACGCGTGACGGCTGCGTTGCTGCGCGCCAACCGGCGCACCTTCGCCAGCCTCCGACGACACCGCAACTACCGGCTGTTTTTCGGTGGGCAGGTGGTGTCGGTCAGCGGCACCTGGATGCAGAACATCGCCACGGCCTGGCTGATCCTCGAGCTCACCCACTCCCCGGTGGTGGTGGGGGTGCTCGCGGTCTGCCAGTTTCTTCCATTCACCCTGTTCGGCCTGTTCGCAGGCGTGCTGGTCGACCGCTTCGACGTGCGCAAGACGGTGATCTGGACGCAGGCCGTCTCGATGGTGCTCGCCGGGCTGCTCGCTGCGCTCGCGCTGACCGGCGTGGTGACCGCCTGGGAGGTGCTGCTGCTGACCGCCCTGCGCGGCACCGTGCTGGTGCTGGATGCGCCGGCGCGGCAGGCACTGACCTTCGAGATGGTCGGTCGGGACGAGCTGCCGAACGCAATCGCGCTCAACTCGAGCCTCTTCAACGCCGCGCGTGTGGTGGGGCCGGCGATGGGAGGAGTGGTGGTCGCGGTGGCGGGTGTCGGGATGTGCTTCCTGGTCAACACGGTCAGCTTCGCCGCCGTGCTGACCGGTCTACTGCTCATGCGCACGGAGGAGCTGTTCGACCGGGCCGGCAACTCCGAGCGGCCGTCGCTGCTGCGCGGGACGGGTGAGGTGTTCCGCTACGTGGCGCGGTCGAACGAGGTGCTGCTCGGACTTGCGATCGTCACCGTGGTCAGCACGCTCTCGTTCAACTTCAACGTGCTCTTGCCCGTGCTCGCGCGCCAGACGCTGGGTGGAGGGCCGGCCGTGTTCGGCACCGTGACCGCGTTCTTCGGACTCGGTGCGCTCACCGGCGCACTCACGTCCGCGGCGCTGGGCAAGGCGAGCTGGCGAGTGCTGATGCTCGGCACGCTCGGGTTCGGCATCTCCCAGCTGCTGCTGGCGCCGGTCACGTCGCTGCCGCTGACCTCCGTCCTGCTGTTCACCGCCGGCCTGTCGTTCACGCTGTGGACGTCGAACGCCAACTCCCTGTTGCAACTCGGCTCACCCGATCGTCTGCGTGGGCGCGTGATCGGTCTGTACTACTTCGCGTTCAACGGAGCCGCACCACTGGGCGGGCTGCTGGCGGGCTGGCTGGCCGCCCGCGGCGGTACCGAGGCGGCATTCGCGGTGTCCGGCGTGGCCAGCGTCGCGATGACCGCGCTTGCCGTGACCGTGCTCCGCGGGTACAGGGCGGACCAGCCGGTGTGGCTGCCGGGCAACCGGGCAGCGCCGCGCTGACCGCTGGGCGTCGGCCTCCGAGGATTGTTTACGCCGGCGGCTCACCGCGGTCACGCGAGCGGGCGGTCACCTGCGTCAGGCCGTGGCGTTGCGCCCACAGCGCCGCCTGTGTCCGGTCGTCGACCCCGATCCGCCGGTAGACGCTGGTCAGGTGCGCCTTGACGGTCTTCTCGCTCACCTCCAACCGCCGGGCGATCAGCTTGTTCGGGAGCCCTTCGCCGATCAGCGCCAGCACCTCCCGCTCGCGGTCAGTCAGATTCACCGCTGCCTGCGGCGATCGGCGAGCGGTCAGCACGACCCGGCCGGCGCGTGAGTCGATCGGCGATTCGCCGCGAGCCGCCGCGCGGACACCCTCGACGATCTCGTGCGGCTCGCTGTCTTTGAGCAGATAACCGACAGCCCCGGCGTCGAGTGCCGCCAGGATCCGGTCGCGATCCGCGAACGAGGTGAGGACGACCACCTGAGCGAGCGGGTGGGCGGCCATCAGCCGGCGGGTGGTCTCGACGCCGTCCAGGCCGGGCATGGAGAGATCCATGAGCACCACGTCCGGTTCGCGCTCGGCGCAGAGCCCAAGTGCGTGCTCTCCGTCCGCGGCCGCTCCGGTCACCTCGATACCGGGTGCCGACCCCAGCAACTCGGCCAGACCCCGCCTGACCACCGCGTGGTCGTCGACGACCGGAACGGCGATCATGTCGCAAGCTCCAGCCGGACGGTGGTGCCGCCGCCGGGCGCGGAGCTCACGCTGAGCGTGCCCCCGGCGGCCTCGACCAGATCGCGCAGCAACTGCAAGCCCATGTGACCATCGGCTCGACGGTCGCCGACCAGGTCGGCATCGAAGCCGAGGCCGTCGTCGACGATCTCGAGCAGCGGCGCGTCTGCCGTCTGGCCAAAGCGCAACATCACGTGCGCGGCAGCGGCATGTGAGGCGATGTTGCGCAGCGCTTCCTGAGCGACCCGGAAGACCAGCTCGGCGCGTTCTTGGGCGAGCTCGTCGGCTCCGGTGAGCTGCAGTTCGACCGCGACCCCGCGAGCCGTGAGCGGCAGCGCGAGGTCTGACAAGGCTGCGGCCAACCCGTGATCGTGGAGCCGCGGCGGGTAGATCTCCAGCAGCAACGTGCGCAGCTGGCGGATCGCTCCGCGGGTGGACGCGGCACCGGCGGCAAGCACGCGGTGGACGTCGCTCTGGGGCTCGACGCGGTCGGCTGCGGCTGCCATGCTGAACGACAGTCCAGCAAGCTCCTGGACGATGCCGTCGTGCAGCCCGGCTGCGATCAGGCGCCGCTCGCTGTTGGAGGCGTCGACGGCCTTGACGAGCAGTCGCTCGCGCTCCCGCTGGCCATCTCCGATGCGCCGCGCCATTCGCCACGCGAGCGGGATCTGGAGCGCGGCCAGCGCCACCAGCGCTGCGATCAGCACGGGTGTGAACAGCCGCCATACGGTGCTCGCGTCACCGGCGATCGAGTTGTACCGCAGATACTCCTCGAAGAGCACCGGGGTGCCGTCGCTCGCGTGCAGGCCGAGGTACACCTGCAGCAGCTTGCCCTGTGTGCGTTCGAACCGGTTCTCCGGCCTCGACACGTCGCTCACGTTGGCAGCGGCGCTTCCCGTGCGAAGGGCGGCCAGTTCGTCACTCTCGAGAGGGTAGCTGCGCCCGATCAGCCGGGGCTCGTCCGAGTAGAGGATTCGCCCTTGGGCGTCCCAGATCTTGACTCGTGCGACCGAGCCGCCCAGCACCCGCGTGTGCACGAGCCGATCGAGCGCCGCGATCGCCGCCGGGTCACCCCGCAGGACTCCGGGGTCGAGTGCAGGGGCGATCACCCCGCGGCCGGTGACCGCCGTCACCCGCCGCGCGTCGGTGACCGCCTCTGAGGTGCCGAGGCTGCGCAGCGCGTAAGCGCCGCCGATCCCGACCAGCACCAGCACCGCCAACCCTGAGAGCGCGAACTTGGTGACCGCAGAGAACACTTCGCGGCGTTCTCGAGGGTCGTGGGCGGGCTTCTCGGATCGGCGCATGCTCTGTAGCCTGACGCGTCATGCCGCCGAGCGCCAGGTCTTACGACCCATGTCCCATTGCAGACGAGACTCACGCTCACGCAACCTCCACGGGTCAACACCCATCCGTTTGGAGGAGTCCCATGTCATCGAAAACCCGAATCATCACCACCCTCGTGGTCGGGGCCGTCGCGGCGCTCAGCATCGCGGTGCCGCTGGCCGTTGCTCAGGGCGGGGGCACACGCACTCAGATCGCGCTGCACCCGAGCGCGGTGTTCCCCAATGCGTCCGGCAAGGCCGTGTCCACCGTGAACGGCACCGAGCGTGAGTTGCAGATCGAGGTCGAGAACATCCAGGCGCTCGCCGGCAAGCATGTGAACGTGTTCGTGAACGGCGTCCGGCTTGCGAGCCCGGTCGTCGGCAGCCTCGGCGTCGCGAGGGTCAATCGTGACACCGCCAAGGGACAATTCGTCCCGAGCATCCACGCCGGATCGACGGTGCGCGTGCGAACGCTGGCCGGGGCGCTGATCGTTTCCGGGACGTTCTGAGCCACGCCCGTAGCGTTGGCGGCCCGCCGCTCCCGGCGGCGGGTCGCCGTCCCCGCGGACCGGGTCACGGTTCCTGGTGGATCCCCATCGTGTTCGCACCCGTGACGTGGTCGGCGTTCGTTGGATCACCCTGTCGGTTGGCAGGTCGACTGCCGATATATGAGTGTGCGCAAGTTCTCCCCCAGCGACGATGTCGCCGCACGCTCACAACGCCTGCCTGCCGGTCGCACGTCGGCTGATGGTCGCGGGGCGATGACCGGCGAGTTGTACGACCAGCACGCCACGGCCGCGTATCGGTTCGCGCTGCACCTGACCGGCTCGCGCTGCGACGCCGACCAGGTCGTGCGCCGCGCGTTCCTGGCTGTGCACCAGGCGCTGGCCCGGGGTGAGCGGGCCGCGGCCTCGCGGGCGTGGATCCTGAGAGCTGTCAAACGCGAGGCGGGCGCGGCGGCGGGCCCCGCCGTTGTCGGCTCCGCGGCCAGCCGACTGCAGAACTTCGACGCGGTGCGAACGACGTTGCTCGAATTCCCCGAGCCGGAGCATCACGCGTTCGTTCTTCGACATTGGAGCGGGCTGGTCGACCGCGAGATCGCCGATGTTCTGGCCACGTCGCCGGCCGGCGTGGAGACCCTGCTCTTCCGTGCGCGGTCCAAACTCGCAGGCGAGCGCGATCTGGCGATCGCCTGCCAGACCGTTCGCATCCGACTGTCCATGGACCAGCCGATGTCCGCGGCCGACGACGAGCACATGCAGGGTTGCTCCGGATGCCGCACGGCGCGGGAGCGGCTGGCGCAGGTGGCGGGCATCGCGGGCGTTCTTGCGCTCGCCCCGAGTGTTGGGGTGGCGTCGGCGATGGCGGCGAGTGTGCCGGGGTTTGCAGCCGGCTCGGTGACGGCCGGCTCGGGTACAGGAGCCGCGATGGTGGGAGCCGCCGCCAAGGCCGGTCTGGCCGTCAAGGCCGCCGTGGCCGTGGTCGCCATCGGCGCTTCGGTCGCTGTCGTCCATGCACACCGGCACGAGATCGTGGCGGGCGTGACCAATGTGTTGGAGCGGGTTGTCCCCCAGTCCGGAGGACAGCGCCCGGCCAGATCGCAGACGTCGACTCCGGTCACCCCTGGCGCCTCCCGTGCGCCTGCAGCTCAACCGGGCGGTAGCGGCGGGTCGACGCACCGGCCGCCGCGGATCCCGCCACACCGACCGACGTCAGGTGGAAACGCTCACCGACCGGGTACTGCCGGCGGCGGGCGTCCCAGCCGGCATCCGTCCCATCCGTCTCGCCCGCCGCGAGCCGGCGTGGCGCCTCCGGCCACCAGCGGGTCGCGGAAGCCGACGGGTGGCAGGCCGACTCCTCCCACCCATAGCACTGGGTCGGGAACCGGCGGGTCTGGGATGTCGCACCAGCCTTCGCGGGTACCTTTGCATCTGCCGCATCCGTAGCTGCTGGTGGCCGTTTCCGGCCGCTCAGCACAGCGGGGTGTAGGGTGTCGGCGACGATGAGCCAGGCCGACGAGCATCGCAGGAGCCTTGCGGATCCCGAGGGGTTCTGGGGCGAAGCGGCGGCGGCCATCGACTGGCGCCGCGCACCCGGCAGGGTGCTGGATGCCGAGCGGCCTCCGTTTTACCGGTGGTTCGCCGACGGCCAGCTGAACACCTGTGAGAACGCACTTGACCGGCACGTCGCAGCCGGTCACGGCGACCGGCTGGCACTGATCTACGACAGCCCGGTGACCGGCACCGTGGCCCGGTTCACGTACGCGGAACTGTGCGACCAGGTTGCTCGGTTGGCCGGCGTGCTGCGCTCGCTGGGAGTCGACCGCGGCGACCGCGTGCTGATCTACATGCCGATGGTGCCGCAGGCGGTGGCCGCGATGCTCGCGTGTGCCCGGATCGGCGCGGTGCACTCGGTGGTGTTCGGCGGCTTCGCGCCACACGAGCTGGCGGTACGGATCGACGACGCTCGCCCGGAGGTGGTGCTGTCGGCGTCCTGCGGCATCGAGGTCAACCGGGTCATCGAGTACAAGCCCCTACTGGATCGTGCGGTGGAGATGAGTGAGCACCCGCCAAAACGGTGTGTGATCCTGCAGCGGCCGCAGTGCCGGGCGGCAATGGGTGCGCGTGACCGCGACTGGGACGAGCTGATGGCAGGCGCAAGCCCTGTCGACTGCGTGCCGCTGGCGGCCACCGATCCTCTGTACATCCTGTACACGTCCGGCACCACCGGAAAGCCGAAGGGCGTGCTTCGGGACAACGGCGGCCATGCGGTGGCGATGCGGTGGTCGATGCACGCGGTGTACGACGCGCAGCCCGGCGACGTGTTCTGGGCGGCGTCCGACCTGGGATGGGCGGTCGGCCACTCGTACATCGTGTACGCACCACTGCTGACCGGATGCACAACCGTCCTCTACGAGGGGAAGCCGGTCGGGACGCCCGACCCGGGCGCGTTCTGGCGCGTGATTGCCGAGCACCGGGTGAAGTCCCTGTTCACCGCCCCGACGGCGTTTCGCGCGATCAAGAAGGAGGACCCGCAGGGGGAGCATCTCAGCCGGCACGATCTGTCGCAGTTCCGCTACCTGTTCCTGGCCGGCGAGCGGCTCGACCCCGATACGTATCACTGGGCGTCGCGGCTGCTCGGCGTACCGGTGATCGACCACTGGTGGCAGACGGAGACCGGGTGGGCGATCGCAGCCAGCTGTATGGGCCTGGAGCAGGGGCGGATCCGGCCCGGCTCGCCCGGCCGAGCTGTGCCCGGGTACGACGTGCGGGTGCTGGGCGAGGGCGGGGAGGACGCACCTCCGGGTACGGACGGCGACGTGGTCGTGCGGCTGCCGCTGCCGCCGGGGACGTTGCTGACGCTCTACAACGACGACCGCCGGTTCGAGGAGTCGTACATGGCTGCTCACCCAGGCCACTACTTGACCGGCGACGGCGGGCATCTCGACGGCGACGGCTACCTGTACGTGATGGGGCGTACCGACGACGTGATCAACGTCGCCGGGCACCGTCTGTCCACGGGGTCGATGGAGGAGGTCGTCTCCGGCCACCCCGACGTTGCCGAATGTGCGGTGATCGGCGTGCCGGACGAGCTGCGCGGCCAGGTGCCGCTGGGCCTGGTCGTGCTCAAGGCCGGACGAGACCGCGACGCGGCCGAGCTGGAGGCCGAGTTGGTGCAGATGGTGCGCGACCAGATCGGAGCGGTGGCCTGCTTTCGGAGGGCACGGGTGGTGGCGCGGCTGCCCAAGACCCGATCCGGCAAGATCCTTCGCGGCACCATGCGCACGATCGCCTCCGGCAGCGAGTATCAGGTGCCCTCCACGATCGACGATCCGGCTGTTCTGGAGGAGATCGAGCAGGCGCTCGGCGTGCCCCGGTAGCACCTGCGGGTGTCTGTCGTCCGTCGCTAGGGTTCGCGGGGACCTTCGAGAACGACGCGATACCCGCTTGGTGAGCGGAGAATCAGCCTGCGATACCTCCAGCCGGGGGCCGGATCTTCCTACTCGATCGTGAACTCGAATCCCGCTTCCCGGCAGGTCGCGGCAGCGGCATCGACGTCCGACACACCAAGCTGCCAGGTGAGAACGCTCGGCGGGTCGTTCGGGGCCGGCGACGCCTGGATACCGAAGTCGATCGTACCGCTGCCGAACGCGACGAAATCCGGGTACTCGTCGCCCTCGTAGGTCACCGGGAGGCCGAGGCGTTCGTAGAAGGCGCGTTCAGCATCGAGGTCACGGACGTTGAGCACCGGCGCCAGCTTCGTGAACAGACCCGATTCCACAGCGCCGCCGATGCTACCACCGCGGGCAGCCGGCGCGGGTTAGCGCAGCGCGTTGATCGAAGCTGTCGCGACGATCCCTTCAACGCTGCGCGCCAGTTCCGCGTCCAGGGTTACAAACGCGTCTGCCTGCAGCTGAGTGAGGGCGACATACTCGGCGTTGTACGTCGAGGCCCATCCCAACTGATCCGCCACCTCCCACGCCCGACGCCGTAGCACGGCGTCGCCGAGGAGCCTGATCCGCATCCGACCGATCCTGGTCAGGCGGTCTCGCGCGACGTCGGCTGGGATCTCGCCGCGCTGGACGGCCTCGTGAAGCGCCGACAGCGCTTGGGAACGCAGGAGCGTGGGTGCAAGCAATTCGTGCGCAGCTGAGACCTCGACCCTCTCGCTCGCCAGGTGCACCACTGCGCTCACGTCGACGACGAATCTCGTCATTGGTCCCTCCGAAACCGGGTGTGAGTGCCACAGTAGCCGTTCTCATTACGCCCGGACCAGCGCATCGCAACGCCGGTCCGGTCGATCACCGCGTCGACGCGGTCGAAGCCTGATCACCACCGCTCAGGCGGTGCGACGGGCGTAGGCCATCGCGGCGCGACGACTGCTGCAGCCCTGGATGTGAGCGATCCGCCCGCCGCGCACCCGAAGCACCTGGTAGAACCGGCCCGCTGTCTCCCGCGACCCATCCGCCATCGTCCAGCGCCCGCCGACCACCACGCACTCGCCAACCTGGTCAACCTGCTCCAACGCGAACTCCTTGACGCCCGGCCGCGCCCTGCCCTTGACCACCTGGAGCCGCAGGTTCTCCCGCGCCTGGTCAGGGCCATGACAACTCGGGCTGTACCGCCGCCACAGGTGCCCACGCGACCGGCCCCGCCAGTCCACGTCAGGGTCAAGAAGGGCAACCACGGGCTCCACGTCGCCGCGATTCATCGCCTCCAACGCCTCCGACAAACCGGGCAGGATCTCGTCCACGCGTGGATTGTCGCTCCTGCCACCTCGGGGATCAAGTCTCGCGTCGAACAGAGCCGGGCCATGGGGTGACCGAGACCGCTGGGTGCTACCGGCAGGGTCAGGCACCTGTGCCGGGTCTGAGTTGCGAAGATACGTGACGTGGACGAGAAACCGCAATCTCACTCGGAAGATGCCGGTGCCGCCCTCGTCGCAGCAAGAGGCGCGCTGGCCGGTGGCGGCGGCCCGCGTGCGGTCGTGCTGGTTGAGGGGTTCAGCGATCAATGCGCGTTGGAGGCGCTGGCGAAGCGCCGTGGTCGCGACCTTCATGCTGAGCGGGTTTCCGTGGTGCCAATCGGGGGCGCGCAGGCCATCGCACAGTTCCTGAACCTGTTCGGCCCTCCCGGGCTGGACGTCAGGCTGGCCGGTATCTGCGACGCCGGAGAGGAGGGCAACTTCCGGCGCGGTCTCGAGCGGGCCGGCCTCGGCTCCCGGCTCACTCGCATCGACATGGAGCGGCTGGGCTTCTTCGTCTGCTCGGCAGACCTGGAGGACGAGTTGATCCGCGCTCTCGGTGCCGGCTCCGTGGAACAGGTCGTTGACGCTCAAGGTGACCTTGGATCGTTTCGCACATTACAGAAGCAGCCCGCGTGGCGAGGTCGCACAACTGAGCAGCAGCTTCGGCGCTTCATGGGCAGCGGCAGCGGTCGAAAGGTCCGGTACGCGCGGTTGCTCGTCGATGCGCTGGATCTCACCCAGGTGCCGCGCCCGCTCGACCGGGCGCTTGCTCATGTCTGACCTCAGCGGCAGAGCGCGCAGTTTGGTGGACGAACTTGGTGATACCTGCACAGTCACGCACCAACATCCGAGGCAGCGCCGGGCGGCTCAAGGTTGTAGCGGGGACGATTCCCGGTCGCGGCCAGGCGAACTGAGAGGTGGCACCGAGCCTATTCGCGGTATTCGGCAAGCAATGCGACCAACTGCTGATGGGTCGCGCGCGCCAGTTCGCCACCAGTGAACCGGACGTCAGACGTGACCTCAGCCGCAACGTAGTCGGGCAGAGCGAACTCCGCCATCTCGTCGTCGGTCAGGAACTCCACCTCGGCCAGGATGAGCCCATCCAGAGGGGGTGCGAACACGTCCACTCCCATGGGCGGGATGCTGTACCGGATCTTCCGAAGTTCGCGACCGCCCAAGCCCGAAAAAAGCTCGTACTCGCGCTCTGAAAGGTACGTGTTTGTGATCAAACCTCGATCACGCCGCCCCTCCTCCGGGATCTTCTGGGTCAGCTTGAAGATGATCAAGGGTTCGCTGCCGAGTCGGTCGGTCATGCGGCGAAGTCGCAGCCGGGTACCGTCGAAGTAGTGGTCAACCACCTCGCGAGCGCGAACCGTCGGTTGATCGGACGGCAGGGCCGCGACGAGGAATCTCCGCTCCCGCTCGACACGTGCGTACTTTCTGCGGTGAGTGTCAACCTCTCTCATCCGGCCAATATTAGGTGACGGGGCCCGACCACGAGCTCAGAATCGACGATGGGGCGGGGGCTCTCCCTCGTGATACCAGCAGTTGCCAGAATGGCTCTTGCACCTATGTCGATCCGCAGGTGGCCGCTCGGACAACAGGATGTCTGGGTGATACCTGCAGAGTCAGGCACCTGGGTGTCCTGCCAACCTCCGCTGCGCCGAACGGGGTATCGTTCTTGGGATGATCACGGAGGCTCACGAACGGCTAGTCGGTGTCTGGCGCTTGGTCTCCTACCAGGATCGAGCATCGGTCGAAGACGAGTGGGCCGACACCACGGCGCCGCTGTCGACGGCCTCATCGTCTACGACGCCAGTGGCTGGCTGGTGCAATCCAGGTTGCGGGATCCGACGGCCGCTATGACTCGTAGTTCGGGCGATTCACGATCGGTGAGGCGACCGAGCAGGACGCGGCCGTTGTGGGCGTCGTGCGACACGAGGTGCTCGCCCGCTCAATTCCCGAACTGCTCACTGCGGATGAACCAGGCCGTTTCGGGTCACCGGCACAACCCGCGTGCTCGGCGACGGAGAGACGTGGCACCGAACCTGTAGCCGCGTTGCTTGATGGCCTGAGCGCTCAACGCGGCGCCGGGCTCGGGACGTCGTGGTCATCCCTGTACATTCAGGCACCGACGCACATCCTCACCGGCGTGGCGCGCGACTTGTAGACTCGCGGCGGACGCAACCTCGGGAGGAGACATGGCGGGAAGAGGGATTCACCACGTGGCACTCGCCGTCGCCGACCTTGAACGCTCGTATGCGTTCTACCGCGATTTGCTGGGGCCGCTCGGTTGGGAGGAGAGCGACCGGTTCACCACGTACCGAGGAACCGAGCAGGAGTGCCTGCTCCGGTGCGGTCAACAGTACTTCGGGCTTCGACCAGCGGATGGAGGCGCTCACCGCTACTACGAGGTCGGAATCGAGCACCTCGCCTTCTCGGTGGACAGCCGAGAAGAGGTCGACGAGGCGTATGCGCGGTGCGTGGCCACGAACGCGAACATCCACTTCCCGCCTGAGGAGGACAACGATCTCGGAGCGGACGGCTACTACGCGTTCTTTGTGTTCGACCCGGACGGGATTCGGATCGAAGTGTTTTGCTGGCCGGGCCAGGAGGCGGAGTAGCACGGCTCGCACGGTGCCAACCAGGCAAGGATCGGGAACGGGCTTGGTAATACCGGCGCTCCCAGGCACCTGGCACAACTCCGTTAAGGAGCGAGGACGGGGTGCCCGTTCGAACCTAGTGGGTCGTCAGGCAACGTTTGCCGCTCTCGCAGCCTGCTTTGGTAGCAGGCTGCTCGCGAGACCTGTCAGTCTGAGAAGAACTCGGTGTGACAGGCAGGGCACGTCTTCTGACGCATTCCAGCTTTCACCACGTCCGTCGAACCAAGACCAACTGCCTTGGCAGCACACAAGTCGCACACACTGGTTTGGAAGCCCGGAGGCAGCGACAGCGCGGGGCCGTCATCGAATGTCCGCGCTCGGCCCTCGACATGGGCCACGGTGACGGCAAAGGGCGACAGTCCTGTTCGCACTCGGAGACGAAGTTCTCCGTACCGCAGTGACGACAGACGCGGGTGGTCGGCTCCACAGGCGCAGCCTATTGTTTCCTAGAGTCAGGCACCACGCGGGCGCCTGCCGCCGGGTGAGCGACGCCGGGCCAGCCGATCGTGTTGGCTTGGGCTACTGTGCGTATGCCCGCACTGCGTGGCGATTCGACGACTCGCACCGACGCGCGCCATATTAGGGAGATGATCAGATGAACGACAAGCCGAACTGGCACGTCGCGCACCTCGACGACATCGAGCGGCGCGGCAGGGATCTTCCGGTGCGCGAGCACCTCGGGGTGCCACGCATTCGGAATCAACGCCTTCACGCCCAGCGAGGACGGCACGCTGGTCAATGAGCACGACGAGGCCGGGTCGGGCCAGGAGGAGCTGTACATCGTGCTCGACGGGAAGGTGGCCTTCGAGGTCGACGGCGAGGCGGTCGACGCGCAGCCAGGAACACTCGTGTACGTCGGGCCGCAGTCGCGGCGGAAGGCGACCGGTAACGGAACCGTCCTCGTCGTTGGCGCCACGCCCGGCGAGGCGTATCAGGGGGTCGACTGGGGTGACGCGTGGCCGTTCCACAGCGAGTCCATGACGGCCTACCGCGAACAGCGATATGCCGACGCGCTCGAAAAGGTCCGCGGTGCCCTCGAGCACATGCCGGACCACGCGGGCTTGCATTACAACTACGCGTGCTTCGCAACGCTCGCGGGCGACACCAGCGACGACACGTTCGCCCACCTCCGGCGGTCCGTCGAGCTGCGCCCGCAGTTCCGCGAAGACGCACGCAGAGACGACGACTTCGCCGCAGTACGCGACGACCCGCGGTTCGAGCAGGCTCTTCGCTAAGCGCGAGGTGTCGACCTTCGACGAGCTGAGACCAAGGGCCGCCCGGCCTAGCGCGCCGCCCCGCGCAGCGGCCGGGGATGCGCCCGTCACGAACGCCGATCCTGACGGCCCGGAAGCGTCCGAGCGGCGAGATGTTCATCCCGCGAACTGTTACGCCCGCATGGTGATGCCGGCGGAGTCAGGCACCGACACCCGGGTCGGCACCGGCTCACGGACGTTCGAGCACCTCTTTGAGGGTGGTGAACTCGGTAGCGGTGACCGCGAGCCAGCGATCGAAAGCCTCGTCGTCCAGCTCCGGTGGCTGAAAGATCGTCATCACGAATTCCGCGCCGCGCCCGTTCGCGACCACGCGTGCCGGCACCGTCGCCATCCATTCCGGTGCGTCCGGATCGCGGAAGTCGTGATCAAGCACACCCGTGGCTGCGTCCGCGCGGATGCGAATCTCTCCGGGGCCGTCTGGCGTCGCGATCCGCCACCAACCCGGCTCGTTCCCGGGCTCGGCGGCCAGCACATTGACCACCGCCCAGCGCGGCCAGTTCGCAGCGTTGGAAAGGAACGCATGGACGTCCTGGGCGGGCCGGTCGATCGTGACGGACTGGGTCACCGACCGAGCCGGTTCTGGCAGCTCCGACATACGCAACCTCCTCCTTCGGCCGAGAGAAACAGCGTATGCGTTTGACTGCGCCGAGGCCCGAAAGTCATCGCGCGCAACCCCGATCCACTTGAGGCCGGTGGAAGGGCTTGGTGATACCGGCAGAGTCAGGCACCACGCGGGCACCTGCGATCTGGTCGTGCGACGCTGAGTCGCGGAAGCCGCTTACGTTTCGGCTTCGCCGTCCCCAGCCGTCCACGGCGCTGCTTCGTCCACGGCGCTGCTTCGTTTGACAACGATGTCGTCCGCGCCCTCGGTGGTGATGAACTGGATCATGTCACTGTCCGGGTAGACCACGGCACCGACCGGGGTCATCGAGGAGAACATCGCGACGCGGGCGGGGGGGCCAATAGCCTGGCCGGGAGGTAACTCGTAGACGCTGAGTCCGGTGCGGGCCGCCCCGAGCATCGTCCCGACGCGACTGCTGTTCCGCCGGAAGCCGTCAGGTAGCTGAGGCCGCGAGTCGCACGCGATCGCGGCGAGGTTCGCTCGCCGAACCGGGTCGGTGCTCATAAGGACTCCTTTGGTAGCGGCTTACCTGCGCAGACACTACTCCGTTGCCTGAACGTCGTCTCGGCGGCGGGAACTCGAACGGCGTGGTGATACCGGCAGAGCCAGGCACCTACGCTGCCGAGCCGGCTAGTAGGATCAACTCAGTGGGTCGGAACGAGTCTATCGCTGCGATCGAACGCTTCCGGCGCGCATGTGCCGCACCCTCTGCCGCCCCTAGCTCAAGGAGATCGTCACGTGCCATTCGACCTCGTTATCGACATCGAAAACCGGCCCGGCGCGCTGGCCGAGGTCGCCAAGGCGATCAGCGACGCCGGCGTGAACATCGCGGCCGCGACCTGCATCGGACCGGGCGATCGGGCCGAGCTCCACATCCTCGTCCCCCACGCCGAGGCGGCCAGGCACGCGCTTGCGATCACGAACCTTGCCGTGAGCCGCGAGCGCGAGGTGGTCGTGGTCGAGGTCGAGGACCAACCAGGCGTGCTCGCCGATCTCACCCGCCGAATCGCCAGGGCCGGCATCGACCTCGACCTGATCTACGTCGCCACCCGCAACCGCATCGTCTTCGGAGCGCCCGACCTGGCAGGACTGAGGGCGGCACTGAACTGACCCGGCGAGCCGCTGGGTATGCGGTCCGCGTCGTCATGCCTTCCTACGCACCTGCCGCCCGCAAGAGCGCCGTGGACCCCGCTCCCGTCGCGACCACGACCAGGAACGGCGCCCGCAGGCTGACCGCCACAGCGGCTGCCGCCAGCCCCGCCGCCCGGGGGTCGAGCACGAGATGGCGCCCGGAGGCGAACGTCTGGGTGGCGATCAGAGCTGAGAGGAGCGCTACCGGCAGCAGGTCAGCCACTCGCCGCACTCCGGCACGCTCGATCACCCGCGCGGGCACCGAGACGCCCGCGAGCTTGAGCGCGTAGCACCCGAGCGACGCCGCCAACACCGCGGGCCACATCAGGGATCGTCCGCCACGCCGGGGCGCCCTCGCACGCTGAGCAGCGCCGCGGCGGCCGCGGCCACGAGCACCGGCACGCCGACCGGGCTGAGCGGCACCGCGACGATCGCTGCGCCCGCGGCGACCAGCGCGATCAGCCATGGCTCGCGGGTGCGCATCCGCGGCGCGAGCAGCGCAATGAACGCCGCGGGAGCGGCTGCATCCAGCCCGAGCACGCGGGGGTCGGAGAGCGCCTTCGCCCCGAACGCTCCCGCCACCGTACCGAGGTTCCAGAGCACGAACACCGAGAGGCCGGTGGCCCAGAATGCGAGCCGGGCCTCGCGGGGCTCGTTTCGGCTCACCGCCATCGCGGTGCTCTCGTCGATGATCAGCTGTGCTGCACCCGCGCGCCGCAGGCCGCGAACCTCGAGCAGCGATGCCAGCCGAAGCCCGTAGAGCGCGTTTCGTGTGCCCAGCAGCACGGCGGTCGCCACCCCCGGCACCGCACCGCCTCCGGCGCCGAGCACGCCGACCAGTGCGTACTGCGAGGCGCCGGTGAACATCAGGAGCGAAAGCGCTGCGGTCTGTGCGACCGAGAGCCCGGCCGTGATCGCCACCGCCCCGAACGAGATACCGTAGGCTCCGGTGGCAACGCCGATTCCCACCGCGTTCCGCACGATCGCGCGGTCCGCTGTCCGTACGGCTGAGATCGGCGAGTCGCTGGCAACCGGCATCGCGACACGTTAACCGCTGCGCGGTGCGGGAGATCGCCGGCTCTTAGTTGCTGCGCGCGCGCACGATGTCCCCGAGTCGCTCCCGGGCTCCGCGCATGACGAACATGGGAACGAAGTCGGTCACTCTCGCGTCCAGGAAGCGGTTGGCCTCCTGCTCGACCGCCAAGGTGATCGTGTCCTCGGGGACGAGCGCCCCGAACTCGGCTCGAAGAGTCTCGATCTCCGCGGCGAATGCCACCACCGGAGGCTCGTGAATCGCGGTATCTCCATGTGCTTGCATAGCGCCACTGTATGCGCGGTTGAGTGACGCGGCTGCGAACATTCGGTGAACCAGTGGTGAAGATCCGGTGACGACGTCCGATCGCGGGACCGTCTACGGTTCCTTCGTGCGGCGGCCCGTGATCGGATACACGATCGAGCTCGAGGATCCGATGCTCACGCGCGTCGAGCCGGCGCTGCGCGAGCCGCTCGTCCAGTTCGGCGCCACGCCGCTTGTGCTCCCGCGCTCGACACCCATCGACCGGCTCGAGCAGTTGCTCGCCATGGTCGACGGCGTGCTCCTGAGCGGCGGCGCCGACGTCGACCCCGCGCACTACGGCCGCGAGCGGCATCCGCTCACGAGGACGCATGATCTGCCCGAGCAGGACGTCTTCGAGATCGAGCTCACCCGCCGCGCGCTCGCGGGCGGCAAACCGGTGGTCGGAGTGTGCCGGGGGATCCAGGTGCTGGCCGTGGCCGCCGGTGGCACGCTCACGCAGGATGTCGAAACCCAGCACGACGGAGCGCACACCCACCGCCACCCGTGGGTCGAGCTTGCGCCCGAGCCGCCGGGCGAGCACTGGCACGAGGTCGAAGTCACCGCTGGCTCGGCGGCCGAGCGATGGTTCGACGGCGGCCCGCTGCGCGTGAATTCGTTCCACCACCAGTGCGTGGCCGAGCCGGGCCCGATGTTGACAGCGACGGTGCACGCGCGCGACGGCGTGATCGAGGCCCTCGAGCGCACCGACGGCGGCGGGTTCGCGGCCGGGATGCAGTGGCACAACGAGATGCAGTGGCGGCACGACGGCCGCTTCTTGCGCCCCTTCGAGGATCTGGTGACCGCCGCCGCGGCGGGCCGCGGGAGTTAGTATCGCCGCCATGTCCGAGCCCTTCGAGCGGGTCACCGACAGCTTCGCGGCTTCGGTTGGAGCGACCCCGATGACCGCCGACGAGGCGACGGCGCTGCTCGATCTGGCCCGCCACGTGGCGCACACCTCCGAGGACCGCCGCTCGGCGCCGCTGGTCTGCTACCTGGCCGGCCAGGTGCTCGCCGCGGAACCCTCGCCCGGCGACCGGGTGCGTCGGATTCGCGGGTTCATCGAGCTGTATCCCGAGGCGTAGCGGCCGCCTCCAGGCTCTCCGCGATCCACGGTCGAAGCTCCTCCACGAACGCCGGGTCGATCGAGTGCGGCATCGGCGACTCGCGGTAGGTGACGTCCAGGCCGGCCGCCGTCAACTGGTCGCGCGCGGCACGACCGAATTCGACGCCGATCACACCGTCCAGGCTGCCGTGGCCAATCGCGACCCTGGTCTGCCGACGGTCGAGATCGTACGCCAGCCCGTCCACCGTGGGCACGAACCCGGACAGACCGATGATTGCCGCCGGAGCGGGCCGCCCACGGGCCAGGCCGAGTGCCCACGACATCACGGCGCCCTGCGAGAAGCCCCCCAGCACGGTGTGCTCGTGGTCGATCCCGTTGGCGGCCAGCACGGCGTCGAGCCACCCTGCTGCCAGTTCGAAGCTCGGCCAGAACGTGACCGGGTCGGGGTATCCGATCTGCATCACCCGGTACCAGTGGGCGCCGCCGGGAGGCAGGGACAGCGGCGCGCGCGGGAGCAGCGCCAGCAGCCGGCGGTGGGGATCGAGCGCGTCTGCCAGGGTGGCCAGGTCGTGCTCGTCGGCCCCGCGGCCGTGCAGCAGCACCAGCGCCCCGGCGGGGTCGCCCTGGGCGGGCCGGATGCGATGCGTCAACTGCTCGCTCACCGGCCGGATCATGCCACGTTCACCGGCCGGGCCGGGTGGTACGGTGATTGCCATGGACGATGTGATGGTGGTCACCACCAACGACATCCCGGGCTACGAGATCGTGCAGGTGTACGGCGAGGTGTTCGGGCTGATCGTGCGCGCCCGCAACGCGTTCTCCAACATTGGCGCGAGCTTCCGCACCGTGTTCGGCGGCGAGGCCAAGGGCTACACCACGCTGCTTACTGACAGCCGCACCGAGGCCGTCGAGCGGCTCAAGGCGGCGGCCCGCGGCAAGGGGGCAAACGCCGTCGTCGCAATGCGCTTCGACTGCAATGAGATCGCCGACATCATGAGCGAGGTCGCCGCCTACGGCACCGCCGTGAGCGTCCGCCGGGTCGGCTGAGAGCCGGCGGGCTAAGAACTCGTTTCAGAATGAGCTTCGTCGTGAGGCGCAGGGCGCGCTGGTTGCGGGAAGGATCGAGCGGCGAGCGGAGCGCAGGCGTGGCTGAAGCCACGTCGAGCACCGCACGCCGCGTGGGACGCACCCGCAACCGGCGCGAACCAGCCGCAACAGAAGCTCATTCTGAAACGAGTTCTAAGAGCCTATCCCGGTAGGTCGCGTGCCCTACCGGGATAGGCTCTCGACCGGCGCAGGGAGCCGCGAGAGCGCGGTGAGCAGATCGCGCACGCCGCCGTCCCGTAGTCTCCGCACGTCGGCGTGTCCCTGCCGGCGCAACACGCTCGCCGCGAGCGCGGCGCGGTTGCCGACCTCGCAGGCCACCACCACCGGACCGTCGCCGAGGTTGATGCCGCCGCGGGCCAGCAGTTCGATCGGTGCGTGTACCGACGTGGCCAGGTAGCCGAACTCGCGCTCCTGTGCCTCGCGTACGTCAACCAGGATCACGTCGCCCTGATCCAGCGCCTGTGCGACCTCCTCGGCTGAGAGCGACGTGACCCGGGCGACGGCCAGCGGCACCGCCCGCCACGATGAGATCCCTCCGGCAAGTGCCCCGCGAACGCCCTGCAGTCCGGCTGACTCGAGCAGCCGCGTCAGGGCAACGGCGTCCCGGTAGTTCTCGGCAACGACCACCAGATCGCGCTCGGGGTCGAGAATTGTGGCAGCCCGCGTACCCACCGCACGGCCGCTGAGCGGCAGGTTGATCGAGCCGGGAATGTGAGCCGCGTCGAAGCGCTCCGGTGTCCGCCCGTCCACGATCACCGCGCCCGACTGCTCGAGCCGGTGCGCCTCGCCCGCCGACAGGGCGGCCGGCTCGTCGGCGTGATCCGCCAGTCGCACGCGGTTGGTCTCGGCCAGGTGGACGCCGATAGCGGTCGGCTGCACGTTGAGGGCGGCCAGTTGCGAGACGAACGAGCGCTCGTCGTCGACCGCGAACAGTCGATTCCAGCGCCGCTCGGCACCGACCGTCGACGACGTCTTCTGGCTCATCGTGCCCAGGCCGCCGAGAGGTCCTGCGACGTGGCCGGGCCACACTTCCACCCAGTCGGCGAGGTTGCGCAGCGTACCCAGGGTCGCATACAGGGCGCGGGCGGCGGGCTCGAACTCGATGCCGGCGTCCGGCGGAGCCACCCCTCCCACCGCCAGCGAGTCGCCGGTCAGCACCAGACGCGGGTCGCGTCCGGCGCGGGAGACGACGATGGCGGTGTGCTCGGGCCGATGACCGGGTGCCGCCAGGGCGGTCAGCCGCAGCTCGCCCAGCTCGAGTGGCCGGTCGGCGATGAGCTCGTCGTGTGGGTAGTTGACCCTCGCTGCGGCAGCCACATGGATCGTGGCCCCCGTCTCGGCGGCCAGCCGCCGCGCTCCCGACAGGTGGTCGGAGTGCAGGTGCGTCTCGACGATGTGCGTGATCCGCAAGTGATAGGCCCAGCACAGCGCCGTATAGCGTTCGATCGCCCACTGCGGGTCGATGACGACGGCCTGACCGGCGTCGCCGATCACGTACGACGCGGCGCAGACGTGCTCGTGATCCTCGTGCAGCAGCTGGCGAAAGAACATCCAAACCTCCGACCCAATCATCACTTTGTCTCTCGACTCAGTGGACTTTAGCAGTACTGGTGAACGTGCGATCGACCAACCGTCAACCGGCGTCCAACAGCCAGCCCGCGGTCTGCACGTGCAGTGGCGAGGCCCGGTCGCCGTCGAAGGCCCAGGCGATCGTCTGTCCGAGTGTCCACCGGCGGGCACGCTCGCGGTCGAGATCGAGCTCGGCCGTCAGTCGATCGAGCCGGTACACGACCTCACGTCGGGAGTGGCCCAGCTCGTACGATCGCACGATCGCTGCGATGCCGAATTCGCGCTCGCCCGAGAGCGGCTTGGGATCGATGACCAGCCACGGCTCGCGGCGGGCGGCAAGGACGTTGTCGGCGTGCAGATCCTGATGCAGCAGCACTTGCTCGCCCTGGGTCGGAGCGAGCTCGTGGAGGGCGTCCAGGGCGGCGTCGAGCAGCCGGCGCCCGAACGGGCGCCCCGCGCGCTACCAGAGCCGAGCCAGATCACCCGCCCACCATCCAGCCTCCTCCGAGAGCGATCGGAACGGCGGCCCGGCGGGCTTCCAGAGCCTCGGCAGCAGGCCGACCAGCACGTCGATCGCCACATCCCCACCAGCGGCGCGCAGGTGTGTGCCGGGGTGGCAGCGTTCGATCAGCAAAGCGTGCCGGTCGGGGTCGTGGTCGAGGAGTCGGATCGCCCCGTCGCCGTTCCACAGTTCGAGCGCCGCTGCCTCGTGCTCGCTCTCGCGGCCGGGGAACTGGAGCTTGAGCACCGCCGGCTCGCCGTCCCGACGGTCGGCTGCAACGACCAGCGAGACGTAGGAGGCGGGGAACGCCTCACCTATCCGCAGCGACCACCGGTCGGCGCACTCGGCCATGAGTCTCGGGACATGCTCGAGCCAGGAACGGCCTTCGACGGATCCACGGAGCCATTCGAGGTTCTCGGGCAGCTGGATGAGCTCAGAACCCCATGCCGAGGCGCATGTCGCTGGCCGTCGCGGCGTTCCCCAGATAGGTGGTGATTCCGAGGGCCTCCTCGCTCGCCCGCAGCAGCGCATAGTGGTCGTAGAACGTGGCGTCCTTGACCCGCTGGATGCCCGCCGCCACGGCGACCATGGCCACCTTGGTGCCGGTCGAGGAGGACTCGTCGAAGGTGACCAGGATCAGCGTGGAGCCGGCGAGGTAGTCGGGGGTGGCGGCGATCTGCGACACCGTGCCCGAAAGCCAGGTGTCCATCGCCTGCAGCGTCTGGCTAGCGGGTTCGGAGCACCCGGTCTCCCAGTGGTCGTCGTGGCACAGGTTGGGCGTGATCCACGTATACGCCGGTAGCGTCGCCGGCAGCCCGGTGGCACCGGCGTCGGAAGCGGTCATCGGTAGGTCGGAGAGCGGGCACTCCGCCGCCAGCGGCGTGTAGAAGAACGCCGGGTCGTGGCCGTGCTTGTAGAACGTGCCGGCGCCGCCGCAGGGGCCGCCCATCGATTCCTCGAGCTCGATCCACGACCCGACCTGCCCGAAGATGCTCGGCGCATCGTCGTGCACCCCCACGCCGGTGCTGTACCCACCGGTAGCGGCCATGTAGTTGGGCTGGCTGACCGCCGCCGTTTCGTGGTAGTTCGCGGCCCGCGCGCACCGGTGCGCCAGCAGGTTGAAATAGGGCGCATCCGGCGAGCCGATGACCTTGCTGGACGCGGCGTTCTCCTCCATGATCACGACCACGTGGGAGTAGGTGGCAGGCGGTGCCGCGAGCGACCCGCAGGGATTCGCAGCAGCCATCGCCCGCGCCGGCGCAGCCGCCACGAAGAGCGCGACGAAGCCCACCCCCGCCATGCGAATGGCCCCCGGCATGGGGCGCAGTCTACGTCACATCTCCCCGGAATCGGTGGGCAGATCCGCGCGCATTAGCGTGAATTGCTCGCCGGGGGCTGCCGATTACCATCACGTGAACCCGAACATCGAACGCCGGCGATCGATGCGCATCCCGGTCGAGCTGAGCGGAGGGTGGTGCCTCCCCAACGAGGAGGGACTGTCCGCCGATTGCCGGCCGGCGATGATCGCCGACCTGTCCGCCCGCGGTGCCCGGCTGAACACCCAACAGCGGGTCGGCCTCGGGTCGCTGGTCACCGTAAGAGCCTATCCCGGTAGGGCACGCGGCGTCTCGCGGCGTCATCGCGTCGTCCTGGCGCACCGTCCCGACGCGTCCATATTCACCAATATGAACGCGCCGTCCCGGCACGCCATCGCTCGCACTGCCACTCGCGAGCCATCCACGAGACCTACCGGGATAGGCTCTAAGCATCTTCAGCGAGGATCCGCCGCTCGAGCTGCACACCGCGGCGACGGTGGTGCGGGTGAATGTCGCCCCCGGCGGGTATCAGACGAGCGTGCAATTCGAGAACCTGTCGCCGCAGCAGACCGCCATGCTCACGCGCTTCGTGCTTCAGTGCCGCGCACGCGACGCTGCCGCGTAGAGCTTCAGGCATGCCCGGGGCGTTGGCCCGGCAGTGGCACCCCGAAGGCGGCCCGGGTGCCCTTTCCCGGCTGCGAGCTGATGTCCACCCATCCGCCGGCGAGGTCGATGCGTTCCCGCAGCGATTCGAGGCCGATGTGCAATCGCATCCGCGGATCGGCGTGGATCGCCTGGACGTCGAACCCGCGGCCGTCGTCCTCGACGCAAGCCGCAAGCACACCGTCTCGTTCCACCAGTTCCACCGTTACGTGCGACGGGCCCGCGTGCCGATGCACGTTCGACAACAGTTCTGCCAGCGCGCGGTAGACGAGGGCTTCCACGGCCGGCGCATAGCGCTCGACCTCGACCTGCAGGTCGACATCGAACTCAACGTCGGGGAGCACCGTCTCGGTCAGCTCCCGAACGGCGGCTCCCAGCCCGGAGGTCTGCAGGCGCTGCGGCCGAAGCTCGAACATCAACCGCCGCGTCCGCTCGGTGGCATCGCCCAGCGTCTCTCGGGCGGCCCTGATCAGCGGACGCAGCTGTTCGGCGCCGGCATCCGTCGAGGACAGCAGCACGCGGTCGAGCTGCATCAGGGTCGCGGTCATCACCTGCACCGTGTCGTCATGCAGGTCGGACGCGATTCGCGCTCGCTCCTCGTCCTCGGCGCGTAGCATCGTCGAGAGCACCCGGCGCCGCTGCCGCTCGCTCTGTTCGAGTGCCCGTTCGGCGCGATCCCGAGCCAGCACCGCGCCCAGGATCCCGCCCGCCGCTTGCAGGAAGCCGAGTGCATCCGGACCGAACTGGGGATCGACCGGATCGATTCCCACCAGCGCCCCCCACACCCCGTCCCCGAGCCGCAGTGGGACGCCGATCGCCGCGCGTGCGCTATGCCCGAGCACCTCACACGCGTGCTCGATGACGAGCCCTGCGCCGGCCACGATCTCGCCCACCGCCGGATCCGGCGCGGGGGCGCCGGTCCCGGCCCTGCCGGCGGTCGCCCTGACCTTCTGCTCACCGTCGCCGATCTCGACCACGATCGCTGCTTCCACCGCCAGCACGTCGCGAACGAGGTCCACCGCCTGTGCCAGCAGCGTGTCCACGTCGCCGCCTGCGAGCGCGAGCTGGCTGAGTCCGGCGACCGCCTCGTGCTGCGCGGCCCGGTGCTCGAGCGCGCGCTCCCGGTCCAGGCGGTCGGTGACGTCCTCGCCGATCCCGGCGACGGCCCACACATGGCCGTGGTCGTCCAGCAGCGGGGTGTTCGACCACGCCATCATCCGCACTCGGCCGTCGCGCGTCACCAGAGGTACCCCGCTCTCGTGCGGGATCACCGCCTCCTCTCGGGCCAGTAGGCGGTAGAAGTTCTCCTCGCCCTCGCGCATGTCCGCGGGCACCAACAGGTCGAGCCAGCGGCTACCGGTCAGTTCGTCGACCGAGTAGCCGGTCAGCGTGGCCAGGTGCTCGTTTGCGAAGTGGATTGTGGAGTCACCGTCGGTGATGGTCGCGGCGAGTCTCACTCCACCCAGCAGGTCGCGGAAGCGGCGCTCCCACTCCCGCAGCGCAGCCTCGGTGTGTACCTGATCGGTGACGTCGCGGATGATCACGCCGACACCCATCACCACGTCCGCCTCGCGCACCGGGAAGTAGGTGGCGCGCAGATCGCGGGTCTCGTTCGAGGCCGCCGGAACGCTCCGCAATTGATGCTCGGCGATCGTGGCTCCGCCGTCGAGCACCGAACGCAGCAGCGTGGTGACGTCGTCGGCGATGTCGGGTGCGACCTGCTGGAGGGTCAGCCCGACCGGGTCGCGCCCTCGCATCTCCCGCAGCCGCGCGTTGGCGTACACGTACCGCAGGTCACGGTCGAATACGGCGACGCCGGTCGGTGCGCTCCCGAGCAGCGCCCACAGGGTCTTGAGATCGTATGGTCGGTTGGGTGGCACGATTGCTTGGTGCATGGAACTCCGCGCAGGTACGTCGCCTGCAGACTGACCTCCCGGACAGACCCCGAGCCTAGCCGAGGCCGTGGGCGGGTCGCCATACCCGAAATGGAGGATCGCCTGCCGCGGGGTGGGGAGGCGCGGTCTACGAGACAATGCTCCCGGACGAGTGTCCGAGAGCATTGCGCGAGTTCAGCAGAGCTGGTGCTCTAGGTGACGATGACCGTCAGGTGCAGCACGTGGTCGTCGCCCGTGGTCTTGATACCGGCGGCGGAGGGGTAGTCCTCGCCCGCCTTGGTGGCGAATCGGTACGTGCCAGGCTGCGCGAACGTGAGCGTCGCAGACTGCGTCTGGTTGGTCAGCGGATTTTGAATCACGATGTGCTGACCGCCGAGCTGCACGACGGTGTGCGCCATCACGTCCTGGTCCTTCACGGTCAGGGTCGAGCCGGCGGTGAGCGAGACGGTCTGGGACGGCTTCATCGGGCCGCCGTTGACCGACCAGTCGTGGCAACCAGCCGTTACGTGGCTGATCAGGACGCTGGCCTGCTGCGCCGTGGGGGCCGCGGCCTGCTTGGCGGCGGTGTCTACGGGAGAGGCGCTCGAGGCGCAGCCCGAGAAGGCGATGGCCGCTGCCGGGAGGGCCAGCATGGCGAGTGATGTGCGAATCCGCATCGAAGACTCCTTGTCGTGGTTTCACAGACAAGGATGCGGCATCGACCCGGTCGCCGGCATCGGCGCACACGCTGCTTGCCGACGCGGGAAGTCGCCCATCCAAACGGTCTTTCGGTGCGGGAAGTCCGCAGCCGCACTACCAGTTGCAGATGACTTGGCTCACAGCGCCGGCGCGACCCCACCGGACGACATCGGCGGATCCTCGTACGCGGTCTCGCCGTGCATCGCCGCGTCGAGACCGCGCTCGGCCTCCTCGCCGACCCGTACCGGCGTGATCTGGTCGATCACTTTCAGCATCACCCAGGTGAACAGAAATGCGTACAGCGAGCAGCCGAGACCCGCGGCCACCTGCTTGCCGAAGAACGAGCCGCTGCCGTGGATCAGGCCGACCCCGCCGGCCGGGTTGATGCTCGTGCTGGCGAAGACGCCGAGCAGGATGATGCCTAGCGTGCCGCCGACCCCGTGCACGCCCCACACGTCGAGCGCGTCGTCCCACCGCAGCCGGTTCTTGAGCTGTACCGCGAGGTAGCAGACGAGGCCGGAGACGATCCCGATGATCACCGAGGCGTAGATGGGGATGTACCCGGCCGCCGGCGTGATCGTTGCCAGCCCGGCGACGGCACCGGTCAGAAGTCCGACGAAGTGCGGCTTGCGGGCGTGCCACCACTCCACGAACAGCCAGGTCGTAGCCGCGAACGAGGCGGCGAGGTCGGTGTTCAGAAACGCGGTGGCGGTGATGTTGTCCACCTTCAGCTCGCTGCCGGCGTTGAACCCGTACCAGCCGAACCACAGCAGTCCGGTGCCGAGGGCGATGAAGGGGATGTTGTGGGGCGTGTCCACGAACTTGCGCTTGCCGACGTAGAGCACCGACGCCAGGGCAGCCCAGCCGGCCGACGCGTGCACCACGATGCCGCCCGCGAAGTCGCGAACGCCCCAGTGGGCGAGCAGGCCGCCGCCCCAGATCATGTGCACGAACGGGTAATACACGAAGAGCTGCCAGACGACCAGGAAGATCAGGTACGCCTTGAAGGTGACCCGGTTGGTGAACGCTCCGGTGATCAGGGCCGGGGTGATGATGGCGAACATCATCTGGTAGGCGATCAGCACCACCAGCGGAATCTGGGATGGGGCGTACATGGATGACGGCGTCACGTTGTGCAGGAACGCCACGTCGAAGTTGCCGTAAATGCCGTCGGAGCCACCGCTGAAGCACAGCGAATACCCGACCAGCCACCACATGACGGTGGTGATGCCCATCGAGGCGAAGCTCTGAATCATGATCGTGAGGGTGTTCGAGCGCCCCACCAGGCCGCCGTAGAAGAACGCGAGACCGGGTGTCATGAGCATCACCAGGCTGGCCGCCAGAAGCATGAAACCTGTGTTCGCCTCGTTGATCATGGAACGCGTCCTTTCGGGCCGGCGGGATAACTGCTGGGCAGTTCGACACTCGGGCGAAAGTGCCTGCTTCACCGGGCTGTGCGCCCATCCCGGGGAGCGTGTCCCCTGCCGACCGCCGAAGATGAACGTCTGGTCGGCGCCGGTGCCGTCCAGATTCGCCCGGCCGATTGTCGTCCCACCCTCGTTTGCCCAGTAGATGCGCGTGGCATCGACGGCCACCCCGCACGGCTGACTGCCGCCGACGACGAAGCTCTCCGACACCGCGGTGGCGTTGAGGTTCGATCCACCCAGCGTCGTTCCGCAAGGGCCGTCGTTCGCCCAGTACAGGTGCGGCCGGCCGAAGCTCAGGTGCTTGACCGAGCTACCGGCGGCCCCGCCGGATCCACACGCCCCGACCAGCGACACCCCGAGCAGGACCACGGCGCGCGATCCTCGTCGCCTCATCTCATGCCGGTAAGGTGCAGCCCGTGGGCCAGATTCGCGTGCGCACGTACGCCTCCCGGATGGAGGCGGAGATGGCACAGGGGTTGCTCGAGACCTTGGGCATCCGATCGTCTGTGAGCGCCGATGACGCCGGCGGCGCCTACCCGTTCAGCCTGCTCGGCGGGGGAGCGCGGCTGATGATCGACGAGAACGACCGCGAGCAGGCCGAGGCGGTGCTGGCGACCCTGGACTGATCAGCGGTCAGCGAACGACGAGAGCGATCTCACGAGCCGCGGGCGCGACCGTCGTCGTCCGCCGGCGGCCGAGCGAGGCGGCGTCGAACTCGGTCACCTCACCGGTCAGCAACGACGTGGTCACGATCATGTTGAAGCCGGCGGCCACGTTGAATGACCCGTACGGCGTGGCCGCGGTGCGCAGCACCAGGTAGGTGGCCGCATCGACGGTCTCGATTGTCGACCCGTAGCCGCTGGTGATCACCGCTCGCGGCGTGGGTGATGGGCTGAAGACGATGTGCTGGGGCGGCGCGCCGGCGGCGACCTTCCGGATCAGCCGGCCGCTGTCTGCGGACAGCACCGATACGAAGCGTGCGGCGGCGGAGCTCACCCAGACCGTCGCTCCGCCCGGGCCGAAGGCCAGGTCGTGCGCGTCCACGGCGGGGTGAAGACGCCGCTCGACCCGCAGATGCCGCGGGTCGCGGCAGTTGACGATCACGATCGCCTTGGCGGTCTCGCCCAGTACGACCCAGACGGTGCCGGCATCCGGGCTGATCGCCATGTGGTGAGCGCCGCCACCGACGTAGACACGATCGACGACTCGCCCTGAGCCGAGGTCGATGGTCGAAAGCGAACCGGCCGCGGCATCGCTGACCAGCGCCCAACGCCCGTGCGGCGCGACAGTTGCGATCTGGGGCGAGCGGAATCCGCGCAGCACCGCGACCGTGCGCAGGCTGCGTCGGGAGACCAGGGTGACCGTGCCGGAGGCCGGACTGACGACCACGACCGGACCGCTCGAGCCGGCGGCCAGGGTCTGCGGGCCGGGAGCGATGTGGACGCGGTCGATCACCCTGCCGGCGGGCAGCGAGACGGCGAGCAGTTCGTTCTCGGTCTCAGCGGTCACCAGCGCCACCGGCGGGCCGAACCCCGTCGGCGCGGGCCGGGCGGCGGGTGTGGTCGCGGGCGGCTGGGTCACCTGCTGTGCGCCGGCGACGGTGGACCCCGGCGCATCCCATCCGGCCGGATGGGATGCCGCGCCCGCGCAGGCCGTCGCCAGCATCCCGCATGTCATCGCGATCGCACAGCCGTATTTCCGCATGCAATCGATACGCTCGGTGGCCGTGCATGCGTCCCGGCGCATGCCACGCGCAGCTTCAGCCGTCGGTCGGCGTCTGCACGTGCACCGGCGCGGCGGAGGTTCGCACCGGGCCCAGGGTGCGCCACGCGGATGTGATCCCGATGCCCACCCATAGCAGGTAGTAGATGCTGAACTCGTCGCCCAGATGCCTGTTGAACGCGTCCCAGGTGTGTCCCGACAGATACCCGAAGTAGGCAGCGCCCGCCGATCCGTACTGGGCCTGGGCGTCTCGGTGGATGAGATAGGCGAAGGCGCTGTACTTCCCGACCACCAGAGCGGTCAGGATCGACGCCACGGCCACAGCCACCAGGATGATCCCCCGCCGGCCTCCCGTGAACCGGCGCACCAGCGTTGCCGACAGCAACCCCAGGAGGACGGCGGCGATCCCGAACGAGTGGTTGGTCTCGATCACCATCAGTGCCCAGGCAGTGGCGCCGATCGCAGCCGCCACCGCGCCGCCGGCGACTGCACGGCCGATCGGCGGTCGGGTGTCCTCACGCACCGCCATCCCGGCCGCCGCCAGCGCAGCGCGATCGGCGGCGACGGCAGGGGATGGATCGATCGGTGCGTATGAGTCTGACAATGGGGCTCCTCTGACGGGTGAGCGGACGTTCGCGGTCGGCTGCGCGATGCCTGCTCCGCTCGATCAGCTCTTCTTGCCCCGGCCGGCCTTGCCGTTGTGGCCGTGGTGGCTCGCCGCGCCGTGCCCGTGTTGGGCGCCGGCCCCGTGGCTGTGCCGTCCGTGCGTCAATGCGGCTCCGCCCTTGTGCGACGAACCGCCCTGGTGCCCATGCGTCTTCGGGCCTGATCCGGCATCCGCGGTCGAGGTGTCGCCGGCGGACGTCCCGCCGCTACCGTCGGCAGACCCGCCGCCCCATCCCTTGTGCAGACCGCAGTTCGCGTGACCCGCCTTGTTGAAGTGCACGCCGTTGTGCTGGCAGCTCGGATACACGGCGTCGCGAACCGTGCGAACCGTCCCGGCGGGATGGGCGAACGCCGTCCCCGTCGCGAGCGCGCCGGCCACGATCGGCACAGCCAAGAGCATTCGATCCATGCGCATGAAGACCCCCTGAGGAAGAACGATACGACCACAGACCGTATCGACCGGTCGTGGGGTTGTCTCAACCACCCGAAGTGGGGTACTGGCCGTCGTCCGGCGTGAGCACCGCGGGCGGTCAGCGCACCCAGAGTTGGTCTATCAGGAGGCCGAACTCAGCGTTGTGTTGGTAGTTCTGGACGTCGGGAGCGAGGATGTCGTGCCCGATCTGGTCGAGCACGGGTACCGCGGCCGCCTGGTCGACCGCACGCCGGTCGGCGAGCGCCCACAACCGCTTGGCTGCAGTCGGGTCCGTCAGCTCGGCAGCCTCGGCGCGGTGCACGATCCGGTCGAGGACCGGGTCGCAGAACTCCGACACGTTGAAGTTGTTCGGCGAGTTGGGCACGAACGAGGCGCATGCAAACAGCAAGTCGAGGAAGTCCGACGGTGCGGGGTAGTCCTGGATCCAGCCGTACCCACCAATCTGGGCATGGTTTGCGGAGTTCTGCACCAGACCGAAGTACGCACCGAACACATGTGACCGCACATGGTGCACAGACACCCGGTAGCCGAGCACCCGGAGCAGGCCGGTCAGGTACGGCACGGTTCGCGCGTCGGATGTCGCGTCCAACCCCGCGGGGTACCGTGGCGGCGCGCTGAACCTCGCGGCGCGGCTGTGCTCGATCGCCGCGGCAGGCGAGGTACTGGTCAGCGAGGGCATCGTCCACTTGGCCAGGCGCGTGGACGAGATGACGTATGTGGACCGCGGCCGCGTGGACATGAAGGGCATGACCGAGCCGGTGCATGTGATGCAGGTCGGCTTCGAGCTGGATCTCCCGGCCGACCAGCCCGCGCCACGGCGATGGTCGTCGAGCCGCCTGGCGGCGGTGGCGGTCGGGGTGATCGCGGTCGTGGCCGCCGTGGTGGCGGTGGCGGCGACCCAGCTCGGCCACGGTCACCGGCTCGAGCGCCTGGATGCAAACGTCGTCGGATTCCTCGATGCCGGCAACGGTGCCATTCGCGGCCAGGTGGCCCTGGCTGGGCGCCCGGCCGGGATTGCCGCCGCGAGCGACTCGGTCTGGGTCGCTGACGAGGCCACCAACCAGGTAGTGCGGGTCGACGCGCGGTCGGCGCGCACGATCGACAAGGTACCGGTGGGAGTGGCACCCGACGGGGTCGCGGTTGGCGGCGGGCTGGTGTGGGTCGCCGACTCCGGCGATCGGACCGTGTCGTGGATCGACCCGGGTGTCGGCCAGGCCAAGCAGATCAACGTCGGCGGAGGCCCGGCGGCGATTGCCTACGGCGAGGGTGCCGCGTGGGTCGTGAATACCACCGACGGCACGCTTCAGCGACTCGATCCAAACACACTGGTCGCGGCGCCGCCACTTTCCGTGGGGAGCGGCCTGACCGGTGTGGCGGCCGGCGGCGGAGCGGTGTGGGTGACCGACGCCGGCTCGAACACGCTGGTTCGAGTCGACCCGCACGCGCTTCGGGTGGTGGCCCGGCTGCCGGTCGGAAACGACCCCCGCGCGGTGGCGTTCGGCGACGCCCACAAGGTCACCCGATCGCCGCGCGGGCCGGATTCGCGCACGAGTCGTTGGGAGCGCGCCAGGTCAGGAGCCGTCCACACGCCGCTGGGCCCCGGACTTGATGTGTACGGACAGTAGGGGCTGTAGCCGGGGAAGCTGGGGGGCAGGATCTGGCAGGTCGGGGAGGCTGCGAGCGGTCCGCCCACCCAGTCGTGGATCAGACGCACCCGGTCGACGGCGAAGTTCAGCGCCCGCCGCGCGGCGAGGCTGGAGAACGGGGGGATCCGTGTGTTCAGGAACAGGTACGACAGCGCGCCCGCGGAGTAGGGATGCGCCAGGGCGGCGTAGCGGCCGGCGACGTCGCTCAGGTGGTCGGCCGGGACCTGCTCGACCATGACGTCGGTGTGACCCTGCTCGACGTCGGTGAGCTCCTGCGCCGGAGCGACGTTGATCGTCCATCGCATCGAGTCGGGGTAGCCGGCCGGCTGGGCATCGGCCGACCACTCGTGGAATCGCGGATTTCGCACGAGCAGGACGTGAGCGTTCGGCCCGGTGGGGACATATTCGTCGATCATGTACGGCCCGGTGGCCGGCACCCGTGAGGTGCTTCCCGGCGGCGGCGCACCCGGGTGTACCAGGTCTCCGAACGGGAGTGCGAGCTTCTGCAGGAAGTTGGGATCAGGGTGGGTCAGGTGGAATGTGACGGTGGCGAGCGAGTCGTCCACCTCGATGCCTCGGGCGAGCGAGCAGGGCGCGGGCGAGTGCATGCATCGCTCGGCCCCGAGCAAATTCGAGAACACAATCTGCGGACCGGGGAGACTTGGTCCGCCGAACTGGCGCTCGATCGCGAAGCGGACATCGGAGGCCTCGACGAGCCGGCCGTCGGAATACCGGATTCCTCGCCGAAGCTGAAACGTGTACGCGTGTCCGCCGTTCGAGATCGCGGGCAGTGAGACGGCAAGATCCGGCACGACCTGCGCGCCGGCAGGACCGCCGACCCGCCGGTAGCCGACCAGGCCGTCGTTGGTGACCCCGAGCATCTGCCAGGCGGGCGGGTAGAACGAGAATGCCGGATCGAGCGAGTCCGGCGCCGGGTCCATCTCGAGCCGCAGCCTGCCGCCGCGGTGGCTGCCGGGGGAGGCGAGCGCCGTCACCCATACTCGGCCTCCGGTCACAGCGACGCCGTGCGTCGCGCCCGTCACGGATGTCAGGCTCACATTCAGCGATCTGGCGTCGATCCGGGCGACCTGACCTCCCAGCCCGTCTGCCACCCACACCGACCCGTTCGCGTAGGTCAGGCCCTGCGGGTCGCGTCCGACTCCGCCGACCACCCGAGTCTGCCCGCTGGCCGGGTCGAGCCGGGTGACCGTACCGTCCGCCGCGTTCGCCACCCACACCGCCCCGTCTTCGACCGCAACCGCTTCGCCGGCGTCGATCCCGATCCCGACCCGAAGCGGAAGCGACGCGTCCGCCCGGATCTCGTCCGCGCACCGCCGCTGCAGATCGACCGCCGCCCGCAGGGCTGCGCGTGGCGACCCGAATACACACAGAGCCTCGTCGCCGCGCAGCTCCACGACCTGGCCACCGCGGGCGGTGATCTGCTCGCCGACCACCACGGCAAATCGCTCCGCCAGGCGTGCTGCGGCCTCATCCCCTTGCTCCTGGGTATAGCGCGTATAGCCGCGCACGTCCGCGATCAGAAAGGTACGAATCTCAGTTGTCTCGTCCGCCACGGGGCACACTGTACGCCCGACATGTGGTGGACTGTTAGATTTGCCACTTGGTCGCGTGCGGCCGGTCGTCGATGCCGGCCGTGTCACCCGGATCGGAGGGTGGTCATTGGCAGAGGTGGTGATCGTCGGCGCCGGTATCGGTGGGTTGGCCACCGCCCTGCTGGTGGGACGCCAGGGGCGCGACGTGGTCGTGTGCGAGCGCGATCCCGAGCCGGTACCGCCGTCGACCGAGGAGATGTGGTCCGGCTGGCGGCGTCCGGGCATTCCGCAGGCGCCGCTCGGGCACACCTTCCTGCCCGGGTTTCGTGTGCTGTTGGCAGAGCGTGCTCCGGATGTGCTGGAGCGGCTGCTTGCGGCCGGTGCGCCGCTGGTGGACTTCGCAGCGGAGATGCCCGGCGAGGAGCGCCGGCCGGAGGATGCCGAGCTGCGCGCGATCATGTGCCGGCGCGCCGTACTCGAGGGGATCCTCCGTCAGACCGTTCAGGCTGAGCCGACGGTCGAGATCCGCTCCGGGTGTGACGTCGTCGGACTTGTCGCCGAGCCGTCCGCGAGGGCGAGCGTGCCTCGCGTCGTCGGCGTGAGCACACGCGATCAGGGCCCGATCGTGGGGGAGACGGTGGTCATCGCCGGCGGACGCCTGGTGCCCGTGCGACGGTGGCTCGAGGGGATCGGCGCGCAGATGCCCGACGAGGTCTCGGAAGGTTGCGGGTTCGTCTGCTTCACCCGCTTCTTCCGCCTGCACCTGCGACCCGGCGAGGACCACCGGGTGTCGACCCAGCTCACCGTCGAGGGTGACCCGGGCTATATGAAGTACGAGATCTTCGGCGCCGACCAGTCCACCTTCTGCGTCGAGCTGGCTCCCGCATCGTGGGATCACGAGTTGCGGGGCTTGCGCGATGAGGCCGTTCACATGGCCGTGGCCAGGGCGCTACCCGAGAGCCTCGACTGGCTGGACGCCGACCGGGCAACCCCGATCGGCCCGGTGGCTGCGATGGGACAGGAACGCAACGTGCTGCGCCGGTTCGTCAGCGCCGGCCGCCCGATCGCGCTTGGTCTGCACGTGATCGGCGACGCCCGCTGCCAGCTGAACTCGCTCTACGCGTGGGGATCGGGGGTGGCGCTCGCCGGTGCGGTCACGCTGGTCGATGTGCTGACCGAGCACCGCCGAGACCCGGAGGCGCAGGCGCTGGCGTTCGATGCCCGCCTGGGCGCCGAGATTACCGGTCGGCACGAGGCGTCACTTGCCCGCGATCGCGCGCTGCGGCGCAAGTACCGCGGCGAGCCGGAGTGGGACGACCCCGGCACCGGCCACGGGTTGATCCACAGCACCGTCATTCCGGCCGCCGATGACGACCCCGAGATCTTCCGCGCTGTCTTGCGCTGGGAGATGCAGCTCGACCCTGTCGGTGCTCTGGCGCAGAACACCGCCGTGCTCGACCGAGCGCGACAGCTCGCAGCCGCCCGGCAGACCACGGATCGGGTATCGACGCCGGCGCGCGAGGTGCTGCTCGACATCATTGCCGGCACCGATCGGGGATAGTTGGCCGGTGCGCGAGCTTCCGTCGGGAACGGTCACCTTTCTGTTCACGGACATCGAGGGCTCGACCCGGCTCCTTCGGCAGCTCGGTGACGCGTACGCCGCGGCCCTGGCCGAGCATCGGAAGGTCGTGCGCGCGACTTTCGGGGACTGGGGCGGCGTCGAGGTGGATGCACAGGGCGACGCATTCTTCTATGCCTTTGCGCGCGCCGGAGACGCGGTCGCCGCGGCCGAGCAGGTGCACGCAGCGCTCGCGACCGGACCGATCCGGATCCGTATCGGTGTGCACACCGGCGAGCCCACCGTGACCGCTGACGGCTACGTGGGGGTCGACGTGCACAGGGGAGCCCGCATCGCAGCTGTCGGTCACGGCGGTCAGACACTCCTCTCCGAGCAGACGGCTCGGCTCGCCACCGGGGTCACGACGAAGGACATGGGCCTCCACCGTCTCAAGGATCTGCTCGGTTCCGAGCGTCTCTACCAGTTGGGCGAGGCTGATTTCCCGCCCCTGACGAGCCTTCACCGGCTGAACCTGCCCGCCCACGCGACTCCGTTCCTCGGCAGGGCGGCGGAACTGGGCGAGGTGACCGGGGTGCTCCGCAGGTCCGACGTACGCCTTGTCACACTCACCGGCCCGGGCGGTACCGGGAAGACGCGGCTCGCTCTGCAAGCTGCTGCGGAACTCGCGGACGAGTTCCAGGACGGCGCGTGGTGGGTGTCGCTGGCCGCGGTGCGCGATCCGCGGCTGGTGCTGCCCACGATCGCCTCGACGCTCGGTGTCAAGGACGATCTGTCGGGGCACGTCGGCGACCGGGTGCTGCTGCTCCTGCTGGACAACCTCGAGCAGGTGATCGCCGTGGGTGTCGAGTTGACCGCTCTGCTCGCCGAGTGTCGCAACCTGAAGCTGCTGGTGACCAGCCGCGAACCGCTGCGCGTGTCGGCCGAGCGCGAGCTCGCGGTGCCCCCCTTCGAGGAGTCAGAGGCTGTCGCGCTGTTTCGCGAGCGCGCACACGGCGATCAGCCGGGTCCGGTGGCCGAGATCTGCCGACGGCTCGATTGCCTTCCGCTGGCGGTGGAGTTGGCGGCGGCCCGAACGACCATCCTCTCGCCGGCTCAGATCCTCGAGCGCCTCGATCAGCGGCTGCCGCTGCTGACCAGCGGAACCAGGGACGCACCCGAGCGCCACCGCACTCTGCGAGCGGCGATCGACTGGAGCTACGAGTTGCTCTCCGACGAGGAGCGTGCGCTGCTGGCGCGACTCAGCGTGTTCGTCGGTGGCTGCGACATCGACGCTGCCCAAAGGGTGTGCGACGCGGATCTCGACGGCCTCGCCTCGCTGGCCGAGAAGAGCCTGCTGGCGCAGCGCGATGGTCGCCTGGAGATGCTGGAGACCATTCTCGAGTACGCGCGGGAGCGGCTCGAACAACGCGGCGAGGGCGACGATCTGGAGGCTCGGCACATCGTTCACTACCTCAGGCTGGCCGAACGTGCCGGCCCGGAATTGACCGGTCGGGAGCAGGAGGCGTGGCTCGAGCGGCTTGACCGCGACCATGGCAACCTGCGAGTCGCGCTATCTTGGTGCGCCCAGAACACTGACTCTGGTGACCAGGGTCTTCGCTTGGCGAGCGCGCTGACGATCTTCTGGTTCGTTCGCGGTTTCTACGTCGAGGGACTGGATCATCTGGGTCGGGCACTTGCGACGAGCGGATCTGACCCCTCCCGGGCCCGGGCGGGAGCGCTCTGGGGCGTCGGGCTTCTGGCGACTCTGGTCGGCGACCACGAGCGTGCCGGCGCTTCACTCGACGAGAGTCTGGCCATGGCGCGCGCGATTGGGGACAGCGCATGCGAGGGCAGATGCCTGGTGGCGCTCGGGCTCCTCGCGCTCTTCCGCGACGACGTGCCGGCAGCGTGCGCCCTTCTGCGAGATGGGGCGTCAACGGCCCGGCGGTGCGGCGATCTCTGGTGCATGGCCGATGGACTCGGCACGCTCGGCTCGGTGCTACCACTTCAGGGTGCACTCGACGAGGCGCGCGCCGTTGGGACCGAGGCGCTCGCCATCGCGCGGCACGAGGGTGATCGGCAAGGCATCCGGATGGCGCTGTTCGGGCTCGCGCTCGCAGCCGTGCGCAAAGGGGATCTCGACGCCGCGGCCTCCGAGGCGCTCGAGGGCGTCTCCATCTGCCGGGCGATCGGCGACCCCTGGTTCGTGTCGTACTTCCTGTGGATTCTCGCCCTGTTGAGGGCGGAACAAGGAGCTCTTGCCGACGCCCGCGTCCATGCCGAGGAGAGCCTGTCAGTCGCACGGGAGGCCGGCGGCGCGCTGCTGGTTGTCTGCGCGTTGGAGGCTTCGGCGGCCGTTGCGCGCGCCGTCGGAGACCTGGATCGGGCCTCCGAGTTTCTCGCCGAGGCGGCTGCTGTGGTGGCTGGCGGTAACGTACCGGCCTCCTACGCGTCCGCCGCGGCTCGAGAACGAGGCTTGCTCGACCTCGCCCGAGGCGACGCGTCCGGTGCGCGCACGAGCCTCGAGGGCTCACTCGCGCTCGCGCGGCGCTGCGGCGACCGCTGGGCCGAAGGCCGGGCGCTCGCTTCGCTGGCCCGCGCGACTGGAGCCGCAGGAGACAGCCCGCGGGCACGCGCGCTGGTCGATGAGGCGATGTTGCTCCAACAGGAGACGGGCGACCGGCTGGGGCTCGCCGAGTCGCGGCGGTTCGCCAGCGAGGTCGCGTGACCTCAGGCGGCAGGCGGACGGCGCTCGGGATACCTCGGCAATCCGTCGTCGGGCAGTGGCTCCCACGGCGCTGCGTAGGCGACGAACTGGTGGTACTGCGGGCGGATGCCAGGGTCGCCGTCGAACGCCCCGAGCCGCACGGCGATCACCTCCTCATCGCGCGGGTTACGGCTCCACAGCGCCGAGCCACAGGCCGAGCAGAACACCTTGCGGAACCCGTCTGGCGGGTCGTACGAGCGAAGCAGGTGGTCGCCGGCCGTCAGTGTGAGGGTTCCAGGTTGGATCACGGCCTGCGCCGAGGCCGCCGTCCCGGTTCGGTGCTGGCAGCGTGTGCAGTGGCAGTACCCGGCGGAGGCGAGCGGGGCCGAGACCTCGAAGCGAACCGCGCCGCAGACGCAGCCACCGGTGAGCGGGAGTTCCATCGGTCGCAGCCTACCGGCGGATTCGGTGGACGGATGCCGTGGAGCGTCGAGCGAGTCTGACGTCGATCGAACGTTGGTGGGGCCCGTGCGGCCGGCGGCCTGCTGCGACCCGGTAGGCTCGACCGATGCCCGACTCGGCCTTCCGAGAGCTGCTGACGGCCCGACTGCGCCTGCGGCGGTTCGGCGCCGGCGACCTCGAAGCATTCGTGGCGTACCGGGCCGATCCGGACGTCGCCCGTTACCAGAGCTGGGAGGCCGGATACACCCGAGCCGAGGGCGAGGAGTTCCTGCGCTGGGTGATGGCCGCCGATCCGGACACGCCGGGCGAGTGGTTTCAGTTCGCGATCCAGCTCGACGGCGCGGCGCAGTTGATCGGTGACTGCGCCGCTCGCTTCGATCCTGATGGGGTCGAGATCGGGTTCACGATCGCCCCGGCACATCAGCGACACGGGTACGCAACCGAGGCGGTGGCGGGCTTGCTGGAATACGTGCGCGGTCGCGGATACCGTCGGGTCGTCGCCTGGTGCGACGTCGAGAATGTCGGATCGCAGCGTGTGCTGACCCGGACCGGCTTCGCGTGCGACATGACCGAGAACGGTGAGCACCGGTACTCCCTGGAGCTCGTCCGGCGGGTGTAGCGTTCGCCGGGTGGACTCCGCCCACATGCCGGCCGCGATCCCCACCAGCCTGGTCGGGTCGTACGCCCAGCCCGACTGGCTGATCGATCGCGAACGTCTGCGCGGTCGCTTCCCGCCGCGGGTGCGGGCGACGGAACTGTGGCGGGTCGACCCGCAGTACCTGGAGCAGGCCCAGGACGACGCGACGCTGATCGCGATCCGCGACCAGGAGCGAGCCGGGCTGGACATCGTCACCGACGGCGAGGCTCGCCGCGAGAGCTACTCGAACCGCTTCGCAACGGCGTTGGCGGGTGTCGACGTGGATACCCCGGGCACCGCGCTCGATCGCAGCGGCAAGCCCAATCCGGTGCCGCGGGTGGTCGGCCGGATCGAGCGCCGACACCCGGTGCAGGTTCGCGATGTCCGCTTCCTGCGGGCGAACACGAGCCGTCCGATCAAGATCACCGTTCCCGGGCCGTTCACCATGTCCCAGCAGGCGCAGAACGAGGCCTACGCGAGCGAGGCTGAACTTGCCGCCGCCTACGCCGCCGCCGTCCATGACGAGATCATCGACCTGTTCGCGGCCGGCGCCGACATCGTGCAGATCGACGAGCCGTACATGCAGGCGCGGCCCGAGAAGGCACGGGAGTTCGGGTTGGCGGCGCTCGAACGCGCGCTGGACGGCGCGCCGGGCACCACCGCCGTGCACATCTGCTTCGGCTACGCGGCGATCATCCACGAGCGCCCGTCCGCGTACTCGTTCCTGCCTGAGCTTGCGGCATGTTCGTGCGACCAGATCTCGATCGAGACCGCCCAGTCGGGGGTCGACTCCGCGATCCTCGACACGCTGCCGGGCAAGCAGATCATCCTCGGCGTGATCGACCTCGACGACCTCGCGGTCGAACCCGCGGAGACCGTCGCCGCCCGCATCCGGCGCGCCTTGCCCCACAAGCGCCCTGCGGAGCTGATCGCCGCCCCGGATTGCGGCATGAAATACCTCCCCCGCGACGTCGCCTACGGAAAGCTCGAGTCGCTGGTCGCCGGCGCGGAGATCATTCGCTCCGAGACGTGACCGCCGGTCGGTACGTCAGCGACACGAGCCCGCTGGGGTGCGACCGGCACCGGGTCAGCTCCAGGCGACGGCGCTGCGGCAGACCCGCGAAGAGCGGTGTGCCGGCGCCGAGGATGACCGGAACGATGGTCACCGTGAGCTCGTCGATCAACCCCGCCTCCATGAATTGGCGGATCAGCACGCCGCCGTCGACATAGATGCCGCCCGTCGTCAACTCGTGCACCGCGGCCAGGATCCGGTCCGGATCGCCGGTCACCGCACGCACCGTGGGCACCACCGGGTCGAGCGGTCGCGAGGTGGCGACGAAGACGGGAGTGTCGCCATACGGCCATGCGCCATCGAAGCCAACCACCACGTCGTACGAGGTGCGACCCATCAGCACAGCACCGGTTGCGGCCATGAACTCGTCGTATCCATGGTCTTCACCGCCGCCCGGCGGAAGCCAGCTGAGATCGTCATCGGGCCCGGCGATGAACCCGTCCAGCGACGACGCGATGAACACCCGCACCGGCCCGTGGGTGGTCGACATGGACGGAGCCTAGACGGTTGCGAGTGCCCTGCCGCGGCGTCCGCCGGTCGTAGACTCGGCTGGTGACGATCTGTACGCAGTGCCGCCAGAACAATCCCACGGGTGCGAAGTTCTGCAACACGTGCGGAGCGCCGCTGGTCGAGGGGACGTCCGGCAGCCGCGAGCAGCGCAAGACGGTCACCGTGCTGTTTTGCGACGTGACCGGGTCGACCGAGTTGGGGGAGCGGCTCGACGCCGAGGCGCTGCGCGCGTTGCTCGCTCGCTATTTCGAATGGATGAAGGCGATCGTCGAGCGGCATGGCGGCAGCGTTGAGAAATTCATCGGCGATGCCGTGATGGCCGTCTTCGGCGTGCCGGTGCTGCACGAGGACGACGCTCTCCGCGCGGTGCGGGCGGCGGTCGAAATGCGAGACGCGTTGCCTGAGTTAGGGCTGCAGGGGCGGATCGGCGTCATGACCGGTGAGGTGGTGACCGGAACCGAAGAGCGGCTGGCAACGGGCGACGCTGTGAACGTGGCGGCGCGGCTGGAGCAGGCTGCGCAGCCGGGTGAGGTGCTCGTCGGAGGCGCGACGCTGGCACTCGTCCGAGACACGGCTGAGGTCGAGCCGGTCGAGCGGCTCGAGCTGAAGGGCAAGGCCGAGCCGGTTCCCGCCTACCGGCTCCTGCGCGTGGGCATGGCGCCGGAGCGCCGCCACGAGGCGCTGTTCGTCGGACGTCGTCGCGAGCTCGGGCTCCTGCGGGACGCATGGGACGCTGTGCGGCAGGCGCGGCGTTGCGAGCTGGTGACTGTGGTGGGTGACGCCGGCGTCGGCAAGTCTCGGCTGGTCGCGGAGGTTCTGGCGTCGATCGACGCAACGGTGGTTCGCGGCCGCTGCCTGCCCTACGGGGAGGGGATCACGTACTGGCCGGTGGTCGAGGTGCTGAAGCAGCTTGGTGTGTCGCCACGGGAGGAGGTCGCCGCGGTTGCGATCCGGTCGTTGCTCGGCGAGACGGAGTCGGCGACGTCCGCCGAGGAACTCGCATGGGCGTTCCGCAAGACGCTGGAGCAGGCTGCGCAGGAGCAGTCGTTGGTCGTCCTGTTCGACGATGTGCAGTGGGGAGAGGAGACGTTCCTCGACTTGGTCGAGCACGTCGCGCTTCTGTCCTCCGGCGCATCGATCCTGATGTTGTGCATCGCGCGGCCGGAGCTGGCCGAGCGCCGCCCGGGCTGGCCGGTGACACTTCGGCTCGAGCCGCTGAGTGACGAAGACGTCGACGAGCTGCTGGCGCGGCGGATCCACGGCGAGCTGCACGAGCGGATCGCCCGCGCCGCGGGTGGGAACCCGCTCTTCGTCGAGGAGATGCTGGCCATGGCCGGCGAGGCGGACGGCGAGGTGGTCGTCCCGCCCACCTTGAAGGCGCTGCTCGCGGCTCGCCTGGATCGGCTCGAGCCGGGCGAGCGGAGGGTACTGGAAATGGGCGCCGTCGAGGGCGAGATCTTCCACCGGGGAGCGGTCCAGGCGCTTGCACCCGAAGAGACTCAGGTGACACCGCGCCTGGCGGCGCTGGTCCGCAGGGAGCTGATCCGGCCGGACAGGCCACAGCTCGCGGGCGAGGACGGCTTCCGCTTTCGCCATCTGCTGATCCGCGATGCCGCCTACGATTCGTTGCCAAAGGCGACCCGCGCCGAGCTCCATCAGCGGTTTGCAACCTGGCTCGAGGCGCACGGTTCCGAGCTGGTCGAGCTGGACGAGCTGCTCGGCTACCACCTTGAGCAGGCGTGCCGCTACCGCGCCGAACTCGGGATGGAACGCGATGACCAACTGGCTGCGACGGCGCGGCGCCTGCTGACCGCCGGCGGCCGCCGCGCAAAGCGTCGCGCGGACTTCGCCGCCGCCGTCAGACTGCTCGAGCGGGCCGCCGCGTTCGTCCCCTTGGGCGATCTTGACCTGGCTCTCGAAACCGACCTCGTCGACGCCCTGTACTGGATGGGCAACGGCGCCTCCGCGCTCGCGCGTGCGGATGCGATTGCCGAGCGGGCGGCTGCTGAAGGCGACCAGGTGGGCGAGATGTGGGGGAGGATCCAGGCGGGCATCATCCGCGTGTCCATCGAGCCGGAGGGCGCTGCCGAGCGGTTGGCGGGGATCGTCGAGAGGGCGCAGCCTGTCTTCCGGGCCGCGGGCAGCGACCTCGCCCTCTGCACCGCTTGCCAGGCGCTCGGGATGGTCGCGTTCGAGCGCGCGCAGGCGGACGCAGCTCTCGAGGCATACGACCAAGCTGCTGTCCACGCTCGACGAGCGGGACTCCAGGAGGAGTTTCTCGACTGGCGCGCCCTGTGCCGCTTTTACGGCACCACCCCCGTGTCGGGAGTGTTAGCGTGGCTGGACGACCACGAGTCCCGGGCAGGGTGGGCGAACTGGGGGCTCCGTGTGTGCCGCGGCCATGCACTGGCGATGATCGGCGACTTCGACCAGGCACGGGCGATCTTCGCCGAAGCGCGGGTGGAGTTGGCCGAGCGCGGCGGCGGAATCGGGCTCGCGGTGACCACCGGTATCGAATCCGCGACCTTCGAACTGCTTGCCGGAGACCCCGGTGCAGCCGCAGAGCTCGGATCGGAGGGGTGCGCGCTGCTCGAGGAACTGGGGGACATGAGCTTTCTGTCCACCGCCGCCGCGACTCGGGCAGGCGCGCTGTACGAGCTCGACCGGCTCGCCGAGGCCGACTCCTGGGCCGACCGGGCGGCAGAACTCGGTGCGAGCGAAGATGCATTCACGCAGCTCATCTGGCGCCAGGTGAAGGCAAAACTGCTCGCCCGCGCCGGCGGGCACGCCGAGGCCGAGCGGCTCGCGCGCGAGGCGGTCGCGATCGGCGAGGGCACAGACTTTCTCAACGGGCAGGCAGACGCCCGCGCCGACCTCGGCGAGGTACTCGCACTGTCCGGCCGGTACGAAGACGCAGCCTCCGAGCTCGAAAGAGCCGAAGCGCTGTACGACCAGAAAGGCAACACCGTCTCGGCCCAGCGCGCGCACGCCCGGCTGTTGGAGTTTCGAGGGCTTTCCGGCCCACCGCGAGTGTTGTAGGCTCGCCACCAATCGAACGAAAGGCAGGCCCTCAATGGCGTTTGCACGCGTTGTGTCCTTCGATGGAGTGAACAAGGAGCGCATCGAGCAGATGAAGCGGGAAATGAGCGGGGAGGGCCCGCCCGAGGAGATCCCGGCCACCGAGTTCATGCTCTTCCATGACCCGGAGGCCGAGCGGTCGCTGGCCGTCCTGTTCTTCGAGACGGAAGACGACTACCGTCGTGGAGACGCGGCGCTGAACGCGATGCCGACCGATGACACCCCGGGCAGCCGAACGTCGGTCACCAAGTACGACGTCGCGATCCGCATGGCTGTCGAACGTCAGACCTGAGCCACTGAGCGCCCTGAATCGGCGCGGGTCAGCGGTGTCTGCGGTTGAACGCGGGCCGGCGGTTGCCGTCCGCTGACCGGACGGCGAAACTACCGCCGTCATGACTGAAACAGTGCCCGAGACGCGGTATGCAAAGACGCTGGACGGCGGCTACATCGCGTACAAGATCCTTGGCAAAGGTGAGGTTGACGTCGCGATCGTGGGCTCGATCGCCACCAACATCGAGGTGTTCATGGGTTACGAGCCGGCTGCGCGGTCGTGGTTCGACCTGGCGTCGAGCGCGCGTGTGACCCTGCATGATCGGCGGGGGACGGGGCTGTCGGATGACATGGGCGGGTTGCCGAACCTCGAGACTCGTGCGGCCGACCTTGTCGCCGTACTCGATGCCGCCGGACAGGAGCGCCCGATCCTCCTCGCGTCCGGCGACGGGGGGATGGTGGCTGCGCTCCTCGCCGCGACCCGCCCAGATCGCGTTGCGGGGCTCGTCTGGTTCCTGGCCCAGGCACGATCGGTCGCTGCCCCCGGCTGGCCTCATGGGCGAGACCCTTTGGAGGTTGAGCAGCTCGCCGAGGCCGCCGAGACGGGGTGGGGAACGCCCGCGTTCGTGGAGCAGATGTACCCAAGTATGAAGTCGGACGGGCACGCCCTCGAGTTCCTGGCGACCATGCAGCGGCACGCCTGTGGCCCGGCCACTGCCGTCGGATTCATGCGGCTCCACCATCAGTACGATGTTCGCGAGGTCCTCCCGACGCTTCGGCTCCCCGTCACGGTTCTGGCGCCGAGGGGTTCGAGCGACGACCGGCTTTTCCGCCAGGCCGAGGCAACCGCTGAGCTGATCCCCGGCGGGATCCTCCAGCTCTTACCGGCGACGGCCACGAGGTTGTGGCACCCGTCGGTCATCTCGGAGACGCGGACGTTCTGCGGTATCGGCCAGCCGCCGCCGGAGCTCGACACCGTGCTTGCCACCGTGCTGTTCTCGGACATCGTCGGATCGACCGGGCATCAGGCGCGCCTCGGCGACCGCGCTTGGAAGGAGCTGGTCGAACAGCATCATGCGACCGTGCGAGAGGCCCTCGGTCGGTGGCGCGGGGTGGAGATCGACACCGCCGGCGACGGGTTCTTCGCCAGCTTCGACGGGCCGGCGCGGGGCATCCAGTGCGCGCTCGAGATCTCGCGGCGTGTGGGCGACCTCGGCATCCAGATTCGCGCCGGAATGCACACCGGCGAGTGCGAACTGATCGACGGCAAGATCGGCGGTCTGAGCGTCGCCATCGGCGCCCGTGTCGCGGCCACCGCCTCCGCCACAGAGGTGCTCGTCTCGCAGACTGTCAAAGACCTCGTCGCCGGATCCGGCCTCGAGTTTGAGGATCGCGGAGAGCACGAGCTGAAGGGCGTTCCCGGACGCTGGCGCCTTTACTCGGTCGCGAGCCACACCCCCTGATCCGGAGCGCCCAGGTCGCGCGGCGGGGCGTCTGCGGCTCTACACCTTGTGGCTGATGAGCTCCTTGAAAGCTTGCTGGTCGCGAATCGGATCGAAGTCGGAATCGCCCTCCGCGAACGATCGGAACCGCTCCGACCCGTCGACCGCGCGCTGGAGGTGCTCGATCGCATCGGCCGTCCGCCCGGCGAGGCTCTCGCAGCACGCGAGGTTGTAGAGCGCCCCGGCGTACTCGGGATGAGCCTCGATCAGCTCGCGCCGCGATCCGCCGCCTCCGCGTACTCGCCGGCCTCGTAGAGTGGGTGGAGCGGGGCCCATATCTCCCAGCCGTCAGGCGCGTATGCCTTCCCCGGCGTCCCGCCGAGTGCGACGACCGTCGTCCCCGGCTCCTCGGCGAAAGCCGTCCGCTTGACGCCGGGCCGGGCGAAGACAAACGAGCCGGCCGGGGCGTCCACCCGCTCGCCGTCGAGCTCGAACCTCGCGCGGCCCCGCTGGACGAGGTAGAGCTCCTCGTTCGCGTCCTCCTCCGACTCGTCGTGCTCGTTGATCAGCCGGTCGCCCGCGTCCCGAGCCGTAAATGCGTTGATGCCGAAGGACGTGATGCCCAGGTGATGCCGGACCGGCCGCCACGGGCACCGGCCGTCGGTGATCTCGTCGATGTCGTCCAGGTGCGCGATTGTGTAGCCGCTCATCAGACCTCCTGCAGGTCGTTGTTGGAGGTCTGCAACTCTCGCACGGCGGGCATGCGAACGCAACGGTTCCTCGACACGCGGTGCGGCTCCCCGTGGGATCGACTCGCTTTCCGGTGCCCGCGCGGTCTTGCTCAGGCGCCGGTGACGGTGAACAGATGCCACTCCCCGGCGACACCCTTGAGCTCGTGAGCACCGCGCTCGGCGACGTCCTGGCTGATCGCGCTCGCACAGCGGATGCCGCGGGCAGGCCCGTCGAACGCGGCGAAGAACCCGTCGCCGGCGGTGTCCAGTTCGCGACCGCGGTGGCGGGACAGCTGCCGGCGGACGAGTGCATGGTGGCGCTCGACGATCGTGCGCCAGTCCGCGTCGCCGAGTCGGGAGAGGTCAGCGGTCGAGTCGACGATGTCTGTGAAGAGGATCGTCGCGAGCACGCGATCGGGCTCAGGCTCGATCCATCCGTCGGCATTCCATGCGTCGCGCAGAGACCGCTCCAGCTCGTTGGCCACCGTATCGACCTCGGCGAACGCTGGGATGTGGCAGTTCCCGGGAAGCTCGACGTAGGTCGAGCCGGGGATCCGGCCGGCGATGTACCTGCCCTGCTCAACGTCGACCCAGGGATCGTCAACATAGTGCAGCACGAGCGTGGGCACGCTGATGGCCTGCAGCGCGTCGCGCACGTCGATGCCCATGTTCATCGTCCGCAGCGCCGTCTCGGCGGCGGGCGTCGCCGCGTAGCGGTAGTGCTGGTCCATGGCGGCGATCTCCGCCTCGCTCGCGTTCGGCCACCCCGAGCGCACGCTCCTGTCCTGGTAGCGCGGCTCCAGCATCCGGGCGCGCTCTTCCTCGAGCTCACGTAGGTAGCGAGCTTCGGGCGTTCCCCATGGGTAGTCGGGTGCCCAGAGCGCTCGCGCCAGTCCGCCGTAGAGGCACAGAGCCCCTGTTCACTCGGGTACGTGGCGGCGAACAGGACGCTCATCGCAACGCCTCCCAAGCCATCTCCACATGCGAGGTGGCGCCGGGCACGAACACCACGTCGAACGGCCCGTCACCGATCACCTGATAGGCAATCGCAACATCACCGCTCAGCGCGTAGCGAGTCTGCGGCCGCGTCACGCCAAGAAGTTCTAACAGCATGCGGGCGCCTACCGCGTTGACAGCGTCCCTGCCGCCCGCGGTTACCTTGAGGCGCTCCTTGCATCAAACACTTGCCGAGGCCTGACGGCGGGGTGTGCGTGTCTGATTTTTTCAGGAGCCGGATGTATTGAGGGCGGCCGCGGCACGGATGAGCGCCTGGAACGCGTCGGGGTCGACCTCGTCTGCCTCATGGATGTCGATCGCGCGCCGCGCGTTCCCCTCGAGGCTGGAGTTGAAGAGCTTCGCCGGGTCGTTCAACGAGGCTCCCTTGAAGAAGGTCAGCTTCACGATCGACTGGTATGACTCGCCGGTGCAGATGATGCCGTCGTGCGACCAAACGGGGGTGCCTGGGTTGGTTTTCTTGGCCCACTTCCACTCTTCCACGACGTCGGGGTCTGCCTCATGGATCAGCTTACGCATCCTGCTCAAGGTCTCCCCGCGCCAGTCTCCGAGGTCGGCGATTCTCTGGTCGATCAGCTTGGGTGCCGACTGGTCATCGGCCGAGTCCGAACTATCCATGTTCTCCTCCTGTCAGCCGGCGGGGTTCCACGCGACTGTGCGGTGAGCCGAGTGTAGTCCGGGCCAGCCGGTTGGGCGCTCCAAAGCGTCTCGTTCCCGTAACCTTTCGCGTGTGGCCGTTCTCCGATTGACCAAGGCCCAGGCCCGCCGCATCGCCGTGCGTGCGCAGCTGCTCGACGCACCGCGGCCGACGGAGCTGCTCGCCGTCGTACAGCAGCTGACGCTGCTGCAGATCGACCCGACTGCGGCCATCGCGCCCAGCGCGGACCTCGTGGCCTGGAGCCGCCTTGGATCGGGGTACCGGCCCGCCCACCTGCAGCACGCCATCGAGCACGACCGCACGCTCTTCGAGCTCAACGCGCTGGTGCGGCCGATGAGCGACCTGGGTCTGTGCCTGGCCGGTGCGGCTGAGTGGCCCAGCTATGAGCGTATGCGTGTCTGGCTCCGCGCCAACGACTCCTTCCGGCGCGACATCCTCGACCTGCTCGGCCGCTCCGGGCCGGTGACTTCGCGCGACATCCCGGACACGTGCGTGGTGCCGTGGGCCTCGACCGGGTGGACCAACAACCGCAACGTCACCCGGATGCTGGAGTCCTTGATGATGCGCGGTGAGGTCGCGATTGCCGGGCGCGTCACGCGGGAACGGCTGTGGGACCTGCCCGAGCGGGTGTACCCGGCCGACGTCGTCGTCCCGTCTGTCGACGAGGCCCGCCGGGCGAGGAACGAGCGGCGGCTCGCCTCGCTCGGCATCGCCCGGCGGAGAGCCACGGCCATGCCGATCGAGCCGGTCGACGTCGGCGAGGCCGGCGAGCCGGCCGTGGTCGAGGGCACCAAGGGCGAGTGGCGCGTCGACCCCGCCGCGCTCGGCGAGGAATTCGAGGGGCGTACGGTGCTCCTGTCGCCATTCGACCGGCTGGTCTATGACCGCGCCCGCGCCCAGCAGCTGTTCGACTTCGAGTACACCCTCGAGATGTACAAGCCCGCGGCCAACCGCCGCTGGGGTTACTTCGCCCTCCCGGTCCTCCACGGCGACCGGCTGGTCGGGAAGGTCGACGCAAAGGCGGATCGCGAGGCGTCCGTGTTGCGGGTGAACGCGATCCACGAGGACGTGAGGTTCGACCGCACGATCAAAAAGGCCGTGAAGGCAGAGCTGGAGGCCCTGGCCTCCTGGCTCGGCCTTCGCCGTGTCGAACCAACCTCGGGATCCATGTAGCCGAGGTCGGTGCCGTGCCGTCGCGTCAGTCGTGGAAGCTGGTCGAGGCTAGGAGTGCTTCGACGCGACGCTGGTTTGTGGCGATGTTCGGCCCGCGAAAGCATGCGCTGACCGCGAATGCCGATCCGACGTTGTTGGCGTCCACAGCGGCGGTCACCAGAGCGGTGATCTCCCGTTGCCCGCCGAGCCGCCTGCAGCCAAGGTCGAGCATATCGTTGGGGGTACCGGAGTACAGGGTGGCGGGTCGACCGCCGATCTTGGTCTGCACGCCCGAGACGCGGCCCATCCAGTCCGGGCTGCTTGTGAACCACCACACGAGCACACCGGACGGCTCAAGGTGCTTGAGCGGCGCCCCGCAGACCGTCGTGGAGCCGGTCGTGACGCATGGTGACGTCTGCGATGCCGTGCTCAGATACACGATCGATTCTGACACGGTGCTCACATCCGGCCACGTGTACGCCCGCCAACTCGCTGGATACAGGAACGAGACACCGTCACGATCGAAGCGCGCTAGGGACGGCGCGCGTAGCCCTCCGGTTGGCGATGTGGTGTCTCGGCCCGTGCACGACACGGCGAGCATGACGACCGCGCAGAGGTGTATGACACGCAAACACACGTGACGTACGACGCGCGGCCGGTACTCCCGGTTAGCCGTTCCCGGGATCGCCGTCCGCCCGGGCCCGCGGGTTTGAATTCTTTATACTGGTCTGTGATACTCCCGGTCACGCGGCGGTGGCAGGGGTGGCATGCGCGGGACAGGTCTATGGAGCGGGCGGGCGCGGCTTCTTGGCGCGTCGATCGTGCTGGCGTGCGCCGCCGTTGCCGGCGCGCCCGAGGCCGCGCTGCCGGCGTTCCCGGGCGCCAACGGGAAGATCGTGTTCGTCAGCCACCGGGACGGCAACTCCGAGATCTACGTGATGTCGGACGGTGGGCTCGACCAGACGCGACTCACCAACGATCTCGCCATCGACGAGCAACCGGCGTGGTCACCGGACGGCACCAGGATCGCCTGGGCGCGAACCGACCGCTCGAACTTCCAAGGCATCTGGGTCATGAACGCCGATGGCAGCAACCAGACCATGGTGACCAGCGGCGCCAGCGGCGCCGATGCCAACCCCGCCTGGTCGCCGGACGGCACCAAGATCGTGTTCGCGAGCATTCGCGACAACATCAACGGCGACATCTACGTGATGGACGCCAACGGCCAGAACCAAACAAGGCTGACGACGAGCGGGTCGAACCTCGAGCCCGCCTGGTCTCCCGACGGCACCAAGATCGTGTTCAACCACAGCGGCGTGTCAGACCAGGACGTGTGGGTCATGAACGCCAACGGCACGGGCCAGACGAACCTCTCGAATGATCCCGGCCACTTCGACGGTGAGCCCGTGTGGTCGCCGGACGGCACAAAGATCGCGTTCGTGAGCCGGCGCAGCGGACCAGATCAGATCTTCGTCATGAACGCCGACGGTAGCAATCCGGTCAACGTGTCGAACGACCTGAACGTGGACGACGACGACCCGGCCTGGTCGCCGGACGGCACACGTTTCGCGTTCACCAGCGACCGCGGCGGCGGTCAGACCGACATCTGGGCGATGACCTCGGGCGGCGCGTCGCCGGCCGCGCTGACGACCGCCCTCCAGCCGGACGCCGACCCCGACTGGCAGCCGGTTCCACCGGCGAGCATCACGGTCATGAAGGCGCTGCGGCCGACCACCGATCCGGGGCGATTCGATCTCCAGGTCGATGCGACGGTGGTTCGCGCCTCCGCGGGGAACGGGGGATCGGGCACGACCACCGCCTCGTTCGGGACGCACACCGTGAGCGAGGTCGCCGCGGCCGGGACCGACCTCGCGCACTATGTCAGCTCTGTGGTCTGCACCCAAAACGCGGCAGCCGACGTCTCGGGACCGGGCACGAGCATCGACGTCAGCGTGGTAACCGGCGACATCGAGGTGTGCACGTTCACCAACAAGCGGAAGGCGACGATCACGCTGCGAAAGACGGTTTCGCCGACAGCAGACGCCGGCCGCTTCAACCTCTCGGTCGGGACCACCGTGGTCGCCTCCGCCGTCGGTGACGGCGGATCGGGAAGCGGGTCGTTCGCCCCGGCGAGCTACCGGCTCAAGGAGACGGCCAGCAACCGGCCGCTCACGAACTACGCGAGCTCGTTCGCCTGCACGGTGAACGGGTCGGCGGGCCCGTCCGGCACCGGCACCGCGGTCACCCTCAACGTCTCGGCCGGCGCGAGTGTCGACTGCACCTTCACGAACGTCCGCAAGCCCAAGCTGACGCTGCGGAAGGTGCTGCGCCCATCGACGGATCCGGGCCGGTTTGACCTGCTCGCCGGCTCGACGGTGGTTCGAGCGGCAGCCGGTGACACCGACTCGGGGCATGTCCTGCTCCTTCCCGGCTCCTACACCGTGAGCGAGGCCGCGGCGGTCGGGAGCCTCAGCGACTATGCCAGCCGGATCACGTGCATGAAGAACGGCGTCGCCGACGTCTCGGCGGCCGGGACATCCGTCCCGATCACGCTGGCTGCCGGCGACGTCGAGGTGTGCTCGATACGGAACACGCGGCTGTAAGACCCTATCCCGGTGGGTCGCGTGGATGGCTCCAGCGTCATCGCCGCAGCGTGGTGTGCCGAAAGACGTCGAAGTCGCCGTACTGGGCGTAGTCCCCGACGTCCCCGTACACCTCTACCCTGACATCACCCGGATGAATCCGATGGTGGATGTCCAGGCTTTGCACGCGCACCCTCCAAGACGTCGATGTCGTACCGACGCAGGTCGTGAGGTCGGTGACCTGCCCGACGGATAGTCGATGGTTCTGGTGAAGCACGATCACGACACCGCCGTTTTGTGGGTAGCTGAGTAGCGGGAAGTTGCAGTCAAGGCTGCCCGTGACGATCGCTGTTCCATTCGCCAAGACGCGTCCGACGGGGTTCACCGTGACGTGGATCAGCAGGGGAACGGGATCGATCGCGAAGTCGACCTCGCCGCCCGGCGACCCGTAGGCTTCGGCGATCTCGATGTGGTAGGTGGTGGTTCCGTCTGCCTGCCACTGCGAGCCGTAGAGGCCACACGACACCATGTGCAGGTTGTTGGCAGGCCCCGAGGCAATGATCACGTCGGAGTTCACCGGTGCGTCGGGTGACGGGGCTCGGGCGAGGTAGCTGCCGGTCGTGGCTTGACGGTGAACCAGATGCTGTGGCCGTCTGGCGGGTTGCAGGACAGATCTTGCGGCTGCGATGTCGCCTGACCGTCGTGCACGACGTGGTAGAACGGAATCGACGAGATCGGCGTGGCGTTGGCGATCTGGTCGTTGGACGGCGGCACCGCCGCGAGCCCGCCGCTGGGAGACACCAAGCCGACCAGAAGCACCCCGAACCACACGACCCGCCTCATGGATCGATGATACGCCCGTCCGCACGAGGATGCGCGGACTCATGGACGCCCTCCTCTCGTTGACGGGAAGACCGCCTCACGAGGTGCAAGCCGTGTCGGCCCATACCATCTGGGAGGCCGAGCCTAACCGCGGACTTGGTCCTGCCCGTCCGTTTTGGTGATGAACTCGATGAGCGGCGGCCAGTACGCGGCAGGGGCATCGAGCCAAGGGAAGTGGCCCGCGCCGGGGATGATCTCGAGGTGGGCGGTGCCGTCGGGCAGAGCGGCGACGATCTCTTCGGCGGCGGCGATCGGCGTGACGGGATCGAGCTCTCCGACCGAGACCAGCGTCGGACAGTCGATTCGGGAGAGCTGCTGGACGACGTCGAGCTTGCGGATGAGCTCCATCCCGTGCGTGTTGAGCGCCGCGTTGTTGGGCGTATTTGCCTCTCGCTCGTCGTCCGGGAGGTGCGGCCCGAAGGCGGCGAAGACGCGGGCCGAGTCTTCGGCCGAAACGTTCTCGCCGGCGTAGCTGCGTCCGGCGATCTCTGCGGTCTCGTTGCCTGCAACGCGGCGGAAGCCTTCGACCAGCCGCCCCGGGTCCCACCGTGCGAAGCCCGACTGCACGATCAGGCCAACCGGGTGCCCGGGATGGCGCGCAGCGTAGAGCAGGACGATCGAGGCACCCATCGAGTGTCCGAGGACAATCGGCCGGGCGATCCCCACGGCCTCGCAGAAGCCGCGGATGTCATCCGCGCAGGCCTCGAAACTCCACTCACCTGCGTCGCCCCAGTACGAGCGGCCGTGTCCGCGGAGGTCGAGGTACACGATCTGGGCGTGCTCCGCGAGCGCAGAGAAGTCCGGCTTGAAGTACGAGTGGTCGTACACGCCGGGGCCGCCATGCACCAACAGGATGGTCGGCCGCGGCCGCATCTGGCTTCCGTCCGGCACGAGCGCCGGCCCGTCTACGTCAAACCACAGCCGTATGCCGTTCACGTCGATCTGCAAGGGGCGAATCCCTTCGAATGGCCGTTCGCGATTCTACGCGGGCGCACACTCCGAGCCGGTCATCGGCCTGCTCACGGGAGGCGTGGGAGTCCCCACAGCATGCTGTACAGCACCTGCGGTCGCCCGGCCGTGTCGAACGCACCGAAGGTTACTGTCGGGGTATCCGGATCTGCGGCGTCGACGAGGAATGTCCGCTCGTCCACCGGAACCGCCTCGACCTCGCCGTCGTCGCTGGTCATCAGCAGGCCCTGGTCCGCGGCCGCCACCTCGACCCGACGGTCGGGCCACGCGTAGACACCCTCGAAGCGGGCGAGGTCGCCGCCCGCGTGGGGCGATGGCTCGAGCTGCAGCGCCGGCACGCCGATCTCGAACAGTGACGGCATCAGAACAGCGAAGAGTGAGCGGTACATCGCGCGCCCGGTGCTGGCGTTCGTCATCAGGACAACGGCGGCCCGCCGTTCGGGCACGATCCGAAGCACGGACCGCTCGCCGTCGATCAGGCTGTCCCATCCCCATACGCCGGCCCCGTCCCAGTCGAACCTGGCCCAGCCAAGGCCCCACGCATCCAACCACCCGGGAATCGCGACCTCGGCGTGGACAGCGCGCATCTCGGCCAGCGCGGGATCGTCGAGGTGCGCTTCGGCGAACCGCAGGAGATCCCCAACAGTCGAGACGATGCTGGTGCCGGCTGGTGCATAGGCACGCGCGATCAACGGCTCGACCGGCACCGGGCCGTCGACGGTTACCTCATGACCGGTCACCCGGCGCTTCGAGGCAGGGTCGCCCGCAAAGGTCGTCTCACGCATCCCGGCGTCGTCCAGCTGGGACCGCATGGCTTCCTCCCAGGTGACGCCGGTCACCGTCTCGATCATGCGCCCGGCCAGACACCAGCCCACGTTGGTGTACGACCAGAAGCCGGGCGCAGGTACGGCGGCAGCGACGTCGGATGCAAGCCGAGACAGTGCTGCGTCGTCATCGCCCGCGCGGCCGGCGAAGCCGAACTCCAGTCCCGCATACAGCGGAAGCCCGGAGCGGTTCGCAAGCAGGTCGCGCACCGTCGCGCGCTGCGCCCAGCCACATCCGCGGAGCTCCGACACGTGCGCTGCCACTGGGTCATCGAACGCCAAGCGACCGGCCGCGGCGAGACGAGTGATCACGGTCGCGACCATCGACTTTGTCAGCGATCCGACGCTGAACCGCGTGTCCGCCGTGACCGGCTCACCCGTGCGAACGTCCGCGACCCCCCAACACGTCACACTAGCAACGCCGTCACGAAGCACGCCCAGCACGGCTCCCGGCACCGAATGAACCGACGCGTGCTCACACAAGAGAGCAGTGAGATCGAGCTCGCTCACGCACCAACCCTATCCAGGCCAGGATGGGCGGGGGACGGCCTAGGGATAGTAAGGCGGTCGGCGACGAATAGGCGTCATCTGTCGACTGACCCGCAGGCTGAGACGCCTGCCGCGTCGGCTGCGCGCTGCAGATCGTCGATGGCCTTGAACCCCTTCTGGTAGTCACTGGCGAAGGTTGCGGGGTCGCCGCGGAGAGCAGCGGCACGCTGGTCTTGGTGGAGCTGCAACTGCACCCCGATTGTCTTCAGGAGGTCCGCCCACGCCGTGCGTCCGCCAGGCGGCTGACCAAGTGCCTGCATCCTGTGCAGCCATGTCGCGTAGGTGGCGATCGCCTTTGTGAAGAACGGCGCGACGCCGGAGAGCTCAGACGGATCCGGATGGCTCGGGTTGAAGTTGGAATAGGGGAATCGACCCTCGGCATGCCTCTGAGTCAGCGCCGCGCGGCACACCACCAAAGCCTCGTGCTGAAACTGCGATCCGACGGCCGGTGACGAGGTGTGCGCGGAGCCGCCGCAGCCGGCGGCGCAAAGCCCGGCCACGGCAGCGAGTGCGAGCACGACGCGGAATGCCACCCGCCGATTCTCTCACGCAACCTGAGCCGCGATCATGACCAATGGGCGAGCCGAGTCGACTTCCTGGGTACCGCTCTCGCGACCAGCCGCGAGCGCCCGAGAACGTTTGGATGTTGACGCGGTTGGTGACTAGAATCTCGCCGGAGACCACATCGCGCGCCGACGCCGGGGAGGAACGAAATGGCCGAGACGACTGTCCGAGTTCGCGGGCGGGGATGACCAAGTGAGCTCGCATCCCTACGCGAACCTTCCCCCAGCGGCCACGTTCTCACTGACCAGCAGCGATCTGCGAGAGGGTGAGAAGCTGGCGATGCCGCAGGTCAGCGGCATCTTCGGCGCCGGCGGCCAAGACGTTTCCCCGCAGCTCTCCTGGAGCGGCTTCCCGGCAGGGACGAAGAGCTTCGTGGTCACCATGTGCGACCCCGAGGCGCCCACCGTCACCGGGTTCTGGCACTGGGCGGTGGTGAACATTCCTGGAACTGTCACCGAGCTGCCTGCTGGCGCCGGTGACGAGTCCGGCTCAGGGCTCCCACCGGGTGCCTTTCAACTCAAGAACGACGCCAGGATGGCGTGCTTCGTTGGCGCCGGGCCACCGGAGGGTCACGGGAGGCACCGCTACATCTTCGCGGTCCTAGCGCTCGCCGCCGAGAGGGTCGAGATCGACAAGGAAGCGACGCCCGCCTTGCTGATGTTCAACCTGTTCAGCGGCACACTAGGACGCGCCTTCCTCGAGGGCTGGTACGAGCGGTAGGCCAAGGGGCGACTATGCCAGAGCGCGTTGTCGATGAGGAGGCGCAGCAGGAGTTCGCCCGCCGGATGGTGGGGATCTATACCGGTGCGGTGCTGACGAAGTTAATCGATCTTGGCACCCAAATCGGGCTGTTTGAGGCTGCCACGGCGGGCCCGGCGACGTCCGCCGGGTTGGCTGCGCGGGCTGGGTTGCAAGAGCGCTATGTGCGCGAATGGCTTGGCGCGATGGTGGCGGGCGGCATCTTCGAGTACGACTCCGCCTTGGGGAGCTATGAGCTGCCGCGCGAGCGGGCGGAGCTTTTGAGCGGGAGCAGTTCGCGCAATGCGGCGCCGATGAGCCAGGCCCTCGATCACTTCGGCAAGCACCTGTCCGCGCTGGCCGAGTGCTTCCGGACTGGGGGCGGTGTGCCCTACTCGGAGTTTCGCCCGGAATTCACCGAGCGGATGGATGACTTGTGGCGGCGGATCTACGACGAGCAGCTGGTTGACGGTTTCTGGCCGCGCCCGGTCTGCGAGAACGCCTGCGCGAGGGCATCCTCGTGGCCGATATCGGGTGCGGAACGGGTCATGCCGCGAATCTGATGGCGCGCGCATACCCGACGTCGAGATTTGTCGGCTACGACATCGGCGAGGATGCCATCGCGGCAGCTCGTAGAGAGGCGCAGGTGATGAGGCTGGACAACGTTCGCTTCGAGGTGCTCGACGTGCGCCAGCTCCCAACTGAGGCCAGGCTCGACCTCATCACGGCGTTTGACGCCATCCACGACCAGGTGCATCCCGACACCGTGCTGCGCAGCGTCCGCGCGGCGTTGGGTGACGACGGCACCTTCTTGATGATCGAGTTCAAGTTCTCGAGCAACCTCGAAGCCAATCTCGACAATCCGTTCGCGGCCCTCTACTACGGGATCAGCACAATGCACTGCCTGACCGTCTCCCTGGGCGAGGGCGGCGCCGGACTCGGGACCGTGTGGGGAGTGGAACGCGCCCGCTCGATGCTTGAGGACGCCGGGTTCGATCAGATCGACATCATCGACTCGCCCCGCCCGCAAAACTGCATCTTCATCTGCCGGCCATAGCAGACGCCAGACGCGCAACCGATCGCTCGATCGGATAGGTCGCCCTTTCGCCGGGAACCGTGCACGAGACCCGCCCAGCGCGCGTGCGCGCTGGGGGCGCGAACCGCACCGGCCTTCCCGCCACCGGGCCGGCCGCCGATGAGTTTCCGGTGCGCCGACGGTCTGCATCCCGGATACCCTGAAGCGAACGAAGGAGACAAGCATGACCGCAGCGCCGCCGATGGTCGACCGTGAGACGTGGCAAGAGCAGATCGACGAGCTCCGCGTCCGCGAGAAGGCGCATACTCGTGAGGGCGACGCGATCGCCGCCGCCCGGCGACGACTGCCGATGGTCGAGGTGGACCCGACCACGCCGCTGGTCGGGCCGGCCGGCGAGGTCCGCCTGATCGACACGTTCGAGGGGCGTACGCAGCTTTTCGCGTCGTACATGATGTGGTACGACGGTGCCCCGGCCGCCGGTCAGTGCGAAGGCTGCACGAAGGACAACGCGCAGGTGCGCGAGCTGTCCTTCCTGCATTCGCGCAACGTGACGTTCGCGGTCTTCTGCCAGGGATCGTTCCCGGAGAGCAAGCGCTACCGGGGGTTCCTGGGCTGGGAGATGCCGTTCTACTCAGTGCCCGAGCCCTCGCGCGACGCGCTCATAGCGGGGCGGCACTTCGGGATGAACGTGTGCTATCGGCGCGACGGCGACCAGGTCTTCGAGACCTACTGGACCACCGGCCGGGGGAACGAGACGATGGGTAGCTCGTACGCGATGCTCGACCAGACCGTCTACGGGCGCCAGGAGTCCTGGGAGGACTCCCCACAGGACTGGCCGCGGCTGTACCTCGGTACGCGCAGCGAGCAGATGCGTACCGATGAGCACGGCCGCTCCGTCGGGCGGCCGGGCGGCCGGCCGATCTCGCAATGGCCGCGCCTGGCCGCCGGCCACTCCGACGACCTCGGCTCCACCGCCGTGGACCAGCGACACGCATGACGCCGATGAGGGGCACTGGAAGCTGTTCACCCCCTAAAACCGTCGCCGGACCACCTTTGGGATTCCGGAGCGTTACGGTCCGCACGAGACGCCGGACCCGAGAACGGGAACATTCGGTGGTTGTTCGGAGGAGCAGATGAGCGAAACGTGCACCGGAAACGGCAAGGTGGTCGTGAACAGGTCGATGTCGCTTGATGGCTTCATCGCCGGTCCCGGCCATAGGATGGATTGGGGCGGTGGCCGCCCGCTCGCCGACTTCGTGGCGCCGGACGATGTCGCCGAAATCGCGGCGGCCACCGGCGCCATGCTCATCGGCCGGCGAACCTGGGACGTAGGCAGCAAGATGGAGGCCGAGGACCCCGGCAGCGTGGACTACCCGTTCTCCGGGCCGTTTTTCCTCCTCACGCATAGGCCGCCGGAGCCGCCGGACCCGGACGTCACGATCCTCAGCGGGGACATCGGGGAAGCGGTTGCCACCGCACTGAACGCTGCGGGCGGCAAGAACCTGGAGATCCTCGGCGCCGATGTGGCGGGCCAGTGCCTGGGGCGGGGGCTCGTCGACGAGATCCTGGTGTATGTGCTGCCGGTGCTGCTCGGCGATGGCATCCCGTTCTCGTCCCCGGGACTCACCAGGGTGGACCTGAAGCCGATCAGCAGCGCGCGGTCGGGCGACGCCACCATCCTCCGGTTCCGCGTCCGCAAGTAATCCCGGCTTACCCTCGTCTCAGCCAGCTTGCTGCTGGGCTGAACCCAGACTCCTCGACGGGAAGGCTGTTGGCGGCCTCCTGAGGAGGTGCGAACCGTAACGCTCAGCCGCGGGCATTCCGACGGGGCATCCCACTGCTCAGTGGCCGGCGGGAAGCGCGATCTCCGCCTGGAGGGGATCACGGTCGTGAACGTCCTGCACTGGAGGCGGTCGCGCTAGCCGCGCACGCGCTTTCGGGCGCGGCCGGCCGTCGGCACCTTGCTCACGATCCAGTCGAACATGGGCACCTCTTGGCGGCAGCAGACGCCCCCGTGCCCCTGCCCGTCGACCAGGAACGGCTCCGCGTTCGGGATCGCCGCCACCAGTCGGCGGCCGTGCTCGATCGCGACCATGCGGTCGTCCTCGCTGTGCCATACCGCGACCGGCTTGCGGATGTCGGCCGGCTCGAAGCCCCATGGCCGAAGCATCGCCTGCCCGTCGTCCAGCCACCCGTCGCGACCGGGTCGGATCGCCTCCTGGATCGCCTCCAGCACGTACGCGGCGGTCGCCCGCTGCTCCGGCGTGGCCGCCGCCGGGTCCTCACCGACCGCGCTCATGAACCCGTCCATGTCAGCGCTGCGCAGGTTCTCGACCTCGGGGTCGTAGAAGCGCGCCAACGCCTGCCGCCCCTCCGCCGTAGGCCGCAGCGCCTGCTCGCGGGTCAACTCCAACTCCTCGCGGTCCATGCCGGCGCCGTCGACCGCCTCGTCGAACCCGGAACTGCCGGCGCCTGAAATGACCGCCACTACCCGGTCGGGCAGGAACGCGCCGCAGGCCAGCGCGTACGGACCGCCGCCGGACACGCCGATGACGGCGAACCGGTCGACGCCCAGATCGTCTATGAGCGCGGCGGTAGCCTCGACGACGCTGCGTAGGGAGCGGTTGACCTCGGCGGGCGCGTTGCCGTAGCCGGGGCGGTCGATGCCGATCAGGCGCAGCCCCCGTTCGCGCGCCGGCGCGTCCCACCACTCCGGCATCAGACGGGAGCACGGCGTGCCGTTGTGGAAGACGACTGCGAACCCGTCTGGGTCGCCAAGCTCGTGGATGATCGATGAACCCGTCAATCTGCCTCCCGGTGATCGGCCGCCGACGTTACTCCACGCGAGCCGGACCCGCAAGCCGCATTGGAAGGCCTGTCCGCCTTGGCTCAGGTTGAGACTTGCTGAATGATGTCGATCAGTTCGTCTGTTCGGTAGCCATGTGTGCGGGCGAGGCCGACCAGTGCTTTGGCCTGCTCCACGACTGCGGCGCGGTCGGGGGCGCCGGCGACGGTGATGCCCCGGCCGCGGCGGAACTCGAGCAGTCCCTCGTCGCGGAGCGTGCGTAGCGCCCGCAGCACCGTGTTGGTGTTGACGCCCATCACTGCGGCGAGATCCTTCGCGGGCGGTAGTCGTTCGCCGGGGTTGGCTTCGCCGTCGGCGATGGCACGGCGTAGCGCTGCGGCGGCTTGGTCGTGGAGTGGCATGGGGCTCGACTTGTCGACCTTGAAATCCGACATGGTGCCAGTTATGATAGCGTCATTCGCGTCAAGGGAGCAACTGTGACGATCACTGCACCGCCTCGCCCACCTGTCTCAAACCAGCCGAGCGTTCCCCTTCCACCCGGCTTCAGGGAGCCTGACGATCATGAAGCGCTGATCGAGGAGGCGCGTCGGCGCACGCGACGGCGCCGCAGAGGATACGGCGCGTGTGCCCTACTCAGCGCGGCAGCGGTCGCGTTCCTGGGCTTCCAGAATGCCAACGGACGCGCCGGTGTGGCGCGGACCTCCCGTGGGGAGGTGCCGAGCTTGGCACCATCGCCGTCCACCTGGACCTCCGGCCAACTCGCGATAAGTGACATTGGTGGCACGACGGTCGTCAACGGCGACGGCACAAACCTGCGTGTCCTCCGCGCTCCAGAGTCGCAGGTCACGTTCTCGCCGGACGGCCGCGAGCTCACCTACCTGGACCGCGGCGGGCGGATCGTCAGCGTCACGCAAGCCACCGGCCGGGTGCGGACGATCGTTCGCCTCGGCACGCACCGGTGGGCGTATCCTCGCTGGTCTCCGGACGGGCGATCGCTCGCGTACGCCTTCGGCGCCACCTCCCCCAGCGAGACCAGCATCGAGGTCACCAGCCGAGACGGCACTGCCCAACACGTGGTGGCGACCGATGCAAGCTCCTACTTCCGTTGGTCTCCGGACGGACAATGGATCGCCTACACCGACCCGGCGTTTACGGGGATATGGGTGGTGCGGCCGGATGGCCGCGACCGCCACCTGGCCATCTCCGGAGTCAGCCCCACGTCCGGCGGGTTCGGGCAGCCGGACTTCTCGTGGGCGCCCGAAGGGGACAGGATCGCCTTCATCGCGCGATCGCACCGCGGCCTCGCCGTCGTCGTTGAGCGAGTCGACGGCACCGGCCGTCGGTCCCTGGTCGCCGGCCGGCACCTGTCCGACCCGCAGTGGTCGCCGGACGGGCTGGCGATCGCCTTCCTCCGCGACGCGACCCTGATCGTCCGCCAAATCGCCACCGGAGCCCAAGCCACGGTCGCCCACAACGCCTGGGCGGAGCAATGGTCTCTCGACGGCCGCTGGATCGCCTACCTGACCCTGCGGTTCGACCGCACCGGCGTTGGGCGAGGAACGGTCGAGGTCGTCTCGCGAGACGGGACCCGGCGGCACCAGATTGCGATGCTTCACAAACCGGAGGTCCTCGTCTGGGGACCGGAGCCACTGGCCCCCGGTGCGCACACCTGACGGGGGACCACTCCGAGGCGCCTGTGGTGCGATCGTGGGAGGTTTGCCCGATCGATCCACTCTGCGGCGAACGGCTGCGCTCACCGCCGTCGTCGCGGTTGTAGCCTGTGGCTGCTCCCAGAGCTCGGCGGGAACGTCGACGCCGCCGAGCCACGGTGCGAAGCCAACCGTTGTGCGGTTCCGGCCTCCGGTCTCGTACACCGGTGGGCGGGATCCTGAGGCGCTCGCGATCGCTGACCTGAACGGAGACGGGCACCCGGACGTAGTGACCGCCAATTCGTTTGGAAACGACGTCTCCGTCTTCCTGGGCAACGGCCACGGCACGCTACGACACGCCCACGAATTCCCGGTTGGCACGGCGCCGGCAACCGTGGCAATCACGGATCTCAACGGGGACGGAAAGCTCGACATCGTCACCACCAACGGCGGACTGGCCGAGGGGCAAGGAGAACAGATCCTAGGCTCGAACGACATCTCGGTCATGCTGGGCCGAGGCGATGGGACGTTCGGCAAACGGGTGGACTATCCGGCCGGTGACGTTCCAAGCGGGCTCGTCATCGCCGACCTGAACGGGGACGGGTCGCCTGACCTGCTCACCGTCGACCGCCACCAGTCGCAGCTGGCGCTTCTGCTGGGGAGGGGCGACGGCACCTTTCGCTCCTACTCGCGGATCCCGATCACGGGGTTAACGCTGTCACGACGCCTGACGGCGGCCGACCTGAACGGCGACGGTGTCGTGGACGTGATCGTGCCAGATGAAGGCAACGGCAGCCTCTGGGTGCTCCTCGGCAACGGTGATGGGACATTCAAGCGGCCGGTGGAGTATGCGACGGGTGGGATCGAACCCGTCGCTGTCGCCGTCGGCGATCTCAATGGGGACGGCAAGCCCGACCTGGCAACCGCCAATGGCTATCCCGCCCACGATGTGTCAGTCCTTCTCGGCCGTGGCGGGGCCACCTTCGGTCCGGCGAAGCAATACGCGACGGGCTTTGCTCCGCATTCGATCGTTGCTGCCGACCTCAACGGCGACGGGATTATCGACCTCGCCGTAGGAAACGTTGGAGACTCGACGGTCTCGCTCCTCCTCGGAACGGGGAATGGCACGGTTGGAGCCAAACGGGACGTTCCGACGGGCAGTCACGCAACCAACAACACCCTCGCCGTTGCGGACATGAACGGCGACGGCCGACCCGATCTCGTCACAGCCAACTTCAAGCCCTCATCGCTCGTCACCGTCCTGCTCCAACAGTCGGCTAACTGACGTGAACACGGACGATGGGAACGGTCAGCGGGAGTACATCCGAGCCTCCCAGCCGACCGGCGATCGCTCTTGTCCGCCCACACAAGGGCGGGTGGGGTTTCGGAGTAGGGCTATGGGCGCACCCACCCGCTCCTTGACGCGAAGGCTGTTGGGACCGCGGAACGAGGTGCCAGGTGTAACGCGGCTGGGTTCGAGGTCGCCGCTTCGTAGCACCTGAGTCGGCCCGTTAGTGGACGGTGTAGAGGCGATAGCGCTCGGGTATGCGCTTGAGCTCATGGTCGCCGGCGTCGGTGAACGTGAATCCGCTTCCCGCGACGAGGTCTTTGACCGTCTGGGAGACGAGCACCTGCGAAGCGCCGGCCACGGCTGCCAGCGATGCCATCCTCCGTCATGACTTGAGCCTCTTTGAGCGTTGAGACCGGCTCCTTACCCAAGCTATGCATGATCCCCGGGTCCGTGAAGAGGTCGTACAAAGCCTCAGCGTCCCCCAGAGTCGGCGTGCGCAGGCAAAGCCTGTCCGTGTAAAGACGGAGCCGCTCCCAGGACGAGGTGCCGTGAGGCACGCTGAGACTGTACCGGGGAAGCGCCAATCCCTGCGAGGAGACAAGCCGGCGGCGACCGATGAGGGCCGGCAGTAGTCGGGCAACCGTCTGTCGGTTTGCGGTGCGACCGGCGCGAAGCCCTTCGAGTGTCCGTCTCGGAAACCCAGTTAGAACCGCGAGACGGTTTGCGGGCAGCCCCTTCACCGCCGGAGCGATAAGCCGGCCGTAGGCCGTGCGCTCCCGATGGTCATACGTGGCTGTCGCAGCCTCGGCCGAGATGTGGCCGGCGGTGCGATCTGCTCCACAACAAGTTCCCCAAGCGTGTCCTCCACGCCCCCTGCTGACCCCTGGGGCTTCACCCTCGCGGCTCGCCACAGTCGAGGTCGGCGCGTTGCGGTTCGCGCCTCGCCCAGAACTCGTTCGGCTGCGCCTCGATGTCCGATGCGGCCGACTCGAAGTACTCCGCGACGAACACCACACGGGTCGCGGCTGTATCACCGCTTTCGGCCATCTCACGAATCGCGGCAGCCTGCCGCCGGGCGCGTTGCACTACGACGGCACCGAACCGTTGCCGGTCTGCGTCGTAACCGTAGGCGTCAAGCAGGAGATGAAGGCGGCGGGATCGGCCGTCGAAGTCGTGGAAGCCCAGCGGCTCGACCGCGCTCGGCGGGCAGAGCGGAACCCACCACAGGGCCGAGAGCGCCAGATCGAACTCTCGCGAGGATGGCGTCGCTGTGTCCCAGTCGCAGAAACCGACCAGCCGGTCGCCGTCCATCACGGCGTTGTACGGCGCCGCATCCTGATGGCCCACGATCAGGCCGGGTTGCACCGTGCCGCCGATGAACCACCTTTCGTTCGCCGGCGGGACGAAGCTCACGGTCGCGTCATGGAGGCGACGTAGCCATCGGCCGACCTGGATCAGGGTCGCGTCACTCCACACCCATGCTGGCCAAGGTTCCCGGTCGCCGACCGTTTCGCCGGGCAGGTAGGTGAGCATCTCGCGGCCGTGATCGTCAAAGCCCAGCGCCCGCGGAGCATCGTCGAAGCCGACATCCTCCAAGTGTCGCAACAATGCGTGCACTGTGGACGTCCAGGGTGCGGTTGGCTTGTGGACGACGTCACCGATCAACACCGCGCCCGTGGTCAAACCGCCCGGCAAGCTCTCATCGGTCATGCTCGTTGTGTACAGCATCTTGACCACGCACGAGCGACGCCGATCGAGCACGCTCGCCGGGTCTGACAAGCCTCCTGCCGCCTCGCGTTACGGTTCGCACCTCTTCAGAGGGTCCCAACAGCCTTCCCACACGTTCCTTGACGGGAAAGCTGTTGGCGAGCTTCCGCGAGGTGCAAGCCGTAACGCGTGTCCTCAGGCAAATGCCGCTTTTGAGCGTTGTTGGTCGTGAACCTGAGATTTGGTCGGATCGACGCGTACCTCGACAAGAACCCAGCCGATCCGGGCGTGCTCTGGCTCGAGGGGGGGTCGGCAAGCCGACGTTGTGGCGAGCTGGGATCGCGCACTCACAGGAGCGTGCTTATCGTGTGCTTGCATGCCAGCCAACGGCGGCAGAGACGACGTTGTCGTTCGCCGCATTGGGCGACCTGCTGTCCGCTGCGCTGCCGGAGATACTGCCCGGGCTGCCGCCGGCCCAGCGGCGCGCGGTCGAGGTGGCGCTCGCGCTTGGCTCGGGCGAGGGACCGGCGGTGGATGACCGCGTGTTGGGTCTGGCCCTGCTCTCGGCACTGCGGCTCCTCGCGCTGCTCGGCGTCCACTCGCGGACTGGACTCGCCCTCCTCCTCACCAGTCAGCAGCCAGGACACGAATGAGAAAGCCCGCGGCCTTGGAGAACTGATCGCCACCCGAGTAGGTGAGGGGCGTGGGTATTGGCAGCAGCGCACCACTCCTAGGGCGCTACGTGGGGAGGGTGAGCCCGCCGCGTCGTGCGCCCAGCTGGAAGCCGCACCAAACCCTTTGAGGACGCCCTGCAACTCGCGGAGTACCCTGACGTTGCGCCGCCGCTTGCCAAATCACAATCACTTTGGAGGACAGTAATGGCCGACACCACCTGCCACATGTCGATCTCCCTCGACGGCTTCGTCGCCGGGTCGGATCAAAGCCGCGAAGACCCGCTCGGCAAGCGGGGCCGCGAGCTTCACGGCTGGCACCTTGGCGACGAGCGCGCGAACGACGCGGACGCCACTGCCGAGCGCCGTTTGCTGCGCCCCCGCGGCGCCTATGTCATGGGCCGCAACATGTTTGGCCCGATCCGCGGCGAGTGGGACGAGGAGTGGTCGGGCTGGTGGGGGCCCGAGCCGCCCTACCACGCGCCCGTGTTCGTCCTAACCCATCACACTCACGCGCCGATCGAGATGGAGGGCGGGACGACGTTTCATTTCGTCACCGATGGCTTCGACGCCGCCTACGCCCAGGCCCGCGAGACTGCCGGCGCAGACGGCATCGACATCGCGGGCGGCGCCTCGACCGTCCGCCAAGCGCTGCTGGCGGGCGTCATCGACGAGCTCTGGCTCGACATCGTCCCCGTTCTACTCGGGTCCGGCGAGGGGATATTCAACGACGTCGCCGAGTTCGATTTCGAGCCCGACGAGGTCCTCCATTCCCCACTGGCGACGCACATCCGCTACCGCCGGGCGGGATAGATGGATACACGCAACCGTGCAAGCACCTGCGCAGTAGCGGGGCGGGCTATTGCCAGGAGGTAGCGACAACGACTTTCGCGGGAGAGTTGGTCACCGAGGAGTTGGAGTACGACGGTGGCCGGCAGGTCACGGCGTACCTTACGCCCGGTTCACCCGAGGCGGTCGTGTTCGCCGGGGACGGCCAGTTGATCTTGCGATGGGGAGCCGCCCTACCAACAGCCTTCCCACACGTTCCTTGACGGGAAGGCTGTTGGGGGGCCATCGCGAGGTGCAGGCCGTAACGCGAGCCAGGGCGGATCCGGCCGGCGCCTTGTGACCCGCAACGGTGCCCAGCGCGGCCTCGGCGTGTCGTTCGACGAGGTCTTCGCTGAGGCTCACGCCTACGCCGCCGCCGACGTCCGCTGATCGAGCCCCCGCTGGTAGGGTGGCGGCGATGGATGACGAGGCGCGAACGCTCCTGGCCGAGCTGGTGTCGATCGACTCGGTCAACCCGCGGCTGGTGCCGGGCGGCGCGGGGGAGGCCGAGATCGGACGGTTCGTCGGCCGCTGGCTCGAACAGCGCGGTCTGGAGGTCCAGGTCGCCGACGTCGAGCCCGGCCGCCCGAATGTGATCGCGCGCGCCCGCGGCCGCGGCGGCGGCCGCACGCTGCTCCTGTATGCGCACATGGACGTCGTCGGCGTCGACGGGATGGCCGATCCATTTCGGCCCCGCGTCGACGGCGAGCGCCTCTACGGCCGCGGGGCGTACGACATGAAGGCAGGCCTCGCCGCGATCATGGTGTCGGCCGCACGGGGGCTCGGCCGCGACCTGGCCGGCGACGTGGTGGTCGCCGCCGTCTGCGACGAGGAGTTCGCCTCGGCCGGCGCGCAGGCGGCGGCCGGGATGGTGTTTGCCGATGCGGCCATCGTGGCGGAGCCGACCGGCGAGGAGATCGCTGTCGCTGTCGCGCACAAGGGCTTCAGCTGGCACCGGATCGTCGTTCACGGCCGCGCCGCCCACGGCTCACTTCCGCAGGAGGGCATCGACGCGATCGCGCACATGGGTCACGTGCTGGTCGCGCTCGACCGCCTCTCGCAACGGCTGGCGGCCGGTGAGGGGCACCCGCTGCTCGGCCCGGGCACGCTGCACGCCTCGATCATCGAAGGTGGTCGCGAGCTCTCCAGCTATCCCGGCAGCTGCCGCCTCCAGCTCGAGCGGCGCACGGTACCCGGCGAGACCGTCGAGACGGTCGAGGCCGAGCTGTCCGCCCTGCTGGACGAGGTCTCCGCAGGCGGTACGCCGGTTGACGCCGAGCTGCACACGACGCTCGTCCGCGAGCCGTTCGAGGTCGACCGCGACCAGCCGATCGTGCGAGCCGCGCTGGACGCGCTCGGTGCCGAGACGCCGGTCATCGGCGTGCCGTACTGGGCCGAGAGCGCCATCTTCGCCGCCGCCGGCATCCCCACCGTCATCTTCGGCCCTGGGGGCGCAGGCGCCCACGCCGACGTGGAGTGGGTGGATCTCGGGCAGTTCGACCGGTGCGTCGCCGCGCTCGGCGAGATCGTCGACGGCTTCTGCGGTTGACCGTCAGTCGCCGGCCGGGCGGCCTCGTCGATCCACTCGCCGTAGGGGTGCGGCGAGCCCGGCGCGGCTCGTCTTGCCGCGAATCCAGAATCTCAGCTCGACGGCTCTTGCCCAGGCGACCGGATTGTCACCTGGGTCCACACGCGAACGCCGCCTGGTAGAGCCGCAGCAAGCGTGGATACCGCATTTGCGCCGTCTCCGCCCAACGTTGCCCAGTGCTGCTCATCGTCCCACTGTATGAGCTTCAAGGGCGCGTGCCAACTAGGTTCACGCCCTCGGCCGACTAACTCCAGTCACCGGTCGTGAGCGTCTTGGGTTGGGTCATCTGGAAGACGCCTGCGCCGTCCGGCGACACTCGTCGGCAGCCGCGGGGTATCGACGCCCAGTTGGCTCTGAGGGTCTCACAACATCATCGCCCGCGAGGCCCCGATCGGAGCGACCAGAGCCAGCCATCGAGGGCCTCGAGGCGGTGGCGCCGCTCCTCGGGTAGTCGGTGCTGCCTGTGGCGCTCTCGCTGCTTCCGAACCCACCCGCCGAGTCTGAAGCCGTCGTGAGCTACGTAGACAGCGGGGGGTGCAGCATGACCGGCTTGGCCGGCGTAATCCGCGAGGGCCTGATAGCCCGCCTCCCAGTCCGCATCGAGAGGGCTCCAAACCCATCCAGGCAGCTCCTCGAGCTGCCGCTTACGAAGGGCCGGTAGTGATCCGCGACGGCACTGGAGCCGTCGGGTGGCGACCCACATTCCGAGCGCGAGGCCATCATCGGTGACGTAGGTTGCGGGCGGGGTCGCGCTCCCGAACTGGCGGGCGTAGGTGAAGAGTGCGCTGTATGCCGTCTCCCAGTCCGCGTCAGCAACGTTCCAAACCCACCCCGGGAGGCTTTCCAGCCACTCAACCCTCTCGGCGGATAGCTCGTTGTTCCGGTAGCGGGTTCGCTGCTCGACGACCCACCCGCCGAGTTTTCGCCCGCCGTCGGTGCGGTAGGACACGGGGGGTGCAGCGTGCCCGGTCTCCTCGATGTAGGCCGTAAGTGCGAGAAACGCCGACTGCCATGCTGCATCTTTGGCGTGCCACACCCACCCGGGTAGCTCTTGGAGGCGGTTGAGTCGGTCTCGCGTCAGCTCACCGCGACGTCTGGCCTGCCGTTGAACCACTACCCACTGACCGAGGCGCTCGCCGTTCACGACAAGGCTGGAGGGTGGGGCTGCGTGGCCCTCAGTTCGAGCGTGTACCTTGAGGAGGTCGAACATCGATTCCCAGCTCGCCTCGTGCGGATCCCATCGCCACCGTGGAAGCGACTCGAGCTTCTGCCGTTGTTCCTCGGTGAGGCGATCTCGCCGTTGCCGCTGGTTAGCAACCGAGCACCTCCTCAACCACCTCGCGCTAGGGCTCCCGGCTCACGGCGCGCCAACGGGGTCAGGAGGGATCAAAGTCTCGACACTGCATCGCACCAAGGGCCTCGAGTGGTCGCACGTTTGGATCATCGGCCTCGAGGAGGACACGCTTCCGAGCTACTACGCTAGGGACAAGCAGGATGAGCTCACGGACGAACGCCGACTGCTGTTCGTTGGCCTTTGCCGCGGTCGATCGACGCTGGGGCTCTCTCGAGTCGAGTCCATTGACGGGTTCAGGAAGGATCCATCCCGCTTCCTTGAGGAACTCGGGCTCCAACTCTGAGTAGGCGGCACCCGAACCCGCGGCAAGCCCCAACGAGCCCATTTTCCGAGCTCCTGCCCACCTATCCCACACGTTCCTTGACTCCGTCCGACCGGCCTGCAACACTTCAGGCCGAACACACGTTCGACCAAGGGAGCCGGACAGTGGAACTGACCGAAAGACAGCGCGAGATACTCGAGTTCGTCAACACGCACGTCGACAAGCACGGGTATCCACCGACGGTGCGCGAGATCGGGCAGGCGGTCGGGCTGACGTCGCCATCGACCGTGCACGCCCATCTGGCCAAGCTCGAGACGGCCGGCCTCATCCGCCGCGACGCGACCAAGCCGCGTGCGCTTGAGGTGATCGAGGGCGGCCGCGGGCGCGGACGAGTGGCCGCGGTGGCCGCGCCAGTCGCGCCGGAGCGATCGACGGTGCTGCCGCTGGTTGGCGAGGTCGCCGCAGGATCGCCGGTGGTTGCCGAGGACCGGGTCGAGGATTATCTGACGGTGCCGGATCAGCTGTCCGGTGGCGGCGACTTCCTGCTGACCGTTCGCGGTGAGAGCATGATCAACGCCGGCATTCTGCCCGGTGACTACGTCGTGGTCCGCAAGCAGTCGGACGCCCGAAACGGCGAGATCGTAGTCGCCCTGGTCGGCGACGAGGATGCGACCGTCAAGCGCTTCTTCCGCGAGCGCGGCCGGGTGCGACTGCAGCCGGAGAACGACCACATGGAGCCGACCTACCCCGACCAGGTGTCGATCCTGGGCTCGGTGACGGCGGTGATGAGGCGGCTGTGACCCCTGAGCGTCCGCACCTCACACTCGACGACCTGCTCGTGGCGGCGTTCGAAGTCGCGGCCGTGCGCGGTCCCGGTCGCTGGCCTCAGTGCCCGGTATGCGGAGGCTCGATGTCTGTCTGTGAGGGGGTCGGGTCGGGCCTGCGCCTTCGATGTGAGGTGTGCGGCTCCGAGTTGGCCGATTCCCGCGAGGGTAACGACCAGCTCCAGCTCGTAGCCTAGGCGGCTGCACCACCAGGACCGGTTGCGCCTGCGGCTGCGACAATGCCGGCATGCAGTGTTCCAGGCGCGAGTTCCTCGCCGCCGCCTCCACGATGATCGCCGCCGGATGTGGTCTGCGAACCGGGAACGATTCCGCGGCGCAGACCGTGCAGCCGGCGGTGGTCAACGGTGCGTCGCAGGTGCTCGATCCCGTGCTTCGGCTCGCGCTTCCGCAGGCAGCGGTCGATATGCACAACGTGCACACGTTCGCCTCGCAGACGCGTACCACGGTCATCGTCAAGGATCTGCCGCCCGACTCGGAGTTCCTGCTCGATCTCGCCGCCGGTGAACAGGATGTGAGGAAGCACGCGATCGACCTCGCATTGGTCGACCAGTCGACGCTCGTGTACCTGCGCGATCAGGGGTTTTTGGAGCCGATCGACCGCTCGCTCGTGCCCAACATCGCCCAGCTTGGCCGAGTCTTCGCGAATCCCCCCTACGACCCGACCGGTGCGCACAGCGTGGGCAAGGACTACACGGTGATCGGCTATGCCACAACGGCTAGTGGTCAGGGCGACCCGATCGACTCATGGGCCGGGTTCTTTCGGTTGGCGGCAGCGTATCCGGGGCGCGTGGCCGTGCCGGACGATCCCGAACTCGTGGTCGGTGCGGCTTTGCTCGCAGTCGGCCGGCCCTGGAGTGCGTCGGGCAGCGGCGATCTGGCGGCGGCTCACAAGCTGCTGGCCGGTCTGCGCGGGGCGCTGGTGGTCGGTGGCCCACTCGAGCGCACAGGGCTCCGCACCCTGCTGGCTGCACTATGCACCGGGGCGGGGTTCCGAACCCCGCCGCTTGGCGTGCGCTTCGTCGTGCCCGCCGAGGGGTCGGTGATCCGCATGCGGAGCTACTGCATCCTCGCCCTCGCGCCCGACCCGGTGACCGCCCACGCGTGGCTGAACGCGTGCCTGAGTCCGTTCGCGGCCAGGCTCGACGTACTCGCCTCGGGTCGCGCATCCACCGTCAGCCAGGCCGACTATCTGTTGCCCGACGACGTGCTCGCCAACCCGGCCATCTATCCACCCGCGACGCTGAGCGATCGGTTGCGGTTCGCCATCGTGCCGGCCGCTGCCGCCGCCGCGCGGGCCGATCTGTGGAACTCGGTGAAAGCATGATCCTGATCCGCGCGTTCGTCACCCTGCTCGCATTGCTGGTGGGCGCCCTGATGCCCAGGCCGGTGCTGCCGCGTTACACCGGGCGCGCACCTGTGGTCGTCGTTCATCCGGCCCATCCCACGGCCGGCAAGCCGGTGTCGGTGGTGATCGCCGGCGTCCCCGCCCGGGCGCGCGACGTCATCCTGGATGCCGACGGGGTGGACTTTGCGACCCGGCCGGCGCCGCACCACACCTACACCGCCGCCGCCACCGCCTCGGTGGTGCCGGGCCCGTGGACGCTCTCCGTGCGCTTCACGCTCAAGGGCGTCAGCTACACGGTGCTGAGCGGTGTCGTCATGGTCAGCCCGGGCTAGCCGGTCGCGGTACGATACGGAGCGCCGATCGGACAGTCGCGGCGGCTTCGGCCGTCGAGGAAAGTCGGGACACCGAAGGGCAGGGGTGCCGGGTAACGCCCGGACGGGGAAACCCGATGGACAGCGCAACAGAAAGCAGACCGCCGACCCCGCACCACTCGTGGCGCGGGCGGTAAGGGTGAAACGGTGGTGTAAGAGACCACCAGCATCCGCGGAGACGTGGGTGGCTAGGCAAGCCCCACCCGGTGCAACGCCAAGCGGAGCGATGACGCGGCCCGCCGAGCTCCAGGTAGGCGGCATGAGCCGGCCGGCGACGGCCGGCCCAGATGGATGACTGTCCAGGACAGAATCCCGCTTACAGATCGGCTA
>JBBRMM010000002.1:0-297230 GCA_038230835.1 Gaiellales bacterium
CCCTGGCCTGCCGCGCCGCCCGATCCAGCAGGAGCGCTGCCACCGTTTCCGCCGGCACCGCCGCCACCACCGCCGCCGCCACCGCCGCCAGAGCCGCCTGGGCCACCCAAGCCGCCGCCGCCGCCGGTGCCGCCCGTAGCGATGTCTCCCCCAAACGTGGTGTTTGAGATCGTCAGTGCTCCCGCGTTCCAGATCGCGCCGCCCTGCGCCGCGCCCCCAGCACCACCAGCGCCTCCGCTGCCACCGGCCGCAGCCAGCCCGCCGTCGCCGCCGTCGCCTCCAACACCCCCGCCACCACCATTCTGACCGGCCGACCACCGTGCCCGCTACCACCAGTCCCGCCGTTACCGCCGCCACCGCCAGAACCCCCCGAACCACCAGCCCCACCCACCCCACCGCTACCACCCGCGACGACGTCGTTGGTGAACGTGTCGTTGCGCAGAGTCACCGTTCCCGCGGCGATATAGAGCGCGCCGCCCCGAGCCGGTTTGCCTTTCCCGCCATTGCTGCCACTGGCACCGCCGGTCGCCGCGGCGCCCGATCCGCCAGGCTGGGCAGGGCCGCCGCTGGCCCCCGGTGTCGAGCCGTTGGCGCCGTTACCGCCGGTCGCACCGGCCGTGCCGTTCGTGCCAGTCCCCCCGAAGCCGCCCGCACGGCCGACGCCGCCACGAACTGCACCGTTGATCAGGCTGATGCCGCCGATCGTCAACTGGCCACCGGTCACCCGAAACAACTGCACCGCGCCACCGCCATCAAACACGACCGTGTGACCGTTCGCCTCGACGTCCATGCTCAGGCCCGTCGGAATCGACAGCGCCGACGTGAACGCCACCGCCGGTGCCTGGCAGTTCGTCCCATAATCGACGGTGCCACCAGCCGCCACCGCAGCCCGCAGAGCCGAAAAACTGCAACTCGTCAACACCGTCGCCGTCGCGCCGGGGCCCGCCATTGCGCCACTGGGAGCCGCCCCCGACCCGGCGAGCGAGCCAAAGATCACGATCCACGACCACCCAAGCCCGCGCAGCTTACCGGCCCGACCCGTCATCGACTCGCCCCCATCCGTGTCCCCCGATCACGCCGTGCGAACAATCCAACCTCGCAAACCCGGAACTCGCACCCTACGACTCCCATCATCCGAATTCAAGGGGCGCCCGCACTGGGTGATCGTGAGGAGGTTTGGCGAGGTCAGCTGGTTCACATACCTTGGAGTAAGATCGCAGGTCGTGGAGTGGACGACGGCGTCATGACGATGGTGATGCGGGTCGATGCGACCTGCCCGCTTTGCGGCATGGTCAGTAAGCACCCGTTGATGATGCTTGTGAGCGGGCGGTCGGTTCTCCCGTGTGGCGTGTTACGGCGTGGTTATCCGGTAGATGTCTAGGTGCCTTCTGGCGCGGCCCGAGCAGCGCGATCTGCGCGAGTCCGAAGCCGCGCGTAGAGAACGGCGATGCTCGTTGCGGTCCTGACCAACCTCGGTGACGCGCTCTCCTTCGCCTTCGGGATGTTCTGGGAGATCTTGTGGGCCCTGATCCTGGGCTTTGCGCTCTCGGCCGCCGTGCAGGCCGTCGTGGCCAAGGGGGAGATGCGCCGGTTGCTGCCCGACAACTCGGCGCGCTCCCTGATGATCGCAAGCGGATTGGGTGCCGCCTCATCGAGCTGCTCCTACGCGTCCGTGGCGTTAGCGCGCGCGATCTTTCGCAAGGGCGCCGACTTCACCGCCGCGATGGCGTTCCAGTTTGCCTCGACGAACCTCGTCTTGGAGCTCGGCATCATCATGGCGCTGCTGCTCGGCTGGCAGTTCACGCTCGCCGAGTTCCTCGGCGGCCCGCTGATGATCGCGTTGCTCGCCCTGCTGTTCCGCATGTTTCTCTCCCGCCAACTGGTTGATATCGCGCGCGAACAGGCCGGCAAGGGCCTCCTCGGCTCGATGGAGGGCCACGCCGAGATGGACATGAGCGTCCATCGCAGCGGCTCGATCTGGCAGCGGCTGCGATCCCCGGAGGGGTTCACCGCAACCGCCAACTACTTCGTGATGGACTGGGCCGCGATCTGGCGCGACATCTTCGGCGGCCTGCTGATCGCGGGCGCGCTCGCGGCATGGGTGCCCGACTCGTTCTGGCTCAGGCTGAAGTTGTCCAGCTGGGTCGAGCTGTAGAACCCAGTCGGGGTGAATCCCTTCGCCGTGGCCGGATGCGCGGACGACGGTGCCGGGACCAGCAGCGGGCCGGCACCGGCATGGCGGGCACCGAGGCGCACCTGGCCGTTGACCTCGGCCCTCCCGCCGGAGGTTCCGCCCGGAGCGAGCCGGCGGATGACCGTACCGGCCTTTCGGAGCAGCGCCGGAGCGGGCCTCTGGCCGGCCGCACCCGGCTTGGTGCCGCGGACGCTGGGTGCGACGGTGGTGCGATTGACGGGCGGAGCCGACCCCGCGGCGGGGACGCCGGTCTGACCGGCCACGGGCTGCGCGAGCGGTTGCGGTCGAGGCGTGAGGATGGGCTTTCCGAGCGACACCCCCGGCTTGGACGCGGCGTGGTGGCTGGCGGAACCCTCCGCGAGCGATGAGCCGATCACAAGCGTCCCGAACGACGCCACCAAGGCGACCAACCCCGCGCCCCTTCCGAGTACTCGCCGGCACGTCCGGTTCCTGCCTGTCATGGTCTCCCCCGCTCCCTGAATGGGCTCTCGCCCAATCTGCCAACGCCCCTAAGTCGGCCACGCTATGCGCCGGCGGGCTGAAAGTCAAGTTATCGGCGCTCGCTCCCGCCAGCCCGCGGGCACGGAACCCGGGGGGCGCTGGTACCGTCCAATCGCCGATGGGCAAGCTCGCAACCATGCTGGCCGTGATTGTGGTGGGCGCCTCAGCCTGCTCCAGCGGAGGCTCGTCGACCGAGTCGGCCACGACCCGCCTGATCGTCCGCTACGCGGTCGGGTGGGGATCCCACATGGGGCAGTGCCCGGTGGGCGCGACGTGCTCGGTGGCGGCGTCCGACCAGAACCCGTCCGGTCGGATCCACGTCGCACAGTTCACGCTGCGCTGCGACCCGGCCGGTGGGACGTACCCCGATCCGACCGCCGCGTGCGCGGCGATCGCTGACTACATCCGTTTGCTCCGCGCTCCTCTCCTGAAGGCGTGCCGCTGCCCTCCGCAGATCTATCCGGGCCGGGCAGTCGGCACGATCCAGGGGCAACACGTCGTCGTCTCGGTGGACAGTTGCACAGCCTGCGGCTTGGGTGGCACGGCCGAGCGCGACCTCCATACGCTCACCCCGATTCCCCACGCAGCCTGAAGTGGCAGAACCGCCACCCTCATGAGCAGAATCCTCGTCCTTGGCGGATCGGGCGAGATGGGATCGGTCGCCGTCGCCGATCTCGCCGAGCGGACCGATCACCGGATCACGATCGGCGACCTCCGGCCCGACGCCGCCACAACGCTCATGCACCGGCTCGGCGTGCCCGAGCGCGTCGTCCGCGTCGATGTCGACGACGCCGCATCGCTGGCCGCCGCGCTGGCCGACACCGACGTCGTGCTGAACGCGACCTACATGCGCCACAACGTGCCCGTCACCGACGCCGCCATCGCCGCCGGCGTGCACCTCGTCGATCTCGGCTCCTACTACCCGGAGACGGTTCAGCAGCTCGACCGCCACTCGGCTGCCGAGAACGCCGGTAGCCGCATCGTCCCCGGCTGTGGGGTCGCCCCAGGCCTGACCAACATCCTCGCCCGGCTGGGCGCCGGTCAGCTCGACGTGGTCGAGAGCGTCCGCATCTACTCCTACATCACCCACCCGATCTGGACGTCGCCCGGCATCGTGGTGACCCGCTTCGATGCCAGCTCGGGCACCTCGCTCGTCTACGAGCACGGCCGACTGGTGAAACGCGCATCGTTCGGCAGCGAGGAGCGGATCGTCTTTCCGCAGCCGTACGGCGAGCAGAGCGTGCACCTCGTCCCGCACCCCGAGCCGGTCACCCTGCCGCGATACATCGACGTCCAGCACGTCGTCTTCAAGGTCGGCTACACCGCCGCCGAGACCCGTCGGATCAAGGTGCTGCTCGAGCTCGGATTCGACCGCGAGGCCACGTTCGAGGTGGACGGTGCCGCGATCTCGCCGCGCCGCTTCACGGCCGCCTACGTCGGCAGCCGAGGCGTCGCGCCCGACGACCGCAGCGCCAACGTCAAGCAGGTCTGCGTCGACCGCGTGCGCAACGGACAGCCGGTGACGCTGGTGTACGACTTCGCCGTCGAGCAGACCGGCCGTTCCGCCTCATCAACCATCACCGGCACGGTCGCGGCGATCGCCGCCGACCAGGTTTCCCGCGGTGTCGTACCGGGTCGTAGGTTACGCCGGGATCGCCCGAGGAGGGGAACAGCAGGCCCGGCATCACCTCGAAGCTCCAGTGCTGGCCGCCGTCCGAGGATGAGTAGATGCCGGCGTGGGAATCCTGACAGTTGCCGTTGTTGTCGTAGTACGTGTTGGCACCCGCCACCAGCAGGTTGGGGTTGGCGGTGCTCTGGGCGATGGTGGTCTCGTTGACCCCGAACCCACAGCTAGCAGCCTGACCAATCTCCGCGCCGCTTCCTACGTCAGCTACACGACCGATGGGACGCTCGGCGATCCCGGCAGCCTGCAGTTCATCGGCGACTACTCGGGCAACTCGAGCCTGGACGCGAACTTCGACACGTTCCCGATCTGGACCGACGTGCGCAGTGGTCTTCCGTCCGCCCGCGCCCAGGATCTGTGTTACGCGGACTGCTTCACGGCCCTCAGCCCGAACAGCCCGCTCTCCATATTCCGCGCCGGCGGCTCGTCGTTCACCGACTTCTACTCCTTCAGCATGGATCCGAATACCGGATCGGGGTCGAACTTCTGGGACGTGGTCGGCTTGCGACTGGGCAGCGACGGGTCGTCGGTCGACGACGACACCTTCCTGGCACCGAATCGCTACTACAACTCGAGTCTGACATCGAGTGCCCAGTCACCGCCTCGAAACGACTACGTGCTGGTCAACGGCAACTCCGGCCACGCCCCCGACACCGTGTACTTCCCGCAGGTGCACAGCTTCTCGAGTGTCGGCGGCTCCTATTCGATCGAGTGGGGCTCCGGCCATATCGTGGCCGGAACGTCGACGGCCGACAGCATGGCACCGGCCGACGTGGCGCGCGTCTACGACTCCTTCCTGAGCACCGGCACCAAGTACTACTTCGGGTTGCATCGAACGTCGGGGAACACGTCCAACTACACCCTCGCGCTCCATTCTGCGAGCCGCGGGAGCTACCAGGGCAGGTCTTCCGCTGTGGCCGACTCCACTGGTGCTCCAGGTTCGCCGTTGCTGATCAGCTATACGACCGGAGCCGATCCGAGCCAGTTCGACGGAGTGGTGGTCATGAACAACAACGGCGGTTCTGGCGGCTACACCCTGTACCGGGATACGGCGGTACCGTCCGGAACTGTCACGATCGACGGCGGGGCAGCCTCCACCGCCAACACCACTCTGAGCCTGGCGCTCTCGGCGACCAACCCGACGGCGGGTGACCCGGTGACTGACATGGCCATCTCGATCAACGGCAAGCCGTACGGGGCCTTCAAGAAGTACACGCCGAGCACGACTGTGCACCTGTCCAGCGGCTCGAGCGAAGGCGTGAAGACCGTGGCGGTGGAGTTCCAGAACGGCGCCGGTGCGGTCAGCGCGCCCGCCACCGCGACCATCTACCTGGTTACGAGTCCGCCGGCCATCAGCAGCGTGAGCCCCGACGCAGGCTCCACCTCCGGCGGCACCGCCGTGACCATCAAGGGCGCGCACTTCGCGCCGGGTTCGACGGTGAAGTTCGGTAGCACAGTGGCAACCACCGTGACCTTCGTATCGGGATCGCGGCTGAACGTCGTAGCGCCCGCCCATTCGGCCGGTACGGTGCGGATCGAGGTGATCACGCCCGCCGGGACGTCCTCGGCGACCAACTCGGATCTGTACGCCTACGGCGCACCGACCGTGACGTCGATCAGTCCCAACAGCGGGCCGACAGGGGGCGGCACGACCGTGACCATCCACGGCACCGGGTTCGTCCCCGATGCCACGGTCACGTTCGGTGCGCACGCGGCGAGTTCGGTGATCTTCGTGTCGGCGACCGAGGTGCAGGCGGTGTCGCCGGCCCACGCGGCTGGGTCGGTGCACATCACCGTGACCACTGCAGCTGGTACGAGCCCGACGACGAGCGCGGATCGGTTCACGTACTGATCAGCCACGGTGTAGATTGGCAGCGAGCAGACTCGAACCCCAGCCTCGACGATCGGCAAATGAGGAGTCGGACATGCAACCCGAAGAGCAGCAGGGCCCTGGGCCACCCCCGAGCGGCCCGCAGGCATTCGATCTGAGCGCGGTCCCACGCTCAGTGATGATCTCGGCGGTCGGCGCGATCGTGCTTTTGATCAGCGTCTTCCTCGACTGGTACACCGTTTCCGTGAGTGTCAGCGGCGTTCCGAACACCCTGCTCCAGGGACTCAGCCATAGTGCATCGGTGAGCGGGACGGATGCCACGAACGTCGCCAACCTGGTGGCTCTGCTCGCGGTGGTCGCGATCGCCGCCTGGGGGATCGAGCTGTTCGCCCAGAACGTCAAACTGCCCTTCCCAGCGTGGATGATCGCCGGCGGGGCGGGCGCGCTCTCGGTGCTTCTAGTGCTGTATCGGATCGTGAGCAAGCCGGGTGGCGCCCACAGCCTGAACTTCAGCTTCGGCAGCGCGGGCGGCGCCCACTTTGACGTCTCGACCGCGTTCGGCATCTGGCTCGCACTGATTGCCGCGGTGGCGGTCACCGCCGGGGCCGCACTGCGGATGCGGGAGCTGTAACTGTCTGCTTGTACGACCATCAGGAAGGCGGGAGCCCTGACCAGTCGTTGGAGTCGGGCAGGCCCGTGATGGGCGGAGGCGTCTCGCCCCGATGTGTGAGCCGCTGGCCGAAGGCCACCAGTCGGTCGATCACCACGACCGTGATCGCGGCAACGAACAGCACGGGCGGGACGACGATCCAGCCGATCGCCGCCGTGGACGAGTGGGAACTGGTGATGTCGTGGTTTGCCCAAAAGAGCAGTGCCGCGAGCAGGATCAGGCCGGTGACAGTTGCGCGCCGGGTGATCACGCGAACACGCGCCAAGACGAGCAGCATGAGTGCCGGAGCGGCCAGCAGCGCGAGGAATATGGCGGCGATCACGCCACGATCACGGCGCCTACGCGGGCGCCTCGTTCCCCGGGTGTGACGTCCCCAGCGGGGCTTTCGCCTTCGAGAGCGGGATGGCCGCCGGTCTCACGAACACGCTTCCGCTAGGCCCGACCCGCACGGCCTGGTGGAGCGCGCTTCCGTTCAGCAGGTCGCGCCACGACAGGAACCACACCGTCCAGCCGTTGTCCCAGGCGCCACCGCGCGGGCTCCCGACGACGGTCACCGGGTCGCCGGGATCGGCGAGGTTGTAATAGGTCTCGGCGTCGGCCGGCGAGAGGTTGACGCAGCCGTGACTGACGTTGCTGAAACCCTGCTCGCCGACCGACCAGTACGCGTCGTGCATATAGTCTCCCGACCAGGTGAACCGCACCGACCACGGCACCTCGATGTTGTAGCCGGGGCCGATCATGTCGACCGGGTTGTGTTTTTCGATGGTCAGATAGGTGCCGTTCGGCGTATCGTCGCCGGGCCGGCCGGTGCTGATCGGCCATTGCGCGAACTGTTTGCGGTCGAGGTAGATCCGCACGTGGTGGGTGACGGTGCTGACCACGGAGATCAGCGAGCGCCCGATCTCGAAGTTCTGGGTCAGGGTGTGAATACCGTACACACCCGGTGCGCCCTCCACGCCGTCCAGGTGGCCCACGAATCGCACGCGGGTGTGCGGGGCCCAGTAGCCGCGCGGGCGGAAGTAGAGCGTCTGGCTTCCGTCCCAGTACCAGGCGCCGGTCACCGGCTTTGACGACCACAGTTGGAGCGCACGCTCCACCGATCGCCTGTTGACGATCGGCTGGCTGAACCGAAGGATCACCGGCATGCCGACACCGTACGTCTGACCCTGACCCTCGAAGATCGTCGTGGTGAACGTCTGCGCCGGTACCAGGGTGCGAAACGCGCTGGTTGTGGTCACCCTGCGCCCGGTCGGGTCGACGGCGGTCGCCCGCACCGTGTAGCTCGTTGCTGGGTGGAGCGACCACCGACTGTGCCAGGCGGTGCGACCGGAACCTTCCAGGCCGACGACCGGAGAACCGGAGCTGTGCACCGAGACGTGGGTCAGCGTGCCGCCAGCCACCTTGACCGTGACCCGGTCTGCGGGGCTGACGCGGGTGCTGCCGTTCGCAGGCGTGATCTCCACGCGCGCCGTCGGAGCCGCCGGCGGCTTGGTGACGGGGGCGGTCGTGGACGTCGTGCTCGCCGCGCCGGCGCTCCCCTGGCAGCCGGTCGCGGCCGCCAGGCAGGCGGGTGCGAGAACGACCCATACGCGTCCGCGCACTCCGAGGTTCGCCCATGCCCTCATGGAGACAGGGTAGGCCATACGCGGCCGAATGTTCAAACCTCGTTACCGAACGGTTACCCGGCGGCGCAGGCGGTGTTACCGGCGCCGCCGATGCCGGGCTGGAAGACCCTGCGAGAGCGGACACCCGAGGATGCCCGCGCCGAACCGCTGCACCGCGCTGCCAGAGCGCGACTTGCCATGTACGCCACGAGAGCGTAAGATCGCCCTCAGCTCCGTTCGGTGGGGGGAGGGGTGATGCGTCGAACAGTGATCGCATTCCTGGTGGCGGCAGGCGTCGGCATGGCGTGGGCGCCGTCCGCTCTGGCGACCTCCTGCACGTACAACCCCACTGACCCGCACTTCGACAGGGCGGCCACGCTGTCCATCTCGAGCGGCCACACGGTCCGGTTTTCGATCGGCTCGACCGGCGCCTTCGTATGGCTCGACGAAACGTCGAACACTGCCAGCACGTGCACCGGGGCGGGGACGACCGCCACCAAGTCGAACACCGACTTCCTGTTTCTCAACGGATCGTCGGGCAACGAGACGCTGCGGATGGACGACGGCGGGCTGGGCGGGACGTGGGTGGTGTCGGGGGTTCCGGCTGTGAACGTCGACCTGGGCGCCGGCACCGACCGCGTGGACGTCATGGGGAGCGCGGGTGCGGACGACTATCTGTTCAACCGCGACAGCACCGGCGCGCCACGCCTGGGCACGAGTTCGAACGCGTTCATCACCGGGTTGGACAACACCGAGTTGTTCCAGGTCGAGGGGTTCGCCGGCGCGGACAAGCTGGCGGCACAGACGGCGACCCTGTCGGGCGTCCTGTCGTTTACGTCCCCGGTCTCCTTCGACGGCGGCGCCGACAACGACACGATCAGCGGGGGCCTGTTCGGCGACACGATCCAGGGCGGGGACGGCAACGACACGCTGCGCGGCAACGCCGGCAACGATCAGGTGATCGGCGGGACCGGCAACGACACCTACCTGACGCCGACTCTGGACGGTGCCGACACCTTCCAGGGCGACACCGGGATCGACACCGTCGACTACACCGGCCGCACCGCCGCGCTGGTCGTGGACGAGACGACGCTGAGCGGCGACGGCCAATCGGGTGAGGCCGACTCGATCCTCTCCGACGTGGACAACATCACCGGCGGGGCCGGCAACGATCGGCTGGTCGGCGGCGGCCTGCCCAACGTGATCCACGGCGCCGGCGGCAACGACATCATCACCGGCGGCCTCGGCAACGACACGCTGGACGGCGGCCTCAACAACGACACCTTCCTCACACCCTCCAACGACGGCGCCGACGTGTACACGGGCGGTTCCGGCGTGGACACCATCAGCTACGCCGGGCGTGCGGCGGCCGTCAACGTGAGCCTGCTGCTCGCGCAGGGTGACGGCGAGCCGGGGGAGAACGACTCCGTCTTCTCAGACATGGAGAACGTGGTCGGCGGAAATGGCAACGACACGCTGAACGGCGTCAGCCCGAGCAAGCTGCTCAACACCGCGGGCATCAACACGCTGAACGGCGGTCCCGGCAACGACACCCTCAACGGCGCCGGCGGCAGCGACACGCTGATCGGCGGTAACGACAACGACACCTTCCTGATGGGAACCACCGCCGATGGCGCCGACGTGATCGACGGAGGGCTTGGGATCGACACGGCGGACTACTCTCGGCGCACGGCGGACCTGACGTTCACGCTGGCCTCGGGCGCCGACGACGGTGCGGCCGGCGAGGGCGACAACCTGCTCAACATGGAGAACCTGACCACGGCGCTCAGTATCCCGGCGCCGGCCGACGATCTCAAACCTCCCACCGGCCTGCTGCTGGTGGCGCAGCTCGGCGGGCGTCCGGTCGGCTGCGGCGCGCTCAGGTTCCACGCCGACGCGCCGGCCGAGTTGAAGCGGATGTGGGTGGCGCCCGATGTCCGCGGGCTGGGGCTCGGCGGTCGGCTGCTGCGCGAGCTCGAGCAGCACGCCGGCTGGGCCGGGGCGACCGTCGTGCGCCTGGAAACCAACCGTGCGCTGGCGGAGGCGATCAACCTCTACCGCCGGGCCGGCTATCGCGAGGTCGACCCGTTCAACGACGAGCCCTACGCCCACCACTGGTTCGAAAAGCCGATCTAGATGGTTGATCAGCGTAGACTGGCGGGGTGCCTCACCTGCTCGTCTTCGGCAGCCGCGGCCTCGGCCGGGTGATCGCGGAGCATCTGACCGCCCAGGGCTGGGCCGCGACGGGGGTCGCCCGCTCCGAGCAGACCGCCGCTGACTTCCCCGGGCGAGGCGTCGTGGCCGACCTGACCGATGTCGCCCAGATGCGGCGCGTGGTGGAGGATGCGGGGGCATTCGACCTGGCGGTGAACGCCGTCTCCCCCAAGGGTCGGTTCGGAGGCGGCGATCTGACCACCACCGACGACGATGCGATGGCGCCGTACCTGGGGCAGCTGCTGCCGGAGGCGTTCGCCTTCTTCCGCATCTGCGGCGGGTCGCTGGCCGAGCGGGGATCGGGCACGCTCGTCCAGGTCACGGGCGGCTCCGCCCGCCGTGCGCTGCCCGGCCGGGCGCCGTGGGCGGCGGGGGCGGCCGGCGTGCGTGCGCTGGCGCAGGCTGCGGCCAACGAGCTGAAGCCGCGTGGCGTGCATGCCGCGCTGCTCGTCTGCGACGGGTCGTTCGGCTCGCCGGGCGACGATCACGACGGCCAGAAGATCGACCCCAACGAGCTGGCGCGGGCCGTCCAGTACCTGCACGAGCAGGGCCGCAGCGCCTGGACGCACGAGCTCGTGGTGACGCCCGTCGGCGACCGCTGGACGCCCTAGCCTCCGAGCACAGCCTGAGGTGAAATCCGGTTCCACACATGCGAGAATGTAGGCCGCAGGTTGCCGCGCCGTTGCGCCCGGCACACGTACCGCTCTCTCGGGAGGATCACCATGACCGTCGCTTCCTCGCTCGATGCCGCGCAGGTGGAATCGTTGGCCACGGCTTTCGGGGGCCGCGTGGTGACCCCCGCCGACCATGACTACGACGCGGCGCGGAGCGTGCACAACGGCCTGGTCGATCGGCGGCCGGCGCTGATCGCCCGCTGTGCCGGCACCGCGGACGTGGTGGCGGCTGTGCGGTTCGCGCGCGAATCCGGGCTGGAGATCTCGGTCCGGGGCGGTGGCCACAATGTCGCCGGGCGGGCCATGGTCGACGGGGGTCTGGTCGTGGATCTCTCGCGCATGAAGGGGATCCACGTCGACCCGGAGGCTGCGACCTGTCGCGCCCAGGGCGGCGTGACCTGGAACGAGCTGAACCGTGAGACAGCGGTGCACGGCCTGGCGGTGACCGGCGGTGCGATCTCGACCACCGGGATCGCCGGATACACGCTGGGCGGCGGGCTGGGCTGGTTGATGTCCACACAGGGCCTGGCGGCGGACAACCTGATCGGCGTGCAGCTGGTCACCGCCGACGGCGAGGTGCTGGACGTCAGCGACGAGTCGCATCCCGACCTGATGTGGGCGCTGCGCGGCGGCGGTGGCAACTTCGGTGTGGCGTCGTCGTTCCTGTACCGGCTGCGGCCGCAACCGATGGTGGTGGGCGGCCTGATCGCGCATCCGATCGAGGCCGGCGCCCACCTCCTGCGGTTCTACCGCGACGCGGTGGCCGACTGTCCGGACGAGCTGACCGTGTTCGCGGGCCTGGTGCACGCGCCGGACGGCTCGGGCCACAAGCTCGCGGCGATGGTGGTGTGCCACACCGACCCCGATCGCGCGGACCGCGACCTGGCGCCGTTCCTCGGCTTCGGCTCGCCGCTGATGGCCCAGGTGGGGCCGATGCCCTATCCGGTCATGAACACCCTGCTCGACGACGGCTACCCGGCGGGGGCGCTCAACTACTGGCTCTCGAGCTTCACCACCGGCCTGTCCGACGACCTGATCGACACGGTCGTGGAGCGCTTCGAGTCGGTGCCCTCGCCGATGTCCGTGATCCTGTTCGAGCACTTCCATGGGGCGGTCACGCGGATCGCGCCCTCGGCCGCGGCCGTGCCGCACCGCGAGCAGGGGTTCAACCTGCTGCTGCCCTCGGAATGGCTCGACCCGGCCGAGACCGACACTAACGTCGCCTGGACGAAGGACACGTTTGCGGCGGTGTCCGAGCACCTGGTCGCCCGGCGCTGGCTGAACTACCTGGGAGACGACCAGGCGGACGACGCCATCAGGGCGGCGTATGGCCCCAACTACGACCGGCTGGTCGAGGTCAAGCGCCGCTACGACCCCGACAACGTCTTCCACCTGAACCACAACATCGCACCGTAGGCGGCGTCGGTGGTCGACCGGCCCTGCTCCCTCGATCGCGTCCCAGACACCGCGGTTTGCCATGTACAGGCGCATGAGCGCCCCCAGATCGCGGTCCAGATCGGCGGCTTCTATCGGGTTGGTCTGCGCGGCTAGGGCGTCGTGTAGTCCACCTGGATCCCGATCGGCTCGAGGTTGCTTGCGCAGGTCACGGTCTCCACGTAGTAGGCGAACTGGGTGTTGTCGATCAGCGCGTTTGCGATCGAGGTGTCCACGACCTGGCGGACGCGGCTGCTGGCGCTCTTGCTGTGCACGGATGCCAGCACGGAATAGCCCTGGAGCTCGGTCGGATACTTGCCGAGCCGCTTGCTCGCGAGGTAGGCGTAGGTATCGAAGTCGGCGTCGCTGTCGCGCACCGTGTAGCGAAATGCGGTCACCGTCGCGCCCTGCGGCAGCGAGATCGGCGCCAGCGCGCTGCCCTGCGAGTTGATCAGCACACCGAAGTTGTCGGATCCTTGTGTCGAGGCCACCGGAGCGCCACAGGCCGGCGTGGTCACGTTGTTGTGGGTCGTCGCGCCGATCGGCTGCATGGTCGCGGCGGCGATCGACACCGACCCGGCCGTAGCGCCCTGCGCCACCGTCCCCGCCACCACCCAGACTGCGGCCCCAGATACGACGACGAGCACCGGAACGAGTGCGAGCTTGCGCACGATCGACCCCCCTCGGTCATGGCCGGAACCCTCCAGCCTTGGTTGGGCGGATTGTCTCGGACCACGGCGGCGTTGTCCACCCCGCTCGCCCCTCAGGAGCGGCTGATGGCGAGCGCGATCAACCCCAGCACCAGCCCGACGTTGACGAGCAGCGCCAGCACCGAGAGCGCCAGTCGGCGTGCGCCCGCGCGGGCCATGGTCAGGCCGACGAACCCGAGCGCGACTCCCAGCGCCGCCAGCGCCGCCGCCGCGAACCACAGCAGCTGAAACACCGCTCCTCCGGCCGCGAGCCCGATCGCCACCAATACCAGCGCCAGCACCGCCGCCGCCAGCGCCGTCGAGGCGGAGCGGTTGGTGGCCCGGGGTTCGCCCATTAGAGCAGGACGCCCGGTGGTTGCACGAGGTCGGGGTGGGCAGCCTCGAACTCGCGTGATCGCTCGACGGTGCGCATCCATTCGTAGTGCAGCTGCTTGGCCACGACCGGGATCACGCCGGCCCGGCGCATGCGGTCGATGCCCGCCGCGTGCGCGCTGCCCGGCGATGCCACCGCATCCTCGACCACCACCACCCGCAGCCCCTGATCGAGCAGGCCGAGCGCGGACTGGGCGACGCAGACGTCGGTTTCGAGGCCGACCAGCACCGCCGTGCCCCGCTCGGTCTCGCGCACCGCCGGCCACACCAGCGGATCGTCCGCCAGGCCGAAGACGACCTTGGGGATCACCGGGGCGTCGCCGATCACCGCGACCAGATCGGGATGCAGGCCGCCCCAGTCCTGCGGCGACTCGACCGACGCGACGATGGGGATGCCGCAGAAGCGCGCGCCCAGAGTCAGGAAGGCGATCCGTTCGATCACGCCGGCCCTGACCGGCTCGTCGACTCGATCGAGGAAGAGCGGCTGGACATCGATGATGACGAACACGGAGTCGTTCGGATCGACCAGCAGGCTCACGGCCCGATCCTAGCGGTCGTGGCTACCGGCGGTCAGCGCGGCGAGTGGATTCGTCACGCTTCTTGCAGTACGCCGAGAACGCAGCGTGCTTGCTCAGATAGGCGGCGATCTCGAGCATCCCAAAGCCGACCCAATCCAGCAGCCAGCGTTCGTCGATGGCCATGTGGCTGGGCTTCGGAGCGGGGGAGTTCACGACGGCACCTCACCGGGGGAGAGAGGGAGAACGTGCTCTCATGTAGGCGCATCGCCTCCGATTGCGATTCCCCCGGGTGGGGGATTCAGCACCGCCGTGTGCCCCACCGGTATCGTCGGCCTGCCGGCGACGGCGGAGACCGTTCACCGGAGGACCCTCGTGGAGAGCGTCGATCGACCAACGCCCAGCCCGGTGCTCGAGCGGTTTGCCGCTCGCCCGGTGCTGCTCGTCGCGGCCGCGCTGTTCGTGCTCGACATGGCCCTCTCCGGGCGATACGGCTTCCACCGGGACGAGCTGTACTTTCTGGATGCCGGCCGGCACCTCCAGGGTGGGTATGTCGACCAGCCGATCCTGGTGCCGCTCCTGGCCCGGGTGTCGCTCACGCTGTTCGGCGTGTCGGTCGTCGGTCTGCGCCTATGGTCGGCGCTGGCGGCGGCGGCCACGGTGATCACCGGAGCGCTGCTGGCCCGCGAGCTGGGCGGCCGCCGGAACGCCCAGCTGGTCGCCGCCCTGGCGACAGCGACGATGCCGGTCGTCCTCGGTGTCGGCGACCTCCTGGAGCCCACTACCCTCGACATCCTGTTTTGGGCGGCGCTCGCACTGGTGGTCGTGCGGGTCGGGCGAACCGGTGATAGCCGCTACTGGCTGGTGGGCGGCGTGGTGCTGGGAGTCGGGCTGGCCAACAAGCACAGCGTGGGCTCCTTCGGCGTGGCGATTCTCCTCGGCGGGCTGCTCAGCGGGGGATCGCGGTTCGTCCTCAACCGCTGGGCGCTGGCGGGCGCAGCCATCGCCGCCTGCTTCACCATCCCCGACCTGTGGTGGCAGAGCCTGCACGGCTGGCCGACGATCGCCATGACGCGCACCCTGAACCAGGCGAACGGCGGGCTCGGCAACATCGGCACCTGGGTGTTCGGCCAGTTGCTGATCGCGTCGATCGCGCTGGTCTGGCTGTGGGTCGCCGGGATCGGGTTTCTGTGGCGATCGGACCGCCCCATGTGGCGGGCTCTGGTGTGGGCCTACGGCCTGCTGTACGTCGTCTTCGCGGTGACCGCCGGGGCCAAGATCTACTACCTGGCAGCGGCGTACATCTACCTACTGGCGGCGGGAGCCGTCCGTCTCGAGGGCTGGTGGTCGACCCACCGGGTGCGCTCGGGGCTCGTGGTGGCGGCGACCGCCCTCTACACGGCGCTCGTCCTGCCGGTCGTGCTGCCGATCCTGCCGGCCCGCGACATCGGCGGGATGCTCTCGATCAACGCGCCGCTCGGCGAGGAGGTCGGTTGGCCGGAGCTGGTCCACTCCGTAGCGCGCGTGTGGAACTCGCTCCCCGCCGCGCGGCGGGCGCACGCCGTGATCTTCACCGGAGACTACGGAGAGGCCGCGGCGATCAACGAGCTGGGCCGGGGCACCGGCCTGCCGATCGCAGTCAGCGGGCACAACAACGAGTGGTTCTGGGGGCTGGGCAACCCGGCCGCCACCACGGTGGTGGCGGTGGCACCCGGGCCGGTGGACGTGACCAACCACGACGAGCAGGCCTACCTCTCCCGGTTCTTCGCGCACGTTCGCATCGCGGCCACGCTGTCCAACAGCGCCGGGCTCCACAACCAGGAGTGGGGCGGCCACGTCTACATCTGCACCGGGCTCAGACGCCCTTGGGCACGCATGTGGCCGCAGCTGCGCCAGTACAGCTGAGGCCGCCGGCCGGCAGCTCAGGCTGCTTGCGAGTCGCCGCGGCGTGGTTCGGCAAGCAGCGCCGTCGCCTCGGCGGCGGGCAGCGGGCGCGCGAACAGGTAGCCCTGAGCGCGGTCGCAGCCCACGCTTCGCACCGACTCCAGCTGCGTCTCGGACTCGATGCCCTCGGCGATGGCCAGCAGGCCCAGCGCATGGGCGAGGCTGACCACGTTGGCCGTGATGGCGGCGTCCTTGGCGTTGTGCTCGGCTCCCTGCACGAAACAGCGGTCAACCTTGATCACGTCCACCGGGAAGTGCCGCAACTGGCCGAGCGACGAGAACCCGGTGCCGAAGTCGTCGATGGCGATCCGGACGCCGGATTCGTGCAGGTCGTGGAGCTCGGCGCGCGCGCGCTCGCCGGCGCTGCCATCCTGCACGATCGCCGTCTCGGTCACCTCCAGACCGAGCAAGCCGGCGGGAAGTCCGGTGTCCCCCAGCACCCGTGTCACCAGGGCCCCCACCCCGCCGGCCGACAGCTGCCGGCCCGAGAGATTCGTCCAGGTGACGAAGCCGTCGGCCAGCATCCCGGCCGCGTGCCACTGTGCGGTCTGCGCACAGGCCTCGCGGAGCACGAACTCGCCCAGCTCGAAGATTGCCCCGGTCGCCTCGGCGACCGGGATGAACTCCGCCGGGGAGATCTGCCCGCGGGTCGGAGAGTGCCAGCGCAGAAGCGCCTCCACACCGACGATCGCGTCGCTGGCGAGATCGATCTCGGGTTGATAGTGCATGCTGAACTCGCCTCGCCGCAGCCCGAGCCGAAGCTCCTGCTCCAGCTGTCGGAGGTCGATTGCCCGCCGCGCCATGTCCTCGCCGAACACCGCGAAGCGGTTGCGACCGGCCTCCTTGGCGGCGTACATCGCGATGTCGGCGTTGCGGATCGTCTCGTCGCTGTTACCGGGGCCGCCGGCGTGGTGGACGACGCCGATGCTGGCGCCGATCGCGAACTCCCGGTCAGACACCATCAGCGGCTGGGACAGGCTCTCCAGCAGCCGGCCTGCGACCGCCTCGGCGTGGGCCGGGTCGGCGTCCTCCACCAGCAGGCCGAACTCGTCGCCGCCGAAGCGGGCGAGCGTGTCGCTCGGCCTGGTCGCCTCGGCGAAGCGCTCGGCCACCCGACGCAGCAGCTGGTCGCCGGCGTCGTGGCCCAGGCTGTCGTTGACCTGCTTGAACCCGTCCAGGTCGACCAGCAGCACCGCCAACGGAGCGTCGGTGCGCTCCGACCGGGCCAGAGCGTGATCGAGCCGATCCCGGAACAGGACGCGGTTGGCGAGCTGGGTGAGATCGTCGTGGTAGGCCTGACGGACGAGCTGCTCCTCGAGCCGCACCCGCTCGCTGACGTCGCGGGCGTTGAGCACGATGCCGCGGATGTGGCGGTCGCTCCGCAGGTCGGTCAGGTGTGCCTCCAGTTGGCGCCACTCGCCGAGGTGGTTCCGGATCCCAAAGACGATCTCTCGCGGCTCCGCCCGGGTGGCGGCGGTCCGCACGAGCTCGCGATCGTCCGGGTGCACGACGTCGGCGAAGCCGGCGCCCAGCAGCGCCGTGTCGGGATGGCCGAGCATGCGCGTCACCGATTGGCTCGCGTAGCGGCAGCCGTCGGTCCCGAACACCAGCACCAGGTCGGTGGACGAGTCGACCAGGCTTCGGAAGTGGGCGGTCTGGCGGCGGGTGGCCGCGATCAGCCCCAGCGCCAGCAGCAGCGAGGTGGACAGCCCGCCGATGCCCAGCAGCGACTGGGTGATGATCAGATTGCTGATGTTGGCGTCGTCGGCGGTGGCGATCGTGCGGGCCGCGTTCAGCGACACGTTCGACGTCAGGCCGGCCAGGACGCGCAGCCGCTCCACGGGGTCGGTGACGTTGATGTGCTCGTTCGCGGTCATCGGCACCGCCGCCGGCGAGGTGTGGGCCAGCAGTGCGGATCCAGCCGCCGTGAGGTCGACCGCGAGCCGCTTCTCCTGCATGAGCTGGCGCCGGATCACGCTACCGGAGGCGGCCGGCAACGCGGTCGCGTCGTCGTCGCCCTGCACCTCCGGGGCGGTGCCACCGTTCAGGAGGGCGTCCGCGCTGCGCACGAGCACCGTGGCCGTGGCGGCGGGATCGGCCGGCTCGCCGGCCCTGACCAGCAGGATCTCGTTCACGTAGCGCTCGGCCAGCGTCCGCTGGCGCGCGGCCACCTCGACCACCGCCGCCCGGTGCTGTGAGCCCTGGGTGGCCGAGATCGACAGCACCACGCTCAGTCCCCAGCAGAGCGCGAAGGTGACCAGGATGGCCACGATCGTGCGCCGGCTGCGGCCTGCGAACGGCGCGAAGGTGGATCGCCTGCCCGGCACTAGTGCACCACCAGGTCGGCGTGCATCCCGCCCATGTAGTGCCCGAACATGTTGCAAAACACCACGTAGCGCCCGGGCCGCAGATGCAGCACGAGGTCACGCACCCCGCCGGGCGCACCGCCGTCCAGCGAGCCCACCGTCACCGGCTTCAGCGCCTCCTCGTTCACCGTCAACCCGTCGGAGCGCATCGGCAGCGGCCCGTCGGTGGCCCGCACGACGATCAGCTCGTGCGTGTCAGGCCCGAGGTTCGACACCACCAGTCGCACCGTGCCTGCCGGCACCTGCCAGGGCCGGGCCGAGATCTGGAAGTCGTGCTCGCTGATCCGCACCACGGCCCCCGCCGGCGTGGTCGTGGCGTGGCCGGAGCAGGCGCCGCCCGCGAGCACCAGCACTGCGGCGATCGACACCAACGCTCGTGGCTTCTGCAACAGGAGCGCCTGCATGTGGCCCTAGATCGACCCGAATCACCGCCACCTTGAGCGCCGCCGACCACACCGACTGCGCCGCTTCTTAGGCCGGCGCCGGCGTCGCGCCCATGTGCTTGAGCCACGCGCCGTGCGAATGCAGTGCGGAGCGCATCGTGGGGTGCGAGTGGTAGGCGATCCCGTGCTCGGCTGCGACCTGGCGCACGATCACCGCCAGTTGCGGGTAGAGCGTGTGCGGCACGCGCGGGAACAGGTGATGCTCGATCTGGTGGTTGAGGCCGCCGGTGTACCACACGATCACCGGGTTGGCCGGGGCGAAGTTGGCCGTGGCCTCGGTCTGGTGGATGTGCCACTCCGGGTTGGTCGAGTCGCGCTCGAGGTGCTCGTCCGGCGCCAGCGTGGCCGTCTCCTCGACGCAGTGCGAGAGCTGGAAGACGACGGTCAGCGCGAGCGACGCGACCGCCGACGCGAGCAGGAACACCGCCAGCACGTGCAGCGGTGAGTGGAGCCACAGCGGGATCGCGATCGCCCACACCACGAAGAAGACCTTGCCGGCCACCAGGCCGGCCAGATTCCACCCCCGCGGCGGTCGGATGGCCGACCGCCCGACCGTGCCGCGGGCGAGCATCGCGAAGTCGCTGGCGGTCTGCCAGCGCACGGTGACGAACGCGTACAGAAGCCAGATGTAGATGTGCTGATAGCGGTGCCACGCCCGCCGGGGCTGGGTCAGATCGAAGCGTGCGAAGGGCAGCGCATTGATGTCCGGATCGTGGTCGGTGACGTTGGTGTAGGTGTGGTGCGCGAGGTGCTTGGCGGCCCACACGTAGGAGGATCCACCGATCAGGTCGAGCGAGTGCGCGGCGATCCGGTTCGCGGTGCGGCTGGTCGAGTAGCCGCCGTGGTTGGCGTCGTGCATGATGCAAAACCCGATCCCGGCCGCGGCGAGGCCGAGCGACACCGATACCAGCAGCACCGGAACCAAGCTCGTGGTCACGAACACCACCATCACGTACGACGCGACCGCCCAGGCCAGCACCAGTGCCGACTTCGCCCACAACCGGCGGTAGGCCCGGCGCATGGTCGCCGGGTCGGCCAGCACGGCCCGGGTGCGCTGGTCAAGCACGCGGGAGAACTCGCCCGCTCCCCGAAATCGGATCCGCTCGCCCGCGGGCGCCTGGGCCGTCTCGGCCGGCACTACAGGTGCTCGGCTGCGGAAGCGGTCGTGCGGTTGACGGGCGATCCGGCGTGGTGGCCGGCGTGGGCACCGGCGGGGACGACTCGGATGTCCATGTCTCGCTCTCTGGGTCAGATGGCCGTAACCATCAGCGGGAACGCCAGTCTAGCAGCGCCGGATTGCAACTCTCGGGCACTCCCTGACCGCGGGCGATGCTAAGGTGTGATGGAAGGGATCTCCGCCCACGTCAGCGCTCGACACCGGTCGGCTCGGATCTGATCGCGCCGCTGCACACGAGGGGAGCACATGAGCGAGAAACCTGGCGACGGCGAACCGCAGGCGGACGACCCGCCGGCGGTCGTGCCGGTCAGCGGCGTGCGCACCGAGCACCAGCTGCGGATCCAGCTGCGGGACGCGCTGGAGCGCAACACCAAGTTCGAGCGGGCGCTGCGCGAATCGGCGGCGTTCGCCTACGGGCGCCGCGAGCTCGCCGACCTGCGCCAGCTGAAGGCGGCGCTGTGGGCGGCCGGGTTCCCGGACCCCAACCCAAAGACCGCCAACCGCGACGACGGCGATTCGCCGCCCAAGCCACCCGCCGGCTGAACCCATCCCGGGGGCCGCTGCGGCCCGCGGCCACCTAACACCGAACCAGGAGGTGCTCGACATGGAGTTCACCGTCGAACTGCGCTACCAGAGCGGCTCGTCAACGATCCTCTCCACCGAAGCGGACACGGCCGACGAGGCGCTCACCAACGCCCGTGACCCGCGCCGGCCGCTGATCGGTATCCACATCACCGCGCCCGCGGCCGAGGTGGTCCAGGCCCCCGTCGAGCCCCGCGGGTCGGCGACGTTCAACTATCGCCGCGCCCCCGTGCAGCACCGACCGTCCCGACGCCACCCCTGACGGGCCGTGACCCGGCCGTCCCCGCGGGCGTCCGGAGAGCCGTCCCCCACTAGCCGAGCGGTGTGGGCGGTCGTACTATCGGAGAGTCGGGCGACTCCGCCACGGCGTGTGGTGACCATCCCTGAGGGGGGCATTGTGGGCAGACGTGGAATCATCCGCCGCCTTTCGCCGGTGGTGGTGGCGGCGGCCGGGCTGCTCGTGGCGACGACGAGCGCCGAGGCGGCCACCGCGACCCGCGCCGAGGCCATGCGCGCAGCGGTGCGCATGTTCGACCGCTCGCTGCCCGCCTCGCTTCGCACGAGCTTGCTGCCCCCGACGTCCGCGCCGGTGGCGCCGGGCACGTTCCTGGAGCTCTTCACCCGGCCGACCCCGCTGCTGGTAAACGGCGTCACCTACCAGCTTTCGATGGACGCGTCCACCACCACCGACCAGTTCGGGTCACCGCCCAGCCTGGAGATCGGATTGTCCCGGCTGACCACGGCCAACGGGCGGATCACCGCCGCACAGGGCCACGTGTACGGCTTCTCGTCGACCAGCATGACGATGACCGCCACCCAGGCTCTGGCCAGTATCCACCTCGACACCAACACCAGTTTCACCCCGACCGAGGTGGACACGACCTTCACCCCGGTCGCCACCAGTTCGACACCGTGCACCCTGTTCACCGGCGGCCGCGGCACCGTCACGCGAGCGGTTGGCAGCCTCGCCTCGACGACGTTTCGAGTTTCCACCGGCACCTCCCCGTTCTTCGGCACCATCACCACCGCGCCGCAGTCGGCGTCCGCCTTCGCTGACCCGGGGTGCTTCTCTGGCGGCGGCTTTGGCGGCTCGAGCCGCCAAAGCTACACCTTCTACTTCCCATGCACGGGCCGCGAAACGATCCAGACCGGCTCACAGTTCGGAGTTGCCGGTTGGTCGGCCCAGGTCGGCTTCGAGGGCCAAAACGCCTACCTGTTCGCCGGCACCGGCACCACCTCGGTGACCGAGACCGTCGCCCACTTCGGCGCCGGGCTGGAAAGCGCGTCTGACATGCCGGCCCCGGAGCACTCGGCCGCCGGCGCCTTGGCGACGCTCGGCACCGCGGGCAACCAGCTCTTCAGCGGAGCCGCGGCCTTCGTGTCGCGCCACGCCCCGACCGTCTCTCCGGTTCGCACGTGCAGCTACGGACGGCACCTCTACCACTTCATCGCCACCCGCTATGTCGGCGGCATGAGCCCCGCCACCGCAAGCCCCCTGGCGGCGCTCTTCGACACCGGCACCTTCGACTACCACGGACAGACCGCAACCCTGATCATCCGCCGCTACCTGACCTGACGCCCGCGCGGGCACCGGCCACCCACCGGGCGGCGAATGATGAGGATGCTATGGTCAGGGCATCAGTCCCATCATCCCCACGGTGATCGAGGTCACCTCCCGCGGCGAGCGCGCCTTCGACATCTACTCCCGGCTCCTCAACGAGCGGGTGGTGTTCATGGGCACGGAGCTGGACGCCGACGCCGCAAACGTGGTGGTCGCCCAGCTGCTGCACCTGGAGTCCGAGGATCCTGAGAAGGAGATCTCGCTCTACATCAACTCGCCCGGCGGCGACGTCTACGCGGGGCTTGCGATCTACGACACGATGCAGTTCATCAAGCCCGACGTGCGCACCTTCTGCTTCGGCTCGGCGATGAGCATGGCGGCGGTGCTGCTGGCCGGCGGCGCCAAGGACAAGCGGATGGCGCTGCCCAACGCCAAGATCCTGATCCACCAGGTGTCGTCCGGCTTCCACGGCCAGGCCACCGACATCGAGATCCACGCCCGCGAGATCATCGACATGCGACGGCGGCTGGACCAGATCCTCTCCGAGCACACCGGCCAGCCGCTCGAGACCGTCGCCCACGATACCGAGCGCGACCGCTTCATGACCGCCGAGCAGGCCAAGGAGTACGGCATCGTCGACCGCGTGATCGCAAAGCACTGATGCGCTGCGGGGATGCTGCCGATGCCTGAGCCTCCCTGGGGCCGACCGCTGCAGGGCCGTTTGGACGAGCACGTGATCACCAGCGACGTCCTGCGCGGTAACGCGCTCGGCGATCCCCACCAGCGGCCGCTGTGGGTGTACACCCCGCCCGGCTACGACGACGACCCGGCTCGCCACTACCCGGCGGTGTACGTGATCCAGGGCTTCACCGGCCAGCTCGACATGTGGCGCAGCCGCGGCTCGTTTCGGCCGCTGTTCCCCGAGCAGGTGGACGAGCTCTTCTGTGACGGGGCGACTCCGCATTGCCTGGTGGTGTTCGTGGACTGCTGGACGTCGCTGGGCGGCAGCCAGTTCCTCGACTCCCCCGCCACCGGCCGCTACCACACCTACCTGTGCGAGGAGGTGGTCGGCTGGGTGGACGCCCACTACCGCACGCTGGCGGCGCGCGAGCACCGCGGCATCGCCGGCAAGTCGAGCGGCGGCTACGGGGCGATGATCACCCCCATGCTGCGGCCCGACCTGTGGGGCGGCCTGGCCACCCATGCCGGCGACTCCCTGTTCGAGGTCTCCTACGCGCGCGACTTCGGCCCCTGCGCGCGCCTCCTGCGCGACCACTACGACGGCTCCTACGACCGCTTCCTGGCCGACTTCCGCAGCCGCGTCGCGTTCACCAAGGACGGCGACGAGGAGCTGCTCGAGATGTACGCGATGGCGGCCTGCTACTCGGCGGACGCCGACGGCAGCGTTCGGCTGCCGTTCGACCCCGCCACCGGCCGCATCGTGCCCGACGTGTGGGAGCGCTGGCTGGCCCTCGACCCGGTGCGGATGGTGCCCGGCCATGCCGAGGCGCTGCGCTCGCTGCGGGCGATCTACATCGACGCCGGTACCCGCGACGAGTGGTACCTGGACCTAGGTGCCGAGGCCTTCCAGGCCGAACTGGCCGCGATCGGCGTCACCGACGTGCGCTTCGAGCTGTTCGACGCCACCCACATGAACATCGGCTACCGCTACCCGATCGGGCTGCAGTACCTCGCCGAACGGCTGTCGGCCTAGCGACGGGCTCAGCAGGGCTGGTGCAGGTGGTAGCCGGGGAAGCGGCGGCGGGCCTGGGCGAGGGTGCCGAAGCGGACGAGGTAGCGGGTGGAGAGCTGCCGCCATTCCGGGTCGTCGGCGCAGTAGATGGTGCGTGCGGTGGGATAGGAGGAGGCGTAGTAGCCGCCGGCGCTGACCGGCCCCGATCCGCCGCCGGTGGTGGGCGGAGGGCTGGCCGAGACGTAGCGGCGGTAGGCGGCGACCCAGTTGGTGGCCTCGATGTGCTGGGCGGCGGGCAGCGCGACACGGCCGGCGCAGACCAGGTCGTGGAGCGTGTTTTCGAGCCGGTCCTTGGTGCGGGCGCCCCAGCGGCCGGCGTACGGCTCGGGCCACAGGTTTTGGATCGCGTTCGATCCGCCCAGCTCGAGCGAGACCAGGTGGTCGACCTCGTGCGCGTAGGGCACGTGGGCGACGTGATAGCGGGCGTAGACGGCGTCCGACTCCGCGGTGGGGACGTTGCGCACCGATGAGGCGTACCCGGGTCGGCAGACGACCGCGGCGCTGTGGGTGAGGATGCCGCCCGGCGTCAGTGCGCGGTTGGGCAGGTCGACGCGTGGCACGACCGGGCCACCCTTGACGGTCGGCGCGACGACCTGCGGATGGGCCGTGTGATGGGCCTTGCGGTGGTGGGTGTTGGTCGAAACGGAGGCCGTCTCGGTGGGCGCCCCGCTCGACGCGGAAGTGGTTGAGGCGCACGCGACTGCCGTCGGTGCCAGCGCCAGGACGACCAGCACGGGCAGCGCGCGGCGGCGGATGAGGGTGGCGATGTCGATCAGACCGGATCCTTAGCCGATCCGTGGCGCGGTATCGTGGTTACGATCGGCAACGTCGACCGGGGAGCCGTCATGGCGCGCAGCGAGATCATGGATCGGGGTGCCGGCGACGACGTCGCGTCCAGGTTCCACTTCACGCGGGAGATGATCGAGGGGTCGATCTACCGCAAGTACGAAAAGGCGATCCGCGGCATCTGGAACCCCAAGGATCTCGACTACGCCCAGGACGCCGCCGACTGGCAGCGGATCGACGAGGTCAAGCAGCGCGGCCTGCTGGGCGTCACGGTGCGCTTCCTGGCCGGCGAGCAGGCGGTGACTGACGAGCTGGTGCCGATGCTGGCGGCCGCCCACGCCCTGCGCCGCTACGACTGGACGATGTTCCTGTCCACCTTCCTGATGGAGGAGGCCAAGCACTCCGAGTTCTTCATGCTCTGGCACGACCGGGTGGTCGGCGTGCTCGAGCCCGACGAGGTGGCGGCACACTTCCTGGTGCGCTCGAAGACCGTCGACCCCACCGGCCGCTTCGAGGTCAAGGATGTGCTGCACGAGGCGCTGCCGCGCTACGGTGGCCTTTTGATGGACGCTGTCGCCGGCGGCCGGCAGGCCGAGATCGAGGCCGCCTTCGTGCAGTTCTCGGCGGCCTACAACGGCTTCGCCGAGGGCGTGCTGACGATGCCGTCGTACGAGATCGTGATCGATACGACGCTCATGTGGGACGCCTTCCCCACCCTGCGTGAGGGGTTTCGGCGGATCCTGGCCGACGAGGGCCGGCACATCACCTTCGGCACCGCCGCCACCCGCATGCTGATCGAGAAGACCCCCAGCCTGGAGCGGCTCGTGCACCAGGTGTTCGACGAGTACCGCGGCAACCTGGTCGGCCTCGTCGAGTACCAAAAGGCGGTACCTGGCCTCGACCTCCAGAAGTACCAGACGATGAAGGTGCGCCACTACCGCAACCGCTGCCGGGAGATGGGCATCACCCCCGACCAGACGCTGATCGAGCAGATCCTCGACCCCGACATCGACTTCGTGGTCGGTGTCGAGGCGGGCTGACCGTGGCCCGGGCCTGGCGCTGCCTCGAGGCGGGTTGCGAAGCGCTGATCACCGCACCGGACGACGAGCAGTTGGTGGCGGCGGTGAACCGGCACGTGGGGGAGGTGCACCAGAGCTTCGAGCTGGAGGAGGTCATCCTGGATGCGGCCGAGGATGCGGCCGAGGCGTAGGGCGGGCGGCCCGCCCCTCGGCGGGGCGGGCGCCGCGCGGTCTCCGAGCTACTGTGCGGCTAGCTGGCGGTGAGTTGTTTGAGCGTGACGATGGTGTCGCTGCTGGCCGCCTGCTTGGTGCCCAGAGCCGTTATCTTGATGGTGTAGTAGCCGAGTGGGAGGGCCACGTTGAACACGTTTTGGTAGGAGTAGCCGGCGGCGTACAGGTCGACCGTGTAGACCGCCGGTACGGTGGGCGATGGTCCGGTGATCGTTACCTTCGCCTTGCCGTCGTTGGGACCGACGAGGGCATTCCAGATGATACGGCTGCCGTAGAAGGGCAGCGAGGCAGTGGCGCCCTTCTGTCCGGTGAACCTGTACCCGTACCCGCCGCCGTCCGACCACATACCGGTCAGCTTGGGAGTAGCGTCGGTGCCGCTGTCGGTGGTGATCGCGTCGATTGCGACCCAGGTGCCGGTGCTGGGCGCGACGTTCGCGCCATTCGTAGTGATGGTGACTGTGTGCTTGCCCGCGGGCAGTGCGCCCCACGGTGAGAACGACAGGTCGCCCCCCGATGCGGCATAGGTGTTGATCTGCTGGGTGATCTTCTTCGGCGCCGTCGTCGAGGTGATCACAACAGTCGCGGTGCCGCGATCCGGTGCCGCCCACATCACCACGCCAAGCGAGGATCCGGAGAACGAGTACTTCTCACTCGCGTTGGGATACCGCTCCTGCACGTAGCTCCCACCGAGCGCGCCCGCGTTCTTCACCACACCCCACCCGTACTTGATCGGCGGGTTCGCCACGATCGGGTGGGATATCTCACACGTGCCCGTACCGCCGTTGCCGTCGTTCGCCCAGGTCGGCTGCATCGCGAATGCACCCGTGCCGAACTGAACGTCCTGGACCTGCGCGCCGGGACCCAGATCCCATACGCACTGGTCGCCATTCTCATGGCTGGTGTCCACTCCGTACCATCCGGAGATGTACTGGTCGGTCACCGTCTCGGCGAACTCGTGCCCCTCCACGATCGATACACCGTCGAGTGTGCCGGCGCCGCCCGAGTTCACGAAGTTCGCGCCGCAATTGGCACCGTCCAGGTAGGGGAGGTTCGTGAAGGTCACGTCGCCGTACGAACTCGACACGTAGGTATGCCATGCACAGAAGCCGGTGTTGGGGAATCCGTCCGGGTGGGTGCCCGTAGGAGAGGCGATGATGTATTGAACATTTCGGTTTGATGCGGCGGTGGTATTACCGAAGTGTGCGGCCGCAGAGACGGCCTCGGCGCCGAGCTGTTGGGCCGTAGCGTTCGTGAGGCCGGCGGACTCGTCCACCCAGACCCCCGCCAACGCGCCACCGGTCGGGTAAGCGACATGGGTGGGGTTCGAAGCGGGACACGACGTGGCGCCGACCGCCACACCGTCACAGTACTGTGTCATCACGCCTGACCACTTCTCACCACCGACGCCGAGCCCCTTCAGAAGCTCCTGCAGGTACGGCGCCACGCCACTGGGATCGCCCGAGAGCGTGACATCGCCATTGCCGTCGGTGCTCTGCGTACCCCACTGCGAGCCCCAAAACACGACATAGAGCCGCGCCGGGCCGGTTGAAACGCCGGCACCATCGGAAGACCGCCCGCCGTGGTAATTCAACTCCGACCGTGAACGCCGGGGTCGAATGCGCCCGCGCCCACGCCCGCATCTTCGCCAGCTGCGAAAGAGTTGGCACGGCCCCGTGCCGGTAGGGATGCCCGTACGCGGGGGAGTACGGGTCCATCGACGGCGACCCAGACGACGCAGCCGACGCACCCACTCCGGTCAACGCGACCCCCACCGCCATCGCGGCAGCGATACCGGCCCTCCCCAAACGTGCGAGCAACATGTCGGCCCCTCCCGATCGGTCTGCCAAGCCAATAGCGACGGCTCAACCCTTCCCAGAGGGAACGCGGAGCCGCCGCGATCGTCCCATCATTACCACAAACTGTCAAGCGGGCGAGAAGCGCAGCCAGACTCCAGCTCGGTCGAGGCCCACACCACCTTGACCCCGCGGCTCGCTACGCCGCCTACCAACCACCCAGAAGCCCAGACTCAGGCCGCCGGCACCACAAAAGAGGTCGATCGCCGTTGGTCGAGGAGCCGAGCGCACCCATCGGCGGACAGCTCGGAGATCACTGGGATCCGGCGCCGACGCGTGCCGTGGCAAGCGCAGCCGATGGCCCCGGAGGGTGGGGACAGCTGTCCGGCTGCGCGAATGTTGGACGGTAGACATGCCGATCAGGCTCCCAAGAGGGCATGGGCCGAACCGGCCCGTGACCCGGTTATACCAGAGGCCTGGGACGTCTCCAACGCGAGCTGACGATGCGAGCGCGACCGACGGCTCAGGTTACGAAGGCCTCCTCAGCGGCGCGGGCTCGCCGAGCAGACGCGGAGATACTTGCCGAGCGGACGCGGAGAACTTGCTGCTTTGACGTTGTGCGGCTCGGGTCAGATTCGACCTAGGCGCCAAGACTGCGCACCGTGACCTCCTCCACGCTGAGGAAGGGCTCTGACGCCTCGCACGTGTTCGGGCTCAGGACTCGTTCTCGACCCTCGACGCGGGGAAGGAGCTCGGGGCGAATCTTCGCAAGGATGCCCATCCGGGCGAGATTAGAGGGGGCACGACGGGTTCGCCACGCTGCCCCGGCCGCATCTAGGGCCTCAAACAAGGCACCGGCGTTCCCTTGAGTCACGGCTCGGCATCGGTGCCCTGGTCCGAAGTGATGTAGTCACGGGTTCGGTCCAAACCGTGACTCGACCCCATCCGGGCTCAACCCGCGCGCGATAACGGCCGGTACCACAAGCCGCTACGCGGGGCGACGTGTAACGCGGTGACCATCAGGCCATGGCACCGGACCAAGCTCACCAATCCTCAGGGGTGCTCAGGCTGGCCGAACGCATGCTCACAACCCTAGCCCTGACCACCGGACACCAGCGTGCGCCGACGGACCACCTCCGCCGGCGCACCCTCTTCAAACCCCTACGCCGTCGACGGCCCCACCCGCTCGCCGCCCTCCACGCTCACGTGCGGCAGCCAGCCCAGGAACGAGGGCAGGTACCAGTTCCAGCGGCCGAGCAGCGTCATCGTCGCCGGCACCAGCACGGTGCGCACGAGCGTGGCGTCGATCAGGATCGCCACCGCCACGCCGAAGCCCATCTGCTGGAACATCACCAGCTGCCCCGACGCGAACCCGGCGAACACGGCCACCATGATCAGGGCCGCGCCGGTGATCAGTCGCGCGCTGGAGGTGATGCCCTGGGTGACCGCGACCGTCGTTTGGCCGGTGGCCTCGTAGCGCTCGCGGATCCGCGAGGTCAAAAACACGTGGTAGTCCATCGACAGGCCGAACAGCACCGCAAACAGGAACAGCGGTATCCAGGCCTCGATCACCGGCACTCGGTCAAAGCCGAGCAGGCCGGTGCCGTGGCCGTCCTGCGACACGAGCGTCAGAAGGCCGTAGGCCGCACCCACCGAGAGCAGGTTCATGATGATCGCCACGGCCGGGATCACGATCGAGCGGAAGGCCACCAGCAGCACGATGAAGCTGAGCGAGAGCACGAGCGCAAACACGATCGGCTGGTAGTCGGAGGAGATGCTGAAGTAGTCGAGGTTCTGGGCCGCGTCGCCGCCCACCGGAAGCGTGGTCAGGCCGCGCAGGCGGGTGATCGCATGCGTGGCCGTGGAGCTGGTCGCCTCGGCGTTGATCGGCACGTCCAGCACCGCTCCGTGGCTGGTCGAGACGGGCTCGATGGAGACCGGCCCGAACAGCGGATCACCGGCGATGCCGCGGCGGATGGCCGCGATCTGGGCCTGGTTTTGGGCCGACTGCGGATTCCCCAGCAGCGGGATCCGGGCCGGCGCCAGCACACCCACCGCGAACTCGCGCTGCATCGTCTCGTAGGCCTGCCGCGACTGGGCGCTTTTGGGTAGCGAGGTGACGCCGCTGGCGCCGGTCTTGATGCCCAGGTAGGGCACCGCCGCCACGACCAAGAGGCCGGCCACGATGATCAGGCTGACAACGGGCCGGCGCATGACGCCGCCCACCGCCCACGTCCAGAACCCGCGCCGGCCGCTGCGCCGCAGGCGGGCCGGCATCAGCCGTCCGACGCGGCCGGCCTCGAGGCGATCGCCGAGCAGCACGAGCGCCGCCGGAAGCAGCGTCAGCGCCGCCGCCACGGCGGCCGTCACGACGAGGATCGCGCCCGCCGCCAGGCTGAGGAAGATCGTGGTCGGCACGATCAGAAGGCCGACCAGGGCGACCACCACGGTCACGCCGGAGAAGAGCACCGCTCGGCTGGCCGTCCGCGATGCCACGGCGATCGCCGCATGGGTGGCCGAACCCCGCGCCCGCTCCTCGCGGTAGCGCGAGACGATGAAGAGCACGTAGTCGATGCCGACCGCGAGCCCCATCATGGTGATCATGTTGGTGACGAAGAAGGACAGCGGGTAGACCTGGCCGATCAGAGCGGTGGCGGCCAGCGCGACCACGATGGCGATGATCGCAAGCCCGATCGGAAGCAGCGCCGAGACCAGCGTCCCGAACACGATCAGAAGCACGATCAGCGCCACCGGGATGCCGATCGACTCGCCGGTCGCGAGGTCGCTCTGGGCGGTCGCGTTGGAGTCGTGCGCCGCGGCCGCCTGGCCGGCCACCTGTACGGTCAGGCCGTTGCCGCTGGCGGCGCCGGTCAGGTCGAGCAGCTTGTGCACGTTGTTGACGGCGGAGGTGGCGTCGCCGGCCATCGTGACCGGGATCAGCGCCGCCGTGCCGTCGGTGCTCACAAGGCCCTTGGCGGCGGGCGTGAAGGGGCTGGTCACCCGCTGCACGACGCCCGGGCCGAGCGCCGAGATCCGGCCGGTCAGGGCCGCGATCTGGGCCTTGGCGGCGGGCGATGTCACCGAGCCGCCGGTGGCCGTCACAACCACCATCTCGGTGTCGGCGGTCTGGACGCCGATGCGGTGGGTGATGAGGTCGTTGGCGGTGGCCGACTCGGGGCTGGTCACGAAGCCGACCTTGGTCGTGGTCGCACTGCCCAGAAGCGTGCCGACGACGGCCAGCGACGCCACCAGCAGCACGGCCCAGATGGCGACCGTGCGCCGCGGGTGGCCGGCGGACGCGCGGGCGAGATTGGGCGGGGACAGGTATCGGTACATGTTGACGCTCCCTCGTTCGACTAAAACCAACTGGTCGGTAGGTTTTCTTCCGATGGCAACACCATGAACGCTTGCCGCACTGCGTTCAGTCCAGCAGGTCCGGGGTGAGGCCGATCGCCCGGCACACGAAGCGCAGGTACTCGTCGGGATCCATGCCGAGCCGGTGCCCGGTGGCGGTGGTGTCGGCAGCGGCCAGCGCCTCCAGGCCGATGAATGTGCCGACGGCAAAGCGGGCGGCGGCCAGCGGGTCGACGTCGGCCGCCAGGTCGCCCTCAGCCTTGGCCCGCGCCAGCAGCTCGGCGCTGGTCGCCACCCAGACGTCGTGGGGGCGGACGATGGCCGGGTCGTCCAGGCCGTCGGCCCGCAGTTCGGCGCACAGATGCTCGATCCCGGCCATGCCCTTGGCGGTCTCGATGGCCGGGATCAGCGCCCGCACCATCGCCACCAGCTGGTCGGAGGCGCGCACGTGCTCGGACGCCACCGCCAGCACCTGAGCCTGCATGCGGGCCTGGTCGGCGCGCACCACCTCGACCGCCACGTCGCGCTTGGAGGCGAAGTGGAAGTAGAAGCCGCCCTTGGTCAGGCCGGCCGCCGTGATCAGGTCGGTCATCGAGGTGGCGCTGTAGCCACGCTCGCCAAATGCGGTGCGAGCCGCGTCGACGATCCGCCGTCGCGTCTCGCCACCCTTCTCGGTCAGTGCTCGTTCCACCATGCGCCGGAGCCTACCAACCGACCGGTCGGTCTGTCAAGTCGGAAGTGCCCGCCTGGTATCCTCGGCCGCTCTCGAACGGGGGAGGCCCGATGTACGTCGACGGTTCAGAGGCGCGGATCCTCTATGTCCAGCACGGCACCGGGCCGGACATCGTGTGGGTGGCCGGCGGCGGCGGGCTGGCGACCGACTGGCACCCCTACCAGATGCCGTATTTCGAGCGCGAGTTTCGCAACACCACGTTCGACAACCGCGGCATCGGCGCCACCGAGTGCGAACTGCCGCTGCCGTGGCCGCTGGCGTCCTTCGCCCGCGACACCGCCGAGCTGATCGAGGCGGTGTGCGACCCGCCGGTGGCGCTGGTCGGCCTGTCGCTGGGGGGCGCGATCGTGCAGCAGGTGGCGATCGACTACCCCGACCTGCTGCGCTGCGTTGTCACCATGGGCACCGGCGCGCTCAGCACCGGCTGGGGCTGGGACTACCAGAAGGCGGAGATCGACTGGCGCAAGGCCGGCAACCACCTGGACGGGATGATGGCCGTCGTCCACAACGCGGCCATGATGTACCCGGCCAAGGTGCTGGGCGACCGCGAGCTGTGGCCGAAGCTGCGGGCCGACCTGGAGAGCTGGCTTTCGACCGACGACAACGAGCGCTCGCTGATCCCCCAGTGGGAGGCCTGCCTGCTCTACGACCAGGTCGCCGAGCTGCCCGCGTGCAAGGTGCCGATGCACGTGATCGCGTTTTCGGAGGACGTGCAGGCGCCGCCTCAGGACGGCCGCGAGGTGGCCGAGCTGGCGGCAGCCGGCGAGTACCACGAGTTCGAGGGCATGGGCCACTGCTCGATCTACGGGCACACCCACGACGTGCTCAACCCGTTCATCCGCGAGCTCGTGCTGCGCTACCAGTAGCCGGTCACCAGAGCGGGCCGAACACGAACACGTCGTGGCGGCCGTTGGTGTCACCCGGGACCAGGTTGGTGGCGTCGGATCCGAAGGCCGCGAACCGGCCGTCGGTCGAGATCGCGGGCAGGGTGCTGGGGCCGTCTGCAGGCTGGCCCAGCGAGGACACGCTGACCAGGGTCGTGGTGGCGTTGGCACGGTCGCGAACGAAGATGTCGATGACCCCGTTGGTGTCGCCCGCGACCAGGTTTGTGGCGTGGGATTCGAAGCTGACGAAGCGGCCGTCGCCGGAGACCGCCGGCTGCGCCCAGCTGCTGCCGTTGGCCTGCGTCCCGGCCGAGGTCACGCTGACCCGTCTGGTGGTGGCCATCGCCCGGTCGCGGATGAAGATGTCGCTCAGGTTGTTGGTGTCGCCCGGCACCAGGTTCGAGGCGCCGGATGCGAAGACGACGAAGCGGCCGTCGGCCGAGATCGCCGGCGGCGACCAGCTGCCGCTGTTTGCCAGCGCCCCGCTCGAGGACACGCTGACCATGCCGGTCTTGGCCAGGGCGCGATCGCGCACGAACACGTCGGCCACCCCGTCGCGGTCGCCGGGGACGAGATTCGGTGCGAAGGACAGGAACACCACGAACCGGCCGTCCGCCGAGATGCCCGCTGCGGCGAAGCCGACGTCGCTGGTGCCGTTGGCCTGCTTGCCCGACGCGGACACGCTGACCCGACCGGTCTTGGCCATCTCGCGGTCGCGCACGAACACGTCGACCCGGCCGTTGGTATCGTTTGCGACCAGATTCGTGGCCTCCGACCCGAACGCCACGAAGCGACCGTCGGCCGAGATGGCGGGCAGAAAGCTGGCGTCATTTGCCTGCACGTCTCCGGTGGCCAGACTCACCCGCTCGGTGGTGCCCAGGGTGCGATCGCGCACGAAGACGTCGCGGACGTGGTTGGTGTCGTCGGCCACCAGGTTCGAGGAGGCCGATGCGAAGGCCACGAAGCGGCCGTCGGCCGAGATCGCCGGCGCCCCGGTGCCGCTGTCGAGGTTGCCCTGGACGCCCGCCGAGGACACGCTCACCCGCTCGGTCGTGCCCGCGACCAAGTCGCGCACGAACACGTCGGCGATGCCGTTGGTGTCGCCCGCTACCAGATTCGACGCCGACGACACGAACGCCACGTAGCGGCCGTCCGCCGACAGCGCCGGGCTCTCGTACAAGCTGCTGTCGCGGTCTCCCTGCACGCTGGCCGACGACTCGCTGACGTCCTGGGTCGCAGGGTTCGCAGACGCCGGCGGCGCTGATGCCACCAGCGCCACCACGGCCAACGCCACCAGCCCGCGCACCCCTCGACCCATCGTCCCGCGACCCTACACCGCCCGTGTGACGGCCGCAATCGGTAGCGGCGGCGGCGCGCCGCTATGCTCGCGCCCCAACCGCCTCGGAAGGAGCCGCCGTGCTGCTCTACGACTCACCCGTCTCGGGCAACTGCTACAAGGTGCGCCTGCTGTGCGCCCAGCTGGGGATCCCGCTCGAGCGGGTGACCATGGACGTCGTCGACCGCTCGAACCGGCCGCAGATGCTGGGCGGCCTGAACCCGGCGCTGCGGGTGCCGACGCTGGTGTTGGACGACGGCCGTGCGCTGGGCGAGTCGGGGGCGATCCTGTGGTACCTGGCCGACGGCACCCCGTACCTGCCGGACGAGCCGTTCCAGCGCGCGCAGGTGCTGCAGTGGATGTTCTTCGAGCAGTACGACCTCGAGCCGAACATCGCGGTGGCCCGCTTCTGGCTGCGCTACAGCGGTGCCCCTGAGCGCTACACCGAGCAGTTGCCGGCGCGGCACACCGCCGGCAACGCGACGCTCGACGCCCTCGAGCGGCACCTGGCCGAGCACACGTTTCTGGTCGGCGAGCGGTACACGATCGCCGACATCGCCGTCTACGGGTACACCCACGTGGCGGGCGAGGGCGACTTCGACCTCGGCTCGCGGCCGGCCGTGCAGCGCTGGATCGAGCGCGTGGCAGCGCAGCCCGGGCACGTCCTGATCACCGCCTGAACGGGCGGTTCTCCGGGACCTCTCACGATCCGCGCCGATGATCCGGCGATGGCGTTGCTGCGGCGATTCACAAAGACCGAGCGCGCGGCGCACTGGCTGGTGGCCGTCGCGTTTGCGGTGATGCTGTTTTCGGGCGGCCAGGTGCCGCACCACTGGACGTGGACGACGACTGCGCTCGACGTGCACGCCGGTGCCGCCGTGGTGCTGGTCGGCGGGTTGGCGGGACTGCTGCTGTTCGGCAACGGCCGCTCGTTGCGCAGTTCTGCGCGGGAGCTGCGCCGGCTGAGCGCGGACGATCGCGCCTGGCTGGCACCGGGACGGATCCTGGCCGGCCTGCCCCCGTCGCCGGTCGGGCGGTTCAACGGCGGCCAGAAGCTGAACGCGCGGCTCTCCCTCGTCGGCCTCACCGGTCTGTACGCCACCGGCATCTACCTGCTGGTGGCCGGTCGCGGCGCGTTCGGCGACCTGCACGGGCCGTTCGTGGCTGTGACCACCGCGCTGATCGTCGGCCACATCTTCATGGCCGTAATCAACCCGTCCACCCGCCATGCGCTGCGCGGGATGACGCTGGGGAGCGTCGACCGCGACTGGGCGGCGCACCACTTTCCGCGTTGGGTGGACGAGGTGGAGGGGGAGGCCGAGGCGGGCGAGTCGGGGAGCGCCGGCGGGGTCTGACACGCCGACGCCTGTGGGACACTTGCCGAGTGACCCGGCGGGAGTGGATCTGCGGCGCGGTGGTGACGGTCGGTGTGGCCGTGCTCGGCGGCGCAGCGCAGGCCGCGACGACGGCGGTGCCCAACCAACTCTTCACCCTCGGCACGGTCGATCAGCAGTGCTTCTTCGCACCGCGACCGGCGGGCGGTTGGCCGTTTCGGCCGCTGACCCAGATCCGGGCGATTCGCGGCGGCTTCAACGACGCCCGCACGCCGGTGCACGACGGCGTGGACGTCGAGGCCCCGTTCGACCAGGCCGCGGTGTACGCGATCAGCGCCGGGACGATCGCCAACGAGACCGCTCCCAACCGGCCCAACGGCGGCACCCACCTGGACGTGGTCGATTCGGCGAGCCACTTCTACACCTACTGGCACATCAAGTGGCCGCCGGCGCTGGTGGACGGTGTGCACGTGGCGCGGGGCCAGCTGCTCGGCCACGTGATTGCGAACTTCTGGCACGTGCACGTCTCGGAGACCGTGTCCGGCTGCGGCGAGGTCGATGCCCGCCGGCCCACCGGCGCCCTGCACGACCCGGCCAACACCGAGGCCCCGGCGATCGGGCCGCTGACGGCGTACGTTGCCGATGCCGCCGCCTACTCGTTCACGCTGGCGGCCACCTCCGACTCCTCCACCCCGCTCGCGTTGGGCGCGCTGAGCGGCGTCGTCGACCTGCGGGCCGTGGTCACCGACACGCCCGCCGATGCCGCCCACCAGTTCGTGCAGCTGCCGCTGTCGCCGGCGGCGATCCGCGGCTACCTGGCGCCGGTCGGGCTGGCCGGCCAGCACCTGGGCGCCGTCTGGGTGTACGACGGGGCGCGCTTCATCCTCACCACCTACGGCAGCACGCTCGGCTACCAGCAGGTGTGGGCGTACGGCACGCTGCACGTCAACACGTGCTTTTTCGTCGCCGGGACGACCTGTGCTGCGAACTACGTCTACCACACCGCCGGTGCCGGGTTCGACACGCGCCTGGTGCCCAATGGGGCGTATCAGTGGTGCGTGCAGGCGCTCACGATCGACGGTGTCAGCGCCCGCCGCTGCAGCGCGGTCACGATCGCCAACTGATCAGCTCGATCTACGGCTGAGCCGGACGCGACCACTCGACGAGGTCCATGCCGTGCCACCACCAGGATTGCGCGCGGGCGCGGCCGTCGATGCGCAGCGCGAGCTCGGCGCCGGGCGTCTCGGCCACGAACTGCTCGGAGGCCGCGCACACGTCGGTCCAGTCGCTGTCGTCGATCACGATCAGGGCGTGCTCTGCGAGGTGGCGGATGGCGCTTCGCAAACCCGCCAGGGTGGCCTCGGTGCCGTGTGCGGCGTCGTAGTAGTAGACGCCCACGGGAGGCAGCGACTGTGCGTCGAGCACCGCCACCGTGTCGCCTTCGAGCACGAGCACGCGGCTCGCGACGCCGAACAGCTCGAGGTTGTGTTCGAGCCGCTCGCGGCTTGCGTCCTCGCGCGAGAAGTCGTCCACGGCGATCGCCTGGACGGGGTGGGCGAGCGTGGCGGCGATCACCGAGCGACCCCGGTAGGAGCCCGCCTCCAGGTAGCACTCGCCCTCACCGAGGTGGCGGGTGGACAGCGCCAGCAGCGCCAGGTTGTTCTCCTCCGACAGCCCCTCCACCGTCTCGCACACCCGCTGCAGTGAGCGGTCGAGCGGCAGCGGCGACCGCGGGAAGTCGTCGAACAGCGTGGGAAGATCGGCGAGGAAGCGGGCGACGTCCATCGACACATGCTACGCACCGATGCAAGAGTCGGCAGGGATCGTCGCCGTCCCTGCGAACGTGTAGGCGATGAGCGACCAATCGCCGAAGCCAATCCCGGCCACTCACCGCGAACTCGTCGGTCTGATCCCGCTTCTGATCGGGGCCTGCTGGACGCTCTCGATCCTGGTGTCCGACCTCGGCGTATCCACTATCAGCGGGGAGTTCGCCCGCGTCGATCAGGCGGGCTACACCGTGCTCGGGCGGGGTCTGATCTGGCTCGCGCTGGCGCTGACCTTTGCCGCCGGGGCGATCGCGTCACGCGATACGCGACGATGGGAGACGGGCTTGCTGGCAGGCGGACGAGCCGGTCTGATCGGCGGGTTCATCGGCTTGCTGGGGATACTCGCCATCCGCGCCGTGTTCGCAAAATGGCTCGACCAGTCCGGCTACCCGCTCCAATTCTCTGTCTCCGACGGATTCAAAGCCGGCGTCTGGCACGTGATCTTCGGCGGGCTCAGCGGTGCGGTGCTCGGCACCGCGGGGTCACTGGTCGTGCTCGTTCGGCGGGCGAGCGGCGTCAGCGCTCCAGCAGGTGCCGGAGATACTGGTCCGGCGCAGTGAGAAACGTGCGCCAGGACTGGACGAGGTCGAGACCGTCGTAGGTGGGCGCGGGGCGGATGCCCCACTCGCCGAGCTCGAGCAGGCTGGCGTTTGGCAGTGAGGTCAGAAGCGGCGAGTGGGTGGCCACGACCACCTGGCTGCCCTCGGCCCGCATCAGGTCGAGCAGAGCGACCAGGCCCAGGCAGGAGTGAAACGAGAGCGCCGCCTCCGGCTCGTCCAGGAGGTACATGCCGACGTCGGCGAAGCGGTGCCGCAGCACCGCGAGGAACGACTCGCCGTGCGATCGCTCCTGCAGGCGCTCGCCGCCCCACAACCTGGCCTGCGAGGGGTCGTCGTCGATGCCGGCGAGGTAGGTGTGCATCGCCTCGGCCCGAAGGAAGAACCCGGCCGGTGACGCCCGCGGGTGGGTGCGGGCCTGCAGGTGCCAGCGCAGCGGGGAGTCCTCGTCGCTCGGCCCGGGCCCCAGCTTGTCGGCGAAGTTCGAGGCGAACCCGCGGCGCGGATAGATCGCCGCCAGAGCCTCCACCAGCGTGCTCTTGCCGGACCCGTTCTCGCCGACCAGGAAGGTCACACCCGGCGCGAGATCGAGGCCGCCCTCGGTGATCACCTGGGCGACGGCCGGGATCGTGAACGGCCAGGCCGTGCGATCCGGCGGACGCTGCTCCGAGGGCGCCCACTGCGCCCGCTCGAAATGCCGTTGGTCGCCCTCCATCGGCCCAGCCTAGCCCGAGCGCCGGTAGGGTTGGCTGGGTGGCTCCGGAACCTGAGGCCCTGCGACGGCAGGTCGATCGCTGGGTCTACCAGTGGATGGGCGTGGTGCTGGGGCTCTTCCTCGCCGGCTGGGTCGCGCTGGCGGCGTTCGCACCTGCGCACCCCGACGCGCCGACGCCGGCCAGGGTCAAGTGGGCGCTCTTTGTGCTGTGCGCCGAGCTTGTGGTGGGGCTGGCGCTTTCGCCGCTCGTTGTCGGCTTGATCGAGCGCCGGCGGGGTGGTCGGCCTGAGCTGGCCTGGCGAGCGGTGGCCGCCGTGTGCGTGATGGCGGCGTGCGCGGTCGTTGCACTCGGCTTTCGTACCGGGGCCGACCCTCCGCACAACCTCACCTACTGCGCTCCCGACTATCGTGGGAACGGCGGGCAGGGGATCTACGGCATCGCCTGCAGCCACGCGAATCGCAACGTCCCGCTGGGCGACCGCCGGCTCGGTGAGGGCCTCGCCGGCGGGTTCGCCGTCGCGGTGATCAGCCTGGTCGGGGTGCGGGCTCTGCGTTCGCGCCAGCTTCGCGCCACCTCCTCAGCTCACCGCACTGCGGGTGAAGACCCGGATTGAGACCGCCGTCAGCGCGGCCGCGAAGACGGCCACGACGGGGGTCGTATTCTGGATCGACGCCGGTGGAGTCGGCTCGTGCGGCCGCCGATCATCGGCTCCGAGCCGGTGGCCCGCCAGGTGCTCGCGCGCGGCTCGCGGTGGTCGGCTTCACCGTATCGGGCGGGCGGATCGCCGCCGTCGACCTGATCGCGGATCCGGCCAAGCTGCGCGGTCTGTGACCGCTTACGAGAACTGATTGGGGCTGCTTGCCGTCCCCGAGCTGCCGTCCAGCCCGAGCGGGCCGAGTGCGCCGGTTGCGCCGCTCACCGATCCGGCGCCGGCGCTGCCGTCCCCCGCCTTGATCGTGCCGTCACCGTTGTAGCCCCCGGATCCGCCGCCGCCGCCGTGGTTTCCGGATCCGCCGCCGCCCGGTCGTCCGGGACAGGCGGTGCCGCCGTTTCCGGTCGGGCAGCCCTCGCTGCCCCCCAGTCCGGCGGTGACGGTGTTCGACGCGAAGCTGTCACCGGTGTCGGTCACCGGGAGTTGGGCAAGGAAGACGGCGCCACCTGTGGCATCGCCACCCCGTCCGGCGTTCCCCGGCGGCCCGGCGCTGCCGCCGTTGCCGGCCTTGCCCGCACGGCCACCGTCGCCGCCGGAGCCCCCCGACCCGTGGGGCGGCCCGCCGCCTCCCCCTCCGCCGCCGTTCCCACCGGGCCCGGCCGTTCCACCGCCACCACCGCTGCCGCCCGGCCCGCCGGCGACGCCCGAGCCCGCGACCGCCGAGCACGACTGGAATGTGTTGCCGGACAGGCTGGTCGAGCCTCCGCTCCACACTGCTCCGCCGAACGCACCTCCGCCGCTGCCTCCAGCGCCACCGGTAGCCCCGGCGCCACCGGTGCCCCCGCGGCCGCCGGCGCCGCCGGCCAAGCCGCTCCCCGCTCGTCCACCGTCGCCTCCTCCGGCTCCGGCGCCGCCGAACCCGCCTTGGCCGCCGCCGCCGCCATCACCTCCGGTCTGACCCGACCCGCCATAGCCACCCCATCCGCCCTGCGCCCCCGCAGCACCGCGTGCGGCGTCGCCGCTGAAGGTGACCTGGGCGAGCGTCAACGATCCGGCGCTGTCGATCGCACCGCCAAAGGCCGCGCCACCGGATCCGCCGCGACCGCCATGCCCCCCGGGCGCTCCGTCGTGGCCGGCCGCTCCGGCGCCGCCCAGCGCACCGTCCTGGCCGACACCCCCCGCCTCCGCGGCCGGGCTCTGAGCCGATGAGTTGGCTGATCCCCCGGACCCACCGGCAGGGCCGAACCCGCCGCCGCCGCCGGTGCCGCCACCGCCGCCGAAGTACCCCATCCCGCCGGGTGCCCCTCCGCCGCCGCTCGCCGAGCAGCCGACGAAGCTGCCGCCCGTGACGCCGGCCGAGCCGACCGCTCCCACGGCGATGGCGCCGCCCCCGGCTGCACCGCCCGAGCCTCCGCCGCCGCCGATGCCTCCCAGACCCCCGGCCGACCCGGCCGCGCCCGGCTGGGCGTCGACCGCCGATCCGCCGTCGCCTCCTCCGCCCGGCGCACCACCGTTCCCGCCCTGGCCGCCCTTTCCGCCGGGGCCACCGTAGCCACCCTGCGAACCCCGACCTGCGACCGCACCTGCACCCCCCGGCCCTCCACCACCGGCGACGGCGGTATCGCTCTGGAACGTGTCGCCGTTCGCGGTCAGTGTCGATGCGAGGAGGTACACGGCGCCGCCCGTGGCGCTGCCGCCGTTGCCACCGCCGCCCGCCGTCCCGGCACGGCCACCTCCACCCGCGGCCCCACCGGCAGCCCCGGCGCCGCCGTCACCCCCGCTCATACCGTCGCCGGTCGTCGGCTGTCCGCCGACCCCGCCCGCGCCGCCGCCGGCGAGGGTGCACGGGCAGCCGGCCCACGGGCCGGACCCGACGCCGCCAGTGCCGCCGTTGCCGGAGGCGCCGCCGCCGGCACCTGCGCCCGCCCGCGCCGAGTCCTGGATGAACTGGGCTCCGGACACCACGAGTGTGCCGGCCGCGGCGAAGATCGCGCCGCCGGATGCCAGTCCGCCGGCTCCGCCGGACCCTCCGCCGCCCCCGTCGCCCCCGGCTCCGGCGGCGGCATTGGCCCCGGCGTTGCCGCCGCTGCCGGCCAAACCCATTATCCCGTCACCACCGTTGCCTCCATGCCCGGCGTTGCCACCGACTCCACCGTCGCCTCCCGCCGCGCCCGGTGCACCAATGCCGCCCGGCCCTCCGGTCGCGGTGTTGCCCTGGAACGTGGAGTTGGCGATGGTGAGCGTGCCTGCGCTGTAGATCGCACCGCCAAGAGCGCTCCCGCCCGGTCCTCCGGGCCCTCCCCCGCCTCCCGACCCTCCCGGGAGGCCGATCGCACCGTTGCCGCCGTCTCCACCGAGACCGCCGGGCACAGCGCCGCTGCCCCCGTCGCCGCCGTTACCGCCCTTGCCGCCGCGGCCGCCCGGGCCGCCCGTTCCCCCACCACCGCCGGCTCCGCCTGTGGCGCGGTTGGAGAGCAGGACGACGTTGGAGAGCGAGACCGTGCCCGCGGTGATCAGGATCGCACCACCCTTGGCACTCTGTCCGCCCTTGCCCCCGGCCCCGGGTTTGCCGGACTCGCCGAACGTCCCCACATCGCCCGATGAGCCGCGGGCGCCGCTGCCTGCCGGTGCGCTCGCCCCGTTTATGCCGTCGAGCCCGTTCTGGCCACCCGTTCCAGGCGCCCCGAAACTTCCTCCGGCGGCCACCGCCGCACCGTTTTCGAGCGTGATCCCGGTCAGGTCGAGGCTGCCGCCGGTGACGTCGAACAATCGGGTCGCGTGCTGCCCGTCGAGCACCACCTGGTGTCCGCTGCCGTCGATCGAGACCTGCAGCGTGCTGGGGATCCTGATCTGCTTGGACAGCGTCAGGTCGGGGCAGTCGACGGTGAATACCACGCTGCCGCCTTGCGAGACGGCATGCGCAAGCGCGCTTTGCGTGCACACGGCGACCGCAGCCGGAAGCGGACTCGCCGCGCCGACTCCCGCCATGGCGGCAGTGAGCAGCGCAGGGACGACCAGTCCGAGTCCCCCCAAACGCAAGCGATTGCTTCGCCGAGCCGAGCGCGTGGCTGCTCCCCTTCGTCGCCTCGCCATCACCATATCCCACCGCGGAGGCAGCCTCAACGGCGGGATCGGATTCCCCGGCGGCCCGCAGCGCTGCGGCGTATGCTGTTCGCGGTGGGGATCGGAGGACGAGTGGCGGCGAGCGGGACGGTTTCGAAGGCCGGCCGAGCACGGCGGGCCGTCGCGCTGGCGGTGGCGGTGGTGGTCGCGGGCGCCCCGGCGGCGTGGTCGGCCCAGACACCGATCGCGGTGAAGGCACAGCCCAACCCGATTCACGAGATCGCCGAGGCCGTGTCCGCCAACTGGTTTGCGTGGTCGCAGACCAGCGCGGCGCATCCACGCTCCTACGACGTGTACCTGCAGGCGATGGTCGGCGGGAAGCCCAGCGGGCCGATCACCCGCGTCAACCCTGCCGGCACCCAGGGTTTCGCCGGCGGCATCTCGGGCACCACGCTCGCCTACCAGCAGGTCACGGGCAACGGGTCGGATATCAGGTTCTACGACCTCGTGACGCGTCAAATCTCCAACCCCCCACCGGGGGTGAACAGCGCCGACCGGGAGTATCGCCCGACCATCAGCGGCACCTGGTTGTTGTTCGGGCGAGACCGCGGCGGGCAGCGCCGAGAGTTGCTGTACAACCTGGCGAGCCGGTCGATCCGCGTGCTGCAGACCGAGCCGCTGAGCTACCCCAACGGGTTGACGTTCCTGCAGCCGGGGCAGGTGAACGGCGACTACGCCACCTTCGCCGCGGGCGTGACGCTGTACGGGTCGGTGTCGCTCTACACCATCTCGACGCGCACGCTGACGACTGTCGTCGCCACCCAGTTCGGCTCGAACTCCTGCGGCGTGCGGTCTCCCGCGGTTTCCAGCAGCGGCACCCTGTACTTCATCCAACTCGAGGACGTCGCTCCGGGCTGGGCCTCGACACAGGCGACGTTGTTCGACCAGACACTGGGATCGCGGTGCGTCCTGTACACCGCGTGCGATCTGCACGACTTCGAGTTTGGATTCCAGGTGCCGCGCGTGCAGGTGTACAGCAGCGGCTCGACCGACCACGTGTTCTACACCCGGCTGCACCTGACCAACGGGTCGCAGGACATCTACTCCGTCACCGGACCGTGATCACGACGTCCGGCGTCAGGCCCGGCGCCCGCGAGGAGCGCCGGGCCTGACGGACGAGGCCTTTCAGCCCCAGATCACGTTGATGGCGTTGGCCTGGGCCGCGTTCCCGACGTGCGTGCCGATGCCGAAGCCGTCCTCCAGCGTGCGCAGCAGGCTGTAGTGGTCGTACACCGTCGGGTACACGCCCGGCACAGCCAGCGGGCTGATGACCGCGAACGCCACGTTGCCGCCGTTGCCGAACTTGTCGGCATGGTTGGGGCTCTTGGTCGTGCCTTCGTCGAAGGTGACGACGATGGCGTCGTTCGGGCCCCAGGCGGGGGAGGTGGTGATCGCGTGCACCTCCTGGCGCAGGAAGCTGTCGAACTGCAGGACGGGGTTCCCAGCGGGCTTGCAGTTGTCGTGTGCGTCCTCGCACTCGTTGGGGACGACTAGGTTGAACCGGGACAGTCCCTGACCCGAGCTGAGCGCCGAGTTGAAGGCCGACATGTCGTTGGGCCCGGTGGTACCGGCGGCGATGTCGTTGGCGTTGCACTCGGCCGACGGCGTCTGGTTGCCGTTGACGTCGTACCCGCCGGAGACGTTGTCGAAGATCAAGGCCGGGTTGTGCTTGGGCGCGTAGTGGTTGAGCGTCGGGTCGCCACCGGCGCTCGCGTTGAAGCACGGACTCGGCATCGACTCCATCCAGCTCGTCCAGGCGCCCTGGTATGACCCGAACTGCTGGTCGAGCTGCTGGAACAGGTTGGGATCGTTGTTGTGGCAGGAGGCGACCGAGCCGTCAGCCTGCTCGCAGGCGGTGAACGTGCCCGAGGTCATGGCCACGTAGTTGGACTCCGAGTAGTGGGTGATCGCGTAGTAGTGCGTCAGCCACGCCGACTCGGGCTTGATCGTGCCCAGTAGGTAGGGCGCGTTGTGCTTGTTCAGGGCCGACAGGTCGGTGTTCTCGCCGATGATCACGAACACGTGGTCGAACCCCGGTACGCCCTCCAGGCCGTTGCCGTTTCCTATCGCCGCTGGTGAGGCCGAGGCTGGTCCGGCCGCCGCCAGGCAGACCGCAAGGGCCAGGACGGCCACACTCATGAAACGTCGCATTCGAATTCCTCCCTGGTTGATGGACATCGCAACCTGGGGCGATCGGTCCCCCAGGGGGTGTTCTACCGCATCCGGTCACGCGGCGTGGTGAACCCGCGGGGACGCTCGGGTGACGAGACGGAGAACCTGCGGGTGCGGCCGGCAGGCCAACCATCCGGCGCGTTGCCGGGCGTCCAGCGCCGCAACGGCGTCAGGCTGGTGCGATGTTGTGGTTTGAGCGGAAGACGTTTTCGGGGTCGTATGCCTGCTTGATGGCCTGGAGCCGCTGATACGCGTCGTCTCCGAACGCGGAGCGGACGCGCGCGTCTCCCTCGTCGCCGACCCAGTTCAGCCACACTGCGCCGGTGGTGTGGGGGCGCAGTTCGCCGCGGAAGTCGCGCACCCATTCGCGGACGTTCTGGTCCTGGCCAGGGTCTTCCCAGAATGCGCCGGGGTGCACGACCCAGTGGGCGTCGCGGTTGAGCGGCGTTGGGAAGGGTGGCCGGGTGACCGCGCCGCCCCAGCAAAAGACGACGACCCAGCCCGGCCCGTTGGGGAGCCGGTGGGCGTAGCGGTCAATGACGGTGATGGCGTCGTCGGTGAGGTCGGTCAGGTGGTCGGAGGTCATGTAGTTGCGGTAGCCGGGCGGGTCGTCGATCGAGCACTGGAGGTCCGCCCAGGTGGTCTCCTCGACGAAGTCGACGGCCGGTGGTCCGAACTCGCGGAGCGCGGCGAGATCTGTCTCGGCGCTGCCGGGAGGCCCGCTGTGGCTGATCATGAGACCCGCGGCGAGCTTGCCGCGCAGATCCTCGGGGATGGATGGGTCGTCGGGCGCGTACAGGTAGAACATGAACACCCCGAGATGCTCCGGCGCGGTCTCCATCACCGACCGCAGATGGTGCAGGAGTTCGACCCCACGATCCGCGTGGTGCAGAATCAGCCCGCCGGTCACGACCGGCTCGATCGGGTGCAGCCGGAACGTCAGCGACATGACGACGCCGAAGTTCCCGCCGCCTCCCCGAAGCGCCCAGAACAGATCTGAGTGCGTCTCGTGATCGGCGGTTATCAGCTCGCCATCGGCCGTGACGAGCTCCACGGCGAGGAGGTTGTCGACGGCGAATCCGAAGCGCCGTTCGAGCATCCCCGATCCCCCGCCGAGAGTAAACCCTGCGATGCCGGTCGTGGAGACACGGCCGGTGACCGTCGCCAGGCCGTGCTGCTGACACGCGCGGTCGACTGCGCCCGTCGAACATCCTCCGCCGACCCTCGCGGTGCGGGCATCGGGGTCGACTTCGATCGCGTCGATCGAGCGCATGTCAAGCACGATGCCCTCATCGCACAGCGACCAACCGGCGGCGGAGTGACCGCCGCTTCGAACCGACAGCCGCAGATCGCGCTGCCGCGCGAAGCGGATCAGCCCGGCGACGTCGGCGGCCGAGACCGGGCGAGCAACCATCGCCGGCGCTCGCTCGATGGCGGCGATGAAGAGCATGCAGGCGTCCGTGTACCCGTCGTCTCCGGGCTTGAAGATCTCACCCTGGATCAGTTCGCGAAGTTGGTGCGCCGCTGAGTCGATCATGTCCACATCTCCTGGTTGGGGTGGCTACTCCAACCGTCCCACCGATAACCACTTGCGGCTTCGCCCGACCCGGTCATCTTGGTGAGGAGGCCCCATGGCCCGATCGGGCCAGTTCAGATCAACCCGAGCTGCGCTCCCCGCGACACCGCGGTGATGCGCGAACCGACCCCGAGCTTTCGCATCAGGTTCGCGACATGACGATGCACAGTGTGCGTGCTCAGCACCAGACGCTGCGCGATCTCCGGATTCGACAGGCCCTGTGCGACCAGCGCCAGCACCTCTTGCTCGCGGCGCGTGAGAGGGCTCCCCTCCGCCCGCACGGCCCGCAGCTCCTTCAGCGCTTGCTCCCCACGCGCCCGCTCCCGCACCGCGTCCGCCGGCCGGCTCAGCCCGTCGAGCACTCGCGCCAGGTCGATGCGTGCACGCGCAGCCTCATACGGAGCCCCGCCCCGCCCAAAGATGTCCGCAGCGTCCTCGAGTGACGCTCGGGCGCCTTCCAGCTCTCCTATCGCCTCCTGGATCGCGGAGCGCCCGTAGAGCACCGTCGCCGCCGCGGATGGCGATGTCAGTGCGGCCGCGATCTGCTCGACATCGGCAAGCGCGCGTGTCGCGTCGGCGACGTTGCGGCGACCGGCTTGCGCCCGAACGAGTAGATCCAGTGCCGCCAGCCGCTCGACGAACCGGTCGCTGGTCGACTGCCGAAGGAACGCCTGCGCGTGCTCGACCGCCGCGTCGTGCTCAGCCCGGTCAAACGCGAGCGAGGCCCGGACCATCCGGCACCCCGGATCGGGCTCGGCTCGATCGAGCAGCTCGATCGCGTCCACACTTCGGCCCTGGCGGCGGCGAAGATCCGCCAACCACACAGCTGCTTCGGAGGCGTGGTGGGGCAAAAGATCCCGGTAGTGGCGGATCGACGTCTCAAGGATGCGCTCGGCCTCGGGGTAGTGGCCGCGGGCGACCAGCACCGGCGCATACATACAGCGGCTCACGGCCAGCACTGTCCAGAGGTTCTGCTGGGCGCACAACACCGCGATCCGGTCGCACCACTGGCCCGCTCGCTCGAAGTCCTGTACGCGGCTGCACGCTCCCAGCAGCTGGCAGCATGCGAATGTGATCGCAAGCGGATCCTGCAGCTCGCCTGCGCACGCGGCCGCGGCGGCACCGTCCATCATCGCCAACCCGCCCTCCACCCGCCCCTCCCCAACCAACGCGTTCCCCTCCAGGGCGACAGCGGTCATCTCCGCGTCAAACGCCCCCACCGAAGCGGCGATCCGCCGCGCCTCGGCAAACACCGCCGAGCTTCCGCCGGTCAGCGTCGCCTCCCGCATCAACAGCCACGCGTGGTCCGCACACTCCGGTACCCCGTCCAGCAAGGAGCGCGCTCGCGCAGCCCAACCGCTCGCTATGGCCGCGTCGCGACGACCGATCGTGTGGTCCCAGGCCAGCTGAATCGCAACAGTCGCCGCGCCTGCCCGATCCCCCCGCTCACGCCGCAACCGAAACAGTCGCCCCCGAACGTCGATCGACGTGGCCACATCATCCAGCCACCAAGCCGCTGCCGCAGCCATCTCCAAAGCCCGATCAGACTCGAGAGCTTCAGGAACATCGCGGAGCAGCTCCCGCACCCTCGCCCAATCGTGATTCGCGAACGCCTCCTCGGCCGAATCGTACGTGAGCATCCCGCCGAGACTACCCGAACATGCCCGTGCCCCAGAACCTGCCGGAGCGATCGTGGGGCCGAACGGAGGGTCCGGATGAGCGCTCCGTCTGTGACGAAGAAGAAGCTGTGGTTGCCGGGGAAGCGGACGTACGCGACCGGCCCGTGCCCGGTCCGCAGCGACTCCATCATGCCCGGCGGGTCGTGGATGTACCGGGCGAAGTTCGCCCATGCGGGACCGGACGGGCCCGGGAATCGCCCGGTCCCGCGCCGACGCGGTACCGTCGCCGCGCTCACCGCGGCAGTCTAGAGCTGTCTGTTCACCCAGATGTCGCCGTGCAGCTGCGACGTATCTCCCTCGCCCATGACGGCGATCGTCTTGCCCGCGGAGTTGACCGCGACGGTGTCGTAGTCACCGTAGGGGAGGCCGAATCCGGCCGCCGTCTTGTACGGCGCGCCCGAGGTTGCATCGGACACCTTTGCATCCGCCGTCCAGCTCGATCCGCCGTTCGTGGACTCGCGCTCCCAGACGTTCCAGGCGCCGGTGCGTTTGTCCATCCAGGTGACCCGGAACCCGCTCGTTCCGGCGCCCGCGGCGGCCACCGAGGTGGCGTCCGCGCCGCCCGCCGAATTGGTCAGCTCGGTCGCCGCGCCCCAGGTCGCCCCCGAGTCGGTCGAGCGGCGCACCCACACGTGGCCGCTGGCGCCGACCTCGGTCGAGCCCGAATACACCAGCGCGAGATCCCCGGCGCCGTCGGAGGCGACGGTGGTGACAGACGATGTCGCGAAGGTGGCGCCGGTGTAGAGAGCGTCAGGCATCGCCGTTCGCGTCCACGACGTCCCGCCGTTGGTCGAACGGAACACCACGATCTTGACCGGGCCGGTGATCTTGGTGTTGTTGCCCTTCTCCGGATACTCGGACCCGACCAGGAGGGCGGTGCCGTTGGCCAGCACCGTGCCGCCGTTGGAGTAGTAGTAGATGCCGCTCTCGCTGGTCACCTGCTGAGGGGTCGTGAAGCTCTGGCCGCTGTTGTGCGACGTCACCTCGTACAGGTTGCCTCGGGTCGACCACGACACGTAGATGTCCTGACCACCTCCGCTCACCGCGAACCAGGGCTTGTCGGCCCATGTCCCGCCGGAGATCGTGAGCGGAGCCGACCAGGTGGCCCCGTGATTGGTGGACTGCTCGAAGTCGATGTTGTTCTGCTGCATGAAGACCGCGTCGACGACGCCGCTCGTGGTGACCGCGAGCACGGGGTCGTACATGCCGCCGCTGCACGAGGGGCAGATCGGCTTGGGCGCGCCCCAGGAGGCGCCGCCGTCGCTGGAGACGCGGATCGTGTCCACTACCTTGGTGCCCGAGTACTGCATGTACATCGTGTACACGAAGGGAGCAGCAGGGTCTGCGGCGATGGCCGGCTCCCAACCGTCACCGGTCGCCGGAGTCGAGACGATCGATTCGCCCGACCAGCCGCTGGTGGCCGCTCCGGCGACGCCGCCCACCATGCCCAGCGCCATCGCAGCGGCTCCGATCAGGGCATTCACATAACGGACGATGCGCATCTTCCCCTCCCCAGCTCCGGTTGCCGAACACGGCCGACCCTACTGCCTGATCGGGCGACACGTCAACCCGCCCGCCGGGCCCGCGTTCTAGGATGGAGAGAGAATGACTCTGAGCAACGCCGAACAGCGGGTGTGCGACGAGATCGCCGGTCGCCGCGAGGAGCTGGTCGGACTCGCCTGCGACCTGATCCGGTTCGACACCACCGCGCGCATGCCGGAGGACCCGCCGCGCGACGAGGCCGCGCTGCAGGAGCATCTGGCCGCCCGGCTGCGCTCGGCGGGTGCCGTGGTGGAGCTGTGGGAGCCCGCGCCCGGCGAGGTCGCGGGCCGGCCGCTGGTCCCTCCCGGGCTCAGCTTCGAGGGGCGGCCACAGATGGTCGCGCGGTTCGGCGGTACCGGCGGCGGCCGCACCCTGATGCTGAACGGCCACATCGACGCGGTGTCCGCCGAACCGCTGGCGGCCTGGACGAGCGACCCCTTCGAGCCCGAGATCCGCGACGGTCTGCTGTACGGCCGGGGCTCGTGTGACATGAAGGGCGGCGTCGCCTCGATGGTGTTCGCCGCCGAGGTGCTGAGCGGTCTCGGAGTGCAGTTGGCCGGCGACCTGGTGGTTGCTACCAACACCGACGAGGAGTCGTCGGGTGCCGGCAGTTCGGCGATCGTCGCCCACGGCATCGCAGCCGACGCGGGCATCGTCACCGAGCCGACCGGATTCGACGTCTGGGTGGCCTGCCGGGGGTCGGAGTACGGGGTGGTCAGCGTCCCCGGGCGGCCCGGCCACGCCGAGGTCCACCAGCCCGACTGGACCCAGGGCGGCGCGGTGAACGCGATTGAGCGCGGCGCGGTCGTGATCGACGCGATCCAGCGCCTGCGGGCGGACTGGGCGACCCGGGACGGGTTCGACCACCCGCACCTGTCCCGCCCGGACGTGGTGCCGACGCTCGCCCGTGCCGGCGAGTGGCCGGTCACCTACCCGGCATCGCTCGAGCTCACGATTGCGGTGCTGTACCTCCCCGTCCAGGCCGACCGCGCGGGCTGGGGATCGGACGTGCAGCGGGAGGTCGAGACCAGGCTGCTCGCCGAGTCGGCGCGCGACCCCTGGCTGGCCGCCAACCCGCCGCGGATCTCGTGGTGGCCCACCGGGGTGATGCCGATGGTGATTCCCGAATCCGATCCGATCGTCTCCGCCACGCTCGAGGCGACGCGTGACGTGGGCCGTCCCGGGCGGCCCTCCGGTCTCGACTCGTGGTACGACGGTGCCGCCTTCACGCTGCTGGCGGGGATCCCGTCCGTGGCGTACGGCCCAGCGGGGTTCACGGCCGGCGGTCTCAGCGTCGCCCACACCGTGGACGAGCACGTACCGGTGGACGATCTGGTGACCTGCGCCCAGGGCCTGGCCGTGGCTGCGATGCGCTTCTGCGCATAGCAAAGCGCCAGACCGCGATCCGTGTGGCGACCTGCGTCGATTCCGCGCGGAGGCCGCTAGCGTTCCCGGCGAACCCGACTCCCGGGAGGGTCCCATCTCCGATTCACCCAACACACCGTCCATCGCGGAGGAGCGGCGGCTCGCGCACACCGGTGCACTGGCCCGCTTCACCGGGCACTGCGCCCGCCATCCGGTGCGGGTGATCGTCACCTGGCTGGGCGTGGTCGTCGTGCTGGTCGGCCTGAACGTCGCCTTCCACGGCACGCTGGTCAACAGCTTCTCGATCCCCGGCTCCGACACGCAGAAGGCGATCGACCTGATCAAGGCGAAGTTCGGTGGTCAGAGCGGTGCCGCGCTGCGCGTGGTCGTGGCGGCGCCGCCGGGTCAGCGACTGGACACCCCGGCGCGGTCGGCGGCCGTCCTGCAGATGGTCCAGGCGGGCAGGGCCGGCGAGCACACGCTCGACAAGAAGGCGGGCCACGTGTCCGCGGTGACGAATCCGTTGAGTGCGAATTCCGGCCAGTTCGCCAAGGATGGGCGGGTCGGCTATTTCGACGTCCAGTTCGACAGGACCGGGTTCGAGCTGCCACGGACAGGCATCGTCAAGATCGAGGATCAACTGCGCGGGATCGGCGGCCCGGCCGGGATCCAGGTCGAGTTCACCGGCGAGGCCGAGAACGCGCCGCCGACTCAGGGACTGAGTGACCTGATCGGGCTGGTGGCCGCGTTCTTCATCCTGATGGTGCTGTTCCGGGCGCTCGTCCCCACGGTGATCCCGCTCGTGTTCGCGATCGTCGCCGTGATCGGCGCCTTCCTGATCCTGTACCTGGCCGCCCGGCTGACCGACTTCAACACGGTGACCGAGATCCTGGTGCCGATGATCGGGCTGGGAGTCGGCATCGACTACACCCTATTCATCGTCACCCGGTACAGGCAGCTGCTGCACGATGGACTCACGCCGCAGGATGCCGCCGCTGCTGCCGGGGCGACCGCCGGCCGGGCGGTGCTCTTCGCCGGGACGACGGTGGCCATCTCGATCACCGGCCTTGCCATAATCGGCATCGACTTCATCACCAAGCTCGGGATCGGCAGCGCGCTGGGCGTGCTGACGGCGGTGCTGCTGGCAACATCGATGCTGCCGGCGGTTCTGTCGTTGCTCGGCCACAAGATCGACCGTGGGCGGCTCGGCATGCCGGTCGTGGACGAGTCGCGCGAAGGCCAGGGCAAGACGCTGGTCGCCGCCTGGGGCCGCTTCGTCTCGCGCAACGCGAAGGTCGTGCTCCCCGTGGTCGTGGTGCTGCTGCTGGCCGCTGCATCACCGGTGTTGGGCACCCGGCTCGGGCTTGCCGACGCGGGCACGGCCCCCAAGGACCAGACCACGCGGAAAGCGTACGACCTGCTGTCCAGCGGTTTCGGCCCCGGCTTCACCGAGCCGATCCCGGTGGTGGTCGACCTGCGCGGCGACCACTCGGTGCCGCAGAAGCTGGAGACGGCCTTCAAGGCGCTGAAGGGAGTCGCGAACGTCGACAAGCCGATCTACAACGCCAAGCACGCCGACAAGGCGTCGGTCGCGATCATCAACATGAACTCGACGTACTCGCCGCAGGACCCCAAGACCGACGATCTGGTCTCCGCTCTGCGACACCACGTGATCCCGCAGGCGCTCACCGGTTCCCCGGCGCACGCCTACGTGTCCGGGTCAAACGCGGCCTTCACGGACATCGGCGCCCGTATCTTCTCCCGCGCTCCGTGGTTCCTGCTGTACATCATCGGGATCACGTTCCTGGTGCTGACCATGGCGTTCCGCTCGGGGGTGATCGCGCTGAAGGCGGCGCTGACCACCCTGACCTCGGCGCTGGTCGGCTTCGGCGCGTTGACGCTGATCGTCCAGATGGGCCATGGCATGGGGTTGATCGGGCTCGACCGCACCGGGCCGATCGAGAGCTTCGTGCCGCCGATCGCCTTTGCGATCCTGTTCGGGCTGTCCACGGACTACGAGGTGTTCCTGATGAGCCGGATCCGCGAGGAGCACGTGCACGGCAGCTCGACGGTGACGGCCGTGCGGGACGGCATCTCCGGAGTCGGGCGGGTGATCCTCGCCGCGGCGCTGATCATGTCGTCGGTGTTCTTCTCCTTCCTGCTCAACCCCGACCGGGTGTCCAAGGAGTTCGGTCTCCTGCTCGGAGTGGCCATCCTGACCGACGCCCTGGTCGTGCGCCTGACGCTGGTGCCGGCGCTGTTGACGGTGCTGGGCGAGCGGTCGTGGGCGATCCCGCGCTGGCTCGACCGGATCCTGCCGAACATCACGATCGAGTCGCCGACGCTCTCCCAATCGACCGCCGAGCCGGTCCCGGAGCCGCTGGGCACGGCCCCCTGAGCCCGGCCCGCCCGACCCCGCCCGGCACCGGTCGGGCGGGGTAGAGTGTGGGCCGAAGGAGGTATGCGCGTGCGCTACGACAATGTGATCGTCGGCGGTGGGCTGGCCGGGGGAATGGTCGCCCAGGAGTACCGCGAGCAGGGTGGTGCCGAGTCGGTGCTGATCCTCGCCCGGGAGGCGCACCAGCCGTATCACCGACCGCCGCTCACCAAGGAGTTCCTGCGCGGCGAGAAGCCCACCTTCGAGCTCTACATGCACCCGGCGACCTGGTGGAGCGAGAACGACGTCGAGGTGCGAGGCGGTGCTTCGGTGGTGGCGATCGATCCGTCGGCTAGCAGCGTGAGCCTCGCCGACGGCGACCAGATCGAATACGGCAGGCTGGTGCTGGCGACCGGCTCGACGCCGCGGCCGCTCGGGGCGGCGGCCACCATCCGCACGATCGAAGACTCCCAGCGGGTGGCCGACGTGCTCGCCCGGGGGCACGGCCATGTCGGCATCGTGGGCGGCGGGTTCATCGGTGTCGAGGCGGCCGCGAGCGCGCGCATGAAGGGCCTGGAGGTGACGCTGGTGGCCCGTGAGACGGTGATCTGGGAGCACCTGTTCGGCCCCGAGGTGGGCGGCTACTTCCAGCGCCAGCTCGAGCAGCACGGCGTCAACGTGCACACATCAACCGGCGAGCTGCCGCACGGTGAGTACGACCTGGTGCTGGCGGGCATCGGCGTCACCCCGAACATCGAGCTGGCGACCGCCGCCGGCCTGGCCACCGGCACCGGCGTGCTGGTGGATGAGCGGCTGTCGGCCGGCGACGGCATCTGGGCGGTGGGTGACATCGCCGAGTATCAGAGCGTGATCCATGGCCGCCGGATGCGCGTCGAGCACTGGGACGTGGCACTCAACCAGGGTGCCTACGTCGGGCGGACGTGGGCGGGCAAGGAGGACGGCCCGTATCTGGTCGTGCCCTACTTCTTCAGCGACCTCGGCGACTGGACGTGGTTCGAGTATGTCGGCCCGGGCGCGGGCGCGGTCGAGGTGCGCGGCTCGATGGACGACGACGACTTCGTCGCCTACTACACGGACGATGCCGGCTCGGTGGTGGCCTGCCTAGGGGTCAACCGGTCGGATGACGTCAACGCCGCAAAGGCGCTGATCGCCGAACACGCGGGCGTCCCCGCCGCGTAACTCGCGACAGGTGAGCCGACGTCGCTGGGCGGCTGATTCGAGCCGCTCGGGCGAAGCGTGGCCGGGGCCTTGACAGCCGCCGCGCGGTGTTCTATGATTCCCGAACATTGTTCGGCATTGTCGAATGGTAGACGGAATCATCAACCGCGACCAGGCAGTGCCCCGACCGACGGAGGTTGGATCGATGAGCGAGTATTCGACGGCACAGAAGCTGGGGGCGGAGGTGCTCGGCACCGCCGTGCTCGTCTTCCTGGGGGCGGGATCGGTGCCGGCGCTGTTCCTGGCGCGTGGTGGCACCGGCGGCGCACCGTTCACCGGGGCGGAGCTGTTCGCCATCTCCACCGCCTTCGGCCTGGCCGTGGTGGCGGTGGTCTACGCGGTGGGTAAGGTCTCGGGCTGCCACATCAACCCTGCCGTCACATTTGCGATGGCCACCACCAAGCGGATGCCCTGGAGTGAGGCCGTGCCCTACATCGTCGCCCAGTGCGTGGGCGGCACGCTCGGCGGGCTTGCGATCTGGGGCGTCTTCGCGCACAAGGTGCACGCCGCCGGCGTCGGCCACGTGGCCTACGCCTCGACGACCAGCATGGGCTCGGCGATGCTCAACGAGGGCATTGGGACGGCGATCCTGCTCTTCACCATCATGGGCATCATCGACAAGCGCGGCGGAGCCGACCTGCTGGCCGGCCTGGTGATCGGCCTGATCGTGATCGGCATCATCATCACCGTCGCACCGCAGACGGGCGCTGCGATCAACCCCGGTCGCTACACCGGCACGCTGCTCACGGCGCAGTTCGCCGGCCTCCACCCCGACTGGGGCCAGGCCTGGGTGTACTGGGTGGCTGACCTGGCCGGTGGTCTGGCGGGCGTGCTCGCCTACGACATGCTGGCGACACCGCGCAAGGCAGGCGTGCACTCACACGAGTCGATCGAGTCGATCGCTGCAGAGCCCGCCGAGGCCGTCGCCGCCGGCTGATCCCATCGAGACGAGAGGCGATACGATCATGAGCACTCCAACGGTAACCGTGAAGAAGTTCATCAACGATCCCGAGTCGGTGGTCCCGGAGGCGCTGGCCGGCATCGGTGCGGCCCACCCGGGCCTCGTGCGGATCGACCGCGAGCACCAGTTGATCGTCCGCGCCGACGCGCCGGTGGCCGGCAAGGTCGGCCTGGTGTCGGGCGGCGGATCCGGTCACGAGCCGCTGCACGGCGGCTTCGTGGGCGCCGGGATGCTCGACGCGGCCTGCGCCGGGGCTGTCTTCACCTCTCCCGTGCCCGACCAGATGGCCGCGGCCACGCGGGCGGTCGACGGCGGCGCCGGGGTGTTGCACATCGTCAAGAACTACACCGGCGACGTGCTCAACTTCAAGCTGGCAGCGGAACTGGCCGAGGACGACGGCATCAACGTCGAGTCGGTGCTGCTGGACGACGACGTGGCGGTCCAGGACAGCCTGTACACCGCCGGGCGGCGTGGCACCGGAGCGACTGTGCTGGCCGAGAAGATCGCCGGGGCAAAGGCCGAGGCCGGCGGTTCGCTGGCCGAGGTGGCGGGCGTCGCTCGCAGGGTCAACGAGCGTGCGCGCTCGTTCGGCGTCGCGCTCAGCTCGTGCGCGACTCCCAGCTCGGGCGGCCCGATCTTCGACCTGGGAGCGGACGAGATCGAGGTCGGCGTCGGGATCCACGGTGAGCCGGGCCGGCGGCGCGAGAAGCTGAGCTCAGCGTCGGAGATCGTCGAGGAGATGCTGGCCGCGATCCTGGACGATCTGGCTCCGGCGTCCGGTTCGAAGCTGCTGGCCTTCGTGAACGGCCTCGGCGGCACGCCGCTGATCGAGCTCTACCTGCTCTTCAACGAGGTCAACACGCAGCTCGCCGCCCGCGGGCTGTCGGTCGAGCGCAGCCTGGTCGGGCCGTACATCACCAGCCTCGAGATGGCCGGCGCCTCGATCACCCTGCTCGAGCTGGACGACGAGTTGACGGCTCTGTGGGATGCTCCGGTGAAGACGGCTGCGTTGCGATGGGGCGCGTAGCCCACCGAACACAGGAGGCGACCGTGAACTCCGAGACCGTGAAGGGCTGGATGCGCGAATGCGCGTCCTCGATCAGCGATCAGCGTGACTATCTGACGCAGCTCGACGCGGCCATCGGAGACGCAGACCACGGCGCCAACATGACCCGCGGGTTCGCGGCTGTCGAGGCCAAGCTGGAGGGTCTCGACAGTGCGACCCCGCCGGGTCGCGTCCTGGTCGCGGCGGGCTCGGTGCTGGTGTCGACGGTGGGCGGCGCCAGCGGACCGCTTTGGGGCTCCGGCCTGCGCCGGGCCGGCAAGGCTCTCGGCGAGTCGGAGACGGTGGACGGCGCGGCGCTGGCGTCCGCGCTCGAGGCTGCGCTGGCCGCAATCGTCGAACTGGGTGCGGCCGAGCCCGGCGACAAGACCATCGTGGACGCCCTGGGGCCCGCCTGCAGTGCCCTTCGGGGAGCCGTGGAGGCCGGCCGGCCGCTCGGCGAAGGCCTGGCCGAGGCGCGCAGCGCCGCCGAGGATGGGATGCGTTCGACCGTGCCGATGCTGGCCCGCAAGGGGCGCGCGTCGTATCTCGGCGAACGGTCGATCGGACACCAGGATCCGGGTGCCACGTCGGCCGCCCTGATCGTGGCCGCCCTCGAGCGCGCGGTGGCGGAGGAGCCGTGAGCACGCGTTCACTGCGCGGCACGCCGGCGTCGCCGGGCGCCGCGCTCGGCGCCGCCTGGACCAGGCCGGATGCCACCGGTGAGCCCGGGGGCACTCCGCAGGCCGAGGCCAAGCGCGCCCGCAGAGGGCTCGAGCTGGCAGCGGCGGAACTCGCCGAACTGGTCGGCACGCTGGCCGCCGGCGGTCACGAGGCCGATGCGGACATTGTCGAGACCAACCGGCTGATGGCTGTCGATCCGGTACTGGTCGAGGCCGCCGCGTCACAGGCGCTGGCGGGAGCGCCGGCACCGGCCGCGATCGCGCTCGCCGTCGAGCCGCACGCGACTGCGCTCGAGGCGCTCGACGATCCCCTGCTCGCGGCGCGGGCAGCCGACATCCGGTCGATCGCGCGCCGAGCCGGCGAGCTGAGTGTCGGCCGTGTCGCCGACCCTCCCGCGGGCGCGATTCTGGTCGCCGACGACATCGGGCCGGGAGAGGTTGCGGCGTGGTCGGGGCTGCTCGCGGCTGTGGTGCTGGCGCGCGGCGGGTCGACCGCGCACGCGACGATCGTCGCCCGCTCGCTGGGCGTCCCGCTGGTTACCGGGGTGGGCGCCGAGATCCTTTCGATCCCCGCCGGGGCCGATCTCGGTGTGGACGCAGACCGCGGCATCGTGTGGCCCTCACCGGATGCCGACACCCGCGCGCGGTTGAACGAGCGGATGCGGCGGATCGCCGACCAGGCTGCTCGTGACCGGCTCGAGCAACGCGAGCCCGCGCGGACCAGCGACGGGCGGCGGATCACCCTGCTGGCCAACGCCGGGACGCTCGCCGAGGTGGAAGCGGCGCTGGCCGCGGGGGCCGAGGGAATCGGCCTGCTGCGCAGCGAGCTGTCGTTCCTGCAGGCGACCGGGTGGCCGGACGAGCAGCAGCATGCAGCCGCTCTGGCGCCGATGCTGCGACCGCTCGGGCACCGTCTGGCGACGGTGCGCACGCTCGACTTCGGTGGCGACAAGACGCCGCCGTTTCTGGCGGATACGCAGCAGGGCGCGGGCCTTCTGGGCCCGCGCGGGATCCGGCTGGCGCTGGCGGCCGAGGGCGGTGTCGCCCCGCAGCTGCGGGCGCTGCTGCGGGTTGCCGGCGATGCGATTGTGCGCATCCTGGTGCCGATGGTGACCGAGGCGGCCGAGCTCGACGCGGTGCGCGAGATGGCGCTCGCGGCGCGTGACGACGTGGCGCCCGGCGGTGCCGACCCGCTGGTGGGGGCGATGATCGAGGTGCCGGCCGCGGCGCTCGCCGCGCGGGCGCTCGTGGCCCACGCCGACTTCGTCTCGATCGGGACCAACGACCTCGTCCAGTACACCCTGGCCGCGGATCGTCTGAACCCCAACGTCGCTGAGCGGGCGGTCGCCTACCACCCGTCGGTGCTGCGGCTGATCGCCCGCGTGGTCACCGCGGCGCATGCGGCGGGGATCCCGGCGGACGTGTGTGGAGAGGCGGCCGGTGACCCTGAGGTGCTGCCGCTTTTGATCGGCCTGGGCGTGGATGAGATCAGCGTGTCGCCGGCTCGCCTGGCCTCGACCCGCAGGCTGATCCGGGCGATCTCGACGCAACGGGCGAAGGCTGCCGTCGGCGCTGCGCTGGCCGCGACCACGGCGGCCGGTGTGGCGGCCGCGGCGCGATCGGTCGTGGACGAACCGCCGCTACTCGAGCGTCTCGAGCAGGACGGCGATCGCGTCAAGCGCGTCTGAGGCCGCCGGGCCGGTGGCCTCGAGCTCGACGGTCGCCCCGCCGCTCGCCCCCAGGGCCATCACCTGCAGGATGCTCTTGGCGTCGGCGCAGCGGCCGTTCGCGTGCAGCGTCACGCTCGCGTCGTACGGTGCCGCCGTCCGTACCAGCAGGCCGGCCGGGCGTGCGTGCAGCGCGGTGGTGTCCGGCAGCCGGACGACCCGGCGCCCGTCAGAGCTTACGCACACTGCGCGCCTCCTCGGCCGCTGCAACCACCTCGGCCAGATTCGATCCGACGGTCGCCGCGACCACGGCGGCCACCGCACCCTCGACCAGCGGGGCGTCGGCCAGCGCAACCTGCACCTCGTCCACGACGCCGTCGGCGAGCAGGGCGCGCACGCTCAGCACAGCACTTCCGATGTCCACCAGCACCGCCACCCCGTCGCCCCGGTCGGCCTTCCGGATGGCTGCCGCGATGCGGTCACCGTCCGTGCCCAGCCGACCGCCCTGGGCCCCGCCGGCCGCGATCACCGGAACGCCGTCGCCGCCGATCTGGACGGCCAGGTCGGCCAGCCCGTCAGCCAGCGCGGCCGAGTGAGACACCAATACAATGCCGATCACGCGTCTCCGATCATGGGTACGCATTCTACAATGTCGAACGCGGTTCGGCAAGGACGGCATTGAAGCCATGGCGATCCAATCCATCGAGCGCGCAGCTGCGATCCTTCGGGCGCTTGCCGGCGGCCCGCGGCGGCTGGGCGTGTCGGAGCTGTCGGAGCGGCTGGGACTGGCCAAGGGCACCATCCACGGCCTGCTGCGAACGCTGCAGGCGGAGGGGTTCGTCGAGCAGGACGCCGAGAGCGGCAAGTACCAGTTGGGCGCCGCCCTGCTGCAGCTCGGCAACAGCTACCTGGACGTGAACGAGCTGCGCTCGCGCGCGATCGTGTGGTCGGACGGGCTGGCGGCCAAGAGTGGCGAGGCGGTGCGGGTGGGAACGCTGCACGGTGCCGGCGTGCTGGTGATCCACCATGTGTTCAGGCTCGATAACACGCTCCAGATCCCGGAGGTCGGCGCGCAGCTCCCGCTGCACGCGACAGCGCTCGGCAAGGCGCTCCTGGCCCATCACACCCAGGTGGCCGACGACCTGCTGGCCGACGGCCTGATCAAGCTCACGCATGCCACCCTGGTCAGCCCGCAGGCGCTGCGACGGGTGCTGGAGGACGTGCGGGAGAACGGCTGGGCCGCGGAGCGCGAGGAGGCGGTGATCGGGGAGGCGTCGGTGGCGGCGCCGATCTTCGACCGCACGGGGGTCGCGGCAGGCGCGATCGGTATCGCCGGCCCGGTCGAGCGGCTGTACGTCAAACGCCAGCCTCGGCCGGCGCTGGTCAGTAACGTGCGCGAGGCCGCCCGGGCGATCTCTCGCGACCTGGGCGGCGTGCGCTGGTGACGCCTGCCCGGCCCCCCGCCGGCTCGCGGCGGAGGACCGGGCGCGTGCGGCGTCAGGCCATGCTGGGAGCCGGGATGGCGGCCGGGATGGCCTCGCGGGCGAACTCGGGGTAGCCGCCGGCGCCGTGCTCGGCGAGATCGAGCCCCTCCAACTCCGTTCGCTCGTCCACCCGGATTCCCCACAGCCGGTCCATCACCCACAGCGACGCGAACGAGGTCGAGAATGTGAACGCCCCCACCGCGACGAGTCCCAGGGCCTGGATGCCCAGCTGGTGGAAGCTGCCGGTGTACCACAGCCCGCCGCGTCCAGTGGCCAGCGTCGAGGCCAGCGACGGCACCGCGAAGATGCCGGTCGCAAGCGTCCCCCAGATGCCGGCCATCCCGTGCACCGCGACCGCCCCGATCGGGTCGTCGATGCCGGCTCGTTCGACCAGCCCGACCCCCCATACGGCGACCATGCCGGCCACCGCACCGATCAGCACCGCCGCCCACGGCGCGACGAAGCCCGATGCGGCGGTGATGGCGACCAGCGCTGCCAGCACGCCGTTCAGCAGCATCGACAGGTTGGGCTTGCGCTGCACCAGCGCCCAGCTGACCGCGATGCCGCCCAGACCGCCGGCGGCCGCGGCCAGGTTCGTGGTGGTGGCCACGTAGGCGAAGAACCCGACCGTGTGCCCCGACATCACGCTCAGCGTCGAGCCGGGATTGAATCCGAACCACCCGAACCACAGGATCAGCGTGCCCAGCACCGCGTACGGCATGTTGTGACCCGCGATGGGGTTGACGCGGCCGTTGGGGCCGAAGCGGCCGATCCGCGGGCCGAGGATCACCGCGCCGGCGAGCGCTGCCAGCGCGCCCTGAAAGTGCACCACGGTCGAGCCGGCGAAGTCCTGCATGCCGAGGCCGAACAGCCACCCGCCGGAGTGCCAGATCCAGTGGCTCACCACCGAGTAGATGAGGGTGAAGACGGCGCCGAAGGCGAAGTACACCCACAGCTTCGCGCGCTCGGCCATCCCGCCCCACACGATCGCCACCGAGACGCCGGCGAACACCACCTCGAACATGTAGGCGGCGCCGCCGGGGATGGTCGTGAAGAAGCTGAACGGCGCGTGTGCGACGCTCACCAACTCGTTCACACCGGGGAAGAACCCGTGCGTGCCGACCAGCGAGTTGCCGTCGCCAAACGCGATCCCGAACCCGACCGCCCAGTACACGAGCGAGCAGAGGGCGAAGGTGAGCACGTTCTTGCCGGCCACGTGGGCGGCGTTCTTCATCCGGGTCATGCCCGTCTCGAGGAAGGCGAAGCCCGCCTGCATGAACATCACCAGCACCGCCGCCAGCACCACCCACACGGTGTTGGCCGCGATCGTCAGGTCGTTGGCATCCATCTCTGCTCGTCCTTTCGCCGTCGGGTGTCCGGAAACGAAAAAGCGGCCCCGGCTCCTCACGTGGGGAACCGGAGCCGCATCGCTCCAATCGTCTTCGGCCGGCCCTGCTTCGGGCGGCCCGCGCCGAGTATGCCACACCAAGCGGTCATGTGCAACAAACGAGTCGCTACATACTGCGCAACGAATCATCTGGGTCAAGCGTGCCGTCTTCGTGCCGACTGTGTGTCGCGGCCCGTACGGGGTCTGACCCCGGGGTGGGGTGGGGGTCAGACCGCGACGGTCAGCTGCGCAGCAGGCCGCCCACGATCTTGGCGCCGGCGGCCAGTCCGCCGCCCATCTCGGCGCCCTGGGCGATGTTGCCGCCGGCGCTCTCGGCGGCCGCCGCCGGCATCAGGAACATCGTCTGCAGGCACAGCCGGCCAGGCCCGTTGAACCGGTTCCAGGTCAGCTTGCCGCCGCCGCCGAGGAGCCCGGTCTTGAGGCCCATGGTGACCGCCTCCATCTGCACGCTCGAATCCTTGTACAGCCATGCACCGGCCTCGACGTCCAACTGCTCGCCGGCACCGAGCACGATCTCGAACAGGTCGCCCGAGCCGTGGAGCCACACCAGCGCCTCGCCGCCCTGGCTCTTGAACTTGTCCACGAACAGGCCGCTGCCGCCGAACAGCATGTTGCGCACGCCCTTGACCCGCTCGAAGGTGTAGTCCAGGTTGTCGGTGGCGGCGAGAAACTGGTGCTCGCGCACGTGCAGCTCATGGCCGGGCTGGATGGGCAGCGTGACCACCTTGCCGGGGGAGTCGTGAGAGAAGGCGATCCGGCCGGGGCCGTGTGCACGGGTCATGAAGAAGTCGAGCCCCGCGATCTTGCGCTTGAGGCCGCCCGGCAGCTTCTTCAGCGATATCTCCGTTTGCGCGTCCTTCCATAGCAGCGTGTGATGCTCGAAGAAGATCGCCTCCGAGCCGTTGAGATGAAACACCAACTGCGGCACCAGGGTGCCTTCGACCGCATACTGACCGCCCTGGAAATCGGCCTTGACGGGATCTGCGTGGACGGGGACGGGCTCGGACATGGAGTCTCCAGACGGTCTCGGCGTGGGCATCGGCGGCCGGCGTGTAGTCGCGTCGACGGCGTGAGCATAGACCCCTGCGGCGGACGTCGCCGGGCGTGCCCGACAAGGTGGGAATACCCTGTCCCGCGGCACGTTTGCAGGGGTATGCAGGACATCAGCTCAGCACGCTCCAACGCGTCGCCGGCAACTCAGGTGCTGCTGCATAGAGCGGAGTTCTCGGAGATCGAGTGGGCGGTGCTCGACCGCCGGTACGGCGCGACCTCAGGAGCGGGTGAGGCCTCCTGGTCGGAGGTCGCCGGTGCACTCGACCTGCCGATCTGGCGGGCCTGCCAGATCAAGTCGCTCGCTCTTGACCGGGTCGGCGTCGTCGACCTGGACTGTGAGATCGAGGCCCTCGCCCCGGCCAGCCTTGCGCGCCGGAGGCGGTGCCCCGCAAGGCGCGGGCACGCGGCCTGAGTCCGTGATCCGTCAGCCGTCGTGACGATGCTCGGCCGGCAGGCCGAGCCTGTCCACCGTGTCCGGCCCGCAGTCGTACTGCACGAGAATCGCCGTCTCGTCGCCGACGACCCAGCCGTCGTGGCCGGGTGCGACGACCACCGCTGCCGGTGCGGCGTAGTCCTCGGTGCATCCGTCGGCGTACTCGACCGTCATCCGACCCTGGACCAGGAAGCCGACGTGTGCGTGCATGCAGCGCTCACCGCCGGTCACCGGCTGCATGTGGGTCGACCAGCGCCATCCCACCGGATAGGCGACGCGCTTGATGCGCCCGATACCGGCCGGCACGTCGTCCACCACCAGCCCGCCGATCTCTGTCCGGGAACTGCCTGCGATCGGTGCCTCGAGGCCACTCACGCGGCCATCATATCGCCCTACCACACCTTGAAGTAGGTGCGCTGGCTCCAGCTGCGGTAGGCCGAGAGCGTGTTCGCGTTCGAGGTCACGCGGAAGTCGTACCCCTTGGGCGACACCGAATCGAAGTAGGACACGGCCTTGAGATCCGGATGGGTCTGGATCCACGCCGCTGCGCCCACCATCCAGGCGGGGGTGCGCGGGTCGCGCGCCGGCGATGCGGTCTCGGCGATGATCAGCGGCTTGCGCTGGTTCACGGCAAACGTGAAGGCGGCACCGAAGATCTCACCGAAGCTGCGCCACGACTGACCGGGAAAGTTGTAGCCGTCGGTGCCCACCCAGTTCACGTAGGCGGCGCCCGGCCAGAAGTGCTGGGCGACGCCGCGCGGGAAGTCGAACGCCATCGGGCACCACACGAAGCGGACGTTGGTGGCGCCGGCGTTCTTGAAGATCGTGAATGTGCGCCTCCAGGCGGCGATCACCTGCGTGGGCGTGCCGATGTAGCGAGGATGGCCGTGTGGCTGGTCGAACTCGTAGAACGGTCGCAGAAGGATCCGCCCACCCAGCTTGCGCAGAGCCAGTGCCGCGTTGCGGATACGCGTGTCCTGAGAGCCGCCGGCGATCCCCGACGCGGTGGTCAAGGGCGCGGCCGACCAGGAGATCATCGGGATCCGTCCAGCGCGAATGTCGGTACCGAACGCCGACCACGTCGTGAAGTTCCAGGGCACGTAGCGGTGGTCGATGGCGAGCTTGCGGCCGATCTTGCCCTCCAGTGTGGTGACGCCCCCGCTGTCGTTGGGGAACGCTCCGAACAACGATCCATTCGTGGGAGCGATCGTGATGGAGGATGTGGTGCCGGCACCTGCCGGGGCGGCGATACACAGGGTGACCGCAAGCGCGGTGAGAACGAGTTTCGGGAACGTCATAGCACCTCCTGCCGGGGGATGGGTTCCCTCTGATCATCGGCACCGTATGTAAGCCCACCGCGCGAACGACGTCAGGAAACCGTAAAGGGTTGCCCGCGCTTTAGAGTTCTTAGGGCCGCGACGGTGACGGCGGCCGGGCCGCGCGTGCGACGCGTGAGAACCGGTCGGCGGACAGGCCGACCGCGTGCATGACCACAGGGCCGTGTGCGATCAACCCTTCCGCAGCCCGCTCCTTGAGCAGGTCGGGCAGGAAGGCGTCGGCCAGCCATTCACGCCCGTGCGCCACCGATGCGCGGGCCTCGATCCGGATCAGGTCGTCACTCAACCGCTCGACCTCGGTGACGACCGGGGAGGCGACGAAGCGGGTTGGGCCCTTGGGCACGATCTCGGCCACCTCCGCGATCAGGTCGCGACCCTCGCGCTCGTCGGTCACGAACATCTCCAGGATCACGTCGCGGGCGGCGCTGGGAAGCACCCGAGCGGCCAGGATCTGCGAGTTGTGGACGTGCACGACCTCGCCGGTGACAGCCCGGAGGCGAGTCGCACGTAGACCGACGGCGTCCACCACCCCGATCAGGCCGAGCGGTTCGAGAATGACGTTGTCTCCGACCGAGAACCAGCCCTCGAAGAACATGAAGAACCCCGACAGGATGTCGGTCAGGAATCGCTGGGCTGCGAATCCGATCACCAGGACGAGCAGGGACGCGCCGGCCACCGCGCCGAACCGCCCGCCTCCAGACAGCCGGGCCAGCGACACGAACAGCGCCATGCCGAACAGGAGGTAGCGCAGCGTGGTGCTGATCAGCGAGACGGCGGTCTCCCGGCGCTTGATGCTCGTGATCACGGCGGTGTCGATGGAGTCGCCGTCGTGCCGACGTTCGTGCCGTCGGGCCAGTCCCTCGGCCACCCGTCCGCTGGCCTGGGAGATCAGCCAGGCGGCGGCGAACGATCCGGCGACGACCGCGACGTCGGCCCAGGTGGAGCTCTCGAAGTTGTGCCAGACGCTGCTCACGCCGAGCCATGTGGGGACATGCATCTCCCCATGATGCCCGACGCCGGTTGGATCCCGATGAGGTCACCAGGGCGTCTCCGCACTAGCGCTGACAAAAAAACACAAGTACGCTCGATGCGAGATACTTAATCCACAGCAAGGAGTTCCTCAGTGTTGCGATGTGTGCGCATCGGTGTTCCGCTCGCTCTGACCGTGGCCGCTCTGGTCGCCGCGCCGGCCGCGAGTGCCGTCAACGCCAACCAGTCAGTGGTCGTGTCACAGACCCCCGTGTCATGGACGCCGAACATCCTCGACGGACTCGTCCGGGCCGAGGTGCAGGTCGGCAACGAGATCGTCGTCGGCGGCACCTTCACGCAGGTCAAGGACCCGGGCGGTCCGACCCTCACTCGCAACAGGATCTTCGCTTTCGACGCCACCACCGGCCAGATCGACCCCAACTTCGCTCCTGACATCGAGGGTGGAGAGGTGAGCACGATCGAGGCGTCGGCAGACAACACCTCGGTGTTCGTGGGCGGCATGTTCCAGACCGTCAACGGCTCCACCGCCAACAAGCGGCTGGTCAAGCTCAACCTGTCCGACGGATCGATCGACCAGGCGTTCAAGGTGTCGGTCGGCGGGTCGTGGGTCGAGGAAGCCCACCGGTTGGGCAGCGACCTCTACTTCGGCGGCGCATTCTCGACCGTGAACGGCGCCGTTCGCGGCCGCTTTGCCGCGGTCAACGTCGACACCGGCGTGCTCGATCCCAACGTCGATGTGAACTTCGCCACCAAGCGGGCGGGAACCCTGCGGGTGGCGCACTTCGACATCTCGCCGGACGGCACCAAGATCGTCGCGGTCGGTACCTTCCTGACCGTGGACGGCCTCGACCGCGCGCAGATCGCGATGCTCGACCTGACCACCAACCCGGTCTCGGTGTCGAGCTGGGAGTCCAACAGCTTCAAACCGCTCTGCTCGAGCCATTTCGACACCTACTTGCGGGACATCAGCTTCTCGCCGGACGGCTCGTACTTCGTGGTGGCCGACACCGGCGCCTGGTACGGCGGCCCCAACGCCGGGGTGCTGTGCGACAGCGCCTCGCGCTGGGAGACCGGCGCCACCGGGCCTGGGCAGCTGCCGACATGGGCGGACTACACCGGCGGCGACAGCCTGACCCAGGTCGCCGTGGACGGCACCGCGGTGTACGTGGGCGGCCATCAGCGCTGGCTCAACAACCCCTTCGCGGGCGACGCAGCCGGCCCCGGCGCCATCCTGCGGTTCGGCATCGCGGCCCTCGACCCGGTCAACGGACTGCCCTACTCGTGGAACCCCGGGCGGGACCCGCGCGGGACCGGCGTGTGGGCGCTGCTGGGCACCGACTCCGGCCTGTGGGTGGGCAGCGACACGGCGTACATCGACGGCCTGTACCACGCCCGGCTCGCCATGCTGCCGGTCTCCGGCGGCGCGACGCCGCCAGCCTGGAACGTGGGCAGCCTGCCCGGGCCGCTGGACACGCTGGGCTCCGGCGGTGCTGTCAGCCGGTCGTTCGACGGCACCACCGCCGGCGCGGCATCGGCGCTCTCGACCGGCATCGACTGGTCGCACGTGCGCGGGGCGTTCATGCTCAACGGCAAGCTGTACACCGGCTGGGACGACGGCCACCTGTACGTGCGCAGCTTCGACGGCTCGACGCTGGGAGCGCCGGCCGCGGTCGCGCTCAACGGGCTCGGCTCCAGCCAGTTCCCGATCGCCAGCCTGACCGGCATGTTCTTCGACCCGGCCGGCGGCCGGCTCTACTACACGGTGTCGGGTGACTCGCACCTCTACTACCGCTACTTCGAGCCGGAGGACTCGCTGGTGGGGGCGCAGACGTTCGTGGCCAGCGGCAACGGCGACGGCCTGTCCTGGAGCGGCGTCAGCCAGATGACGATGGCCAACGGCCGCATCTACTACGTCCAGACCACCGGCGGACACGGTCACGCGTTCGAGTCCGACCTGTACCGGATCAGCTTCTCGGCCGGCAAGCCGGTGCCGGGAACGCAGGCCCTGGTCAGCGGGCCGGCGGCCGGCGACGGCCAGGACTGGAGCGGTCGCGGGATGTTCGTCGTCGCCTCATAGGCGGGAGCGGATCAGCCACAGATCAGGGAAGGCCGGGGCGAAGAGCGTCGATCGCAGATACTCCGCCCCGGCCGACCCCCCGGTGCCCGACCGCGAGCCGATGGTTCGCTCGACCATCTTCACATGCCGGTAGCGCCACTCCTGGATGCCCTCGTCGATGTCGACCAGTCGCTCGCAGACCGCCGACGCCGCCGGATCCGACCGGTACACGGCGACCAGCACCTCCTGCACGCCGGCGTTCGGCTCCAGCGGCCGGGTGACGTCACGGGCGAGGGCTTCGGCCGGGATCGGGTGGCCGCAACCGGCCAGGAAACGCAGCAACGAGTCGTACACGCACGGCCGGCTCATGGCGGCGGCGATGCCGCTGTGCTCCTCGCCCTCCGGGTACGGCCCCAGCATCGAGTCGGCGCGGCGACCGAGCACGGCCTCCAGGCGGCGGAACTGTGCCGACTGAAACCCGCTGGCCGACTCCAGCCGACCCCGGAACCCGCCGAACTGCAGCGGGGTGAGGGTCTCCAGCACATCGATCTGGGCGACCACCGTCTTGAGGATGGTGAGGATCCGGCGCGCGGTGTGCAGGGCCGCGGCGGAGTCCCCGCACTCCAGCATCTGCTGCAGGTGGGCGAATTCGTGCAGCAGCTGCTTGAACCACAGCTCGTACACCTGGTGGATGACGATGAACAGCAGCTCGTCGTGCTCCGGGCCGTCGGACAGTGGCGTCTGGCACGCCAGCAGCTCCTCGAGCCGCAGGTAGGACGCGTAGGTGACGGCGCGATCGGCCACCCGTACACGATACGCCGAGACTAGAGTGAGCGGTATGAGTATGGAGACGAGCCTGCGGCCGCTTCCGGCCGCCTATCTCGAGACCACGGCTGCGCTTCACCGGCTGGCGGTGTACGTGATCTCGCCGGCCCAGCGGATCGCAAACGGCGGGATCATCATGCACGCGAGCCCCGGCGGCTTCTCGACCTTCGAGTTCGCCGGGCGCACCGTGCGGGTGGACGGCGTCGACCTCGTCGTGGAGGGGCGCGACTCGCTGCGGATGCCGATCTCGAGCCTGCGAGCGGCGGCACTCGCCCTCGGTATCGAGCCCGACGTGCGCCAGCAGGAGCAGTTCGACGTCCCACCGGCCGGCGAGCTGGATGCTCCGCTGACCATCGACCCCAACGCCGTCGCATCGCTGGCGGAATGGTTCGCATTCGTCACCGACGCCCTGGAGGTGATCCGCGCCGAGTCGGGGCCGCAGGACGACGTGAGCATCGTGCGCATCTGGCCGGAGCATTTCGACGCCGCGATCGACCACGGCGACCAGGCCGCCAAGCGCCGGGGGACGTTCGGCGGCTCGCCGGGCGACCGCCACCACGCCGAGCCGTACCTGTACGTGTCGCCCTGGGCGGGCCGGATCGACGCCTTCTTCGGCGATCCGAGCTTCCGCGGCGCCTCACTCACACACACGCAGCTCGTGGAAGTTCAGCGCGCAGGCTCCGATCCTGCCGCGGTCGCCGTGGCATTCCTGCGCGAGGCCCGTGACCTGATCGCGCGCCACGCGTGACGGTGCCTGGCACCTGATCGGCGGGCAGAGGTTTTCGGGCGTCTTGCACGAAGTCATTGACATTCCATTGGCTGTCATGCGAAGATCGCCGGTATATACCGCCCCCAGGGGCTGAAAGGAGGCCGCATGTCGGAGGTCAGTCACTCGGACAGCCGGGATCTCGAGCAGTTTGGTTACAAGCAGGAGCTGCACCGCACGCTGGGAAGCTTCTCGTCGTTCGCTGCCGGGTACAGCTACATCTCCATCCTGACCGGCATGTTCCAAACATCGTATCTGGGCTTCCTGTTCGCGGGCCCTGCATTCATCTGGGCCTGGCTGTTCGTGATGTTCGGTCAGTTCATGGTGGCGCTGCAGTTCGCCGAGCTTTCGGCGCACTACCCGCTCGCGGGGTCGGTGTACCAGTGGTCGAAGAACGTGGCCGGCAAGGCGTGGTCATGGAACACGGGGTGGATGTACCTGTGCGCCCAGATCATCACGGTGCCCGCGGTCGCTCTCGCCTGGCAGGTGATCCTGCCCCAGATCTCGACCAAGTTCCAGCTGGTGGGCTCGTCGGCGAACTCGGCGAACTACTTCTCCACGGACTTCGCGGAGAACGCGGTGGTCCTCGCCATGATCATGGTCGGGCTCACGACCATCATCAACTGCTCCGGCGTCGCCGTGCTGGCGAAGATCAACAACATCGGCGTGATCGCCGAGCTCGTCGGGGCTTCCGGGCTGATCATCCTGTTCCTGGTGCACGTCCAGCGCAGCCCCGTCAAGGTGCTGACCAACACGGCGAGCACCGGCACCGGGCACTCGTGGGGGTACCTGGGCGCTCTGCTGATCGGCGCCATCATGCCGCTGTACGTGATGTACGGGTTCGACAGCGCCGGGTCGTTGGCGGAGGAAACCGACGATCCCCGCAAAAAGGCGCCCAAGGCGGTTCTTCAGGCGCTCGCCACGGCCGGCACGATGGGCTTCCTGCTGATCCTGTTCGGCGCGATGGCGATCAGTGACAAGGGGTACGCGGGCATCACCGGCCTCAACGGCCTCACCTCGGTCACCACCGACGTGCTGGGCTCGACCTGGGGCAAGGTGTTCCTGGCCGATGTGGCGCTGGCGATCTTCGTGTGCTGCCTCGCCATCCACGCCATGTCCGTGCGGATCCTGTTCGCCATGGGCAGGGACAACAACCTGCCGGGCGGATCCCGCCTCGCGTCGGTCTCGAGCACGCGCCGGGTGCCGGTCTTCCCGGCCGTTCTGGTGGGGATCATCTCGTTGCTGATCCTCGTGTTCAACATCTACAACCAGTACGCCTTCGAGGTCATCATCGCCCTGGGCATCGTGTTCATGTACCTGGCATACCTGGGCGTGACCATCCCGCTGCTTCGCAAGCGGCTCGCCGGCTGGCCGGGGAATCTCCCGGATGCCCAGGAAGGCCTGTTCGGGTTGGGTCGGTGGGGCGTGGTCACCAATGCCATCGCGATCGTCTACGGCGCTTCGATGGCGATCAACCTCGCCTGGCCGCGCCCGGACTTCTACGGGGCCATCCACGTGTATCAGCGATGGGGGCCCATCATGGGCATCTCGGGCGTGGTGATCGTCGGGCTGATCCTGTACTTCGGCTACCAGCAGCATAGGGAAGGCGTGCTGCCCGAGCATCGTGCGGCGGGTTCTCAGAGCCTGTCCTCGTCCCTGCCCGAACCTCCGCCGATCCACGGCGGTCCGTGATCGGGAGCGTTTGGGGGAGGGGGCGGACATTACGGTTCGCCCCCTCCGGCCCGGCTGGGATACTTTGATGATCTTGGCTGACGATCCCCAAGGGCTCCGCAAGCTCGTCCGGCGAGACCTCACCGTCACGGTGGGCGGCGCGGTGGTGGCGATATGGGTGTACGGATTGGTCGCGGCATCCCGGCTTGGGTTCGTGTCACGCCTGTCGGCCGGCCGCGCCGAGGTGGCGGTATCTGCCCTCGTCGGTGTCTCCTGCCTCTGGTGGTGGGCCGCCGGTCCGCGCGGGCTCCTCCGAGACCGCTCGCTCGTCCTCACCCCTCTGTTCCTGGTAGCCGGGCCCGGCCTCTATGGGGTGTACGAGTTGGGCGGGGGCGTCGTCGTGACGATGCTCTCCTCGGCGCTCGGCTTCTTCGCCGCCATTGCGCTCGGCCTGGCCTGGTCTAGCCGCCGCTCGCGCTGACCTGCGCCATTGCCAGGGCGAGCGCCGACCAGCCGGCCTTGCGACGCTCGTGCCAGCGCACCGTGTTCCAGCCCGGCCAGCCGTAGCGCTGGGTCCGCAGCTGGGCACCGCTGCTGACCACGTCGATGCCGATCGGGCCGGCGTGACGGAAGCCGATGCTGCCGTCGAGATGAGGCACGAAGACGAGGTTGGACGAGGGGTCGGCGTAGGTCAGGTACATGTACGGGACGCGCACCGTGAGGGTGCGGCCGCCGCCGCCCACGCTGATCAGGTTCATCGGCTCGGAGAACGGCCCGAACCGGAAATGGCTGACGTCCGCCAGTTCGGTCGGGTGGAGCTGGCCGGTAGCGGGGATCGTGTACTCGCGGTTGAGCATCAGCTCGGTCGGATCCCAGACGCCGCTCCCCGGTCGCATGTGCGCGAGGTTGAAAGGCACGTAGTGGTGCGGCGGGCCGTAGAGGAACTTGATCGGGTCGGTCGACTGCGCCTGCTCGATCCGGGCGTGGTCGCCGGGCCCGATCGTGAGTGCCACGTCAGCCGCCGGATCCATGCCGGGCATGCCCGGCAGGCCGCGGTTTCCCTGGGGCTGGATGTCGAAGCCGATGTGCAGCGGTTGGGTACGCCAGGCGGTGGGCGTGGCGAGACCGATCCGCAGGTACAGGTACTCCTCGTTGTGGGCCGCCTGCACGCGTCTGACCGGCGAGCTCGGTGAGGTCGCGATCGTTCGGTAATCGGCCGGCTTGGGCGCGTAGGGCGCGGCTGCGACGATGCCGAAGTGCTCCTCCTCGGTGAGCGCGTTCACCCAGAGCTGACGGCGGCCCACCGGTTGCTCCATGTCCCACGTGTTCCACGAGAACTTGAACCACTCGTCGGCCCAGTCGAAGACCAGCCCGCCGGCGTATCCCTCGCGCTTGATGTCACGGAGCATCGAGGCGTCCTGCTGCCCGGCCACCACTTCGGCGTGGCCCCCCTGGTTGCGGCCGAGCGGCCCGTAGTGCTCGATCCCGATCCCGGTCGGGACACCGAACTCGGTCACCATCACGGCCTGCTTGCCGTGGTAGGCGCGCAGCTGGTGCAGGTAGTTCGCGTACGGGTCGCCGTGTTGGAGGCTCGGCGTCAGCCGCATGAAATCGGGGTAGTACGGATACACGTGATAGCTGGCGAAGAACCCGCCCGGCCAGGCGCCGGTGGCGTGAATGTGGGTGGCGTCGATCGAGACCAGATCCTCCTTGTGGATCGGCTCGTAGGGGTGGTGCAGCGGGTCGGCGGTGAGCCAGTTGGTGAAGGTGAGTGGCCGGCTCCATCCCCGCTCGGCCTCGAGCGTCGCGGTGCGGTCGAGCATCATCGCCAACCAGTCTTCGGTCGCGGTCGAGCCCGGGGCGGAGGCGAAGTAGCGGCCGTCGAAGGCCGGCATGTGCGGGTGGCGATGGTCGGTCAGCCATGTGATTCCGGGATCCCACTCGACCCCCAGCGACCACGCGAGCAGCCACGGCGAGACGTTGGCGCGGTAGATGCCGCTCGCGTGGCCGTGCAGCAGCGGCATCCCGGCGTGGCCCTGGATCACCGTCTCGGTCTGCCAGATCTCGCGCTCGAACCCCGAGATGACGGCCGGGGCGTACATGTCCTTCTTCGCGTAGTAGGCGTTCTCGGGGATCCACACCCCCTGGATCAGGTAGATCGGGGCCCCGGGGTGGGCGAGGTCGTAGGCCCGCAGCGCGTTGTAGAAGGACGGTCGCAGGATCGTGTAGACGCGGACGACATGGACGCCCAGCGCTCCCATCCCGGCGAGCCAGCGGTCGTAGATCGCGCGCGAGCCCGATACCTCGCCGGGCTGATGGCCGGGCAGCGTGGAGCCCAGATTGACCCCGCTCCAGAATCGAGTCTGCCAGCGGCCGTTGCCGAGCGCGGCCTGAACGTTGGGCCCGTCCACGCGTGCGGGCAGGCGCAGCCCGTCCACCGTGTTCCAGGTGTGAGGCACCGGCGTCGGCGGGGTTGCGGCAGGCGAACCGCATCCGGCGAGCACCAGCACGATCGCGAGGGGGACCGCGAGTCGCATCGCCCCTTCGATCGACCGTGCGGACTGCGATTTGAGGACGGTCGCCTATCCTGCCGGCCGTGAGCCAGACCTACGTCTACACCATGCATCGGGCGAACAAGTTCTTCGGGCCCGAGCGCCAGGTGCTGCGCGACATCTCGCTGTCGTTCCTTCCGGGCGCCAAGATCGGCGTGCTGGGGCCCAACGGCGCCGGCAAATCGACCCTGCTTCGGATCATGGCGGGGCTCGACGAGGTGTCCAACGGGGTCGCCCAGCTCGCTCCCGGTGCGACGGTCGGGTACCTGCCACAGGAGCCGCAACTCGACGAGAGCAAGGACGTGCGCGGCAACGTCGAGGACGGGGTGGCGGTGAAGCGTGGGCTGCTCGACCGCTTCAACGAGATCTCGGCCTGCTTCGCCGAGCCGATGACCGACGACGAGATGGCGGTGCTGCTCGAGGAGCAGGGCGAGGTGCAGGACATGATCGACCGCACCGACGCATGGAACCTCGACCGCGTGCTGGACACGGCGATGGACGCACTCCGGCTGCCGCCCGCCGATGCCGAGGTCGGCACGCTTTCGGGTGGCGAGCGGCGGCGGGTCGCGCTGTGCCGCCTGCTGCTGTCGTCGCCAGACCTGCTGCTCCTGGACGAGCCGACCAACCACCTCGATGCCGAGTCGGTGGCGTGGCTCGAGCGGTTCCTCGAGGAATTCTCGGGCACCGTGCTGGCCGTCACCCACGATCGCTACTTCCTCGACAACGTCGCCGGGTGGATCCTCGAGCTTGACCGCGGGCACGGGATCCCCTTCCAGGGCAACTACTCCTCGTGGCTCGAGCAGAAGCAGGCACGCCTCGCCGTGGAGGAGAAGCAGGAGTCGGCCCGCAGGCGCACGCTGGCGCGGGAGCTGGAGTGGGTGCGCATGGCGCCCCGCGCCCGGCACGCCAAGTCGAAGGCCAGGCTGGCGGCTTACGAGCAGCTGTTGGCGGACGAGGCCGGATTCAAGCTGGACTCGGTCGAGATCCACATTCCGGCCGGGCCGCGGCTGGGCGACGTGGTGGTCGCGGTGCGTGAGCTGAGCAAGGGCTTCGGAGACCGGCTGCTGATCGACGAGCTCAGCTTCGACCTTCCGCCGGGCGGGATCGTCGGCGTGATTGGACCCAACGGCGCGGGCAAGACGACCCTGTTTCGGATCATCGCAGGCCAGGAGCACCCCGACTCGGGCGAGCTCCGGCTCGGCGACACGGTGGAGCTGGCGTACGTCGACCAGGCCCGCGCCGACCTCGACCCGGCGAACACGGTGTGGAAGGAGATCTCCGGTGGCCACGACAGGCTCACGCTCGGCACCAAGGAGGTCGCCTCGCGGGCGTACGTCGCGTCGTTCAACTTCCGCGGCTCCGATCAGCAGAAGCGGGTCGGCGACCTGTCGGGCGGCGAGCGCAACCGGCTGCACCTGGCGAAGCTCTTGCGCTCCGGCGGGAACCTGCTGCTGCTCGACGAGCCCACCAACGATCTGGACGTCGACACGCTGCGGGCGCTCGAGGACGCGCTGGTCTCGTTCGCGGGCTGCGCGGTGGTGATCAGCCATGATCGCTGGTTCCTCGACCGCGTCGCGACCCACATCCTGGCCTTCGAGGGCGACTCGCAGGTGGTGTGGTTCGAGGGCACCTACGACGAGTACGAGCGCAACCGGCACGAGCGGCTGGGCGCCGAGGCCGACCAGCCGCACCGGATCCGCTACAAGCCGCTGACCCGCAGCTGAGCCTGTGACGCGGGCGGCTGGGCGGGTGCGGCGATGTGAAAGAATCGCCGCGTCCGCACCCGCCACAGGAGGCGCCCCGGGATGCCAGATCGCATGCTCGAACTGATGCTCAAACTCGATGCCGTCCGCGGCATCTCCGGCTACGAGGAGGACGTGGCCGAGCTGATGCACGCGGAGCTCGCGCCGCTGTCCGACGAGCAAGCCGGCGACCCGCTCGGCAACCGCTACTTCACGCGGCGAGGCGCTGAGGGTGCTCCGGTGCTGATGCTGTGCGCGCACATGGATGAGCTCGGCTTCCTCGTCCAGCACATCGAGGACGAGGGATTCGTGCGGCTCGCGGCGGTCGGCCACCACGACGATCGTATGCTCACCGACCAGGTGCTCGAGGTGATGGGCGCGGACGGCCCGGTGATGGGAGTCGTCGGCACCAAGCCCGCGCACATCGTCACCGCCGAGGAGCGCGGCAACGCGATTCCGTTGCGCGAGATGTTCGTCGACCTCGGCACCGCCAGCCGCGCCGAGACCGAGGGGCTCGGTGTCCGCGTCGGTGACCCGGTGACGTTCGCGCGGGTCGGGATGCCGCTGAACGGCACCCGGATCTTCACCGGCCGTGCGGTGGACGACCGGGCCGGCTGTGCGGTCATGATCGAGACCATGCGCCGGCTCGCCGAGCGGGACGTCGCGGCGACCGTCGTAGCCGTTGCCAGCGTGCAGGAGGAGCTCGGCTTGCGGGGCGCCGGCCCAGCGGCGTACCGCGTGAAGCCCGATGTGGCGATCGCGCTCGACGTCACCCTGGCCGGAGACACCCCGGCGACGGAGTTCCGCCAGCTGCCGATCCGGCTCGGCGGCGGGCCGGCGATCAAGTACTTCGACTGGGGCCCGCCCTACGGCTCTTCCGTGCCGAGGCGACTGACCAGGCGTCTGGAGGAGTCCGCCGAGCGTGCCGGCGTACCGTTCCAGCGCGAGGTGCTCGTGGGCGGTGCCACCGACGCCGGCTCGATCGCGCTCGCCGGGGCGGGCACGCTGACCGGTTGCGTGTCCATCCCCTCGCGCCACATCCACTCGGCGGTCGGGGTCGTGCACCTGGACGACATGGAGCAGAGCGTCGATCTGCTGGTCGCCTTCGCCGAGCTGCTACCCCTCGAGTAGCACCCGCGAGCCGAGGTGCCGGGTGAGGAACGCCATCGCGTGCGGTGCCGCGCTGCGCCAGAAGTCGTCGTCGTGGCATCCCGAGGTGAACAGCGTCTGGGGTCTCGGTTTCAGCGTCGTCGCGAACTCGACGTCGGCCGTGTGGAACGGGTCCGACCGTCCGCAGGCGATGAAGACCGGGGTGTGGGCCAGCCCCTCGGTGCGCGTGTATGGGTTGAAGCGGTCGTAGTCGGTCTGGGAATCGAACGCGTCCGGAACAGCGGAGTGCTGCTGGGCATACGTCGTCCACATCGCCGGGCTGAGCGCCGCAGCGGCGCCGAACAGGTCGGGTCGAAGCTCCGCCGCCAGGAGCGCACCGTAGCCACCCATCGACCAGCCGAGGGTGCCCAGCCCGGCGTGACCGAGCCCGCGCTGCCGGCTCAGCATGGGCAGGAACTCGCCGGTCAGCATCGCCATCCGATCCTCGCCCGACGCCCGCCTGTGCCAGTAGCTGGAGCCCCCCTCGACGCACGCCAGAGCGAGGTGGCCGCCGGCGGCCGCGGCGTAGTCGGGCAGACTCAGGTTGAGCATGCCTTCGGCTGACGTGTCGCGGCCGGGCAGACACACGACCAGCGGCAGGCGTGCGACGTCGGTCTCCGCATGCGGCAGCGAGATCGCGTAGCCGACCTGTGCGCGTGCCGCCCTGGAGTCGAAGCTGCCGGTCGCGACGTACGGGTGGGAGCGCGGAAGCGACGCGGCCGTGACGTCGCAGGCCCCGGTGAGGTGCTGGTACCACGTCCGGATGCCCGACCCACGGGCCCCCTCGAGGCCGCCAATCGCCGCCGCACCGACGCCCGCCGCGAGCAACCTTCGGCGGGTGAGTCTGGGCGTCTGCGGCATCGCGGCACGGTAGCGGCCGCATGCGTCGAGTTCGTAACGGTGGGGCATCGGAAACCATCTAAAGTTCCGGCCATGGAACTCCATGGCATCCACCACATCACGTGCATCACCGGCGACGCGCCGGCCAACGTCGACTTCTACACGCGCGTGCTCGGCCTGCGGCTGGTCAAGCGAAGCGTCAACCAGGACGATCCCACCGTCTATCACCTCTTCTACGCCGACGAGAACGGCAGCGCCGGCTCCGACCTGACCTTCTTCGAGTACCCGGGCGCGGCGCCTGGACGGGCCGGCGACGGCATGGTGTACCGGATCACCTGGAGGGTGTCGACCCGTGAGGCGCTCGACTTCTGGCGTGACCGGCTGGAGGCGGAGGGGGTGCCTGCAGAGACCGAGGACGGGCGGCTGCGCTTCGCCGACCCGGAGGGCCTCGGCCTGGAGCTGGCCGTCGTTGCGACCGAGGATCCGCCGCTGATCGCCGAGCATCCCGAGATCCCCGCCGAGCTCGCGCTGCAGGGCTTCGACGGCGTGCGCGCCTACGCGAGCAGCCCCGAGCACAGCCGGGAGCTGCTCGAGACCACGCTCGGGTTTCGGGACACCGGTGACGGCTGGGAGGTGCGAGGATCGCGCCGCGGCGGCCTGTTCGCCTACGACACGCCCCCTGCGGAGTCCGGGATCCCGGGCGCCGGCACCGTGCACCACATCGCCTGGGCGTCCGAGGTCGAGGAGCACGCCGACTGGCGGGCCCGCGTGGCCGCGGGTGGCGGCCGGGTGACGCCGATCATCGACCGCTACTACTTCAAGGCGATCTACTTCCGTGAGCCCAGCGGGGTGCTGTTCGAGATCTCGACGCTCGGTCCGGGGTTCGCGGTCGACGAGCCTGCAGAGTCGATGGGTGACCACCTCGTGCTGCCTCCGCGTTTCGAGCCGCTGCGCGAGAAGCTCGAGCAGGTGCTGACTCCGTTGCCCGAGCCGCGGCCGTGGCGGGCACGCACCGGCTGACGCGGGCCGTCCGTCACCCTGTCACGCTGAGCTCGGCGCCTCCTCCCAGTCGGCAGCGTCAGACAGGTGAATGTGACCGAGCGTCCGCAGGCCGGTCGGGTCGTCCAGCGTGCCGGCCGCGATGCTGATGGTCTCGCGGTCCTCGCGCGACCAGAAGAGCCGCCCCCCGCACTCGGAGCAGAACCCTCGACGGGCGCCGTCGTGCTCGTGCCAGCGCAGCGTCCGCTGCTCCGTGACGACCAGCTGCGCGCGCGGGCATGCGGTGTAGGCCGCCGGGCCGCCGTGGGTGCGCCGGCACACGGAGCAGTGACAGACCTTGACGTCGCGCAACGGTCCGGCCACCGCGTAGCGCACCCCGCCGCACAAACAGCCACCGGTATGTCGAGGATCGGTGATGCGCCGCAGCCTACGCGACGCCGTTTGACGGCGGGTTACGCGGCCATGCGGCGGATCGCCTGGATGCGGTTCATCGCGTCCAGAGCGGCCACCTTGTACGACTCGGCCAGCGTGGGGTAATTGAAGACCGCGTCCACCAGGTGCTCGATCGTCCCGCCGGTGGCCATCAGCATCTGGCCGATGTGCACCAGCTCGGTGGCACCGGTGCCGAACACGTGGACGCCCAGCAGCGTGCCGTCGTCGCTGGACACCAGCAGCTTCAGCATGCCGTGGCTGTCTCCGATGATCTGCCCCGGGCCAGCTCGCGGTAGCGCGAGATGCCGATCTCGTACGGGATCGCCGACGCCGTCAGCTCCTCCTCGGTGCGGCCGACGTAGCTGATCTCCGGGATCGTGTAGATGCCGATCGGCAGCTGCGACGACGTGGCGCCGGTCTTCACGCCGAACGCGTCGCAGGCGGCCAGCCGGCCCTGTTCCATCGAGCTTGCGGCCAGGCTCGGAAACCCGATCACGTCGCCCACCGCGTAGATGTGGCGCACCGCCGTCCGATAGCCCTTGCCGACCGTGATCCGGCCCCGGCGGTCGGCCTCGAGACCGGCCGCGGAGAGATTCAGGCCGTCCGTCGCGCCCTGCCGGCCGGCCGAGTAGAGCACGGCGTCGGCGGGGATCCGCTTGCCGCTCGCGAGCTGTACGATGGCACCGCCGGAATGCTTCTCGACTGCGGTCACCGTCTCGCCGAAGCGGAACACGACCCCCATGTCGCGCAGGTGGTACTGCAGGGCCTCGATGATCTGCGAGTCGCAGAACTCGAGCAGCCGTGCCCGCTGCTCGATCACGGTGACGCGTGAGCCAAGCGCGGCGAACATCGATGCGTACTCGATCCCGATCACACCCGCCCCGACCACCATCAGCGAACCAGGCATCCAGTCCAGCGTCAGGATGTCGTCGGAGTCGATGATCGTGTGGCTGTCGAAGGCGACCGTGGCAGGCCGTGCCGGCCGCGTGCCCACGGCGATCACGATCTTGGCCGCCGAGACGACCCGCTCCTCGCCGGACTCGCCCTCGATACACACCTCATGGTCGTCCACGAAACGCGCCGTCCCCACCAGCAGCGTGACGTGGTTGCGCCGCAGCTGCGCTCGCACGACGTCCATCTCGCGCTGGATCACATGGCTCGTCCGCCAGGACAGGTCGTGGGTGGTGATCTCGTCCTTCACCCGGTAGCTCTGGCCGTAGATGCCCCGCTGGCTCATGCCGGTCAGATAGAGGACGGCCTCGCGCAGCGTCTTGGACGGGATCGTGCCGGTATTCACGCACACCCCGCCGACCATGTGCCGGCGCTCGATCAAACCGACGCGTTTGCCCAGCTTGGCTGCCTGGATGGCGGCCTTCTGGCCCGCCGGTCCCGAGCCGATCACCAAAAGGTCGAAGTCGTACCTCATCCCCGGCGTATTCGGCCGCCGGTCGCTCGACTTGATGCGCCGGTCAGCCGACCGGCGTCAGCGGCGGGTCACCGCGCAGCACCGCGATGGCATTTTCGGCGGCCAGCACGCCCATCGCGGTGCGGGTCTCGATGGTGGCCGATCCGAGGTGGGGGATCAGGACGGCATTCTCGCGCTGGAGCAGCCCCGGGTGGATGGCGGGCTCGTGTTCGAAGACGTCCAGCCCCGCCCCCGCGATCACCCCCCTGCTGAGCGCCTCGACCAGCGCCGCCTCGTCCACCACCGGCCCGCGCGTGGTATTCACAAGGTGCGCGGTGGGCTTCATCAGCGCCAGCCGGCGGGCGTCGATCAGATGCCGGGTCTCGTCCGACAGCGGGCAGTGAAGCGACACCACGTCGGACATGCCGAGCAGATCGTCCACCGACTCCACCCAGGTGGCCTCCAATTCGCGTTCCAGGTCCGGATCCGCCCGCCGCCGGCCGGTGTACGCGATGCGCATGCCGAAGGAACGCGCCCGGCGGGCCGTGGCGGCGCCGATCTGCCCGAGCCCGACGATCCCCAGTAGCTTGCCCTGCAGGCTGGAGCCGAGCAGGAAGAACATGTTCCACGACCACGGCGTCCCGGTGCGGATCAGCCGCTCGCCCTCGCCGAGCCTGCGGGTGGTCATCAGGATCAACCCGAAGGCGATGTCCGCGGTGGCGTCGGTGAGCACTCCCGGCGTGTTCGTGAACACCACGCCGCGCGAGCGGAGGGCGGGCACGTCGACGTTGTCGTAGCCGACCGCCACGTTGGCCACGATCCGCAGCCGAGGGCCGGCGGCGTCCAGGAACTCGTCGTCCACCCGGTCGTGCAGAAGGGCCAACACCGCGTCCGCGCCGGCCACGGCGGCGTAGAGCTCGGGCGTGGTCAGCGGGCGGTCCTCGGGCGACACCCAGGTGTCGGCGGCAGCCCGCAGCAGTTCCAGCGCCGGATCGGGGATCCGGCGGGTGACGACGATCCGCTGGCTCATACCAGCACGCGCTCCAGATGGGTGCGCATGGCCGTCACGCCGGCCTCCAGGTTCTCCATCGAGTTCGCGTAGGAGAGCCGCAGATAGCCCTCGCCGTGGGCGCCGAAGTCGGTGCCTGCGAGCACGGCGAGGCCCGCCTCGTCGAGCAGCGCGTCGGCCAGCACGCGCGACGTGACCCCGGTGGCCGTGATGTTGGGGAAGGCGTAGAACGCGCCTCGCGGCATGATGCAGGAGACGCCGGGCACCTCGTTCAGCCAACCCACGACGGCCAGCCTGCGGCGCGCGAACTCGGCCGTCATGTCGTCGATCGCGTCGTGCGGGCCGGTCAGCGCGGCAACCCCGGCCAGTTGCACCGCCGGTGGCGTGCACGCCACCGAGTTGATCAGAAACCGCGTCAGCGGCTCGACCAGGCCCTCCGGCACGGCCGCGTAGCCCAGCCGCCACCCGCACATCGCGTACGTCTTGGAGAAGCCGTCCAGCAGGATCGTGCGGTCGAGCATGCCGTGCGAGGCGATCGAGTCGTGGCTGCCCTCGTAAAGCAGCTCCCAGTACACCTCGTCCGACAGCACCAGGCAGGGGTGGTCGGCCAGTACGCGTGCGATCCCGGCGTGCAGGTCGCGGTCGATGGCGCCGCCGGTGGGATTGGCCGGTGTGTTCAGGATGACCAGTCTGGTGCGATCCGTCAGGCGCTCGGCGAGGTCGTCGGGTGTGAACGCGAACCCCCGCTCCTCGACGATCGGCAGCGGCACGGGGGTCGCACCCGCGTACGAGATCGCCGACTCGTAGATCGGGTAGCCCGGGTCGGGGTAGATAACCTCGTCGCCGGGGCCGCACAGCGCCAGCACGCCGAAGAACAAGAACCATTTGGCTCCCGGCGAGATCAGCACCCGTCCCGGGTCGACCGACACACCGCGGGTCTGCGACAGGTGCTGGGCGCAGACCTCGCGCAGCGCCGGCAGGCCGGCGGACGGGCAGTAGTGGTGCTGGCCGTCGCGCAGCGCCTTCACGGCGGCTTCGACGATGTGCGGCGGAGTGTCGAAGTCGGGCTCGCCGATCTCCAGGTGGACGACCGACTTGCCCTGCGCCTCGAGCGCACGGGCGCGTGCCAGCACCTCGAAGGCGCGCTCAGTCCCCAACCGGTCGACGCTGTCTGCAAGCCGCATGTGCTCTCAGTCTCCCAGTTCGATGCGCCGGCGGTCAACGTATTCGCGCAAATTTTCGCGGATGGCGTCGTCCAGCGGCGGCTGTTCGTACTCGTCCAGCGTCCGGCGCCAGATCTCGCCGGCCCTGGCCGCGGCGTCGAGACCGCCCTTGCGCTGCCAGCGCTCGAAGTTCTCGGTCGAGGACAACAGCGGCCGGTAGAAGCAGGTGCGGAAGCGCTCGAGCGTGTGCTCCGCGCCCAGGAAGTGACCGCCCGGGCCGACCTCCTCGTGCGCCCCGAACGCGAGACTGGCCTCGTCCACCTCGAGCGGCGTGAACTCCTCCTGCAGCATGCGCAGGATCTCGATGTCGACGATGAACTTCTCGTAGCACGAGACCAGGCCCGACTCCAGCCACCCGGCCGAGTGCATGACGAAGTTGGTCCCGGCCAGGAAGGTCGGAAGCATCGTCATCAGCGCCTCGTAGGCTGCCTGAGCGTCCACTGTCTGGCTCGACGTGAATCCGCCGCCCGAGCGCCAGGGCAGCCCGAAGTGGCGGGCGATCTGGCCGGTGCACAGCAGGCCGATACCCGACTCCGGAGTGCCGAAGCTCGGCGATCCCGACTGCAGGTCGGTGTTGGACAGGAACGATCCCATCACCACCGGGGTGCCCGGCCGCATGATCTGGGCGAGCGCGATGCCGACCAGGCTCTCGGCCATCTGCTGGACGAGCGTGGCCGGGATGGTCACCGGCGACATCGCCCCCATGAGGAGGAAGGGGGTGATCACCACCGGCTGGCCGGCTCGGACGTACTCGAACATCGCCGCCAGCATGCGGTCGTCGTAGCGCAGCGGCGAGTTGACGTTGATCAGCGAGATCACCACCGGCTCGGCCTCGATCGCCTCCCGCCCGCCGTGCACGATCTCGCACATCCGGATCGTGTCGGCAGCGTTTGGGCCCGACGTCACCGAGCCCATGTGCACCTTGTCCGACAGCGTCTGCAGCGCGTACACCATGTCCAGATGGCGCGAGTCGAGCGGGCGGTCGTTGGGCTCGACGATGGTGCCGCCCGGCGAGTCGAGCTGCGGGAAGGAATGGCACAGCTTGACGAAGTTCTCGAAGTCGGCCATGGTGGCGTCGCGGCGGACGTCACCCTCGCGCACGAAGGGCGGCCCGTAGACGCCGGCGAACGCCATCGAGTTGCCGCCGACGTGCACAGTGTGGGCGGGGTTCCGTGCCTTGAGCGTGAACTCGCGCGGCGCCTTGGCGACCTGCTCGAGCACGAACTCGGGGTCGAAGAAGACCTTGTCCCCGTCGGTGCGGCAGCCCGCGGCGCGCAGGATGTCGACCGCCTCGGGGAGGATGAACTCGACTCCGATCTCCGACACGATCCGTCTCCAGCCGCGGTCGAGCACCTCGATCGCATCGGGCGACAGCACCTCGTAGCGGGGCATCGTATTCTCGAACATGCGTCCTCCGGTCGGGCGCGGGTGCTTGACGGTGGATACGCCAATCCCTATCATCAACGAATGTGGAACTAGTGTTCCACATAGTGAGTCGGATTTCAATGCGCACCCCCACCGGAACCCAATCCATCGATCGAGCCGCCCAGCTTCTGGTGGCCGTGGCCGACAGCCACGATCCGGTCACCGTGGGCGAGCTCGTGGAACTCACCGATCTGCCCAAGAGCACCGTTTCCCGGCTGGTGTCGGCGCTCGAGCGCAATGCTCTCGTCCAGCGTGAGAACGCGCGCGGCCCGCTGCGGCCCGGACCGGTGCTGCTGCGGCTGGCACGGCGCGGGGTGGGCGAGCCTGATCTGGCCGAGCTGGCCGCCGGATCGCTCGCCCGGCTCGCCGAGGGCAGCGACGAAACCGTCAATCTGGCCGTGCCGACGCCGCTGGGCGTCGAGCACCTGAGCCAGGTCGACAGCCCGCACTTCATCGGATCGACAAACTGGATCGGCCGCCGTGTCCCGCATCACTGCACCGCCGTCGGCAAGGTGTTCCTGGCCTTCGGCGCCGCTGCGGTGTCGCCGGGCCGGCTGGAGCCGGTCACGCCGGCCACCGTGATCGACCGCCGGCAGCTGGCCGACCAGCTGGAGACGGTGCGGCTCCAGGGCCATTCCCGGGTGACCGGCGAGCTCGAGCCCGGGCTGGCCGCGGCGGCTGCACCGGTGCGTGGCGCCGGCGGCGAGGTGGTCGCGGCGCTCTCGATCTCGGGCCCCGAGCACCGGCTGACGCCGGCGCGGCTCGCGGAGCTGAGCGAGATACTTCTGCAAGAGGCCGCGGCGCTGTCCGCCCGGCTGGGGTATCGCACGACGAATCGAGGAGCGGCATGACGAGCGACGAGATCCTGCAGGGCCTGTACGACGAGACACTGATCGGCAACGCACCGCGGGTGCGCGAGCTGACCGAGATCGGCCTCGCCGACGGCATGCACCCCGAGACGCTGCTGTACGACGCGCTGATCCCTTCCCTGGAGGAGGTGGGCGCGCGTTTCGAGCGCGGCGACTACTTCGTGCCCGAGATGCTGATCGCCGCCCGTGCGATGCAGGGTGCGCTCGACATCCTGCGGCCTCTGCTGGCCGAGACAGGCGCCAAGCCGATCGGCACGTTCGTGATGGGCACCGTCAAGGGCGACGTGCACGACATCGGCAAGAACCTGGTCAACATCATGCTGGAGGGCGCCGGCTTCACGGTGCACGACCTGGGCGTGAACGTGCCGCCGGAGAAGTTCATCGAGCAGATCAACGAGCACGAGCCGGACATCGTCGGCTTCTCGGCCTTCCTGACCACCACCATGCCGATGTTCAAGGCCAACATCAACGCGCTCGAGAAGGCCGGCCTGCGTGACAAGGTGATCGTGATGGTGGGTGGCGCCCCGGTGACGCAGGAGTACGCGGACGCGGTCGGCGCCGACGGCTATGCGGCCGACGCCTCGACCGCCGTTCGCCTGGCCAAGGATCTGATCGAGAAGCGGCGGGCGCTGCAGCCGGCATGAACGCCGCCGAGGTGATCCGGTCGTTGGCCGCATCGGCCAGCATCGAGGTGACTCCCAAGCACGTCGGTCGCCTGCCGGAGCTGGCCCCCGGCACCTCGGTCTACATCACCTCGCTGCCGGGGGCCGAGCACGGCGAGCTGGTGTCGGCGGCGGTGGCCGTCCGGGCGGCCGGGCACCGGCCGATACCGCACATCGCCGCCCGCGGCTTCACCGGCCGCGACGAGCTGGACGCGCTGCTCGGGCGGATGGCGGACGAGGCAGGAGTGGACGACGTGCTGGTGATCGGCGGCGGGCTGAAGGCGCCGGCCGGCACGATCACCTGCTCGATGGACGTGCTCGAGTCGGGGTTGCTCGAGCGACACGGAATTCTGCGCGCGGGTGTTGCCGGGCACCCGGAGGGCACCCCGGACATCCCGCCCGACGTGGTGCGCGCCGCGCTGGCCGAGAAGAACGCGTTCGCCCGGCGCTCGCCGGTCCAGCTTCGCATCGTCACCCAGTTCGCGCTGACGCCCGAGCCGTATGTCGCGTGGGAGCGCGCGACGCGCGCCGACGGCAACGGGCTGCCGGTGATCGCGGGCATTCCCGGCGTGACGTCGCCCACCGCGCTGCTGAAGTTCGCGCTGGCCTGCGGGGTGGGCCCCTCGATGGAGGTCTTCCGCAAGCAGTCGGGGGGCCTCCTGCGGCTGGCGACCACCCGGTTGTGGCGGCCCGACGCCGTGCTCGCAGGCATCGCCGACGCGGTCGCGGCCGATCCGCAGAGCCTGATCCGCGGCCTGCACGTGTTCCCGTTCGGCGGGGTGGGCGAGTCGGCGGCATGGCTGGCCGAGAAGTCGGCATTCCAGGCAGCTCAGCCGGCATGACGGCGAGCCGGCGCCGCGGGTTGGGCAATGATTCGGCGCAGCGCCGGGTCGCCGTGGCGGCCGCGCTCACGCAAACGAGCTGAAAGGGCACCGTATGGACACCGTTCTGAGATCGCGCACCGGGGAGGTGGTGATCGGTGCGGGCCGACCGTTCTGCATCATCGGCGAGCGCATCAACCCCACGGGGCGCAAGGCGTTCCAGGCTCAGCTGCAGGCGGGCGACGTATCCCAGCTCGAGATCGACGTCGCGGAGCAGGTGGCGGGCGGAGCCGACGTGCTCGACGTCAACCTCGGCGATCCGCTGGCCGACGAGGTCGCGCTGATGGACAAGGGCATCCGGCTGGCGCAGAGCCTGACCGAGCTGCCGCTGTGCATCGACTCCTCGGTGATCGAGGCTCTCGAGGCTGGCCTGGCTGCCTACGACGGCAAGGCACTGGTCAACTCCGTCACCGGCGAGGACGAGCGCCTGGAGGCGATCCTGCCGCTGGTGGCCCGGCACGGCGCTGCGGTGATCGGCCTGGCCAACGACGACGAGATCCCGATGGAGCCGCAGCGCCGGCTGGAGGTGGCGCGAAAGATCGTGTCGGCGGCGGGCGACCACGGGATCCCTCCGGAGGACGTGCTGATCGACCCGCTGGCGATGCCGGTCGGCGCCGAGCCGCGGGCGGTCACGCTGTTCATCGAGACCGTTCGCCTGATCCGCGACGACCTGGGGGTGAACATGTGCTGCGGCGCATCGAACACGTCGTTCGGGCTGCCGGGCCGGCACACCCTGAACGCCGGGTTCCTCGCCATTGCCGCCAGCCACGGCCTGACCAGCGCGATCATGGATGCCCGGTCGCGCGAATGCGTCGAGGGCGTGCGCGCAGCTGACTTCCTGCTCGGCCACGACGAGTGGGGTGCGCGCTGGATCGCCAACCACCGCGCCAAGCAGGCGGCGGCCTCCGCATGAGCGCCCTGGCCCGACCCCGGGGGTCAGACCCCGAACGGTCCGCGACCCAGCTCCGTGACAGTGATGTGACGGGGTCAGACCCCGAACGGTCCGCCGCACGGTTCCGTGACCGTCTCGTGACCCCGAACCGCATGGTTGAGCCGTTCGCCCGCGGCGCACCGCCCGCCCCGCGCCCGCTCGGAGCGACTCCGGGGTCAGACCCCGGTCGGTCGGCCGCGGAGAACCGTGACCACCCCGTGGCGTGTCGTGACGACTTCGGGGCTCGGTGGCCGTGAGCGCCGAGCTGGTCGAGATCGTCGAGGGCCCCGGGCGGGTGCGGATCAGGTTCGCGCCCGACGGCGTCGAGACACGTGTGCCTGCCGGCACCACGGTGTTCGACGCCGCCTCCTGGAACGGCGTGGCGATCGACTCCACCTGCGGTGGCCACGGCACGTGCAAGAAGTGCAAGGTGAAGCTGACCGGTGGCGCACTGCCGATCTCGGCGGTCGATCCGCGGGCCTTCACCACCGGCGAGCTGAAGGATGGCTGGCGGCTGGCCTGCCGCGCGCTGGCCACTGCCGATCTCGAGATCGAGGTGCCACCGCTGCAGACCCGGCCCAAGGCCGCGCTGGTCGGTGTCGGCCGCCATGTGATCCTGCGCCCCGCGGTGCAGAAACGGCACGTCGTGCTGGATGAGCCGTCGCTCGAGGACCAGCGCTCCGACATCGAACGGCTGCTGGACGCCGTGTCCGACCTCGAGCTCAAGGTCGACCTGCACGCCGCCCGCGGCGTCGGGCGGACGCTGCGCCGCAGCGGATTCGACGTCACCGCCGTGATCTGCGACGAGACGCTGATCGACGTCGAGCCGGGCGACACCAGCGACCGGCGGTTCGCAATCGCGTTCGACCTCGGCACCACCACCGTCGTCGCCACGCTGATGGACGTCGCCACCGGGCAACCGCTCGCGGTGCGCTCGATGCTGAACCGCCAGCAGCCCTACGGCGCCGACGTGATCTCGCGGGTGTCGGCGACGATGATGGACGCCGATGCCTTGGAGGCCCTGCAGACCCGCGCCCACGAGTCGCTGAACCTGCTCGCCCACGAGGTCTGCGAGCAGGCCGAGGTGGAGCCGCGCGAGGTGTACGAGATCGTCGTCTGCGGCAACGTGACCATGGTCCAGCTCGCGCTTGGGATCGATCCCGAGCCGCTTGCGATGGCGCCCTTCATCATCACCGCTCGCCAGCTTCCGCCGGCCGCCGCCAGCGACTTCGGCGTGCGTGTGCACCCCCGCGCCCCCGCCGTGGTGTTCCCGGCGCTGGGCGCGTACGTGGGCGGAGACATCGTCGCCGGGATGCTTGCCACCGGCCTCACCCGCGATCGCCGGCTGCGGCTGTTCATCGACGTCGGCACCAACTCCGAGATCGCGCTGGGCTCGGCCGAGCGGGTGCTGGCCACGGCCGCGCCGGCCGGCCCGGCCTTCGAGGCGGCCCAGATCCGGTGCGGCATGCGGGCCGCCGAGGGCGCCATCGAGGGGGTGAAGATCGACGGTGACGAGCTGACGCTGGAGGTGATCGGCGACACCGACCCGGTCGGCATGTGCGGGTCAGGCCTGGTGGACGCGGTCGCCGCCCTCGTGCTGTGCGGCATGATCGACCACTCCGGCCGCTTCATGCCTGACGAGTCCGCCGCCGAGCTGCACCCCGAACTGGCCAAGCGACTGGTCAAGGTCGGGGAGGAGCGTGTGTTCGTGCTGGCATGGCGCGGGCCCGATCCGGCCAACGCCATCTACCTGTCCCAGCGCGACGTGCGCGAGCTGCAGTTCGCCAAGGCCTCGATCGCCACGGGATGGCGGATCCTGACCCGCGAGCTGGGAGTCGAGGAGTCCGACATCTCGCAGGTGCTGCTGGCCGGCAGCTTCGGTTCGTACCTCTCGCCGGCGAGCGCCGTTCGCATCGGGCTGGTGCCGAAGCTGCCGCTGCCGCGCATCGTCTCGGCCGGCAACGTGGCCGGCGAGGGAGCCAAGATGGCCGCCCTCTCGGTCAACGAGCGGGCGGCGGCGATCTCGATCCTCGACGAGGTGGAGTACGTGGAACTGTCGGGCCGAAGCGATTTCAACGACCTGTTCATCGACGAGCTGGCGTTCCCCGGATGAGCGAAATGGCCGTGATCGCCTGCGGAGCGCTGGCCGCCCATGTGGACGAGATCGCTCGCCGCCGGGGCTGGGAGCTGGACGTGCACCCGCTGCCCCCGGCGCTGCACAACCGCCCTGAGCTGATCGCCCCGGCGGTCGCGGCTCGTCTCGATGAGCTCGCAGGCCGCTACCGGCAGATCGCGATCGCCTACGCCGACTGCGGCAGCTACGGGGCACTGGACACCATGCTGGAGTCGCGCGGGGTCGAGCGCCTGCAGGGCGCGCACTGCTACGACGTGTTCGCGGCGCAACAGGTGGCGGCGGCGGCGGCGGCCGAGCCCGGCACCTACTTCCTGACCGACTTCCTCGTCCGCAGCTTCGACCACACAGTGTGGAGCGGCCTTGGGCTCGACCGGCATCCCGAGCTGCGCGACGACTACTTCCACGCCTACACGCGGGTGATCTGGCTCGCCCAGCGGCGAACCCCGCAGCTGGAAGCGTCGGCGCGCCGCGCTGCCGGCAAGCTTGGCCTGCCGCTGGAGATCCGCGACGTCGGCGACGCCGGTCTCGAGCGTCAGCTGGAGCGGCTGATCGGAGGTGCGTATGCGAACACGGGCTGAGGTGGTCGTGATCGGCGCCGGCATCGTCGGCTGCTGCGCCGCCTACCAGCTGACGCGAGCCGGCGTGCGCAACGTGGTCGTGGTCGACCAGGGCCCGATCGAGCGCACTGGCGGCTCGAGCTCGCACGCCCCCGGGCTGGTGTTCCAGACCAACTCCAGCCGCACGCTGGCGATGCTCGCCCGCGCCTCGACCGAGCTCTACCGGTCTCTGCACAGCGACGAGCACCCGACCTGGCTGGAGGTGGGCGGCGTGGAGATCGCGACCACGCCGCAGCGGATGGCCGAGCTGGCCCGCAAGCGTTCCTACGCCACCGCCTGCGGGATCGAGTCTCAGCTGCTGAGCGCGGCCGAGGTGGCCGAGCGGATACCGCTGATCGACCCGTCCGCGGTGCTCGGCGGATTCCTGGTGCACAGCGACGGCCTATGCAAGTCGCTGCACGTGTGCGACCTGGTGCGCGCGTCGGCCGAGCGGGCCGGAGCCGAGTTTCACGGCCTGACCGCCGTCACCGGCGTCGACACCAGCGGCGGGCGGGTGCGCTCGGTGTCGACAACGGCGGGGGACATCGCGACCTCGACCGTGCTGGTGTGCGGCGGCATCTGGGGGCCGCAGCTGGAAGACCTGTGCGGGGTGCCGATCCCGCTGCAGCCGATGCAGCACCTGTTCGCGTGGACGGCGCCCGTGGCAAGCCTGGCCGGGACGACCGCCGAGGCCGTGCATCCGATCCTGCGCCACCAGGACCGCTCGATGTACTTCCGCCAACGCGGCGATGCCTATGGCATCGGCGCCTACCGGCACGAGCCGCTGCCGATCGACCCGGAGGCGTTCACCCGCGAAGCAGATGGTCATACCACCGCCCAGGGACCGTTCACGCCAGAGCACTTCGTCGATGCTCGGGATGCCACCAACGCGCTCATGCCCGAACTGCGCGACATCGAGCTGGCCGAGTCGTTCAACGGGCATTTCTCGTTTTCCCCGGACGGCTACCCGCTGCTCGGTCCATCCTCGCGGGTGGGCGGACTGTGGCTTGCCCAGGGCATCTGGGTGACACATGCAGCCGGGTCGGCGCGGTCGGTGGTGGAGCTGATGACGACCGGAGCGAGCGAGATCGATCTGCGGCTGTGCCACCCCGACCGCTTCCACGGCTTCGCGACCAGCCGCCCGTACGTGCGAGCGCGCGGCGCCCAGCAGTACCGCGAGGTGTACGACATCATCCACCCGCTTCAGCAGATGGACCACCCGCGCGGTCTGCGGTGCACGCCCTACCACCAGCGCATGGAGCAGTTGGGCGCGCGCTTCATCGAGGGTGCGGGCTGGGAGCGGCCGCAGTGGTACGCCGCAAACGACGCCCTGCCCGAACCTGCCCACGTCCAGCATCGGTCGGACTGGGCGGCGCGCGAGTGGTCGTCGGTGATCGGCCGTGAGCATGCAGCCACCCGGGAGCGGGTGGGGATCTTCGACCTCACCCCGTTCACCAAGCTCGAGGTGGAGGGCCCGGGCGCCTGTGCCTGGCTGAACCGGGTGTGCGCGTCACAGATCGACCGGCCGGTCGGCCGCATCGTCTACACCACGGTACTGAACCACGCCGGCGGTGTGGTCTGCGACCTCACGGTGACGAGGTTGGACGACGATCGGTTCCTGGTCGTCACCGGCGGTGGGTCGGGGCCGCGCGACGTGGCCTGGCTTGCGATGCAGCTGCCCGAGGGCGACGGCGTGCGGATGCGCGACGTCACTTCCTCATGGTGCGTGCTCGGGGCGTGGGGCCCGCGGGCGCGGGGGCTGATGTGCGCCGTCTCGGCCGACGACTTCACCAACGAGCGGTTCCCGTACCTCGCCGCGCGAGAGATCCACGTTGGGCCGGTGCCGGTGCTCGCGCTGCGGATCTCCTACGCCGGTGAGCTGGGATGGGAGCTGTACGCCCGTACCGAACACGGCCGTTTCCTGTGGGACACGCTGATGGGGGCGGGTGAGCCCCTGGGTGTGGCGGCCGCCGGCACCGGGGCGTTCGACTCGTTGCGGGTCGAGAAGGGCTATCGCTTCGCGGGAGTGGACATGCACACCGAGTACTCGGCCTTCGAGTGCGGCCTCGGCTTCACGGTCGACTTCTCCAAGGACGCGTTCACCGGCCGCGAGGCTGCGCTTCGCGCGCGCGCCGACGGCCCGGCTCGCAAGCTCTGCTGCCTGGTGCTGGACGACCCGGATGCCGCCCCGCTGGGGTACGAGCCGCTACTCGCAGGTGATCGCGCCGTCGGCTACGTGACCAGCGCGAACTTCGGCTACACGTGTGGATCGAGCATCGTCTACGGGTACCTGCCGATCGCACTGGCCGACCCGGGATCGCGCGTGGCGGTCGGGATCTTCGACCGGCCGGTCGATGCGATGGTGTCCACCGAGCCGATCTTCGATCCGCGCGGAGAGCGGCTGCGAGCATGAACGTGCGCGCCGCTCTGCTGCCCGCCGCCGGCACCGCGATGCGGGTCGTCGACCTCGAGCTGGACGAGCCCGCTGCGGGCGAGGTGCTGGTGCGGCTGCACGCCGCCGGGGTGTGCTCGGACGACCTGAACGTGATCGACGGCACGGTGGAGGTGCCCTGCCCGGTGGTGCCCGGCCACGAGGGCTCGGGGGTGGTCGAGGTGGTCGGCGCGGGCGTCCAGCGGCCCCGGGTGGGCGATCGGGTGGCGCTCTCGTGGGCTCCGTACTGCGGGCACTGCGAGCACTGTCTGCGTGACCTTCCGCACCTGTGCGGGACGGCCTGGCCGCTGATGCTGGCCGGCGGCATGCTGGACGGGACGACCCGCCTCGAGTTCGGCGGAGCGACGGTGCACCACTACTGCTTCCTGTCGGCGTTCGCCGAGCGGGCCGTCGTGCCCGCCGGCTCCTGCATCCCGATTCCCGACGACGTCCCGTTCGAGGTGGGCGCGCTCGTCGGCTGCGCGGTCACGAGCGGTGTGTGCGCGGTGTGGAGGACGGCCGGCGTGCGGCCGGGCGAGCGGGTGGCGGTGTTCGGCCTGGGCGGCACGGGGCTTTCGGCGGTGATGGGCGCCGCGGCAGCCGGAGCGTCGCAGATCATCGCGGTGGACGCCCGCGAGTCCCGGCTCGACCTGGCCCGCGACCTGGGAGCGACCGGCGCGGTGCTCTTCGGCGACGGCCCCGAGGAGGCGGCGGCGGCGGTCGTCGAGGTCAGCGGTGGCGGGGTCGACTACGCATTCGAGACGAGCGCTCGGCCGGCCGCCGTGCTGGCGGCCTTCCTGTCGACCCGGGCCCGCGGCGCCGCTGTCCTGGCGGGCATCCCGCGCGCCGACGCAGAGCTGCATCTGCCGATGCTCTCGATACCGCGCATGGAGCGGCGCGTGCTCGGCTCGATCTACGGCTCGGCTCGCCCCGACCGTGACTTCCCCCTGATCCTCGAGCTCTACCGCAACGGCCGGCTGCCGCTCGACCGCCTGATCTCACACCGGTTGCCGCTGGACGACGTGGAGGCGGCGGTCAACCTGGTGCGTCGGGGCGAGGCGGTGCGGGCGGTGCTGGATCTGGGTGCGGCGTGAGTGGCTTCAGTCTCCGCCGGCGGGGTCGAGGAGTTCGCGTACCTCGGCCGACAGCTCCAGCTCCGCTCCCGCGACCAACTGCTCGAGCTGCTCCACCCGCGTCGCGCTTGCGATCGCGCACGTGACCTCGGGTTGGGCGACCACCCATGCGATGGCAACCTCCGCCACACTCACGCCCAGCCGGCCGGCGACCGCGCGCGCCGCGTCCAGCACTGCCCACGCCCTGTCCCCGCCGAGGTACTCGTCGGCGACGTCCTCGGCCCGATCGCCGCTCGGCGCCGGCTCCCCGCGGCGGTACTTGCCCGAAAGGAACCCCCCCGCCAGCGCCGAGTAGACCGCGACGCCCAGATCGGCCTCGCGGCAGACCGCCCGCACGTCCTCGCCGAAGTCCTCGCGGTCGACCAGGTTGAGCTGCGGTTGCAGCGCCTGAAACTGCGTGACGCCGTCGCGGCGGCTGATCTCGAGCGCCTCGCGCAGGCGCGCCGCCGTGTAGTTCGACGCGGCAACGTGGGCCACCTTGCCCGCGCGCAAAAGCTCGTCGAAGGCGCTCATCGTCACGGCCAGCGGCGTGGTCGGATCGTCCTTGTGCGCGTAGTAGAGGTCGATCCGCTCGACGCCGAGCCGGCGCAGCGACGCGTCGCAGCCGGCCAGGATCTGCGCGCGGCCCAGGCCCTCCGGCACGTCCTCGGCGCCGGACCCGACCTTGGTGGCGACCACCATCTCCTCCCGGGCTCCGCGCGCCGCCAGCCACTCGCCCAGGATCCGCTCCGACTCGCCGCCGGGATGGCCGTCCACCCACGACGAGTACACGTCGGCGGTGTCGACGAAGTTGCCGCCGGCCTCGAGATACGCGTCGAGCACCGCGAACGACGCATCGCGATCGGCCGTCCAGCCGAACACGTTGCCGCCCAGGCAGAGCGGGTGTACGAGCAGCCCCGTGGTGCCGAGACGCCGCCTGGGAGGGCTCACGCCGCTGTGCGCCTCAGCGCGTGAACGACCGCTGCCATGTGCTCCGGGGTGTTTCCGCAGCATCCGCCGATGAACTCGATGCCCAGCGCGCGCAGGCCGCGCAGGTGAGCGACCATGTCGCCGGGCGTGACGTCGTAGACGAAGCAGTCGCCGGCCAGGTGCGGCAGCCCGGCGTTGGGTTGGGTGACGAGCATGAACGACTCGGGCCGGTTGGCGGCCAACTCCTCGGCCACGGCCCGCATCTCGGTCAGGCTGCGGCCGCAGTTGGCGCCGCCTCCGGTCGCGCCCAGCTCGGCCATTCGCGCGACCGCCGAGGCCGCCGTCACCCCCATCATCGTGCGGCCGTTGGTGTCGAAGCTCATGGTTGCCACGACCTCGAGCTCGGGTGCGACATCGGCGCAGGCCAGAATCGCCGCCTCGACCTCGGACAGGTCACTCATCGTCTCGATCAGGAACATCTCGGCGCCGCCCTCCACGAGGGCCGCCGCCTGCTCGGCGAACATCGACCGCGCGTCGTCGATCGAGAGCACGCCGAGCGGCTCGATCAGCTCTCCGGACGGGCCCACGTTGCCGGCCACCAGCCCGCCGAACTCCTCCGCGACGCTGCGCGCGATGCGCGCGGCAGCCGAGTTGATCTCGGCCACCTGGTCGTCCAGCCCATGCATGGCCAGCCGCGCAGAGGTACCACCGAAGGTGTTCGTGGTGACGATGTCGCAGCCGGCCTCGGCATAGGCACGGTGGATGGCTGCGATCTCGTCCGGGCGGTCGATGTTCCACCGCTCGCCGGCCTCTCCGGCCTCGATCCCGGCCGCCTGCAGCATCGTGCCCATCGGCCCGTCGCAGATCACCACGCCGCGCTCGGTGACCAGGTCGCGAAGCTTGGTCGACGTCGCCACGCTCACCCGCCGGCCCCGGCGATCACTCCCGCCAGCCGGTCGGCGGGCCAGGCCTCGTCCAGCTCGCAGGCAACCGCGGCGGCCACGTCGGAGGGCGAGCCGTCGCGCTCGATCCAGTCACCCTGCCCCCACGCCTCCAGGTAGTCGTCCGACCCGCTCATGCCCGATGCCATCGCGGCCTCGTCGATCGCCTCCTGGAAGCGGTCGGGCAGCTGCACCTTCGCGCTGGCGCCGCTCGCGTCGCGAGCGGTGACGAGGGACGGGATGCCCCGCCAGTGGGTGATGCGGTACTCGGCCATCGGGACGCACATCGTAGCCCCGACCGGCCGCCGGTCGCTATCACTCACCCGTGAGCAGTTCGCCGCCGATGCCCCGCGACCGTGAGATCGTCATGCTCGCCCTACCCGCGCTGGGCGCCCTGATCGCCGAACCGCTGTACGTGCTCGGCGACACCGCCATCGTCGGCCACCTCGGCACGGTGCCGCTGGCCGGCCTGGCGCTGGGCGGTCTGCTGCTCTCGGAGCTATTCGGGTTCTGCACCTTCCTGGAGTACGGCACCACGGCGCGGGCAGCCCGGCTGGTCGGTGCCGGGCACGAGGCGGAGGCGCTGGACGCCGGCGTTCAGGCGACATGGCTTGCGTTGGGTCTCGGTGCTGTGCTGATCGTGGTCGTCGAGCTGCTGTGCGCGCCGGCGGTGCATCTGCTGGGCGGGGGCGGCACTCCGGCAGCCGCGCAGGCGGTGCGGTGGATGCGGATCGCGGCACTGGGCGCCCCGTTCGTGCTGGTGACCGCCGCCGCCCAGGGCTGGCTGCGGGCGTTCAAAGATACCCGTACGCCGCTGATCGTGATCGGCATCGCCAACATCTTCAGCATCGGCCTTTCGGCGTCGCTGATCGTCGGGCTGGGGTTCGGGATCACCGGGTCGGCGATCGCCAATGCCGTCGCCCAGGCGGGGTCGGGGACCGTCTTTCTGATCCTGCTGGCGCGTCGCGGCGCGCCGCTGGTACCAAGCTGGCGGCGCATGCGCGGGCAGCTCGCAGCGGCCCGCGACCTCTCGCTACGCACGCTCGCCTTCTTCGTCGCCTTCACGCTTGCAACCGGGGTCGCCGCCAGGATCGGCACCGCCCAGCTGGCCGCTCAGCAGATCGGCGTGCAGCTGTGGATCTTCTGCGCGCTCTTCCTCGACTCCACGGCAATCGCGGCTCAAGCGCTGGTCGGCAACCTGCTGGGGGCGTCGGCGGTCGATGTCACGCTGCGGCTCTCGCGGCGGCTGCTGTGGGCCGGCGGACTGCTGGGTTGCGTCTTCGCGCTCGTGCTGGGCGCCGGCTACGACCTGATCCCGCGGATCTTCAGCTCCGACCCCGCGGTGCTCCAGCAGGCGCGAGTGATCTGGCCGTGGCTGGTGGGGATGATGCCCGCCGCGGGGTACGTGTTCGCGCTGGACGGGGTGCTGTTCGGTGCCGGCGACCTGCGATTCATGCGCAACGTGACCGTGGCGGCCGCGCTGTGCGGCTTCGTCCCGCTCTCTCTGGCCACCCACGAGTTCGGCCTCGGGCTGGGCGGTCTGTGGGCCGGCCTCACGCTCTTCGTCGTGCTCCGGCTGGTGATCGGGGCCGCTCGCTGGCGCGGCCGCGCGTGGCTGGTGGCGGGTGTGCACTCGGTCGACGATGCCGCCCGGTTCAGCGCCGGCGCGGGCGGCGAAGCTGTGTGACGGCGATCGCGACCGTCCACACCAGCATCCCGATCGTGGTCACGTTGTCGAGCCCCGAGCCGGGCACGGGGGCGCTGGCCAGGGCCAGCGGCGTCAGGCCGGCGGACAGCCACCCCACCCATGTCGGCAGGACGCGGAAGCTGAGCGTCAGGTGTGCGGTGAGCGCAAACGCGACTGCAAACCCGAACCACGCGAAGCCGGAGACCGCCGCCCCGGTGTCGGACATGGCCGTCGCCAGGTTGAAGTCGACCGGCTGGCCGGCACGCTCTGCAAGCGCGGTCCACACCGCGACGCCGGCGAGCTGCAGGCAGACGCCGACGGCCCCTGCGGCGAAGGCCAGCGTCGCCAGTGGCCCGGTGCCTTCCTCCGCATCTGACAGCGTCGCCCGGAGGCCGGCGAGAAAGATCAGAAAGGCAGCCGCGCCGAGCGCGAGAAAGTAGTTACCGGCCTCGATCGCGCTGGCGTGCGCCTCGAAATATCCCGCCACCGCGGTCGGCGATGCTCCCTCCACCGAGGAGGGTCCCTTGCCGGGGATCAGCACCCCGACCAGCGTCAGGCCGGCCGAGGCCAGGCCGGCGAAGGCCGCGAACCGCGTTGTTCTGCGGCGGGCGTCGTTCACCGTGCGGCTTCGAGTGTCAGGGGTGCGGGGTGCATGGCATGTGGAGTACGCCGGCCGGTCGATATGAGAGGCTGGTATAACAGACAGAGGGGACGGGGGAGGTTGATCGGTGGATCGAGGGAAGCACGGCGCGTCCATGCTCACCCGCGGCAGGGGAGCGGGAGCTTTCGTGCTGCTCGTGATCGGGCTGTCGGCGTCCTACGTCGCTCTCGCCGCCGTCGGCCTCGGCTCGCTCGGTGGAAGCTGGGTGCTGCGGCTGCCGGGCTCGGTGGCCGATCGATTGGGTGCGGCCAGGATCCTGCATTCGCAGCCTGCACGCACCGCACCGGGCTCCGGCGGCCCGGGCACCGGCCAGACCGGCAACGGAACGTCCGGTGCGGGCAACGGGAGCTCGGGAAACCAGTACCCCGGCGCCCCTGCACTGACCCCGGTCGCGCCGGTGCTGCTACCCAGGGCGCGCGCGGCTCACCACCGCCGCCGTCGGCAGACGGCTAGATAGCCTCGACCTTCTCGACGTACCAGACGACCCACGCGCCCTCGGTGCGCTCGGCCGAGACCACCCGCGCGGTGGGCGGCAGGGGCACTTCGCAATGTTCGCGCGACATGCCGCGGACCTCTCCCACGGCTTCTTTCTGGACCGCGGTGATCGGCACCACGATGCGGGCCAGGATCGGGTTGCCCTCAGCCTGTCTCAGATCGACATTCTCCATGGGGCGTGTTTTCGTCGCCGGTCGGTGGACTCCTGCCGCACAACCCGACGTTGCCTCAGATGGTGAGGCGTCCGAGCGGGATCTCCATCTCGACGGCGGTCAGCCCGCCGTGGTGTCCCAGGAAGCGCTGCTCGAAGCGTCCGGGCTCCCACCACCACACGGACTCGTCGCCTCGCGCCAGCACGACCACGTCGCCGACCCTATCCCGGAGCCGTGCCGACGGCTCGGGACCGAACAGTCCGCCGTCGAGCAGATCCGCCACGGCGACCACTTCGGCGCGCTCACCGACAACGCGGCGGAGTCCGTCCACCACGGTGTCCACCCGGCCCTCGCGAACGTGCAGGAAGAGATCGCGCGCCGACCCGGCGGGAGCGAGCGGTCGCCCGTCCGCCCCGTTGCGCAGGTGCCCGACCAGATCCGGCCACTCCGTGTTCACATAGACGGTGGTCGCGGGATCGGTGCGGGCCATGCCGTGGTCGGCGGTGAGCAGCAGCAGCGCCTCACCGACCTGACCCGACACCGACCCGTACCACCGCTCGAGCGCGTCGAGCACGCCGATCGCCGTGACGTCGAACTCGGCAGAGTCCGGCCCGCACCGATGGCCGGCGGAATCCACCGCGTCGACGTAGACGAAGCAGAACATCGGCCCCGGACCGCGCAGCACCGACGCCAGTTCGTCCAGGCCGTCCGCGAGCGAACCGAACGGGTGCACGGTCGCGCCGGCGAATGCGACGGTGGTCGCGACGCCGCTCGTGAGGGCAGCATTCTGGAAGCAGTGCGGCGCGACCCCGGCCGCCCCCAGCCGCTGGTGCAGAGTCGGCACGCGGGGGAACATCGCGGCCACCGCGGCCCCGCCGTCGCCAGCGTGCCGCGCTCCGTGTCACCGGCGTAGGAGAACATCAGCGGGCAGACCATGCGGTCAAGCGCCGGCTCGTAGATGTACCACTCGTAGATCCCGTGCTCGGCCACCGGCAGTGTCGAGTGCAGCGTCGCGTAGTGGGCCGAGGTGGTGGACGGGAACTGGCTCGTCCAGCGCTCGAGCGACCCCTGGTCGGCGATCCGTCGCAGCAGCGGGTGGTCGGCGTGGCGCTGCGCGAACCGCCAGCCGAAGGCGTCGATCCACACCAGCACCAGCTTGTCCGGCTCGCGTGGGTCGGCCAGAATGCGTTGGACGAGACCGGGCACGGCGTCGAAGCAGGCCGCTCCGTGATCGGGCACGACGAACTCCGGGTGCGGCCGAATCGACACGCGCGGAATCTACACCGGTGCGCTTGCACCCCGGCGAGAAGTGTGTCGGGTTCGGCCATGGCGGCTGTTGCCGGTCAAGGTCTAGAATTTGGAACCCACTGAGCAAGGAGTTCAGCGTGAAGCAGCAACTGACCCGTCTGACCGAGCCACTCGTCCGCGAGAACGGCAAGCTGCGCACCGCGACCTGGGAGGAGGCGCTCGACCGCGCCGCCGCCGGGCTCGGCGCCGCGGCTGCCGCCGGGCCGCACGGCGTCGGGGTGTTCAGCTGCTCGAAGGCCACCAACGAGATGAACTTCGTTGCTCAGAAGTTTGCTCGGGTGGCACTCGGCACCAACAACATCGATAGCTGCAACCGCACCTGACACGCGCCCAGCGTCGTCGGTCTGGCGACGGTGTTCGGTGCAGGTGGTGGTACCAGTTCCTATCAGGAGATCGAGGAGACCGACGTGATCGTCCTGTGGGGATCGAACGCCCGTGAGGCGCATCCGATCTTCTTCCATCGCGTGCTGAAGGCCGTGCACCACGGCGCCAGGCTGTACACCGTCGACCCCCGCCGCACCAGCTCCGCGCAGTGGGCCGATGTGTGGTTGGGGTTGGATGTCGGCACCGACGTGCCGCTCTCCAACACGATCGCGCGCGAGATCATCCACGCAGGCCTCCACAACCGGGACTTCGTCGAGCATGCCACGGCGGGGTTCGAGGAGTACGCTCGAAGTGTCGAGCCGTGGACGCTCGAGATCGGTGCGCAGGTGACCGGCGTGCCGGCCGAGGCGATCCGCGAACTGGCTCACACGTACGCGCGTGCCGATCGCGCCGAGATCTGCTGGACGCTCGGCATCACCGAGCACCACAACGCGGTCGACAACGTGGTTGCGCTGATCAATCTTGCGCTTCTGTGCGGCCACGTCGGCCGCTGGGGCTCGGGCGTGAACCCGCTCCGGGGGCAGAACAACGTGCAGGGCGGCGGCGACATGGGGGCGATCCCCAACAAGCTTCCCGGCTTCCAGGATATCGAGCAGGACGCCCATGCGCGGGCGCGTTTCGAAGCCGCGTGGGGCGCGCCGCTGATCCCCCGCTACGGCTGGCACCTGACGCAGATGTTCGAGGCCATGGAGCGCGGCGAGCTGCGCGCCGTTTACGTGATCGGCGAGAACCCGGCCCAGTCCGAGGCCGACCACAAGCACACCATCGAGCTGCTGGAGGGCCTCGACCACCTGGTCGTCCAGGACATGTTCCTCACCCACACGGCCGAGATGGCCGACGTCGTGCTTCCGGCGGCGGCCGGCTGGTGCGAGTCGGAGGGCACCGTGACCAACTCCGAGCGCCGCGTGCAGCGGGTGCGCGCTGCGCTCGAGCCGCCCGGTCAGGCTCGCGACGACATCGAGATCATCCTCGAGCTCGCCCGCCGGCTTGGCCACGACTGGCACTACGAGTCGGCCGAGCAGGTGTGGGACGAGCTGCGCTCGCTCTCGCCGATGCACGCCGGTATGCGCTACGCCCGGCTGGAGGCCGAGGGCGGCCTGCGCTGGCCGTGCCCGGACGAGAACCACCCCGGCGAGCACTTCCTCCACGCGCGGTTGTGGGAGCGTCCGATCTCCGGCCCTCGGGCACCCTTCTCGGTGGTCGACCACTCGCCTCCGGTGGACACGCTGTCGGCCGACTTCCCCCTCCGCCTGACCACCGGACGCCGGCTCGACTCGTACAACACCGGCGTCCAGACCGGTGGCTACACGTCCCCGCTCCGGCGCGGCGAGGCGATCGAGCTGTCGCCCGAGGATGCCGAGCATCTCGGGGTGGTGGACGACGAGGTGGTGCGGATCAGCTCCCGCCGCGGATCCGTGGAGGCGCCGGTGCGGGTCGACCGCGGCCTGCGTCCCGGGCTCGCCTTCATGACCCTGCACTTCCCCGACCAGGTGGAGACGAACGTCCTCACCATCGAGGCGACCGATCCTCGGTCGGGGACGGCGGAGTTCAAGGCCACCGCCGTTCGGGTGGACAAGATCGCCGTCGCGGGTGAGCCGTCGGCGGTTGCGGAGCCCGTGGCCGGGAAGGCCCGCTAGCGTGGATCTGAAGATCGCCGACATCGCCGTCTCGACGGCCGATCGGGAGGCGGTCGACGCGGTGCTCGGCCCGCCGCCCAGTGGTTGGGAGGGGGGCGAGCACGAGGTCGGCGTCGACGATCGGGTCGCCTATGGAGGCCGCGCCGAGGCGGAGCGGCGGCGGCATCTGTTGCTGCCGACGCTGCACGCGGTGCAGGCCCGCAGCGGATGGATCTCCCCTGGAGCGCTGGGCTACGTCTGCCGGCGGCTGATCGTGCCGCCTGCCGAGGCCTACGGCGTGGCGAGCTTCTACGCGCTGTTCGCCCTCGCGCCTCGCCCTCCGGTGGTTGCTCATGTGTGCACCGACATCGCCTGCATGACGAGGGGCAGCGGCGACCTGTGTGCGGCGCTGGAGCGCACCGTCGGGCCGGCCGGGGAGCACCCGCAGAACGGCACCTCCGTCTGGTTGGAGAGTCCGTGCCTGGGCATGTGCGAGTGCGCGCCGGCCGCGATGCTCACGGTGGCCGGCGAGCATCCGCACGAGGATGTGCTGGCGCCGGCGAGCGCGGAGGCGATCGCGTCGGCGCTGCGCGGCTGTGCGGCTGATGCACGCAGCGACGAGGCGCTTCCCCAGGCCGGGTCGCCCGAGCTGCGGCTGCTGCGCCGGGTCGGCGTGGTCGACCCCGACAGCCTGGACTCGTACCGGTCGCTGGGCGGGTACGCCGCGCTTCGGCGGGCGGTCGAGCTCGGGCCGGCCGGGATCATCCGCGAGGTCTCCGAATCCAAGCTGCTGGGCCGTGGCGGCGCAGCGTTTCCCACCGGGCGCAAGTGGGACGCGGTGGCCCGAAACCCGGTGTCGCCCCATTTCGTGGTCTGCAATGCCGACGAATCGGAGCCGGGGACGTTCAAGGACAGGGTGGTGATCGAGCGCGACCCGTTCGCGCTGGTCGAAGCGCTCACCATCGCCGGCTTCGCCACCGGCGCCGAGCACGGCTACGTGTACCTGCGTGGTGAGTATCCGCTGGCCTGGGAGCGGCTGGTCGGTGCGATCGAGCAGGCTCGCGCGCGTGGTCTTCTCGGCGACGACGTGATGGGGGGAGGCTGGAGCTTTGACATCGAGCTGCGCAAGGGGGCGGGTGCCTACATCTGCGGAGAGGAGACCGCCCTCTTCAACTCGATCGAAGGCTTCCGGGGTGAGCCGCGCAACAAGCCGCCGTTCCCGGTCGACGTCGGCCTCTTCGGCAAGCCGACGGTGGTCAACAACGTCGAGAGCCTCGTGAACGTGCTGGACATCGTGATCGAGGGCGGCCCGGCGTTCGCGACCGTCGGCACCGAGCAGTCGACCGGGACGCGGCTGCTCTGCGTGTCCGGCTGCGTGGAACGACCGGGGCTGTACGAGCTGCCGTTCGGAGCCAGCCTGCGCGCGCTGCTGGAGTTGGCCGGTGGGGTCGCCGGCGGCCGGCCGCTGCGGGCGATCCTGCTGGGTGGGGCGGCGGGTAGCTTCGTGACGCCCGACCAGCTCGACATGGAACTCAGCTTCGAGGGGACGCGGGCGGCCGGGGCGACGCTCGGCTCGGGCGTGGTGATGGTGTTCGACGACGCCGTCGACATGGTCGACGTCGTACTGCGAATCGCGGCCTTCTTCCGCGACGAGTCGTGCGGCCAGTGCGTGCCCTGCCGGGTGGGCACCGTGCGCCAGCAGGAGTCGCTGCAGCGGCTGGCCGGCGGGCACGCCCGGGGGTCGGTGGCGGACGAGCGCGCCCTGCTGGACGAGATCGCCGTCGCCATGCGCGACGCGTCCATCTGCGGCCTCGGCCAGACGGCCGCCAATGCCGTCGAATCGGCGGTCAACGCTCTGCGGATCTTCGAGGAGGTCGGATGAGCACCACGTTCGTGGGCGTGCCTCGGCGGGCGATCGAGTTCGAGCTCGACGGTGAGCCGGTCACGGTCAGTGAGGGGAGCACGATTCTGGACGCCTGCCGGCGGAATGGGCTCGACGTACCGACGTTGTGCTTCGGCGACACGGTGACGCCGGTCAACGCCTGTCGCGTGTGCATGGTGGAGGTCGAGGGGTCGCGCGTGCTGGTGCCGTCGTGCTCCCGCAAGGTGGAGTCGGGCATGGTCGTGCGGACGCAGAACGAGCGCGTGCGCCACAGCCGCAAGATGGTGCTCGAATTCCTCGGTTCGTCGGTCGACCTCTCGACCACGCCCGGTGTGGACGCCTGGATGGACGACTACGGCGCCGACGTCGACCGCTACGGGCCGCCGGCGCCGCCGGCTGCGGCCGGGAGTCGCGACCATGCCCGGGCCGGCCACCACGTGCCCGGCGACGGGCTGACCCGAGCGACCGTGGCGCAGCCCGTCAAGGAGGACAACAACCTGTACGTGCGCGACTACTCCAAGTGCATCCTCTGCTACAAGTGCGTGGAGGGCTGCGGCACAGATGCGCAGAACACGTTTGCGATCGCGGTGGCCGGACGCGGCTTCGACGCTCGCATCGCGACCGAGTTCGCCGTGCCGCTGCCCGATTCGGCCTGCGTCTACTGCGGCAACTGCATCGCAGTCTGCCCGACCGGCGCGCTGATGTTCACGAGCGAGCACGAGATGCGGAAGGCCGGGACATGGGACGAGCGGCGCCAGGCTCAGACGGACACCATCTGTCCGTACTGCGGCGTGGGCTGCAGCCTCACCCTCCACGTGCAGGACAACGAGATCGTCAAGGTCACCTCCCCGCAGGACCACGACGTCACCCTGGGCAACCTCTGCATCAAGGGCCGCTTCGGCTTCCAGTTCGTCCAGAACCGCAAGTAGCTCGCCGGCGCCGCGCCGGCCCGCCGGGATCATCTGTCACGACTCTGTGCCGAGTCTGTGTCCCGGTCCGGACGGGGTCTGACCCCGGGGTGGGGTGGGGGCCACCCGGCTGGGTGGGGTGAGCCTGGCGAGGCGGTCAGTCTGCTGCGATCCGCTCCGGGTGGGTGTAGACGTTGAAGCGGTCGCCGCGCAGGAACCCGACCACCGTCATCCCCATCCTGCGCGCGGCGTCCACCGCCAGGCTGGTCGGGGCCGATACCGCGCAGATGATCGGCACCCCGGCCACCGCTGCCTTCTGCACGATCTCGAAGCTGACGCGTCCTGACACCATCAGCACCGCCTCGGACAGCGGAAGCGACCCGGCCAGGAGCGCCTGCCCGACCAGCTTGTCGAGCGCATTGTGGCGACCGACGTCCTCCCGCGCGGTGAGCAGATCGCCGCTCGCGGCGAACAGCCCGCAGGCGTGCAGGCCGCCGGTCCGCTCGAACACACGTTGGGAGGCACGGAGCCGCTCGGGGAGCGCGAGCACCGTCGACTCGGCGACGACGGGGCCGTCTGTGAGCGGCGCGCACAGCACCTCGACGGCATCCAGCGACGCCTTCCCGCAGATCCCGCAGCTCGAATTCGCGTAGAAGTGGCGCTCGATCGAGGATGCGTCGAACGGTCGCGTGAGTGCGACGGTGACAACGTTGTAGTTCTGCTCGGGCGCCGGCACCGCGCAGTAGCGCACGCTGGCGACGTCCTCGCGACGGTGGATCAACCCCTCGGTGGCGAGGAATCCCGCCGCCAGCTCGAAGTCGTGCCCCGGGGTTCGCATGGTGACGGCGATTGCCCGCTGGGGCGTGCTCGGGCCCTCGACCCGGATCTCCATCGGCTCCTCGGTGGCCAGCGCGTCGCGTCGGCTCCGGCGCGCCCCGGCTTCTACGGCAATCACCCGGGTCCGGGTGGACGTCCCGCGCGGCCGCGGGTCGGGCGTCGCCGCGGCTTCCATCATCGACGCTCCACCATCACCGACGTTGCCTTGACCGTGGCGACCGCCTCCACCCCGGGCGCGAGTCCCAGCTCCTCCACGGAGTCGCGGGTGATCACCGACACCACCGTGAACGGTCCGGCGTCGATGGTCACAAGCGCGACCACCCCCGACACCTCCACCTCCCGCACGACTCCGGCGAAGCGGTTCCGCGCCGAGAGGCCGTGGTCGGTGCGGGTGAGCTCGCGCCCGCCCAGGCGGTGCACCTCGTCCTCCGACACCACCCGCCGGTTCGCCGCGTCGCGCTGGGTGGTCAGCCGGCCGGCTCGCTCCCAGCGGCGCAGCGTATCGATGCTGACGCCGAGCGCGCGGGCGGCGTCGCTGATCGGCATCAGCCGTGGCGTCGTCGAGTCCCGCGAGGAGGGCGCACCCACACGCTGAATCCTACCGGCGCTGGAGTGCGTCACGGTACTCCTGCGGGGTGTTCATCGTACGCAGCGAGTCGAGATCGGGGTCGACGTCGCGAAGCCGGGCGGCCGGTACGGCCACGGTGTCGATCGTCTCCAGCAGGTCGCGAACGCGCAGCAGGCCGGCGTCCAACTGCCGCTCGACGTGCGTGAGCACCGACGGTCTGTACACCCCCGACAGCGGATGCAGGCGCCCGTCGACCTGCGGCACCGCCGCCTGATGGGCGCCGAGCTCGGCCACCAGCGCGGCTGCGAACCCCGGGCGCAGCAGCGGTGCGTCGACGGCCGAGACGAACACGACCGCCGCACGGTCGCCAACCGCCTGCAGCCCAGCCGCCATCCCCTGCAGCGGCCCGCGCTCGGCGGCCTCGTCGATCGCCGTCTCGATCCCCGCGGGCAGCGGCGGCAGCCGCTGATCCGCCGCCCGCACGACCACCACCGGTGCCGCGGTCGTGGACACGATCCGGCACATATGCTCGACCATCGGCATGCCGTTCCAGTCGAGCAGCGCCTTGGCGGTGCCCATCCGGGTCGAGAGCCCGCCGGCCAGGATCACCGCGGCATGGCCGATCCCGGTCAATGGGCCGCGTACCGCACGATCAGCTGGTCCGTCAGCCACTCGACCGGCGCGTGATCGTCGGTCAGGGGATCGCCGGACGGCGCCTGTCGGCGCAGGGCGAGCGCGAGTCGGGCCGCGGGCTGCAGCGCGAAAGGTGCCCCAGCCAGGCGGACCCGAAGCGTCTGCCCCGAGACCGGGCGGGTGAACCCGACAACGATCTCATTGAACCCGCCCACCCGCCAGCGATACACGGTGGGAAACACCGTCGCCATGGTGCCGGCGACCGCATCGGGCAGGCGCTCGTCGCCCGGGATCGTGCCCACGTTGGCCATCACCATTCCGCCGGGCTGCAGTCGGCGCTCGGCCAGCCGCCAGAACTCCTCGGTGGTCAGGTAGAACGGGATGTAGGGCTGGCGGAAGGCGTCCAGAAAGATCGCGTCGTAGCGGGTCGAGTGCGTCTCCAGGTACGGCCGGCCGTCGGCGGTGGCCACGCGCACGTTCGGGTTCGACGCCAGTCCGAAGTAGCGCCGCCCGATCTCGGTCACCAGCGGATCGAGCTCGATGCCCTGGATGCGCACGGCCGGCCACCGCACGCCGTACGCCCGGCCGACCGTGCCGCCGGCGTAGCCGATCATGGCCAGCGACCGCAGGCCCGGCCCGTGCATGACCGGCGCCAGCAGGAACTGGTCCCAGTATCCGCCGGTGAGCACGGTGTGTGGGTACCACACCGAGTGGTCGGCCCAGCCCTCGTTCAGGTGCAGCACGCGGCCGCCCCCCGGCAGCCGCTGCACCTCGATGAACTGGTACGTGGACTCGCCCTCCCAGATCACGCCGGGCTGCGACTTCACCTCGCCGGGCGGGAACAGGGCCACGATCGCGATCACCGCGGGCACCAGGACGTACCGGCGGCCGAGTCCCGGCACCGCCGCCGCGGCCAGCAGGGCGGCTGTTGCCAGCATCGTGCGCCGCGTGCCGATCTGAGGGATCAGCACCACCACGGGAGCGAACGTGCCCAGGATGCTGCCGATGGTGGAAAGCGCGTACATGCGGCCCGCCACCTCCCCTGCGCGTTCGATGCTGGTCACCGCCAGCCGGATCGCGAACGGCGCCGCCACGCCCAGCAGCGTGATGGGAACCGAGAAGAGCGCCATGGCCGCGAAGAACGAGCCCAGGAAGGCACCCACCGAGGCGCGCGCGAATGCTCCCACCGCCGCCGAGAGCATCGGCTCGGCGGCGAACGGGACGATCGCGATCCAGCCGGCGGCGATCAGCATCAGCCGGCACAGGTAGGGCAGGCTCGGGTGACGGTCGGCCAGCCGTCCGCCCCAGAAGTAGCCGACCGACAGGTAGATCAGGATCAGCCCGATGATGTTCGCCCAGATCAGAATCGAAGCACCGAAGAACGGCGCCAGCAGTCGGGAGGCGGACATCTCGGTGGCCATGGTGGTGGTACCGGCAACGAACACCAGCGGGTAGAGCAGGCGCGACTGCATGGCGCCAGCGTACCGGCGCCGGCGTGGTCTCAGCGGTGCGCTCGGCGGCGAAGCACGCGCTCGTCTCCGACCCGGCGGGTGATCCCGGCCGCGTCCATCGCCTCGAGCAACCCCTGGGCGTACTTGCGGGAGATGCCCAGCCGGTCGCGGAGCTGGGCGAGCGTGACGCTGCCGGTCTCGGCCGCCAACTCGAGCACCGAGGCGCAGGCGTCGGCGAACGCCTCGGCGGTGAACGCGAGATCCCGCCCGGCTCGCACCAGCCGCTGCTCGCGCACCAGATAAGCCACGGCGGGCTCGTCGGCGGGTGCCAGCGACGGCGGTGTCAGCGGCTCGGCGGCCAGCCGTTCGAACAGCTCCTCCGCGCCCGGCGGCGGCGGCGCAGCGGCGGCGGGGGCAGCGGGGGGTGCGGCCGGGGAGGCCGGGCGAACACCACTGCGGGCGGGCGCGGGGTCGACCACAACGGCTCCGGCCACCGTGATCGGCGGGGCGGTCAGTCGCACCACCAGGCGGTCGCCGGTCAGCGCCGCGATCCGGCGGGAGAGGCGAAACTGGGCACGCCGGCGAGTACCGGGCTCGATCGCCTGGGCGCCGCGCACCGCGATCCGGGCCGGCACCTCGGCGGTGCCGTGGTGCACCATCACCGGATGTCCGTGGGACAGCGCCGCCGGCGCCGAGGCCGCCAGTTCCACGTCGCACTCGAGCCGGTAGGAGCCCTGCAGCGTGCCGGGTGTGGCGAGCGTGTGGCCGCGCCGCACATCCGCTCGATCCGCGCCGACCAGCGCCAGAGCGACTCGCTGCCCGGCCGCCGCCCGCTCGGTCGGCCGGTCGTGCACCTGCACGCTGCGCACGCGCACCTCGCGTCCGCCGGGCTCGATCGCCAGCCGGTCGCCAGTCGCGACGCTGCCCGACCACAGCGTCCCGGTGACCACGGTACCGATCCCGTGCAAGCTGAAGCTGCGATCCACCGGCAGTCGCACCGGGCCGTCGCCGGACCGCGTGGGCGCGTCCGCGGCGGCACGGTCGAGTGCCCCAGCCAGATCGTCCAGACCGGCCCCGCTGCGGGCCGAAACCTCGACCACCTCGGCACGCGCGAGCGGGCCGCCTTCGAGCAGCTCGGCGACGCTCATCCGGGCCAGCTCGGCAGTCTCGCCGTCGACCAGGTCGCGCTTGCTGATCGCCACCACTCCCCGATCGATGCCGAGCATGTGCACCACCGCCGCGTGCTCGCGGGTCTGCGGCATCACTCCGTCGTCGGCAGCCACCACCAGCAGCACAAGATCGATTCCGGTCGCACCCGCCACCATCGTGCGCACGAAGCGTTCGTGACCGGGGACGTCCACCACGGAGAGCCGCCGGCCCGATGGCAGGTCGAGCGGTGCGTAGCCGAGCTCGATCGAGATCCCGCGAGCCTTCTCCTGCGGGAGGCGGTCGGTGTCGACCCCGGTCAACGCCGCCACCAGAGCGGTCTTGCCGTGATCGATGTGCCCCGCGGTGCCCAGCGTCAGCGGCCGGGGATCGCTCACGGCGCGATCAGCTGCAGCTCGGCTTCTGTGATGGTGCGGCAGTCGAGCAGCACCAACCCCTCCTGCACCCGCGCAACCACCGCCGGGTCGCCGTTGCGCAATCGCTCGGCGAGCGCATCTCCGCCGTCCAGTGCACACGCGTAGCTGGGCAGCTCGAGCAGCGGTAGGGCGCCGCCGCCGATGCGGGCCGTGGTCTCCGCCACCCGGCCGCCGAGACGATCTGCCAGCGCCTGCGCTCGGGCCCGGACAACGGCCGCGTCCTCCGCCGCCATCCGCAGCACCGGAACGCGGGCCAGAGCCCGCGTCGGATCGCGGTACAGCTCCAGGGTGGCCTCCAGCGCAGCCAGCGACAGCTTGTCGATCCGCACCGCCCGCGCCAGCGGGTGTCGCTTGACCAAATCGACGGCGGCGGCCGTCCCGACCACGATCCCGGCCTGAGGGCCACCCAGCAGTTTGTCCCCGGAGAAGCACACGAGCGACGCCCCGGCCGCGATCGCCGAGCCAGCGGTCGGCTCGTCGGCCAGCGAGGGCAAGTCGATCAGCTGGCCCGAGCCGAGATCGTCGATCAGCGGCAGCCCGCGTTCGCGCGCCAGCCCGGCCAGCTCGTCCAGCGGGGGGCGGTCGGTGAACCCGATCATGCGGAAGTTCGACTGGTGGACACGCAGCACGGCGGCGGTGTCGGCGGTCATCGCTCGCTCGTAGTCGGCGATTCGGGTGCGGTTGGTGGTGCCGACCTCGACAAGCCGAGCACCGGACTGGACGAGGATGTCGGGGATCCGGAAGCCGTCGCCGATCTCGATCAGCTCGCCGCGGCTGATCACGACCTCCCGCCCGGCGGCGGTGGCGGCCAGACACAGCATCACCGCCGCCGCGTTGTTGTTCACGGCGAGACCCGCCTCGGCGCCCGTCAGTTCGGCCAGCAGACCGGACAGGTGGTCGTGCCGCGATCCGCGCCGGCCGCGGGCGACGTCGTACTCGAGTGTCGAGTAGCCGCGAGCGACCGCGGCGACGCGCTCGATCGCCTCATCGGCCAGCGGTGCACGCCCGAGGTTGGTGTGCACGATGACCCCGGTGGCGTTGATCACCATTCGCAGACTGGGCGGCCGCGAGAGCAGTTCGCCGGCACGGGCCAGCAGACCGTCGGCGTCGCCCGGCGCGAGGCCGTGCCGAGATTCGCCCAGCGCGGTGCGCAGCGCGTCGATCACCGGCCGTCGGCCGTGGCGGTCGATCAACGCCCGTGCGGGGGGCATGCGGGCGAGCGCGTCGACCGACGGCAGATGGCGGAGCGAGTCCGAGCTCATTCCTGCAATTGTACGTCCTTCACGTGAGCCGACCCTCTCGCCCCAGGCTGTACGCGCTCCAGGCCGGCCGCCGCCGGCATCGCCGTCCGCCGAACATCCCGGTGCTACGCGTGCTCGCGGCGCTTCTGGTGGTGGCGCTGCTGGCCGCCGGTGGGTTTCTCGCCTGGCGAGTGTGGCCGCTCACCGACACCGCTGCCGGTGTGATTCCGTCGGCGTCGCAGAGCGGGGGATCGACCGGGCCGGGCAGCACCGTGAGCGAGCCGGTCGCGTTGTGGGACACCTCCGCGCGGCACGCGCCGATCGCCGGCGTGCACGCGTCGGCGGCGATCGTGGTCGACAGCCGGAACGGGCGCGTGCTCTGGGAGCAGCACCCGCACGCCGCGCTTCCGGTGGCGAGCCTGACCAAGCTGATGACCGGGCTGGTGGTGATACGCGAGCACACCAGGCTCGGCCGCCGATTCGTCGTCTCGCGGGCGATGACCGGCGTGCCCGGCTACACCGTCGGGCTTCGGACCGGGCAGACCGTCACCGTGCGCGGCATGCTCGCCGCCGCGCTGATCGCGTCGGGCAACGACGCCGCCAACGCCCTGGCGGTGTTTCGGTCCGGCTCGGTGCACGCGTTCGTCGCCCGCATGAACTCTACGGCGCGGACGCTGCACCTCGCCGAGACCCACTACTCCAACCCGTCGGGTATCTTCGATGCCGGCAACAGCTCGTCGGCCTGGGACGAGGCCGCACTGGCCCGCGAGTTCATGGCCCAGCCGGCTCTGCGAGCGCTCGTGCGGCTGCGGGTGTTTCCGTCGAGCAGCGGCGGCTACCTGAACCGCAACCGGCTGCTGTGGACATACCGGGGCGCGATCGGGATCAAGACCGGCTCCACAACGGCTGCCGGGAACTGCCTGGCGGCGGCCGCGGTACGCGGCGGGCGCACCCTGATCGTCGTCGTGCTGCACGGCCGCGGCGATCCGTTTGCCGATGCCACGCGGCTGCTCGACTGGGGGTTCCGGCGGGGCGTCAGCGCACGGTGACGTGGGCGGCGTGCATACCCCATACAAGCGCCACCACCAGACCCATATAGACCGCAAAGACCCATGCCCGCTGGGTCATCGTGATCGCGTGGTAGGCGGCCATCCCGGGGTCCTTTCGGTGCTGCCAGCGCTGGTAGAGCTCGAAGCTGACGAAGATCAGGACGATGAAGATGAACGGGTTCTGGTAGTGGAACGCCAGCAGGGCGACGATGAACAGGCCCAGGAACCAGGTCGCCGGGTGCAGGGCCGCGAATGCCCGTCCGCCGTCCAGCGGCACCACCGGGATGAGGTTGAACAGGTTCAGGAAGAACCCGGTGTAGGCCAGCGCTCGCAGCAGGTTCGAGTTGGTCTGCTCGGCCAGCGCCAGGGTGCCGAATGCGGCCACACTGCCGAGCACCGGCCCGGCCAGGCCCACCTTGGCCTCGACGTAGGCGTCTTTGGGCATGCCCTTCATCTGCACGAACGCGCCCAGGAAGGGGATGAACATCGGCGCCGACGCGGGCACACCCTCGCGCCGCAGCTGGATCACGTGGCCCATCTCGTGGATCGCCAGCAGCACGACGAATCCGACTCCGAACTCCCATCCCCAGAGCAGCGCGTATGCCCCGATCGCAAGCAGGAAGCTGAACGCGAACTTGAACTTCAGCAGCACCCCGAACAGCAGCCCGCCGAACTTGACGGCCGCCAGTCCGAGCGCCACGATGCCGCCGCCGATCCGCTGCAGCAGCGACCGGTCGCGGCGCACAGGGCTCTGAAACGGCGGATCGGCAGGTGCCGGCTGGGGCTGGGGCTCGGTGGTCGGAGTCGACCACGGGTCGTAGGTCATGAACTCAGGGTAGCCTGACGCGGAGATGGTTGATAGGTGACGCTCGCCCCGGCGTCACGTCCGCTCGCGGCCGATCCACTCCTCGCCGCCCTCGAAGACCTCCTTCTTCCACACCGGCACGGTCTGCTTGAGCGTGTCGATCGCCTCCCGGCAGGCGTCCATCGCCTGGCCGCGATGGGCTGCCGCCACCGCGATCACGACGCTCGCCTCGCCGATCGGGACGTGCCCGACGCGATGGACGATGGCGACCTCGAGCGCATCGTGGCCGATCTTGACCGCGTCGGCGATCCGGGCCATCTCGGCCTCGGCCATCTCTGGGTAGGCGTCGTACTCGAGGTGGGTGACGGCGCGCCCGCGGGCGTGGTCGCGGGTGGTGCCGACGAAGATCGCGATCGCGCCGGCGTCCGGCCGGCCGACCTCGGCCATCACCTGCGCTATGTCGATCGGCGCGCTCTGCAGCCGGAATGCCCCACCCGAGACCGGCGGGATCACGGCGACCTCGTCGCCGTCCTGGATCGGCTCGTCGCGGCGGGCGTACTCCCGGTTTCGCGCGTAGGCGATCCCGGGGGGCTCCTCTCCCACTTCGAGCGCCGGCCACACGTCCGCCAGCGTGGCCCCGTCGGCCAGCTCGATCCGCCGCTCTGACCAGCCGGCCCGCTCACGGAGCGCGGCGAACAGCTTGACCGTGATCGTCATGCCGGCAAGCGTATCCGTTGGCTGCCGTCGCCCGGTGCGACCGGGTCGCTTACAGTTTCCGGTATGGCGGCCGCAGGCGAGACCCGTACCACCGACTCGGGGATCCCGATCAAGCCCGTCTACGGACCCGGCGACTCCGGCGCGCCGCGACCGGATCCGGGCGCCTACCCGTACACCCGCGGGGTGCGCGCAGACGGCTACCGCGAACGGCCGTGGACGATGCGCCAGTACGCCGGCTTCTCGTCCGCGGAGGACACCAACCGGCGCTTCCGGCTGCTGCTCGACCGCGGCCAGACCGGCCTGTCGGTGGCGTTCGACCTGCCCACCCAGCTCGGCCTCGACTCCGACGACCCGATGGCGCTGGGCGAGGTCGGCCGGACGGGCGTGGCGATCGACTCGCTGGCCGACATGGAGCTGCTGCTGGACGGCATCCCACTGGCCGACGTGTCCACGTCGATGACCATCAACGCGCCGGGCTCGCTGCTGCTGTTGCTGTACGAGCTGGTCGGCGAACAGCAGAGCGTCCCGCCCGAGCGGCTGTCGGGGACGATCCAGAACGACATCCTGAAGGAGTACATCGCCCGCGGCAACTACATCTTCCCGGCCCGTCCGAGCATGCGGCTCACCGTGGACACCTTCCGCTACTGCACCGAGCGGCTGCCGCGCTTCAACACGATCTCGATCTCCGGCTACCACATCCGGGAGGCGGGCTCGACCGCAGCCCAGGAGCTGGCGTACACGCTGGCCAACGGCATCGCCTACGTGCAGGCGGCGGTGGACGCCGGGCTGGAGGTGGATTCGTTCGCCCGCCGGCTGTCCTTCTTCTTCAACGCCCACAACGACTTCTTCCAGGAGGTCGCGAAGTTCCGCGCTGCGCGTGCACTGTGGGCCGAGATCATGGGCGACCGGTTCGGCGCGCGCGACGAGCGCAGCCTGATGCTGCGCTTCCACGCGCAGACCGGGGGCTCGACGCTGACCGCCCAGCAGGCCGAGAACAACATCGTGCGCGTCGCTGTGCAGGCGTTCTCAGCGGTCTGCGGCGGCGCTCAGAGCCTGCACACCAACGGCTTCGACGAGGCGCTTGCGCTGCCCACCGAGCGCAGCGCCACGATCGCGCTGCGCACGCAGCAGATCCTCGCCACCGAGGCCGGTTCGACGAACACCGCCGACCCGCTGGGCGGCAGCTACTACATCGAGGCCCTGACCGACGCGTTGGCCGCCCAGGCACGCGGGCTGATCGCCGAGCTCGACGAGCGTGGCGGGGCGGTCGCCGGGGTGGAGTCGGGGTTCGTGCAGGACCAGATCGAACAGGCCGCGTTCGCCCACCACGAGCGCGTGCAGTCCGGCGACGAGGTGATCGTCGGCGTCAACCGCTACATGTCCGACGCCGACGAACGGGTCGAGTTGCAGCAGATCGACCCGGACTCCGAACGCCGCCAGTGCGAGCGCACGGCCGAACTGCGCGCCCGCCGGGATCGCGCAGCGGTCGAGGTGGCCCTGGCCGAGGTGCGCGCGGCTGCGGGCTCGGCCGAGAACCTGCTGGTGCCGATGCGCGCAGCGCTTGCCGCGTATGCCACGGTGGGCGAGGTGTGCGGCGTGCTCCGACGGGAGTGGGGCACGTACGACGCCGAACGCTCACGGCCCTGACCATGCGAATGGGGTGCCCGCCGGGCGAACCGGCGAACACCCCTCGGGTTGCGGCGTCTCGTCGTGCCCACGACGCGCCGCGATGTGGTTACGCGGCCCCTCTGGTCTTTCCGAGCAGGGCGGGGACGGTACGCATGATCAGCGTCACGTCCTCCCAGAGACTCCAGTTGGTCACGTACAGGTAGTCCAGCACCAGCATCTGGCTGAAGGTCACCTCGCTGCGGCCGCAGACCTGCCACAGGCCGGTCAGGCCCGGCGTCAGGTCGAGCCGGCGAAGGCCCCAGTCGTTGACGAACTGATGCTCGTGTGGGATCAGTGGGCGCGGGCCGACCAGGCTCATCTCGCCGCGGAGCACGTTCCACAGCTGCGGGAACTCGTCGATCGACGTCCGGCGCAGGAACCGTCCGACCCGGGTCACGCGGGGATCGTCGGGGATCTTGAACATGCGGTTGTCGCCGCGGTCACGGTGGGCGTTGAGATGGGCGACCTCGTGCTTGCGCTCCTCCGCGTCGACCACCATGGTGCGGAACTTGACGATCGTGAACGGGCGCTGTCCGCGGCCGATGCGGGTCTGGCGGAAGAAGATGGGGCCCTTGCCGGACAGCTTGATCGCGACGGCGGTGGCCAGGAACATCGGCGACAGCAGAATCAGTCCGAAGGTGGCGCCGACGATGTCCATCGTCCGCTTGGCGAGGCGGTGCGACACCCCGAGCACAGGCGGGGTGAGCCCCATCAGCGGCGTCCCCTCCAGCGAGTAAACCGCCGCGCGGCTGCCGACCACCTCGAACAGTCGCGGCACGATGTCGACCTGCACGCCCAGCTCGTTGCAGACCCGGACCACGTCGAGGCCCGCCTCGTGGTCTGCTGTGAACGCGAGGACGACATGCTCGATCCCGTTTCGCTCGAGGATCTCGGCGAGGTTCTCGGTCGATCCGAGCACCGGCACGTCGGCGAGCTCGTGGTGCAGCGGCAGCGGGTTCTGGTCGACGAATCCGACCAGCTCGAGCCCGTAGCTGGGCTGGCGCATAATCTTGCGCGCGATCTCCTGGCCCACCAGGCCGGCACCGACCACGACGGCGTTCTGCTTCAGCGTCGCCCGGCGCCGCAGCGCGCCCCGCACGAGGCTGCGCGACGTCGGCACGGCGACCACGGCCATCGCCCAGAAGGCGGCCATGTGCCCGCCGTGCAGGTCGGCGAGCGGCGTCAGCTGGGTGACCACGAAGACCAGCCACGACGCCACCGTCACGCAGTGGAAGATCGGCCAGATCTCGTCCAGGGTGGCGTTGTCGGCTCCCACCCGGTCACGCCGGTAGAGCCCGTAGAAGCCGGTCAGGAAGCCCCAGATGGGGACGATCAGAAGCAGCGGGAGCACCTGCCGACTGTCGTCTATGAGCAGATACACGATGGCCACCGACGCCAGCAGGGACAGCACGTCGGACGTTGCCAGCGAGAGCCGCACGAGCGAGCGGCGCGAGCGCTCGGAACGGCGCGGAATGGCCGCTTTGCCCTCGAGAACGGTGGCCGGGGCGGTCACAACTGCACTAAGACCTCTGTCGACCGTGACGGTCGAGGATCGGTCTGCACTGGTCTGGTCGCCCACCGGGTTGCCCACCCTCCCTCGTGTGCTTGACATGCTTCGCATGCTTGAACGTACCGGTCTTGGGTGCCCGAGTCAAGGGGAAATCTTCACAAATTCTTTTCAATTCCGCAAGCATTCGGGAAAGTCATAACATGTCGCGCTGGACGCGGCATCCTATCGCGCTCGACGACCGCCTGGGATAGGCTTGCGCCGGCCATGGCCGAGCACACCACTTCCGACCGTCTGGCCGCCCTCGAGAAGCTGCGCGAGGAGGCCCGCACCGCCGGATCTCCCAGCGCTGTCGAACGTCAGCGTAGCAGGGGCAAGCTGCTGGCCCGCGAGCGGGTCGAACTGCTGCTCGATCCCGGATCGTTCGTCGAACTCGACGCCTTCGTGCGGCACCGCAGTCCCAACTTCGGCCAGATGGCCAACCGCCCCTATGGCGACGGCGTGGTCACCGGCCACGGCACCATCGAGGGTCGGCGCGTGTTCGTGTTCTCGCAGGACTTCACGGTCTTCGGCGGCTCGCTGGGCGAGGCGTTCGCCGAGAAGATCGTCAAGGTCATGGACATGGCGGTCACGTACGGATGCCCCATCATCGGTATCAACGACTCCGGCGGCGCGCGGATCCAGGAGGGCGTGGTGTCCCTGGCCGGGTACGCCGACATCTTCCTGCGCAACGTGCGCGCGTCCGGGGTGATCCCGCAGATCTCGCTGATCATGGGACCGTGCGCCGGCGGCGCGGTGTACAGCCCGGCGATCACCGACTTCGTGATGATGACCGAGCAGACCTCACACATGTTCATCACCGGTCCCGAGGTGGTGAAGACGGTCACCGGCGAGGAGGTCAGCTTCGAGGAGCTGGGCGGTGCCTCCACCCACGCCAGCCGGTCGGGGGTGGCGCACTTCACCGCGCCCGACGAGCGGTCGCTGATCGCCGACTGCAGGTATCTGCTCTCCTTCCTGCCCCAGTCCAATACCGAGCCGCCGCCGTGGGAGCCGTGCGCCGATCCCGCCGATCGCGAGGACGCCGAGCTGGACACGCTGATCCCCGACGAGACGACCAAGCCGTACGACATGCACGAGGTGATCAAGCGGGTGGTCGACGACGGGGAGTTCCTGGAGGTGCACGAGCGGTGGGCCGAGAACATCCTCTGCGGGTTCGCGCGACTGGGAGGGCATCCGATCGGCGTCGTCGCCAACCAGCCGCGGGCGCTGGCGGGGGTGCTCGACATCGACAGCTCGGTCAAGGGAGCCCGCTTCGTGCGCACCTGCGACGCCTTCGGCCTGCCGGTGGTCACGTTCGTCGACGTGCCAGGGTTCCTGCCCGGGACGGCCCAGGAGTGGGGCGGCATCATCCGTCATGGGGCCAAGCTGCTGTACGCCTACTGCGAGGCGAGCGTGCCCAAGCTGGCGGTGATCACCCGCAAGGCGTACGGCGGCGCGTACGACGTGATGAGCTCCAAGCACGTCGGCGCCGACTTCAACTTCGCCTGGCCGACGGCCGAGGTGGCCGTGATGGGCTCGGAGGGCGCGGTCAACATCGTCTTCCGTAAGGAGTTGGACGCGGCGGACGATCCGGTGGCTCGGCGAGCCGAGCTGATCGAGGAGTACCGCGAGCAGTTCGCAAACCCGTTCACCGCCGCGGAGCGGGGCTACGTCGACGATGTGATCGAGCCGCGCCGTACCCGGCCGATGCTGATCTCGTCGCTCGACGCGTGCCGGCGAAAGCGCGAACAGGGCCCGCCTCGCAAGCACGGCAACATCCCGCTGTGAGCGTGCTGCGGATCGACCCGCCGCCGACGTCCGCCGAGGCGGCGGCGGTTCGCGCGGCGCTGGAGTCGCTCGGACTCGTAGAATCGACGGGTGTTCAGCAAGATCCTGGTCGCCAACCGAGGCGAGATCGCGATCCGCGTCTTCCGCACGTTGCGGGAGATGGAGATCGGCTCGGTCGCGGTCTACAGCGAGGCTGACCGCGACTCGCACTTCGTCGCCTATGCTGACGACGCCTATCTGATCGGGCCCGGACCGGCCGCCCAGAGTTACCTGATGGGAGAGACGATCATCCGCACCGCGCTGCGGGCGGGCGCCGAGGCGATCCACCCGGGGTTCGGGTTCCTGGCCGAGAATTCGGGCTTTGCCCGGGCCTGTGCGGCCGCCGGTCTGGTGTTCATCGGCCCGCCACCCGCGGCGATGGATTCGATGGCGTCCAAGACCAGCGCCCGCCGCGCGATGGCCGACGCGGGCGTGTCGATCGTGCCCGGGGTGACCGATCCGGTGCAGACTCTCGGCGACGCCCGCCGGATCGCCGTCGAGGTCGGCTACCCGCTGGCGATCAAGGCCGCCGCGGGGGGTGGCGGCAAGGGCATCAAGGTGGTGCGGGGGGACGCCGACCTGGAGCCGGCGTACGAATCGGCTCGGCGGGAGGGCAAGGCCTACTTCGCCGACGACACGGTGTACATCGAGCGCTATCTGGACAATCCGCGCCACATCGAGGTGCAGGTGCTGGCCGACACCCACGGCACCGTGCTGCACCTGGGCGAACGTGACTGCTCGATCCAGCGCCGGCACCAGAAGATCGTCGAGGAGACCCCCTCGCCGGTCGTTTCGCCACAGCTGCGCGAGCACATCGGCGCGGTCGGTGTCGAGGCGGCGCGCGCCGTCGGGTACACCAACGCCGGCACCGTCGAGGGCCTGCTGGCGGATGACGGCACCTACTACTTCTTGGAGATGAACACCAGGCTGCAGGTCGAGCACACGATCACCGAAGCGGTCACCGGTCTCGATCTGGTCCGGGAGCAGATCCGGATCGCCGCCGGCCAGCCACTGGGCTACGTCCAGTCCGACATCCACCTGCGCGGCCACGCCATCCAGTGCCGGATCAACGCCGAGGACGCGGCCCGCGGCTTCATGCCGACACCCGGCAGGGTGACCCGGTATCGCGAGCCCGCCGGGCCGGGCGTGCGGGTCGACTCGGGGGTCGTCGAGGGCAGCGTGATCTCCGAGCTGTACGATCCGATGGTCGCCAAGCTGATCGCTCACGACGTCGATCGTGAGTCCGCCCGGCGACGGATGCTGCGGGCGTTGTCCGAGTTCGAGGTGGGCGGCGTGACCACGCTGATCCCGCTCCACCGGGCGATCCTCGAGCACCCGGCCTTCATCGCCGGCGGCTCGCTGCACGAGTTCGTCGAGGGCGGCGGGTACGCGGCGACGCTGACGCCGGGCGCACCCATCGAGCCGGCCGGCCGAGCCGAGCCGCCGCACAGCCAGCCGGTCACGCTTCCGGTCGAAGTCGACGGGCGCCGCTTCGAGGTGACCGTGATCCGGGAGGAGCATCCCGGCCGCACCCGGTTGCGGGCCCGCCGCGACGAGCTGGCGGAGCGCGGTCGTAGATCCGGGGGAGCGGCCGACGAGATCCGAAGCCCGATGCAGGGTACCGTGCTCAAAGTCGGGGTGGCCGAGGGGGACGCGGTGACAGCCGGCGACGTGCTGGTGGTCGTCGAGGCGATGAAGATGGAGAACGAGATCGTCGCCCACCGCGAGGGGACGGTGGAGGCGGTCGAGGTGGCCGCCGGCGATCAGGTGTCCAGCGGCCAGACCCTCGTTCGGATGATTGGCTGAGCGGTTCTCAGCACGCGGTGCACGCGACCAGGCTGCGCACCCTGTCGAGGGTGGTGTCCACCGATCCGCCGGAGCTGAGCAGGCGCTCGACGGCAACCGGCAGCCGTCCGTCGTCCCCGTCGGCCTCGAGTCGCACCGCGACCTGCAAGGCCAGCTCGGGCTCGTGGGCGAGGGCGACCGCCCCGGGTGACGCTGCACGCAGTGCGGTGGGCTCCAGTGCGGCGCTGCGGCGGACGGCGGCGGCCAGCGCCCGTCGATGATGCGGAGCGAGCAGCTGTGCTCGGCGCTCGAGCACGGCGCCGGTCACCTGCCGTGGTGCGCCGGGGACTGCGAGGTCCTGCAGCTCCACCATCCGGTCGAGCGCCGAACGCCGTCGGTCGCCGTGAGCCCACCGAGCCAGCGCCAGCAGGGTCGCGGCCGCAACCGCCGCCGCGGCCTCGAGGGCGGCGCCAGGGAGGACGAGCCAGACGATCAGGCCCGCGAACACCGATCCGAACGCCCACAGCGCCAGCGTCGCCCGCCGCCGGTCGGCCGCGATCACCACGTCTGCGCTTGCCAGCCAGCCACGCCGGGAGGCGCGATCGAACTCTCGCTCGATTTCCCTCGCGAACACGATATTGAGCCCTGTGTGCATCATCTGACCTCCTCGGTTGCGTTACCGGCATAAGTCTATCGAAGGTTACGCAACCAGTCAAATCATTTTGGTGGTAACATGCGGGCGCATGTCCAGACAGCCGGCACCCGAGTCGCTGCGAATCGTCGAAGAGTTCGTCAACACGATCGACCTCGAGAGCGGACGCGATCAGATCGCCACGGTGTCCGGACTGCGGTCGTGGCTGGTCGATCACGCCCTGTCGGGGACGGTTGCAGCCACCGACGTGGATCGTGCACTGGATGCTCGGGAGGGGCTGCGCGCGCTGCTCGAGGAGCACTCCGGGCTCCCACCCGACGGCGGTCGGCTCGAAATGCTCGACCGGGTGCTCGCCTCCTCCCAGGTCACGCTACGCGTCGTCGATGGGGTACCAACCGTGACGTCGGGGGGCGGGCTCGACGCGGCCCTGGCCGGCATGGTGGCGGCGATCCTGCAAGCTCGGGCCGATGGCAGCTGGCCGCGGTTGAAGGCCTGCCGCGAGCGCGGCTGCCGGTGGGCGTTCTACGATCATTCGAAGAACCGCTCCAGCACCTGGTGCGACATGGCGGTGTGCGGCAGCCGGTCGAAGGTGCGCGCCTACCGCGCCCGGCGAGCCGAAGCCTGATCGACCACCAGGTCGCGGAGCGCGGCCGACGACTTCGCGAACTCCCACCAACCCTGCACGTGATCCTTCACGAAGGCCATGTTGCGCCCGTAACACAGTGGAATCAACGCCGCCTTGTCGACCACCGCCATCCGGTCGGCCTGGTGGAACAGCTCCAGCCGGTCGGCTCCGTTCCGCTGCTGCCGGGCGCGTTCGATCAGCGCATCGTAGGTGGGGTCCGCGTACCCGCCCTCGTTGGTCTTGGCCGTCGACTGGAGCAGCAGGCGCAGGCAGTACTCGGGGTCGGGGTAGCCGGGGAGCCAGCCGGCGACATAGAGCGGCGCGATGTCCCACGGCCGGCCGAGCGTCGGCACATCCGTCGCCCGCCACGGGTGCACGTCGACTTCCAGCCCCAGTACCTCGCGCCAGCCACCCAGGAGCACGTCGAGCATCGGGCCCCACACATCCTGCGCCGCCAGGCCGAGACGAGTTCCCGGGGTGAGGCCGGCGGCGGCCCATAGCTCGCGGGCCCGGTCCGGCTCGAAGCGCGGCGCGATATCGGGAGTGTGTCCCTGCAGCGCCGGTGGCACGATGCCGCCGGTTGCGACCGGCAGGTTGGCGGGCAACGCGGCCGCCAGCGCGTCCCGGTCGATCGACAGCGCGAGTGCCCGCCGAACGTCGATCCGCGACACCACCGGATGCGCGTGGTCGAAGCCGACGTACGCCGTCCATGCCGCCGGGCCCGGCTGGGCGGTCTGGTCGGAGGCGGGGAGATGATCGGCCACGCGAGGGGAGTAGACGACGCGCACCATGTCCACGTCGCCGCGCGAGTACTCGTGGAGGCCGGCGGCCACGTCCGCGCGCACGAACTCGACGCGGGCGACGTTGCCGGCGCCGGCGATATCGTCGGCGCGGCGTTCGATCACCAGCCGATCGAGCGTCCGCTCGGTCTGGCGGAAGCTGCCGCTGAGCACCTGCCGTTTCGGATCAGTCCAGTCGTCGCCGTCACGCTCGATCGCGTGCTGCGGCTGAGGGCCACCGTCGGGCCTGTTCATCACGCTCATGAAGTAGGGCGCGGGTGCCGCCAGCCGGAACTCGACCGTCCGCTCGTCGATCGCGTGCACGCCCACGCGGCCCGCATCCCGCTCGTGCCCGAGGTAGTAGTCCTGGGCGTTTTCGAGCACGAAGTACACGGCGACCGACGCACCCGGCTGCCCGGGGTCGAGCACCCGTCGGATGCCGTACTCGACATCGGAAGCGGTCAGCGGCTCGCCGTCCGACCAGCGCAGCCCGGCGCGAAGGGTGAAGCGGTAGCGCAGACCGTCGTCGGACAGCTCCCAGCGCTCCGCCAGCGATGGCACGATCGAGCGCCCGGGTCGTGCCTCGACCAGACGATCGAACAGCTGCATGCAGAGCTGGATGTCCGGCCACCAGCCGGCTCGGGCCGGGTCCGGCACGCGGGGGGACATAGCTGGTTGCCACGCGAACCGTTGCCGTCGCGGGGCGCTCTGACCGCGCCGGCTGCCACTGGTCGAAGGCCCGGCCGTAGACGGTGTTGGCCTCGGCAAACCGCATCGAGGTCTGCAGCGCCAGGGCCAGCTTGAACAGCACCTCGCTCGCCTCCGCTCGCTGGTCGCGCTCCTCGAGCAGTGGAAGCAGTCCCCGGTAGTGCTCGATCGCCTCATCGAGCGACCACTCTTCCCGTGCGCGGTCGCCGGCCAGGGTCAGGTAGCGGATGGCCTTGTCGCCGTCGTCCGCGGCCAGCCAGTGGTGCGCCAGCAGGCCGTACACCTCGTGCGGCGCGTCGGCGTGGCGGCTCTCGAGCCACTCCGCTGCGCGCCTGTGCAGTGAGTGCCGGCTGGGGCCGAGGATCGTTCGGTAGGCGCCGTCCTGGATCAACGCGTGCTTGAACCGGTACTCGGGCTGGGGCCACCGACGTTCCTCGCGGACGAGGTCGAGCCGCTGCAGCTCCAGCAGGGAGCTGCGGACGTCGGTGCCGGCGTGGCACACGCCCTCCAGTAGCGGCAGGCCGAAGTGGCGGCCGACCACCGCCGCCGCGAGCAGCACGTCGTGGTCGGCGTCCCGGAGGCGGTCGATGCGGGCCAGGATCACCTGTTCGACGGTCGCCGGCAGCGCGACCTCGGCGTCGTGGTCGAACACCCAGGTGTCCCCCGCGACCCGGAGTGCACCGGCGTCGGCCAGCGAGCGCACGAGCTCCTCCAGATAGAACGGGTTGCCCTCGGCCGCTTCCAGCACACGCTGTGCCAACCCGTCCGGGAGCGCACCGCCGACCAGACCGGCGAGCAGCTCACGGTCGGCGTGCCCGGTCAGCGGCTCCAGCGCGAGCTCGGTGACCCGGTGCGGGTGCTCTCGCCCGGCGGTCTCGCGCAGACGCCAGCACGGATGATCCCGTTCGAGCCGCTGGGTGAAGATCAGCAGCACGGCCGCATCCTCGGGCAGGGCCAGCAGCCGGGTAGCGAGCTCGATCGAGGTCGCGTCGGCCCAGTGCATGTCCTCGAGGGCCACGATCACCGGCCGGTCGCGTGCCAGGCCGGCGATCAGCTCGCCCATCACCTCGAAGCTGCGGTACTGCAGCGCCTCCGGCGACAGCTCGGCTACCCGCGCGGCGGCATCCGGCTCGAGGGTCAGGCCGAGCACCGAGCCGAGGTAGGGGTACCGCTCGGCCGAGCTTTCGGGTGACACGGCATCGAGCGCTCGCCGAAGAGCGATCCGGACGCGCAGCTCGGGTTCGTCGATCGACACCTCGAGCCAGCCCCGGAGCAGATCGCGGAACGGCCAGAACGGCATCGACTCGCCGTAGGACACGCAGCGGCCCTCCAACCACAGCGGCGGTGGCGCGTCCGTGGGCTGGTGGCTCGCACGGGCGTGCAGCTCTGCGACCAGGCGGCTCTTCCCGATCCCGGCCTCCCCGGTCACGAAGAGCACTCCACCGGTCCCCGCCGATACGGCGTCGAGCACCGCCTGGGCCTGGGTCAGCTCGCGCGTCCTGCCCACCAGCGCACCGTGCCGGCCGCCGGCCCGCGCACCCGCGGCGCCCCCGGTCACGCGTGACGCGCTGACCGGTACGTTCTTGCCTTTGAGCTCGAGGTCGCCTGGCGCGTCCCAGTCGAAGATCGCCTCGACCAGGTCGCGGGTGGCCGCCGACACCAGCACGGCACCCGCGGCGGCGGCCGACTGCAGGCGCGCCGCGATGTTCACCGTGTCTCCGTAGGCCCCGTACTCCACGCGCTGGCCCGCTCCCACGGCTCCCAGTACGACCGGCCCGGTGGCGATCCCGACGCGCACGCCGAAGTCCGCGATCCCCCGGCCGCGGCGCACCTCCTCGCTGTAGGCGTCGATCTCGTGGGCGATGGCGAGCCCGCTTCGCACCGCGCGCTCGGCGTCGTCCTCGTGGGCGAGCGGGGCTCCGAACAGGGCCAGCACTCCGTCCCCGGCCAGGTCCTTGACGGTGCCGCCGAACTGCTCGACCAGGTGCACGATGCGGGCCACGGCGTCGGCCACCACCAACCTTCCGACCTCGGCGTCCACCGACTCGGCGAGCGCGGTCGAGCCGACCAGGTCGGCGAACAGCGCGGTCACCACCTTGCGCTCCTCGCGCATCCCGGCAACCGCGGCAGGGGGCGTTACGGCTTCACTGTCGATCAGCGTAGTATCGCGTTTGGGAGGCGGGCCGGGAGCTCAGCGGCCGTGGCAGCGCTTGAACTTCAGGCCCGACCCGCACAGGCAGGGATCGTTGCGGCCGACGCTCCCGCCCCCGAATCGCGCCTCCAGCGACGGCAGCGATTCGACCGGGGTGGCGGCGGGGGTACCGATGTCTCGCGCCATCCGGATGCGGTCGAGCTCGCGCAGATCGTCGTCGTCCAGCGTCAGCACCAGTTCGACCGGCTCGGCGGGTGCAGGCAGGGGCGGGTCGCCGGCCGCCAGGCCGAGTTCCGCCAGCAGCTCGTAACAGGCCGACGGTGTCAAGCCGTCCGCGGTCGCGGGTACGTCCAACCGCGAGGGCGCGACCAGCCGGAATCGGTCCCAGCGCTCGCGCGCTGCGGCATCGGGGCCCTCTGTCAGGCGTTTGGCGAATGCTCGTCGGCCCGCGGCGTTGGTGCCCAGCGACGCGTGCGCCTCGAGCAGCTCGGAGGGCAGCCAGGCCGCCCATCCGCTGTCGATCAGTCCGCTCATCCGGAAAGCATAGGCCGGTCAAGGCGCGTCATCCGGCACACCTTCGGCACGGGTCGGGTGGTGAAGCATGACGGGTCGGTTCGTACGGTGAGGTGGTACACCCAATCCGCAACGAGGAGGTTCACCTTGCCCCATGTTCTTCGACGATTCGATCTCTGGTGGCTGCCGTACGCGCCGTTGGCGGTGCTCTGGCTGTTCGCCCCGTGGCTGATCCTGTTCGGCGCCATCGCGGGCTTCGGCCTGGATGCCGACCCGGCGCGGCGCGCCCGCTACCGCTGGGTCGGCAAGGCGTCGCTCGTGTGGACGCTGGTGGTGGCCGCGCTGGGCACGAGCGTCGGCGGATGAGCGGAGGTCAGACCAGCTCACACATGCGGGCCGCCCACACCTCGAGCGCGAGCTCGATCCGCGTCTGCGGCAGGTCGAGGTCGATCCGGTGGCGGGTCGACAGCAACGCCAGCCGCTCGTAGAGCCGCTGGCGGGCGATTCCCAGCCGGCGGGCGGCCGCAGCTTTCGACCACCCGGTCGCGACCAGCGCCTCCACTGTGCGCAGCCCCGAGTCGTCGAACCGGCTGGTGATGCGTCCACCGGCCAGGACGTCGCGGGCGATGGAGCTCAGCGCGCCGAGCTCGGAGCCGAGCCGGACCGCCGGGCCCGCCGCGGCCGCGACCAGACAGGCGCGCTCGGCGGTCGCCATCGCCTCTTTGATCTGCCACGGCTCGCCGCCGCGTGAGTCCAGCCCGACCGCGGTCACCGCGCCCCGGCGCAGCAGATCGCGGGCCAGAGCGGCGGGATCGCCGTCGGCCCCGCGGATCGCAAGCAGCGCTCGAGGACCATCGACCAGCACCTCCACGCCCATCTGTTCCAACCGGGCCAGCGAGCCGCGCCCGTGCATCGCCCAAAGCGTCGCCCGCGAGAGGTCGACCCCCACAGACCGTCCTCGCCGGATCACGTCCTGGGCGCTTCCGGCCCGGCCCTCCGCCAGGCGTGCGAGCAGGCGTGAGCGTTCGGCCAACGGCACCTCGTCTGCCGGTGGCTGGGCGGCCAGCGCCACCGAGAGCAGCAGGGCGGCCTCGTCGGCGGCCAGCAGGTCGAACTCGTCGCCGCGCCGGGGAAGCACGTGGAGTTGGGCACCCGGAGTCACCGGCCGTGAGTGCAGTGCCGTCGGCAGGCGCTGCCGGTGACGGTCGAGGGCATCCATGAAGGCGACGTCGAGACCGTCCTCGGGCGAGCTCGCGATCGGTGTGCGGTCGAACCGCTCCAGCAGCACCTGGGCACCCAGCACGTCTCCCAGCGCGGCGACCAGTCCGGCCGGGCCGAGGCCCTCGCGGGCGGCTTCCCGAAGCTGCGCCTGAAGTGACACCGCCCGCCGCAGCATCGACAGCTCGCGGGTCACCAGGCGCTCGTGGACGGCATGCGTGATCTCGACGAAGCGGACGTCGCTGGCGAACACCAGCAGCGGCAGGTCGTGGGCTCGGCAGGGTGCGATCAGCAGGTCGGCCGATGCGTGACTGGGCTCGAACCCGATGCCCGCCGCTCCCGACCGCGCGAGACCGCCGACAAGTGCGTCCAGCTCGGCGACTGACATCCCGGTCAGGCCGATGCCGGTCGTGAGCAGGAACTCGCCTCCGCGCAGCACGTCGCTGACGTACGGCGTTTCGAACACGTGCACCCACTCCACCCGGTTGCTCAGCCGGTGCCCGGCTGCGGCGACGGTGACGTCCCCTTCCCGGAATGCCTCGAGGCCCAGCAGATCGGCGACCGTCAGGACAGAGTGTCCGGAATTGGGCGTGCTCACAGACATAGTGTACTGTGGCGCACGGCCCCCGACACGGGTTCAATACGGGGACACGACGTTCGTGGCGGAGGCGCCACGGTGCCAGGCACCGTGACGAGACCGTCGCACGCACCGAAGGAAGTGATACGGATGTCCACGACTGCCACCGACACGAGGCTGCTGGGCAACTACATCGGCGGGGCATGGGTCCCCGCCGCTGCTGCGGCCTCCCAGTTGGACGTGACCAATCCGGCGACCGGCGAGGTGCTGGCGCGCGTGCCGCTCTCGGGCCGGGCCGACGTCGACGCGGCCGTCGCCGCTGCGCGCGCCGCGCTGCCGGACTGGCGGCGCCGCTCGCCCATCGAGCGCGCCCGCTGGCTGTTCCGCTTCCGCGGCGTCATGGAGGCGCATCAGGACGAGATCGCGCGCTCGATCACCCGCGAGATGGGCAAGACATTCCCCGATGCCCGGGCCGAGGTCGGCCGTGCGATCGAGATGATCGAGGCGGCCACCGCGGTGCCCACCACGATGCAGGGACGGGTGCTCGAGAACGTTGCCACCGCCGTCGACTGCGAGACGATCCGGCAGCCGGTCGGCGTGTGCGCGGCGATCGCACCGTTCAACTTCCCGGCCATGGTGCCGTTCTGGTTCCTGCCGTTCGCCATCGCCTGCGGCAACACCTTCGTGCTCAAGCCTTCCGAGCAGGTGCCGCTGACACAGGAGCTCGTCTTCACCCTGATCCACGAGACCGGCGGTCTGCCGGACGGCGTCGTCAATCTCGTCAACGGATCGGTGGACGTCGTGAACGGCCTGCTCGACCACCCCGGGGTGGACGCGATCTCGTTCGTCGGTTCGGCCAAAGTGGCCAAGTACGTGTACGAGCGCGCGGCCGCCAACGGCAAGCGCGTGCAGGCGCTGGGCGGAGCCAAGAACTTCATGGTCGTGATGCCCGACGCCGTGATCGACAAGACGGTCGGCAACATCCTCGGCTCGGCCTTCGGCGCCGCCGGCCAGCGGTGCATGGCGGGCTCGGTGGTGATCGCCGTCGGCGATGCCAAGGCGTCGCTGATGCCGGTCCTCAAGGAGCGCACCCAGGAGCTGACCGTCGGTGACGGCCTCGATCAGGCCACCGACATGGGACCGGTGGTCAGCTCTGCCGCCCGTGACCGCATCCTGGGCTGGATCGAGAACGGCCTCCAGGCGGGTGCGAAGCTGGCGGTGGACGGTCGCGGCGCCGGCCCGGACGACGGCGCCTACGTCGGCCCGACAATCCTCGAGGATGTCTCGCCCGACATGGAGATCGCGCAGGAGGAGGTGTTCGGCCCGGTGCTGTCGGTGATCCACGCCGCCTCGTTGGACGAGGCGATCGAGATCGTGAACGCCAGCCGCTACGGCAACGGCACCTCGATCTTCACCGAGTCGGGCGCGGCGGTGCGCCGCTACCGGCACGACGTCGAGGTCGGCATGATCGGCGTCAACATCGGCGTTGCGGCACCGGTCGCCTTCTTCCCCTTCTCGGGGTGGAAGGGCTCGTTCTTCGGCGATCTGCACGCGCACGGCCCCGACGCGGTCGAGTTCTACACCCGCAAGAAGACGATCACATCGCGCTACTTCTCGGCGGGCGAGTCGGGTCGGTTCTTCGTCGAACAGGGAGAGCGAGACGCATGAGCACCACCGAACGGCCGTTGCTCGACGCCGGCCTGGAGGCCATCTTCAATCCCGCCTCGGTTGCCATCTACGGCATCTCCGATCGCACGTCGCAGCGGATCGCCGAGAACATGACCGTCGAAGGCGTGCCGTTCTACGGCATCAACCCGACCCGCGAGGAGGCATGCGGCATCCGCTGCTACCCGACGATCGGCGACTGCCCGACGGTGCCCGAGATGGTGGTCATGGGGGTTGGCCACCGCCGTGTCGACGCGGCCATCGACGACGTGCTGTCGGTGGAGGGAGTGAAGGCGATCATCACGCCCGGGCTCGGCAACGAGGCCGGCCCCGAAGGTCCCGCAATCGCCGAGCGGATCAGCGAGCGGATCGCCGCGGCGGGCATCCCGATGCTCGGCCCCAACTGCATGGGGCTGGCCACACCGGGCTACCCATCTCCGTGGATCGGCAGCCTGCACCCGACCTTCGTCCCCGGCCCGGTGGCCACGCTCGCCCACTCGGGGTCGATCGGCGAGATTCTGGTCTCCCTGGGGCCGCGGATCGGTTTTCGGACCGTCATCTCGGCGGGCAACGAGACCGTCACCGATGCGGCCGACTTCGTCGGCTGGTTCGCCGACGACCCGGCGACCCGGGTGGTCGGCCTGTTCCTGGAGGCGGTGCGCCGGCCGGCGGCCTTCGAGGCCGCGCTGCGCAAGCTGGCCGAGGCCGGCAAGGTGGCGATCGTGCTCAAGGTGGGCACCTCCGACATGGGCAAGCGGGCCGCGCTCGCCCACACCGGGGCGCTGGTCGGCAAGGACGAGTCGTTCACCGCGATGCTGCGCTACTACAACGCGATCAGGGTGGACGACTTCGGCGACTGGCTCGAGCATCTGGAGGTGTTCTCGCGCGCCAGGCCGCCGCGGGGGAAGAGGATCGGGGCAGTAACGAACTCCGGGGGAGAGGGGGAGTACTTCGCCGACAAGGCCGAGCAGGCGGGGGTTCCGCTGCAGCCCTTCTCCGATCAGTTGATCGCGCGGATCACGGCCGAATTCCCGAACTTCCTCGACGAGGAGGGCCATCCTCGTGTCGGCAACCCGGTCGACTGCTGGGCGATCGACGACGACCGGGTGGTGTTCCCGCGGGTGTTCCAGCTCATGGCCGACTCGGCGGAATTCGACGCGCTGGTCAGCGCGATCGACCACAGCCAGTGGCTGCACGGCGGTGAGCGCGAACTCGCGGCCAACATCGCGGGCGACCTGCTGGCGGCGGCCGCGGGGTCGGATCTGTTCCCGGCCGTGATCACCGTCACCACCGCCGATCCGCCGCTGGAAGACCTCGAGTGGGCGCGCGAGCACGATATCCCGTTGCTCAAAGGCAGCCTGCCCGGCCTGCGGGCGCTGGCATCGCGCCTGAACCACGAACGGCGCGTGCCACCGTCGCGGAACGTGGCGGCCGCACCTCAGATCGATGGTCAAGGGGCGCTGTCGGAGGTCGAGTCGGCCGGCATCGCCGCCGCGTACGGTGTGCCATATCCGCTGGTCAGACGCTGCGCCACTGCCGAGGAGGCGGTCGCCGCCGCGGCCGACATCGGCTACCCGGTGGTGGTCAAGATCGACAACGTCGCCCACAAGGCCCGTGTCGGCGGCGTCGCACTCAACCTCACCGACGCCGAGGCTGTCCGGGCGGCGGCCGAGGGTATGGGCGGGCACGTGATCGTCGCCGAACAGGTGTCCGGTGGCGTCGAGGCGATGGTTGGTATGAAGCATGACGCCCAGTTCGGTGCAACCGTGGTGGTCGGGGTCGGGGGTGCTCTCGCCGAACCGCTCGACCTGGTCACCGCCACACTGGCGCCCCTGGACGACGAGGGCGCGCGCGAGTTGGTGCGGTCGCTCCCGCCGCTCCTTCGACTGCTCGGAGGTGAGGTGCCGGCCGGGCTCGTGGATGCCATCGTGGCGGTCTCGCGAATGGCCGCCGAGCACCCGGAGATCGCCGAGATCGACGTCAATCCGCTGCTGGTGTCCCCCGAGCGCTCGGTCGCGCTCGACTGTCTGATCGTCCTCAAGGAGTCCTCATGAGCGAACCTGTCCTGTACGAGACGCGCGGCCCGGCCGCGTGGATCACCATCAACCGGCCCGAGAAGCTGAACGCGCTCAACAAGCCCGTGCTCGAGGGTCTGCACGGAGCGTTCGACCGGGCCGTGGCCGATGATGAGGTGAAGGTGGTCGTGGTGACGGGCGCGGGTCGCGCCTTCTCGGCCGGGTACGACCTGGCCGACGAGGCTTCCGGCTCTTACGGCGGCGCTCACGAGTGGCACCACGTGCTGGGGGTGGACATCGACGCCACCATGAAGCTCTGGGCACTGCCCAAGCCGACCATCGCCGCCGTCAACGGCTACTGTCTGGCAGGGGGATGTGAGCTGGCGATGGCATGCGACATCATCGTGTCGGGTGAGAGCGGCAAGTTCGGCGAGCCGGAGATCCGCTATGGCTCGGGCCCCGTCACCCTGCTGATGCCGTTCATCCTCGGCCAGAAGAAGACCAACGAGCTGCTGTTCACAGGTGACATGATCGACGCCGAGGCCGCCGAGCGGGCCGGGATGATCAACAAGGTGGTACCCGATGACCAGATCGAAGACGAGGTGAACGCGCTCGTGCGCAAGATCGCCCCGACGCCGCTGCCGGTGCTCCGGCTGACGAAGATCGCGCTTGTGCGGGCGTTCGAGGCGATGGGTCTGCGCGAGGCCGTGAACATGAACCTCGACCTGTCGTCCATGCTGAACGCGGCGGACACGCCGGAGCAGAAGGAATTCATGGAAATCGTCAAATCACAAGGCCTGAAGGCCGCCCTCGCGTGGCGCGACAACCGCTACGGCGAGGTTCTTGGAGGTGTCAACGCATGAGCGTCGCACGCACCATCGACTCCACGCAGCTGGCGAAGCTGATCGAGACCGAAGAGGCGGTGTTCAACGAGCGCCACGCCAAGTCCCGTGCGATGACCGATCGCGCCAAGACGTCGCTGGCGGGCGGTGTCGCCTCGAGCTGGCAGGCCACCGAACCGCACCCGATCTACGTGGCCGAGGGCCACGGCTCGAAGGTGATCGACCTGGACGGGAACGAGTACGTCGACTTCCACAACGGCTACGGCGCGATGGCGGTCGGCCACGGCCATCCAAAGGTTGCAGCTGCGGTCGCCGATCGCGTCGGCAAGGGCACGCACTTCGCTCAGCCGACCGAGGACGGAGTCGCGGTTGCCGAGCACCTGCAGCAGCGCTTCGGCCTCCCACTGTGGCGGTTCTCGAACTCAGGCACCGAGGCCACGCTGGACAGCGTACGGCTGATGCGTGCCTTCACCGGCTGTGATGTGCTGCTCAAGATCGAGGGCTCCTACCACGGCCACCACGACGCCGTGATGGTGTCGGTGGCGCCTCCCGGCGACAAGATCGGGTCGTACGACGACCCGGTGAGCGTGCCCCAGACGCTGGGGCTGCCGGCCGATTACGTCGCGCTGACCAAGGTCGTGCCCTTCAACGACCTGGACGCGCTCGAGCGCACGCTCGAGCGCTACCGCGGCCGCGTCGCCGGGATGATCGTCGAGCCGTGCATGATGAATGCCGGTTTCGTCACCCCGGACGACGGCTACCTGGCGGGAGTCAAGGAGCTCTTGCACGCGCACGGAGCGCTGCTTGCGTTCGACGAGGTGAAGACCGGCGCGACCATCCACCACGGCGGTGCGACGCGCCGATTCGGCGTCACGCCCGACCTGTTGTGCCTCGCGAAGTCGGTCGGTGGTGGGCTGCCGTGCGGCGCGATCGGCGGCCGCGAGGACGTGATGGGTTGGATCGCCGACGGCAAGATCGACCAGGTCGGCACCTTCAACGGCAACCCGCTGACGATGGCGGCGATGCTGGTCACGCTGACCGAGATCCTCACTCCCGACGCGTACGTCGAGTTCGACCGGCTGGGCGCGATCCTCAAGGAGGGCTGCGACGGTGTGATCGAGCAGACGGGCGTGGCGGGGTACACGACGGTGATGGCAGCGCGCGGAGCCGTCACCTACCGGGCCGACCGCGTCCGCAATTACCGCGACTACCTGGAGGTCTCCGACGAGCTGGCGTACGTCAACTGGCTCGTGCAGTTCAACCGCGGCGTCTTCATGGCTCCGTGGGGCAAGTCGGAGAACTGGACGCTCTCGGTGCAGCACTCCGACGAGGACGTGCAGCGCTACGTCGACAACTTCGAGTACCTGGGGAGGGCTCTCACCGCATGAAGGCTGTTGTTTTCGAAGAGCATGGAGGACCGGAGGTCCTCAGCTACACGGACATTCCCGATCCCGAGCCGAAGCCCTTCGAGGCGCTGATCGAGGTGAAGGCGGCCGGAGCCAACTTCAACGACATCTGGGCCCGTCGCGGCATGCCCGGGATGAAGGTGATCTTCCCGCATGTTGCCGGCTCGGACGTGGCCGGCGTCGTGCGGGCGGTCGGCGAGGAGGTGGGCGGCAAGGGCTTCGGCTCTGCGGCCGTCGCCGTCGGCGACGAAGTGGTCGTGCATCCGGGGCTCTCCTGCCGCACGTGTGAGATGTGCACGTCGGGCCAGGAGTTCTTCTGCCGTCAGTTCCAGATCTGGGGCTTCCAGACCGGCCCCAACGACGGCGGGCACTCCGAGTACGTGACGCTGCCGGCGGTGAACGTGCTGCCCAAGCCGGAGAACCTCAGCTTCGAGGAGGCGGCCTCGATGCCGCTGGTGCTGGAGACCGCGTGGCGGATGTTGGTCACACGGGCCAAGGTGCAGGCCGGCGAGAACGTGCTGATCTGGGGCGGGGTCGGTGGGCTGGGTGTGATGGCGATTCAGATCTGCCGGCTGTTCGGTGCGAACCCGATTCCGGTGGTGGGCGGAGCCGGCAAGGTGGCCAAGGCTCACGAACTGGGCGCCGAGCACGTGATCGACCGCAAGGCCGAGGATGTGGGTGCGCGGGTCAAGGAGATCACCTCGAGGGCCGGGGTGGACATCGTGTTCGAGCACTCCGGCGAGGAGACCTGGCCGACCTCGATGGCCGCCCTTCGGTGGGGTGGCCGGCTCGTGGTGTGTGGCGCGTCGACAGGCTTTGCTGCGGTCACCGACCTGCGCTTCCTGTGGAACAAGCAGCAGAACCTGCTCGGCTCGCACCTCTCCAACAAGGCCGAGCTGGCGGCGGCGCTGCGGGCAGTCGAGGCCGGGCACATCAAGCCCGTGATCGACCATGTGTTCCCGCTCAGTGACGTCGGCAAGGCGCAGACGTTGATGGAGGATCTGAAGGTTCAGGGCAAGCTGGTATACGTGCCGTGACCCGCCCGTGCGTTCCCCGTCGCACGTGTGGCGGGGAACGCTCTGTGCTGCCACGCCGGCCGTGACGGGGTCAGACCCCGTACGGACCGCGTGACCCGCGCGTGACGGTTTCGTGCGCTCGCTCGTGGAGGGAGGCCGGATTCCGCCGGTGGCGATGCGCCCCTCAGCGGGCCTGGGCCGGCCCTGGGGTCAGACCCCGTGCGGACCGCGTGACGCGGGTGTGACGGTGGTGTGACAGGTAGCCTGGGCGGATGCCGCCGCTTCGGATCGCCGTCATCGGGCACGTCGAGTGGGTGACGTTTGCCTCGGCGCCGTTCGTCCCCCGGGCCGGCGAGATCGTGCATCTGGCCGAGCCGTTCGAACAGCCCGGGGGCGGAGGTGCCGTTTCGGCCGCCGCGCTCGCACGGCTGGGCGCCGACGTGACGCTGTTCACAGCGCTGGCAACGGACGTGCCGGCCCGAGAGTCGCTCGAGGCACTCGGCGTACGCGTCGTCGCAGCGTCGAGGCCCGCGCCGCAGACGCGGGTGCTGGCGCTGATCGACCCGGCCGGGGAGCGGACGCTGTTCGTGGTGGGCGAGAACGCGCACCCGACTGCCGACGATCCGCTTCCGTGGGACGAGCTCGACGGGATGGATGGTGCCTACTTCACCGGGCGGGATCCGCGCACCCTGGCCCTCGCGCGCCGCGCGCGGGTGCTCGTGGTGACGGCCCGGCGATTCGGCTCGCTGGCGGCCTCCGGCGTCCACGCCGACGCGTTGGTGGGAAGCGCCGGCGACCCCGGTGAGCAGTTCGATCTGGCCGACCTCAGCAACCAGCCGGGCCACGTGATCGTGACCGACGGCGCGGCCGGGGGCACCGGGTACACCGCGGCCCCACCTCCGGGCCCGGAGGTGGACACCTACGGTGCAGGAGACGCATTCGTAGCCGGGGTGACGTTCGGGCTGGCGGCCGGCTGGGACATGCCGAGCGCGCTCGCGTTCGCGGCCGAATCGGCCGCCGAGTGGCTCACCTTTCGCGGTGCGATTCCCGCGGCCTGACGGCGGGTGGAGTTGCTATGGTCTCCGGCGTGATCCGCCCGGCCCTCGTCCTCATCGTGCTCGCGATCGCCGGTCTGTCGGTCGGCTGCGGCGGCAGCGGCGCCGCGCCGGCGGGGGCGGCTGACGTGGCCAACGGCAAGACCCTCTTCGGCAGCAAGTGCGGTGCCTGCCATACGCTCGCCGACGCCGGCACCCAAGGTACCGTCGGGCCGAACCTCGACGAGGCGTACGTCGCCGACCGGATCAGCGGCACCCGGCAGTCCTCGTTCGAGGCGCTGGTCCGCGGGCAGATCGAGGAGCCCAACGCGCCGATGCCGCCAGATCTCGTGACCGGGACCGACGCGCGTGACGTCGCCGCCTATGTGGCATCGGTGGCCGGGGTGAAGCTCGCCCAGCAGCTCCAGCAGCAGGACGGCATCACCACCACGCCGCCGTGATCCGCACGGATTGCATCGACGTTCGCGGTATGCACTGCGGCGGATGCGAGCGCAGCGTCCGCACCGCCGTCGAGGCGCTGGCCGGCGTGCGCGCGGCGCGGGCCGACCACCTCGCCGAGGAGGTCGAGGTGACCTACGACTCCGGTGTGGTCGGTCTGGCCGCGATCCGCGCGGCCGTCGCCGAGGCCGGGTTTGTCGCTCCCTGACCAGGCTCTTAAGGCCCGACGACCCGCGTGGCGGGTCGTCGGAGGAGGCAGGTAGCTGCGAAGTGTGGGCACGTTCGGTCGCAGCGTCCGAGGCGATTGTGCAACCGGGGTGTCAAGAAGTCGTTGTCAGGTGGTTAGGGATTTGTAAAGCCGCTTGAGAGCGGGGTTGCCGCCACCGGCGCTCGCCTTGCGGGCTCGCGCGTACACTGGGCCCGGAAACGACGGCGTCGACGCGGGGAAGTGAATTGGACCTGTACGAGTACCAGGGGAAGGAACTGTTCGCTCGGTTCGGCCTTCCCGTGTCCGACGGCATGGTCGCCGACACCCCGGAGCAGGTGCGCGAGGCGGCGGAGCAGATCGGCGCCCCGGTGATGGTCAAGGCGCAGGTGCTGGTGGGCGGTCGCGGCAAGGCCGGGGGCATCAAGCGAGCCGTCACCCCCGACGACGCCGAGCAGCACGCTCGACGCATCCTCGGAATGGACATCCACGGCCACGTCGCCCGCCGGGTGTGGGTCGAGCGGAGCTCCGACATCGACCGCGAGTACTACTTCTCGATCACTCTCGACCGGGGTGCCAAACAGTCGCTCTGCATGCTCACGACCGCGGGCGGCATCGACATCGAGCAGGTCGCCGAGCAGACACCGGAGAAGCTCGCCCGGGTGCACGTCGATCCGATGCAGGGCTTCCAGCCTCACCACGCGCGCCGTCTCTGCTTCGGCGCCGGGCTGCCGGCGGAGGAGATCAAGCAGGCCTCCAAGATCATGGCCGACGCGTACCGCGCGTACGTCGAGACGGACGCGATGCTGGTCGAGATCAACCCGCTGATCGTCACCCCCGACGACGGCCTGAGGGCGCTCGACTCCAAGTACACCGTGGACGACAACGCGCTGTTCCGCCATCCCGACATCGCCGCGATGCGCGACCTGGAGGCGCTCGATCCGCAGGAGCGGATGGCCCGCGAACGGGACGTCACCTACGTCAAGCTGGATGGCACCGTCGGCATCCTCGGCAACGGTGCCGGTCTGGTGATGTCGACGCTGGATGTGGTCGCTCAGGCCGGCGGCACCCCGGCCAACTTTCTCGACGTGGGTGGCGGCGCGCAGGCAGACCAGATCGTGACCGCGCTTGAGGTGCTGCTCTCGAACGACCGGGTGCGTGCGGTGCTGTTCAACGTCTTCGGTGGTATCACCCGCTGCGACGAGGTCGCCCGCGGTATCCTGACCGCGCTCGAGCAGCTCCACGTCTCGGTCCCGATCGTCGTGCGACTGGACGGCACCAACGACGAGGAGGGACGGCGCCTGCTCGCCGATGCAGCGCCGCCGAACGTGGTGGTCGAGGCGACCATGCTGGGTGCGGCGCAGAAGGTCGTCGAACTGGCCGGCGGGGCGGGCTGATGGCCATCATCGTGACGGCGCAGACGCGTCTGGTGGTGCAGGGCATCACCGGTCGTGAGGGGAGCTTCCACGCCGGCCGGAACCGCGACTACGGTACGAACCTGGTGGCCGGCGTGACCCCCGGCAAGGGTGGTCAGTCGGTGGGCGGCACGCCGGTCTACGACACCGTCGCCGAGACGGTCGCCGAGCACGACGCGAACACCGCGATGGTCTTCGTGCCACCGCGCTTCGCCGCCGACGCGATCTACGAAGCGGTGGACGCAGGCATCCAGACCGTGGTCTGCATCACCGAGGGCATCCCCGTCCACGACATGCTTCGGGTGTACAACTACGTGCGCCCCAAGGGCGTGACGCTGCTCGGCCCCAACTGCCCCGGTGCGCTCTCGCCGGGTATTGCAAACGTCGGCATCATCCCGGCCCAGGTGTTCGCAGGAGGCCGCATCGGCCTGATCTCACGGTCGGGCACGCTCACCTATCAGATCGGCAAGGAGTTGGCGGACGCAGGACTGGGCAACTCGACCATCGTCGGCATCGGCGGCGACCCGATCGTCGGCATGTCGTTCATCGACGTGCTCGCCCGCTTCGAGGCCGACGCCGACACCGACCTGGTGGTGCTGGTCGGCGAGATCGGCGGCGACGAGGAGGAGAAGGCGGCGGCCTACATCGCGCGGCACATGACGACGCCGGTGGTGGCGTACATCGCCGGGTTCGAAGCTCCGCCGGGCAAGACGATGGGCCACGCCGGGGCGATCATCTCGGGCTCGGCAGGCACCGCCCAGGGCAAGAAAGAGGCGCTCGAGGAGTGCGGCGTCCGCGTCGGCTCGAGCCCGACCGAGACCGCAGCACTCGCCACGGAGGCCTTCAGCAGACTATGAGCACGATCACTCAGATCCCGTTCACCCGCGGCGTCCCGTCGGCTGATCTGCTGCCGGTGGACGATCTCAAGCAGGCGGCGGTGGAGGCGCTCGAGAGCGACTCCGCCGGCGCGCTCGGGTACGCCCCCAACGGCTATCTCGGACTTCGCGAGTGGGTGGCCGAACGGCACGGGGTGACACCCGATCGCGTGCTGCTGGTCAACGGCTCGCTCCAGGGTGTGTGCTTCGTCGCCCAGCATCTGTTCGCGGCGGCCGGCGGCGTGGCGGTGGTGGAGGATCCGACCTACGATCGCACGCTGACGGCGCTGCGCACGGTCGGCGCCCAGGTGCGCCCGGTCGCGGTGCGCGCTGACGGCGTCGACGCCGACGCGCTGGCGGCAGCGCTGGACACCGCGCCGGCGCCGAGGCTGGTGTATCTGATCCCGACCTTCCAGAATCCGGCCGGCGTCTCGATCCCCGCGGCGACGCGGCGGGTGATCGTCGAGGTCGCCCGCGACCGCGGTGCCCTCGTGCTGGAAGACGACCCGTACGGTCTGCTCCGCTTCGAAGGCGAGGCGGCGCCCACGCTGCACGAGCTCGACGGCGGTGACAACGTGATCTACAGCTCGTCGTTCACCAAGACCGTCGCCCCCGGCGTGCGCACCGGTTACCTGGTGCTGCCCGCGGAGCTCGTGGTGCCCATGTCGGCGATCTCCGCGAACACCTACATCGGCCCCAACTCGTTCTCGGAAGCGACCCTCGCCGCGTACTGCCGGGGAGGGCGGTTCGAGCCAAACGTGGAGCGTGCGACCAACGCACTGCGCGAGCGCCGGGACGCCATGGAGGCGGCGTTGGCGGCCCACTTCCCGGCCGGCTCGCGCTGGACCACCCCCGAGGGCGGCTACTTCTTCTGGGTCGAACTGCCGCCCGGCATGGACACCTCGACCGCGCTCGCGAACGCGGTCGAACGCGGCGTGCCGTACGTCAAGGGGTCGGACTTCACCGCCTCGGAGGCGGGCCGGCGGTCGCTCAGGCTGGCGTTCAGCGCCGTCACGCCGCTGGAGATCACCGAGGGCATCGCACGACTCGGAGAGCTGCTGACCGCGCTCGCCGTCGCCTGAACGGGCGCCGGGCAGCGAGACCTCAGGCGAGGGCCATCCGGGGCGTGGCGTAGCGTGGCTGCTGCGTGGGGACGAGTTGGGGCTGGCGGGGTGAGACCATCGTTCCGCGGGTCGCCGGCCGGAATGTCGGACAGGGATCCGCGAGGTTCAACGCACACAGGTTGCTCTTGCGGAAATAGCAGTCGTCGCAGGTCAAACAGCGTGCCTTCGATGCCACCTGGGCCTCCCCGTCGGTCGATAGGTTCTCCGGACGAGGGGCAAGTGTAGGCACGCTCCGATGCGGATTCCAGGGTTGTCCGGAGAGAAATGCCGCTAATAGCGAGCAGTTCTGTTCACGAGTTTTTCACGATCGGCGGCAGCGCCCGGATCACGCGCAGTGCGTCGGTGAACGACTTCACGGCGATCACCCGGATCCGGGTGCCCGCAGCCGCTTTCGCGTCGATGTAGTTCTGACCCGCGGGCACGAGGAAGGTGTCCGCACCGGCCTGGATGGCTCCGATCGTCTTCTGCTTGACCCCGCCGATCTCGCCCACCCTCCCGTCCAGGCCGATCGTGCCGGTGACGGCGATGCGGTGCCCGTGAAGCAGCTTGCGCCCGCTCAGGCTGTCGTAGATCTCGAGCGTGAAGGCGAGCCCGGCCGAGGGGCCGCCGATACCCTGCGTAGCGAAGTGGACGTGAATCGGTAGGTGGGTGATGCGGACCGCTTCGCCGACTCCGATGCCGATGATCGCCCGATGGGCCGCCCCAGGGGCGGCGACCGTTCGAAGCTGCTTCTTGCCGGCGTCGCGGAAGGTGTACGTCGCCGTCTGGCCGGGATGGATTCCGGATGTTGCGTTCGTCAGCGCCGTCGGGGTGGGCACGGGGATGCCGTTCACGTCCAGCAGCACGTCACCGGCCTTGACGCCGGCTGCGGCGGCGGGATCGTGCCGGGCGACGTCGGTGACAAACAGCCCGAGGCTGCGGTAGCCGATCTTGTGTCCCAGCGCGTGCTCGGCGACGGCCTGGGCGATCTGCTGGGAGGTCGCCATCGCCTGCAGGTCGACATGCTGGCGCTGGGTCTCGGACTCACCCGGCGCGAGCTCGTCGGCGACGGGGATCAGATCTGCTCCCGAGACGAAGTGCGAGAAGTACTGCTGCTCGAGCAGGTTCGCCTGCAGCACGTGCACGTCGACGAAGAAGAACCCGCTGCCTGCGCTGGGCGCGGTGCCACCCGGGACGCGCACCGCCGATACCGCCGGGTGTGCCGTGTCCGGCCACACGGCGTAGTAGCCGGACTGGGTCTCCCAGCCGTAGGTGAAGCCGCCGGCGAAGATCGCGAACGCGGCGGCGAAGGCGATCGGCCAGCGCGGGCGGCGAAGCGTCATCATCCTCCGGCGATCACCAGCGATCCGGCCACGGCCGCCACCCCCACGACCAGCACGCCCGCCGCTCCGACCAGTCCCGGGCGGCCGTAGGCAAGGTGCCCACGGCCGTATCCCGAGAGCGCGAATGCCGCCAGGCCGCCGCCGATCAGGCCCCCGAGGTGGCCCCCGATGGAGATGTTGGTGCCGGGCGTGAACGTGAACAGCAGGTTGATCAGGATCAGGCCGCCGATCGGCCCGCCCAGGAGCCGCACACCGCGCTGGCGCTCGAGCAGGAACATCGCACCCATCACCCCGAAGATCGCCCCAGAGGCGCCACCCGAGATGGCGTTCGGGGTGACCACCAGCGCGCCGAAGCTCCCGGCCAGGCCGGAGACGGCGTACAGGGCGGCGAAGCGCAGTGAGCCGACGTACCGTTCGAGCACTCCGCCGAGCAGGTACAGCGCGTACATGTTGAATGCGATGTGCAGGAGGCCGAAGTGCATGAAGGCCGAGCTGACAAGCCGCCAGTACTCACCGTTGGCAACGTCGGGCTTGTCGAGCACCAGCCGGTAGCCGAGCGAGGTCAGGTTGCCGCCGCCGAGCCCGATCTGGAGGCTGCTGAGCTGGTTGGTGGCCAGAAAGATGAGCACGTTGGCGGCGATCAGCACCCGGGTCACCCACGGTTCGTTGGCCAGCGTGAACCCCGCCCGCTTGACCAGCGGCCGTTTCCCGGCGCACTCCGGACAGCGGATCCCCACCGCCGCGTGGGTCATGCACTCGGGGCAGATCGCCCGGCCGCAGTTCGAGCAGTGCAGCCCCGTCTCACGGGCCGGGTGGCGGTAACAGGTCTCCATATACGCGAAGTGTAGGTGGCGGGGTTGTGGTCAGATTTGGCGCTACCAGACGCCGCGCAGGGCGCCGCCGTCCACCGGCAGCACGATGCCCGAGATGTACGCCGCCCGGCTCGAGCAGAGGAACGCCACCGCCGCCCCGATCTCGGCCGGTGTTCCCAGCCGGCGGGCCGGAATCGACTCCACATCCGCCCGCTCGGCAGACTCCGGGTCGGGCCGGTGCGTCCACAGCTCGCGGACTCGCGGGGTGTCGATCCTGCCCGGCGCGATCGTGTTCACGGTGATGCCGTCCGGCCCGAGCTCGTGCGCAAGCGTCTTCGCCCACCCGACAACTCCCGGGCGGATGGCGTTGGACAGCATCAGGTTGGGGATCGGCTCGCGCACCGACCACGAGGTGATGTTGACAATCCGTCCGCGGCCGCTCGCGCGCAGATGCGGGAGCGCCAGCCGGGTCAGGCGGACGGCCGAGTGAAGCGACAGCTCGAACGCTTCGAGCCAGGCCTCCTCGGCCGTCGTCTCGAAGGTGCCCGCGGGCGGTCCGCCGGCATTGTTGACGACGATGTCGAGTCTGCCGTGGCCGGCCACGGTCGAGTCCGTCGCTCGCCGCAGCGCGTCGACGTCGCGGACGTCGCCGGCCACGCTCGAGGATCCGGGCACGGTCGCCGCGGCCGCCGCCAGCCGGTCGGGATCGCGAGCCAGCATGGTCACCGCGCAGCCCTCCGCCGCCAGCGACTCGCTGATGGCGAGGCCGATTCCCGACGACGCACCGCAGACGATCGCCGTGGTGCCTTCCAGACCCATCTGCATCGCCGCACGCTATACGATCGGAGCATGCACCACCGTCCCCCCGACCCGTCCCTGATGCCCCGCTTCAGCGGCCCGCGCACGTTCATGCGGCTGCCGTATCTGCAGACGACCCAGGATGTCGACGTGGCGGTGATCGGTATCCCGACGGACGACGCCGTCTCGTTCAAGTCCGGCGCCCGCTTCGGTCCCGAGGCGATCCGCAGCGCCTCGGCGCTGCTGCGTCCGTACAACCCTCTGCTTCGCGTCGACGTGCCCGAGGTGCTCTCGATGGTGGACTACGGCGACGCACCGACGGTGCCGGGGTACCACGAGGAGACGCTGCGGCGGATCGAGATCTTCCTCGATCCCGTCCACGAGGCGGGCGTGACCCCGCTCTGCCTGGGGGGTGACCACTCGATGGTGCTCGCCGAGCTGCGCTCGGCAGCCAAGGTGCACGGGCCGCTGGCGCTGGTGCACCTGGACGCCCATGCAGACGTCTGGGAGCAGTACTACGGGGTGCGCTACTTCCATGGCACGGTGTTCAAGCGGGCCGTCGAGGAGGGCCTGGTGGACGCCTCGGCCTCGGTGCAGGCGGGCATGCGTGGGACGCTGTACGGGGCGGCTGACGAGGACGCGCCCGGCGCGCTCGGCTACGACGCGATCAACTGGGTCGAGCTGGCCGAGATGACGCCGCAGCAGTACGCCGACCGTGTCCGCGCACGGGTCGGAGCGCGGCCGGCCTTTCTCTCCTTCGACATCGATTTCGTCGACCCCGCGTTCGCCCCGGGGACGGGTACGCCGGAGGTCGGTGGCCCCACCAGCGCCCAGGCACTGGCGTATCTGCGGGCGCTGACCGGGATCGATTTCCGCGCCTTCGACTGTGTTGAGGTCTCCCCGCCGTACGACCCCAGCGGCATCACCGCCTGGCTGGCCGCCAGCGCCTGCCACGAGATGCTGTCGCTGAAGGCGTTGGCAGTCGCCGGCGCCCGTAATTGACGCGGCCGGACGGCTGCACTACCCTGAGGTCGGTACACTTGTCACGAAGACGCCCGAGCAGACCGAAGGAGGCGACGATGACCACATACGCGCGATCCGCCTCCAGGCACGCTGTCTGACCTCGGCCGAACGTCCCTGAGTCCGCGGCTGCCTGGAACCACAGGTATTCCGTCCTTGCCATGACTCAGGAGAACAGCGTGACCATTCATGATCTTGGATACGGCCCCGCGATCGCCGAGGCCGCACAGCAGTACCAGGCCGACGGGCTTGCCGTCGGCCGCGTCGTGATCGAGCATCGCGGTGCCTACGTCGTGCACGGCACCGGCGAGGTGTGGGCCGAGATGTCGGGCCGCATGCGCCATGCCGTCGAGTCGCCCATCGACCGCCCCGCGGTCGGCGACTGGGTCGTCTACGAGCACGACCCGGCTGCCGAGCGCCAGCAGATCCAGGCCGTGCTGCCGCGCCGCTCGGCGTTCGTCCGCCGCTCGGCCGGGGAATCCGGCGGCGAGCAGGTTGTGGCCACCAACGTGGACGTCCTGTTCCTGGTCTCCTCCCTCAACCGCGACCTCAACCCGGCCCGCATCGAGCGCTACCTGACGCTGGCCTGGGAGAGCGGCGCCGACCCTGTGGTGGTGCTGACCAAGGCCGACCTGTGCGAGGACGTCGAGGCCGCGGTGGCAGAGGTCGAGCGGGTCACCGCGGGCGTGCCGGTGCACGTCACGTCGGCCGTCACCGGCGAGGGCTACGACGCCCTCCGTGCGCTTCTGGGCGACGACCGCACCGGTGCCGCGGTGGGATCCTCGGGTGTCGGCAAGTCGACCCTGATCAACACCCTGTGCGGTGAGTACCGTCTGGCCACGCAAGAGCTCCGGGAAGACGGCAAGGGCCGTCACACCACCACCCACCGGGAGCTGATCGTGCTCCCGGGTGGCGGATGCATCATCGACACGCCCGGGATGCGCGAGCTCCAACTGTGGGACGCCGCGGAGGGCATCGAGCGGGCGTTCGAGGATGTCGAGGCACTGCTGGGCAGCTGCCGCTTCAACGACTGCCTGCACGACACCGAGCCGGGCTGCGCGATCCGTGAGGCGATCGCCGCCGGAACGCTGTCGGCCGAGCGGTTCGAGAGCTACCAGAAGCTCGAGCGCGAGCTGCACTTCCTGGCCATCCGCGAAGACAAGCGGGCGCGGTCGGCCGAGCGCAAGAAGTGGGCGGCCGCGAACCGGGCGATGCGCACCGACAGCTACTGAACCATCTAGGCCAGCGGCTCCTCGTCGGCCGTCGCGTCCGCCTCCGCCCGTACCGACGCTGCCGGCCGGCGCCGCCCACGCAGCGCCGACAGCCGGCGGCCCGCCTGGCGCAGCTCGGAGGCCGGCATCGCTCCGATCGCCGCAAGGCCGACCGGGAAGAGCGCGATCAGGGCGATCCGCAGCGGGATCCCGACCGAACCGGTGGCCGGGACCGCCAGCACCGATGCGGCGACGAAGCCGGCCGTGGCCAGCGCGACTCGCAGCACCCGGCTCCACTGGTAGGCCACGGGGTAGGAATGCTGCGCGTTTCGCCAGCCCAGATACACCAGCACGACGTACCCGACGACGGTCGAGACGCCCGCCCCGACGATGCCCCATGCCGGGATGACGGCGAAGTTGAGGCCGACGTTGACCGCCGCTGCGACGCCCGTCACCACCGGTGCGAGGCGGGTCTTCTTGGATCTGTTGACACCCGCGTTGAGGATCATGTACGCGCCGTAGAGCACCGATCCGAACATCAGCAGCGGTACCACCGGGGAGGCGTCCCACACCGGCCGGGGTAGGGCCAGGTGAATGTAGACCGGGGTCAGCAGGCTGATCGTCACCACCGCCCAGCCCATCACGATCGACCAGTACGTGAGCACGAGGCTGTACACGCTCTTGGTCTCCTCCTCGGTCGGCATCGAGTTGGCGAAGGCCGGCCACGCGGTCTGGAACGCGGCGATCAGCAGCATCACCGAGAGCGCGATCTTGGATGCCGCCGAGTAGGAGCCCAGCTCGGCCTTGGAGGCCAGGTGCTGGACCTGGAAGCGGTCGGCCACGTTGAGCGCCCACAGCGCCAGTCCGGCGGGCATCAGCGGCACGGAGAAGTGGAGCATGCGCCGCAACAGCGCGCGGTCGAAGTGAGCGAAGCCGATCGTTTTGCGGCGCGCGATCAGCATCAGCACGTAGGTGACGTACGTGCCCGAGAAGTTGCCCAGCATGATCCCGGCCGCCTGGAGGTGAAACGGGCGTACCACCAGCATCACCGTCAGCACCACGGTGACCACGACGTTCGTCAGCGAGTAGCCGACGAACGCGGTGGGGCGGCGCTCGATCCGGTAGACGCCGGTCAGGATGTCGAAGTTCATCGACACCCACAACCCGGCCAGGCCGATCAGCGTAAGGTTGCGGCTCGCTCCCAGCGCCTGCGCCAACGGGTCGACTGCGGCCACCCCGGCCAGCACGCCGACGGTCGACATCAGCAGCGTCCCGGTGAACGCCGTCTGCACGGTGCGCGCCCGCATGTCCGACCCCGGGTTGTCGAACGAGAAGCGGAACATCGCGTTGGTCAGTCCCAGCCGCAGCATGATCGCTGCCAGCGTGATCGATGCCATCACCAGTTCCACCGCGCCGAACTGCTCGCGCGTCACGTGCTGCAGGTACACCGGTAGCAGGACGATGCCCACGGCTCGCGACACCAGCCCGCCGAGGCCGTACACGAACGATTGCCCGGCGAGCTGCTTGAGCCGGGCGGACGCTCTCATGATGTGAGCACCGGGGGCCCTACAGGCCCATCACGCCGATCAGCTCGCGCACCGCGGCCGCGGAGCGTTCGAGCTCGGCCTTCTCGTCGGCAGCGAGCCCGATCTCGAGCACCTGCTCGAGGCCGCCGGCTCCCAGCCGGCACGGCACGCCCATGTAGAGGCCGTCGAGGCCGTACTCGCCGCGAAGCAGCGCGGCGCACGGCAGCACCCGCTTCTGGTCGTTGACGATCGAGTCCACCATCTCGCACACCGCAGCCGACGGCGCATAGTAGGCCGAGCCGGACTTGAGGAGCTTGACCACCTCGGCGCCGCCGTCGCGCGTGCGCTGCACGATCTCGGCCAGCCGGTCGGCCGGGATCAGGTCGCTGACGGGGATGCCGGCGACGTTGGTGTACGAGGTGACCGGCACCATCTGGTCGCCGTGACCACCGAGCACGAAGCCGGTCACGTCTTGCACCGAAACGCCCAGCTCCCAGGCCAGGAAGGTGCGGAAGCGGGCCGTGTCGAGCACTCCGGCCATGCCGATCACCCGTTCCCGGGGGAACCCTGACACCGACAGCGCGACCTGGCACATGGCGTCCAGCGGGTTTGTGACGACGATGATGATGGCATCCGGCGATCGCTCGGCCAGGTTGCGGGTGACGTCGCCGACGATCGCCTGATTCGTCTTCAGCAGGTCGTCGCGACTCATGCCGGGCGTGCGGGCGCGACCGGACGTGATCACGCAGATCGACGAGCCTGCGGTCTCGTCGTAGCCGTTCGTGCCCACCACGTTGGGCTCGTAGCCGAGCACCGGGCCGGCCTCGTTGAGGTCGAGCGCCTTGCCCTGCGGGAGCCCCTCCACGATGTCCACCAGCACCACGTCGGCGTAGTCGCGCTCGGCCAGCCGCTGGGCGGTGGTGGCGCCGACGTTCCCGGCTCCGACAACGGTGATCTTGGTCCTGCTCATGCGTTTGCTCCCATGAACTCGATGATCGCGTCCGCCACCTGCGAGGTGCCCACGGCGGTGGGGTCGTCGCGTGACGGTTTCATGTCGTAGGTGACGTCACGTCCGGCGGCGATGACCGCCGCGATCGCGGCCTCCAGCCGCTCTGCTGCGGCCGACTCGCCGAGATGGTGCAGCATGAGGACGCCCGAGAGCATCATCGCGATCGGGTTCATGCGGTTCTGTCCCGCGTACTTGGGAGCCGACCCGTGAGTGGGCTCGAAGACGGCGGCGTCGGTGCCGAAGTTGGCTCCCGGAGCAACGCCCAGGCCACCGATCAGGCCCGCGCACAGGTCGGACACGATGTCGCCGTACAGGTTGGGCAGCACCAGCACGTCGTACAGCTCCGGCTTCTGCACGAGCTGCATGCACATGTTGTCCACGATCCTGTCCTCGAACTCCACGTCGGTGTTCTCGGCTGCCACCTGGCGCGCCACCTCGAGCCAGAGGCCGTCGGTGTATTTCATGATGTTGGCCTTGTGGACGGCCGTCACCTTGCGCCTGCCGTTGCGGCGCGCGTAGTCGAACGCGAACTGCACCACGCGCCGTGTACCGAACTCCGAGATCGGCTTGATCGAGATTCCGGCGTCGTCTCGAATGCGCACGCCCGCGGTCTGCTCGATGGCGTCGGCGATCCTGTGGGCGCCGTCGGATCCGCGCTCGAATTCGATCCCGGCATACAGATCCTCGGTGTTCTCGCGCACGATCACGATGTCCACGGTGGTGTCGGCAAAACGCGTGCGCACCCCGTCGTAGAGTTTGCACGGGCGTACCTGGCCGAACAGGTCGAGCTCCTTGCGCAGCGCGACGTTGACCGATCGAAAGCCGGTGCCGATGGGGGTGGTGATCGGGCCCTTGATGGCAACCCGGGTCTGCCGGATGGACTCGATCACCTGCTCGGGCAGCGGGTTGCCGCCGTGCTGGGCCATCGTGTCTGCGCCGGCCTGCTGGACGTCCCATTCGAAAGCGACCCCGGTGGCCTCGAGCACGCGCCGGGTGGCCTCGGCGATCTCCGGCCCGGTGCCGTCGCCGGGGATCAGGGTGACTCTGTGGCTCACGATTCGCTCCGTCCTCTCTGCTTGCCGGGGGAGTTTCTCACGAACGGCTAGGATCCGGTCGAAGTCGAAACGGGTGCACCAACTGGGAAGGCGAGGCGCGGACGGATGGCGGACAAGGGCGGATTGGAAGGTGTTGTGGTCGCGCGCAGCCGGCTGTGCGCAATCGACGGCCAGCGCGGCATTCTGATCTACGGTGGCTACGACGTCAAAGACCTCGCCGAGCACTCCAGCTACGAGGAGGTGTGCTACCTGATCCTGCGCGGCCGCCTGCCCACCAGTTCGGAGCTGCACGAGTTCACGTCCGACCTGGCGGCTGCCCGGGAGCTCTCGCCGGAGACGGCCGAGGTGGTCGACATGCTGGCCAGCCATGCCGAGCCGATGGAGATGCTGCGCACGGCGGTGTCGTCGGATTCCTTCGACGACCACGACAAGAACTCGAATGCCGGGGACGCGAATTTTCGCAAGGCCGCCCGCCTGATCGCCAAGATGCCGACCATCGTCGCCCGCTACGACCGTCGCCGGCGCGGGCTGGAGCCGATCGCCTCCGACCCCGCGCTCGGGCATGCCGCCAACTTCCTCCACGCGCTCACCGGCGAGCGCCCGCGGCCGGCGGCGGAGAAGACGTTCGATGTCGCCCTGATTCTGCACGCCGACCACGAGATGAATGCGTCGACCTTCACGGCTCGCGTGATCGCTTCCACGCTGTCCGACATGCACTCGGCGATCACCGGCGCGATCGGCGCGCTCAAGGGCCCGCTGCACGGCGGCGCCAACGAACAGGTGATGAAGCTGCTCGAGGCGATAGGCGGCGACGACCGGGTCGAGCAGGAGATCCGCGACCGGCTCGCGCGCAAGGAGCGGATCATGGGCTTCGGGCACCGCGTGTACAAGACCTACGACCCCCGCGCCGTGATCCTCAAGCGCTACTCCAAGCAGCTTTCGGCGGAGTCGGACGAGCCGCACTGGTTCAACATGTCCGAACACATCGAGAAGGCCGTGATCGCCGAGAAGGGGCTGTACCCGAACGTCGACTTCTATTCAGCGTCCACGTATCACTACCTCGGTATCGAGACCGGCCTGTTCACCCCGATCTTCGCTATGAGCAGAGTGGTCGGGTGGGCGGCGCACGTGATCGAGCAGCACTCCGACAACCGTCTTATCCGGCCCAGTTCGGAGTACGTGGGGCCGCCTGTGCGGCCGTACGAGCCGATCGAGCTGCGCACGGCGTCGGCGGCGGCGTAGCGCCGGTCACCGCTCAGCGGCGGAGATACATCGAGTCCCCCCTGCCGTGGGTGAACCCCGCGCGGCGATAGGCGGCGACGCCGGCCGCGTTTCGCGGATCGACGTCGAGGATGATCTCGCGGAGCCCCAGCCGGTCGAAGCCGTACGCGCACAGCAGCCGTGTCGCCTCGGTGCCGAGCCCCCGGCCGCGGTGGTCGGCCTCGCCGATCAGGATCGAGTACCGCGCCCGGCCCCGGTTCATCGGCACCAGACGGGCATTGCCGATCACCGCTTCGTGCCCCCGCGCCTCCAGCCCCACCGCCAGCCGCTCCGGGTCGGCCAGGGTGCGGTGCGCCCAGTCGCTCAGCTCGTCGAGGCTGGGCGGCGTCCGCGGCCGCGCCCTGCGGCCATACAGGAAGCGCGTGGTCTCGGGGTCGGCGAGCCACCGGTGCCACTCCGCAGCATCAGCGGCCTTCAGCGGCGCGAGCGTGACGAGCTGCCCCTCGATCCGTTCCCCGATCGTCATCCGCACTAGCATCGCAGACCGTGGCACCTGCCAATCGCGTCCTTCGCCCGATGCTCGCCGGCCAGGCCGAGCAACTGCCCGCCGGCGGCGGCTGGGTGTACGAGCTCAAACTCGACGGCTACCGGATTGTGGCCCTCGTGGACGGTGGCGATGTGCGGCTGACGAGCCGGGGAGGGAAGGACTACACGGCCCGCTTTGGCCGCGTGGCCGAGGCCCTGGCTTCGGCTTTCGCGGTGGAGTGCGTGGTGGACGGCGAGGTGTGCGCGCTCGACGAGCGCGGGCACCCGAGCTTCTCGCTGCTGCAGGCGGGAGCGGGCACGCTCGTCTACTACGCCTTCGATCTGCTCCAGCTGCGGGGCGAGGGGCTCGTCGACCGGCCGCTGGAGGAGCGACGGGAGCTGCTCGAGTCGGTGCTGCGGCCCGGTCCCGTGATCCGCCTCTCGCACGCCTTCGACGATGGTCGGGCGCTGCTCGAGCACGCGCGCGGGCTCGGTCTCGAGGGCGTCATGGCCAAGCGGCTGGGGTCACGGTACTCGCCGGGCCGGCGCAGCCGAGACTGGCTGAAGCTCAAGCTGCGGGTCCGTGACACCTTCACGATCGTCGGCCACACCCGCGGAACGGGCGCGAGACGGATGCTGGGCGCGCTGGTGCTGGCAGAGCGGGATGGGGACACCCTGCGCTGGGTGGGGGACGTCGGCACCGGCTTCAGCGAGGCCGAGATCGGGCGCCTGCTCTCGCAGCTGGAGCCGCTTGGCACCACCCGGCCGACCGTCCGCAGACCCACGAAGGGGGAGGTGGTATGGGCCGAGCCGCGTCTGCGCTGCCGGGTCGAGTATGCCGAGCGGACGGCCGAGGGACGGCTGCGGGCACCGTCGTACCTGGGGCTCGAGAGCGCCGTCCCTCGCCAGCGAGCCGAGCGGGTCGAGCTCTCCAATCTGGACAAGCCGTTCTTCCCCGAGTTGGGCGTGACCAAGGGCGACCTGATCGCCTACTACCGAACGGTCGCACCGGTGCTCGTCGAGCATCTGCGCGATCGCCCGTTCACCATGCTGCGGTATCCCGACGGGGTGCACGGCAAGCACTTCTTCCAGAAGGACGCCCCCTCGCACACGCCTCGGTTCGTGCGCACGACCACCCAGCGGGGGATCCGCTATCCGCTGGTGAACGATGCCGACGCGCTCCTGTGGATGGTCAACATGGGCTGCATCGACATGAACGCCTGGTGTGCGCGTGCCGACCGCCCCGACCGACCGGACTGGGTCATGTTCGACCTCGACCCCGCCGAGCAGACGCCGTTCGCCGCCGTCGCCGAGGTGGCTCGGCTTCTGCGCACCGCCCTGCACAGTTTCGACCTCGAGGGCCACCCGAAGACCTCCGGCGGGAAGGGCATGCACGTGCTGGTGCCGATCGTTCGTCGCTACGACCAGGAGCAGGTGCGGGCGTTCGCAGCCGTCGTCGCCGTCGCGCTCGCGCGCACCGCGCCCGACCTGATCACCACCGAGTGGAAGCGCAGCGAGCGGCGCGGCGTGCTGATCGATGTCAACCAGAACGGCTACGGACGCACCACAGCGAGCGTCTACTCGGTGCGGCCGCGGCCTGCCGCCACCGTCTCCACGCCGCTAGCGTGGGACGAGGTCGGCGACCAGCTGGACATCGGCCGGTTCACGATGGCGGAGGTGGTTCGGCGGGTCAGCCGTCGCGGCGACCTGCTCGCGCCGGTGCTTTCGCAGCGCCACCGCTTGCCGCGGCTGTAGCTTTCTTCGCAGTCGTCTTGCGGGCGGCCCGCGCCTTGCGGGCCTCCTCCAGCGACGCCGTCAGCGCGGCCATCAGGTCGGGAGTCGCCGTCTCCTTCTCGGCCGTTTGCGGCCGCACGGTCTTGCCGGCGCGCTTGCGCTCGATCACCTCCAGCAGGCGGGCGCGGTGGCCGTCCTGGTACTTGTCGGGCTGGAACTCACCGGTGTAGGCCTTGATCAGGTCGGCGGCCATCTTCAACTGTTGCTTGTCCACCTGCACCGTGGGCGCCAAACCGTCCACGCTGCGCACCTCGTCGTGGAAGAACATCTTCTCGAGCGTGATCACGCCCTCCCTGATGCGCAGACAGCCGAGATTCTCGCGGTCATGGTGCACGTAGGTGACGACCGCCGCCAACTCGGATTGCGCCATGGCTTGCACGAGCAGCGCGTAGATCGCCTCCCCCGGGCCCTCCTGCGGGCCGAGGTAATAGGTGCGCTCGAAGTAGATCGGGTCGATCTGTTCAGCAGGGACGAAGTCGTGGATCGTGATCGACCGGTACCCCTCCGCCGCGGCGGCTGCGAAGTCCTCATCGGTGATCTCCACGAATTCGCCGCCGCCCACGTCGTACGCCTTCACGATCTCCTCGGCCGGGACCGGCTCCCCGTCAACCTTGCACACCTTCTGGTAGCCGATGCGGCCGCCGTCGGGTTGGTGCAGCATGTTGAACTTGATGTCCTTCTCGCTGATCGCCGTGTACATGCGCACGGGGGCGTTCACCAGGCCAAACGAGATACTTCCGGTCCAGATCGCACGGGGTGGCGCCACTTGGGTTCCTTGCTGTCGATGGATGACGGACTTAAAGAGTACCCACACCGGCGAGAAATTCCTCCCCCGGCGGTGAAATATTCGGGGCCAAGCCCCGTTGTTCGTGGTGGCGCGGGCACACCCCCCCACCCCACCCCGGGTCAGACCCCGTACGGACCGGGGCACAGAGCCGGCACGGAGCTGTGACACGGCCCGCGGCTGTGGTCTACTCGCCGGGGATCAGGGAGAAGACGCGGCAGTCCTCGATCAGGTAGCCGTCGCCGTGCTCGCGCCACAGCAGCTCGATGACGCTGGTGTCGCCGTCGGCCAGCCGCAGGTGAAGCAGCGTGCGAGTGGCGACGGTTCCGATCAGCTCGCCGCCGGAGGTGCGCTCGAGCAGGGGTACGAGCTCGCTGTCGCGGGTGGCGAACTCCGGTGAGAAGTGCCCACGCGCCGCACCCACATCGGCTGCCGCGACAGCTTGCTCGAACCTGCGCGCCGTGCGCTGGACGTCCAGCTTGACCTGGGACGGCGCCACTACTTCACCGAATCCATGATCTCCTGCGAGAGACTCGGGAACTGGGTCAAATACTCGGCTCGCTCCTGCTTGAGCCCGGCGACGCGCTGGGCGTACTCCTCGTCACGCCCGGTGGCGTCGTAGAGCCGCTTGGGTTGCAGGATGTCGAGGTCGGCATCGTCGATCCCGGGCACCTGGGCGGCCACCTTGTAGCCGAAGTCGGGATCGGTCTGCCACTGGATGGTGCCTTCGGCGATCGCCTTCACGATGGCCGACGAGTGTGGGATGCGCACCTTCTTGGAACCCTCGACCTCCTCGCCTCCCCCGACCCTGCCCGTGTTCATGATGTAGACGTCGATCGGGTTGCGCTCGAGCAGCTCGAGGAAGCGGTTGCCCTGGTTGTCGTGGTGCATCGGGAAGAACGGGTTGGTGCCCGGCACGCGCAGGAACTTGCCCTCCTCGTCCTTGCCCCCGGCGGCGGTGCCGGTGGTCTCGCCGAGCATGAAGAAGGCGGCTGCCTGCGGGCCTTCCAGCTTGGCCACCGCAGGGATCACGTTCTCGTTCTTGTTCAGCACCAGCAGGAAGTCCGCGTGCTGGATGACCGACGCGTCGGCTGCCTCGATGTCGGAGAACGAGAACACGGCGCGGCCGTTCTTGGTGTAGCTCTGGTCGTAGAAGTCGACCCGGCCGGCGTCGTCCATGGAGACGTTCTCCAGGTAGGCCCCGGGCTTGGTCACCGCTCCGTGGATGGTCGGCTCGTCCTTGGGGTTGAGCGCGAAGGTCTTGGCGAAGCAGCCGGCCTCGGTGGCGCTGACGCGACCGTCGGGCCACCAGGCGACGAAGTCGTCCTGCACCGGCAGCGAGCCGTTCTGGCGCGTGAACGTGGTGGTGGTCTTCCCGGTACCGGAGAGTCCGACGATCAGTCCCGTCTTCAGCCCCGACTCGGTCGGGATCACCTTGCAGCCCGCGTGCAGAGCCAGACCACCGCGGTCGTAGACCAGCTTGTTCCACATCCGCAATCCGCCCTTCTTCGATTCGCCGAAGTAGTCCGAGTTGAAGACGCGGGTGACGTTGAGATCGAGGTTGACCGCGATCAGGCGATCATCCGGGTACCCCTCGATCGCCAGCTTCGGCGTGTAGATCACCACCAGCTCGGGCTCGAAGTCGTCGCCCTCCGCATCGCGGTCGTGGAAGTACAGGACACCCTGCATGCCGGCGATGTTGACGTTGCTGCGCTCGATGAACAGCCTCGCCGGCACCCGCCGCTCGGGGTCGTTTCCGATGAAGCCGTCCACCTGCACCATCTCCTGGCCGGCGATGTAGGCATCCTGCAGCGCCGACACGCGATCCCACTCGTCGCGGTCGATCGCCTGGTGCGGCTCGGCCGACGGATCGTCCGACACGATGTAGGTGGACGCCTTGGAGCGCGCGAGCACCTTGGCCTCGACGTTGACCGCGCCGTAGTCGGTGCGACGGGCGGTTGCCTGCCCCTGGGTCAGCTCGTGGAGCTGAGCCTGAGTCAGGTCTCGCAGCACATGACGTGCCTCCGGCATTGCAAACGCCATCTTCGCCAAGGTTCCTCCTGGAAGTCACAAGCAGCGCGGGCTGATCCGCACCATTTCACCAGTTTACCCCAATTTCTCCAAATGTCCCGCCTCATACACGAATGTCACAAACACCCAGTCTGCGGCGGTTTGCAAGCCCTCTTGGTAGGCTGCCGAATGCGCCGAGCGGCGCGGTATTCCGACCCCGGAGGAGCAATGGTTCGACACGACGTGGTGGTCGTCGGCGCAGGTCTGGCCGGCATGCGCGCCGCCATCGAGGCGTCTCGCTACGGGGTCGACGTCGGGGTGGTGTCCAAGCTCCACCCGACCCGCAGCCATTCGGGAGCCGCCGAGGGCGGGATCAACGCCGCGCTCGGAAACGCCGGCGAGGACAGTCCCGAGAAGCACACGTTCTTCACCGTCAAGGGCTCGGACTACCTGGGCGACCAGGATGCGATCGCCGTCATGTGCGCCGAGGGCCCGGGCGACATCTACGAGCTCGAGCACATGGGGGCGATCTTCTCCCGGACCGAGGACGGCCGGATCGCCCAGCGCCCGTTCGGCGCCGGCGGCGCGCCTCGCACCTGCTACGCGGCCGACATCACCGGGCACGTGCTGCTGCACGTGCTCTACGAGCAACTCGTCAAGAGCGGAGTCACCGTCTACGAGGAATGGTTCGCGCTCGACCTGGTGACCGACGGCGAGCGCTGTGTGGGGCTGACGGCGTGGGACCTCGTGCGCGGCGGCGTGCAGGGCGTCGAGGCCGGCGCCGTGATCATGGCCACCGGCGGCCTGGGCCGCATGTACCGCGGCACCACCAACGCCTATGCCTGCACCGGCGACGGCATGTCGATGGCCTGGCGGGCAGGCGTGCCGCTGAAGGACATGGAGTTCATGCAGTTCCACCCCACCACGTTGAAGTCCAACGGTGTCCTGATCACCGAGGGCTGCCGGGGAGAGGGCGGCTACCTGCGCAACGCCGAGGGCGAGCGATTCATGTACAACTACGCGCCGAACGCCGGCGAGCTGGCGAGCCGCGACGTGGTGTCCCGGTCCGAGCAGACCGAGATCGACGAGGGGCGCGGAGTGGACGGCTGCGTGCTGCTCGACCTCACGCACCTGGGCGCTAAGCGGATCATGGAGCGGCTGCACGGATCCCGCGAGCTGGCCATGGACTACGCGGGGGTCGACCCGATCGAGGAGCCGATCCCGGTGCGGCCCGGCAGCCACTACCACATGGGCGGGATCGACACGGACGTCGACGGCCGCACGATCATGCCGGGCCTGTACGCCGCCGGGGAGTGCGCATGCGTCTCTGTCCACGGCGCCAACCGCTTGGGCGGGAACTCGTTGCTGGAAACGGTCGTGTTCGGCCGCCGCTCGGGGGCCTCGGCCGCCCAGGACGTGCGGTCGAACGGTCGCGGCGGGATCTTCTCGGCGTCGGCGGTGCGCGTGGCCGACAAACGGATCCGCGAGATGCTCTACAACTTCGACGGTGAACGGCCCAAGGCGATCCGCGAAGAGTTGGCGGATGCCATGTACGAGAACGCCGGCATCTTCCGCACCGCCGCCAAGCTGGACGCCTGCAAGGCGAAGGTGGCGGAGCTGCGCGAGCGCTACGCACGTGGCATGATCGTGCAGGACAAGTCGCAGGCATTCAACAATGATCTGACCCAGGCGATCGAGCTCGGGGCGATGCTCGAGATGGCCGATTGCCTGGTCACCGGCGCGATCGCCCGCACCGAGAGCCGCGGTGCGCACAGCCGGCTCGACTACACCGAGCGCGACGACGAGAACTGGCTGCGGCACACGCTGACGCACTATGACGACGGCGCCGTGCGTCTGGACTACAAGCCGGTGACCGTCACCGAGTACGAGCCCGCAGTCCGCAGCTACTAACGAGGAGCCCGTGGAAGTCACCCTCCAGATCCAGCGTCATCTGCCCGAGTCGGACGAGTCACGGCTGCAGAGCTTCACCGTGGATGCGGCCGAGACGGCCACGTTGCTCGATGTGCTCGACCAGATCAAGGACGAGCAGGACGGCTCGCTGACGTACCGCAAGAGCTGCCGGATGGCGGTCTGCGGATCGTGCGGGATGCGGATGGACGGCGCCGCCGTGCTGGCCTGCAAGACGCCCGTCGCGCCACTGGTCGAGGCCGGCCGGGTTCCCATAATCTCGCCCATGGGGAACCTCCCGGTGGTCAAGGATCTGGTGGTCGACATGGATCCGTTCTGGGCGAAGTTCCGGGCGGTGCAGCCGTACCTCGAGGAGGACGGCGACCCCCCCGCCAAGGAGTGGCGGGTGCAGCAGGAGGAGCTCGACCGGATCTTCAAGGAGGCGCTGTGCATCCAGTGCGGCTGCTGCGTCTCGGAGTGCAACTCGATGGAGGCCGACCCGGACTTCCTCGGCCCGGCAGCGCTTGCCAAGGCCGCCCGGTTCGTCGGCGACGCCCGCGATCGCGGGCGCAAGAAGCGGCTGGAGATGTACAACGGTCCCCACGGTGTGTGGGACTGCACCCGGTGCTACTTCTGCAACGAGCGCTGCCCCAAGGGGGTGGATCCGCGCGACGCGATCGCCAAGCTCGGCGCCGAGATCTACGCCGAGGGCATGACCGGCGACAAGGGCGCCCGCCATGCGCAGGTGTTCGACCTGTCCACGCGCGCCACCGGGTATCTGCTGGAGACCGCGCTGGTGCCCTACACCGATCCGATGAAGACCCTGGACATCAAGTTCGCGATGCAGATGGCGCGCGCCGGCAAGGTGCCCAACCCGCTCAAGCCGCACAAGGCCAAGAAGCTCGACGAGGTGCGAAAGCTGCACAAGCTCGTGAAATCGCAGGAGGCCGAGGGCCTGGCGGCCCGGCGTGCGGGTGTCTCCGTGGAGAGGGAGAACGCCCAGTGAAGACCAGCTACGCGTACTACCCGGGCTGTCTGGCCAGCCTGTCGCAGAAGGAGCTCGATACGTCCACCCGGGCGGTCGCGGCCAAGATGGGCTTCGAGCTGGTCGAGATTCCCGGCTTCACCTGCTGCGGTGCGGGAGATGTGCACGAGGCCCGGCCCGAGTACTACCTGCACCTCAACGCGCGCATCCTCGGCCAGGCCGAGCAGCTCGAGAAGGACACGATCCTCACCATCTGCAATGTGTGCACGCTCAACCTGCGCCAGGCCAACAAGAAGCTGCAGGCCGATCCGGAGCTGCTCGAGCGGGTGAACGCCAACCTTCGCGAGGTCGGAGCCGCGTCGTACTCGGGCAACGTGGACGTGCGCCACCTGCTGTGGGAGATCTCGGAGGGCGAGGGCTACGAGCGGCTGAAGCAGGTCGCCGAGAAGCCGCTCACGGGCGTGCGCATCGCCCCCTTCTACGGCTGCCAGATCCTGCGCCCGTCCAAGGTGCTGGGGTTCGAGGATCCGGATCGCCCGCAGTCGCTGGAGCGAATCATCATCGCCTGCGGCGCCGAGCCCGTCGACTATCCGTCGAAGATCAAGTGCTGTGGGTTCCCGATCGTGCTCGCGCGCGAGGAGGTCGCGCTGGGCGAGCTGATCCAGCCGCTGGCCGAGGCCAAGGAGGCGGGCGCCGACGCGATGGTCACCCCATGTCCGCTGTGTCACCTGTCGCTGGACGCGTGGCAGGGCAAGGCGTCGCGCGAGGCGGATATCGAGTTCGACATGCCGATCATCCACCTGGCCCAGCTGGTGGGCGCCGCTGCCGGCCTCTCCTACGACGAGCTGCAGTTCAAGCGCCACATCGTCAAGACCCACAGGGTCACCGACAAGATCTACGTGTGAATCGGGGAGGGGCGTGACCCCGAGCTACGCCGCGCTGTTCCGAGCTCCCTACCGGACGCTGATGGTGGCCGCGCTGGGAGCGACGTTCCTGGGGTCGCTGGACGCGCTGATGGTGACCACCGCGCTGCCGACGGCGGCCCAGGACGTCGGCGGCGTGGGGCTGATCGCCGTCACCGTGGGAGCCGCGACGGTGACGATCGCGACCACGTTCCCGCTCGCGGGCGCGATCATCGACCGCTCCGGGGTGGGTCGCAGCTTCGCCATCGCCTGCGTGCTGTTCGCGGTCGCCAATGTGATCGGCGGACTGGCCCCGTCGATGGCGGTGATCGCAGCTTCGCGGGCGATCCTCGGGTTGGGGGCGGGGTTCATGTTCGCGGTGCCGCTGGGGCTGTTCGCCGTTTCGATCCCGACCGAGCTTCGGCCGCGGGCGTTCGGCATCAACGCCGCGATGTGGGGCATCTCGGCGCTCGTCGGCCCCGCGCTGGGCGCCGTGTTGACGGGCACCGTCGGCTGGCGGTGGGTGTTCTGGGTCAACCTGCCGCTGATCGCCGCCATCGCCGTTGCCGGCCGGATGGCCCTGCGCGGCCGGGCGCGGCCGCCGTCCCGCCACGAGCCGCTGAACGTGGTCGGTCCCACGCTGTTGGGAGCGGTCGTCGGCGTCATGCTTGCGGCATCCAAGCGCGAGCTGCCGCTGGCCGTCCTCGTGCCGGCTGCGATCGTGATCATGGTGGTGTTCCTGCTTCACGAGCGCTCGACCCGCGCTCCGATCTTCACCCACACCCCGAATGCGATCGCCGCCAACGTGAGCGCGCTGGCCGCCGGCGTCGCCTTTCTCGGCGCCGAGACGTATCTGCCGCTGCAGCTCCAGGTCGGGTTCGGGCACAGCGTGTCGGTGGTCGGCGCGGCGCTGCTGCTGTGCACGCTCGGCTGGACGGCGGGATCGATGGGTGCCGCGCGCACCCACACCACGCCTCGCTCCCAGATCGCGCTCGGCACCACGCTGACAGCCGCCGCGACCCTCGTCATGGCGGTGCCGGTCGGCGGAGCGGTGCTCCCGGTGCTCGCGTTTGCGATGTCGGGTCTGGGCATGGGGGTGGCGAGTCCCGCGCTGTTCACCGCGGTGCTGACCGACGGGGTGGCGGGACGCGAGGGCCGGTCGACGTCGAGCATCCCGCTTGCCCGGCAGGTCGGTTCCGGGCTCGGCGCTGCGATCGCAGGTGTGGTCTTCGCGGCCAGCCTGACCGCCGGACAGGTGGCGGCCGCGCAGCATTCGGGGGCACACGTACCGCCGGTCGTCCACGCGGCGCGGCTGACGTTCGTCGCCGTCGGCGCGGTGAGCGCGATCGGGGTTCTCGCCTGCCGCTGGCTGCGGGGCGATGCACGGCCCGCGCTGGCCGCCGATCTCGACCGCGCCGCCGCGTGATCCGGCCGGTCTGAGACACTGACGCTGTGGGTACGGTCGAGACTGATATCACGTCCGAGTTGCATCGCCTGTTCGGCCATCCCGAGTTTCGGGCCGGCCAGCGCGAGGCGGTCGAGGCTCTGCTGGCGGGCCGTGACGTGCTTGCCATCATGCCTACCGGATCAGGGAAGTCGCTCTGCTACCAGCTGCCGGCACTGACCGGCGCGGGTCTGACCGTGGTCGTGTCGCCGTTGATCGCGCTGATGGAGGACCAGTACCGGGCGCTTCGCGGGCGGGGCCTGGACGCCGTCGACATGATCGCGTCGAGCATGAGCGCGGCGGACGTGTCCGCCACCGTCGACAGGGTCGCCGGTGGCCACACGCGACTGCTCTACGTCGCACCGGAGCGGTTCTCCAGCGGGCGCTTCCTGGAGATGATCGGGGCGCGCGGGGTCAGCCGGCTGGCGGTGGACGAAGCGCACTGCCTGTCCGAGTGGGGGCACGATTTCCGGCCCGACTACCGGCGCCTGGCGGACGTCCGCGACCGGTTCGGCAACCCGCCCACGATCGCGCTCACCGCGACTGCGACGCGCCGGGTGGCGAAGGATGTCGTGACCGCGCTTCGGCTGCACGACCCGGCCATGCCGCGCACCGGATTCGACCGTCCGAACCTGTTCTTCGAGGTGCTTCCGGTGGCGGGCGACGCCGGCAAGCCGCGGGTGCTGGTCGATCTGCTGCGCCGCCCCGACCGGCTGCCGGCGGTGGTGTACTGCGGGCGGCGGCGAACCTGCGACGAGGTGGCCACGGTGCTCACCGCCGCGGGTGTGCCGGCCGCCCCCTACCACGCGGGGTTGAACAGCGACGTGCGCTCGCAGACCCTGACGTCGTTCCTCGACAGCGAGTTGGCGGTGGTCGCGGCCACCACGGCGTTCGGCATGGGGATCGACAAGTCCGACGTGCGCTCGGTGGTGCATTGGACGATCCCGGCCTCCCCGGAGGAGTACTACCAGCAGGCCGGTCGCGCCGGCCGTGACGGCCTGCCGGCTCGTTGCACCCTGCTCTACAGCGGAGCCGACAAGGGTCTGATCGTGTACTTCATCAACCGGGCGAAGCTGACCGCAGCGGATCTCGAGCGCATGCACCACACGCTCGCCTCCGCCGCCGATCAGAAAGGGCTGTTCAGGGTCCAGGAACGCGAGTTGCCCGGGGACGAGCCGCGGGTCGCGCTCGCGGTGCTGGAACGTGCCGGGGCCGTCGAGCTGTTCCCGTCAGCAACGGGCAGCGCATCCGGCCGGCTCACGCACCGCACGCTCGCCAAGGCGCACCTGGGGGCGGCGATGGTCGCCGGCCGGCGGGTCGAGAACCAGCGCTGGGAGCGGTTGAAGGCGATGGATGCGTATGCCACCGGTTCCGGCTGCCGGCGCCGCGCGCTACTGCGCTACTTCGGCGACGAGCCGGCTGAGCGGGCGCCTGAGACCTGCTGCGACAACCACGACCAGACGCGGGCCGCGGCGCCGCAGGTCTCCGACCTGACCGAGGCGGTGCTGCACGCGGTGGACGAGACGCGGGGGACGGTCGGCCGCTCCCGGTTGACGCAGATCCTCCGCGGCTCGCGCTCGCAGGCGTTGAAGGCGGCCGGGCACGAGCGCCTGGACTCGTACGGAGCGCTCGCCCATCTCCCGGACGCCACCGTGACCGGGGCCATCGACCGGCTGATCGAAGCCGGCGTGCTGGTGAAGACCGGCGGCATGTACCCGCTCGTTCGCCGAGCGTGACCGGTTCGCCGCGTGCCCTACCGGGATAGGCTCAGAGGCTCGGCCGGCGCGAGGGGGAACCGGTGGATCATTTGCCAGGCGCCTGGCTGGTGCTCCCACACCTCCGCGGAGGCGGCCGCCGCCGTGATGGGGAGCGACCGGGCCACCTCGGTCTGGATGACCGCGAGCACCGCCGGGTCGTCGCTGCTGGCGATCGTGAGGTGCGGGACAACGTCCGCATGCTCTCCGTCGTACGGGGGAAACCCGAACCGCGCGACCAGTGCCTCCGTCAGTTCGACGAACGGCTCCGGTGGTGCCGGCACCGCGTAGAGGACCGTGGTCGGGCCGTCGAACCGGTCCAGTGTCGGGAGGGAGAACGTGAAGCTGGAAAACCGTGAGAACTCCTCACGCAGTTCGCACACCATGCCGCCGGCAAGCCGTTGGCTGTCGGCGAAGGGGCACAGGAGCGTCACGTGCGCGGGCATACCCTCGGCGCCGCTAGGAGTGTGCGCGCGCCGAAAGCACGCCACGGCCGCCTCGGCCGCCTCTACCGTAACCACGATCGCCGTCTCAGCCATTGCGTCAGGCCAGGTCGATCAGCATGGTGCCTGCCGGTGCCATCTCGAGCACCTGTTTCTGGGTCGTGAAGACGATCAGCTGGCGTTCGCCGGATGCGTCGTACAGCACCTCCACCGCCGCGCGCACGCGAGCGGCGTCGAGGTGGGCGAACGGGTCGTCCAGCAGTACCGGCAGCGGCTCGACCGAGGGCGCGATCAGCCGCACGAGCTCCAGCCGCTGCACCAGGTAGGCGAGCCGCTGCGTGCCGACCGAGAGCCGGTCGAGATCGACCACCGCACCGGTCTCGGGAGCCTCGAGGCGTACCGACAGGTCCTCGTCCACGTAGGCGGTGGAGTAGCGCCCGCCGGTGACGCGGGCGAGCCCTTCGCAGAGCGCGTCGTTCAGCCGCGGGGCGAAGTCGCGGTACGTGTCGCTCGCAGCCGCGGCCAGCTCGCTTTCGGCGAGCTTCAACACGCCGTCTATGCGTCGCAGCCGCTCGACACGCTCCCGCGCGTCGTCGAGCCGCTCTCGCAATTCCACCACATCGGGGACGAGCCGCAGCCGCTCGGTGACGGTCGCGGCCAGCCTCCCCGCCTCCAGCTGCGCCTGCTGGTGGCGCACGGACAGCTCGTGCAACTCCGCGGCCAGCTGGGCGGTGTCGCGGTCGGCGCCCGGAGCGTCTCGATGGCCGTTGAGCTGGGTCTCCGCCTCGAGCAGCAGCGCGCGTTGCCGGTCGAGCCCGCGATCCCCCAGCAGTTGCCGCAACTCGGCTTCGGCGAGGGTGCGCTCGCGCTCTGCCTCCACCCACTCGGCGTGCGCGCATGCGCGTCGGTCGTACTCCTGGAGCGCCTGCGCGACCGCAACCTCGTCGTCGGCGACGTCGAGCAGGGAGGCCAGGTGCCGGTGCGCGTCGTCGAGCTCGGCTGCGCGCGCTTCCAGCGGCGCCAGCTCGGCCTCCGCTTCGGCGATCCGGATCCGCCGGTCAGCGGCGGCCCGCAGCCGACCATCGCCCGCGCGCGCGGCGCGCGCCCGGGAGGCGGTGACGGTCGCCAGCGCGGCTGCGATCCCGAGCGCCGCGGCCGCGATGGCCAGGATCGCAAGATGGAGGATGATCCCGGCGGCCACGCCGATCGCCGCTGCCGCTGCGACGAGCCCCAGCCGCGTCGTCGACAGCGCCGAGGGCTCCACGGCGCCGGCCTCCGGGCCGTGATCTGCCTGCAACGCCTCCAGCCGCCGTCTGGCGGCCGATCGCTGCGCGGCCGCGGCTCCCACCTGCGGTGCAACGTGGGCCACGCGCTCACGCGCACCGGCAACGCCGCTGATCGGTGCGAAGGAGGCTGCGTCGGCGCGCACCTCCAGTACGGCGGTGGCCGACCGGCGGCGGTCGTCGGCACTCTCCGCGCGTTCCACCGTTTGCCGCAGCTCTCGCGCCTGCGCGGCCTGGATCGCGATCTCGAGTCCGGTCACCGAGCCCGTCAGTTGGTACACCAACTGCTCGGCGCTGTCGCGCTCGGCGGCGAGCCGCTCGGCCTCGGTGCGCTCGCCGGCGGCAGCCGCGAGCGCCTCGTGGAGGCGCTCGGCTTCCTCCTCCGCCTGCGGCAGGGCATTGCTGCGCGCCTTGTTGAGACCGACCTCGCGCGACCGGAACGAGCGGATCTCGGTCAGCGCCGCCTGCACCCCGGTGTCGGACGCGGCCTGTCCTGCCACCCGTTCGACCGCGCCCCGCACCCCCGACGCGTCGTCGATCCGCGCCAGTTCCGACTGGCCGACGCAGCCGACCCGCAGGTAGGCGTCGCGGGTCACGCCGTACAGCGTCTCGCAGAGCACGGCGGGGTTCGAACCGGCGCCGTGCTCGGACGTCAGGTCGGCTCCGGTAGCGGCGTCGGTGACGGTGAAGCTCGATCGCGCGAAGTCCCAGTCGATCCGGATCCGGTCGCCGTCCCGGCGGGTGAGCGATGCGCGGGTGGCGTACCGTCCCGCCGCCCACGGCGACCAGCGCTCGATCTCGGCCGTCGTGGCGGGCGTGCGGCGACCACCCGGGACGAGGCCGAACATGGACGCCCGGAGGGCGGCGTGGAGGGTGCTTTTGCCGGCCTCGTTGGGGCCGTGGACGATCGTCAGCCGCTGGCCGAATGTGAACCCGCGGTCGACCAGCCTGCCGAAGCCGTGCACGTGAAGCTCGTGGATCCTCATGCGACCAGATCCCGGCGTCCGTCGAGCGACCGCAGACCTGCGACCAACGCCTCCTGCGCGCCGGGGTCGGTGCGTCCGAGCATGCGGGCGACAAACCGGCCTCGCACCGACCGCTCCCCGGCCAGCGCGCGCAGGTCGTACGCGGCGTGGGTGCGATCGCGCACCGAGAGTTCGGCCAGGTCACCTCGGCAGCCCTCCGCGAGCGCCACCGCGTCGATCTCGCATCCGGGCGCGACCTCGCCCTCGAGGGTCACCAGCACCGATGCCCCCGCCTGGCCGGTGAGGCTGGCGGTCAGCCTCGCCTCGATTTCGGCCGATCCGGTCGCGCCGTCGAGCCCCACGGCGAGCTCGACATAGCGACGGCGCGCCACCTCGACCAGTTCGCAGGCGACAGCCCCCGCCTCGGAGACCTCGAGCAGCGCCGCAGCGTGGCGCCCACGGCGCTCCCCGAACCCGAGCGGCTCCGGGGAGCCGGGGTAGCAGAGGAAGTCGTCGGCGCGTCCGTCGTGGAAGTGCCCGAGCATGACGAACCGCACGCCGGTCGCCTCGAGCTGCGCCCGCGTCACCGGACGATGCCGAGGCTCCGCGGCCCACTGCTCGCCCGTCAGTGCGGCGTGGATCAGCAGCAGGTGCAGGCGACCGTCGCGGGGGGCTGTCCAGTCGCGCACGACGTTGGTGGTGCAGTGGGCCGCCGTGAAGGCTGCGCCCCACACGATCATGCCCGAGGGGAGCTCGTGCGGCTCGATGACGTCGCGACGAAACACTTGCACGTTGCTCGGCCACTCCGTACGTTCCCAGACCGAGCCGGGCACGTGCGGATCGTGGTTGCCGGGGGTCACCAGCACGGGGACGGCGGCCGCGGCGAATGCGCCGCGAAGGAAGGCAACGGTGTCCTCGGTCACGTACTCGTGCTCGTACACGTCGCCGGCGATGCACACCGCGTCCACGCGGCGTTCCCGGCCGAGGTCGAGCATGCGGGTCAGAGCGTCGCGGAGCTCGCGCCGGCGCGTCGTCGCGCCCCGTCGCGTCTCGGCGCTGTGAAACGCGCGGTCGAGGTGGATGTCGGCGATGTGAAGCAGCTTCATGGGGGGTGGAATTCTAGGCGCCGGGTCGGCTGGACTCGCCGCCGCAGATGACCGGGGTCTGGACGCTTCCCTCACGGATCGTGACAGACACGTTGCAGGCGGCCCCCGTACGCTGGCCGGCATGCACCGATTCGCTCCTCCACTCGCCGTCGCCGCGGCACTCGCCGCGGCCGCCATGGTGTGGCACGCGCACACCGCGACGGCCGCGCCGATCACCCACGGCGTGGTCGTGCGGGTCGTGGACGGCGACACCGTCTACGTCGCGGCGGGTGGCCACACCGAGGATGTCCGGTTGCTCGGCATCGACACACCGGAGACCGTCGACCCTCACCGGCCGGTGGGCTGTTACGGGCCTCAGGCCTCGGCGTTCACGAAGCACCTGCTGACCGGGCGGCGGGTGACACTGGTGTACGACCACGAACTGCACGACGTCTACGGGCGCTGGCTGGCCTACATCTACCTGGACGGATCGCCGTCCGTCTTCGTTGACGCGCGGCTGGTCGAACTGGGCTACGCGCGCACGCTCTCGATCCCTCCCAACACTCTGCACGCCGCGCTGCTCGCCCGCCTCGAGCGCCAGGCGGCGGTGGCCGGGCGCGGCCTCTGGTCGGCCTGCGACTGACCGGCCTGCGGCACGCGCTGACGCTGGCGCACTGGCCGCCAAGGCCAGGCCTTGGTGCCTCGACGGGTCGGTATACACTCGCGCCCGGTGGTCGATCTTCAAGGAGGCGTGCAGTGATCAGTAACGACGAGGCGGCGCTTGCCAACACTCAGGTGCACTATCTGTCGTCAGCGCATGTGGTGGACGAGTTTCGGATCGTCGTCGGCGGCTGTGAGGATGCTCCGGCTGGGGTCGGCTCCTGGTTGTGTTGGACGCGTTCTTCTTTCTTGGGACGGCACTTGAGAGCGTGCGGCTGCTGGCGCTGGCTGAGCACATCAGGCCGCTGCTCGTGGTTGGAGTTGGCTATCGGCCAGTTACCGTCGCCGATACGACGCGGCTGCGGGGGCGGGATTTCAGCCCGGTGGTTGACCCGCGTGGCGCGGAGGGCAATCCGGCGATGATGCAGGGCGCCAACCAGTTTGCGGGCTTCCTTGAGGAAGAGTTGAAGCCGTGGATCCTCGACCGCTTCGACGTCGCCGGGGACGACTTCGGCGTGTTCGGCTACTCCCTGGGCGGCTTGTTCGCGACCCATCTGTTGCTGACCAGGCCGTCCGCATTTCAGCGCTACGGGATCGGCAGCCCCTCGTATTGGTACGGTCCGAAGGTGATCTTCGAAACCGAGCAGAGCTACGCGAACACCCACGACGACCTGCCGGCCAAGGTGTACGTGTCGATCGGAGAGTACGAGAACCCGGATGGCGACGATCGCCACCGCGACCAGATGACCCCGGAGGCGCGAGAAACGTCGCTTCGCGCTGAGGCCGAGTTCCCCATGGAAGACGAGGTCGGCTACGCACGTGACCTTGTGGACCGGCTGCGAGGCCGCGGCTACCCGAACCTCGACATCACGTTCGAGGTACTGCCGGGCGAATACCACCCGAGCGCACCGCCCCTGACCATCTCGCGCGCAGTGCGCCACCTCTACGACGCGCCAAACTAGCGCGGCGACAGTTCGAGGTGCCGCGGTCATCCGACGCCGGATGCCTCCCGCGCCCGAGGTACGTGGTGGTACCTTTGGCGGGCCCTGCTTCCAGCAAAGGAGAAATGCCGTGAGCGTTCTGGTCAGGTACCAAGAAGTGGGTGTGACCCGCCAGCAGTACGATGACGCAGGGAGCCTGCTGGAACAGGGCGATTTTCCGCCTGCGGGACTTGAGCTTCATGCCCTGTTCGGCGAGGAGGGCAGTCTCCGGGTGAGCGAAGTCTGGGCAAGCGCGGATCAGCAACGCGCTTTCAATGACGAGCGGCTGCTACCCATACTGAAGCAGGTTGGCGTCCAACTCAGCGGGCCACCTGAGACACTTCAGGTGCACGAGCTGTTCCAGTTCTAGGCGGGGCGCCGCTGGCGACTCAAGCATCCGCTGGGACAGCGGCGCTCTGGGTTGCGCGGCGATGCGGCCGTCGCTGCTCGGGTGGTAGGTTGTGGCGTCCACCACAAAGGGGGAAGTCCGAAATGGCTATGGAGCGCGCATCGCAGGCAACGGCTGGGTCGGCACCGGACTACGACGACATTGTGCGCATCATCCAGCTCTACGTTGACGGCTTCAACGAGTCGGACATCAACAAGTTCACAGAAGCCTTCCACGAGGACGCTCGTATCACCTTTACCAACGCCGACGGGGAACTGAGCAGTGAACTCCTCAGCGACCTCTTCGAGGAGTGGGCAGCGCCCTGGGAAGGCGTGCCGGGCGACGAGTTCGTGCTTCGCATCGTGTCCGTCACCCAGGCCGGCGATGTGGCTTGCGTCATGCTCGAGATGCACACCCCCAACGACCCCTTCAACGCTTGGGTCGACATCCACTCGCTCCTGCGGATAGACGGCGTGTGGAAGGACATGAACAAGACGGCCACCCACAGCAGCCGGGCAGGCTGGGCCAGTGCGGTGACGGCTTCCGAAACACGTTGAGCGGCCGTTCGCCGTGCACACGTGAACCACCCGGTGGTCTGCTTCGGCCCTGAAGCGTCGGACTACGGCAGGCGCCGACGGCTGTCGGCGTCCGCGACCACGCGCGCGCTCACCCCGACATGACGGCCGAACGCCATTGGGCGATTGAACCGCTCCGTCTGGCGGCCGTGGCCGGGCGCGGTCTGTGGGGAGCCTGCCAATGACCGCGGGCCCAGCCGGTACACTGCCGATATGCGTCGTCTGGCCGCTCTTGCGCTGGTTGCCTTCACGGTGGCGGCCGCTCTGCACTGGCTCGCCGATCGTGACGCCGGCGTTCCGGCGGAGGCCAACGGCCACTCCGACGACGCCGATCGCGCCGACCGTCTGAAGCAGCGGATCGCGGCCGCCCGCCGACGTTTGCGGGACGAGCTCGACAGCGTTCGTGGGGAGTAGGAGACCAGGGCTCCTACCGCTGGCCGCGGTGGCCGCCGGTCTCGCCGGGTGGGGCCTGTTCGAGTCCCAGTGGGTGCGTACCCACACGCTCGAGATCAGTGTGCAGGGGCTGCCCGGCGCGCTCGACGGACTGGGTCTCCTGCACCTGTCGGACTTCCACGCCGGGGCACCGTCGCTCAACATGCGCTCGATGCGGAAGGCGATCGACTTCGGCGTTCGGGTGCGCCCGGACATGGTCGCGGTCACCGGTGACATCGTCACTCACCCGCGGGCGCTGGACGCGGTCAAACGCGAGCTCGCCCGACTCGCCCCGCCACTCGGCATGTACGGCGTCACCGGCAATCACGAGGTCGGTGCGACCAACGATCCGTTCTCGCGCAGAGTGATCGTGACCGACTGGTCGCCGGCGCCCCTGAGGCTGTTGCGCGACGAGTCGGTGACGGTGCAGCACGGCGACGCGCTGATCGAGGTCGCGGGTACCGACGCGGTGGGGTGGTTTGCCGCCGGCCCTGCTCCGGGAAGCCTCTTTCGCACGCCCCACGCATTTCGGATCCTGCTTGCGCACTTTCCGGACGTGGCCGGGTCGCTGCCGGACGGTGCGTGCTCGCTGGTGCTCGGAGGGCACCTGCACGGCGGCCAGATCTGCCTGCCCACGCCGCGGGGGAAACTCCGCCTCTCGCACCACAGGTGGGAGTACGACGAGGGGGTGTTCCAGAACGGCACCACCACCGTGGTCGTGTCCCGTGGGACCGGAACCACGCTCGTTCCATTCCGCTTGATGGCCCGCCCCGAGGCGTGCCTGCTGCGCCTACGCCCAGCCTGACGCACGCCGGCATTCGGGCGGCCCAGCTTATACTCGGCAGATGGCGGACACGCCCATCCGGGCGCCCATCGAGTCGGTGCACTCGCCGGCGGTGGCGGCGCACATCTCGCACGCGGTGATCGCGGCCTACGCCGCCGCTGCGGCGCGAGAGGTGGTGGGCGTCCAGGCGATCACCGACGGCTCCGTCGGTTTGCTCGATCGCCGCACCGACGTCGAACGGGCACCGCGGGGCGTGCGGGTGTCGGCCGACGGCGATCGCATCGACGTCGAGCTGCGACTGGTGGCCGACTGGGGCGCCCGCCTGCCCGACCTAGCGCTCGCGGTGCAGGACGCGGTCCGCGTGCATCTGACCGCGATGATCCAACTCGAGGTCGGAGAGGTCACCGTGGTGGTCGAGGACGTCGCGGCGCCCGCCTGATGTCCAGGGTCGATCATCTGACCGGCGCGACGGTTGCCGACGCGCCGCCGCCGTGCCGATCGTGCGTGTGGTGGCAGACCAGACCCGGTCGGACACCGGTCAACCGGCGCAAGTTCATCGACCAGGTCGAGGAGGACTTCGGTCCGTGGGGCAAGGTGTACCGCGAGGACAGCCGGATCATCGGGCTGATCCAGTACGGGCCGGCGGAGGCGTTTCCCCGCGCGGCGGGCATGCCGGCCGGTCCGCCCAGCCGGGACGCTGTGCTGGTCACCTGCGCCTACCTGACCGACGTCCAAAGCCCATGGGTGCTGCAGAGCCTCTTCCTGGCCGCGATCGGCGAGTGCAAGGATCGTGGGCACCCCGCACTGGAGGCGTTCGCCTACCGGTATGACGCCGACGCCGCCTTTCCGGCGCGATTTCTGCACCACCGGACGATCTTCCCGATCGACTTTCTGCGTGACTTCGGCTTCCATCCGCGCCGTTTTGCAGGCAGAATCGAGTTGATGCGGCTTGATCTTCGCGCCATCGAACGGACACCCGAGATGACCCGCCTGGAGCGGCTATGGCATCGGATCGGCATGCCCAGCCCGGCTCCCGCGACGGTTCGCTGAACCGACTCTGACGCCCGCGCGAATGTCTGACAAGCCCCCCCACAAGGACGTCACAACGGAGCATCTCTCTGACCACGGCCTGCTGGCGCTGGTCGCCCGCGGCGATCGCGAAGCCTACGCGCGTCTGTACGACACGTATGCCGAGGCTGCATTCTCGCTGGCGCTGCGCATCGTGCGTGACCGCGAGCTCGCCGCCGACGTCGTGCAGGAGGCGTTCCTGGCGGTGTGGACGAAGGCCAGCACCTTCGACCCCGCCCGTGGCCAGCCCTCGACATGGATCCTGACCATGACCCATCACAAGGCGGTTGACGTGGTGCGTCGCGAGGAACGCCGGAAGGCCGACCCGATCGACGACGCCAGCGAAGGCACCGATCCCGGCCGGCCGGTCGAGGAGCGTGCCTGGCTCGGTGTCGCGCGAGGCCAGATCCTGACGGCCCTTCGGCGGTTGCCCGATCCGCACCGAGAGGTGATCGAGCTGGCCTACTTCGCCGGCTACAGCCAGGCCGAACTGGCCGAGCGGCTGGCGGTGCCGCTGGGCACGGTGAAATCCCGCACGTTCGCTGCCATGGGGGCGCTTCGCACCGCGCTCTCGGAGGTCGGCATCGGCACGGAGGACGAGTGGAACACGTCGACGAACTGATCGCCGCGCACGCGCTGCACGCGCTCGCGCCCGCCGAGGAACGGCAGGTGGAGCAGCACGTGGCCCAGTGCGGTCAGTGCCGCGACCGGTTGCGCGAGCTGGAGGCGCTTGCGGCCACGCTGGCCTACGCAGCGCCCGCCGCCTCGCCCCCGCCGGAGTTGCGCGACCGCGTGATGGCGGCGATCGGCCCTGTGGTCGCCGCTCCGGTTGCCCAGCCGAGGCGTCGCAGCGCACCCGGCTGGTGGCCGCGCTTCTCGCTTGTCGCCGTTCCCGCGCTGGCGGCGGCGGTGCTGGCGCTGGGCGTTTGGAATCTGTCTTTGCGAGGACAGGTCACCGACCAGGGGCACGAGCTTGCTCACGGTCGCGTGGTCGCGCTGGCGGGTGTCGGTAATGCTCTCGTCAGCCCATCCGGCGTGGTGAAGCTGTACGTGAGGGCCGCCCCGGCGCCCTCCGGCAAGACCTACGAGGCCTGGGTGATCGACGGCGGTACCGCGTATCCCGCCGGCACGTTCGCGTCGAGCGGAACGGTCAAGCTCACCCGCGAGGCGTCGCGCGGCGACACGATCGCCGTCACTGTCGAGCCGGCCGGCGGGTCGAGCAAGCCCACCACCACGCCGATCGCCGCCGGGAAGGTGTGATCAGCGGATCAGGAAGGCCACAGTACCCGCAACCAGGCCGGCGGCGGCCAGCAGCTTGGTGGCGTGAGCAACTTCGGACAGCGGCGGCAGCGACGGCAGCGGGATGGCTGTGGGTGTTCCGTTCCTGCGGCGCATGTGAGCACGGGCCAGCCTCTGACGGATGAATGCGGCCTCGCGCTGGGCGGTCGGCCCGAGCAGCTCGTCGACCCGGTACGGCCCGTGGTGATGATCGAGGCACTCGAACCCCTGCAGGCCTTCGGCCACGTCGCCCAGGCACCGCGGGCACGCCTGCACGGCCGGCTCGAACGGGTGCCAAACACCGCGTCCGGCGCGCCGCCGGTCGACCACCGTGCACAGCTGATGGGGTTGCCAGGGGCCGTGCTCGGCGCACGTTCCGGCGGCGGTGGTCCGCACGCACACGGGACACAGGTGGCCGCGTTCGCGCTCGGCCCGAGGCATCAGGCCGCGGCCTCGGCCGGCACGCGCACGAGGTCGCGGGCGAGCAGTAGCTCCGCGATCTGGACACCGTTGGTGGCAGCGCCCTTGCGCAGGTTGTCGGCCACGATCCACAATGCGAGGCCGTTCGTCCTGGTGGTGTCGGCGCGGATCCTGCCGACCAGCACGTCGTCGGTGCCCACCGCGTCGCTCGCGAGCGGGTAGCCGTTCGCGGCGGGGTCGTCGACCACCCGGACGCCGGGGGCCGCCTCCAGCAGCTCGCGGGCCAGTTCGGGGCTGAGCGGGTCGCGAGTCTCGATCCACACCGCCTCGGAGTGGCCGCGCCACACCGGCACACGCACGCAGGTCGCACTGATCCCGATGCCGGCGTCGGCCAGGATCTTGTGGGTCTCCTTGACAAGTTTGATCTCCTCCAGCGTTTCGGCACCGTCGAAACTGTCGCAGTGCGGGATCACGTTGAAGGCGATCTGATGGTGGTACACGTGCGGCGTCACCTCGCGGCTTTCGAGCAGCTCACGGCTCTGCTCGCGCAGCTCGGTCACCGCTTTGGCGCCTGTCCCCGACACCGCCTGATAGGTCGCGACGGTGAGGTGCTCGATTCCGGCCCGGGCGTGCAGCGGGCTCAGCGCGGTCACGAGCTGGATCGTCGAGCAGTTGGGGTTGGCGACGATGCCGCGGTGCTCGGACGCCGCGTCGGGGTTCACCTCCGGCACGATCAGGGGCACGCCGGGCTCGAGCCGAAACGCGCTCGACTTGTCCACCACGACGCAGCCCCGCCTGACCGCCTCGGGCGCGTAGCGCCTGGATGTCCCGGCGCCGGCCGAGAACAGCGCCAGGTCGAACCCTTCGAGCGCGTCGTCGGTCAGTTCCTGCACCTCGAGGTCTCCGCCGGCGAATGCGACTCGCCGCCCGGCCGACCGGGCGGACGCGAACGCGACCACCTCCGACGCGGGGAAGGAGCGCTCCTCCAGCACGCGCAGCACCTCCGGTCCGACCGCCCCGGTCGCTCCCACCACCGCCACCCGCAGCCCGCTAGACATGCGCATCCTTGTGGCTGGCCTCGATCTCGGCGGCGAAGGTCTCGTGCAGCACCGCCACCGCCTGGTTCACCCGTTCGCGGGCGATCACGCAGGACACCTTGATCGGCGAGGTCGCGATCATGCGGACGTTGACGTCGACGTCGGCGAGGGCCTGGAACATCCGCGCCGCCACACCTGGGTGGCTCTTCATCCCGGCGCCGATCAGGCTCACCTTGGCGGCGGTGTCGTCCACCCGCCAGTGCAGCCCGAGGTCGCGGCACAGACCCTCGATGGTGTCGCGCATGAGCGGCAGGTCGTCGGTCGGCACCGAGAACGTAATGTCGGCGTCGCCGTGGGTGACGGCGTTCTGGATGATCGTGTCGACGTTGATGTGCGCTGCGGCCACCGCGTTGAAGATGCTGGCCGCGGTGCCAGGCTTGTCCGGCACGTCGGTCAGCGTCACGTAGGCCTCGTCGGTGGTGTGGGTAATCCCCGAGATGATCGCGTCTTCCATCGAACCGTCCTCTCGAATCCACGTCCCCTCGGCGTCGGAGAACGTTGAGCGTACATGGATGGCAACCCCGTGGTTGCGTGCGAACTCGACGGAGCGCAGCTGCAGCACCCTGGCCCCCGACCCGGCCATCTCGAGCATCTCCGTGGCCGAGACGAGCGTAAGTTTGCGCGCGTCCGGAACGATTCGCGGGTCGGCCGAGAACACGCCGTCGACATCGGTGTAGATCTCACAGTCGCCGTGCAGCGCGGCGGCCAGCGCCACCGCAGTGGTATCGGATCCGCCCCGGCCGAGGGTGGTCACGTCATAGCTCGTCGACACGCCCTGGAAGCCGGCCACCAGCACGATCTGGCCGCGGGCCAGGGCCTCCTCGATGCGTCGCGGGCGGATCTCCACGATCTTGGCCTTGGTGTGCACCGTGTCGGTCACGATGCCCGCCTGCGATCCGGTCAGCGATACCGCCTGGTGGCCGAGGTCTTCGATCGCCATTGCACACAGCGCGGCCGAGATCCGCTCGCCGGTCGACAGCAGCATGTCCATCTCGCGGGGATGGGGGCGCGGCGACACGTCGCCGGCCAGGGCGACCAGTTGGTCGGTGGTCTTGCCCATGGCAGACACCACGCCGACCACCTGCCGTCCCGCAGAGTGCGCGTCCACCAAGCGGCGGGCGACGCGCCTGATCTTGTCGGCGTCGGCGACCGACGAGCCGCCGAACTTCATCACCAGGACCCGCGACGCGGCGGGGTCAGAGGCGGGGTGTGACGTGGCCATTCACGTCATGGTATCGAGGATGGCGGCGACGTCTCCCACCGTCGTCCTCGGGTTGATGACCGCGAACCGGGTCACGATCTCGCCCTGGTGCGTGGTCGGCGTGACGAATGCGAATCCGTCGGCCAGCATGCGTGCGCTCCACCGGTCGTAGTCCTCGGGCGTCCAGCCCACGCGTTTGAAGACCACGACAGACAGATCGGGATCGTTCAGCAGCTCGAGCTGGGGTCGCCGCCGGATCTCGTCGGCTGCCGCTCGGGCGACCGTCAGCGTGGCCTCGATGGCGCGCGTGTACGCGTCCGTGCCGTGGGCCGCCAGCGAGAACCAGAACGGCAGGCCGCGCGCGCGCCGTGAAAGGTGGATGGCGTAGTCGGAGGGGTTCCACTCGCTGTCGTTCTGGATCGGGTCGAGGTAGCCGGCGGTCTGGGTGTGCGCGGCGCGGGCCAGCTCCGGGTTTCGGTAGAGCAGCGCGCAGCAGTCGAAGGGGGCGAACAGCCATTTGTGCGGGTCGACGATGAAGCTGTCCGCCTGCTCGATCCCGGCGAACTTCGGACGCACCGACGGTGCCGCCAGCGCGGCGCCCCCGTACGCTCCGTCGACGTGCATCCACAGGCCGTGCCGGCGGCACACCTCCGCCACCCCGGTGAGGTCGTCGATCACGCCCACGTTGGTCGTGCCGGCCGTGGCAGCGACCGCGAACAGACCTTCGTGCCCCGCTTGGGCGATGGCCGCGTCGAGCGCCTCCCCGGTCAGGCGGCCACGGGCGTCCGGCGTGACACCCAGCACGTCCACATCCATGACCTGTGCGGCCGAGGTGATCGACGAGTGGGCCTGATCGGTGGCCGCGATCCGAAGCCTTGGCGGCCGCTCGGCGCGGCCGGCCAGGTACGTATGACGGGCCGTGACCAGCGCCGAAAGATTGCCCATGGTGCCGCCTTGCACGAAGCACCCGCCGGCGCCCGCCGGCAGCCCGGCAACGTCGACCAGCCAGCGCAGAGCCTGGTTTTCGGCGTACACGGCCCCCGCCCCCTCCAGCCAGCTGCCCCCGTACACCGACGACGCGCCGACCACCAGGTCGAACAGGGTCGCCGCCTCGGTGGGCGCGGCTGGGATGAACGCCAGGTACCGCGGGTGGTCGACCGAGACCGTGGCGTGGGCGAGGACGTCGGTGAAGACTCGCAGCGCCTCGGGGCCGCCGAGTCCCTCGGCGGTGATCGTTTGACCGGCCGTGGACTCGAGCTCCCGGGGGGATCGCGGGCCGTCCAGCGGCACCGGGTTCATGCGCAGCCGATCGCGAGCGTACCCGAGGATCGACTGCGCCAGACGCTCGGTGGCGTCCGTGTAGCGGTGCATGGAGGAGGGGTCGATGCCCATGGCTGCTCAGATCTCGCGTCGCCCGGAGAGCGCGCGGCCCAGGGTAACCTCGTCGGCGTATTCGAGGTCGCCGCCGACCGGCAGTCCGCTCGCCAGCCGGGTGAGCCGTGTGCGACCGCGCAGACGATCGGCGATATACGCCGCGGTCGCCTCACCGGTCATGGTGGGGTTGGTGGCCAGCAGCACCTCGGTGATCGCCTGTCCGTCGATCCGTGCCATGAGCTCAGCGATCCGCAGGTGCTCCGGGTCGACCCCGTCGATCGGCGAGAGCGCTCCGCCAAGCACGTGGTAGAGGCCGCGAAATTCGTGCGTGCGCTCGAGCGCGATCACATCCGAGGGGTCCTCGACCACGCAGATCACGTTCGGGTCGCGGCGGGTGTCGGCGCAGATCGTGCACAGTGGGCCTTCCGCCAGGTTGAAGCAGCGTTCGCAAAAGCCGATCTTCTCCTTCACCTCGCGGATCGCATCGGCCAGCGCGCCGGCATCCTCCGGCGTGGCCTTGAGAAGATGAAAGGCCAGCCGCTGGGCGGTGCGCTGCCCGATCCCCGGGAGCCGCGCAAGCTGCGCGATCAGGTTGTCGACGGACGGTGCGTACACGGGGAGCGAGGATTGCCGGTCGGGCGGGGGCTACATACCCGGCAGGCCGAGGCCCCCCAGTTGGCCCATCATCTTCTGCTGCTGGAGTTGCTGGGCCGCGGTGATCGCCCCGTTCACGGCGCTCACGAGCAGATCCTGGAGCATCTCGGGGTCGTCGGGGTCGATGGCTTCCGGCTTGATCAGGATCTCGGCGATCTCCAGCGCACCGGTCGCCTTGACCGTGACCGCCCCACCGCCTGCCGAGTGCTCGACCACGACGGTCTTGAGCTCCTCCTGAGCCTGCTCCATCTGCTGCTGCATCTTGCCCAACTGGGCCATCATCTTGCTCGGATCGATCTTCGTCATCGTCGCGGCTCCTCGATCTCGCGGGCGTCGAACGTCTCCTTGACCTGGGTTAGGAACTCGTCCTCTGACAGGGTGGCGGGCGGCTCCTCGGCCGGCGCCGGCTCGACGGCCGCGTGATCCGCCACGCTCAACCTGACCGGTACCGGGCCGCCTGCGGCCAGCGCCACCACGGCCGACAGGATCTCGCGGTTCGCGGGGCTGTCGGCGCTCGTGCGCTGGAAGGCCTTGGAGGTGGGGAACGAGATCACCAGCACGCCGTCGTCGGCCTCGATCGAGGTCGCGTGCTGCACCAGCGCACCGAGCGACTGCGAGCGGCTCCAGATCTCGGGCAGCACCTGCTCCCGCCAGCGCGCGGCCGCCCTGGCCGGATCGGGCCCGGCGCCCGCGGCCGGATGCTCGCCGGCCGTCTCTGGGCGCGCGGGGGCGGAAGCCTCGGGGCCGGCCGTGGCCGCGCCGGCAGGCGACCTCTCGGGCGGTGTCGCCGGGCCGCTTGCCTCCAGCCGCGCCACCCTCTGCTCGAGTGCCTGCAGGGACAGCTCGGCGGACGGCCGGCAGATCTTGACCAGTGCGAGCTCGAGCGGCAGGCGGGGATCGGCCCCCTCCCGCACCTGGTCGAGCACGTCGCGCAGCATGTCCACCAGCCGGTGGACGGTGGCCGGCGGAGTGCGCCGGGCCTGATCCGTGAGCCGTGCGCGCTCGTCGTCGGTGACCGCGAGCTCCGGCGGGAGTGCACCCATCTCCTGGCACAGGAACAGGGCCCGTAGGTGTCCCAGCAGATCGGTGACGAGACCGCCGAGGTCGGCTCCGGACTCGGCCTGGTCGGCGAGCAGCGTCAGACAGCCTGCGGCGTCAGCGGCGGCTACCCGGTCGAGCGCGGCGAACAGCACCTCGCCGTCCGCGGTGCCCAGCAGGTCGCGCACGTCGGCCACGCCGACTCGCCCGCTGCACGCGGTGGAGAGCTGATCCAGGGTGGAGACGGCATCACGGAAGCTGCCGGCCGCGGCTCGGGCGATCAGTCCGACTGCGGCGGGGTCGATGTCGATCCGCTCGGCCTCGGCGATCCCGTGCAGCACCGCGCCGATGTCGGGCAGGCCCGGGCGGAAGAATACGAACCGTTGGCAGCGGCTGCGAATCGTCGGCAACATCGCCTGCATCTCCGTCGTGCAGAGCACGAACACCACGTGCTCAGGAGGCTCCTCGAGCGTCTTCAGCACCGCGTTGGAGGCTTCCTTGGTGAGCATGTGAGCCTCGTCCACGATGTACACCTTGCGCCTGCCCTGGGCCGGGCGCAGCGCCACCCGGTCGCGGATCTCGCGGATGTCGTCGATCCCGCGGTGGCTGGCGGCGTCCATCTCGATGACGTCGATCGATGTCGCGTCATGGATCGATCGGCATGCCTCGCACACCTTGCACGGGGTGGTGGTCGGACCCTGCTCGCAGTTGAGGGCCTTGGCGAGGATCTTCGCCATCGAGGTCTTGCCCGTCCCGCGTGGCCCGGCGAACAGGTATGCATGCGCGACGCGGTCGGACTCGATGGCGTTGCGCAGCGTGCGCACGACGTGCGGCTGGCCCACCACCTGGTCGAAGTCCTGCGGTCGATGGGTGCGGTAGAGGGCGGACACCGTCGCAGCTTAACCGCGCATGGAGCGGACCGGCTACCGATGGCCGCCTGCCCGCTCCATGCGCAAGCCGAAGTGACCGTGCACCCGCCTCTGTGACGACGAACCCGGGCGGTGTGCGGGACGCCGGCTCCTGCCAGGCTCGCCCACGGCACCCGGTCGACGTTGCTTAGCGCTGCTTCCTTCCGGACCTGACGCGGTTCGCAAGCCTCCGTTGCGTGGGACCTGGCGATCGACACCAAACGCTCGCACCCTGTCCCGAACCCATCGCCCCGCGGGCGGGGATTCAGCCCGGCTAGAGCGGATTGCCGGAGGAGGGTACCGCTAGCTCCCCGCTTAGCACGGCCAGCGTGATCCTACCAGTTTCGCCGACCGGTCAACCCGGTGCCGTGGCCCGTTCCTCAGCTTCGCGCAGCTTCCGGGCGAGGCCCTTGGCGACCTTCACCGCGATCCCGGGGTACTGATCCAAGAGCGGAGTGAACTGCCACGCCGTGAGGCCCAAAACGCGCATCGGCGACTCCGCGATCACAGACGCGGTGCGCCGGGCAGTCTCGTCCAGCAGCGCGACCTCGCCGAACGACGCGCCGGGGTTGAGCGTCGCCAGCCGCTCCCCGTGCGCCTCCACGCGTGCCGTTCCGTCGGCCACCACGAAGAAGCCGACGCCGGTCTCGCCCTCGGTGACGATCGCATCGCCGGTGTCATAGTGGCGTTCCTTGGCCGCCTGGGCAACCGCGCCCAGCTCCTTGACCGACAGCCCTTCGAACAGGCCCACGCGCCGCATGATCTCGATTCGTTCGTCGGACACCGAATACACCTCGCTTGTCGGAAGAGCTCGTCTCGGGGCTCGTAGTCTCCCGAACCGAGCGCGGAAAGGCAAGTCGGAGGATGCCGGGCGGCCGGTGCTGGCATACTTCGCGTGCCTGGAGAGGTGTCCGAGTTGGCTTAAGGAGCGCGACTGGAAATCGCGTAACGGGGGTTTCCTCGTTCGCGGGTTCGAATCCCGCCCTCTCCGTCCTTTCGCGCGCAGGGAGGAGGATCTGTTTGAGCCGAGCGCGCTCGCGGCCCGCGGGTCAACCTCGGCACGTCTCGAGTGTCACCCTCCGAAGCGTGGGCGGGAGCCCTCACGGTGACGTCACGGTTCGCCGCAGCCGTCTCACGGCGCCATCACGACGCCGTTCGGCCCGAGTGCAGGACGAGCCCGCGTCAGTCCCGCAGCCGGTAACCAACTCCGGTCAGCGTCTCGATCGCCTTCCGCGGCACGCCGTGCGCCTCGAGCTTGTCACGCAGGCGTCCCATGTGCGTGCGCAGGAGTTGCATCTCCTGGGCGTAGCCGGGCCCCCACACCTTGCGCAGCAGCATCTGGTGGGTGAGCGGCCGCCCGTCCGCCAGGGCCAGCTCCTTCAGGAGGTCGAACTCGGTCGGGGTCAGGTGCACCTCGGTGCCGCCGGCGGTGACCACCCGCCGCGGCAGGTCGACCGCGAGCGGGCCGACCGTGACCATGCGGTCGCCGGGCACCGCCCCCTCGGAGCGCCGCAGCAGCGCACGCACGCGAGCCAGCAGCTCGCCGATCCCGAATGGCTTGGTCAGATAGTCGTCAGCGCCCGCGTCCAGCGCGCGGATCTTGTCCTTCTCCTCGCCCAGCGCCGAGATCAGGAGGATCGGCGCGGTCAACCAGTCGCGCAGCTGGCGGCACACGTCGGCGCCGTCGGCGTCGGGCAGCATGAGGTCGAGGATGATCAGGTCGGGCGGTGTCAGCGCGGCGGCGGTCAGAGTCTCCTCGGCGGTTGTCGCGGTGCCCACGCGGTAGCCCGCCTTGGTCAGCGTCACCTCGAGCGCGCGGCGGATGGGCCGCTCGTCGTCGGCGACCAGGATACGTGGCTCTCCGCTCAGCTCCCGGCTCCTTGCGGGGGTGCGGGGACCGCGAGCACGAACCGGCTGCCGCTGCCTTCCGCCGTCTCCAGTCGGAGCGTGCATCCGTTGGCGGCTGCAAGTCCGCGCGCGATCGCCAGGCCGAGCCCCGAGCCGGCCACGCCCGGTGGGCGGCCGGAGCGGTAGAACGGTTCGAAGATCCTTTCCGCGTCGGCCGCCGCGATACCCGGCCCATGATCGCTGACGGCAATCTCGACGCTGGGTGGCCGGTGTGCCACCGACACGTGGACCGCCTCGCTGGTGGGCGAGAATTTGAGGGCGTTCTCGACCAGGTTCACGATCACCCGCTCGAGCTGGGAGTCGTCACCACGGACGAGCGGCACGTCGTGACCGAGCTCGATCCGGATCCTGGACTGCGGGCCTGCGCGGCTGACACCCTCGACCGCCGCCTCGACCAGCTCGCGCGGGTCGAGCCAGTCGTCGGCCGGCTGGAGCGCGCCGGCCTGCAGACGGGAGAGGTCGAGCAGGTTGTCAACCATCCTGCTCATCCTCGCACCCTCGTCGACGATCGTCTCCTGGAGCTCGCGCTCGTCGTCGTCCAGGTTGGCGTAACGCAAGCCGCCCGCGGCCGCGGTGATGGCCATCAACGGCGAGCGCAGGTCGTGGGAGACGGCACGCAGGAGGGCGGTCTTCAGCTCGTCCGAGCGGGCCAGCGCCGCGGATGTGACCTGTGCCCGCTGGCGGCGCTCACGCTCCTCGCCGAGGGCGAGCAGGCCGGCCAGGTTCCCAGCGACCCGCCGGGCTTCGGGCGACTCGAGCGCGCCGCTCGAGCCACCGCTCACCTGCAGCACCCCGATCGTGCGCTCGTTCAGGACCAGCGGCAGACCCGGTCCGCCCGCACCGCGCACGATGTGCCCGCCCTCTGCGCCCAGCGCGCGCGCCGCCTGGTCTGCGAGCGCGGGCAGCACCTCGTCGAGGTCGTCGGCCGTGGCCACCAGGGTCGCGAATGCCTCCCCGAGGGTCGCCTCGGCCGCCCGCCTGGCCGCCTCGTCGCGGCCCCGTCGTTCCCGGGCGGCCAGGTTGCTGGTGACGAGGGCGGTGGCCACGAACGCGCCCAGGGACAGCCAATCGCTGGACGAGTTGATGGCCAGTGTGTGGGCCGGCGGCAGGAAGAAGAAGTTGAAGGCCAGTGCGGACGCGACGCTCGTCGCCAACCCCCACCCGAGGCCGTAGAGCGACGAGGCTCCGAGCACCCCGACCAGGTAGAACACGCCCGCGGACTGCACGGGGACGGTGGGTGTGACGATCGCAACCACCACGCTCGAGAGCCCGACCAGTCCGGCGGCGAACAGGAGCGCACCGAGTTGTGATGTGCGCACCGCGTGCATGTGGGCGGCAGCCGCAGAACGTGGCGGCACAACCCCAGGCGCGGTGGCTGGCTGTTCGGCTGCCACACGGGGATTGTCGCACGCGGGGACGGAAGTCCCACCGCGGGGGATGACGGCGGCTCGGAAAGCTGTTACTATCGTGTTACAAGCTGTCAGCCGGCGGTGGTCGGCCGGCCCGGGAATACGCTTCCAATGTTCGCCGTTTATAAGGTGAAGAGGTAGGTGCGCCCGGGTTGCAAGACACGGCCCACTCACGCCCCTACGGGTCCCATGAGCAACGATTTACGCCTCCGGCGCTGTCAGCGCACGGATGCGAACGACTGAAAGAGAGCGATGACGACGACACTGACTCAAGAGCCGCGGCTGCGGCAACTGGTCGAGCAGGCCCAGGAACAGGGGCAGCTCGACGCCCATGACCTGACCGCGCTGGTCGCCGATCTCGAGCTCGCCGAGGATGACCAGGCGCGGCTGCGCGCCGAGCTTGAGGACGCCGGCGTGGAGATCGTCGCAGTGCAGGAGATAGGAGACCCCGAGCCGGCCGAGGCCTCGCCGGCCTGGTTCGCGCCGACCACGATCGACAGTCTCGACCTGTATCTGGCCCAGATCGGCCGTACGCCGCTTCTGACCAAGGGTGACGAGCAGCGCCTCGCGCGGCTGATCGAGACCGGCGACGAGTTGGCCAAGCGGCGGATGGTCGAAGCCAACCTGCGACTGGTGGTCTCGATCGCCAAGAAGTACCGCGGCCATGGCGTCGGCTTCCTCGACCTGATCCAGGAGGGCACGATCGGCCTGGTGCGGGCCGTGGAGAAGTTCGACTGGCGGCGCGACCTCAAGTTCTCGACCTACGCGACCTGGTGGATTCAGCAGGCGGTGCAACGCGCCGTGGCAAACCAGAGTCGCACGATTCGCGTGCCCGTGCACGTGCACGACCGCATGCGCAAGATCGACCGCGCCCGCCGCGAGCTCGAGGCCAAGCTGGCCCGCGACGCGACGGCCGAGGAGGTCGCAAGTCATGCCAAGCTGCCGGTGTCCGAGGTGGAGGAGGCCGAGCGGCTGCGGGGCCAGACGGTCTCGCTGCAGCGGCCGGCGGTCGAGGACGGCGACACGGAGCTGGGCGACCTGATCGCCGACGAGAGCTCCACGGATGTCACCGACGCGGTGGCCGAGACGATGCGGTCCGAGACCCTCGTCCAGGCTCTCGATCGGCTCTCGCCGCGCACCCGGCGCATTCTCGAGTTGCGGTATGGCCTGGCCGGAGGCGAGCCGATGATGCTGGACGCTGTCGGGCGGGAGGTCGGACTCACCCGCGAGCGGGTGCGCCAGCTCGAGGCCGAGGCGCTCAAGGAGCTCAGCGGTATGCCCGAGCTCGCCGGGCTGCGCGAGGCCGCCTGACCCACTGAGGCGTATGCACGGCCCAGCCGTGCATACGCGAGGCCGGTGGCAACTCGCCGGCCTGCTCGCCCGCGTCTCAACTCTGTGCCGGTTCTGTGTCCCGGTCCGTACGGGGTCTGACCCCGGGGTGGGGTGGGGGTGGGGTGGCGCGACCTTGACGCATGGTCAGGCGTGTTGTCGGGCCGCGGCCCGGTCGCGCTCGATCACGGCCAGCTCATCGGCGCGCTCGTTCCAGCGCACTCCCGTGTGGCCCTTGACACGCTTCCACGTCACCCTGTGGCGGGCCACCTCGACCGCGAGCTGCTCCCACAGGTCGCGATTCTTGACCGGCTGCTTGGAGGCTGTGCGCCAGCCGTTTCGCCGCCAGGCGTCGATCCAACCTTTGGTGAACGCACCCTCCACGTACGAGGAGTCGACGTGGACGACGACGTCTACCGGGCGTGTGAGCGCCCGCAGCCCTTCGATCACCGACAACAGCTCCATCCGGTTGTTGGTGGTGTCGGGGTCGCCGCCGCTGAGCTCCCGCGCATGACCGTTCCAGCGCAGCACCGCTCCCCACCCGCCCGGCCCGGGATTCCCCGAGCAGGCGCCGTCCGTCCACAGTTCGACAGGTCCGCTCACGGCCGGGACGCTACACGTGAACGGGCGGATTTCCGGCAGTGGCCTGGACGCTGGTGCGCGAATATGATTGAATCAGGATGAAACATCTGAAAACGGACATGAAAGGGGGTCGAACCGCACTCGTGCTGGCTGCGCTCGGGCTGCCGCCCCAGCGCACGCCACTCCCCACTCGCAGGTGTCGGCGGGGGGCGGAGAGTGATGAACAGCGCGCGCTTCGACACGCAGTCCGTGCCCACCGGGTGAAGGAGAAACAATGCTTCGGATCCGATCAATGGTGGTGGCGGGGGTTGCGCTCGCCGGTATCGCGTTCGCCCCATCCGCCTCCGCTCGGCCCGCTGTCCAGGCCGCCCTACCCGCCCCGGCAGCATGTACCGGGTGCTGGTACCCGTCAGTCCAGAGCCGCTGGCAGTACCAACTGCAGGGCGTCGCCGCATTCGCGGCCACCGGCGGCATCAACACGACCATCTCGGCTCCGCCGCAGGGCGGAGGCGCGGCGGTCAGCCCGCAGGTGTGGGACTTCGATCTGTATGTCGACCAGGCCGTGTCCGGGAACAACACCACGCTGAACACCGCCGGCGTGAATGCGGTGCACGCGCTTGGTGGTCATGCCATCTGCTACATCAGCGCCGGCACATGGGAGAACTGGCGGGTCGACGCGGGCCAGTTCCCGGCCTCGGTGCTCGGCAGCAGGAACGGCTGGCCGGGTGAGAAGTGGCTCGACATCCGCCAGATCTCGGTGCTCGGGCCGATCATGTCCGCGCGCGTGCAGACGTGCAAGCAGGCGGGCTTCGACGGCATCGAGTTCGACAACGTCGACGGGTACTCCAACAGGACAGGCTTCCCGCTGACCGCCACCGATCAGCTCAACTACAACACCTACCTCGCCAATCTGGCGCACACGAACGGGCTGTCTGCGGCGATCAAGAACGATCTCGGTCAGCTCTCGGCGCTCAAGCCCTACTTCGACTACGCGATCAACGAGCAGTGCATGCAGTACAAGGAGTGCGACTATCCGGCTCCGGGTCTGCCCGATTGGTCATCCTCCGGGAAGGCGGTGTTCGAGGTCGAATACAAGGCCTCTACCCTCAACTGCACCAAGTCCAACGGCTGGAACTTCAACGCCATCCTCAAGGACCTCAACCTGTACGACACACCCTGGACCCCGTGTAGATAGCCCAGGACGCACCGGCGGCCGCCCGCGGGGAGGGCGGCCGCCGATCACGTATTGGAGGGCGAGATCCCGAACGTCGTCCTGATCGGCGCGGGCAGCATTGCGTTCACGACGAACCTCGTCCGGGATCTGCTCGAGCGACCGGTCCTGCGCGAGTCGCGAGTGGTGCTGCACGACGTAGACGCCGAACGGCTGCGCCTGGCCCATGCCGCTGCGGCACACGTCGCCGGCCGGGTCGGCGTGGACGCAAGCATCGAGTCTGAGCCCGACCGCCGGCGTGCGCTTGCCGGGGCCGACTTCGTGATCAGCACGATACGTGTGGGCGGCCACCCGGCGTCGGTCGCCGACTTCGAGATCCCGGCCCGCGCCGGGATCCGGCAGACGATGGCCGACACCTGCGGCATCGGCGCGATCTTCCACGCTCTGCGCACGATCCCCGCCATGCTCGAGCTGGGCCGGGACATGGCCGAACTGTGCCCGCAGGCGTGGCTGCTGAACTACACCAACCCGATGGCGATGCTGGTGTGGGCGGTGTACGCGGGAACACCGCACCGGCGGGTGGTCGGACTGTGCCCGTCGATCCGCGAGACGGCTCGGGAACTGGCCGAGCTGGCCGGAGTACCGGCTGCCGAGGTCACCTACGTCGGCGCCGGCATCAACCACCAGGCCTGGCTGCTGCGCCTCGAGCACCGCGGTCGCGACCTGTACCCGGCCGTCGCCGACGCCATCGAGCGCGACCCGGATGGCATCGGCCGCCGGGCGCGCGTCGAGCTCTACCGCCGGTTCGGATACTTCCCCAGCGAGTCGTCGGAGCACACCGTGGAGCCGGTGCCGTACTTTCTGCCCCACACGTCGATGATCGAACGCTTTCGCGTGCCGGTGGGCGAGTACCTGGTGCGCAGCGCGCGCGGGCCGGCGGTTGTGGCGGAGACGGCCCGTGCCCTGGCCGACGGCGAGCCGCTCGAGCTCGACGACTGGGAGGAGGACGCGACGATGGTGATGGAGGCGATCAGCGGCGGCCGGCCGCGTCGCGTCCACGCCAGCGTGCGCAACTCCGGGCTGATCGCCAACCTTCCCGACGGCTGCTGCGTGGAGGTACCGTGTCTTGTCGACGCGACCGGCGTGCGGCCGTTGCCGGTCGGTGAGCTGCCGCCCCAACTGGCGGCGCTCAACCGGACGTTCGCGGGGGTGTGCGAGCTGGTCGTGCGTGCGGCCGTGGACGGGTGCGGCGACCACATCCGGCACGCGGCACTGCTCGATCCGAGCACCGCCGCCACGCTCAGCCCAGACGAGATCGGGCGGCTGTGTGACGACATGCTCGCGGGGCAGCTGAGCTGACGTGTGGCGGCTGGCCGCCGTCCTGGCGCTCGCCGCGGTTGCCTGTACGGGCGGCCATGCCGCCGACCGGCCGGCCGCGCTCACGGTCGACCTGCACTCCCGTATCAAGCGGATCCGAAGCTACGTCACCTACTACGGCGCCGGCCGGATCGACCAGCTGCGCCGAGACGACCTCGCCATCATCCAGCCGAGCACGCTGGCGCCGGAGGAGGTGCAGACGCTGCGCCGCAGCGGCACGCTGGTGGTCGCCTACCTCACCATCGGCGAGGTCGACCCCGGGGATCCCGGCCTGGCCGACGGCACCATCAAGCGAAGCTGGCTTCTGGGTGTGAGCCACAACTGGGGCTCCCAGTTCGCTGACGCCCGGCAGCCGGGCTGGCGCAGGTATGTGATCGGGGACGCCGGCCGGTTGCTCGCCCAGGGCTACGACGGCCTCTTCCTGGACACCGTCGATACGGCCGAGCAGTTCCCCAGCACGGCGCCCGGGATGGTCGAGCTGATTCGCGAGCTCCACGCCGCGTACCCGCACGCGCTGCTGGTGCAGAACCGCGGGTTCACGGTCATCGGCCGGACGTCCAGGTACGTGGACGCCGTGATGTTCGAGGCGCTGACCACCGACTTTGACTTCAACCGGCAGCGCTACGTCGCATCCCCCTATCTCGCCGACGATCTGCGAATCGCCCGCGGGCTGGCCGCGCTGCACCGTCGCACCGGGATGCCGATCCTGGCCCTCGACTACGCCGACCCGGCGATCCAAGCCCAGCACGCGCGGGCGGTGAGGGCGGTGCGGGTGGCGCGCTCGTTCGGATTCATCCCGTCGCTGTCGGTGATCGAGCTCGACCGGATCCCGGACTACGGCATCCGGCTGACTAGCCCTTGATCGCCCCGGACAGCGCCTGCACGAAGTACTTCTGGCCGATGATGAAGACGATGAACACGGGGACAGTGGTGAGCACGTTGGCGGCGTTGACCGCCGCCCATTCGACGTGGTGCTGGGATTCGAAGCTGGTCAGCCCCACCTGCACCGTGTAGTTGTGCGACGTCGTGATCGCGATCAGCGGCCAGGTCAGGTTGTTCCACGTATCCAGGAACGTGATCACGGCCAGGGCGGCCAGCGCCGGCTTGGACAGGGGCAGCATCACCTTCCAGAACACCCCCCAGTGTGAACAGCCGTCGATGCGGGCGGCTTCCTCGAGCTCGCCGGGCAGGCCGATGAAGAACTGGCGCAGCAGGAACACCCCGAAAACGGTGGTCAGGTAGGGCACGATCAGCCCGCCCAGATTGTCGATCAGGCCGACGTCGTGGAGGAGGATGAAGAGCGGGATCACCGTCACCTGGAACGGCACCACGAGCGTCGCCAGGAGCGCGATCAGGACGATCCGGCGACCGACGAAGCGGATCCGCGCGAACGCGTACCCGGCCATGCTGCACAGGATCAGCTGCGAGATCACGCACGTGCCCGAGACGATGATGCTGTTCACGAACCAGCGCGGGTAGTCGGAGTTCTGCAACACCTCGGTGTATCCGCCCGTGGCCAGGCCGGAGGGAAAGATGGCCGGCGGGTAGCGGTTGATCTCGGCATTGGTCATGAAGGACGTGTCAACCATCCAGATCAGCGGGACGACCATGATCAGCGACAGCGGCATCAGCACCAGGTGCCAGCTGCTGAACGGCAGCCGCCGGCGCGGCGGGGCACCGGCTGCCGAAGACGGGACCGCGACCGGGAGCGCGACGTCGCTCACAGCTGCGGCCCGTACGTACGCCGTTCCAGAAGCGACACGACCACCACCACGAGCAGCGTGAACACGAACAGCCCCACCGACACCGCGGCACCGTACCCGGCGGCGAAGAACACGCCGCCGAACACCAGCTCGTAGATGTAGTAGGCCACCGTCTCGGTGGCGTGCAGCGGACCGCCCTTGGTGGTGGCGTAGATCAGGTCGAACAGCTGCAGCGCGTCGATCAACCCCCAGATGGCCAGGAACACGGTCTGCGGCAGCACGGTCGGCCAGACCACGTGGCGAAACCTCGCCCAGGCGCCGGCGCCGTCGATCGCCGCGGCCTCCAGCACCTCCGACGAGATGTCCTGGAGGGCGGCCGAGTAGATCACGATGTTGAGGCCGATGTAGCCCCACAGGTACACGGCCGACAGCACGTAGAGCGCCTGGTCGGGGCTCTCCAGAAAGGGCTGGCGGCCGAGCCCGAGGCCGTGCAGCATCGCGTTGATGGCGCCGTACTGGGGGTCGAAGATGAAGGCGAACAGGATCCCCTCGGCGGCGGCCGATGCGATGTACGGCACCAGGAAGCACGTCCGGTAGAAGTTCTTCAGGCGGATCCGCTGGTTCAGCATCATGGCGATACCGAGCCCCAGGATCAGCTCCAGGGGCACGACCAGCACGATCAGCGTGACGGTGTTGTCGATCGCCTGGCGCAGCTCCTGGTCGCCGGGCAGCGCGCGGTAGTTGGCGAGCCCGACGTAGCGGGGCGGCGAGATCAGGTCGTTCACCTGCAGGGAGAGCACGAATGCCCACGCCATGGGGATGAACGTGAGCAGCACGACCAGCAGCACCGACGGGCCCGCGAACCCCCAACCGGCCAGGCTCTCGGACAGCCGGCGGCGGCGCTGGCCGCGCCGGGCGACGTCGGATGCGACGGCCGCTACGTCGGCACCGCCAGCAGCTGGTCGGTCCTGGACGCGGCGTCGTCGAGCGCCTGCTGCGGTTGTGCCCGGCCGAGCAGGACTTCCACGATCGCATCGGCGACGTACTTGGACATCTGCGGGTATTGCGTGATGTTGGGCTCAGCCTGCTTGGCGTTCTGCAGGTTCTGGACGATCGTGGTCACGCCCGGATACGCCTTCAGGAATGCCTGATAGCCGGGATCCTGCTCGACCGAGGCGCGCACCGGCAGCGATCCCGAGTCGAGGATCCACTTGACGTCCTGCTTGGGCGAGTCCAGCCAGTTGAGGAACTCGGTCGCCGCCTTCACGCGGGCCGAACTGTGATTGAAGATCACCCAGTCGTCGGGCCCGGAGATGGTCTGGTGGTCGCCGTTGGTGCCCGGCAGCACCTGCACGCCGTAGTCGAGGTGCGCGGTCTTGTAGTCCAGCAGCTCCCACGGGCCGGAGATACGCATGCACGCCTTGCCACCGAGGAACAGCTGCTCGAGCTTGGAGTTGGTGGGATCGAGGTACATCGAATGGTCGGTCACGGCCATCTGCTGAAGCACGGTCAGCGCCTGCACCCCGGCGGCCGAATTGAACGCGGCATGCTTCTGGTCGGGGGCCAGGATCGAGCCGCCGCCCTGCCACAGCATCGGCCAGAACCGCCACGTGGTGTCCTCGCTGCTGTCGGTGGGGTAGCCCAGCCCGTAGGTGTTCGTGCTGGAGTTGGTGCACTGCTTGGCGATCGCCCGCAGGTCGGCCCACGTCCAGTCCGGCTTGGGGTAGGCGATGTGCAGCTGGTTGAACAGCTTCTTGTTGTACATGACGACCAGGTTGTCCACCACGGCCGGGAGCCCGATCACCTTGTCGCCGACAGTCAGCCGGGCCCGCTCGGAGCCCCAGTAGTCGTTCCAGTGGAAGCCCGGCCGCGTGACCACGTCCTTGACGTTCGCAACATTGGGGCTGCGGGCGAGGTTGGACGCCCACGAGCCATAGATGTAGGCGATGTCGGGGTACGTTCCGGCCGCGAGCGCGGTGGTGACCTTCTGCAGCATGCCGTCCGTGGTGGTACCGCCGGACGACGTCTGGATGACGACGTCGGGATGGGTCTTCGTGAACTCCGCGGCCAGCGTGGCAAGCAGTTTGTCGTCCGGGCTGGACTGCCCGTGCCACATGACGATCGTCACCTTGCCGTTCGTCGAGCCGCCGCTGGAACTGCCACCGCAGCCTGCCGCCGCGACCACCGCCGCCAGCATCACGCCGGCCGCCATTCGCTCTCGAATCCGTCGCACCCGCATCGTCATCCCCTTCCGTTCATCAGAGCTCGGTACTCGCGACATCGCCGATCTTCGATGGTTTGTGTTCATTTCTGGCGAAAATACTCCATAAACGTGCATCTATGCAAGGGCGGCGATCAATCTCGCCGCATTGTCGTGATACACCGCGCTCAGCGCGGGGTCGGGCAGGGCGAGCGCGGAGATAGCCCATCGCCCCTGCGGGCCGCACGGATCCCACTCGGCATACGGGAAGTGCTCGTCGTCGGTCTCGAGGAACCGGAAGTGGGTGGCGTACGTTTCGGCGTCGGGCGGGAAGGCGTCGGTGCCGAACAGCACCCGGTCTGGGTGGCGCGCGACCAGTCGGGCGGCCGCCCGGGGCTGCCGGCCCAACTCGCCGAGCCGTGCACCGATGTCGACGAAGAAGTTGGCGTGGTCGTCGAGCATCCGCGACACCCAGCCGAGGTCCTCGGCGTTGCAGCCGACGTGGGCGCCGATGAAGCGCGTGCGGGGGTGGGCGGCGATCAGCGACTCCAGCGCACGCATGAGCCGCCCGAAGCGCGGGAAGCGATGGTCTGCGAACGACCAGTCAGGATGCTCGCACAGCTCCTCGAAGCGCTCGTTGCGCTCGTCCACCGGCTCGAAGAAGGCGACCGGGTCGGCGGTGTGGATCAGCACCGGCAGCTCGAGTTCGCCGGCCGCATGAAACACGTCGGACAGTCGCTCGTCGTCGGGCAGGATCAGCGCACCGCGATCGTCCTCGAATCCGAGTCCGAGGTTCTTCCACACCTTCAGGCCCTTGGCCCCGGCGGCGGCCGACCGCTCCAGGCTGCTGACCAGCCGGTCGCCGAACCCGGGCTGCCGGCACTCGCCGAAATCCACGTGGCAGAAGGTCGCAAACCGGCCCGGATGTGCGCGGTCGTAGCGGTCGAGGTTCGCCTCCAACTCGCTTCCCCAGCGTCCATCCAGGTTGACGATCCCGCCGACGTTGGTCTGCTCCATCAGCTCGAGCAGCTCACCGACGTCGGCGATCACCCAGCGTTCGTCCTCCGACAGCCAGCGGCCGAGGTGGTTGTGGGCATCGATGGCCGCGAAGCGGGCTCGCGTCACCCGCCGCGCCGACGCCGTCAGCCGTGGCACGGGCCGGTAGTCGCGCAGCAGCAGTTCGTCGAGTCGCATCAGACAGTGGTCACCCGGATTCCGGTATCGGTGAGGCGGGCGATGTCGGCCGGTGCGGCGCCGGTGTCGGTGATCAGCTCGCCGACGTGGGACAGCTCGCAGATGCGGGCGAACGCGACCGTTCCGATCTTCGAGCTGTCGGCCACCACCAGTACCCGGCTAGCGCGGTCGATCAGCGCCCGATTGGTGTGCGCTTCGACCTCGTGGTGGGTGGTCAGGCCGGCGTCCACCGAGATCCCGTCGACACCCACCACCACCATGTCCAGATTGAGGGCCGCCAGGGCGGCTTCGGCCAGCGGCCCCACCAGCTCGTAGGACTCGGCGCGGGCCACCCCGCCCGTCACGACCAGCTTCAGGTTCGGCCGCACGGCCAGTTCGGAGGCGATCGACAGCGAGTTGGTGACGACGGTCAGACGGCGGTGGTCGGCCAGAGCCCGTGCCACCTCGGTGGTGGTCGTGCCGCCGGTCAGGCCCACCGCCGATCCGTCGCTGACCCGCTCCGCGGCCGCGCGGGCGATCCGCAGCTTTTCCTCGCCGTGGCGGACGCTGCGGTACCGCAGCGGCAGCTCGTAGAGCACGCCGTGGGCGACCGCGCCGCCGTGGGTGCGGGACAGCAGGCGCTGCTCCTCGAGCAGCTGCAGGTCGCGGCGGATGGTGGCCGGCGAGACACCGAACTCGGCCGCGAGGTCGCCGACCCCCACACTGCCGTTCCCAGAGAGGCGTTCGAGCACGGCGCTCAATCGATCGGCCTGACGCACGGTGAGAGGAGTGTAACGAGCGAATAGGGGTCTGTCCATGTTGCTTTCTGTTCGTTTGACCCCTAAAGTCTGCGGATATGAGCGAGACCGCCCGAGAGATCGCCACGCAGCCGGCGTGCTGGCGAGAGGCGATTCGGTTGAGCAGCGAGGTGGGTGACAGATTGCCACCGGCGGGGGGCCGGGTCGCGGTGATCGGGTGCGGGACATCGCTCTTCATCGCGCAGGCGTATGCGGCGGCACGTGAGGCGGCCGGTCACGGCGAGACCGACGCCTTCCCGGCCTCGGAGTTCCCGTTCCGGCGCGACTACCAGATGATCGTGGCGCTGTCGCGCTCGGGGATGACCACCGAGGTCGTCCGCGCACTCGACGATGTTGCCGGCAGTGTGCGCACCCTCGCGGTCACCGCGGTGCCCGGATCGCCGGTGGCTCGGTCGGCGTCTGATGTGATCGCGCTGGAGTTCGCTGACGAGCAGTCGGTCGTCCAGACGCGCTTCGCCACGACGGCGCTCGCGCTGCTGCGAGCGCAGCTCGGCCATGACGTGGAGCAGGCAGCCGCTGACGCCGCGGTGGCGCTGGCGGAGCCTCTGCCGGCCGACCCACGCGAGTTCACCCACTTCGTCTTCCTGGGCCGCGGCTGGACGGTCGGGCTGGCACACGAGGCGGCGCTCAAGTTCCGCGAGGCGGCCGTGGCCTGGACCGAGAGCTACCCGGCCATGGAGTACCGGCACGGCCCGATCAGTGTGGCCGGGATGGCCACGCTCGCATGGGCCCTCGGCGAGGTCGAGGCCGACCTGCTGACCGAGGTCGAGACTACCGGCGCCACGGTCGTCGCCGACGATCGCGATCCGATGGCGTCCCTCCTCCTCGCGCAGCGTGCCGCCGTCGCCCTGGCCGAGGGGCGCGGCCTCGATCCCGACGCCCCGCGGAACCTCAGCCGGGCGGTGGTGCTGCCGGATGGCTGAGGTCGCCTTTCACGATGTCGGCAAGGTGTTCGAGGACGGCACGGTGGCTGTCGCGGAGCTGACCGCGACCGTCGCCGACGGCGAGCTGATGGTGCTGGTCGGCCCCTCCGGGTGTGGGAAGACCACTGCCCTGCGGATGGTGGCCGGCCTCGAGGAGCCCACCTCGGGCGTGATCACGATCGGCGGCGACGTGGTCAACCACCGCGCGCCGCGAGATCGCGACATCGCCATGGTGTTTCAGAACTACGCGCTGTACCCGCACATGACGGTCGCCCAGAACCTCGCGTTCGGGTTGCGCCAGCGCAAGGTGCCCAAGGATCAGGTACGCCGGCGAGTGGCCGAGGTGAGCGCGATGCTCGGTCTCGACGAGCTGCTGAAGCGGAAGCCGAAGCAGCTTTCCGGTGGCCAGCGCCAGCGGGTCGCGATGGGTCGGGCGCTCGCCCGGGATCCCAAGGCATTCCTGCTCGACGAGCCGCTGTCCAACCTGGACGCGCAGCTTCGTGCACAGCTTCGGGCGGACCTGAAGAAGCTCCACCAGGAGGTGGGGACGACCGCCATCTACGTCACCCACGACCAGGTCGAGGCGATGACCCTGGGCGACCGGATCGCGGTCATGGCACGGGGGCGGCTGATGCAGGTGGGGACGCCGCAGGAGGTGTACGGGCGACCCGTGAACCTGTTCGTCGCGGAGTTCATCGGCAGCCCGCCGATGAACCTGCTGCGCGGGCCGGTGCGGTCGGGCACCCTGCGGCTGGGCAGCACCGAGCTGGCGCTGGGGCGGATTCCCGATGGCGAGGTGGTGATCGGCATCCGCCCGGAGGGCCTGGCACCGGCATCCGGCGGCAACGGCCGGCCGTTGCTCGACTTCACGGTCGACGTGGCCGAGCCGCTGGGCAGCGAGGTGGTCGTCCACGGCACCGTCGCGACGGGTGCAGACAGCTCGTCGCCGGTGATCGTGCGGCTGCCGGGGACGACCGAGCCCACTCCCGGGCAGCGAATGACTCTGGGCTTCGATCCGGACGGGGTGCACGTGTTCGACGGCGACACCGGCGACCGCATCGAATCAGGGTAACTCGCGCACGTGGGCACGCCCGGCGAGCTGCTCCGCCCGGGAGCGCTCGAGGCGGGCGGCGCCCGGCTGCTCGGCGTTGGCCGCTCCGGAGCCCAGCGCGGCCTTCAGAGCGCTCTCCCACCCGGCTCCCCGGTCGAGCGCCACCACCAGGCCGGCCAGAAACGCATCCCCGCTGCCGACCGGATACGGGCCGTCGGCGTCCAGTGTGCCCTCGACCACCCGGCCGTCGGACGCGACCATGACCGCTCCCTCTCGACCTCGAGTGACGATGGCGATCCCGCCCGTGCGCCGGTGGATCTCCGCAGCCGCGTCCGCAGGCTGGGCGCATCCGGTCAGCGCAGCCGCCTCCGGGCGGTTCACCTTGACCAGGTCGGGGCGGGCGTCGATCCCCGGCTGCTCGCTGTCGAGCGCGGTGCGGGTGAGCCCGACCAGCGACACGTACCCATCCTCCGGCGCGCCGGTCGGGAGCGATCCCGAGAGCGTCATCCAGCTCGCCTGTGGTGCCACCTCGGCGACCAGCGCGCCGAACTCGTCCCACTCCGCGGCCGAGACCGCGGCCCCGTGTTCGTAGAACTCGGTCAGCCCCTCGAGCGCTCCCGACACCGAGAGCGAAGAGCGCGTTTCGCGTGCCGCCCAGGTCGCGTGCAGGTCGATCCGCTCTGTCTCCAGCTCCTGCGCGATCCAGCGCCCGGCGTGGCCGCCGAGCAGCGCCGCCGCGTGCACGTCGCCTCCCAGCACCGCCGCCGCTCGAGCTACATTGAGGCCCTTCCCGCCCGGAGTCTGGACAAAGTCCGCCGGCCGGTGGATCGTCCCCGGCAGCAGCCGGTCGACCGCGAACAGCCGGTCGATGGACGGGTTGGCCGACACGCAGAGGATCACGCCAGCGCCTCGACGGCCTCTTCCAGCGTCGGCTGAGCGGCCGTCCCGCCCAGCGCGCGGGTGGAGAGCGCGCCGCAGGCGCACCCCAGCTCGAGCGCCTCGCTGGTGGTGGCGCCGGCCAGCCAGCGGACGAGGAACCCCGCGTCGAAGCTGTCCCCGGCGCCGGTCGCGTCAACCGCTTCGACCGCCAGACCCCGAACGTCCGTGGTCTCGGTGGCCGATCGCGCCGACGCCCCGGCCGCTCCGCGCTTGACCACCACCAGCGGGCACATCGACGAGTCGATCGCCTCGTCCTCGGCCGCGTTCACGAACAGCACGTCGATCTCGGGCAGCAGCTGCTCGAGCCCCGAGTCCCAGATGTCGGCCGGATCACCCTGGGGATCGAGCGAGACGCTGAGCCCGGCCGCCCGGGCATGGGCGACCAACCGCGGCAGGCCCGGGCGCAGCCCGTCGAGCAGGTAGTAGGAGGCCACGTGCAGGTGGCGCGCGCGTCGCACGAGCCCACGGTCGACGTCGTCGCCGCCGAGCAGGCGGATCGTCCCCGCCGCGGTCAGGATCGCCCGGTCGCTGCCCCGTACCAGGGCGACCGTGAGTCCGGTCGGGCGGCCTTGGTGCACAGGACAGCCGGAGACGTCCACACCCCGTCCGGCCAGCCCGTCCAACATGAAGCGGCCGAACAGGTCGTCGCCCACGGCGCCGACGAACGCGGTGCGCAGACCGAGCGTGGCCGCGCCGCAGGCGGTGATCGCCGCCGAGCCGCCGATCACCAGCTCGGCTCGCTCGACCAGCTTCTCGCGCTGGCCGAACTCCGGCGTGACGTCGCCACCCTCGATCACGAGGTCGGGGTTGCAGTCGCCCACCACCAGCAGATCGAACACGGACGGCAACCCTACCTGCGGCGGCGCCGCGTCAGGAGACCATCCCCAGCAGTTCGTGCAGACGGCGCCGCGCCTCTCCGGACAGGAACTCCCGGCGTGCCTCGGTGCTCATCGTCATCGATTCCTTCCAGATCGAGCGGCCTGCGATGAACCCGGACGCTCCGCCGGCCAGCGCATGCTGCAACTGGACGACGAACGTCGAGTGGTCGACGCCCGCCGAGAGGAGTGCCCATGGAACCCTCAGCGCGTCGGTGATCGCCGAGCACGCAGCCGCGCTCCCGGGATACTCCAGCTTCAGGTAGCGGGCGCCGCATTCCTGGGCCAGCAGCGCCCCATCGCGGATCAGATCGGGGCGCCGCGACGCGAAGGTCGCTTCGTCCTCGTCCTCGGTTCGGTACACGAGCACCTCCACAACCAGGAGGAGCGAGCTGCGGGCGCAGTCGTCGACCGCGGTGCGCAGCACGCGAGCATTGTCCCCGTCGCCGTCCTCTCGGTCGGCCCGCAGGCGCACGAGCAGTTTCGCGGCGGTGCCACCCAGCCGGCGAACGCCCGCGGCGCCGACCTCCGGCAGCAGCTCGGCCTGCTCGAGGCCGTCTCGGCCGGTGTTCGATCCGCTGCGCTCCAGCGAGACCAGCAGTCCGGTGTGGGGCGGGACGGCGCCCTGTTCGAGCACGTGCGGCAGCGCGATCTCCGGATCGAGCAGCATCGCCGGCGCATCTGCCGCGAGTGCTCGCGCCAGATCGAGCTTGAATCCGCGCAGCGCCTCCGGCGCCGTCGAGAGGCCGGCCAGCTTCAGGGCGGCGATCAGTTTGGTGCGCTGGTCGGCGGCCAGGACGGCCAGTCGGCCGGCCGGTGTCGAGAGCTGATCCAGCGCACGTTGCTCGGCTGTCGTGAACATTCTTGCTCGTTTCTACCAAATCTGAAACACTTTCGCGCATGACACGCATCGCATTCATCGGCGCGGGCAGCGTCGAGTTCACCAAGAACCTGCTCGCAGACCTGCTCACGTTCCCGGCACTGGCCGGATCCACCATCGCCCTGCACGACATCGACCCGGAGCGATTGGAGGCGGCCCGGGCGATGGCCGAGTGGACGAACGCCGCCGTCGGCGCCCGGGCAACTGTCGAGACCCACCTGGATCGGCGGCCGGCCCTGGACGGCTGCGACCACGTCGTCAACATGATCCAGGTCGGCGGCCACGCCGCCACCCGGATCGACTTCGACATCCCTGCCCGGTACGGCCTGCGCCAGACCATCGCCGACACGCTCGGCGTGGGCGGCATCTTCCGGGCGCTGCGCACCATCCCGGTGATGCTGGACATCGCCGGGGAGATGGCCGAGCTGTGTCCCGAGGCACTGTTTCTCAACTACACCAACCCGATGGCCATGCTGTGCTGGGCGACATTCCTCGGCGCGCCGGCCGCGCGGATCGTCGGCCTCTGTCACTCCGTGCAGTGGACGACCCGTGAGCTGGCCGAGCTGGTGGACGTGCCCTACGACGAGGTCACCTACCTGGGCGCGGGTGTCAACCATCAGGCGTGGCTGCTCCGGTTCGAGCGTGCCGGCGAGGATCTGTACCCGCTGCTGGACGAAGCGATCGAGCGCGATCCGCAGTTGCTGCGCCGGGTGCGGGTGGAGATCTACCGGCGCTTCGGGTACTACCCCACCGAGTCCAGCGAGCACTCGTCCGAATACCTGCCCTACTTCCTGCGCAGCGAGGAGCTGGTCGAGCGCTACCGGCTGCCGGTCGGCGAGTACGTTCGCCGCAGCGAGGAGAATCTTCGTCAGTACGACGAGATGCGCCGGATGCTCGCCGCCGGCGAGCCGTTCGAGATCGAGCGCAGCCTGGAGTACGCCTCGACGATCGTGAACGCGATCGCCACCGGCGAGCCGTGCGTGATCTACGGCAACGTGCGCAACGACGGCTTGATCCCGAACCTGCCGCACGGCGCGTGCGTCGAGGTGCCGTGCCTGGTGGACGGCAACGGCGTTCAGCCGACCTCGGTGGGTGCGTTGCCGCCGCAGCTGGCGGCGCTCAACCGCACCTTCCTCAACGTGTGCGAGCTGACCGCTCGGGCGGCTGTCGAGGGCAATCGCGAGCACGTCTACCACGCTGCTCTGCTCGACCCGAATGCGGCTGCGACGCTCACGACGGACGCGATCTGCGCGCTGGTGGACGAGTTGATCGACGCCCACGGTTCGGTGCTCCCGGAGGGGATCCGTCCGGAGGCGGCGCGTGCCTGACCGGCGAGGCTCGGGATGCTGCCGGGATCGGATACCATAGCCCGGTCGTCCCAGGGCGCATAGCTCAGCTGGGAGAGCGTCCGCTTCACGCGCGGAAGGTCACAGGTTCGAGCCCTGTTGCGCCCATTATTCGGATCAACCACGCCGCTGTGCTGCGTGGCTGGTGGCTGCGTTCGTCCGGGGCGTGGCTGAGAGTGCGACGCGGCGGGATGACCCGCAATCATGCTGGCGGTCGTTGAGGCTTGCCTTCGAACGGACAAGTCTCCCGCCGTCGCCTCGTTTCGACTCAACGAGGAGATCGGCGAGATCGATCGCGCTCTGCTGCGAGTAGTGAGCGAACTTGGCCCGGCTCTGCTGGCCGAACGCGGTGTCGGCACCGTCTGCGCGGCCCTGCTGCTCGTCTCAAGCGGCGACACCCAAGGATGGAGAGCAAGGCGTCCTTCGCAGCGCTGGCTGGCACCAGCCCGATCGACGCGTCCAGCGGCAAACAGCGGCGCCACCGGCTCAACCGCGGCGGCGGCGGACAGCTATCAGCGACTCCTCGCCTCAGGAATAACCGCCGAAGAAGCCAGGCGCTGCGTGACGGCGCCTCAGCGCGTTTACGGGATCTCTGATGGGTCAGGCAGCCTTCGGAAGTTGCAGCGCGGGGGGTGGAGTGGTTTGGTCGAGTAGCGCGCGAACTTCGGTGGCAAGGTCTTGGGGTGCGAACGGCTTTTGGAGGAACCCGGCGATCGGAGCGACTGGCGGTTCGGCGGTCTGGTTGGCGCCGATCAGTTCCAGTGATCGTTCGACATAGCCGGAGATGTAGAGCACGCGGATTCCAGGTCGTCGCCGCGTAAGGCGCTGGACGAGGTCGGGACCGCTGATCGTTGGCATGACAACATCGGTCACCAGCAGGTGGATCGTGCCGGGGTGGTGTTCGGCGAGGTGGAGCGCCTGTTCGCCGTCGGCGGCGGCGAGTACGCTGTATCCGTAGGCGATGAGCGCGCGGCGTAGCGGCTCTCGGACGGCGTCTTCGTCTTCTACCAGCATCAGGGTTTCTGATCCACGCATTCGGGTATGCGGCACCGTTTCTGGGGGGCGTGGCGCGAGCGGCCGTTCGGCGCGGGGAAGGTGGATTGTGAACGTGGTTCCTCGCCCGGGTTGGCTGGTCACCTCGATGTAACCGCCATTGGCCTCGACGATGCCGTACACGGTTGAGAGTCCGAGGCCGCTTCCTCCCGTGTGTCTCTTGGTGCTGTAGAAGGGTTCGAAGATCAGGCGTTGCTGGTCGGGGGAGATTCCGTTGCCAATGTCGGTGACCGCGAGCGTGACATGTGTGGACGCCTCGGAGTGACCCCGTGGGTGTGGAGGTTTGGCGTCGGCGTCGCGCGGCCCGCGGATGGTCACGGTCAGCCTTCCTCCGTCGGACATCGCTTCGCGCGCGTTGACGACGAGGTTGACCACGACCTGTTCGAGCTGAGAGCTATCAGCCATCACGAGGGCCTGGGCTTCGTCGGAGTCGACGGTGAGTTCGATGTCCTCGCCGATCAGCGGTCGCAGCATTCCTTCCATTCCGGTGATGAGCGCGGTGAGGTCGACGACGGTGACTTGGCCCATCGGCCGTTGGCTGAACGTGAGGAGTTGTCGCGTGAGACTCGCGGCTCGGTCAACTGCCTTTTCGATCTCGGCAAGATTCTCGTGTTGTTCGCTTTGGGTGTCGGCGACGCTCTCGGAGAGTAGCCAGGCGTAGCTGCGCACGACGAGGAGGATGTTGTTGAAGTCATGGGCGATTCCGCCTGCAAGACGGCCGACCGCTTCCATCTTTTGGGAGTGGCGGAGTTGCTCTTCGAGGTGCTTTTGGTCGGTCATGTCGGAGGCGATCATCATCGCGCCCGTCTGGGTACCGGCATGGTCGAGCACGGGCGCTGTGCTGAGCGCTATGTCGATCGGCTCTCCGTCGAGTCTCCGACCGACAGTCTCCACATGTTGCGCTCTGGCCGGTGGGGGTTCGCGCCCGATAGCTGCCGGGCCGGTATCGGAGTCGAGGTCGATCGGCGACTCGAGCCCGAGGATCTGACCGGCTGGCCAGCCGAAGATTCGCTCGGCTGCACGGTTCCAGGTGCGCACGCGTCGGGCGGTGTCGAGCTCGATGATGGCGACGGGTGCCGCGTCGATTAGCGCGTGTAACCGGTCACCGCTCGCGCGCGCGGCCGCCTCGCTGGATGTCAGGTCGTCCACCACCGCGGCCAGGCGCGCCGTGAGGAGCAGGATCAGTGTCGCCGCGACCGTAAGCGTGCCGATTGTGATTACCCACGACACGGAGGTCAGGCCGGGAGACGTGCGCGCCAAGAGCACGGCGGCGTATGCAGCGCCCACCAGCGCCAGGTGCAGCGCACTTGCCGCCGCGGAGAAGAAGTATGAGACGTAGATGACGACCCAAAAGTACAACAGGCCGTACACATGTGCGTCGTGTCCGCCGAAAAGAAGCGCCACGCTGATCAACATGGTGCCTGCGACGGTCAACAGGTGAAACGTCCACAAGGGCAGGCGGTCAGAACCGATCAGAGGTACGCCGGCGGTTGCATACGCGATGAGGGCGGTCGCGATGATGGCCGGCGCGTTTCTACCGGGGTCGCCAGGTAGCATCAGCGAGAGCAGGCCCAGGCTCGCGCCGGAGATGAAAAGTAGCGCGCTGAGGCGAGCCATCGCGGCTCGCTTCTCCTTCGAGTCGGCGGTGATCGGTCGACTTCGCCACACGGGGCGGCGGGAGGACGGTTTCGTTTCGGCAGCCGTCAGCTGATCAAGCATCGGCGTAAAGCCGTGGCCACGGCTTGGGTTCGGGTCTCGGCGCGCAGCTTTCGCATCGCGGTTCGAATCTCAGCGTTCGCCGCGTCGTGGGAAATGCCGAGCATGAGACCGATCTGCTCAGTTGGTGCCCCGTCGGCCAGCAAGCGAATGGCATCGCGCTCGCTGTCAGTCAACCGTTGGCTGGGCGGTGCGAGCCCCTCGCGGACAAGTGGGGCCGCCAACGTCGGGTCGACGTAGGCGACACCGTCTGCGACCATGTTGATGGCTCGAAGCAGCTCGCTGAGCGGCGCATCCTTGACGATAAAGCCGAGGATGCCCGCTGTGATCGCTTCGGCCAGTCGCTCGCCGTCGGCGAAATCCGTGTAGACGACGACAGCGGTGCTGGGGCTGGACGCGGCCGCCCGCTCGGCGACATCGATGGCGGTCAGGCCGGGCATACGAAGGTCGAGCACGGCTACCTGTGGGTTGTGGCGCTCGATCTGCTCGACCGCGTCGTCTCCGCTGTGTGCCCTACCGACCACGTGGATTCCCTGCCCGGTCAGGAAGCGACCGACCGCGTCGACCACAGCCGGATGATCGTCTGCCACCAAGCACGTGATGGGCATGCTCACGGGAGCTCCTCCAGCGCCACCGCAGACGCGCCGTTCGGTTGCTCCGGAGGATCGTTACGGATCGCGTGGATCTCGTCGACACAGGACTCGAACAGGTCGACCAAGCGCGAATCGAACTGGGTACCGCGATGCGCGAGGATCTCCTCGACCGCGTCATTCACGTCAACTGCTGCTCGGTAGGGCCGGTCGCTCGTAAGCGCGTCGAAGGCGTCTACGATCGAGACAATCCGGCCCTCCAGCGGAATCGCATCCCCAACCAAACCGCGTGGATAACCCCTCCCATCGATGCGCTCGTGATGGGTCAACGAAATCATCGCTGCGAGCTCGAGCAAATCGTCTTGAGCATCCGTCAATAGCGAGTGGCCAATCGTCGTGTGCAGCTCGATCGCAGCGCGTTCATCTCCATCCAGCGGTCCCGGCTTGAGCAGGATCCGGTCGGGGATTCCGATTTTGCCGACATCGTGCAGGCGGCTTGCGAAACTCAGCGCCTCGCACCTGGCGGTGTCCAATCCGAGCCGCCGGGCAAGCACCTCGCTATATCGACCGACGCGATTCAGGTGATGTCCGATGCCCTCGTGGCGGAACTCTGCAGCCTGAGCAAGCCGACATAGCGTCTCCCGCCGCGCCTGCTCAAGGAGCGCCTTCTGTTCCGCAAGATCCTCGTCTGCACACCGCAACGCGCCCCGATGCTCCAGCAACGCCAAAAGCATCCGCTGTCGATCCATCCGATGCTCCCGCTCCGACGCCCGCCGACGAAGCGCACTGGCTACCGCGACGAACACGTCGTTGGCCCGGAAAGGCTTCAGCACGAAATCGTAGGCACCCAACTCAAGCGCGGTCTCAGCGACATGCTGGTCATTCAGTCCGCTCACCACGATCACAGCTACACCAGAGTGGTCGGCGACGGCGTGCTGCACCAACTCCAGGCCGGATTCCCTCGGCATCCGGACATCACACAACAAAAGTTCGAACGCCTCGTCTTCCAACAGACGCCGCGCGTCTGCAGCATCAGAGGCGCACGCCGTGTCATAGCCCTGCTGTTCCAACAGTCGACTGAGCGACTTGCGCACGTACGGATCGTCATCCACCACCAACACCCGATGGCACACTCCCGCCCCCTCCGCCCAGAACTCGCGCTTCGTCCGAGTCACCGACATGACGCCTCCCCACATCCTGGCCCGCCGACCAGCGGGTCGCAACTCAGCGCAGGCCGGGTCTGGATTGTCCGCTCGTCACGCCGCCACGCCGACCCACGACACATCGGGCACGGCGGCAGAACGCGGAAAACGCTCACGCCATAACCGCACGACCCGCACACATAGTCACCGAACGCAATATCGCCAACGCCCAAGCCCGATTCGAACTGGCTGGGTTGCCGAGCCATACCTTCCACCAAAGCCACCATCTCGACCGACCCCCTCCGGAAAACCTTTCCAGTCATTCTCGACACGATCAGCCACCCGAACCATCCCCATCCGAGTGAACCGAGCGAAGCAGAGCACGACAAACCGCCCCAAACGGGGCACACCCAGCGACAAGAACATCGGCGTCGAATGGCTGGAAGTCGAGGTCGGTGAGGAACGTCTGCGAGGACGCGAAGCTCTGGTGTACGGCGGCCGCCAGCGACGCACACCAGGACTCGGCCGCGGTGGAGTGCCACCAGCGACCTCACTCATTCAACCGTTCGTCAACGGCAACGGCCGACAGGCGCGGCTGATGGCCGACCCTCTCATTGTGGCGATTCGGCGGCGGGGCCGCCTCCAGCTGGGGGGTAGCGGCGGCGGCGATGCCCATTGCGATCCTGTCGATCCGCCTACCGGGACGCTCTGCGAAGAGCCGACCCCGACCACTGTCGTCGCGCCGCCGTCATGATCTGAGCTTCAGCGCGCGAGCAGGACGCCACAAGACGAGTGTGGTGGTGTTCGGGCCTCCACCGATCGGCGGTGGAGGCCCAGGGTGGTTTCGAGATCAGCTGTCGGCGCGGAGGGTTCGATGCGGTTCGCACCGGCCGATCGAGTGGGTTGGACGCGGATCAGGTACTACTCTGCGCGCGGTGCCCTGGAGCCTGCCCGAAGCCCAGCATCAGGCATTCGTGCTTCGTCATTGGTGTGACCTTCCCAAACCGCGAGATCGCAAGCGTGCTGGCAACCACCGAATCGGCCGCGGAATCGCTCCTCGTACGCGCCCGCAAGACAGTCGTTACCGAGCGGCAGCTGCGGCAGGACTCGCGGTGGGCTTTACCGGCGGGGGTTCCCGGCAGTCCCTGGGCGAGCCGGTCGCGGACGGAGACGCACGCGGGTCCGAGTTCGTCGGCTCCGGTTGGGACCCGGCCTCAGGGCACGTCCAAGCTCTCCGCCCGCCGCTTCAGCGCGTGGTTCATGTGCTCGAAGCCACTCGCCGTCCGGTCGAGCGTGCGCCCGAAGAAGCGCACCAGCAGGCCCCAATACCAGCCGCGATGAACCACCCGCACCACTCCTTCTCCCAAAGGCTCGATGTCGAAGATGTGCTCACCTGCAAACAACCCAGGCACTGCAAGTCGTCCACGCCAGCCCAGCCTCCGACCCGGGTCGGCAGCCTGCACCGAAGGCTTGACCGTGAGCATTCGCCCGACCGGCGGCGTGAGCGAGATCGACAGCCGCGATCCGACCCGCGCGTCGCCGATGATCCGCCGCATGAACGGGTTCCACGCAGGGTATGCCTCGAAGTCGACAAGCACCGCCCACACCCGCTCCCGCGAGGCTCGAACCTCGATCGTGTTCTCGACAAAGCGGCGCACAACCATAGTATGGATGACGACGCCGACCCAGCCTCGGCGACCGGCGGTGGCGCTCGGCCGACCGATCGTTGACGTGGTTCGCCCTCCGAACGGTTCGGTCGCCCGACCGTGGATCGCAAGCGCCGCGCACAGAGCCCGCTCAGCATGGACCTCGTGCGCGGCAGGCGCCGGACGCTGCCATCACAGCGTCGCCCACGAACTTGTCGACCGTCGCCGGTGTTACTCGTACTGGAGGGCCTCGAGCACGTCGAGCCGCGACGCCCGCCGGGCGGGCAGCGCCGCCGCGACGACGCCGGCCAGGGCGGCCACCACCAGCGACACGATCACCTGTCCCCACGGCACCGCGAACACGATCCCCTGGTCCTTCAGCCCCTGGGTGACGATCCACGCCAGGACGACGCCGAGCACGATCCCCAGCACCCCGCCGATGATCGCGGTGATCACGCTCTCGTAGCGGATCATCCGCCGCACCTGGCGCCGGCTGGTGCCGATCGCGCGCAGCATGCCGATCTCGCGGGTGCGCTCGAACACCGACAGGGCGAGCGTGTTCACGATCCCGAACAGCGAGATCACGACGCTCATCGCCAGCAGCACGTAGAGCAGGTAGAGCAACTGGTTGATCTGGTCGGAGACGCTCTGCTCGTACGCTGCGGTGGTCTGCACCTTGGCGTCGGGATAGGCGTGCATGGCGCGGGTCACCGCCGGTTGACCCACCGTGGGTGTGACGCCTGGGGCGTAGCGCACCAGCAGCACCTGCAACCCGGGGTCGGTGGCCAACCGGCTGGACGTGGCCCCGTCGACGACGAACCCGCCGAACAGCACCGGATCCTTGTACTGGCCGAGGACGTGCAGGGTCAGGCGGGCGCCCGTCGCCGAGGTTACGCGGAAGCTGTCGCCGGGCGACAGGTTGTGCGACTTGGCGAACTGCTCCTCGACCACGGCGCCGTCGTTTGCGAGTTGCGGCAGGAGCGCGTCGGAGCCGCCACGCTGCCATTGGAACCGGTAGACGCGGGTGAGCGTCGCAGGGTCGATGCCGTTGGCGGTGTCCGTCCCGCCGTTGCCGATCTTCACCTCCGCGGCCGAGATGCCGCTGGCGACGGACACGCTGGGGCTGCTCGCGGCTGCCGCGGTCGCATCGACCGGCAGCACCTGACCCTGGCTGCGGCTGGTGATGATGAGGTCGGCGTTGACGCTCCGGTGAAGCGCGCCCAGGAACGTCTCCTTGAATCCGTTGGCGAACACGGCGACGAACACGACCAGGCCGATCCCGATCATGAGCGCCGACGCGGTGGTCGCTGTGCGGGTCGGGTTACGGGTGGCGTTCTCGCGCGCCAACGTCCCCGGCGCGCGGGCGAATCGCTGGAGCGGCCAGCCGAGCACGCCGGCAAGCGGTCTGATCAGGTAGCGCGACGCCATCGCCGTTCCGAGGAACACCAGCACGGCTCCCAGTGCCAGCTTGATCAGTTTCGTGCTCGCCGCACCGTTCGACGAGAAACCCTGCACCACTGCCGCCAGCCCGCCGAGCAGCATAAGCGCCGCCAGGTACGGGATGAACCTGGTGAATCGCGACGGCGGCAGGGTCGCGCCCTCGCGAAGCGCCGCGATCGGCGGCACCCGGGTCGCCCTCAGCGCCGGCACCAGGGCGGCCAGCACCGTGATCGACACACCGACCCCCAGCGGGACGATCACCGTCCGTGGGGCGATCGAGATGCCCGCCAGCGGGAGGCCGAAGCCGACCTGGCCGAACAGCCAGTTCAGCAGCTTGGCGAAGCCGACCCCCGCCAGCAGTCCGATCACCGAGGCCACCACCCCGACCACCAGTGCCTCTCCCAGCACCGCGCGCATGACCTGGCGCCGGGTCGCCCCGATGGTTCGCAGCAGGGCGAACTCGCGCATCCGCTGGGCGACGGTGATCGAGAAGGTGTTGAAGATGATGAACGCGCCCACGAACACCGCCGCCCCGGCGAAGGCGAGCAGGGCCGGTGTCAGGAAGGAGTTGATGCTGCCGGCGGTGTTCTGGGTTGCCTCGCGGGCCGCCTCGGTGCCCGTCAGCGTCTCCACGTAGTGCGGCACCGCCTGGATGATCCGGCGCTTGAGATCGACCGGGGAGACGCCGTGGTCGGCGGACACGACGATCACCGATGCGCGACCGGCGCGATCGAACCACGCCTGGGCGTCGGCAAACGTGATGGTGCTGATGGTGGCGCCGCCGAGCGACGCGGAGTTGGCGAAGTTGAAGACGCCGACCACGCGCACCGGCTCCAGGCCGGCTGGGGTCGCCAATCCGAGTGTCTGGCCGATGTGGAGGTGATGGTCGCCGGCAAGCTTGGTGTCGACCGCGATCTCCCCATGGGCTGAGGGGAAGCGGCCGGAGGTGAGCACATTCTGGTTGAACGGCTTGGGCAGCACCGAGAACACGATGTTGGGGGCGCCGCCGACCGACGAGACGTAGTGCCCGTTGACGACCAGTGCGCCGAGCGACTGAATCTGTCCCTCGGCGTCGGCGACGCCGGGAACGGCCCGAACTCGCGCGATCAGCGACGCCGGCAGCGGCCCCTGGTCGCCGCCGCCGTTCTGGGGCGTGAACACCTGGCGGTGCTCGAGAAAGACGTCCGTGCCCTTGAACGCGGTCTGGAAGATGGTGCTGAACGCGTTCGTGATCTGGTCGGAGACGACGAACGTGCCCGACATCATGGCGACGCCGAGGATGATCGCGATCGAGGTCAGCGTGGAGCGCAGCTTGTGTGCGCCGAGACCGCGAAGCACCAGCCGGGTCATGCCGCGGTCAGCTCGGCCATCGTCGTGATGATGTCGCCGGCAGTTGGGCCGGTCATGTCACGCACGATCCGTCCGTCGGCCAGGAACAGCACCCGGTCGGCGCGTGCGGCGGCGCTTGCATCGTGGGTGACCATGACCGTGGTCTGGCCGGTCGCGTCCACGGCCTCTCGCAACAGCGTGAGGATTTCGGCGCCGGTGGTGGAGTCGAGGTTGCCGGTCGGCTCGTCGGCGAACACCACGGTCGGCTTGGAGACGATCGCCCGTGCGATCGCCACCCGCTGCTGCTGCCCGCCGGAGAGCTCCGAGGGACGATGCCGACGGCGGTCACCGAGCCCCACCTTCTCGACCACGCTGTCCACCCAGGCCGGGTCGGGCCGCTCGCCGGCGATCAGCAGGGGCAGAGTGATGTTCTCCTCGGCAGTCAGCATCGGCAGCAGGTTGAAGAACTGGAAGATGAACCCGATGTGCTCGCGTCGCAGCAGGGTCAGCTTCTTGTCATTGAGCTCGTTGAGGTTGGTGCCGGCCACCTCGACCTCGCCGGTCGTCGGCCGGTCGAGTCCGGCCAGGATGTGCATCAGCGTCGACTTGCCCGATCCCGACGGGCCCATCACGGCGGCGAACTGGCCCTGGGGGATGTCGAGGCTGACGTCGAGCAGCGCGTCCACTGTGGTGTCGCCGTCGCCGTAGCGCCGGCTGACGCCGGATGCGGTGACGACGCCCATCAGGTCGTGGGGGTCCGCATCTGGGCCGCTTCGGCGGTGCACACCTCGAGCAGCAGCCGGTACACGCGCTCCAGGCCGTCGCCCGAGATCGGGCCGCCGTTCGACCGGCGCAGGTGCTCGATCAGACCCGCCTCGCGACCCGGGTCGATCATCGGGTAGCCCTGCCCCCGCTTGTGCGCGTGCAGCGATGCGACCAGCCCGACCCGGCGGTTGATCGCCGCCACGATGGCCTCGTCGGTCTCGGTGATCTCGGCGCGGCACCGCTGCACCACGGGGTCGTGCTGGACGTCCACGCGGCGCAGTCTACCGGCGGCCTGCTCACGCCGTGAACAGCGCCACCGCCAGGGCGATCGCGTTCAGCGACATGTGCACCGCGAGGCCTGGATAGAGCGACGCCGTGCGCCGGCGAAGCCAGCCGAGGGCGAGCCCGGCCACGAAGATCGGCGCCAGCAGGATCGGCAATCCATGGGCCATCGCGAACAGCGCGGCGCTTCCCGGCAGGGCGTAGCGGCCGAGCGCGGCAAAGCTCAGACCGCGAAAGATCAGCTCCTCCGCCACCGGTGCGATCACCACCACCGCCACGGCGGCGATGCCAAGCACGATCCACTGGTGCTCACCGTTGGGGGCATGGGTGGGAGCGATGCCCTGCTTGCGGCCGGCGCCCAGCAGCGGGTCGGAGATCAGGTCGAGAGCGACCAGCGCGACCAGGGTTGCCGCGGCCAGTCGCACCGCCGTGCGGCGGGAGGCCGGGAGCCGGAGCGCCAGGGTGGCGCGCACCGGTTTGTGCGATGCCGCCACCGCGATCAGCGCGTAGCCGGCCAGGATCAGGTCGAGCACAGCCGTCGCGATCACGTCGGACAGGTGATAGACGAGGTTCGTCTGCGACGGTGCCTGGGTCGCCGCCAGCACGAAGTTGGCACCGAACAGCAGCCCCGGAGCGAGCAGCCACCAGGCCGACACCGCAGCCGAGTCCTCCTCGGCCGTCACGCCAGCGCCGCCGCCAGGTCGGCGAGCAGGTCGTCCACATGCTCGATACCGACTGACAGCCGCAGCGTCCCCTCGGACAGGCTCGCAGCCTCGAGCTCGTCCGCCGAAAGCTGCCGGTGGCTGGTCGATGCGGGGTGCGAGATGCTTGTCTCCACCCCACCCAGGCTGGTGGCGCGCACGCACAGCCGGCAGGCGTCCATGACCGCGAAGGCGCCGGCCCGCTCGCCGCCGACGTCGAACACCACCAGCCCTCCCGGACTATTCAGCAGGCGGCCGGCGACCGCGTGCGACACGTCGCCGGCGAGGCCCGGGTAGCGCGCGACGGTCACTCGCGGGTGACCGTCGAGATAGGCGGCGATCCGCCCCGCATTGGCGGCGCTGCGCTCGATCCGCAGGTGCAGCGTCTTCAGCCCGCGACGGACCAGCCAGGCGGCGTCCGGCCCGAGCGTGGCGCCGGTGTCGAGCGCCCGCTCCGCCAGCAGCGCGATCAGCTCGGCCGATCCGGCGGCCACGCCGGCTAGGACGTCGGCGTGGCCGTTCAAGAACTTGGTCGCCGAGTGCACGACCAGGTCGGCTCCGTGCTCGAGCGGGCGGCAGCCGATCGGCGTGGCGATGGTGTTGTCGACCATCACCCGGGCGCCGGCGGCGTGGGCAGCCGCGATCACCGCCGGCAGGTCGGGGACGGTCAGCTGGGGGTTCGCGATCGTCTCCACGTACAGCAGGCCGGCCCCGTGCAGAGCCGCGCGCACCGCCTCGGTGTCGGTGGCGTCCACGAATGCCGTGTCACCCCGGGCCCGGAGCAGCGAGTAGGTCTGACCGTACAGCTGGCGCGCGGCGATCACCCGCACGCCCGCCGGTGCCAGCAGCTCGAGCCCGGCGGAGATCGCGGCCATGCCCGACGCGAAGCAGTGCGCCGCCTCGGCGTTTTCGAGCGCCGCCACCGCCGCGGCGAGCTCGTCGGTATTCGGGCTGCGGATGCGGGAGTACAGATATCCGCGCGACGCGTCCTCCATCACCGCGGCGAACTCGGCGGCCGAGGCGAACTCGTGGGTCACCTCCCGGTGGACCGGCGTCACCACCGGCTTGCCGACGAGCTGCGGCGGGCGGCCGGCGGTCACGGCGGCGGTGTCCGGTTTGGGGTTCATGTGATCAGCTCCAGGATCTCGGTGAGGCTGCTGATGGTACCCGGGTCGCCGCGCCCCGCACGATCGACGATCAGCACGTCGATTCCCGCCGCTCGCGCTCCCACGCCGTCGGCCGCCGGGGTGTCGCCGACGTGCAGGGCGCGACCCGGGGCGACGCCGAGCGCGTCCAGCGCGTGACGGAAGATCGCCGGATCGGGCTTGCTCGCCCCGACCCCCGCCGAGCTGAAGACGTGCTCCAGCACGAGGCCGGCGTCGGCCAGCATGAGCGGCAGCGAGCAGTCGGCGTTCGACACCACCGCCACCTCAACGCCCGCGTCCGCCAGGCCGCCCAGCGTAGGCTCGACGTCCGGGTAGGCGCGGAACACAAGCGAGTCCATCAGCAGGGCAGCCGCCGAGCCGGGGTCGTCGTCGATCCGCAGCTCGTCCAGCACGACCCGAGCGCACGCCGCGCGCAGGTCGGCCAGCGAGCTCGTGTCGCGACCTTCATGGCAGTGAGCCGCGTAGAACGCCACCTCGGCGGCGAATGCGCATTGCGCCGCCTCGATCTCGACGACGACGCCTAGCCGGCCGGCGACTGCGTCGCGCAGCCGCCGGTGCGGGTCGTCAACGTCGATCAGCGTGCCGAACGCATCCAGCAGCACGGCGTCATAGCTCGCCCCGCCCATCTCACGGGGTCTGATACGCCGGAAGATCCGGGTGCAGCGCGAGGGCGAGCATGTGCAGCGTCTGCGTGACGTGAGGGCCGGTATCGGTCAGCGCGTCGCGGTTGATCAGGTGGAAATCTCCGCTACGCACCGCCGGCAGGCCGCGGGTCGCCGGCGCCGCTCGCAGAGCGCGCAGCGAGGTGCCCACCCCGCGCACCGCGAGGTAGGCCTGAGGGGCGGCCGTGCGCAGGAGCCGCAGCGGATACGGCGCCGCCCCGGTAGCGTCCGCCGCGGCGTTCGTCCCACCGGCGAGCCCGATCAGGTCGGCCGTGATCCCGCCCGGGGCGATCGTGAAGAAGGCACCGCGGTCGACGAACACGCGCACCCGAGGCAGAGCGGACACGAGCGTCGAGAGCCGGGCGACCTGGGCCTGCATGCGCTGCGCGACCCCGCGCGCGGCGTCGGCCGAGCTCGTGACCGCGCCCAGCGCCAACAGATCGTGCTCGATACCCGGCAGGCTGCTCGATTCGGCGACATAGACGGGGGCCTGCAGCGTCCTGGCCAGCTGAGCCACGGCCCTGCCGCTGTATCCGGTGGGCAGCAGCACGAGCTGCGGGCGCAGCGACTCGATCGTGGCCAGGTTTGGCGACCCATGGGTGAGCACCACCGGTGCGGTCAACGCGGCGGCCGGGTAGCGCTCGCCGCCGCTGCGCCCCACCACCCGGGCCCCGGCCCCGATGGTGAACAACCACTCGGTCAGCCCGGGGTCGAGCGACACGATCCGCGACGGCTGCGAGCGCACCATGACGGTGCGCCCGGCGCCGTCGGTGACGATCACCGGGTACGGCTGGGCGGCGCCGGTCGGCTCGGACTTGAGGCCGCACCCGGCGAGCGCCGTGCTCGCCAGGGCCAGCACGAGGATCGTCGTGGCGAGGCGCATGTGGGGCGATTGTAGTGTTCAGGTATGGACGGGGGCCCGACCTGAAGCGTCACCCGCTCGTCTGGGCGATCGTGCTGGTCTCTGTGGCCGGGCTGGTCATCTACGCCCCGGCGCTGCTGGCCCGCGCGTCGACCGGGTCGCGGGAGCCGATCAATTTCCTCACCCAGCCCCAGCAGGGGTGGAGGTTCGTGCTCGCCGCGGCCGCCGAGATGCCGTCGGCACGCGCGTCCACGCCCGGGCGCGCGCGCAACCTGGCGGTGGCGGGCTTCGCCGGGACGGCGATGCAGCCGGTGCGGGTCGACCTGCTGTGGGTGCCGACCCGGAGAGTTGCACTGCTCGGCAAAGGGAGCGGGGTTGCGACGGCGAAAGCCGCATTGGTGTGGGCGGTCACGGGCCGTGAGCAGCCCGGCGGCCCGCTGCGCACCATCGGTTTGATCGACTTCCGTAGCGGGAGGCTGACCTACGACGTGAGTACAGCGCGATGAGCACGTCGGCCAAGCTTCAGCTTGGCGGTCTGGCGGCGCTTCTGGTCGTGATCTGGATCCTCGACCGGATCGCGGCACGGCTGGGCAACCGCGTGGTCGCCCGCCTGCCGGACGCCGACCGGGCAATGCTGACCACTCGCTACCAGCTGCTGCGCCGGATCACGGCGGCGGTGATCGTCTTCATCGGCGTGCTGGTCGTGCTCTCCTCCAACGCCGGCACCGCCAACGCGGCGCAGGTGGTGCTCGCCTCGTCCGCGGTGCTCGGATTGGCGGTCGGCTTCGCGGCCCGCTCAACCCTGGCAAACTTCATCGCCGGAGTGATGATTGCGATCAACCAGCCGGTGCGCCTGGGCGACCGAGTGTCGGTGGGCGACGCGGAGGGCGTCGTCGAGGACGTGGGCCTCACCTACACCCGGCTTCGCACCGCCGAGAACCACCGTGTGCTGATCCCCAACGAAGAGCTCGCCAACTCACGCGTGACCAACCAGACGATCGTCGACCCTGTCAGCCTCGCCAGCGTACGCGTCACCGTCCCGTTGACCGCCGACGCCGCACGCGTCAAGGAGGTGCTGGGCGAGCTCGTTGCGCTGGCTCCCGGGCGCATGGAGAGCCCGCCCGCGCCGGGGGTGTCGGTGGCCGAGCTGACGCCGGTCGGCGCGGTGTACAGCGTCGGGGTGTGGGCCTCCGACCCCGCCCAGGCGGCCCAGACCGCCGCCTGGCTTCGTGAGCGCTGCCTGGCCCGTCTGAACGACGAGGGTGTGCTGGCCAGCCTGACCGTCGAGGCCGCCCGGTGAACCCGCCTCCGCGGCCGGACGCGCCCTACGACGACGTGCTCGGGCACGTGGCCGCCCGCCGCCGCAAGCGCCGCCTGCACGCTCAGCGCAGGGGCAACCGCTCGATGTGGGCGACCTTCGTCGTGGTCTCCGCATTGGTGTTCCTTACGCTGCTCTCAGCGGGCGCCGGCGGAGCCGGCGTCTACGTCTACAGCCAGGTGCGCGGGCTCGACATCAACAAGCTCAAACCCGACTACCCTGGCCAGAACACGGTCATCTACGACCGCTACGGCCAGAAGCTGGCCACCGTGGCGTCCCTGGAGAACCGCACCCACGTGACCTCGAAGCAGATCTCGCCGTGGCTCAAGGATGCGACCGTGGCGATCGAGGACAGGCGCTTCTACCAGCACGGAGGGGTGGACTTCCAGGGTGTGATCAGGGCGATGTGGGACAACGTCACCGCCGGCCACATCGTGCAGGGTGCCTCAACGATCGAGCAGCAGCTGGTCAAGATCCTCTACCTCAACGACGCCCAGACCTTCTCGCGCAAGATCAAGGAGGCGTGGCTGGCCGAGCAGTTGGCGGGCAAGTGGTCGCGGGACAAGATCCTCAGCAAGTACCTGGACGTCGTCCAGTACGGCGGCGTGACCTACGGCTGCGAGGCGGCCGCCGTCGCCTTCTTCGGCGTCCACTGCAAGGATCTCGGCATCCGCCAGTCGGCCATGATCGCCGGCCTGCCGCAGTCGCCGACCGACTACAACCCGAACGTGCACCCCGTCAAGGCGCTCGTCCGGCGCAATGAGGTGTTGACCGCGATGCTCAGCGTCGGCTACCTCACGCAGGCCCGGTTCGATCGCGCGGTCGGCACCAACCCGGCGTGTGGGGTCGGGCTGCCGAACCACCCCACCAGCGTCTCTCGTGACGCGGCGACCAAGTGTCTCGCCATGCACCCGACGTATCCGTACGGCACCGAGAAGCAGCCGTACTTCGTCCAGTACGTCAAGCAGCTGATCAAGCAGAAGTACGGCGCCGCCGCGCTCCACAAGGGTGGGCTCCGGGTGCGCACGACGATCGACCCTCGACTGCAGACCGCGGCCCAGCAGGCGTTCCATTCGGTGCTGAGCGGTCCCGGCCTGCCCGCGGCGGCGCTGGTCTCGATCGACCCTCGCACCGGTGAGATCCTCGCCTTCGACGCGTCCACCAGCTTCAAGACGACCAAGTTCGACCTGCCGGCGCAGGCCAAGCGCCAGGCCGGGTCGAGCTTCAAGCCGTACGGGCTGATGGCCGCCATGATCGACAAGCGGATCGACCCCGAGATCACCCGGTACTCGAGTCAGGCGCCGATCACCATCGACACCTGCGGGTCCGATCCCCTGACCCCGAATCCGTTCTACCCGAGCTGCAACTGGACGGTCAACAACGCCGAGGCCTCCCTGGCGGGCAGCTTCAACCTGCACGTGGCGATGGACGGGTCGATCAACGCCGTGTTCGCGCGGCTCTCCTACGACATCGGCGCCTCGAGCACCGTGAACATGGCCTACAGGCTCGGCATCCCCCGATCCGACCACCTGCCGGTGGTGCCGTCGATCATCCTCGGCACCGGTCTGGTCTCGCCGCTCGACATGACCGCGGCCTACTCGACCTTCGCCGACGACGGCGTCCGCCACCGGCCGCTGGCCGTCACGGACGTGACCTCGCCCGACGGCGGCACCATCGCCAAGACGCCCCCGGGGAAGAATCCTGGGGTGCGCGTGATCCCCGACTGGGCGGCGTCCGAGATGAACAAGATCCTGTACGACAACATCTACGTCTGCCCGAGCGGCCTGTGCACCGGCAGCGCTGGCGCCCTGTCGCCCTACCGGCCGGCGGCGGGGAAGACGGGCACCGTCGAATCCCACCTGGACGCGTGGTTCTGCGGCTACACCCCCGAACTCGCGACCTGCGTGTGGATGGGCTTCCCGCAGGGCGAGATCTCGATGATCCCGGCGGTGGGTTCGGCCTACTCGTTCGGCGGCGGCTACCCGACCATGATCTGGAACCGGTTCATGACCGCCGCCTTCGCAGCCGAGCCGCACAAGTTCCCGCCGCTCAACTTCCCCATCGCTTACGCTCCGTTCGGTACGTACCTCCCATTCACCTCGCACTTCCCGCAGTACGTGGCTCCCAAGAAGAAGAAGAAGCCCGGGGCCAAGGGCACCGCCGCCGGCGGCACGAAGAGCGGCAACGGCACGGGCACCGGGAACGGCAACCAGCCGCCTCCTACCACACACTGACGTGATCACGGTCGGGGCCGCACTGGAGCTGGTTGCCGAGCACACCACCCGCTTGCCGGCGGAGCGGGCCGCGGTCGTTCCGCAGATCGTCGGCCGGGTGCTCGCCGCCGATGTGACCGCCGCCGTCTCGCTGCCCTCGTTCGCCGTTTCGGCCATGGACGGGTACGCCGTGCGGGCGGTCGAGCTGGGCGGTGCGCCGGTCCCGATCGGGCTGCGGGTCGCCGCCGGCGACCAACCGGGTGTGCTCGCTCGCGGGACGGCGGCAACGATCGCGACCGGGGCACCGGTGCCCGAGGGGGCCGACGCGGTGGTGCCGATCGAGGAGGCGCGGGAGATCGACGGGGCGCTCCTGGCGGACGTTCCCGAGCTCGGCGCGGCCATCCGCCCGATCGGAGGAGACATCCGCGCGGGTGACGTCGTGGTCACCGCGGGCACCGTGCTCAACCCGGCCGGGCTGGCGGCGCTGGCCGCCGCGGGCGTGGCCGACGTGCTGGTTGCACGGCGGCCCCGGCTGGCGGCGATCGCCACCGGGAGCGAGCTGGTCGCCCCGGGCCGGCCGCTCGAGCCCGGTCAGATCTACGAGTCGAACCTGACCGCGATCGCCGCCCAGTCGCTGCGCGCCGGAGCCGAGTTGGTGCTGCAGGAAGTGGTCGTCGACGAGCGCGATGCCACCGAGCAGGTGCTGCGGCGGGCCATCGACGCGGATGTCGTCGTCAGCAGCGGCGGCGTGTCGGTCGGTCCTCACGACCACGTCAAGCCGGCGCTCGCCGCGGTGGGCGTGCGTGAGGTGTTCTGGCGCGTCGACCAGAAGCCCGGCAAGCCGCTGTGGTTCGGCGTGGCCGAGTCCGGCGCGCTGGTCTTCGGCCTGCCCGGTAACCCGGTCTCGAGCCTGGTCTGCTTCGAGCTCTACGTGCGGCCGGCCCTGCTCGCGATGCAGGGGGCAACCGTCCCGCCGCGTGCGGTGGCGCGGCTCGCGGTGCCGACGCCGCGGCTGGGCACCCGCCTGCACGCGATGCGCTCGAAGCTGGTGCCGACGCCGGACGGGATGACGCTGGTGCCGGCGGGCGCGCAGGAGTCGCACCTGATCGCCCATGCGGCGGTCGCCGACGTGGTCGCGCTGGTGGAGCCGGGCGCCGGCGACGTGCCGGCAGGCACGCTGGTGGAGTACGTCCCGCTGTGAGAATGTTCAGGCCGAACCGTGGCTCACGTCAGCGGTGCGCCGCTGCGCCCGGCCGATGGCCACGCCGACCTGATCAGCCACCTCGCTGAGCACAGAGAGGGAGCTGCGGTCGAAGCTGTTCACCTCGAGCGCATAGATCGCGATCACCGCCGCCACCGCCCCGTCGCACATCACCGGCACCGCGCACACCGACTGGTACACCCAGCTCGCATGTGGCGCGCTGAACGCGCGGAGCTCGCGGCCGTCGGCCAGGTCCGAGTGCAGGACGGGCTCGGCGGTCGAGAACACGATCCCCGCCGTGCCCCGGTCGATCGGGCGTCGCATCCCCTCCAGATTCTCCTCCAGCGTGTCGTTGTCGAACACGCACAGCTGTTCGATGCGGTCGTCCAGCGAGATGCAGCCGGTGACGGCGGCGCACTCCAGCAGACCCGCCAGTGTCGCGCAGGCAACGCGGACGACGCCGGCGGTGTCCGGCACGTGTGCGTCGGCGATCGCATTCGCCACCGCGAGCGACATCCGCAGCGCCGCAGCGTCGTCGGCGGCGTGCCTCCCGCCGTGGCCCGCTCGGGCGGGCACGACCGGTAGGGCGAAGCTGACCGCGGTTCCCGAGCCGGGCTCGCTGGCGACGTCGAGCGATCCGCCCGCCAGCTCGAGTCGCTCCCGCGTCATCTCGATGCCGAAGTGCAGCCGGCTTCGCTCGCGCACCGCTGCAGGATCAAATCCCCGCCCGTCGTCGCGCACCGCCCCGTGCAGGTAGCCGCCGCGCACGCTCAGCTCGACCGCTACGGCTCCGGCCTGGGCGTGCTTGCGCACATTGGTCAGCGCCTCGCGGACCGTGCGATAGACGAGCGCCTCGATCTCCGGCGGGTACCGCCCCTGGTCCGCCTCGACCGTCACCGACCAGCCGACGTCACGGGCCAGCGTCGCCGCCAGTTCGCGAACCGCGGCACCGATCCCGGATGCCTCGAGCAGCTGCGGGCGCAACTCGAACGTCAGGCGGCGGGTGCGCTCGACCGCGTGCGTGAGCGCGTCTCTTGCCGCAGCTGCGGCGATCCGCGCGACCGCGTCGTCCCCACGCGTGAGCGCGGCGGTCATGCGGTCGATGGTGAACAGCGTCGCCACCAGCACCTGGATCGTGTCGTCGTGCAGTTCGGTCGCGATCTGCGCGCGCTCCGACTCGGCCGCGTCGATCAGCGCCGCGATCGCGTCGCGGCTGCGCTGCTCGGCCCCTCGCAGCGCGGAGATGTCGATGGCGATGCCCTGGATCACCGATTCGCCGTCCGGCGTGTCGACGAGCGCGTGGCGCGCGAGCAGCGTGCGCCACGTTCCGTCCTGGGCGCGGATCCTCAGCTCGACCTCTGTGCGGTCGGTGCGCCGACCTCGCAGCCGTTCGATTGCGTCGTGCAAACCCGGCTGGTCGTCGGGATGCACCAGGTGGGCGAGGTCGTATGCGGGTTCGCTCAGCCAGTCCCGGTCCCGGTATCCGAGCACCTGGTCGACCTGGGGAGAGACGTACACGAGCGCACCCTCCATGTTGCGCAGGATGGTGATGCCCGGGATCTGCTCGACCAGCCACTGGTACCGCGCACGTTCGCCGGCGAGCGCGTGGCCCGCCTCCACCTCAGCCGTGGCATCGAACACCATTGCCTGGACGATCGCGTCTCCGACCATGCGCGTGATCGACCGGAACCATCGCACCGATCCGTCCGACCGCCGCCACTGATACTGGTTGTGCCAGGGCTCGTTGCGGCGGGCCAGCTGCTCCCAGTCGGGCTCTGCCGGATCGACCATGGCGCCCGCCCAGCGGGCGTACCCCTCGGCCCCGAGCCACGCCTCCGGTGGCTCGCCGGTGAGCTCAGCGATCTGCGGGGTGGTGAACAGCATCACTCGGCGCTTGACGTCGAACCGGCAGATCGCCGCCGGCAACTGCTCGAACAGCAGCTCGCGCTGCTGTTCGGCCTCGACGATCTCGGTCACGTCGGTCATCTGGCTGATGAAGTACGCGGGCCGGCTGTCGGAGTCGCGAACGAGGCTGACCGTGATCCGCGCCCAGACCGGCGATCCGTCTGCCCGCAGATAACGCTTGCGGCGGCTGATCTCGGGCTTGGCCCCGGACAGCAGACCCTCGGTGGCCTTGGCGTCCCCGGGGCGATCGTCCGGATGAGTGATGTCGGAGAAGTGCGTTCCGACCAGTTCGTCGGGCGGCCGCCCCAGCATCTCGCACAGGCGGCCGTTCACGTCCGTGATCCGGCCGTCCGGGTTCAGGAGCGCCATCCCGCTCGCGGTCTCCGAAAACACCCGCGCAAACCGCTCGCGCTCCCGCGCGACCTGCTCCTCGGCGGCGACCCGGGCGCTGACGTCGATGACGGTAGCCAGCAGACACGTGCGGCCCGGAGCATCTTCGAAGACGGTCGCGGTCACCCGTGCGTGCACGACGGTGCCGTCCGGCCGCAGGTAGCGCTTGTCGCGGTCGAGGGTCGGCTGCTCCCCGGCCGCCGTGGCCGCCATCGCGCGCGCGTCCTGTGCGCGGTCGTCCGGGTGGGTGAACTCGGCGACGTTGTGGCCGACGATCAGGTCGCGAGGGCGCCCGAGCATCGTGCACAGGGCGTCGTTCGCAGCGAGCACGGTGCCGTCGAAGGTGGTTCGGGCCATGCCCGCCGCGGCCTCTGCGAACACCCGTGCCAGCCGAGCCTGCTCTGGGGGTGCCGGCTCCATCCCGGGCAGGATAGTCGTGCCCGGCGTTCAGATCGCGATCGTCCGGCCACCCGGGAACGTCACCGACACCGCCCGCGCGAACACGATGTACCTCTGCGAGGCGGAATACAGCGGATGGCAGGCCGACAGCATCAGACGCTCGTACCCCTGCGGGCGCAGGAGCGTGCCGCGGTCGTCGTTGTTCGAGATCAGATGCCTCTGCACCTCGTAGTGGAAGGTGGCGTAGGGCATCCGAAGCCCGATCCAGTCACCCGCGCGGATGCTGTCGATGTGGCGAAACCAGGCCCCGAAGGTCGTGCGGTGACCGGCGACGGCGACCGTGTGGCCGGAACCCGGCACTGCGGAGTCGGCGTAGTGGCCGGGACCACGCGAAAGGTCGTTCGCCCAGTCGGTGCCCTGGACGACGACGACCGACAGGCCGATGCGCCCGATCACCAGCCGCCCGAAGGCCTGCCCGTCGTGCAGGCCGGCCGCGAACCGGTGGGCGTCGCGGGCGACGAGAGAACGTGTCGCGGCCGGATCCGCCGGCGGCGCGGCGTGCGGCCAGGCGCGCGTCTCGGCGTCCAACTGGCGAGCCAGGGCGCGCTGCTCGTAGTGCGCGTAGAGCCAGGTCAGCGGATCGCCCCAGGCCAGGATCACGCCGGCGTAGGCGATCACCAGCACCCCGGCGACGATCAGGCCGGTCGACACTCGGCGCAGGCGAGTCCGCCCCTGCGTGCGCACGCGTCCCGCCTCGGCCACCGTCGCCATACCGCAGTTCTAGCACGTCGCCGATCCAGCGGCCGTCCGGGTGTATGCTCGGCCGGTTCACCACCGGAGGTCACCATGGTTCCCATCACCGATGCGCGTCTCAACCGCCGGGAGCTGCTGAGCGCCGGAGCGGTCGCCCTGGCGGCGGCCGCGTGCGGAGGGTCGACCGCCGGTTCCTCGGCTCCCTCGTCCTCGATTCCGAGCACCGCCAAGATCGAGTCCACGCTCAAGTTCTACAACTGGGCGCAGTACACGAATCCGGACAACATCAAGGCCTTCTCCCAGAAGTTCGGCATCGACTTCGTCCAGACCAACTACACGTCCAACGAGCAGCTGCTGAGCCAGCTCACGAGCACCAAGGGCCAGAAGCTCTACGACATCATCGTGCCCGACGCCGACCACGTGCACATCGAGAAGGGGTTGGGCCTCCTGCGCCCGCTGGATCACAGCCTGCTGCCCAACCTCAAGTACCTGGACAGCCACTGGACGCAGCTGCCGTACGACCCCGGGAACCAGTTCTCGGTGATCAAGGACACCGGCATCACCGGGTTCACCCTGCGCACCGACACCGTCAAAGCCGACCTGCGCTCGTGGAAGGACTTCTTCGACTTCCTGCCGCACTCCGGGTCGCTGAACGTGAACTTCATCGAGAGCCCGTCCGAGATCATCGGGGTCGCGCTGAACAGCCTCGGGTTCTCGATGAACAGTCAGTCCGCCACCGAGCTGGCGGCGGCCAAGAAGCTCCTGCTCAACGTGCGCCCGTACGTGGACACCATCAACGAGGTGTACGTGAACGACTTCATGGGCGGCAAGATCGACCTCGGCGTGACCTACTCCGGCGACGGCATCCGGATCCGCACCGGCCGGTCGAAGCAGAACGACATCAAGGTCGTCGCCCCCGACGGAAAGTCCGAGATCTGGATCGACAACTGGTGCATCTCGGCCGACGCCCCCGACCCGGTGGCCGCCCATGCCTGGATCAACTTCATCCTCGATCCCGCCAACAACGCCCGCGAGATGTCCTACAACGCCTACGAGGTGGGCACGCCGACGTCGTTCCCGACCGTGCAGCCGCAGGAGCTGGTCACCGACCCGCTGGTGGTGTTCGGCGACCGCATCCTGAGCGACTACGAGGTGCTCAACACCACACCCGAGGGGCTCGCCGCCCGAGTCCAGATCTGGGACGAGTTCAAGGCCGCGTAGCCGGCCCGGCAGGCGCATAGCGGCCGAGGACGAGCGCGCCCAGCTGGCACCCGGCCGCGGCGGCCAGCGCCAGCACGATCGACTCCAGCGGTGGCAGGTAGCCGCTGGCCGTCATTGCCACCAGCGCGCGCGGAGCGTCGGAGCCCAGGCCCTGGGTCGTCCACAGCTCGGCCAGCAGCGCCACCGGACCGGCGAGGCCGCCGACGTATGCGACCAGCATGCCGCGCCGTCCGGCCCGGGCGGCCACCGGCAGCCACAGCCATGCGTGCGCGGCGGGCAGGATCAGGATCAGCGCGAAGGGGTTGACGGCGACCAACAGTACTCCGGCCGCGACCAGTCCCAGCAGGCCCGCCACCAGGCCGGCGGTGCGCTGCGCCCCGGCGGTCGGTCCCGACCGGACGAGCCGCGGGCGGCTGACGAACCGCCAGTACACGAGCGCTGCCCCCGCAGCGATCAGGATGCCCGTGCTGGAAGCGCCGGTGCGACCCGGCAGGGGAGCTCCGGCGACCGGGGAGAGCAGACGGCCGGGAACGCGCGTCAGCACCCACAGGCTGACCAGGCCGGCGAGCCAGGTGGACGTGCGCCAGCCCAGCGCCTTCAGCGCGGGAGCCAGCGGCAGCCGCCTGCGCCGCGCGCCGGCGGCCAGATCGAGCGCGCACACGAGCGTCGGTGCGAGCAGCGCGGCCAGCGCGACCTGGACCAGCCAGCCACGGGCGACCTTGCGACCGACGAACAGCACCGGGGATCCGCCGGGCTCAATGGAAGGCGCCGTGTCGAGCTCCGTGACGAGATTGACGATCGCAGCCCCCGTGCGGCCGACCGTGGCGGCGTTCAGGCGGTCGACCGGGCCGCTGCCCTGGATCGTGACCGCGGCAATCCCGTGACCCAGCAGCGACCCCTGCTCGGCGGGTGCATAGGGCACCGCCAGACCGCTGAGCTGGTCGAATGCGCCGGGTAGCTGAGGCTCCTTGCCGGTGGCCGCGGCGATCGCCTGCCGGACTGCGGCGACCAGGGAGGGGGACGTGCCCTGCGTCGAGCTCGAGCGCAGCAGCAGCGACAGCCGGCTCCCGGTGCCGATCGAGTCGAGCACGATCGCGGCGTCGATGCGGGCGGCCTGGGGCCACGTGCGCGCGAACTCCGCCGCTCCCTGACCACCGCTCGTGCCGCCGTCGGTGGACACCAGCACGATGCCGCGTTCGCGCGGGATCGGAGCCAGCAGACGGCCCAGCTCGGTCAGAAGCGCCGTGCCGGCGGCGGTGGCCGTCCCGGCGCCGTCGCGATGGACGACGACCGCGATCACGCCCGGTTGGTGGCCGGGAGCAAAGGCGATCACGTTCGCCATCGCCACCGGGGAGCTTCGCCACGCCAGGTCGGCGCCGAACTGGAAGACCTGTGGGTTGGCGTCGAAGGGCTTCAGCCGGTCGGCCACCCAGGCCACCGCCCCCAGTTCCCCCGCCGTGCCCGGAGCGCAGCAGGCCCGTCCGGCCGCTCGCTCCACGACCTGCAGCGCGCGCGCCTGTTTGAGGACGCCGGCGCCGTCCACGGCCGCCGGACGGGCCGGAGGTGCGGGAGCGGCGGGCTGGCGCACGGCCAGACCTGTCACCACCACCATGACGGCCGAAAGCACGACCAGCAGCCGATACAGCGGCCAGGAGACGATCGAGCGGCGGGGTGCCCGCCGATGCCGGTTTGGAGTCTCCACCGCGGCGGCGGTTATAGCACACGCCCCTGCTCGCAGGCAGCCGCGGCAGCGTCCGTACTACCATTCCTCGCGTGACTGACGCCGCGACGATCCTGCTGGTCGACGACGAGGAGTCGATCCAGAAGCTGCTCACGTACCCGCTCGAACGGGAGGGGTACACCGTTGTCCAGGCCCGGGACGGGGAGGATGCGTTGCGGTGTTTCGGCGAGCGACACGTCGACGTGGTCGTCCTGGACGTGATGCTGCCGCGGCTGGACGGGCTGGAGGTGTGCCGGAGGCTGCGCACCATCTCCGCCGTCCCGATCATCATGCTGACGGCGCGTGACGACGAGGTGGACAAGGTGCTAGGCCTCGAGTTGGGTGCCGACGACTACATCACCAAGCCCTTCTCGATCCGGGAGTTCCGGAGCCGGATCCGTGCGGTACTGCGACGGGCCACACTGGTCGCAGAGCACCGTGACGCGGCGGACGCGGTGATCACTGCCGACGGGCTGGCCATCGATCCGGCCAAGCGCACTGTGCTGGTCGACGACCGGCCGGTGGCGCTGACCTACGTCGAGTTCGAGGTGTTGCGCACGCTGGCGACGCATGCCGGCCGTGTGTACAGCCGCCAGGCACTGCTGGAGGCGGTGTGGGGGGACTCTGCCTACCGCGAGCCGCGGACGATCGACGTGCACATCCGTCATCTGCGCGAGAAGATCGAGGCGGACCCGCGTGAACCGGTGTTCATCTTCACCGTGCGCGGCGCGGGGTACTGCTTCAGGGACATCTGATGCGCCTGCGATCGCTGCGAGTACGGCTGATCGCCGTGTTCGCCGCCGTCGTGGTGACCGCGATGGGCGTGCTGTTCCTGTACGTGGTGCCGAGTCTGCGCGCGAACCTGATCTCCGACCGGCAGGCCAGGCTCGCGTCGATCGCGCACAACCAGCAGGCCTCACCGAGACTGAAGGCGGCGTTCCAGCACGGCACGGGAGTGCGACCGATGCTGGATCGCGTTGCTAGTCTGGCCAACGCTCAGGTCAGTTTGTTCCGGCGCGAGGGCCAGCTGCTGGTGGTCGACCCGGGGCTTGCGGCGCCGGTGGTCGGCGCGTCCAACCCGGTCGTGGCGTCGGCCGCGACCAGCGCCGGCCCAGTCGTCGGCCGCAGCCCCAGCGGGAACGTGATCGTCGCCTTCTCGATGCCCGGCGACGCCGTGGTGCTGCTGTCGCAGCGGGTCGGCGACGTCAACGACGCCGCATCGCTGGTCGAGCGCCAGTTCCTGATCGCGACGGTACTCGCCTTGGGCGTCGCCGGGCTGGTCGGCTGGGCGGCGGCGGTCGCCATTTCCCAGCGCCTCACACGTCTGGAACTGGCCGCGAGCCGGGTCGCTGCAGGCAGCTTCGACCAGCCCATCGGCGACCAGACGCTGGATGAGCTGGGCCGTGTCGCACGGTCGTTTGACCTCATGCAGAGCCGTCTCGCGCAGATCGATCGGGCGCGCAAGGACTTCATCGCCAACGCGTCGCACGAGCTGCGCACCCCGCTCTTCTCGCTGGGCGGGTTCCTGGAGCTGATGGAGAACGAGGATCTCGACTCCGCCACCCGTGACGAATTCCTGCACACCATGCGCGAGCAGGTCACCCGGCTGACCAAGCTGGCCACCGACCTCCTCGACCTCTCGCGGCTGGATTCGGGCGCGGTGGCGATCGAGCGCGAGCCGATCGACCTGGCGTCGACCGCGCGGGTGCTCGTGCGCGAGTTTCGCGGCCTCGCCGCCAAGCACGGCAGCCGGGTGGTGCTCGAGCGCAGCTCCGTCGCGTCAGCGACCGGCGTCGGCGACGAGCAGCGGGTGTTGCAGATCGGGCGGGCGCTGGTGGACAACGCGATCCGTCACAACCCGCGGGGCACCCGGGTGGAGGTGTCGGTGGGCGCCGAGGACGGCGTGGTGTCGCTGGCCGTCACCGACGACGGTCGCGGCATCGACGAGACCAGCCGGGATCACGTCTTCGAGCGCTTCCACCGCGGGCAGGAGTCCACGGTGGCCGGGAGCGGCCTGGGGCTGGCGATTGCGCGTGAGCTCGCGCAGCGCATGGATGGGAGCCTGGAGGTGAAATTCGATCAGCCCGGATCCCGCTTCTCGCTGACGCTGCCGGCGGCCGGCGACGGATCCTCTTTTGGTTGATAGTCTCCGCCGGATGCAGCGGATCCAGGTCGGTCACAAGTCGCTCGCGGACTACAGCTCACTGGTCGGACGGGCGATGGCCGACGAGATCCGGAGCCTGGCGGAGCCGCTCGCAGGGCGGCGCATGCTGCACCTGTCGGCGACCGCGTTCGGCGGCGGCGTGGCGGAGATCCAGTACACCCTGATCCCGCTGTTGATCGACGCCGGGATCGACGCCGAGTGGCGGGTGATCATGGGTCGCGACGAGTTCTTCGACGTGACCAAGACGATTCACAACGGCCTTCAGGGTGACCCGCGCGGCCTGTCAGCCGAGCAGCGCGAGGTGTTCACGCGCTACAACAGCCTGAACGCCGACGAGTTGGCCGACGCTGACGAGTGGGACATGATCGTCGTCCACGATCCGCAGCCGGCGGCCGTGCCCGGGTTCCTCGCCACCACCCGGCCGAAGTGGGTGTGGCGCTGCCATATCGATCTCTCGGAGCCGAATCCGGATGTGCTGGGGTTCCTGGCGCCGTCCCTGGCCCGCTACGACGCCGCGATCTTCCACATGCACTCCTACGTCCCGGCCTCCGCCAATCTGAAGCAGGCGGTGATCTGGCCGCCGGCGATCGACCCCCTGGCGCCCAAGAACATGGCGCTGGCGTCCGAGGACGCCGCCTACATCGTCGAGCAGTTCGGCATCGACCCCGAGCGTCCCCTGCTGCTCCAGGTGTCGCGTTTCGACCCCTGGAAGGATCCGACAGGCGTGATCGACGCCTACCGGATCGTCAAGCGCAGCCACCCGCAGGTGCAGCTCGCGCTGGTCGGCTCGATGGCGCACGACGACCCCGAGGGATGGGAGTTCTGGAACGCGACCCAGGCCTACTGCGACGACGATCCCGACATCCACATGTTCTCGAACCTGAACAACGTCGGCGCCGTGGAGGTGAACGCCTTCCAGGTGCAGGCGGACGTGTGCATCCAGAAGTCGATCCGGGAGGGCTTCGGTCTGACCGTGTCGGAAGCGCTGTGGAAGGGCCGGCCGACGATCGGCGGTCGGGTGGGCGGTATCGTGGCGCAGATCATCGACGGCGAGACCGGGTACCTGGTCAGCTCGCCCGAGGAGTGCGCCGCTCGCTGCCTGGACGTGCTGAACGGCCCCGCCGAGGCGAGGCAGATGGCCAGGCGCGCCAAGGAGCACGTGCGCACCCACTTCCTCACCCCGCGGCTCGTACGCGACTGGCTGCGGCTGATGCACCGGCTGGACGGCGATCGCCAGGTCGAGCTGGACATCGCGTCAGCCAGTAGCTGAGGCGTCAGCCGGTACAGTCCGGCGGATGGTCTCCGACCAGCCGCTTCTGATCGTGTCCAACCGGGGCCCGCTGCGCTTCATGCGCGGAGCCGACGGCGAGCGGGTGGCCAAGCGTGGCGGCGGCGGGCTGGTGACCGCGCTCTCAGCGATCGCCGGTACACGGCCGCTGACCTGGGTCGCCGCGGCGCTGTCGGACGAGGACGCCGAGGTGGCGGCCGACGGCGTGGTGCACGAGGACGGATTCGAGCTGCGGCTGGTGGTGCACGATCGCGAGGAGTACGACCGCTACTACAACGTGTTCGCCAACCCGACCCTGTGGTTCATCCACCACTATCTGTGGGGGCTGGCGCTCGAGCCGTCGGTCGACCGCAACGTGCGCCTGGCCTGGGCGGCAGGGTACGTCCCGGTCAACGACCGCTTCGCCGAGGCGGTCGCCGAGCAGCTGCTGGCGACGACCGGTCCGCGGCCTGCGGTGATGGTGCACGACTACCAGCTGTTCCTGGTGCCCCAGGGGGTGCGCCGGCGCGTACCCGACGCGCTGATCCAGCACTTCACCCACATCCCGTGGCCGCAGCCCGACTACTGGAGGGTGCTGCCGACGGACATCCGCACGGCGATTCACGAGTCGCTGCTGGCCGCCGACATCGTCGGGTTGCACACCCGTCGCTATGTGCGCTCGTTTCTCCAGTGTGTGGAGGAGTTCACCGACGCCGACGTCGACCGGGCTGCGGGGGTGGTGGAGTTCCGCGGCCGGCGGGTGACGGTGCGGGCCTATCCGATCTCGGTCGACCCCGCCGAGTTCGAGCGGCTGGCCGCGACCGACGAGGTGGTGGCCGCTGAGCCGAGGGTGCTGGAGGCTCGCCCCGAGAAGCTGGTGCTACGAGTCGACCGCACCGACCCGTCCAAGAACATCGTGCGCGGATTCGCGGCGTTCGACCTGTTCCTGACCGACCATCCCGAGTGGCGAGGGCGGGTGACGATGCTGGCGCTGCTCGATCCGTCCCGCCCGGAGATCCCGGAATACGCCGAGTACGTCGGAGCGATCCAGCGGGCGGCACGCTCCCTCAACGATCGCCACTACGCCACCGACTGGACGCCCGTCGACCTGCGGATCTCCGACAACTTCCCCGAGGCGGTGGCGGCCTACAAGCACTACGACGTGCTGCTGGTGAACGCGATCTTCGACGGCATGAACCTGATCGCCAAGGAGGCGCCGCTGGTGAACCAGCGGGACGGCGTGTTGATCCTGTCCGAGAACACCGGCGCCCACGAGGAGCTCGAACCGTACGCGTTGAGCGTGAATCCGTTCGACATCCAGGAGCAGGCGGACGCCATCTACGCGGCGCTGACGATGCCCGAGGCCGAGCGCAAGCGGCGCATCCAGGGGCTTCGCGACCACGTCCACGAGCAGAACATCAGCCGCTGGATCGAGAAACAGCTCCGCGATCTTGCCGCCGCCACCGCCCCGGTCTGACGCGTGAGTGTCCCGTCACGCCGCGCGTGACAACTGTTGAGCGCATGTTGCGGTGCCTGGCACCGCCGCCCGGGCCGTCCATCACGCGGTTCGTGACGGGTGCCGACGATGCGTTCCGCCGACTGGCGCCCCCTGTCACAGTGTCTGTGACGACTGTTGAGCGCATGTTACGGTGCCTGGCACCGTAGACTTCGGCCTCGGTGAGCGAGATCCGCATGATCGACGTGGGCGACAAGCCGGTGACCAAGCGGCGGGCGGTGGCGACGGCGCGGGTCGCGGTGCCCGCCGGGGTGCGCGACCGGATCGCCGCCGGCACGCTGCCAAAGGGGGACGTCCTGGCCGTCGCACGGGTCGCGGGCATCATGGCGGCCAAACGGACCCCAGACATCATCCCCCTCTGCCATCCGATCCCGCTGACCCGCGTCGACGTCGAGCCGGTGCTGGACGGCGATGGGGTGACCATCACAGCGGCCGCCGAGACGACCGCCCAGACCGGTGTCGAGATGGAGGCTCTGACCGCCGCCGCAGTGGCGGCGCTGACGGTGTACGACATGACCAAGGGGCTCGACCCCCGGATCTCGATCGAGCAGCTCCAGTTGGTCGAGAAGTCGGGTGGCAAGAGCGGCGTGTGGCGGCGGGAGCAGCCGTGAGAGCCGCGGTGCTGACCGTCTCCGACGGCGTCTTCGCGGGCACGCGTGACGACCGCAGCGGCGAGCTGCTGGCGGCTCGGCTGGCGAGCGCCGGATACGAGGTGGCGGATCGCCGCGTCGTCCCCGACGAGCGGCCGGCGATCGCCGCCGCCCTGCGCGAGCTGGCCTCCACCGCCGCCCTGGTGCTGACCACCGGGGGCACCGGGTTCGCACCGCGGGACGTGACGCCCGAAGCAACGGCCGACGTGATCGAGCGGCGAACGCCGGGCCTGGACGAGGTGATGCGCGCGGTGTCGGTCGCGGTGTCGCCGCACGGCATGCTGTCGCGGCAGGCCAGCGGGATCTCCGGCCGCAGCCTGATCGTGAACATGCCCGGCAGCCCCCGGGCCTGCGAGGAGTGTTTCGACGCGGTGGCACCGGCGCTCGGTCACGGTCTGCGCCTGCTGCTCGAGGAGCCCACGGAGCATTGACCGCCTCCGCCGTGCAGGTGCGCCGGTTCGCCTCGCTGGTCAAGTTCGAGCACACCGTGTTCGCGCTGCCGTTCGCCTTCTGCGGTGCCATCCTCGCTCGCGGGGCGGTGCCGTCCGCTGCCCGGCTGGGGTGGATCACCTTGGCGATGGTCGGCGCCCGCAGCCTGGCCATGGCGCTCAACCGGCTGATCGACGCCGAGATCGACGCCCGCAACCCCCGGACCGCTCGGCGCGAACTTCCGGCCGGCCTGCTCACCCGCGCCCAGGTCACGGTGTTCACCGCCGCCTCGCTCGCGGTGTTCGTGGTCTCGGTGTGGCAGCTGCCCGGCGTGACGCACGTGCTGTGGCCGATCCCTGTCGCCGCATTCGTGATCTACCCGTACACCAAACGCTTCACGTGGCTCTCCCACTTCGTTCTCGGAGCAGCGATCGGCCTCTCGCCGGTGGGCGGCTGGGTGGCGGTGACCGGTCGCGTGGACTGGCCGCCGTTTCTGCTGATGGCGGCGGTGGCCCTGTGGATCGGCGGCTTCGACGTCATCTACGGCACCATGGACATCGCCGTCGACCAGGCCCAGGGCCTGCGTTCGCTGCCCAGCAGGTTCGGCATCGGCCCGGCGCTGGGGGTCACCCGGGCGGCGCACCTCGCCGCCGTCCTGCTGCTGCTGGGCCTCGGCCTGCACCTGGGAGTCGGCGCCGCGTACTACCTCGGGCTTGCGCTGGTGGCGGCGCTGCTGGGGTACGAGAGCGCGATCGTCCACGCAGACGACCTGACCAGGGTGAATACCGCCTTCTTCACCGTCAACGGCGTGCTGTCGGTGGTCTACCTGGCCGCGGTGCTGGCCGATGTCCTCATCTGAGGCGCTGCTGTGCGCAGGATTGGTGCGCCGGTACGGGCATCGGACGGCGCTCGACGGCGTCGACCTGCGCGTGGAACGCGGGGAGACGGTGGTGCTCACGGGCGCCAACGGCGCCGGCAAGACGACGCTGCTGCGCGTGCTCGCGACCGTGCTACGGCCAACGTCAGGCCGGGTGGTGGTGGAGGGCCACGCGCTCCCCGCCGCGGCTCGGGCGGCGCGCCCACTGGTCGGATACGCGGGGCATGAGCCGCTCGTCTACCCGGCGCTCACCGCCCGCGAGAACCTCGACCTCTATGCCGCGCTGTTCGGCGTCGAGCCCGACGCCGTCCCGCGTGCGCTCGATCGGGTGGGGCTCGCTCCTCGCGGCACCGACCGGGTTTCGGAGTTCTCGAGGGGCATGCTGCAGCGGCTGTCGCTGGCGCGGGCGACCCTGCACCGGCCGCAGGTGCTACTGCTGGACGAGCCCAGTTCGGGGCTGGACGCCGGCGGCAGCGCCCTGCTCGACGAACTGCTCGCCGAGACCGGACGCACCGTCGTCATCGCGACCCACGATCCAGAGCGGTTCGATGCCGCCGCGCGGCGGCTGCTGATCGACGCCGGGCGGGTGTCCGGGTGAGCGGCTCGGGCCGCACGTTCCGCGCGCTGCTTCGCAAGGACATCGTGCTCGAGCTGCGCTCGCGCGAGTTGGTGCCCGCCATGTCGGCCTTCGTGCTGGCGACGTTCGTGCTGTTCCGGTTCGGTCTGGGCGGCGCCCATCTGGCGGGAGGCACCCGGGCGGCGGTCGGCCTGTTCTGGGTCGGGATGGTGTTCATGGCCACCCTCGGGCTGATGCGTACGTTCGCCGCCGAGCGCGAGAGCCGTCTGTGGGACGGCATCCTGTCCGCCCCCATCGACCGGGCCTGGGTGTGGGCGGCCCGGACGTGCGCGACGCTCGCGTTCTTGGTTGTGGTGCAGGTCGCCGCGCTGCCGGTGTTCTGGCTGCTGTTCCTTCAGGACGGCCCTTCGCCGTCGTTCTGGGTGCTGATCGCGGCGCTCGTGTTGGCAGACCTCGGGCTGGCCGCGCTGGGCGCGCTGGTGGCCGGGCTGGCATCGGCGGTACGTGCCCGCGAGGTGCTTCTGCCCGTGCTCTACCTGCCCTTCTCGATCCCGCTCGTGCTGGTCGCGGTGAGCCTCACCGTCCACACAATTCCCCCGCAAACAAGCGGTTTCGGAGTCGCTCAACGGCTTGGTTTTCTGGCTCTCTATGATACGCTCTTCGGGCTCTTGGGGTGGGCGCTGTTCGAGTACGTCTTGGAGGACTGACAACCAGGTGAGCCGTGCGAACGGAGCCCGAATCGACCGCGCCTCGGCGGCGGCCGCAACCGCCGCCGCGTTGATGACGCTGGCGCTGGTGCTGGTCGTCTTCTACGTGCCGACCGACGTGGGTGACGGCTATCGCCAGCGCATCTTCTACTTCCACGTCCCGATTGCGATCACCACGTACGCGCTCTTCGGGTGGGGGGCGCTGAACGCGGCCCGCTTCCTGTGGAAGGGCGACCCATCGCTCGACCTGCGAAGCTACGTGCCCATGCACCTGGGCACGATCTTCGGCACCCTGACGCTGATCACCGGATCGATCTGGGCGCACGCGTCGTGGGGGACATGGTGGGACTGGAGCTCGACCGAGCTGAACACCTTCCTGATCATCTTCCTCTTCTACTGCGCTTACTTCATGCTGCGCTTCTCCGTCGAGCCGGGCGAGAAGCGGGCCCGCTACTCGGCGGTGTACGCGATCCTCGGGGTGGGCCTGATCCCGGTCAGTGTGCTGGCGGTGCACCTGGGGCAGGACATCATCCATCCCATCGTGTTCACACGCCACGGTGCGAACATGGACAACTCGATGCTGTTCACCTTCCTTGTGAATCTCGCGGCGATGCTCTCGCTGGCGTATGCCATGTACGAGGTCGAGATGCGGGGCAAGCGGCTGGACGAGCGTCTGGCCCAGATCCGGCGGCTCGCCGGAGGCGCGGCGTGACCATCGCAGGATCGGTGCCCGCGAGCGACATCCGCCACGTGGCGGCGGTCTACATCCTGGTCTGGGTGGTCGTGCTCGCCTACGTGGTGATCCTGAACTCCAAGCTAGGCCGGCTCGAACGTCAACTGGACGACGTGGCACGGATCCTGGAGGGGCGCAGTGGCGACGCCTGAGCGACCGGCACCGGTCAGCCTGCTGCTGGTCGGAACCAACCATCGGCATGCGCCGATCGGCGTGCGCGAGCGGCTGGCGGCCCGCGACCACGGTCGCGAGCTGGTCGAGGATCTGATGCTGCACGACGCGGTGGCGGAGGCTGTCGGGCTCTCGACCTGCAACCGCTGCGAGCTGTACCTGATCGGCAGTGACGCCGAGGCGATGCGGACGGCGGCGGTGCAGCGGCTGGCGGCGTACTCGCGCCATGGCATCGATGAGCTCGACCCGATGCTGTACGTCCGCCACGGGATCGAGGTTGCGGAGCACCTATTCGCCGTGGCCGGGGGCCTCGACTCGCTGGTCCCGGGCGAAGCGCAGATCCTCTCCCAGATCCGCGGAGCTTATGCCGGAGCGGCCGAGGTCGGGTCGACCGGGCCGGTGGCCAACCGCCTGTTCCACGAGGCGATCGAGGCCGGCAAGCGGATCCGGCACGAGACGGCGATCGGTGAGGGCGGCGCATCGGTGGCCTCGGTGGCGGCCGAGCTGGCCCGCGAACGGCTGGGCGGCCTCGACGGTGCGACGGCGCTGGTGATCGGCGCCGGCAAGATCGCCGAGCTGGTCGCCTCCAACCTCGCCGCGCGCGGGGCGAGCATGATCCTGGTCGCCAACCGCGATCGGGACAAGGCGGTCGCGCTTGCCTCCCGGTTCGGCGGTGAGGCCGTGGCGCTGGACAGCCTGGCGGTAGCCGTCGGCCGGGCCGACGTGGTGGTCAGCTCCACGTCCTCGGCCGAGCCGGTGCTGCGCGCCGCCGATGTCCCCGCCGGGCGGCGTGTCCTGATCGATCTCGCCCTTCCCCGCGACATCGACCCGGGTGCGGCGGCGATCGAGGGGGTGACGCTGGTCGACATCGACCAGTTGGAGGACACGGTGCGCCGCAACATCGCCCTGCGGGAGGGCGAGTCGGGCCGCGCCCGTGAGATCGTCGCCGAACAGGCGGAGGAGTTCCGAAACTGGCTGGCAGCGCTCGAGGTGGTGCCCGCGATCACCTCGCTGCGGGCGCTGGCAGAGCAGATCCGGGTGGCCGAGCTGGAGCGTGCCGAAGGCCGTTGGGAGTCGCTGTCGGACGCCGACCGCGAGCGGCTGGATGCGCTCACCCGAAGCATGCTGGGAAAGCTCCTGCACCGGCCCACGGTGCGACTCAAGGAGCTGGCGGCCGAGCATGAGTCGGAGCAGTACACGCAGGTCGTGACCGAGCTCTTCGGGCTGTGAGCCTGCGCCTGGGGACGCGTGCGAGCGCGCTGGCGATCGCGCAGGCCAAGTGGGTCTCGGCGAGGCTGGAGGATGCCGGCATCGTGCCCATCTCGACTGCGGGAGATCGCGACCGTGTACGCCGCTTCGACCAGATCGAGGGCGGTCGCGGGGTGTTCACACGCGACATCGAGCATGCGCTGCTGGAGGGCGAGATCGATGCCGCGGTGCACAGCGCCAAGGATCTGACCGGTGACATGCCCGCCGGGCTCGTGATCGGCGCCGTCCCGGAGCGAGCCGATCCGCGGGACGCGTGCTGCGGCCCCTTCCGGTCGCTCGAGGAGATACCGGCCGGCGCCCGCATCGGCACCTCGTCCGCGCGCCGCGCCGGTCTCCTTCGGGAGCTGCGCCCGGACCTCGAGGTGGTGCCGCTGCGCGGCAACGTCGACACCCGTCTGCGCAAGCTCGACGCCGGCGAGGCCGACGCGATCATCGTGGCCGCCGCCGGGCTCGTTCGGCTTCAGCTCGAGCGCCGGATCGCCTTCGCGTTCGACCCTCAGGTGTTCGTTCCCGAGGCTGGTCAGGGCGCACTTGCGATCCAGGTGCGGGCTGGGGAGGAGTCGCTGGTGGCGGGTCTTGAGCATCCACCGAGCCGTGAGCGGGTCGAGGCCGAGCGTGCATGCGTGGAGGAGCTCGGCGGCGGCTGCACGGTGCCGGTGGCGGCCTTCGCGTGGCATGTCGACGGGCGGCTGGAGCTGCGATCATGGGTGGCCGCGTGACGGTGTACCTGGTGGGTGCGGGCCCCGGCGACCCGGGGCTGCTGACGCTGCGCGGGCGTGAACTGCTCGAACGCTGTGACGCGCTGGTGTACGACGCGCTCGCGGACGAGCGCGTGGTGGCGATGGCGGCACCGGCCGCGGAGCGCCATTTCGCCGGCAAGCGAGCGGGCGACCACACGCTCGGCCAGGGCGAGATCAATGCGCTTCTGGTGGAGCTGGGCCGACGCTGTGCGTGCGTGGTGCGCCTCAAGGGCGGAGACCCGTTCGTGTTCGGCCGCGGCGGCGAGGAGGCGCTGGCGCTGCGCGAGGCCGGAGTCGGGTTCGAGGTCGTGCCCGGCGTCTCGTCGGCGCATGCCGTCCCGGCGTATGCCGGCATCCCGGTCACCCATCGTGGGATGGCGGCGCAGGTGACGTTTGTGACCGGGCACGAGGATCCGGCCAAGGCCGGCAGCGACCTCGACTGGCCGTCGCTCGCGCGGTCGCCGGCCACGCTGGTGTTCCTGATGGGCCTGCGCGCGCTACGCACAAATGCGGCGCGGCTGATCGAACACGGTATGGCCGACGACACGCCCGCGGCAGTGATCTCATGCGGCACCCGACCGCAGCAGCGAACGGTGGTCGCGCGGCTGGCCGACATCGCCGACGCTGCCGAGGGCTTGCCGGCGCCGGCGATCACGCTGGTCGGCGCGGTGGCCGCGCTCGGCGAGCGGCTGCGCTGGTTCGAGCAGCGGCCGCTGTTCGGCCGGCGGATCGCGGTCACCCGTGCCCGCCCGCAGGCCAGTGGGCTGGCGGCCCGGCTCGAGGAGCTCGGGGCGAGCGTCGTCCAGGCGCCCGCGATCCGCCTGGAGGAGCTCGAGCTTCCGCCGCTCGACCTGGGACAGTTCGACGTCATCTGCCTGACGAGTGCAAACGGCGTCGAGCGGCTGCTGGGCGGTGACGTTCGCGATCTGCACGGCGTGGTGGTGGCAGCCGTCGGGTCGGCCACCGCGGCAGCGCTTCGGGCGCGCGGGATCGAGCCGGATCTGGTGCCGCAGTCGGCGACCCAGGACGGTCTCTTGGAGGAGCTGGGCGACGTGCGTGGCCGGCACGTGCTGGTGGCTGCCGCCGCCGGGGCCCGCGAGGTGCTCGAGCGTGGCCTACGCGAGCGCGGAGCCACGGTCGAGGTCGTGCATCCGTATCGCAGCGTCGCAGAGCCGGTGGATGCAGCGGCGGTGCTCGGCTGCGACCTGGTCAGCTTCACGTCGTCGTCCACCGTGCGGGCGGTGTGTGAGGCGGTGACGGCAGAGGATCTCGGTCGGATGCGGGCGGTGTCGATCGGCCCGGTGACCTCGCGGACGCTGCGCGAGTGCGGGGTCGAACCGGTCGCCGAGGCGGTTCCGCACGACGTCGAGGGGCTGGTGGCGGCCGTGCTGGCAGTCGAGTCGAGTCGATAGAGTGGAGCCGTGAGCGCGCCGTTCGTCACGTTCCTGTCGGACTTCGGCCTGTCCGACGACTTCGTGGGCGTCTGCCACGGCGTGATCAACCGGATCTGTCCGCAGGCGCAGGTGATCCACGTCACGCACGGCATCCGGCCGCAGGCGATCGGCCAGGGCGCACGGGTGCTCGCGGGCGCCATCCGCTATCTACCGGCGGGCGTGCACCTCGCGGTGGTCGATCCCGGCGTCGGCTCGGTGCGGCGTGCGATCGCGCTCCGCAGCGGGGACGGGAGGCTCTTCGTCGGCCCCGACAACGGCCTGCTGGTTCCGGCCGCCGATATCTGCGGCGGCGTTGCCGAGGCCGTTCTGATCGAGAGTCCCGCGTACATGCTGCCCACGGTGTCGCGGACGTTCCACGGCCGTGACGTGTTCGCCCCCGCCGCCGCCCATCTCGCGGCCGGGATCGAGCTCGGCGACCTGGGCCGGGTGCTCGAGGTTTCGGCTCTCGTCCGCCGCGAGCAGATCGAGCACACGCTGATCGGCTCCGCGCTGGAGGCGACCGTCCAGTACGTCGACCGCTTCGGCAATCTTCAGCTGGCGATCTCGGTCGAGGAGCTGGGCGGCCTGTTCTCGCCCGGCGCGACCGCCGAGGTGGGGACCGACGACGACCGCTACTACGTGCTGTGCGCCGAGACGTTCGCCGATGTCAGCCCCGGTGAGTTCGTGATGTTCGAGGACTCGTCGGGCCTGCTCGCGATCGCCATCAACCGCGGCAACGCCGCCGAGTTGACGGCCGCGGAGGTGGGCGACCGCCTGTCCATCGAGTTTGCTCCGCAGGTGGACGTGGCCGCGCTTGACCGGTGACCCGATTCGTGATGTAGTTCGGACTACGAAAGCGGCCTTCGCGGAGCGGTATCACCGTCCCGGAGGCCGCTTCCTGCGTGCCGGGGTAGAATCCCCGAGCTGTTGGCGAGGTAGCTCAGTTGGTAGAGCACGCGACTGAAAATCGCGGTGTCGCTGGTTCGATCCCGGCCCTCGCCATGGCAGGAACAGGAACCCCCCCGCGGAAGGATCGGCCCGCGGTCGGTCTCGCGTCCTGGTGGACGTCGGAGCGAGGGGCCGGCGCCTGATTGCGCCGGCCCCTCTCCGTCCTACGATCGCCGGTGAACCTCAGCCGCCGAACGCGCCGAAGTCGCGGGTGATCTCCCACAGGGTGTTGAATCCGTGCTGCTGGGTGACGAACGCACGCGCATCGACCAGGTTGGAGCTGGTGCCATACAGTCCGGACACGCTCGAATCGCCGTTGGACACGATGAGGCCGGTCGGCTCGTTGTCCCCATCACCGGTGGCCACCACCGTCGCCTCGGCTTCGGTGTCGCGGCCGAGTGCGATGAACCGCTCCGCGTTGGGATCTCCGACGCGGTACGCCCACACGGAGTCGCGCGTGTTCAACTGTGCGTGCAGGCCGTCTCCGCGATCCTCGGCTGCCAGCAGCAGGTTCGGAGCCGCGAAGGTGAGGTTGTCCCAGCTGTTGTGCGCCGCGTCGCCGGTGACCGCGATCGAGATGCGTCCGACGGTGCCCGCCGGGTTCAGGTGCACCCGCAAGATCGAGCCCCATGCTCCTCGTGCGGCCAGCGCCGGCACGTTGCCGGAATCCGAATTGGTGTCGCCTGTCTCGTCGAAGTAGTACGTGCGGAAGTCGCTGCCCGGCTGGAACAGCCCGTTCTCCGGGCGCTTGAACGGTGTCGCACCCGCCACCTTCGCCAGCGCGTTGGCGCTGAACGGGGCCGTGCCGTCGGTCGCTGTGTCGTGCACCGTCACCCAGCGCACCGGCCAGTTCGACCCGGGATTGCGCAGGGCCAGGTTCTGGACCGAGAACACGTCGCCCACCGGGTCGGACGCGTGGAACACGAGCGGCTTGCCACCCACGATCACCTGCAGCGCCTGGAGCTTTCCGCCCGCTGACAGGTCGGTCGGGTCGGCGGGGGTGAAGCGGAAGATGAACGAGTTTGGCTGCCTGGCGACCTTGGGGCTGGACGGGTCGGACGGATCGACGTCGACCGACGTTCCGCCGGCGTCCTCGGCGATCCAGATATCGCCTTTGGGGGTCACCCGGATCCCCTCGAAGCCGCCCTGGCCCAGCTGGCCGTACAGCGTGCGCACGAGCGAGCCGTCCGGCGTGACCTCGACCGTCCCACCGGCCGAGCCGTTCTCCTGGGTGAAGAGGAGGCTGTGGGTGAACGGGTCCCACGCCGAGCCGTCGATTGCGTTGAAGTGGGTCTTGCCGTCCTGGCCGACCGGGGTGAGCAGGGTGATCCGGTGGGCGGGATCGGTGACATCCAGGTTGACCCGCGTCACGTAGGCCAGGTCGCCGGAGTTCTCGTGGCCCTGGAACACGAAGTGCTGACCGTAGTCGTAACCCGCAGCCGGCCCGCCCAGGCTGTTGGGGAAGGTCAGGTAGAGATTCTGATCGGCCTCGGTCTTGGTGCCGTCGGTGAGCGTCGCGCCGTCGTTCAGAAACCCGTAGTTGGTGATCACACTCGACGGATTCTCGAGTGGGTCGGTGCCGGTCACGCGCGGTTCGAGCTGGAACCCGGTGAGGATCCGGTTCGCCGGGTGCCCGGCTCGCGGGTTCGCGGTCGGAACTCCGGGGCAGCGCGTCGGCGCTCCCGGAAACGAGGATGGTGGCCGTCGCCGCCGCCCCCAGTGTCTTCAGCAGGCGCATCTTCTTCCCTCCGTTTGGTGTGCCTGTACGGCACAGCGACGGTACGGGCGGAGGGCGTTCACATGGGTGGCGGACGTGTTACCGAAATGTGGCCGTTCGGGCAAGCCGCCGGCGGCAGACGTGGGGGTCACCGATATTCGGTCTCGACCCGGGTCGCCGCGCACACGCGACCCGGGACGGCCGCACCGTCAGATGTTCAGCTTCGCGCTCGCCCCGTCCTCGCCGCGGTTGGCGTGGACGACGGGCGGCATGTCCCCGAATCGTGCGTTGGCCCGGGCCTCGTCGAGCAGGCCGAGCAGGGCCTTCAGCATGTCGCGGTCGAGCACGAGCGTGGTCAGCGACTCGCCACTGTCCACGCGCGAAAGCTCGGCTCCCTCTCCGTCCTCGCCGGCATGCGCCTCGAAGACCTCGCCACTCGGGAGCTCGAGTTCGAGCACCGTCTTTCGTCGGATCAGCGTGCTACCGCGTTCCTCACCCATCACGTTCCCTTCCTTCCATGGTCAGGCCCACCAAAATCAGTAAATCACGTAGCTCCGTCCCGCGCTGGGGTGGCGGATCGTAGAGCCGGTGGCGGGCGGGCGCAACCGTCCCGAGAGACGCGCCCTCGTCGGAGTGTATGATCGAGCCTCTCGGAGTCGGTCCGGCCAGGGGGAGGATCGTTGGCACGGCGTCGGTGGATGGCGATGGCTGTCGGGCTTTGCTGCCTGGGCGCAGGCCTGGTCAGCGTGCAGTCCGCGCCCGCCGCGGGGCCGGTGGTGCCGCTCACGCCGTCGGGGTGGGCGATCACGCCGGCCGGCCGTGTGCTCCCCCTGCCCGACGGGCCGGGGCTCTCGGGTCCGTGGGGAGTCGCGCTCTCGCCTGACGGCACGCGAGCCCTGGTCACCTCCAGCGGCACCGCCGCCCAGGACGAGACGACCGAGCTGTACGACCTGGTGAGCGGTGCGCGCACCGGGCTGCAGGTCTACAACGGGCGCCACGGGCAGTCGGTGTTCTACGGCGTCACCTTCTCGGCTGACGGCACGCGTGCGTGGGCGTCAGGCGGAGGACAGGGCGTGGTGCACGAGTACACCGTCACGCCGACGGGCGGGCTGGGCGCCGTCGGCGACATCAAGACGGGCCACTTCCCGGCCGGTATCGCGTTCGGCCACACACCTCGAGGCGACCGGCTGTACGTGGCCGACAACCTCGGCGGGCGCCCGTTCAGCGCCGGCGACTACGAGGATCCTCCCGGGCACCAGGTGCGGGTGATCAATCCCGCAACGGGCACCGTCACCCACACCATCGATCTCGGCGCGCCGCTCGACCCGATCGGCGTCGCGTTCAACCGCGAGGGTACCAAGGCCTTCGTCACCAACTGGACGGGGCGCTCGGTCTCGGTGATCGACACCGCCCGCCAGCATGTGATCGGTTCGATTCTGCTCTCGCCCCGGTCGGACCCGATGCAGGCCGACCACCCGACGGCGATCGCCGCCAACCCGCGCTCGGATGAGATGTACGTGGCCGACTCGAGCAGCGACACCGTGTCGGTGATCGACACCAGGCACGATCGCCTGCTCGGCACGATCGACGTCGCGCTGATCCCGGGAGCGCCCAAGGGCTCCATGCCGGAGGGGCTCACCGTCAGCTCCGACGGCGGCACGCTGTACGTGGCCGACGCCGGCGAGGACGCCGTCGCCGTGGTAGACCTCGCCACCCGGACGGTGCGGGGCTTCATCCCCACCGGCTGGTATCCCGCCGACGTCAAGGTCACGCCCGACGGGCACAGGCTGGTGATCGTCAACACCAACGGCACCGGGGCCGGCCCGAATCCGTGCGGGCCGTTCTCGCCGCTTCCGGCGATCGACTGCCCGCCGCCGGGGATCCAGTATCTGCCCGGCTACAGCGAGAACCAGTACGCCGGTACGATGATCCGCGGCTCGGTGCAGGTGGTCGATCTGCCCGCGTCGGCCCAGGCGCTGCGGCTTCAACTGGCGGCGTGGACGGCGCAGGTGCTGCGCAACAACCACGCGTCGGAGCGGGTGCAGCCCGCTCCCGCCGCGCTCTCCCCGATCCGCCACGTGATCTACGTGATCAAGGAGAACCGCACCTACGACCAGGTGTTCGGGAGCCTGGGCAAGGGCAACGGCGACCCCCGCCTGACCATCTTCGGCGACGATTCGGCGCCCAACCATCGCGCTCTTGCCAGCCGGTTCGCGCTGCTCGACAACTTCTACGTCGACGCCGAGGTGTCGCAGGACGGGCACCCGTGGTCGACCCAGGCAACCGCTACCGACTATGTGGACAAGACATGGCCGTTCGACTACGCGTGGGCCTACTTCCGCACCTACAGCAGCGAGTTCGTGCCGCTCGCCCAGCAGTTCCCCAGCGAGCCGCTGGCCTCCGACCCCAGCGTTCCGCGCTCGGCATCCGCGGCCACGGCGGGGTATCTGTGGGACGATGCCTACGCGCACGGGGTGAGCTTCCGCGACTACGGCGAAGCGACGCCCTGGAACGATCCGACCAACTGCCACAGCCCTCAGGAGTACTCCGACCTGACCCACCTGCAGGCGCGGTTCGGCCAACACGTCGATCCGCTGTATCCGGGCTGGAACATGAACTGCTCCGACCACGCGGTGCGCGAACCGGAGTGGGAGCGGGAGTTCCAGGCGTACGAGCGCAACCGCAACCTGCCGGGGCTGGAGATCGTGTACCTGCCGAACGACCACACCCAGGGAACCGCTCCGAACAAGGCGACTCCGGCGTCCTACATGGCTGACAACGACCTTGCCCTGGGCCGGCTGGTCGATGCCGTCTCGCACAGCCGCGACTGGGGCAGCACGGCTATCTTCGTGGTCGAGGACGACGCGCAGGACGGGCCCGACCACGTCGATGCCCACCGCTCGCCGGCGCTGGTGATCAGCCCCTATACCCAGCATGCGCGGGTCGACTCGACACACTACGACACGGCCGCGATGCTCTCGACCATCGAAGGGCTGCTCGGGCTGTCGCCGATGAGCATCTACGACCAGCGGGCAACCCGCATGTGGGCGTCGTTTGCGGGCACGCCCGACTTCGCTCCGTACACGGCCCTGCAGCCGACCGTCATCCCGTACAACGATCCCGGGTTCCCGCGAAACGCGGCCGGGGCGCCGCTGGCCGCCCAGTCCGCAGCCGCGAACTGGGGCGTGCCGGACGGGTTCGCCGAGCAGCTCCTGAACGCCGCGATCTGGAAGTCGATCCGCGGCCCGTCGGCGCATGTTCCCGCCCCGGTGCACGCCGGCTCCTGGCGGTGAGTCGACGGATGGGTGGTGCGGAAGCTCGCCGCTCGCTCAGACCGACGCGGCGCCCACGAGCGCCACACCGGTGATCGCGGCCCCGACGCCGAGCGCCTGTAGCGGCGTGATCCGCTCGCGCAGGAGCGTCTGCGCCAGTAGCACCGTCACGATCGGGTACACCGACCCGAGCACCGCCACGATCGAGAGGTAGCCGTGGGTGGTCGCGAGCGCGAACAGGCCGTTGGCGCCGGTGTCGAGCAGGCCGACGAGCGCCACCGCGGGGAGCGACGAACGATCCATGCGCAGCGAGCGCCCGGTGGCCAGGCTGCCGGCGAGGAGCAGGCCGAGCGAGCCGACGCGCGCGCCGACCAGCGCGGCGAGGGTGTGCCCGCCGTGCGCCCCCCGACCGATCAGGAACAGGAATCCGCCGATGCCGGCGGCGGCGACGATGGCCATCAGCAGAGACGAGCGGCTGCCTGGATGGTCGCCCGCGTACTCATGGATCGATGCCGCCACCGCCCCGGTGAGCGCCAGCCCGGCTCCGCCGAGCGCCAGCGTGCCCGGCCGCTCGCCGCCTGCCAGCGCGAGCGCCACCGGCACGAGTGCGCCGCACGCCGCCACCGATGAGACGATGCTCATCTTGCCGGCCGCCAGTGCGGCGTAGAACGCCGTCAGCCCGATCGCACCGCAGAGGCCCCCGGCCGCTCCGAGCGCGAACGCGTGCCCGCTGATCGCACCGCCACCGGCGGCGAGCACCGCCAGCAGAGCGGCGAAGCCCGCGGCCTGCGAGACCACGACGACGCTCGCCAGCGAGAGTTTGCGGGTGGCAATCCCACCCAGGAAGTCGGCCAGACCCCAAACGACGCTGGAGCCGAGCCCGAGGGCGATCGCGAGCATCCGCGGATGGTGGCAGGACCGCCTGTGTCAGGCGGCGATCGTGTGCCGCTCGGCGCCCGTCTCGGCCACCACCTCGACCAGAGCCGCGACGACTCCCGCGTCGTAGATGCGGCCGGCGTAGGCCTGCATCTCCGAGATCGCGTCGCGCATCCCGAGCATCTCGCGGTACGGTCGCTCCTGGGTCATGGCCAGATACGACTCGACCGCCAGCAGCACTCGCGCGCCGGTCGGGATCGCGTCGCCCGCGATGCCGCGGGGATAACCGCTGCCGTCCATGTGCTCGTGGCTGGCCCGCACGACTTCGCGAACCGTCTCGAACACCGGGCTTGCGCCGAGCATCTCGGCTGACCGCTCCGGGTGTCGCTTGATCACCGACCACTCGTCGTCGTTGAGCGGTCCGTCTTTGGTGATGATCTCGTCGGGCACGGTGGTCATCCCGAGGTCGCGGAACCGGCTTGCGGTGGTGAGCTCCGTCAGCTCGGTCGACGTCAGCCCGAGTTTGCTGCCCACGGCCCGCACCAGCGCGTCCATCTCGGCTTCAACCACCGAGTCGGGAGGTTGGTAGTCGGGCAGTTTCGTGGCCTCCGCCGCCCCCAGACGCGCCAGCCGCGAGAGCACAAACGAGGCGGGGATCCATTGATCGGCGACCTGCGCCACGAACGCGAAGCGCAGCACGAGCTGCCGGTCGACCATGAACACTCCCGGGCGCCGGCGGGTACGGCCGCGTTTACGCTCGGTCAGCCCGAGACCCGCGAAGGCGTCTCCGGCATCGGTCGCCCAGGTCGCGATGCCGGCCGCGTCGAGCTGCCGCCCGGCGGCACAATCGCCGGGGGACACGACCACCAGCCGGGCACCGTTCTCCGATGCTCCACGGCCGAGCTCGCGCAGCATGGCCATACGCGGGTCGGGCGAGACGTCGGTCTCGATCATGGCGAGCACCAGAGGCCCGTTCGCCGCCAGTGCGTCGAGCCGGGTGACCGTCCCGCCGGCCGTCCTCAGATCGAACGCTGCCAGCTTCTGATCAAGCTGCGGCATCGGTCGCGTCGTCGGCGCCGAGGCTCGGCTCCGAAGCCGGCGTCTCGGGTTCATCCGACTCGGCGTCGCGGCCCTCGTAGAGGAGGTTCTGCAGCGAGGATCGCTCGGCCGGCGGCTGGTCGTCGGCAGCCCACGGGTCGTCCGGACCCTGTTCGCTGGGCTCGGCCTCAGCGGCGTCGAAGACATGGACTGTGGGCTGCGGGTCGCCGGTCACTGTCAACGTTGCCCGGGCCTGCTCGATCGAGGCCAGAACGGCAGACTGTACCTGCCCGGCGTTGGCGACCAGGTGCTCGGCCTCGCGGCGGCGCTCCTCGGCGGTGGCGACGATCTCGGCCGCTCGTGCGTGAGCCTGAGTGTCGCGATCGGCCAGCGCCTGCTCGAAGCGCTCGCGCTCGGCCTGGAGCTCGGCCTCGAAGCGGCGGCGCAGCTCGTTGCCGTCGTTCTGAGCCTCGTCCACGATCCGCTGGGCCCGACCGCGGGCTTCGTCCAGGTGGGACCGCGCCGCTTCTCCTGCCTCCTCCAACAGCCGTTCTCGCTCACGATGAATCTCGTCCACCTCGAGCGCCGAGGCCGTCTTGACGGCCGCAAGCTCGTTCTTCACGAACGCGTCGAGCGACGAGATGGTGCGCTCCACCGCATGCTGCAGACCACCCAGATCAGCCGCGGGCCGATCGGTCGAGACCTGCGCCGGAGTTGCCGGCTGCTGCTGTTCTATCACCAGGGCGGTGGGCTCCGGTGCCACCGGGGCCGCAGCCACAGTCGTCTCGCCCAGCTGATCAGCCAGATCGGCGAGGAATTGATCGACCTCCTCCGGGTTGTAGCCGGTGGGGGTGAGGGAGAACGAGGCGTTGCGGATGCTGGCCAGATCGACCATTAGACGAGCCTCCTCGGCAGCGGTTACGCGGACATCGGGGGAAAAGGGTCCCCACCCGTATCGGCGTTTCAGAGCACGGCTTTAGCTTTTGTTCCGATCACCCACGCGTGGGTCTCCGAGACGGCGATTGCCGCGAGCATCAGCGCGACTCCGATCCATGCCCGCACGGTCAGGCGCTCGCCCAGCCAGACCGCCGCGGTGAGCGCCGACACGAGTGCCTCGGCCGCCAGGAGCACGGAGGCGCGGGCGGGGCTGACGTGCTCCTGGGCGACCACCTGGAGGATGAATGCCACGCCCGAGCCGAGCACGCCGGTCAACAGAAAGATCGCCCACAGCGACGCGACCCGCGAGGTTTGGAGGCCGTCCGGCACCCCGATACCAACCGCCCAGATCGCCGAGCCCGCCATCTGGGCGGTGGCCAGCGCCAGCGGGTCGTACCGGCCGACCAGGTGGTCGACCGCCAGGATGTGGGTTGCGAATGCGAGCGCCGCTCCGAGCACCAGGACGTCGCCACCTCGAAACGCCCACCCGTGGAGGGACAGCAATCCGAGCCCGACCAGAGACAGGGTGACGCACAGGGCGGTCACGGCGGAGGGCGCCCGGCGGGCGATCACCGCGGCTCCCAGCGGCGCGAACACGACGTACAGAACGGTGATGAATCCCGCGTTGGTGGCGGTCGTGTGGCCGATCCCGACGGTCTGCAACGCGTAGCCGAGGGTCGTCAGCCCACCGAGGGCGATGCCAGCAGGTACGAGTCCCCAGCGCCACGCGTCGCGGGGCGGCCTCCACACCGCGATCACCGCCAGCGTGGCCAGGAGCCCCAGTCCGCGGCTCCAGGCCACGAACGTCCACGGCGACACGTGTTCGAGCGCCACCTTCGCCGCGGGGAACGTGCCGCCCCAGATGAGCGGGGTCAGCATCAGCAGCAGGCCGGCCGTGCGGCCGTGGTCGGTCCGGCTATCCATCCGGCGCAGGCTAGCTACCGGCCGCTGCGGTGTAGGGTTCGACCGATGACCGACCGCACAGAGCACCGGATTGCGGTCATCGGCGCCGCCCTCGACCTGGGGTCCGGGCGGCGCGGAGTGGACATGGGCCCGTCGGCGATCCGCTACGGCGGCCTCAACGAGGCGGTGGCCGCGCTGGGCCACCAGCTGTACGACCGCGGGAACGTGCTCTCGCCGACCATGGAGCGGCTGGAGCAGGGCGATTCCGCCCTGCGCTACTGGGACGCCATCAAGCGCACCTGTGAGGAGCTGGCGCGTGAGGTGCGGGAGGTGGTCGCGGCCGGCGAGTTCCCGCTCGTGTTGGGGGGCGATCACTCGATCGCGATCGGCACCCTGGGCGGGCTTGCCACGGCCCACGGCGGCGCCGGCGGTGTGATCTGGGTCGACGCCCACGCCGACATGAACACCCCCGCCAGCTCGCCGTCGGGCAACGTTCACGGCATGCCGCTGGCGGCGGCCCTCGGGCTGGTGGACGACCCACGGTTCGTGAGCGACGCATGGCCGGCTCAGATGGTCGATCCTCAGCACACGGTGCTGCTCGGGGTGCGCAGTGTGGACGACGGTGAGCGCGACCTGCTGAGGCAGGCCGGGGTGACGGTGTTCACCATGTACGACATCGACCGCCACGGTATGCACGAGGTGGTGGAGCGCGCGATCCGGGCAGCGTCGGGGGCCGCCTTCCTGCACGTGTCGTTCGACATGGACGTGGTAGACCCCGAGCAGGCGCCGGGCGTGGGCACACCGGTGCGTGGGGGCATCACCTACCGTGAGGCGCATCTGGCCATGGAGCTGATCTCCAGACATGCCGGAGTCGGGTCGCTCGAGCTGGTGGAGGTGAACCCGGTGCTGGACGAGCACAACGCGACCGCCAGCCTGGCGGTCGAGCTCGCCTGCTCGGCGCTCGGCGCCCGCATCCTGTGATCCTGCTGCATGCGTTTCCGCTCGATGGCGAGATGTGGGGCGATCTGCCCGGCGAGCGAGTCGACTATCCGGGGAGTGGGTCGCTCGCCGGCTGGGCCGACCTGGTCGCAGCGACGATCGCCGAGCCCGCCGCCGTGTGTGGGCTCTCCATGGGTGGGTACGCCGCGTTCGAGCTCGTGCGCCGCCACCCCGAGAAGGTGGCGCGGCTGGTGCTCGCGGACACCCGCGCGGCGGCGGACACGCCTGACCAGCGCGCCGCCCGCGACGCACACATCGAAGCGGTGATCGAATCCGGCGCCCAGGCGCTGTGGGAACGTGTGGGCGGGGCGCTGTTTGCTCCCGGTGCGGACCCGGCGGTGGTCGCCCGTGGCCGCGAGATCGCCCACCGGCAACCGCCCGCCCGGCTGATCGGGATGCTCCAGGCACTTCGCGATCGGGCCGACTCGACCGACCTGCTGGGAGCGATTCGGGTGCCGGTGACGGTCGTGTGCGGCGCGCTCGATGCGATCACACCGGCATCCGAGGCCCGCGACCTGGCGGCCGCCATCCCCGCCGCGGGCTACGTCGAGATCGCCGGAGCAGGCCACCTCTCAGCCATGGAGCAGCCGCGGGCGTTCGGCGAGGCGGTTTACGGCTCGGGGTAGTAATGGGTGCCCAGCAGCTCGCTGGGCAGGTACTGCTGTTCGACCTGCGCGTCCTCGAAGTCGTGCGGGTACTTGTAGCCGACTCCGTGGCCGAGCTTCTTGGCGCCCGGATAGTTGGCGCTTCGCAGATGGGCGGGTGGGCGCAGGTTGCCGCGTTCGCGCACGTCGGCCAGCGCCCGGTCGACGGCGACGATAGCGGCGTTCGACTTGGGCGCGCGGGACAGGTACTCGACCGCCTGCGCAAGGTTGATCCGGCACTCGGGCAGCCCGACGAACTCCACCGCTCGGGCTGCCGAGACGGCGACCGTGAGCGCCTGCGGGTCGGCGTTGCCGACATCCTCGGATGCGAAGATCACCAGCCGCCTTGCGATGAACTTGGGATCTTCGCCACCGGCGATCATCACGGCGAGGTAGTAGACGGCCGCGTCGGCGTCCGAGCCGCGCAGGCTCTTGATGAAGGCCGAGATCACGTCGTAGTGCTGGTCGCCCCCCTTGTCGTACAGCAGGGGCCGCTTGCGAGCAGCGTCGTGCACGTGGTCGGAGGTGATGGGCTCGCCGGCCGCATACCCGGTCGCCGCCTCGAGGATGTTGAGCGCGTTGCGGGCATCCCCGCCCGCGGCGTGCACGATCTCGGCGCGCACCGTCGCCGGTGGATCGACGCCCAGCGTCTCGGCGCCGCGGCCCACGATTCGCTCCAGGGCGGCCGCGTCCAGCGGGTCGAGCTGGTAGAGCTGGCAGCGGGACAGCAGCGCCGAGTTGACCTCGAAGTACGGGTTCTCGGTGGTGGCGCCGATGAGCGTGATCAGCCCGGACTCGACGGCCGGCAGCAGAGCGTCCTGCTGGGCCTTGTTGAAGCGGTGGATCTCGTCCAGGAAGAGGATCGTGCGGCGGCCGTTGGCGCCCAGCCGCTCGCCCGCCTCCTTGAGCACCCGGCGCACGTCCGGCACACCCGTCTGGACCGCCGACAACTCTTCGAAGTGGGAGCTGGTGGTGTGGGCGACGATCCGCGCCAGCGTGGTCTTGCCACTGCCGGGTGGTCCGAAGAAGATCATCGACGGTACCCGGTCGGCCGCGATCGCCCGGCGCAGCCCGCTGCGTTCGCCGACGACGCCCGTCTGGCCTTCGAACTGGTCGAGCGTGTGCGGTCGCAGCCGCTGCGCCAGCGGGGCGCCGGTGGCGAGTGCGGCCTCGGCCGAGTCGGAGAAGAGATTGCCGGCGATGCCTGGGAATCTATACTCGCAGCCCATGATCGCAACCGACCTTCGCACCGAGGTCAGCACGCTGCTGGCCGAGCTGATCCGCATCGACACCACCAACCCGCCCGGCAACGAGACCGCCGCGGCCGAGCACCTGGCCGCGTACCTGATGGATGCAGGCGTCGAGGCCCGGCTGGTCGGCCGGGTGCCCGAGCGCGCCAACCTGATCGCTCGGATTCCCGGCCGCGGCAGCGGGCCGTCCCTGCTCATGTTGTCGCACACCGACGTGGTGCTGGCCGAGCCCGACGACTGGTCGGTTCCGCCGTTCTCGGGTCTGGATCGCGACGACCAGATCTGGGGGCGCGGCGCGCTGGACATGAAGGGACAGGTGGCGGCGGAGACGGTCGCGTTCGCCGCGCTGGCCCGCGAGGGTTGGCAGGGGAACGGCGATCTGATCCTGTGCTCGGTGGCCGACGAGGAGGCCGGCGACGGCTTCGGCGCGATGTGGCTCGCCGACGTCCATCCCGACCTCGTGCGCGCCAATTACGTGATCAACGAGGGCGGCGGTGAGCGTGTCGTTCACGAGGGCCGGGTGGCCTACACCGTCACCGTGGGCGAGAAGATGTGCTCGGGGTTCGAGATCACGGTGCACGGCCGCAGCGGCCACGCGTCGATGCCCTCGACCGCCGACAACCCGGTGGTCAAGCTGGCCCCGGTGATCGAGCGGATCGAGCGGATGCCACGGCCGACGCGCGATCTGCCCGAGCTGCGGGCGTTCCTGAGCGCGATCGGTGCCGAAGGGGCCGACCCGAGCGACCTGGTCGCCCGCGTGCGGGACGGCAACCGGGTGCTGGCCGCACTGATGGAGCCGATGCTCGGCGCTGTGATCACCCCCACCGGCCTGGTCGCTTCGAGCAAGCTGAACGTGATCCCCGGCCGCTGCGTCCTGCGCTGTGACGCGCGGATCCTCCCCGGCCAGACGCCGGATGAGCTGCGCTCCGCCGTCGATGCAGCGCTGGCCGGGCTCGACTACGAGTTCGCGTTCATCGAGGCGGCGGGCGGGACGGCGTCGCCGGTGGACACCCCGCTGTACACGGCCATCCAGCACTTCCTGCCCGAGGTGGAGCAGGGTGCCGTCGCGGCTCCCACGATCTGCTCCGGCTTCACCGACAGCCACTTCCTGCGTGAGGCCACCGGCTGCGTCGCGTACGGCTTCATGCCGATGCGGAGCGACCCGCTGGTGTGGGGGCCGCTGGTGCACTCGGCCGACGAGCGGATCGCCAAGGACGACCTCGAGCTCGGCGCACGCTTCTTCATGCACCTGGCCAGGGAGATCGGGGGTCTTTCGTGACGACCGCAATCGACAAGGTTCGGCTCGGTGGGATGGCGCTGCGAAACGGCATCCTCGTACACAGCTTCGACCACTGGGCGGCCGCTGTGCGCACCGACGCCGGCGAGATCCGGATGGCCTCGGGTCGCAAGCCCGGATTGCCCGACGGGCTCGTGCAGGCGCCGGTGCTGCGCGGTGTGGCGCGGCTGGCGGAGGTGGCCTACCTGCTGCCGGTGATCCGGCTCCGGCTGCCCGAGGCGCGGTTGCCGATGGAGGCGCCGGGCATGGGTGTCGCCCTGGCCGGCTCGGTGGTGGCGTCGCAGGCGCTGCGGCGAAGCCGGCTCTCTCCCGGCATGACGGAGACACTGGCCGCGGCGTTCGCGCTGCTGCCTGCGATGGCGGCGCTGCGCGGCTCGCAGTTGGCCGGCTACCACGGCGCCGAGCACAAGGCGATCGGCGGCTACGAGCAGGACACCGACGCTGTCGACGTGGCCAAGGAGCACGAGCGCTGCGGCTCGCACATGATCGGGCCGCTGCTCGCGGCCACCGCCGTCGGCAACGCGCTCGTGACGCGGCTTCCGGCCGGTCGTCAGCGCTCCGCCCGACTGCTTTCGAGCGCTGCGGCGATCGGCGTCGCGAGTGAGGCGTTCGGCTGGATGAGCCGCCATCGCGCACACCCGGTGGCCCGGCTGCTGGCCCGCCCCGGCTTCCAGATGCAGCGGTTGGCGGCCACCCGTGAGCCGACCGCGGACGAGCTCGAGGTGGCGCGCACAGCGCTCGACGAGGTGCTCCGCCTCGAGGGCGCCCCCGCCCACCGGTAGCAGCGTCGGAGGTACCCACCCCACCCCCACCCCACCCTGGGGTCAGACCCCGTACGGACCGGGACACAGAATCGGCACGGATTTGTGATCCTCGCGCGCTCGTGCGGAATACTGCCGGGGATCGGCAGCGTTTGCCACAACCTCCGCAGGCTGTACTCTTGTAGTGTGCTGTGGATCAATCTGAACGGCTGGCTATCCGTGCTGCTCGATCAGCTGCACTCGTTCCTGGCCAACTGGGGCATCTACATCTTCTTCGCCCTGCTCGTCCTGTTCACGTGGTTTCTCGTCCGCTCGCTGCCGTCGACCAAGCCGCGCACCATCAGCGCTCGCGACGACTCGAAGGTGCGCTGGGACGACGTGGCCGGCCTCGAGGAGGCGCGAGCCGAGCTGCAGGAGATCGTCGAGTTCCTGCAGGATCCCGCCAAGTTCGAGAAGCTGGGCGCGCGGGTGCCCAAGGGCGTGCTTCTGCACGGGCCGCCGGGCACCGGCAAGACGCTACTGGCCAAGGCCGTGGCGTGCGAATCGGGCGCCAACTTCTACTTCCAGAGCGCCTCGGCGTTCGTGGAGATGTGGTCAGGCCTGGGCGCCGCGCGGATCCGGCGCCTGTTCGAGACCGCCCGCGAGAACCAGCCCGCGATCATCTTCATCGACGAGCTCGACGCCGTGGGTGCCAAGCGCACGAGCGGCGGGCACAACCGCGAGCACGACCAGACCTTGAACCAGCTGCTGGTGGAGCTGGACGGCTTCGACGAGGATGCCCAGCTGGTGGTGGTCGCGGCGTCCAACCGGCTCGACGACCTCGACCCGGCGCTGCTTCGCCCCGGCCGCTTCGACCGTCACGTGCTGATCGACCCGCCGGATCTGGTGGGCCGAGAGCGGATCCTCCAGGTGCACACCCGGAACAAGCCGCTGCACCCCGACGTGGTGCTTGCCGACCTGGCGCGCCAGACGGCTGGGCTGAACGGAGCCGACCTGGCCAACATCTGCAACGAGGCCGCCATCTCGGCCGGTCGTGCCTCGCGCGATTCGATCCTCACCGCCGACTTTCTTGCCGCCCAGGAGCGGGTGATCGCCGGCCTGCAGCAGCGGAGGTTGATCACCGACAAGGAAAAGCGGGTGATCGCCTATCACGAGGCGGGACACGCGCTCGTCGCTCACCTGACCAGCGCCGACATCCACAAGGTGACGATCCTGCCCCGCGGCAGGGCGTTGGGGATGATGATGCGGCTACCCGAGGAAGACCGGCACATGGCGTCCCAGGACGAGCTCGAGGACTGGCTCAAGGTCAGCCTGGGCGGCCGCGCCGCTGAACAGGTGGTCTTCGGCCGCATCACCAACGGTGCCGCCTCCGACCTCGACCATGCGACTTCGATCGCCCGCACGATGGTCTTCGACTGGGGTATGGGACAGACCAGCCAGTCCCACCAGATGCGGGCCGACGACTACGCGTTGTCGGAGGAGACCAAGCGCCTGCGCGACCGCGAGCAGCGGGCGATCACCGATGCGGCCTACCGGTGGTCGCTACAGCTGGTTGCCGCACACCGTGAGCATCTCGACCGCCTCGCGCACGCACTGCTGGAGTCCGAGACGCTGACCCGAGCCCAGGTAGACGAGCTGCTCGCCGACCTGCCGCCGGTGTCCGATGCGGCGCGTCAGATCGGCGTCGAACTCGAGCCCGGCCAGAAGGTCGAGCCGCTGCGCGACCTCACGCCCGCGCTGCACTGGCAGCCGCGACGCTGACTCGGGCGGGTGCCCGCACCCTGCTCACTCGCTGGACTGCGGGGCCTCCACGACCTCTTCGGCGTCGCTCTCGACGGTTGCGGACGGCGCGTCGTCGTCGCCCGCGCCCTTGACCTCGGCGATCTCGGTTTCCTTGTCGGCGATCTGCTTCTGCACGTCGGCGACCTTCGCCCCCGCGCCGGCGAGCTCACCTGAGCGCTCGGCCAGCGCACCCTGCGAGTGCAGCGCGTAGGCCGCCCGGCCGAACTCTGCCAGCGCCTCGCGCTCGTCCTTCTCGAGGCCCTTGAGCTGCATCTGCAGCTGGCCCAGCTTGGCGGTTTCCTGCGTCTTCTCGGCCACCGTCGATGCCACCTCGGTGGCCTGTTGCTTGATCTTGTCGAGGAATCCCATGAGCGCTCCCTTGTCGTGGCCTGTTGCCCTACGATGCGATGTCGATGCATCCGCGAGAGGTTCATCATATAGGGCATGCGGTGGCCGACCTCGACGCCGCCGTCGCCACGTACGAGCGGCTGCTCGGCGCCGAGGTGGAGCACCGAGAGACGGTGCCCGAGCAGGGCGTCGAAGCGGTCTCCCTGCGCGTCGGCGACTCGCGGATCGAGTTGCTCGGTGCGCTCGGGCCGGACACACCGGTCGGCCGGTTCCTGGCCAAGCGAGGCCAGGGCATGCACCACGTTGCGTATCTCGTGGACGACATCGAGCGCGCGCTGGCGCAGGCGCGCACGGCGGGTGCCGAGCTGATCGACGAGCATCCGCGGGTGGGGTTGTTCGGGCTGCGCGTGGCGTTCGTTCATCCGGACAGCGTCGACGGCGTGCTGATCGAATTCGTCCAGGAGAACGGAGCGATGCATGAGTGACGAGGAAATCCGGGTGGAGATCGGGTTCGACGGTGGACTGATCGTGATCACCAAGGCGGTGTCCGCCGAGTGGGCAAAGCTCGAGGCAGGGCTGAAGGCCGGTTCGGGTGTCGTCCAGTTCGACGGTGACGACAACACCAGCTACCACGTGGACATCGCCAAGGTGAGCTACGTCAAGCACGAGACGCACGTCGGCAGGGTGGGGTTCTGAACCGGTCGAACCGATGCCGCCGGCCGTGGCTCGACCGGCTGGCGGTGCCCTACACGACCGCCGGCAACAACGGGATGTGCTGGGTGGCCGCCGGCTTCGTCGTCGGCCGGCCGGTGCGGGTGGCGGCGACCGTATGGGGCACGCTGGCGGCCAACTACGCGGTCAAGCAGGTGGTGCGTCGCGAGCGCCCGGCACCCGCGGAGGGCGATCCTCTGATCACGATGCCGAGCTCGTCGTCGTTCCCGTCCAGCCACGCGGCGATGTCGACTGCGGCCGCGTTTGCGCTGTCCCGCGAGGCGCCGTCATTGGCGCCGGTGTGGATTGCAGCCGCGGTGCTGATGTGCGCCAGCCGCGTGTACGTGCGGGCCCACCACGTCGGCGACGTCGTCGCCGGTGTGGCCGTCGGTGCCGCAACCGGGGCCGTCTCGGTGAGGATCTGATGGCCGGCCTCGAGGTCGGGCTGGTCGGCCTGCCCAACTGCGGCAAGTCGTCCGTGTTCAACGCGCTCACCGGGTCCGATGCGGTGGTCGCCCCGCACATGTTCTCGACCACCGAGAGCCAGACCGGGATCGCCGACGTGCGCGACCCGAGGTTGGCGGAACTGGCCCGCATCTCCAGCTCTGTCCGGGTGGTCCCGGCCACGCTGCAGGTGGTGGACATCGCCGGGCTGGTGCGGGGCGCGTCCACCGGCGAGGGGCTCGGAAACCAGTTCCTGGGCAACATCCGCAGCACCGACGCGGTGCTGCACGTGGTGCGGTGCTTCGCCGACGAGTCGGTCGCCCATCCCGCCGGGCGGGTCGATCCGATGGACGACGCCGAGACCGTCGAGCTGGAGCTGATCCTGGCCGACCAGGCAACGATCGAGCGGCGGCTGGAGCGGGTGACCAAGGCCGCCAAGGGTGGCGAGCACACCGCGGTCGCCGAGCGCGACGCGCTCCAGCAGCTCAGCGACTGGCTCGACGACGGCAAACCGGCCCGGTCGTGTCCCGTGGAGCCTCCGGCGGTGCTCGACCTGTTGACGGCCAAGCCGACCCTGTACGTCGCCAATGTCGACGAGAGCGGGAACCCGGGCGACGTGGCGGCGCTGGAGCACCACGCACGCGAGCGCGGCACCGAGTGCATCGCGATCAACGGCAAGCTGGAGGCCGAGCTCGCCGAGCTGGACGCCGGCGAGGCTGCCGCGTTCCTTGAGGAACTCGGCATCGAGCGCCCGGCGCTCGAGCGCATCAGCCTGGCCGCCTACCTGCTGCTGGATCTGATCCCGTTCTTCACCACCGGCCCCAAGGAGACCCGCGCCTGGACGATCCGCCGCGGCCAGAACGCCCAGCAGGCCGCCGGCCGCATCCACTCCGACCTGGAACGCGGATTCATCCGGGCCGAGGTGATCGAGTACGAGCGGCTGGTCGAGGCGGGTTCCGAAGCCGAGGCCAAGCGCCACGGCTGGGTGCGGGTCGAGGGACGGGACTACGTGGTCGCCGACGGCGATGTGCTGAACGTGCGCTTCAACGTCTGATCAACCGCGAGCGAGCGCCTCGCCGATGCGCGCGTCCAGGGCATTCGCGTTGAACAGCGCGATCGCTTCGGCGGTTTCCAGCCGGCGACCCTCCAGCGGACCGTGGTGGCTCGCCACCGCGTTCAGCAGCCCGAGCTGCACCGTCGAGTCGAGACCCACCTCGCTCGCGGCGGCATCCAGCATTCGCACCCCGGCCAGCACGTGGCCGAGCAGCCGCCCCTCGTCCGAGAGCGCAATCGTGACGCCGGTCGTGAACGTGTCGATGCGCCCCACGTCGTGCAGGAGCGCGGCCGTCAGCAGCAGGTCGGCGTTCAGCCGCGGGTGCAGCTGCCCGGCCTCCCGGCACAGCGAGGCGACCGCGACGGTGTGCTCGAGCAGACCGCCGGCGTAGGCATGGTGGGTCTCGCTGGCGGGCGCGTTGCGCATCCGCTCTCGGATCCGCGGATCGTCCACGAAGCGCGCGGTGAGCGCCGCAAGCCCGGGGTCGTGGATCTCACCCGCCAGGAACTCGATGAACCCGTCCAGCGTGTCCGCGTCACGGCGTGATCCCGGCACCAGGTCGAGCGGGTCACCGCCGTCCACCTTCTCGAGGTCGGCGACGGCGATCTGCAGCCGGCCCGCGTAGCTCTCGACGCGGCCCAGGACGCGCACCGTGTCACCCTGCTCGAACCGGGATCCGAGCAGGTTCACGTCCTTCCACACGACGGCCGGAACGCGCCCGGTGCGGTCGGCCAGCTCGACGGTCAGGAACGGGTCACCGTTGCGGGTGCGGCGCCGCAGCTTGCGCTGGACGGCGAAGGTGGCGTCGACCATCGCACCCTCACTCAGATCGTTGACGTAGGTGTCGCCAGCCACAGCGACACTTTAGAGCACCTGACGACGTGCCTCGCGTCGTCTGGCGGTGTCTCGCTGGCGCAGGTTGGCCACGGCGCAGCTTGCCCAGATCAGCTGCGCATATTGGCCCCCCGCGCCGCGTCCCCCTGCTGGCGATCCACTCGCCAGCCATCCACGATTCACGTTGTCAGGTGCTCTTATACTGCGCCGGTGGCATCGACCCCTACCGTCCGCTCGGCTGTGGAGCCGCTCCGCGCGCTGCGCTACGACCCCGCCCAGGTCTCGCTGGAGGCCGTGGTTGCGCCCCCGTACGACGTGATCTCGCCGGCCGATCGGGAGCGGATGGCCGCCGCGGACGAGCATTCCGTGGTGCGCCTGATTCTCCCCGACTCGGCCAACCGGGCCGCCGACCTGCTGCACGCATGGCGGCGTGAGGGTGTGCTCGTGCGTGACGCCGCGCCCCGCCTGTGGTGGCACGAGCAGCGCTTCGTCGGGCCGGACGGCGAGGAGCGCGTTCGCACCGGGTTCGTCGGCGCGGTCCGGCTCGCGGCGTACGACGAGGGCCGCGTGCGCCCGCACGAGCAGACGCACGCGAAGGCCAAGCAGGGTCGGCTCGAGCTGCTGCGCGCCACCCGCGCGAACCTGTCGCCGATCTTCGGGCTCTACGACGACCCGGACGGCGGCCCGCGCCGGGCGCTGGCGCCGGGCGCGGGCGGTGAGCCCGACATGCAGACCACGGACGCCGACGGTACGGCGCATCGCTTCTGGGGCGTGCACGACGCCGCGGCGATCGGCGCTGTGCAGGAGGCGATGGCCGAGCGGGAGATCCTGATCGCCGACGGCCACCACCGGTACGAGACCGCCGTCGCCTATCGCGACGAGCGGCGCGCTCGCGATGGCGACAACCATACTGACGAGCCGTACGACTTCGTGCTCATGTACCTCGCCAACCTGCACGGCGAGGGCCTTGCGATCTACCCCACCCACCGCGTGGTGCTCGGCAGGCGCGACGTCACCCCCGATCTGCTGAAGGCGTTCGACGTCCGCGAGATCGAGGGCACACCCGCCCAGGTCGAGGCGCAGCTGAACGCCGTGCCCCCCGAGACCATCGCGTTTGCCGTCTGGCATGGGTCCGGCCGGCCGGCGCTCCTGTGCACGCTGCGCGACAGGGGAGCGGTGATGATGGCGATGTCGCACACCGCTGCGGCCGTGCGCAAGATCGACGCGGCGGTGCTGGAGTCGGTCGTGCTGGCACCGATGCTCGGCCTTCTGCATCACCCCGAGCAGTTCGCGACGACGGAGGACGTGCGCTACGTGCGTGAGCTTGACGCGGCCGCCGGCATGGTCGATGCCGGCGAGTCGGCGGCAGCGTTCCTGCTCCGCGCCCCGACCGTGGAGCAGGTGCAGGGAGTGGCGCGCGCCGGAAAGGTGATGCCGCAGAAGTCGACCTACTTCTTCCCCAAGCTGTACTCGGGGTTTCTGATCAACCCGTTGGACAGCGAGTGAGGCAGGAGTGGCTGCGCTTCTGCCGCGACGTGGCGGCGGATGTGGAGGACGTGCTGCGCCGGCTGCCCACCCGCGACGACCGAGAGCCGGTGGTGGGAAAGGGCGAGGGCGGCGACGACACGACGGTGATCGACCACGAGGCGGAGCTGGTCGCCGTCGCCCGGCTCGAAGCGCTGCACGCTCGCGGGGTGGGGTTCAGGCTCGTGTCCGAGGAGCTGGGCGAGCGGGTGTTCGGCGACGGGACGTCTCCGTGGGTGGTGGTGGTCGACCCGATCGACGGGTCCCTGAATGCCAAGCGCGGTCTGCCCTTCTTCTGTCTGTCGATCGCCTTCGCGGACGGGCCGACGCTGAACGACGTCCGGTTCGGGTTCGTCCGCGACTTCGGCAGCGGTGAGGAGTGGGTGGCCGAGGCCGGAGCCGGAGCGGCCGTGAACGGCCGCCCGCTGGGTGCGGTGCGGCCAAAGGACCGGTTGGGCATCGTCGATCTCGAAGCCACCAGCGCGGAGTTGGTGGCCGTTGCGGCGAGCCGTCTGGACGGCCACGTCGGCCGGATCCGCCTGCTGGGCGCGCTGGCGCTTGCGATGTGTCAGCTCGCCGACGGTCGCGTCGACGGTGTCGCGACGCTCAAGGCCTCGAGATCAGTCGATCTGGCCGCGGCGGCGCTGATCGTGCGCGAGGCGGGCGCGACGCTGCTGACGACCGACCACCCGGCGCTCCCGCTCGACCTCGAGTCGCGCACCCGGGCGGTGGCCGCCCGTGACGAGCCGATGGCGGGCAGGCTGGCGCGGCTTCTCTACACTTGACGGCGTGATCGCCGAGTCCGCCATCCGCGAGGCCCTGGTGGCCGTGATAGACCCCGAGATCCGTCGCAGTGTGGTCGAGCTGGACATGGTGCGGGCGGTCGATGTCGCGGGCGAGCATGTTCAGGTGACGATCGCTCTGACGGTGGCGGGTTGCCCGATGAAGGCCGACCTCGAGCGCCAGGTGCGCGACCACGTCGGTGCGGTTGGAGGTGTCGCCAGCGTCGGCGTGACGTTCGACGTCATGAGTGCGGACGAGCGCTCGGCGCTGCGTACGCGACTGCACGGCGGCGGCGCGGATTCGGAGGGCGGGAAGAAGCCGATCTCGATCGCCGCCAGCACGCGGGTGATCGCGGTCGCCTCGGGCAAGGGAGGCGTCGGCAAGTCGACCTTGAGCGCCAACCTGGCCGCGGCTCTGGCGGCGCTGGGCAACGAGGTCGGCGTGGTGGACGCCGACATCCACGGCTACTCGATCCCCCGCATGCTCGGGGTGTCCCGCAAGCCGGTGGTGGTCGACCGCATGATCGTGCCCCCCGTCAACCATGCGGTCAAGATCATGTCGATCGGCTTCTTCGTCGAGGCCGACGGGGCGGTGGTCTGGCGCGGCCCCATGCTGCACCGCGCGCTCGAGCAGTTCCTCACCGACGTCCACTGGGGCGAGCTCGACTACCTGGTTGTGGACATGCCGCCGGGTACCGGTGACGTCTCGATCTCGCTGGGCCAGCTGCTGCCGTCGCCGGAGCTCCTGCTGGTCACCACCCCTCAGCCGGCGGCGCAGAAGGTGGCGATGCGCGCGGCCGACGTGGCCGGCAAGACCGGCATGCGGGTGGCCGGCGTGGTCGAGAACATGAGCTTCATGCTCTGTCCGTGCTGCGGTGAGCGGACGCATCCGTTCGGCGAGGGTGGCGGCGAGGCGCTGGCGGCCGAGCTGGGAGTGCCGCTGCTCGCCCAGGTGCCGCTCAACGAGACGCTGCGGGTCGCCTCGGACGCCGGCGTTCCTCTGGTTGTGACCGACCCGGACGATGCCGCGTCACGAGCCGTGTTCGACCTGGCGGCCGCGCTCCCGGACGCGCTCGCTCCGCTGCCGGGCGCAAGCCGCATCAGCAAGCGCCTGACCGTCATCTGAGGAGTCCACTTGCGGGCGCCAGGCACCCTCACGGAAGCGTCACGAAACGGTGACCCGGTCCGTACGGGGTCTGACCCCGGGGTGGGGTGGGGGGTGGCGTGGGTCGGGGGATGTCGACGTGGTCGTGGTCGCGTCGAGGGACGAGCCGGATCAGCCGGCCGGAGGCTCGGCACGACGCAGCTCGCGCAGCACGACCGCATCCACCCGCCCGTCGTACAGGCGCTGTTCGAGGTTCTGCCGGCCCGCCCACGTTCGCAGTGCCGTGGCCAGGTCGCCATCGAAGCCGAGTCCGGCCAGCCGCTCGGCGATTTCGGACTGCACCTGTTCGATCGGCACCAGCTCTGACTCCGGCGTGCGGCCGAAAAGCAGGTCGTGGATCGCATACACGCGCTGAAGTTCGGTCACCGGTTCGGGGTGGTCGTCCACTCGCAGGTCGATCAGGATGTCGTTGTTGCCGCCGTAGCCGGCTTCGGTCTCGCGCACGATCACGCACGCGGACTGGCGTCCCCGGCGGTCGCCCCCGGCAGAGTCCGCTGCTGCCAGCGCAGCCAGCAGCCGCTCGACGAGCGGCCCGCGGGTCGACTCGAAGGTGTCCACGAGCGCGTCCACCACCTCCGGCCCGGTCAGGATGTTGCCCTGGGCGGCGTATCCCGCGCCGCATCCGCCGCCGGCCCACTCGAAACAGCCCCGCCCGGTGAACGTGGCGCCGTTGCCGGTGGTGTCGACGATCCCGAGCTGGCGCTGGTCGCGATCCGGATCGGCTGCGGTCAACTGTTCGACGGCGTCCGCGGCGCTGGTGCCGGCGGCCAGGAGGTCCAGCCCGTCCGGCCCGTACGCCACGTTGGCGTAGGACTGGGTGGCGAGCGCCCCGACGTCACCGCGCGCCCACGGCACGACGGCGCCGACGGCCAGGAACCTGGACGCCACCGCCACCCCCCACTGGCGGGCCTCCAGATCGCAACCGACCAGCGAGAACGTCATCGCAGCGTCCCGCCTGGCTCCAGCTCCTCGACCGTGACGTCGTTCAATCCGCGTTTCGACAGCTCCTCGCGCAGCGCGGACGGCGTGCCGTCGAGGACCGGGAAGGTGCCGTAGTGCATGCCGAGCACCCGCTTGACGCCCAGCAATTCGACGGCCTTGGCGGCCGCCTGCGGGCCCATCGTGTAGTGATCGCCGATCGGCAGGATCGCCAGGTCGGGCCGGTACAGCTCGCCGATCAGCGCCATGTCGGTGAACACGGTGGTGTCGCCGGCGAAGTAGATCCGGTAGCCGTCCTCGAGCTGCACGACGAATCCCGCCGGCTCGCCGGTGTACACGACCCGGCCGTCGTCGTCCACGACGCTCGAGGAGTGGATGGCCTGGGTCATCGTGACCCGCAGTCCCTCGACCGTGACGGTGCCGCCCTTGTTCATGTCAACCGTGTTGGCGACGCCGCGCGAATCGAACCACCCCATCAGCTCGACCATCCCGACCACGGCCTTGACGCCCTTCTCCGCCGCCAGCCGGGCCACGTCGGCGGTGTGGTCGCCGTGTCCGTGCGAGACCAGCATGACGTCGATCGGCCCGGGATCGCGCTGCTGTTCGGGTGTCGCGGGGTTGCCGGTGACCCAGGGATCGAACATCACCCGGGTGCCCCGCGAGGTCTGCAGCAGGAATGTCGAGTGCCCGAGCCAGGTGAGCGCGATGCGGTCTTCAAGTGCCATGAATACCCTTCCTTCGCGGTTCGGGTGCGGACACTAACGGATGCGCAACCGGCACACCGTGGCAGCCGCAGATTGCGCTACAGAGTACGCGCCGATCGGCCGATGATGTCCGCAGATGTCTGTTCCTGCCGCCTCTGTGCCCGATCCGCTCGCTCAGTTCCTGGGAATGCTGCCGGCCCTGCCCGCGGGCATTGCCGTGTTCTCCCCTGCCGGCGGCATCGTCGAGCTCGAGCTGGCAGGAGTCGACGGCCGGCGTGTGGTGGGCTACGGGCCGCAGGTGTTCATGAAGGTGGGAGCGGTGATCACGGCCCAGCTTCGCGACGCTTCGGGCGCCGGCTACGACGTCGAGCTGCGGGTCGAGGAGGCGTACTTCCAGGCCGGCGACCAGGCGCTGCTCTACATGACCGTGCGCGAGATCGTCCAGCGCTCCGGTGAGCGCGAGACACCGCGCGCGCAGCTTGCCGAGACCGCTCACGCACAGGTCGTGTTCTCCCAGTCGCTGGCCACGGGCGCGACCTACGAGGTGCGCCTGGCCGACATCTCGGCATCGGGCGTCTCGTTCATCAGCGACCAGACTCCGGTCGTCGGCGACAGGTTCGCGGTCGAGATCGTGCTCAACGGGCGCAGGGTGCTGATCGACTCGCGGGTGACCCGGGTTGATCCCGCAGCCTTCGGTCGCAACCGCGTCGGCTGCGAGACGTCACTCGAAAACGACTGGGATCGCGCGGCGCTGGAGCGCCTGGCGGGGCAGGCGGATACGTCGAGCCCCGACCACCGCAGGCCCGATATGAAGGATGCCCTGGCGGCCAGTCGAGCCGAGCAGGCCGCGCTCCAGGAGCGGTTGAACATGCACCGCGACTCCGAGTAGCGACCGAACCCGGGCGGTCAGCCGAGCAGTGACGCGCCGGCGCTGCGGGCGAGGTCGATCAGCGGCCCCGGCACCACGCCGAGCACGAGCACGGCGGTTGCGGCGAGTCCCGTGGTGAGCGTCGCGAGCGGGAATCCGGAGCCGGTTCGCGGCTCGGGCACCACCGCGTCGCGGTCGAACAGGGCAAACGGGATCCGCAGGTAGTACACGAGCGCCACCATGGTCGCGACCACGCCGGCCACGGCCAGGTAGGTCTGCCCGTTGTGCACCGCCGCGGAGAAGATGTACAGCTTGCCGACGAAGCCGCCGGTGGGCGGGAAGCCGGCCAGGGACAGCAGGAAGACGAGCAGCGCTGTGCCGAGTAGCGGACGCCGGTAGCCCCAGCCGGCGAAGTCGGCAATCTGCACCGGGCGGCCGATCTCGCGTTCGCGGATCGCGACCACGGCGAAGGCGCCGATGTTCATCGCGCCGTAGACGGTCAGGTAGTACATCAGCGCCCGGGTGCCGAGGTCGCTGTGTGCGGCGACGGCCGTCAGCAGGAAGCCCGAGTGGCCGACGGTCGAGTAGGCCAGCATTCGCTTGACGTCGGTCTGGCGCAGCGCGGCCAGGTTCCCGACCACGAACGACGCGATCGCGATCGCCGCCAGGCCGGTCTGCCAGATGCCCGCCTCGGCCGGGAATGCGGTCACCAGCACCCGCAAGGCCACCACCAGCGCCACCACCTTGGTGGCCGCCGACATGAACGCGGTGACCGGTGTCGGCGCGCCCTGGTAGGCGTCGGGTGTCCACATGTGGAACGGTGCCGCGTTGGCCTTGAATCCGAGCCCGACGATGACCAGGGCGATGCCGAGCAGCAGCACGACGCCGTGCGGATCGGACGACCGGATCGCCGTCGCGATGCGGTCGAACTCGAACTGCCCGGTGGCCCCGTAGACGAGCGCCGAGCCATACAGCAGGAACGCTGCTCCGACCGAGCCCACGATCAGGTACTTGAGGCCGCCCTCGAGCGACGTGATCGAGTCGGTGTCGATGGCGACCATTACGTACAGGGCGATCGAGAACAGCTCCAGCGCGACGAACAGGGTGACGAAGCTGTTGGCCACACAGATCAGCGACATGCCGGCCGCTGCGGCGAGGATCAGCGCGTTGTACTCGACGGCGCGCTGGGCGATGCCACCGCCGGCGCCCCACGACACGCCCACGGCGAGCAGGCCGGCCGCGAACACCAGCAGCCGGCCGCCCTCGCCGAAGCTGTCCAGCCGCAGCGTGTGATCGAAGCTCCAGTGGGGAGCGTCATGAAACTGGGCCGCGGCGGCGACCATGGCGCCGACGAAGCCACCGGCGGCGAGCACGGGGCACAGCCGCTCGGCGCCTCGCTGAGGCAGGAAGACGCCGGCGGCGAGCAGCACCGAGGCCACCGAGAGCAGGATGATCTCGGGCGAGATGGCGGTGAAGTTGACGGGGATCGTGGTCATTGAGCGTCCCGCTCGGGCGGGGAGGGTCCGAAGTGGATCTGGGTGCGCTCGGGCGCGACGCCGATGCGGCTCATGACCCCGTTCGGCCACACGCTCATCGCGACCAGCGCCGCTACCAACGGCACCGCGATCGCCAACTCCCCGATCCGCAGATCGGGTGTGGCGTCGGTCACCGACGGGCCGTCGCCCTCGTGGGCCAGTGCCGAGTACCAGCGCAGCATGTACATCGCGGCCAGCACGATCCCGAGCGCCGCCGCTGCTCCCAGCCATGCGTTGCGCTGGAAGGCGCCGATCAGGATGTAGATCTCGCTCACGAAGACGCTCGATCCTGGCACGGCCAGCGTGAACAGGGCGGCGATCAGGAACACCGTCGAGAGCACCGGCCGGCGGTTGGCGAGACCGCCCAGTTGAGCGAACGCGTCACCGCCCGTGCGCAGTTCGACCAGGCCGATCAAAAGGAACGCCGCCACCGACACGACGCCGTGGTTCACCATCTGGAAGATGGCTCCGGTGAGACCGTTGGCGTTGAAGACGAAGATCCCGATCACGATCAGGTTCATCTGGCCGAGCGACGAATACGCGACCACGCCGCGGGCGTCCGCCTGCCGGAAGGCCACGATCGACCCGTACAGCAGGCCCGCCAGGCCGAGGCCGAGGAAGAGCCAGCGCCAGTCGAAGGCCACGCCGCCGAACATGCCGAGGCAGAAGCGGATCAGCCCGTAGGCGCCGGCCTTGGAGACGACACCCGAGAGCAGCGCGGTGACCTCGCTGGTCGACTCCCGGTAGGCCGAGGGCAGCCAGCCGTGCAGCGGGAAGAGCGGCGCCTTGATGCAGAAGGCTGCGGCGAAGAAGAGGAAGAGCCAGGTCGAGCCGGAGTGGATCTGGGACACCTCGAACGTGTGGTAGCGCACACCGATGGCCGCGATCGCGACCAGCATCAGCAGCGACCCGATCAGGGTGTAGACCACGAACTGGATGGTGGCCGCCCGCCGGCCGGGCCCGCCCCACACGGCCATCAGCACGTACAGCGGGATCATCATGACCTCCCAGCCGACGTAGAAGAGCACCAGGTCGTGGGCGGTGAAGAGCAGCACCAGCGCCGATTCGAGCAGCAGCAGCAACCCCAGGTAGGCGCGCGGCCGGGCGCGGCCGGCGTGAATCGCGGCTCCCACGGCGGCGGCCATCCCGACGGCGGTCAGCCCCACCATGAACAGTGACAGGCCGTCCATGCCCACGTTGAAGCGCACGTCGGTGCCGAGGCCGAAGTCCGAGATCCAGCGCGTGTCGGTGATGAACTGGGTGCCGCCACCCGCGTGGAATCGAACCAGCGCGATCGCGCCCACCACCACCTCGCCAAGCGCTGCGCCGAGCGCGAGCCCGGAGGCGCCACGGCGGTCGACCGGCACCAGCGCCAGCGTCAAGGCGGCGGCCAGCGGCAGGAAGATCAGAAGGGTGGTCACAGGCTGGCCTTGCCGATGAAGAAGACCGCCAGCACCGCCGCGCCGGCCACCAGCGTCGCGGCGTAGCCGCGCACCGCGCCGGTCTGGGCGGCTGACGCACCGCGCGAGAGCGCGCGCACGGTGGCCGCCACGGCCGCCGCGGCACCCCAGATCACCCATCGCTCGACGAACCGGTAGAGCGCCGACGCGGTCGCCGCGGCCGGGGCGTAGCCGATCCGGTCATACAGGGCGTCCCAGTAGAACTTCTGCTCGGCGACGGTCGCCATCGCTCCCCACGGGCGCTTGAGCGCGGCCAGCAGGGCCGGGTTGTCGTACGCGCGCCAGATCAGCAGCGCTCCGGAGCCTCCTGCGGCCCACGCGACGGCGGTGGTCAGGAGATCCTGCGGAGTGGAGGGCTCGATGGTGGGCGCGGCGCTCGCCAGCCACTCGCCGAAGGTGTTGTGGACGCCGAAGCCGATCGAGAGCAGTCCGGACGCCACAGCGCCCACCGCCAGCGCCGCCACAGGCCAGAACATCGTCCACGGCGCCTCGCCGTGGTCGGCGTGCAGGTGCTGGCGGGCGAACTCCGAGCGCTCGCCGTAGAAGACCAGCCTCATCAGCCGGGTGGCGTAGATACCGGTGAAGAAGGCGCCGATCAGGCCGCCGGCCCAGACGATGATCGCGGTCGCTCCGCCCTTGTGCAGCGCCGCCGCCAGGATGCCGTCCTTGGACAGCGGCCAGAAGCCGATCAGCGCGATGGTGCCGATCCACATCATCGTCCGCGTTCTCGGGAGGGCCGATCCGAGGCCGCCCATCCGGCGCACGTCCTGCTCGTTGTCCAGCGCGTGGATGACGATGCCGGCGCCCAGGAAGAGTAGGGCCTTGAAGAACGCGTGCGTGAGCAGGTGGAACATGCCGGCCGCATAGGCACCGACGCCGACCGCCGTGAACATGTAGCCGATCTGGCTCATGGTCGAGTAGGCGATGATGCGCTTGATGTCGGTCTGGACGAGTGCGATCACCCCCGCCATGAGCAGCGTGGCGACGCCCAGCAGTGCTACCAGCGACTGGATGTCGGGCGCGTTTTCGAACAGCACGTGGGTGCGCGCGACCAGGTAGACGCCGGCCGTCACCATGGTCGCGGCGTGGATCAGCGCGGAGACCGGAGTCGGGCCTTCCATCGCGTCGGGAAGCCAGGTGTGCAGCGGGATCTGCGCCGACTTGGCGACCGCCCCGACAAGCAGCCCCAGCGCGACCACGTTGGCGTCGGTCGAGCCCTTGGCCCAGTGCTGGGAGGCGGTGTGGAAGACGACCGAGAAGTCGGTGCTGCCCAGGTCGCGGACCATGAAGAAGATCGCCACCGCGATGCCCACGTCGCCGATCGCGTTCATCACGAACGCCTTCTTGGCCGCCTCGACCGGCGCCCGCTGCTCGTGCCAGAACCCGATCAGCAGGTAGGAGGAGAGCCCGACCAGGCCCCACCCGGCCAGCAGCAGAACGAAGTTCGCCGCCATCACCAGCAACAGCATCGAGAACAGGAAGAGGTCGAGGTAGACGAAGAAGCGCCGCTCCTTGGGGTCGCCGTGCATGTACCCCACCGAGTACATGACGATCAGCGCGCCGACGCCGGCGACCACCAGCATCTCGGTCACCGCCAGCGGATCGACCAGTACCGCCAGCGGCACCTTGAAGCTCGGCGAGGAGGCCCAGGTGTAGAGGGTGTAGGTGAATGCGCGGTCGCCTGCACCCCTGCCCAGCACCTGGACGAACTCGGCGGCGGCGGCCAGGAAGGAGGCGAACGCGAAGGCGGTGCCCAGCCACGCGGCGGAGCTGCGCGAGATCCGTGAGCCGGCCAGGGTCAGCACGACCACGCCGGCCGGCGGGGCGAAGAGGCATGTCCAGGCGAGCGTCTGCATATGCGCTAGTTGCGCAGGCTCCGCAGCGTGTCCACGTCGAGATTGGCCCTGCGCCGCGCCATCGCCACCGCCAGGCCGAGGCCGATCACGACCTCGGACGCGGCCACCGCCATCACGACCAGGGCGAACGTCTGGCCGGCGGTCTGCCCGGCGTGGCGGGCGAAGGCGATCAGCGCCAGGTTGCAGGAGTTGAGCATGATCTCCACCGAGAGCAGCAGGATCAGCGGGCTGCGGCGGGTGAAGATGCCGAACAGGCCGATGCCGAACAGGATCGCCGACACCGCGATGAAGTACTCGACGCCGACCTCCATCAGCCGTCGCCCTCCTGGTCGGCGCCGACGCCGGTGTGGTGCACCTCGAAGTGGGTCTCGATGTCCATCACCTGGCTCTGCACGCTGCGCTCGCGCGCGGGCTCGTCCCGCTCGAATGGGTCGCGGTCGCCGGGCTCGCGTGGCGCCGCCCGCCGTGACCCGAGCACCACGGCCCCGACGGCGGCGATCATGAGCATGATCGAGGTGGCCTCGAAGGCCAGCAGGTAGCGGCCCAGGAATGACACGCTGATGTTCTGCGGCGATCCGAACGAGTCGGGGACGAGCGGCCCGGCGCCCAGCGAGTGGCGGCCGACCGCGAAGATGATCTCGGACGCCAGCGCGACCGCCGCGACCAGCGCGGCGGCGGTCTGCCACGGTGGGCGCGACACGGTCGGCTCGTCGGCCCGGCCGCCCAGGTAGGCGGTCACGAACAGGAACATGATCATCACCGCACCGGCGTACACGATCACCTGAGCCGCGGCCAGGAAGTCGGACTGCAGCAGCAGGTAGAGGGTGGCCAGCGCGACCAGGTTGAGGATCAGCGACAGCGACGAGTGAAACGGGTTGCCCGACAGCACGACGCCCAGCGCCGAGCCGATCGCAAGCAGCGCGGCGACGATGAAGACGACGTCGTAGGTGAGGTGGTTGGGCAGGAAGAGCAGCACTACGAGTCGGCTCCCGCCTCGGCCACGATGTCGAAGGGGTCGGTCGGGGCGACCGGCGTCGTGCGGCTGGGATGCATCGGCTCGAGCAGCATCTCCTTGGTGTAGACCATGGCGTCGCGCGACATCTCGGCCAACTCGTAGTCGTGGCCGAGCGTGATCGCGTCGAACGGGCAGGCGATCTCGCAGTACCCGCAGAAGATGCAGCGGCTGAGGTTGATCTCGTAGATGCGGGCGTACCGCTCGCCGGCCGAGTAACGCTCCTCGGCGGTGTTCTCGGCCGCCACCACCCGGATACAGTCAGCCGGGCAGGCCGCCGCGCAGAGCGAGCAGCCGATGCACTTCTCGAGGCCGTTGTCGTGGCGGTGCAGCTTGTGCCGGCCGCGGAAGCGCGGGTAGACAGGCCGCTTGTACTCCGGATACTGCTGGGTGACCGGCTTTCGGAACAGGTGCCGGAAGGTGACCCCGAAGCCTCGTACCGAGTCGACTACTGCCATCTCATGCCCTGTAGGTCACGATCACGGAGGTGATCAGGAGGTTGACGGTTGCGGCCGGCAGCAGCACCTTCCAGCCGATCGACATCAGCACGTCGTAGCGCACGCGCGGCAGCGTGCCGCGCACCCACATCTGGAGCAGGATGAACACCGACATCTTGAGCAGCATCCACACCGGCCCGGGCAGCCAGGGCCCTTCTGGCCCGCCGAGGAAGAGCACCGATGCCACCGCCGAGAACGCGATCAATGCCACGTACTCGGCGTTCTGGAACATCGCCCAGCGCATACCGCCGTACTCCGTGTGGTATCCGGCCACCAGCTCGCCCTCCGCCTCGGGCAGGTCGAACGGGATCCGGCTGACCTCGGCGGTCGAGGCCACGGCGTAGATCAGAAAGCCGAGGAACTGCGGGAAGATGTACCAGATGCCGTCGCGCTGCTGAGCGGCGACGATTCCCGTCAGCGACAGCGTCTGGCTCATCATGACCACGCCGATCACGGCCAGCGCCAGGCTGACCTCGTAGCTGATCAGCTGGGAGACGGCTCGCATCGAGCCGTACAGCGAGTATTTGGAGCTGGACGACCACCCGCCGACCAGAAAGCCGTAGAAGCTGGCCGAGCCCAGTGCGAATACCACCAGCAGGGCGACGCTGGGGTCGGCGATCCACAGATGGAAGTGGATGCCGGTGCCGGGGATGGTGGCCCGCCCGCCGAACGGGATCAGCCCGAACACGGCCAGCGAGGCGAACAGCGACACCACCGGTGCCATCAGGTACAGCACCGGGGCGATGCCCTGCGGCAGGATGCTCTCCTTGCGGATCAGCTTGACCAGGTCGGCGATCGGCTGCAGGAGCCCGAACGGCCCCACGCGGTTGGGGCCGAGCCGGTGCTGCAGGCGACCCAGCAGCCGCCGTTCCACCCAGGTCAGCACCGCGAACACGGCCATCACCAGGTTGGCGAGGATGAACCCCTTGATCAGCGTGATCACGAACCCGTCAGGCATCCCGCACCTCCGCCGCGACGGTGCCGGGGCCCATGAACGGCACCCGGGTGGCGAGCCGCACGACGCCTCGGCGCAGGGCTCGCGAGAGCACCGCCGGCCCGGTCTGGCGGTGGCCCCCGAAGTCGACCGTCACCCGATCGCCGACGGCGATGCCGAGATCGAGCGCGTCGTCGTGCGACAGTTCGATCCCGAGCCTGCGCTGAAAGTGGAGGTGAGGGGTGTGATCGACCGCGACACCGGCCATCAGCTGGCGGTAGCCGACGACCACCATCGTCCCGCCGGCGTCGCCCCTCGCGTCCGCGCCGACGTGCGGCGCCGGCGGCGCATCACCGGCCGCGGGCGGCTGCGGGCGGGCGCCGCGCTCGCCGAGACCGGTGAAGGTGAGCCCGGCAAAGGCCGGGCGGTGCTGAGCGAGGTCGGCGAAGGCGGCGGGTGCATCACCGGGCAACTCGAGGCCGAGTCGCTGGGCAAGCTCGGCCGCCCAGGTGTAGCCGTCGATCACGCCGTGGGGGGCGGTGGCGGCGGCGCGCACGCGCTGCACGCGGCCCTCGAGATTGGTCAGCGTGCCGTCCACCTCCATGGTGTCGGTGGCCGGCACGATGCTGGTGATCCAGCCCGAGGAGTCGCTCTGGAAGGCCGATAGCTGGACGGCGAAGAAGCAGCGCCCGAGGGCGGCGCGCCACCGCTCCCCATGCGCCCAGTCGCCCACAGGGTCGGCGCCCAGCAGCAGGATCGCCTTCACGTCGCCCTTCTCGATTGCCTCCAGCGCCTGGTCCGGCGTGTGCGTGCCCAGCCCGGCCGCCTGGCAGCCGAGCTCGTTGGTAGCCAGTGGCGTCGGCAGGATCGCGCAGCCGCAGGAGTGGGCGAGGTGGGCGAGCACCCGGGCGGCCTCCGGTCGCAGCGGTGCGTTCCAGATCACGACGGTGCGCCGCTCGGCCACCGCCCTGCCCAGCTCGCCGTCGGCGCCGGCGGCGTCCAGCAGCACGGTGTGCGATGTCCCCGGTGCTGCCGAGATGTGCACGGAGCCGCGTAACGTCTCGAGCCTCGTGCCGCCGGCCCCGACGGTGACCACGCGAGCGCCCTCGCGGACGGCTTTGCGGATCCGAAGCTCGACCACCGGTACGCGATGGCTGACGTCGGTGTCGCCGGCCACCACGATCAGCTCCGCTGCCTCCAGGTCGGCCAGCGACGCCGCGTAGGGCGCGAGCGAATCCCAGCCGGCGCCACCCTCGGGCCCGGCCACGCTGATGCCGCCCTCCAGTGCCTCGTCCAGGATCCGAGACCACGCGTGAGCCTCCTCGTTGGTCTGCTCGCCGGAGGCGACCACCGCGACCGAGCCCGGCCCGAACTTGGCCACCGTCGTGCGCAGGCGCTCCGCCACATGATCGAGTGCGTCGGTCTGGCTCACGGCCTCGAGCCCACGGCCGCCGCGGATCAGCGGCGTTGTGATCCGCTCCGGGCTGTCCAGGTGCGCGATTGCGTAGCGGCCCTTGTCGCACAGCCAGCCCTCATCGACCTCCGGGTGGTTGCGCGAGAGCACGCGCGCCACCCTGCCCTCGCGGATGGTGGCGTAGGTGTTGCAGCCCACCGCGCACTGGCCGCATACGGTGGGCACGTTCTGGATTTCCCACGGTCGGGCGCGAAACCGGTAGCTGGTCGAGGTGAGCGCACCCACCGGGCACAGCTCGGTGACGTTGCCGGAGAACTCGTTGCGGTACGGGTGGCCCTCGAAGGTGGTGATGATCGAGTGCGCCCCGCGGTTCTCGGGCACAAGCTGCATGTCGCCGGCTACATCCTCCGAGAATCGCGTGCAGCGATAGCAGAGGATGCACCGCTCACGGTCGAGCTTGATCAGCGGGGAGATGGCGACCGGCTTGTCCTGCGTTCGCTTGGGCAGCGTCATGCGCGTGGTGCCGGGGCCGTAGCGGAAGGTCAGGTCCTGCAGCGGGCATTCGCCGCCCTTGTCGCACACCGGGCAGTCCAGCGGGTGGTTGAGGAGCAGGAACTCGAGCACCGCGTCCTGGCCCTCCTTGGCCCTGGCGGAAGCGGAGTTGACCACCATCCCGTCGGCCGCGGGGGTGGTGCAGGCGGTCTGCAGCTTGGGCATGCCCTCGATCTCGCACAGGCACATGCGGCACGCGCCGACGCCGGCGCCGAGCCGAGGCTCGTAACAGAACACCGGCACCTCGACGCCCGCCTCGGTCGCGGCTTCGACCAGCGAGAACCCTTTGGGCACGCTTACCTCGCGCCCGTTGATGGTCAGCGTGACGGTTGCCTGCTCGACGGTCGCCATCAGTCGTCGGCCTCGTCGCCGAACAGGCGCGCGGCCTGCTCGATCTCCTCCGGTGCCTCGGCCACCGCCAGCACCTCCGGCACCACCAACTCGGGGTCCTCGCCGGTGTCGATTCGCTTTCGCGCATTCATGAAGGCCTCGCGGAACGTGGTCACGCGGGTACCTCGACGTGCGGGTGGTAGAGCGGCGTGATCGGACTGTGCTCGGTGAACGGGCAGCCGCCTTCGTCGATGTGGCGCTGGAACTCTTCGCGGAAATGGGTGACGTAGCTGGCGACCGGCATCGCCATGGCGTCGCCGAGGGGGCACAGGCACTTGCCGAGGATCCGGTCGCACACGTTGAGCAGCAGGTCGAGCTCGCCCTGGCGGGCGTCACCCATCTCGATCCGGCGGATGATGTCGACGCCCCAGCGCGTTCCCTCACGGCACGGCGTGCACTTGCCGCAGCTCTCGTGGCGGTAGAACTCGGCCACCCGCAGGGCGAGCTGCACCATGCACACGCGGTCGTCGATCACCACCACCGCCCCCGATCCGGCCATCGAGCCCGCGGCGGCGATCGACTCGTAGTCGATGCCGGTGTCCAACTGGTCGGGCATCAGCAGCGGCGTCGACGAGCCACCGGGGATGATCGCCTTGATCGTGCGGCCCTCGGTCGCCCCACCTCCCAGTCCTTCGATCAGGTCGCGCAGGCTGGCGGTCAGCGGCAGCTCGTAGTTGCCCGGCCGGCGGACGTTGCCCGACAGGGAGAAGACGCGCGTGCCCTTCGAGCGCTCGGTGCCGATGGCGGCATAGGCGGCGCTGCCCATCTCGAGGATGAACGGCACCGAGGCCAGCGTTTCGACGTTGTTGATCAACGTGGGCGCGGCGTACAGGCCGGCCACCGCCGGGAACGGGGGCTTCGAGCGGGGCTGCCCGCGCTCGCCTTCCAGCGAGGAGAGCAGGGCCGTCTCCTCACCGCAGATGTAGGCCCCAGCGCCGCGGTGCAGGACGACCGTGGCGTTGTAGCCCGAGCCGAGCACGTTGCGGCCGACGTAGCCACGGCTTCGGACCTCCTCGAGCGCTCGCTTGAGCACCTCGAACTCAGCGCGGTACTCGCCGCGGATGTAGATGAACGCGGACGTCGCGCTGATCGCAAAGCTCATGATCAGGACGCCCTCGATAAGCGCGTGCGGGTTTCGCAGCATGATCTCGCGGTCTTTGAAGGTGCCGGGCTCCGACTCGTCGGCGTTCACGCACAGGTACGCAGGCTTGCTGTCCTTGGGCAGGAAGGATGCCTTGCGTCCGGTAGGGAAGCCGGCGCCGCCGCGACCTCGCAGGCCGGACTCGTCGACGGCGGTGACGATGTCCGCCGGCTGCATCCCGAGCGCCTTCTTGAGCATGGCGTAGCCGCCGGCCTGCTCGTAGCCGTGGATGTCCCGCCGGTCGCCGTCGAAATCGAGCAGGATCCGCTGCGCGCCGGGGGTACTCACGCGCTCCCCTGTCGCAACTCGGCCACCAGCCCGGCCACACGATCGGGCCCGATCGGCTCGTGGTAGCGCTCGTCGACGCTGACCACAGGACCCCAGCCGCAGCCGCCGTAACACTCCACGATCCGCAGGGTGAACTGGCCGTCGGCGGTCGTCTCGCCGGCGTGGATCCCGAGCTCCTGCTCGAACGCGCGCAGCGTGTCGCCGGCGCCGACCAGCGCGCAGGACACGTTGGTGCACACGCAGATCTCGTGCCGGCCGGCCGGGTGCAGGCGGAACATGTCGTAGAACGAGGCCACCGACTTGCACAGCGCGGGAGTGAAGCCGGTCGCGTCGGCCACCTGCTCGAACGCCTCGGACGGCAGCCAGCCGTGCTCCTCCTGGGCCAGGCGCAGCGCCGGGATGATCGCCGAGCGCGGCTCCGGGTAGAGCGCGACCAGGTCAAGGATACGGTCGCGAAGCGGTGCCGAACGATCCGGCTCGGGCAGCGGAGCGGGCATCTGCGGCCGCGTCTGGAGCGCACCGGCCATCGTCTCGGCGGCGGCCGGGTCGGAGCGCCGGGCAGTCACGACAGACCGCCGTCGATTGAGGTCATCTGTCGCACTCTCCCATGACGCCGTCCAGGCTTCCGACTACCGCGATCATGTCCGCGATGTAGCGGTTGACCGACATCATCGCGGTCACCTGCAGGCTGACGAAGCTGGGGGCCCGGAAGTGGATCCGCCACGGCTTTGGGCTGCCGTCGGAGACCAGGTAGCAGCCGAACTCGCCGCGCGGCGACTCGACGGCCGTGTACACCTGCGCCGGTGCCACGCGGAAGCCTTCGGTGACCAGCTTGAAGTGGTGGATCAGCGACTCCATCGAGGTGTGCAGCTCGTGCCGCGGGGGCAGCACGTGCTTGCGATCGTCGGCCATCACCGGCCCCGACGGCATGCCCTCCAGGCACTGCTCGATGATCCGCACCGACTCGTACATCTCCTTGGTCCGGCACAGGAAACGGTCGTAGCAGTCGCCGCGTTCGCCGGTCACGACGTCGAACTCGAGTTTGTCGTAGACCAGATAGGGGTCGTTGCGGCGCAGGTCGTAGGGCACGCCCGACGCCCGCAGGTTCGGGCCCGAGAGGCCCATCGCGATCGCGGTGTCGGCGTCGATGGTGCCGATGCCGCGTAGCCGGCCCTTCCAGATCGGGTTCTCCGCCAGCAGGTCGAGGTAGGAGTCGATCTTCTTCGGCATCTCGCGGCAGAAGCGCTTGCACTCGGCGTAGAAACCCTTGGGCAGGTCCTCGGCCACGCCGCCGAACTGCGGGTATCGGTCGTGCATGCGAACGCCTGTCACCATCTCGAACAGGTCGAGCACGGTGTCGCGTTCCCGCAGGCAGTAGAAGAAGACCGAGATCGCGCCCAGCTCGACGCCCGACGTGCCCAGGTAGATCAGGTGCGAGTGGATGCGGTTGAGCTCGGCGAACAGTGTGCGGATCCACTGCGCGCGCTCGGGCACCTCGATCTCGATCAGCCGCTCGACCGCGCCCACATAGGCGAGTTCGTTGGCGAAGAAGGCCACGTAGTCCATCCGGGGGGCGTACGGGATGCCCTTCCAGTACGTCTTCTGCTCGAAGTTCTTCTCGAATCCCGTGTGCACGTAGCCGATGTCGGCATCCAGGCCGACCACGATCTCGCCGTCCAGGGTCACGATCAGCCGCAGCACGCCGTGCGTGGAGGGGTGGTTGGGCCCGAAGTTGATGGTGATCAGGTCCTCGCCGGGCGGCGGGTCGATCTTGCTGGGGGCGCCGGACGGGATCACTGCCGGGCTGAAGAGCGGCACCACGGGGGCGGGGGGGCGGTCGATATCGAGGTCGGTCGGGCTCATACGGCGTCCGTGAACTGGACCGGCTCCCCGCCGATCGGATAGTCCTTGCGCAGCGGGTGGCCGTCCCAGTCCGACGGCATGATCAGCCGCTTGAGGTTGGGGTGCCCACTGAACTCGATGCCCATCAGGTCGTACTGCTCGCGCTCGTGCCAGTCCGCGGTGGGCCAGACAGGCACGACGCTGGGTACCGGCTCGCCGTCGTTCACGCGCACCATGACCCGCACCCGCTCGGGCTTGCCGCCGTCGCCGGCGACGTGAGCCAGGTGATAGACGACCGCGAACCGCTTGGCCGGCGGCTCGGCGGTGGCCGGGGTGCCCCAGCTTCCGGTTGCGTTCAGGTCGCGCCCACGTTCGGTGCCGAAGTAGCCGGCCACCTCCTCGCCGTATCCCAGGTGGTCGACCGCCGACACTGCGGAGAGGAAGTTCTTGCCATGCTCGTCGCGCAGGCAGCGGCAGACGTCGAGCAGCCTTTCGACCCGCACCTCCACGGTCGGCATGTCGACCTCGTTGCGATGCTCGACGACGGCCCCGCGAACGCTCTTGGCGATCGCCTTTGCCAGCTGGTTCGAGGTCACGCCTTGGACTTCTCCTGCTCGTAGGCCGGCGGCAGACCGGCGCGGATCTTCTTCTGGATCAGGCGCAGGCCGTCGATCACGGCTTCCGGCCGCGGGGGGCAGCCGGGCACGTGCACATCGACCGGCACGATCTTGTCGACACCCTGCAGGATCGCGTAGTTGGCGAACATGCCGCCCGAACTCGAGCACGCGCCCATCGCCATCACCCACTTGGGCAGCAGCATCTGGTCGTACACCTGGCGCAGGGCGGGCGCCATCTTGTGCGACACGCGGCCCGACACGATCAGCAGGTCGGCCTGGCGCGGCGATGACCGGAACACCTCGGAGCCGAAGCGGGCGATGTCGTAGCGCGGGGACGGCAGCGACATCATCTCGATCGCGCAGCAGGCGAGGCCGAAACCGGCCGGCCAGATCGAGTTCGACTGCCCCCAGGCGAGCGCCTTTTCGAGCGTCGTCAGCATCACGTACTGCTCGAGATCCTCCGACCGCACCGCGCGCGAGACGGTGACCGGCCTTACCGCCATTCCAGCGCACCCCGCTTCCACACGTAGACGTAGGCGACGGCCAGCAGGACGACGAAGACGACCATCTCGGAGAGGCCGAAGGTCTTGAGTGCGTGCAGCCGGAGCGCCAGCGGATACAGGAAGACCACCTCGATGTCGAACACGATGAACAGCATGGCGGTCAGGTAGTAGCTGACCGTGAATCGCCCTGCGGTGAAGGTGCGGGCCGAGACCCCCGACTCGAACGGGATCTCCTTGTCGCCGGCACGCCGGCGGCTGCGTGTTGAGACGGCGAAGGTGGCCACCAGCAACGTGAACGGAATCACGAATGCGATCGCTGCAAAGACCAGCAGGGCTGCCCAGTGTCCGAGCACTTGGAGGCGACTATAGCACCCGCACAAGGTTTGTGACGAGGCCGGGGAGATTCGTTATGAAATGTGGAATTCGCGGCAGTGTCCGGTGTCACAAAGTCCGCTCGGCCGGAGGTTCCGCCGGCGCCGTTCGAGGCCCGGACGCGTGCCGGTCCTCAAGCTCCGCGGCGAGGGGTACGATTAATGCAAGCGATGATCACGATCAGCCAACGCGCCGCCGCCAAGGCCCTGGAACTCCTGCGGGCCGAGAACGATCCGGGTCTGACGGGTCTGCGCGTTGCCGTCGAGGGCGGCGGCTGCTCGGGCTTCCAGTACGCGCTCGGGTTCGACGGTGACCCCGAGGAGGGCGACGCGGTGGCCGAGTTCCACGGGCTGCGGGTGATCGTCGACCCGTACAGCTCGCCGTTGCTGGAAGGGGCGTCGGTCGACTATGTGGACGGACTGATGGGCGCCGGCTTCCAGGTGGACAACCCCAACGTGGTCGCCGCCTGCGGTTGCGGTAGCTCCTTCCAGGCCAGGGACGACACGGCCGCGGCCGGTCACGGGTCCGCCGACCACGAGCACGGCGACGACTGCGGCTGCGCCGCCTGAGCGACCGCCACCGCAGGCCCCCCGCCGCGCCGAAGTCACGCCTCCGTCACGCGACTGTCACGCGGACCGTTCGGGGTCTGACCCCGGGGTGGGGTGGGGGTGGGGTGGGTACTGCGAACAGCGGCGCCGGAGCCCGTTTTTCCGCCCGCGGTCTCCGACCATCTACACTTCCGCTGCGCCGCGGCGGCGGCGCCGTCGGTAGAGTTTGGATCCAAACTCTACCCCGAGTCCCACTGGAAGTGGCGCCATGAGCAGCTCCGAGATCGTCGACATCACCATTATCGGTGGTGGTCCCACCGGCCTTGCCGCGGCGTACTACGGCGGTCACCGCGACGCCTCGGTGAGGATCATCGAGAGTCTCGAACAGCTCGGAGGCCAGGTCTCGGCCGTGTACCCCGAGAAGCACATCTTCGACGTGGCCGGCTTCCCGAAGGTGAACGGGCAGGTGCTGATCGACCAGTTGACCGAGCAGGCGATGCAGTACGACCCCGACGTGCGGCTGGGCGAGGTGGTGGAGACCATCGAGCACGCCGATGACGAGATCCTCCTCCACACCGCCTCCGGCGAGGCGCTACGCACGCGCACCATGATCATCACCGCCGGACACGGTGCGTTCAACCCGCGCAAGCTCGACCTCCCCGATCTCGACCGCTGGGAGGGCAACGGGCTGCACTACTTCGTCAAGCGCAAGGATGCCTTCAACGGCCGTCGGGTGGCGCTGGTCGGCGGCGGCGACTCCGCGCTGGACTGGGCGATGGGCCTGCAGGACGTGGCCGAGCCGCCGATCCTCCTGATCCATCGTCGTGACCGCTTCCGTGGCCTGGAGTCGTCGGTCAACGAGGTACGCCGGCTGGCCGGCGACGGGTTGGTCGAGATCCTCACGCCGTGCGAAGTGCGCGCCGCCTCCGGCAACGGCAGGTTGGAGGCGATCGCCGTCGAGAACACCGACACCGGAGAGACGATCGAGTACCCCTGTGACGAGCTGGTCACGCTGCTCGGGTTCATCAGCCACCTGGGGCCGATTGCCGACTGGGGCTTGGAGTTCGAGAACAAGCGCCAGATCAAGGTCAACCAGGTGATGGAGACCAACCTGTCGGGCATCTACGCCGCCGGGGACGTGGCCGGCTACGAGGGCAAGATCACCCTGATCACGGTCGGCTTCTCGGAGGCCGCGCTCGCCGCCAACCATGCCGTCGCGCGGATCCGCGGCGAGAAGGCGCAGCCCAAGTACTCCACCGAGTAGATCGCTACTCACCGGCCGATTCGTCGGACTGCATGAGGCCGAAGCGGTTGCCCTCCGTGTCGGTGCAGGCGGCGAACCACCCCACCCCTGGGATCGCGCTCTTGGGGCTTGCGACCGCCCCGCGTGCGCGCACGACTGCCTCGAGCGCCGCGTCGATGTCGTCCACGCCGATCGTGTTCATGGGTTGGTCGCCGCCCTGGCCGCGGCGTGACATGCCGCCGTTGATCCCGGGCTGCTCGCTCCCGGTCTCGATCATCCAGTACTCCATCGGGCCGCTCCACTTGGTGAACGTCCAGCCGAACACGTCGCCGTAGAACCCCACGGCGCGTTCGGGGTCGTCGGCGATCATGTCGAAGTGAATGGGTCGGGGCACGGTGTCCTCCTCCTCCTCCTCCTCCTCCTCCTCCTCCTCCTCCTCCTCCGCGGGTTCTCCGGCTTCGACGCCCGCGGCAGCGGTGGAGTTAGTCTGCGGACCAAAAGACCAGCAGGGAAGGATCGACATGGAGGAGCTTTGGGGCGGGGAGACCCGCAAGGCGGTGGAGAATTTTCCGGTGTCCGGCGAGCCCATCCCCTCGGCGGTGGTGCAATGGCTGGGTCGGATCAAGGGAGCCGCCGCCCGGGTGAACGCGGATCTCGGCCTGCTCGACTCTGAGCTGGCCGAGCGGATCGCCGCTGCCGCCGACCGAGTGGCCGCCGGCGAGCACGACGACCAGTTCCCGATCGATGTGTTCCAGACCGGCTCCGGCACCTCTTCCAACATGAACGCCAACGAGGTGATTGCGAACCTGGCCGGCGAGGGCGTCCACCCAAACGATCATGTCAACATGGGCCAGTCGTCGAACGACGTGTTCCCCTCGGCCGTGCACCTGGCGGCGCTCGATCGCGCCGTGAACGACCTGATTCCGGCCCTCGACCAGCTCGCAGCGTCGCTGGGCCGCAAGGCGGAGGAGTTCGCCGACGTCGTCAAGTCGGGACGCACCCACCTCATGGACGCGGTGCCGGTGACCCTCGGCCAGGAGTTCGGGGGCTACGCGGCTCAGGCGCGCGAGGGCAAACGACGGGTGGAGGCGGTGCTCGTCGGCCTCGGCCAGATCCCGCTCGGGGGCACGGCCGTGGGAAACGGCCTCAATACGCATCCGCGGTTCGCACCCCTGGTCCGCGATCGGCTGGTCGCCGACACCGGGCTTCCGATCCTGCCTGCGGCCGATCCGTTCGAGGCCCAGGCCAACCGGGACGGGCTGGTGGAGGCTTCGGGCGCGCTGCGGACTCTGGCGGTGTCGCTGACCAAGATCGCCAACGATCTGCGCTGGATGGGATCGGGGCCGCGAGCGGGGCTGGCCGAGATCATCATCCCCGAGCTTCAGAAGGGCAGCTCGATCATGCCCGGCAAGGTGAACCCGGTGATCCCCGAGGTCGTCTGCCAGGTGTCGGCTCAGGTGATCGGCAACGATGCGGCGATCGCCGTCGGCGGGCTGCAGGGGAACTTCGAGCTGAACGTGCAGATCCCGTTGATCGCGCGCAACCTGCTGCAGTCGATCACGCTGCTCGCGTCGGCCAGCCGGTTGTTCGCGACCAGGTGCATCGACGGCCTGCAGGCCAACCGCGAGAACTGCGAGCGCGCCGGCGAGGCGACGCTGGCGATTGCGACGGCGCTCAACCCGTACATCGGCTACGACCGGGCGACCGCCATCGTCAAGGAGGCGGCGGCCAGCGGGCGTTCGCTGCGGGAGGTTGCGCGCGAGCAGGGGGTCGAGGAATCGGTGCTGACCGACGCGCTCGACCTGCGCAAGATCGCCGAGGGCAACCGCTTGGAAACCCGACCGGTATCCTGAGCGGCGTGGATGTCCTCGTCCTCCAGCACATCGCCTGCGAGCCTCCGGGGGTGTTCGAGGACGTGCTGCGGGAGCGCGGGGCGCGCCTGCACCGGGTCGAGTTGGACGAAGGTCAACCGTTGCCGGACGGCGGGTACGACGCGATCGTGGCCATGGGCGGGCCGATGTCGGTCAACGACGAGGCCGCGCTGCCATGGCTGACGGCCGAGAAGCGACTGATCGCCGAAGCCGTTCGCAGCGGAGTGCCCTACTTCGGCGCCTGTCTGGGTGTGCAACTGCTGGCCTCGTCGCTCGGTGCCCGCGTGTACCCGGGTGCGGTGCCGGAGGTCGGCGTGCTGGACGTCGAGCTGACACCCGAGGGTCGCCGCGACCCACTGTTCGCCCAGCTGCCGTCGCTCTTCCCGACGCTGCAATGGCACGGCGACACCTTCGACCTGCCTCCCGGTGCGACGCTGCTCGCGTCCTCCCCCGCCTATCCCAATCAGGCGTTTCGGGTCGGACGGGCGGCCTACGGAGTGCAGTTCCACGTCGAGGTGTCCGCCGAGATGGCCGAGCAATGGGGGCGGGTGCCGGCCTACGTCGACTCCGCCGCCACGGTGCTCGGGCCGGGCGGCATCGATCGACTGCTGGCCGAGTTCGAGGCGCGGCGCGATGCGATGCTGGAGCACGGCCGTGCGATGTTCGAGGCATGGATTGAGCTCGCCGCCGCCGTCCCCGGATAACCGGTTTCTCGCGATCCGCTTCGCGGGTCAGGATGCCACCGACTTTCATCTCTCCGACGAGACCGTTGGCCGTTTCATCGAACTCCGTGACGCCGGCGAGGATGCCCCGGCCATCGCGACCAGCCTCGGGCTCGACCCGCAGGTGGTGCTGGAGCTGGTGCACGCCGACGAGGCTCAGGCACTCGCCCGGCGGATCGCGACCGGTGACGAGCCGATGTATCCGACACCCGCGCCGGAGCACCAGGTCGTCGACACCCGCGTGGGCTCGTCGGCGGTCCCGATCGCGATCGTGATCGCCCTGCTGGTGGCGGTCATCGTGTATGCGGTCGCGCGCTGATCAGCGGCTTCGACGACCGCTCACGCCGGACTGCCGGCGAACACGAAGTCGCATACCAGCGCGCTCGTCTCGGCCAGCGCGTCCCACAGCACGCCGTGGCCGCCGGGCACGCACTCCAGCCGACCGCGGCGAAGCTCCGCCATCGCCCGGTCTGCGGCGTCCTCAGTCAGCAGCTCCGACTCGTCCGCCCGGACCACCAGCGTCGGGCACACCAGCTCCTTCAGGCGCGGGTCGGAATCGACCAGTTCGTCGAGTGCCGCCGCGGCCGCCTCACGGCTGTAGCGGAATCGGAAGCTGCCGTCCTCGGCGGCCACCAGGTGCTCGGCCATCTCCTCCGCCAGCAGAGCGCGCGGGGTATGCCGCAGTCCGGCCTGGGCACGCTCGTGGTCGATTGCCTCGTCGACCGAACCGAACCCGCCCGCGGCCCGCTGTGCGTCGGCCGCGTCGCGCAGGCGCGCTGTGGCGGCGAACAGCGGCGGGTCGAGCAGAACCAGCGCCGTCACGCGTTCGCCGTGCTGTTCTGCGAACTCGACTGCGATCCGGGCGCCCAGCGAGTGGCCGATGATCACGGCCTGGTCGACGCCGCAGGTCTCGAGCACATGCTCTAGGTCGTCGCAGTGGGCGGCCAGCGTCTGGGCTCCCGACCACGGCGAACGGCCGTGGCCGCGCAGGTCGTAGGCGATCACATGGCGGCGCTCGTCGAGCATGCGCGCGAGCCGTTCGAACCGCCGCGCGTGACCTCCCGCATCATGCAAACAGACAACCGCGGGAAGGTCTTCGGCCCCCCAAGTGAGAATACGGAACGGTGTCACCGACTATGATTGTATGCTCCGCTCCCGGCGCGACCGGACTCGATCTGTCCGCCAGACTGCCGAATATGTGTACGCCATGCGTGTCCTAATCCTCTCAGCCCCGGTCGGAGCCGGGCATGACGCCGCTGCCCGTGGGGTGGCCGACGAGTTGCGGGCGCGCGGAGCAGAGGTCGAGATTGACAACGGGCTGGCGCTGATGGGCAGCCGCGTCCACCGTCTGGTGGTGGACGGCTACCGGTGGGAGCTCGAACACGCGGCGTGGACATGGCGGGTGCTGTACCGGATCACGCGCTCGCCGCGGCTGATCCGGATGGTCGGCTGGGCGCTTTCGGTGCGGAGCCGCCGGCGGATGCTGGGCCGCATCGACGACGCGCGTCCCGATCGCGTGATCTCGACCTATCCGCTGGTCTCGGCGGTGCTGGCGGCGCTTCGCCGCTCGAACCGGCTGTCGGTCCCCTGTTCGGCGCTGATCACCGACTTCGACCCTCATCCGGCATGGGTGCACCCCGATCTGGATGCCAACCTCAGCGTCAGCGACCAGCTGCCGGGGCTGGTTCCGATCCGGCCGCCGGTCGCCGTGGACGCGGTCGATCCTGCCGCCCGCCAACCTGTTCGGCGGACGCTCGGCATCCCGCTCGACGCTCGGGTCGTGCTGATCGTCGGCGGCGCATGGGGCGTCGGCAACCTCGAGGGGGCGGCGGTCGCCGTCGGCGGAACCCCCGGAGCGCATGCGATCATCGTCACCGGGCGGAACGACGCCCTCCGGAACCGTCTGCGATCGAACCCCGGGCTGTGCCGGGGCGCCACGATCCTCGGGTTCGTCGACAACATGCCCGACGTGATGGCCGCCTCCGACCTGCTGATTCAGAATGCCGGCGGCCTGACCTGCCTGGAAGGGTTCGCCGCCGGGCTTCCGGTCGTCATGTTCGAGCCGCTGCCGGGGCACGGCGAGGACAACAGCCGGCAGATGGCCGACGCCGGTCTGGTCGTTCTCGCGCCCAACCCCGCGGCGCTGCGGACGCTGCTCGCCGACGAGCTGTTCTGGACCGAGACGGGGCCCGTTCAGGCCGCCCGAGCGCATGCCCTGTTCGAGCGGCCGTGCGCCGCCGACGAGCTGGAGGCCCAGCTCGCCGAAGGGCCGCTCGGCCCGTTGGTGGCGGTCCGGCGATCGCTGCGGCCGGTGCTCGGAACCTTCTCGGCCATCAGTGTGGTGGCCATGACCCGCGCGCCGGACGCGCTCGGGTACGTGCATCACTTCACGCGCTGATGCGCCGCCTCGCGAGCGCCGCCGCACTGGCGCTGGGTACCTATGCCGCGCCGGCCGTCTCGGCTGTGGGGCCGTTCGCATTCCCTGGTATCGTCAAACGGCTGCCGGCCAAGGGGGTGGTGGCCGTCACCTTCGACGACGGCCCGGATCCGCTGGGCACCCCGGCCGTGCTGGACGAGCTCGAGCGGCTGGGGGTGAGTGCGACCTTTTTCCTGGTCGGCCGGGAGGTCAGGAAGCACCCCGAGCTGGTGCGGCAGTTGGTCGAGCGCGGGCACGAACCGGCGCTGCATGCCGACCGGCACCTGCCTCAGGTCGTGATGCCTCCGCGGTGGGTGATGAACGATCTGGCACGAGCGCGTGCGTGCATCGAGGACGCGGCGGGAGTGCGGGTGCAGCGCCTGCGCGCGCCCTTCGGGGCGGCCAGCCTCGCCACGCTGGTCTATGCCCGCCGAGCAGATCTCGAGCTGGTGAGCTGGTCGCGGTGGGGACGCGACTGGGAGCCTGGGGCGACGGCTGAGGAGATTTCGGTGCGCATCACTGGACGGCTGCAGGACGGCGACATCCTGCTCCTGCACGACTCCGATGCCTATGCCGCCCGCGGCTCGTGGCGGGCGACCGTGGCCGCGCTGCCGCGGATCGCCGGGCGGCTGGCGGAGCTGGGGCTGCGCGGGCGGTCGCTCGCGGAGCTGGCGACGCGCTGACCCCGCCGCCCGCGCGGCGAAGATGGAGCTGTCAGGCGTTCGTGCATCGACCGGAGATCAGCGCGTCAAGCCGCAGAGCCGCGTAGGTGGACAGGGCGTCGATGTTCCCGATGCCCGCCCCGCCGGCCGGCAAAGTGGTCCGTCGCAGAAGTGCCATCGCTGCGGGGCGATCCACTCGTGGGGTGCCGGTCAGGGTGCAGTTGGCCTCGACCCCAGCCCATGTATCGATCAGATCGGGGGCGGCGCCCGGCCGCACCCCGAAGAGGCCGACAGGCGTCCGGGTGAGTGCGAGCGCGCCGCCCAGGCTGCTCCGCAGCGAGTGTGCGGTGGCCATTGCTGCCGGTGATCCGCACACTGATGCACCGTCGACGATCACCAGCAGGGCGTGGATCTGAAACGGCGCCACGATCTGCGCGGTCGAACTCGGCAGGCGGGACACCGTCGACGACAACCATCGACGAGCGCTGGCAGTGCATGCCGCGGGGCGAGCTGACAGCGCATCCGCAACGACATAGGTCCGGGTACTCGGCACCGCGGGGCCCGTCGCGGTCTTGTCGATGTCACGGGCGGTGACTCGCGCCGGGTCGACCGTGGCGGCCATCAGCAGCCGTTCCCACGACTGCAGGGAGGGTGCCTCCCAGTTGACTCGATCCGGGCTGTCCGAGGTCGCTGAAGCTGTCCCAGACAGCGTGCTCAGCGCCGCTATTGCAAACGTCGACGAGACGGGGTCGCCTGCGCCGATGACCGGTAGTTCCCCGCGCCATCGAAGCGTCCGCTCCAGGTCGGCGGCCCACGGTCGGGGGAGGGTCAGCGGCTGCCGTGCGCTGCGCGCAAGATCGACCACGGTGGCCACCTCGTCGGTGAAGCCCGCGTCCTTGGGGGAGAGGTCGTGTTCGGCGCTTGCCAGCATCGTGGCGGCGTGGCTCTGCGGAGCTGCGATGGGGATCTCACCGGCGCGAGCCATCTCCAACAGCGCCGCTGTCCGTAACACGTCCGGCAGCCCTGCGGCGGTGGTGGATCGGAGTCGCGTCTGCTCGGCGGCGAGTGCACGCTCGCCGAGCGTCACATCGGTAAACGCACACCGCGTGTTCGACAGACGCGTCGTCTCGGCTCGCCAGGCCGCCACGTACAGCGCCTGCGGACGTCGGCCGCACGCTCGGCTCCCGACGGTTCGGAGCACCGTGTTCAGGGCTCCGCGCTCGGCCGCGGGCAGCATCGGGCGAAGCAGCGTCGCGACCCTGGCGCGGTAAAGATCCGTCAGTGGGTCCGCCACCCTACGCCGAAGAGCTTCCAGCATCCGACTCGCGCGGTCCGAGCCCACGCTCGACCCATGTGGGTTGAGCGCGGACAGTCGGAGGACCATCCACGTGGCCGCGAGTGGCGGGGCACCATGCGCTCGATCCGCGTACAGGCCCAAACTCGGCTGCCAGAACCCGTTCAGGGTAATCACCGCCGTCGTCGGAAGTTGATGACCGGTAAGTGCCAGCGCGAGTGCCGCGTGCGCCGAGGGGAGCAACTCGGGCCCGCCGATCGGCGCCTGGAACACCGGCATGGAGGGCGTCGGGACTAGCAGATCGAGCAGTCTGGCGCGCGTCGCCGCCCGCCAAGCTGGGGTCAGCATCGATCCGGGTGACGGCCGGGCACGGTCGTGCCCGGCCGTCGTCGCTCGGAGCAGCCATCCGCCTGAACAGACTGCGATGATCACGGCCACCGCGACCGCGACGCCGGCGGAACGGCGAATCACCGTGTTGGTCGGGACGGGTGTGGTCGTCATGAGATTCGATCCTCCGTTAGGCGGTGTTGGCTGGTCTCAGAGTCTTGGACGAGCTAGCAGATGAGGATCGACTTCGAGTCGCCGACGTGGTAGGTGTTGTAGTTGCCTGCGACCTGCCAGGTTCCCGTCTCACCGCGTGAGACACTTGTGAGAATCCCCGTTCCCTTGACGCCGCCGTAGTTCAGGTCGACCGAGCCGGGAGTTGTCGACCCTGCGTTGATGGTGTCGGTGAGTTGGTTGGCCGAGAGCCCGACGGTGCCCCCGATGCCGCCCTTGCCGATGCTGACGCTTCCGGTGACCGTGTTCCACCGGAAGGTGTTCTGCAGCGACAGGTGCTTGTCGCTGGACTTGATCGTGGTGCCGCTGATCTTGTGTCCGAACGCATGCCCGTTGTTGAACGTGACGACGCACTCGGCTCCCGACGACGACACGTCGGCGCTGTCATTCAGGTACAGGTGGAACCACTGGCTGAGGCTCGTATTGGTGCTCACTCCCGACCCGTTGGGATAGAAGTACTTGTCGGCGTTGAGTGCGAACGCGCCTGGTGCAGTTGCCGTGGCCACCGCGCAGGCGGCCGTCAGTGCAGCCAGACCCCGGGCTGCGCGTGATGGACTTGGAACGTTCATGTCGCCCTCCTTGGACGGCCGGCGGCCGACAAGCCGCCGGGTGACGAAAGCCACCCGCAAGCTCTGGGTGGGCCACTCGGGAGAGCGGCCAGAGAAACGTGGCGCAGGTGGATGAGGTGCTGCATAAGCCCGGCAGAAGACGCTGGCTCAGCGATCCCTCAGCCATCGACGGTTGCGCTGCCCGGAGCGCGGTTCGCCTGGTTTACTAGATCCGTGGAGTTCAGAATCCTTGGTTCCATGCGAGTGAGCCACGACGGAGCGCTCGTGCGGCTGGGCGGCGTCAAGCAGCTCGCTGTCCTGGCTGCGCTGCTGCTTGAGCGCGGGCGTTTCGTGTCACGCGAGCGCCTGATCGACCTGGTGTGGGGCGACGACCCGCCATCCGGCGGTGTCAACACCCTGCAGGTGCATATCTCGCAGCTCCGCAAAGCTCTCGCGCCTGGGGGGATCCAGATAAGGTCCAGCCCCGCCGGATACGCGATCGATGTGGCCGAGGCCGAGCTGGATCTTCTCGAGTTCGAGCGGTTGGCCTCGCTGGGTCGAGAGGCATTGGCGGACCACGACTTCACTGCTGCCGCGCGGTCGCTGGCGGAGGCGCTCGCGCTGTGGGAAGGGGTGGCCCTCGCGGAACTGTGGGACATTCCATTCGCCAACGCCGAGGCCGCGCGCCTCGAGCGGCACCGTTTGGCAGCCTTGGAGGATCGGCTGCAGGCGCAGCTGGGGCTGGGTATGCACCGGGAGGTCGTGGCGGAGCTGGAGACGCTGGTCAGGGACCATCCACTGCGGGAGCCGCTGCGCGGACTCCTAATGCTGGCGCTCTACCGGTGCGGCCGTCAAGCCGACGCCCTGGATGTGTACCGCGCAGGTCGCGAGCTCCTGGTCGCGTCGCAGGGGGTGGACCCCGGCGGAGAGCTGCGCGGGCTGCACCAAGCCATCCTGAACCAGGCTCCTTCGCTGACATTGCCCGCGGGGCCTTCAGAGCCGGATGTGCGCGCGTCGGTGATCCCGGCGCCGCTGACGCCCTTGGTGGGACGCGACGGCGACGTGGAACGACTGGTGGCCCGGGTAAGGGATCGCGATGTCCGATTGCTCGTGCTCACCGGTCCGGGAGGTGTCGGCAAGACCCGACTGGCGCTCGAGGTCGCGTCTGCGGTCGAACGCGAGTTCACGGACGGTGTCGGACTGGTGGACATGTCGGCGCTGCAGGATCCAACCCTCGTCACCGCGGCAATAGCGGCGCGGCTCGATGTCTCACCAATCGTTGGTCAGGACACCCACTGGTCACTGGCTGCGGCTCTCCGGCGCCGCACGATGCTGCTTGTGATCGACAACTTCGAGCACCTTGTGGCGGGGGCACCGGCGATCGCTGCGCTCCTCGAGGAGGCACCCGGCGTGAAAGTGCTGGCCACAAGCCGTTCTCCGCTCGGTGTCGTCGGCGAGCACGACGAGCCCATCGAGCCGCTCGTGGTCCCCCCGGTCGACGTCGCGTCATTGGACGAGGTCCGGCTCTACCCTGCAGCGGAGGTCTTTCTGACCCGCGCGCGGGCGGTCGACCCCACCCTTGCCCTGAATGATGCGGACGCGCCGGTCGTGGCATCGGTGTGCAGGCGTCTGGACGGCCTACCGTTGGCGCTGGAGCTCGCCGCGTCGGCGCTGCGGCTGCTGGCGCTAGGAGAGCTCGACGCGACGCTCGAGTCAGGGCTGGACGTCGGGCTGACCTTGAACCGCGCCCGGCCCGAGCGCCATCGCACGATGCGGGCGACCATCGACTGGAGCTATCACCTGCTGGATCGCGATGCGGCGCTTCTGTTGCCGCGTCTGGGTGTCTTTGCAGGTGGGTTCACCCGCGGCGCCGCTGCTCGGGTGTGCGACTTCCCGGACCTCGACGCCGCGCTCGCGGCGCTGGTCGAGGCGCGACTCGTCAAGCGGGTCGAACGCTTCGGCGCGTCTCGCTTCCACCTGCTCGAGACGATTCGACAGTACGCTCTCGAGTTGTTCGGTGCGGATCCGCTGCACGACCGGGTGATGGAGTTGCACGCGCTGTGGGCGGTTGACATCGCCGAGGGATTCGATCTGGAAACTCGTGACGGCACCTTGGAACGCCGGATGGCGGAGACGCTCGACGAGCTCGACAACGTTCGCGCCGCCTGCTGCACGCTCACCGATCTCGGACGCGGTGTCGACCTGCTTCGGCTGATCGTCGCCGTCGCACCTCTCGGTATGCGAGTGCACGGCGACGAGCAGCGCCGCTGGCTCGTAACGGGCCTCGAGTTGGCGGCGGACGCAGCGCCGCCCACACTGCGGGCTCAGGCGTACCACTTCGTCGGTGGTGAGGCCCTGCAGCGTGACGACCTCCGCGACGGCGCGGAGGCGTACACCGCAGCGCTGCGGCTCGCGGAACTGGCAGGCGACCTGCACGTGACCGCCTGGTCGAACGTCGCGTTGGGGTGGATCGCACAGATGCGCGGCGATTCGGACGGCGCAGTGCTATTCCTCGACCGCGGCATGGTCGCCGCGGAGGGTTGTAGCGCGACTCAACGCGCGGGCATCTATCGCAACGCGGTCTTGGTCTTCATGGACCAGTTCGACCTCGATCGCGCCTGGGAGCTTGCCACGGAGTCGCTCCGGATCGCGGATGAAAGCGGGGACAGAGAGACGCGCGCGTGGGCACTGAGCAGGATGGGCACTGTCGAGATGCTGCGCGTCCGGTTCGACCCCGCCCTGCGTCTGATCCGCGAGTGCGGTGCTCGGCGAGGAGTTGGGCCTGCGTATGCTGGTCGGTGAGTCGCGGGTCGACCGCGGGATGATCGCACTCATGCAGGGTGAGCTCGACACCGCGGTGGATCTGCTGTGTGATGGGATGCGCCGGATGCACGCGGAGGGTGACCGGGTCACGTGCACCACGGCGCTGCTCTCGCTCGCATGGTGTGCTGAGCAGAGAGGCGACCGTCCGCTGGCGCTCCGGCTTGCGGCGGCGTCGACCGCCGCACACGCGGTACAGGGAACCACGGACAAGCGGTTGCTGGCCCGGGAAGGATTCGTGGTCGCCGAGCCCAAGAGCGACGATCCCGAGTTCCACGCGTGGCTGGACGGACGCGGGCTGACCCTCGACCAGGCCGTCGAACTGGGTCTCACCATGAGCGGCCGTACGTCCGTCAGCGGCTGACGCGACTTCTGACCGGCCCTCCCCGACGTGGGATCAGAGCGCGGCGGTGCGGATCTCGCCGGCGGCCGCCATCCGCTGCTCCTCGGCGCGGTAGCTCGAGCGCACCAGTGGCCCGGCGAACACCGAGCCGAACCCCATCGCCTCGCCCTGCTCCCGGTAGATCCGGAACTGGGCCGGAGCGACCCACCGATCCAGCGGCAGGTGGCGTTCGGTGGGCTGCAGGTACTGGCCGATGGTGACCACATCCACCCGATGGTCGCGCAGGTCGCGCATGATCCCGATCACGTCTTCGTCGGTCTCGCCCATGCCGACGATCATGCCGCTCTTGGTCAGCAGCGGCGGCGCGGCCGGATGCAGGTCGGTCCAGACGTCCTTTGCGCGGTCGAGCAGACCGAGCGCCTTGCGGTAGTCGCCGCGCGGGCGCACCCGGCGGTACAGACGCTCTGCGGTCTCGATATTGTGGTTGAAGACGTCTGGCGCCGCCTCCAGCACGACCCGCAGCGCCTGCTCGCGAAAGCCGAGGAAGTCGGGCACCAGTACCTCGACTCCACAGCCAGGGGTGGCGCGGCGGATCGCCCGGATGGTCGCCGCGAAATGCCCCGCTCCCCGGTCGGGCAGGTCGTCGCGGTCGACGGACGTGACGACCACGTGCCGCAACCCCATCCGCTTCACCGCCTGTGCCACGCGCAGCGGCTCGAGGGGCTCGGGTGGACGCTCGGGCCGGCCGGAGTGGACGGCGCAGTAGCGGCACGCCCGCGTACAGGTGTCGCCCAGAATCTGGAAGGTGGCGGTTCCCCGGCCCCAGCACTCGCCGATGTTCGGGCAGCGGGCCTCTTCACACACCGAGTGCAGTCCGCCCTCACGCATGATTCCGCGCAGCTCGCCGAACCGTGTGTTGGCCGACGGCGCGCGCACCTTCATCCACTCCGGACGCTTCCTGGACGCGTCAGACCACGGCACCGGGCAGCTCCGTGAACTCGAATCCGAACCGTGCGGCGAGGTGCCGGACGACGACCTCTCGGACGTCGTCGACCGTGATCGGCTCACCGGTCTCGGCCTGGACAGACGTGAAGCGGGCATCGCCCAGGCCGCAGGCGTCGAACAGCTCGTACACACCCAGGTCGTTGCACACGTTGAGCGAGAATCCATGGCTGGTCACCCACCGCGCGCAGCGCACGCCGATCGACGCGATCTTGCGATCCTCCACCCACACGCCCGCGGCGTGCGGCTCACGGTGCGGGCGGGCGTCGATGCTGAGCTCAGCCAGGGTGTCCACCAGCACGTTCTCGAGCGTACGCACGTACGCTCGCAGGTCGCGCCCGCGCGGTGTGAGGTCGACCACCGGGTACCCCACCAGTTGCCCCGGGCCGTGGTAGGTCGACCGCCCGCCGCGGCTGACCTCCACGATCTCGATGCCCCGGACGGCGTACTGCTCGTCCGGGAGCGGCAGCTCCCCTGCACGCACGGCCCGCGATCCGAGCGTGATCACCGGCTCGTGTTCGAGCAGCATCACCGTGTCGGGAATCGCGCCCTGCGTGCGCGCCGCTGCCAACTCGGTCATCTCCCGCAGTGCGTGGCCGTAACCGGTGACCCCCAGGTGCTCGATGTAGGCGACCGTCACAGGCCGAAGGCGTTCTCGTCCCAGCTCTCGAGGCTCCGCTTGATCTGGGCCATGAACTGGGCGGCGTAGGCACCGTCCACCAGCCGGTGATCGTACGAGAGGCAGAGGAACATCATCGACCGGATGGCGATCGCATCGTTGCCATGCGCATCTGTGACCACCATCGGTCGCTTGACGATCGCCTCCACGTCGAGGATCGCCACCTGGCCCTCGGGGATGATCGGCGTGCCCATCAGCGCGCCGAACACGCCGGGGTTGGTGATCGTGAAGGTGCCGCCGCTCATCTCGTCCGGGGTGAGCGTCTTGGTGCGCGCCTTGTCCGCCATCTCGATCACCGAGCGGGACAGGCCGACCAGGTTCTTCTCCTCGGCGTGGTGGATCACCGGTACCATCAGACCCTTGGAATCGTCGACGGCCACCGCCATGCCCAGGTTGACGTACTTCTTGATCAGTGCCGACTCGCCGCGCACCTCGGCGTTCACCCACGGCCAGCTGCCGATCGCGTCGATCGTCGCCCGGGCGATGAACGGGATGTACGTCAGGTTCACGCCATAGCGAGTGGCGTACTCGGGCTTCCATTTGCGCCGCAGGTTGACCACGCCGGTCATGTCCACCTCGATCACCGTCGTCACATGGGCGGCGGTGTCGAGCGAGTGGCGCATGTGCCGCGCGATCACCTTGCGGATGGTGTTGAACTGGTACAGCTCCTCCTCGCCGCCGGCCACGAGTGGCGCAGCGGGGGCGGCGGGCCCTGCCGCCCGCACCGGCGCTGCCGGCGCAACCACCTCGGTCGGCGCCGCGGGCCGCTCGACGATGGCGTCCTCGAGTGAGGCGGAGAAATGCGGCCGGTCGCGCACCTCGGGCGCGGCGACCGGGGCGGCCGCGACGCCCCCGGCGTCGAGGAAGCCCTGCACGTCCTTCTTGGTCACGCGGCCGCCCCGCCCGGTGCCCGGAATCACGTTCACATCCAGGCCGTGCTCGGCGAGCATTCGCGCCACCACCGGCGAGATGAAGGTGCGGCCGTCGGCCTCGCCACCGTTGCCGTTTTCGGGTTCGCTGGTCGGTGCGGAGACGGCTGCGGGAGGCGACACCGGCGCCGCTGCGGCGGGGGCTACGGGCGACGCGGCGGGGGTGGCCGCCGGCTCAGGATCGGCGCTCGCGGGCTCGCCGCCGGCGCCGTCGGCCGCAATCACCGCGATGCGCGTGTTCACCGGCACCGTCTCACCCTCGTCGGCGAGCAACTCGCGAACGACGCCCGATGCCGGCGACGGGACCTCGGTGTCCACCTTGTCGGTCGAGATCTCGACGATCGTCTCGTCCGCTTCGATGCGTTCACCGACCTGCTTCGCCCAGCGGGTGATCGTGCCCTCCGAGACGCTCACGCCCATTTGGGGCATGACGACATCGACGAGAGTTCCAGTGGTCATGACGGTGATCAGCTCCTTCTGACTAGTAAGCGGAGAGCTCTTCGATGGCGGTCACCACGTCCTCCACCTGGGGCAGGTAGGCCTTCTCCAGCGGCGGCGAGAAGGGCACCGGCGTGTCCGGCGCGGTCAGCCGGCGCACGGGGGCGTCCAGGTTCTCGAACACCTCCTCGGCTATCGTCGCGGCGATCTCGGCGCCGAAGCCCGACGTGTGCGTGTCCTCGTGCAGCACGATCACCTTGCTGGTCTTCGCCACCGACGCCATCACCGCCTGCTTGTCCCACGGCGTGAGCGTGCGCAGATCGACGATCTCGACCGATGTGCCGTCGCGGTCTGCCACCGCCTGGGCGGCCTCCTCGGCGGTGTACACCATCGCGCCGTACGTGATGATCGAGATGTCCGAGCCCTCCCGATGCACGCGCGCCTTGCCGAACTCGACGGCGTGCTCGCCGTCGGGCACCTCGCCCTTGATCCGCCGGTAGAGGTGCTTGTGCTCGAAGAACAGCACCGGGTTGGGATCGCGGATCGCCTGGACGATCAGGCCCTTCGCGTCGGCCGGGGTCGCCGGACAGGCGATCTTCAGCCCTGGGCAGTGGGCGAAGAAGCCTTCGGGGTTCTGGGAGTGGAACGGCCCGCCCGAGAAGCCGCCGCCGGACGGGAGCCGAACCACGATCGGCACCGGTGTGCCGACCCGGTAGTGCTGCTTGGCGGCGACGGTCACGAGCTGGTCGAAGGCGCATGAGACGAAGTCCGAGAACTGCATCTCGCACACCGGCCGCATCCCCATCAGCGCGGCGCCCGTACAGCCGCCGACGATCGCCGTCTCGGACAGCGGTGCATCGATCACGCGATCGTCGCCGAACTCCTGCAGGAAGCCCTGAGTGACCTTGAACGCCCCGCCGTACACGCCGATGTCCTCACCGATCAAGAACACGCGTGAGTCGCGCCGCATCTCCTCGCGCAGGCCGTCGGAGATCGCCTGCAGGTATGTCTTGGTGGCCAATCCGTGTTCCTCGCCTATTGGTGGTGTGGGGTCTCGAGCTCCTCGGGCTCGGCGTACACGCCGTCGAGCACGCTCTCGGGCGCGGGCAGCGGGCTCTCGTCGGCTCGCTTGAGGGCGTCGCCGAGGAGCTTCTTCACGTCGGCCGAGACAGCGTCCTCCGCCACCTCGTCGAGTACGCCCTGCTCCTTCAGCCAGCGCCGGTAACGCTCGATCGGATCCTTCTTGGTGTACGCCTCGAGCAGCTCGCGGGGGACGTAGAACGCATCGTCGTGCACCGCGTGGCCCTCCATCCGCAGGGTGACCAGCTCGAGCAATGTCGGGCCGCCTCCCTCGCGCGCCTTCTCGATCGCCCGGTGCGCTTCCCGGTACACCGTCAGCACGTCCGTGCCGTCCACCAGCACACCTTCGAAGCCGTACGCCTCGGCCCGGTCGGCAAGGTGGTCGACCCCGAACTCGAGCCTGTTGGGGGTGGAGTACGCGTACTGGTTGTTGTCCACGACGAAGACGACCGGCAGCCGGTGGACGCCGGCCAGGTTCATGGCCTCGTGGGCGTCGCCGCGGGCCATCGCTCCGTCGCCCGACCAGCCAACAGCGACCCGGTGCTCCTTGCGGATCTTGAACGCCAGGGCGCACCCGACGGCCACCGGCATCATGGCGGGCAGGTGGCTGACCATGGCGATCAGGCCCAACCTCAGATCGGCCATGTGCACGTTTCCGTCGCGGCCGGCCGCCAGGCCATCCACGCGGCCCATGTACTGGGCGAAGATTCTCCACGGCTCGGTGCCGCGGGTGACGTGCACACCCATGTCGCGCTGCACCGCGGCACCGACGTCGTGGGCGCGCATGGCCGTTGCGACACCGACCGCCGCGCCCTCGTTGCCGCGTCCGGTGTAGAAGCTGCCGGGGATCTTGCCCTGGCGGTACAGGATGTGCCCCCGCTCCTCGATCCCACGCGTGATCAGCATGTTGCGGTAGATCTGGATCAGATCCTCGCGGTCGAGGTCGGCGTCCCTGACATCTGCCGCCGACTCGACCGGCGTGGCTTCGCGGGCAACTGCCATCCTTGCTCAGACTCTATCGCATGATCCGGACCCCCCACCTCACCTCCTCCCAGCCTTGCGGTGTGCGACAATCAGGTCATGGGGTACGATCGGTCGCGGGAGCTCGGCGATTGCTGCGGCTTCTGTCTCAACTGCGGATGGGGCCGCCGGTTCATGGATGGAAACGCCGTGGCCGTCCCGGTGGAGTGCCCTGACTGCGGGGGCGTCGTGATCTCCGCGTGCCCGGCATGCGGTGCGACGATCCGCTCGCTGATGGCGCTCACCTGCAGCTCCTGCGGGGGCGAGTTGCGGCCTCCGACCTTGTTCGGAGTGGACATCCGCCGCAAGCCGGAGCGGCACGCCGCGCTTGACGGGCTCGGGATTCCGCGCGATAACGAGAGTACCGCCTCGTGAGTCCAATTCTGTCCCTCTTCCTGCTCGCGTTCACCGCCGGAGCGCTTGCTGCGGCGGTCGTCGGCGTGCTCCGCGAGCGGCGCCGGTCGGCTGGGCTGGCCGACGAGCTGACCTCCGTGCGCGGCGAGGCCGCGATGCTGGAGCGCCACGACGACCAGAGCGGCCTGTTCAACAGCCGCTTCTTCGTCGAGGCCCTGACTCGAGAAATCGAGCGCTCGCGCACGTACGGACGGCCGCTGGCACTGGCACTGGCAAGTGTCGACGACGCCCACGATCCGGACGCTGCGATGCGTGACGTCGGCGCCGCCATCGGGGGCAGCGTGCGCGCGATCGACATGGCCTGCCGGGTGGGATCCAGCGAGTTCGGCGTGATCATGCCCGAGACCGACTCACGCTCGGCTTCGGTGGCCTCCGAGCGCGTGCTGCGTGCCGTCGCCAAGGCGGGTAGCTCGGCAGGTGGCAAGCCGCGGGCGGCGGTCGGGATCGCAGCCTGCCCGGCCCACGCCGAGACGTTCGAGGAGCTCATCGAGCGAGCTGGGGCGGCGCTGCGCAGCGCGCGCGAGGCGCTGCGGGACGAGGGCGCCGGCAAGCCCGGGACGGTGCCGGTTTCGATGGCCGTCTGGGACGACAGCCCCGAGGAGTGACCACGACCATCTAGGGTTCGGGGGCGAACGGCTCGGGCGTGCGCGTGGCGGGGTAGCCGGCCCAGCGCAGACGTTCGATGGTGCCCGAGCGGTCGCGGTCGAGCTCAAGGAGCTCCCCGTGCTCGCGCCCGCTGAGCACCCGGAACCGGTCGCCGTCGATCCGCTCGAACACCGTCGGCGGTTTCGTGCTCCTCTGGCTGTCTGCCGACCGGGCTTCGAGATGACCGTCGCGGAAACTGAAGACGAACTCGAACCCCTCGAGCCACCATCGTCCGAGCGCGCTCTCGAGCTCCGGCGGGGCCGGATCCCCAGGCGCCCAGACGGACGGCGCCGCCGGCCGGTCGGCCAGTTCGGCGTCGACCAGATCCAGCGCCAGCGCCGTGGGATCGCCGGACGCTCCGGAGGCGCTCAGCACCGCGCAGGCCACGCGGTCACGGCGTGACCACACCAGCGCGCTGAGGTAGCCCGGCATGCCGCCGTCGTGGCCGGCCAGCAGCCGCTCGCCGCGACGGTGCAACTCGAGGCCGAGCCCCCAGCCGAGCGTCCACGCGTCGTGGTCGGCGATCGCGTGCACGAGGTGCATACGGTCGATGGCCTGCCGCTAGAGCGCAGGGGGCGTCTCGGCGATGAAGACGTCCGCCCACCGGCACAGGTCTGAAGCCGTGCTGTACAGGCCGCCGGCGGCCGCAAACCCGCGCAGAGGCGGGTCGGGCTGTGCCACCACCTGGTCGGTGTAGGGCCGGACGAAGTACCCCCGGGCGAGCGGCGGCGCGGGCTCGAACCCGGTGGCGTCCAGCCCCGCGGGGCCCAGCAGCTGCTCGCGCACCGCCTCCTCGTACGGGCAGCCGGCGCGCCGCGCGACCACCTCGCCCAGGAGGCTGTATGCGAGGTTCGAGTAGTGCCAGCGCTCTCCCGGATCGAGCACCTGCTCGGCCGCGGGCAGCGCGTCCAGGATCTCGGCCATCTCCGGCAGCACCATGGTCAGCCAGACGTCGCCGGGCGCTTCCCGCTGGATTCCCGACACGTGGGCGAGCATGCGCCGGATCGTCGGCCCGTCCGTTGGCCACTCGGGTAACACGGCGCGCAGCGGCGTGTCCAGCTCGACGGTGCCTGCATCCACCAGTCGCATGACGGCGGCGGCGGTGAACGTCTTGGTGATCGATCCGATCCGGTAGCGGTGCGCCGCCGTCGCGGCGTCGCCAGCCTCGGCGTCTGCCACGCCGGCGGCGCATGTCCACACGACGTCGCCGTCGCGCAGGATGGCGGTCGACACCGACGGCAGCCGGTCGTGCTCCTGGCGCTCGCGCACCAGGTGCTCGAGTGCCTGACGGGTCACTGCGGCCCGCGGATCTCCGAGAAGTGGATCACCGTCACGGTGTCGTCCTCGGACACCTCGCGGTTGTAGAGCTGGCCGAGGAAGGTGACGAACTCCTCGATGTGGCGGATCTCCGGGTTGTCATGCTGGATCTCGCGCGGCGACACCTCGCGCAGAGGCTTCACCTCGACCTTGTCCACCACGGCGTCGAAGATCTTCTCGCGGACGCCGAACCGCTGACCACACAGGACCGCCACGACCAGGCCCTTCTTGTACTTCGTCGACTTGTCCCCCAACCGGATCGTTGCCGTCTTGCGACGATGGCGGAGCTGGTCGGCCACGACCGGCGAGTAGAAGTTCAGGGCAAGCATGGACGGCAATCATACCGGCCGCCCAAGAGCGTCGCCGGGGACCGTGAGAACCGTCTGGTAGTAGCCTGCCGGTCCCGTGCGACCGCGTCCCGCCATCGTCGTCAACGCGATCACCTTCATGGATGCGCTGCTGCTGTTCGCGGTGGTGCCTCTGCTTCCCAGCTACGTCCGCGCGCTGTCGCTGTCGAAGACCGAGGCCGGCCTGATCGTCGGCGTCTACAGCGCGGCCGTGCTGGTCGCGGCCGGCCCGGTCGGCCATTTTGCCGACCGCTTCGGAGCCCGGCGGATGACGATCGCGGGAGCGGCGCTGCTGGCGGTGTCGACCGTCGGCTTCGGACTGGCCGACAGCTTCTGGCTTCTGATGCTGGCCCGCATCGGCCAGGGCCTGTCCTCGGCGGTGTCGTGGACAGCCGGGATGGGCTGGCTGTCGTCCTCGTCGCCACCGGAGCGGCGAGGACGGGCGCTCGGCACGGCCATGGCGTTCGCCAACGCGGGCGCTCTCCTGGGGCCGGTGGCCGCCGGGCCGCTGGGCTCGACGTACGGTCTGCGGGCGCCGTTCGTGGTGCTCGGATCGGTGTCGGGGCTGCTGTTCGTCGCCGCCATGCTGTCGAGCGCCGGCCGGCCTGGATCGACCGCGCATCAGGATGTCCGGGCGGTGATCCGGGCCGCCGTGGGCAGCCCGCCGGTGGCTGTCGCCCTGGCTGTGATGGGGGTCGTGGCACTGGTGTCGGGAACGCTGGAGACGTTGATCCCGCTGCGGCTCGGCGAGTATGGCTACACCGCCACCGGCATCACGGCGGTACTGACAGCCGCGGGGGTGACGTCGGTGATCACGAACGCGGTTGTCGGCCGCCTGTTCGACAGAATCGGCGGCGTCGGAATCGCCATGGCCGGTCTGCTGGGGTCGGCGTTGGGACTGGCGGTGCTCGCGGGCTTCGAGTCGCCGAGCGCGTTGCTGGCGATCACCTACGTCCTCGTCACTCCGGCAATCTCCAGTCTGTACGCCGTCTGTTTTCCGATGTGTGCTGCCGGCGCCGACGCGGTCGGGATCGGCCATTCGAGCGTCTTCGGGATGATCAACATCGCGTGGGGGTTCGGGTTCATGGTCGGGCCGGCCGCCGGCGCCGCGATCGCGTCGGTCACGTCGGATCAGGTCGCGTACGCGCTCCTGCTTGCCATCTCGCTCTTTGCGGCGTCCCGCATGCGATCATTGGCACTCAATGAGTGAGAGTGCCAAGTTAGTGCTTGACGGCGGAGCGGTGGATGATATGATCACGATTGGCACTCGAGAGGGTTGAGTGCCAACGGGCGTAAACCCTACATTCAGGAGGAGTTGCATGGATCTGAAGCCTCTGGGTGATCGTGTGATCGTCGAGGTGCTTGACGAGGAGGAGGTGTCGTATAGCGGCATCGTCCTGCCGGATACGGCGAAGGAGAAGCCGCAGCGCGGCAAGGTGTTGGCGACCGGCCCGGGCCGTTACGAGGACGGCAAGC
>JBBRMM010000003.1:0-248330 GCA_038230835.1 Gaiellales bacterium
CAGCGACCTGCCGTCGAGTTCGGGGCCACGGCTCGGTGCCCGAGCCGCCGCGAGCGGGTTTGCCCCGGGCATTCTGGCACCCACCACCGCGCTCGTGCAGGCTCCGGGTGTGGGTGTGGGCCTGTTCCATGATCAACTCGGCCGGCTGGAGTCCGAAATCGAGCGCCAACCGGGCGTGGCGGGGGTGCTGGGGCCGCGCGAGCAGCCGGCCCCGCTGAGGTTCGGGATATTCGTCGCCCCTTCCGGAAACGCGGCCAGGATCGTGATCGTGCTTCGGGCCGATCCTCTGTCCGCGGGCGGGATCCACGATCTGCAGTTGCTGGAACGGTCGATGCCGGCACTCGCCTCGGCCGCCGGACTCGGCGGCGCGCGAGTGAGTTTTGCGGGCGACACCGCGCTGGCCGACGACACCGTGACGGCGATCCACGCCGACATCCTCACGGTCTCAGCCGTCGTCCTGGCGGTGAACCTGCTGCTGCTGATCGTCTTTCTGGGTGGGATCACCGCGCCGGTGTTCCTGCTCTGCTCCAGCGTCGGCGCGGTCGCCGCGTCTCTCGGGGTGACCACCTGGGTGTTCCAGTCGCTTCTCGGGTACCACCAACTCGACTACTACGTCCCGTTTGCCGTCTCGGTGCTCCTGATCTCACTAGGCTCCGACTACAACGTGTTTCTCGTCGGCCGGATCTGGCAGGAGGCACGCCTCCGCCCGCTACGCGACGCCGTCGCCGTCGCCGCCCCGAGAGCGGCGCGGACGATCCGCACCGCAGGCATCACCCTGGCAGCGAGCTTCGCTGTGATCGCGGTGATCCCCGTGCGTTCGTTCCGCGAGGTCGCCTTCGCGATGGTCGTCGGTCTCATTCTCGAGACGTTCGTGGTGCGCTCGCTGCTCGCCCCCGCGTTGATCGCGGTCTTCGGCCAAGCCAGCGGCTGGCCCGGAAAGCGGCTGGTGAGAACCGATCGAGCCGCCCAAACGGTCGCTGTGGAGAGGGCCGCCTAGCCGTCGACGAGCGGGCCCTACAGTGGCCCGAGCAGCCGGGACGATCGCAGCGACACATGGTCGAGACGGCTCAACCTGTGAGTCATGGGTAGGCCCGACCGCCGCCGCCGGAGTTGCTCTTCGGACCGTGGGCGCCCGCCGCCGCGCGTCGAGACATCCACCACGGCTCCGGTCCGTGGGATGATCGGGCGGTGAATCATGACGATTTGATCATCACCCTGACGGAGGCGTTCAACAGCCGCGACGCAGATCGGCTGGCCGATGCGCTGCATTCTGAGGTCGAGCTTGTCCTGGCAAGCGCCAGTGAGCCGATCCGCGGCCGGGAGGCGGCTCGAGCCTGGTATCGGGAGGCGTTCGAACGGCGCGGGCGATTCACCGCGAACGCCGAGTCGGAAGCGCGGCCGGATGGCTCCTACCTTCTCCGCGGGCGAGTCAACTGGTTCGACAACCACGGCGGACGAGATCAGGAGCAGCGGTGGGTGGTCGAGTTTCGGGACGACCTGGTGATCTCCATCCGCAGTCTTGGGGCGCCGTAGCCATTGAGCGCGGATGCCGGCTCGAGTTGGCACGTTCCGGTCAATGACAGCCCTGCGGCCGATCGATCGAGATCCGGATCACCGAGCCACCAGACCGGGGCGACCGAATCTGGACCAGGTCGCTGAGTTGATTTACGAGCCACAATCCGCGTCCGTCGTGCCGGTCGAGCGCCGGCTCGTACCGGCCGGCTAAGGGGTCGTCGATCCGCCCCGCGTCACGAACCTCGACCATCAACTGTTCGCCTTCACACCAGGTAGACACAGAGCCGGCCCCACCTCCGTGTCGGATGCTGTTGGAGGCGAGTTCCGTGACGGCCAGCATGAGATCAGACGCGCGATCGCGACCGAGCCCGAACTGCCGGGCGCACTCACTCACCTCAGCCCTGACCGCGTGCAGTTGGTCGGCTGCAAACCGCAGACTGCGGGCGTCCGGAGGAGGCGGGGACAGTTCGCCGGCGAAGGCGCTCTGGGTGGTGGTCTGTTCGACATAGCGTCTACTGCGCCGGCGCACTCGACGATCGCAGACATGAGGATGATTCCGGTGGGCCCCCTCGAGCACATCCGCGTCGAGCACAAGCGCGTCGTACGGGCACATCAACCACACACGCTCTCCGGCCAGCGCTCGGTTGAGCAGGGCCTCGTGACGCTGGCACTCGTCGATCTCAGCGGGGCGACGACCGGCCCAGATCGGTTCGCCGATGCCGCGCACCGCACGGCCGTCGGCTGCGTGCTTATCGACGAACCGCCGCCAGGCGGGGATGATTCGAGCAGGATTTCGGCCCAGATCGGTCATGTCGTGGAACTCGACCTGCTCGGCCGCGCCGTTCAGCGCTGCTCGCAGCGGTGCGATTCTGGTGCCCGGTATCGCCACCATCACCGGTTCTTCCTCGGCGAGCGCCGCCGTGATGAACGCCGAGGCTTCCGAGACGAACTCGTCCGCACCGTGATACAGAAGTGCCTCGTGGCGAAACGCTGAATCGGGCTGGTCGACATCCACTTTCGGGCACCGTATCTCGTCACCCCTTGGCGCGACGGTATGCGAGCACCAACCGGTCGACCCGGTCATGCACGGCCGCCTCGGCGCCGAGCGTGACCACTGCCTCGACCAGAAGGGAGTCGGCGTCGTGTTGGGCGTCGACCGGCTCGGCGGTGGCGAGCCACTCGAGGTCGCCCGTGATCGCGACCAGCGAACGGCCGCCGCTGAGGCGTGTTCGCGGCTCTGCCGCGGCTCGGTGGTCGACGGTTCGCGAGCCCTGCTTTGGATCGACCAGATTCAACGGATGCAACGATCTGCCCTCCGGAAGTAGTTTCGGCGACGTGGCCGGCTCATGCTGCCACCGGCTCGCAGAAGTAGAGCTCGTTGAGCGTGTCGACGATGAACACCTCGTACCAGGAACCGTCCAGCGTTCTCAGGATCGCACCCTCTGCGAGTTCATCGGCCATGGTGATCGCGCGCCTTCCCGAGACGGTCGCGAGATGGCTGGTTCGACGCAGGTCATCGAATGCCAGCCACACGCCGCTGTGGCCCGCATATGTCTGCGTGAGTGCGTGGTCAGTCATGCCCACCTCGATCCCGGAGAGCGCGGCCGTGGCCACCCTCTCCGGGAGTCGTGTCCGTTCACTGCACGATCGGCCGGTCGTTACCGTCCACAACCGTGCTGGTACGGCGGGATGCCGCCGCGATCCAGAACAGCGAGATCACAAGCCCCACCCCGCCCACGATCATCAGGATGTCACCGACGATGTCCCAGTTGACGGCGGTGCCAGATATGCGTGAGTGGATCTCGACCGCGAATCGGAGCACCGCTCCCACCGCGATCAGGATGATTGAACCGCCGATTCCCATGAGTACCTCCCATTCGCAAGGATGACGCACAGGTGCTTACCCCGCGGTTCAAAGGAATAAACACCGTCAGGAGGACGGCTGCTCCAGCGCGGGACCGATCTGGGCCAGAGCGGCCCGCAGCAGGCGCGACACGTGCATCTGGGAGATACCGAGCCGATCTGCGATCTCCGTCTGGCTCAGCTCGAGCCCGAATCGCATGACGACGATCGCCCGTGATCGCGGTTCGAGGTCGGCCAGCAGCGCACCCAACCCGATTCGGATCTCTGCCTCCTCGAACTCCGGACCGGCGGTTGCGACCTCCATCAGCTCGGGTTCTCCGGCAGGGGGTGCGAGCGCCTTACGGGCGCGCATCGCGTCGACCACCGCCTCGTCGTCGAGTCCCGCCGCTTCCGCGATCTCACGCACGGTGGGCGCTCGGTTGAGCTCGGCCGTCAACCGGTCGGACGCCCTCTCGATGGCGGCCGCTCGCTCACGGCGGCCCCGTGGCACGTGCACGACGGACTCCTGACGCACGGCGGCGAGCATCTCCCCGATCACGAACGGCGTGGCGTATGCCGCGAACGCGGCTCCGTGGTCGGGGTCGAATGAGTCGACCGCACGCAGCACTCCGATGCCGCCCGCCTGCTGGAGGTCCTCGACCGACGCCCGCCCTGCGAAGCGCCGTGCCAGGCTGCGGACCAGCCGGTTCGAGCCCTCCAGCACGGATTCTCGGGCGGCCGGGTCACCCCGAGCCGCCCGCAGCACGTCCTCATCGATCGACACGTAGGGTGACCGCGTCGTTGGTTGTCGAGATCGAGGTGACCAACCTCGAGACCAGCGACTCGCTCTGTGCCAGAACGGCGGGGGCCACCGGGGTCAGTTCGACGGTCAGGGTGTCTCCGACGGCGGCGAGCGTCACCGACAGCGGGTCGGGTCCGCGCCACGCGTTTCGGACGAGGTCGATGGCCGCGATCAACTCGTCGGCGCGCGCAACGTCGAGGCTCGTACGCGCCGCGAGCGCCGTCACCACGGGCTCGACGATCGGTGTGACCGGGGTCTCACCAAACACCTGCAGACGGACGGTCTCGACCACGCGCGTCAGCCTAGACGCTCTCTCCAAGGTTGTCGCACCGGTTCACGATTGACACGTGTCAGCCACGACGCTAGCTTGCCGACACGCGGCTCATCGGGGCGGGCGACACGCCACGGCCGTTGCGAGTGGAGGGAAGATGACGAACCACCTGAGCCCCCGGCCCTTGCCATCCGACCTCGTGCTGGACCGCGCACCTGTCGCGATACTCGTGATGGATGCGCACGGTGCGGTCGTTCGGTGGAACCCCGCGGCCGCGTCGCTGTTCGGGTGGGCCGCCAAGGACGCGCAGGGGCAATCTGCGCTCGAGTTCGTCTCAGCTCCAGAGAGCGCGGACGTGGCCGAGCAGATCGCTGCCAGCCTTCTGGCCGGACTGGCGTGGGAGGGCGAGTTCCCGGCGCGCCGGATGGACGGGTCGGCGGTCCACGTGTACTTGGTCGGCGCCCCGATCGTGATCGACGAAGGCCGACCGGATGGCGCGGTGATAATTGCCACCGACTTCACCGCGAGGGAGCAGACCGACCGAGCTCGGCGAAGGCTCGAGCTCCTGGTCGAAGCCAGCGAGCTGCTCGGCTCGGCGCTGGACGTCGCGCCTGCGTTGCAGAGCATCAGCCGTCTTGCGGTGTCCTCGTTGGCCGACGTGTGTGCGATCGACCTGCTGCACGAAACCGTCGTCGAACGTGTGGCTGTCGCTTGTCGAGAGCCGGCGCTGGCCGAGATCGCTGAACAACTGCGCGCGTATGCTCCTGATCCGACGTCGGCAGGGATGCGGAAGGTCCTGGTGGACGGTCGGCCGCAGCTCATCACGAGACTGTCCCCCGCGATCCTCCGCAAGTGGCTGCGCGGGCCCGACCACGTCGACCTCGCCAAGCGCCTCGGCGTCCGAACCGTGATGCTGGTCCCGCTGGCTGTTCGGGGCCACATACTGGGATCGGTCATGTTCGGTGGGTTCGTATCCCGGCCGCCGTTCGGAGCGGAGGATCTTGCCGTGGCGCAGGAACTCGCTCGCCGGGTTGCGATTGCCGTCGACAACGCGAACCTGATGCGCGAGACGCAGGCGGCCCATCGCCAGGCGCAACGGCTGCAGACGATTACCGACAGTGCTCTGTCGCATCTGGATCTCGACGCGCTGCTCGACACCCTCTTACAGCGGTTGAAGGAGACGCTCGTAGCGGATGTGGCGTCGGTTCTCCTGTCCGACGACGCCGGATATCTCGAGGCCCGCTCGGCGATCGGTCTCGAGCAGGAAGTCGAACAACACGTGCGGATCAGGATCGGTGAGGGCGGCCGCGGTCGGGTTGCCGTTGCCGACGGACCGGTCGCGTATGCCGACCTGGATCCGGCGGAGTTGGCGAGCCCGGTGTTCCGTGCGTCCGGCGTGCGATCGATGCTCGGAGCACCGCTTCGGGTGTCCGGTGAGATGCTCGGTGTGGTGCATGTCGGCACTTACGAGCGGCGCGAGTTCACCGATGAGGACATGTCGCTGATCGGCTTGGCCGCCGACCGGGTTGCGCTCGCCGTATCCCACGCCCGCGCGTTCGAGGCCGAGCGAACGGTGCGCCAGCGGCTCGATCTGCTTGCACAGACCAGCCAGATCCTCGGGGAGTCCTTCGACGTCTCGGCGGCATTCACGAAGCTCGCGGGAGTGCTTGTTCCGGCGGCCGCGGACTGGTGTGCGATCAACCTCGCCGAGCGCTCGCTCGACGACCCGGTCGTGGTGGCACATTCGGATCCGAAGAAGGTCGAGCTCGCGGCCGAACTCCGGCAGCGGTTCCCCGCAGATCCGGACGCGGAGACCGGCCTGCCCCGCGTGCTGCGCACCGGGCAGGCGGAGGTCTATACAACGATCCCCGACGAGTTGCTCGAGGCCACGGTCTCCGATCCGGAGCAGCTTGCCCTGATCAGGGAGCTCGGCATGCGATCCGTGCTGATCATTCCGCTGGTGGCTCGCGGCCGCACATTGGGGGCGATCACCCTGGTCACTGCGGAGTCGGAGCGAACGTACTCGGATGACGACCTCGTGTTCGTCCACGAGCTCGCCGATCGGGCTGCGATCGCGCTGGACACGGCGATGCTGTTCCAGGAGCGCGATCTGGTGGCGCGCACGTTGCAGCGCACGCTGCTGCCGGCGTCGCTGCCCGAGGTTGAGGGCGTCGAGATGGCGGCCGTGTACCGGCCTGCGGGAGTTGGAGATGAGGTTGGCGGCGACTTCTATGACGCCTTCGAGGTGGCCGACGGCGGGTGGTTCCTCGTGGTGGGGGACGTCTGCGGGAAGGGGGCGCAGGCCGCTGCGCTGACCGGACTGGCTCGTCACACGGTGCGCGCTGCGGCGATCCATGAGCGCCGACCCAGCGAGGTTCTTCGAACCTTGAACCACGTCCTTCTGCGTGAGATCCCCGACCGCCGATTCTGCACCGTGGCGGCCGCTCGGCTCGACCTCACCAAGACCGGCGGGGAGATCAGGGTCTGCTGCGCCGGGCACCCTCCGCCGCTCGTCATTCGGGCCTCCGGGGTGGACGAGGCCTGCGGCCCGGGGACGTTACTGGGCGTATACCCCGACATCCACGTCGAGGATCGGTCCTCGTCGCTGCTGGTAGGGGACGCGGTCGTCTTCTATACCGACGGCGTTACGGAGCGCCGGCGGGATGGTGAGATGTTTGGTGAGGAGCGACTGCGGCAGTTGCTCGGCGCCTCGGCGGCGCTCGGGGCTGCGGGGATCGTCGAGCGGGTCGAGCGCTCTGTGGTCGAGTTCAAGTCGGGAGCACTTGACGACGACGTCGCGGTCATGGCGGCGAAGATCCGCTCGAGCGCACCGGTGCGTTTATCCGACGCTCCGGGTGGGTAAAGTGGTCGAATGGCCACCGATCGCCAAGGTTTCGAGATCCGCGTCGCGGCTGCGGCGGAGAACGTACCGCTGGTACGCCACGCCCTACGGGCGTACCTCGAGACGGTGCCCATGCCCGAGGATCGCGTCGCCGAGGTGGTGCTCGCGGTGACCGAGGCCTGTGCGAACGTGGTGGTGCACGCGTATCCCGACGCCGACGGTGACCTTCAGGTTGCGGCCGACCTCGACGGTGATGTGGTCGAGGTACGCGTGCGCGACAACGGCCGGGGGATCACCCCGCGCGTCGACAGTCCCGGGCTCGGAGTCGGGCTCCCCGTGATGGCTGCGATCGCAGACTCGATCGAGTTGGGCAAGGCAAACGGCTCGGGAACCGAGGTGCGGATGACCTTCGCGGTGCGTGACACCGCCTCCCACCCGGGTAGCGACTCGGCTACGCTTTCGACATGACGGACGTGAACGGGGTGGATCGAACGACGGCCGGGATCGACGTTGTTGAGCTCGTCGGCGAGAACGATCTTTCGACGTCGGCCCAGGTCGAGCGCCAGATCGGTGAGGCAATCTCCGCCGGACGTGGAGTGGTGGTGGACATGACCGAGGCCACGTTCATCGATTCGGCAGTCCTGCGGGTGCTCTTGAGCGGCCAGGATCGTGCCGCCACGGTTGGGGTCGGGTTCGCCATCGCGCTCGGAACGACCACCGGTCACGCCGTTCGACGCCTGCTGGAGTTGACCGGGCTCTCGGAGCGGCTCGTGATTGCCACCGGCCGAACCGAGGCGGTCGCGAAGGCCGCCGAGGCGAATCCTGCTTCTCGCTGAGGCAAAGGCCGGTGCGTTTGCGTTGCACCCCGCGAGGGGTAATGAGGTGCCGATATGACGACTCCTGTGGAGGGGGCACAGTCTCGGTGAGCTCGGCCCGCCTGGAGATCGGCCAGCGCGTGGTGGTGGAGCCCGATCACCTGGTCGGGTTCGTAGCTGCCATTCTGTATAGCCGAGACACCGAGGACATGGTGATCGGGTTGGAGGTCGAGTCGGTGTCGGGTCGGCAGTACTTCCTGCCGCTGGCGGTTGCCGCAATCACCGGTCGGCAGGTCACGGTGTCCTCACCTCTGCACCTCGTGGACGATCTCGGTTTCTACCGCAAGCACGGCCGCGCACAGGTTGCCGCGACGGTGTCTCAGCGACGCGTGCCCGCCCCGTCAAGCGGCCCCAGGCATGATCGCGTGCCGGAGGGTATCCAGGCCGCGACGGAGCAGACGTGATACGTGCATCTGGCTGATACCCAACTGCGCTGCGATCTCGGACTGAGTTCGATCTTCGAGGTAGCGAAGGGCGAGAATCGTGCGCTCCCGCTCCGGTAGGTGCTGCAGGCCACGTGCGAGCGTATCGCGGTCGTCGACGAGATCGAACCCCGGGTCGTCGACCGCTAGGATCGAATCCGTCCGGCGCTCCGTCCCGCCGTCGGTCTCCTCGCCGGAGAGGCCGGCGAGCGGCTCCGCCGAATACGCGCGAAGGGCCTCGGTGGCTTCGGCCACCAGGTCCTCGGTCTCACCCATCTCGAGCGCGAGCTCGGGGATCGTCGGTGTCCGCCCCAGCGTGTGCGCCAACTCGGTCCGGGCTCGCGCGGTACGCCGGCTCATCTCCTGAAGCGAACGAGGCATGCGCACCGCCCACCCGCGATCGCGAAAGAGGTGCATGATCTCGCCCTCGATGGTGCGCGCGGCGTACGCGCTCAGCGGCACTGCGCGGGACGGGTCGTACCGGTCGACGGCCTGGATCAGGCCCATGTACCCGCTCTGGACGATGTCGTCGAAGGCCATGCCCTTGTTCGTGTATCGGCGCGCGATCGAGCGCACCAAGGGAGCGTGGCGCAGTATCAGTGCCTCGCGCCTGCGGGCGTCCCCGGCGCGCGCCGCCGTTACCAGTTCGAGATCAGTACGTGGAGTGGCAGTCGTGGTCATCGTGGTGGCTCCTTGCTCGTTCGGGAGGTGCGTACCAGGGATGTGCGCCGTTTCGCCCCGAATCTAAACATCCGCCGAAATTCAACCCTCGGCGACGGCGAGTGGTGGACGCCTGAGGCGAAGCTCGACGGCGGAGTGAGTACGGGAAGCCTGCGTGTCGCCGAGTGCCGCCATGGCGGCGGCTTGCCATCCGGGGCTGTCCGCGGTAAGCGCGATCACCGCCTCCGATGCACCGACCGAGACCGTCAGGTGCATCGGGCATCCCACAACCCGCACAACGTGCTCGATCGTCGTTCCAAGCCTGTCGGCCGCCAGAGGACCCAGCCCAACCTTGACCGCGACCGCCGCACACACATGACGGGCGACGACCGGTCCGGCATGCTCATCGAGGATCTCCAGCTCGACGGTAGGTTTCATCCGTGAGCCCACCTGAGCAACCTCGCGTGCTCGTCCGGCTGGCGGTACCCGCTGACCCAGGGGACCTCGCGCTGTGCCGTCACGCCCTGGCGGGCGCGGGCACCGCGCTTGGTCTCGAGCCCGAGGTGGTGGATGACCTCAAGTTGGTGTTGTCGGAGATGTGTTTGAATGCGATTCAGCACGGCTACGGCGGACGTGAGGGAGTCATCGAGTTGGAGTTTCGCACGTCGCCGCACGAGTTCGAAGCGCGCATCCGCGATCACGGAGCGGGAATCGGCCCGCCGCCGTGGCCCGCGGGCGCCGGCCTTGAGCTGCTCCGCTCGCTGACGCTGCGCCATTCGATCGAACCGGCGGCCGGAGGTGGAACGCTGATCACGTTCGCGGCGGTGCGTTGAGGCTGCCCAGCGGGGTTTGCCGACTCGGAATCGCGGGTAACCGCGGTCGGGTGACCGACCTCCCTGGACAGTACCGCCCGGTGTTCACACAGGAAGTGGTATCGGAGTCGACGACCATCGTCACCGTTGACGGTGAACTGGACATCAGTGGAGCCGACGCGCTGCGGGCGGCGTTGGACTCGGCCGAGGAGGAGCGCACCGGAGTGATCCGGCTCGACGCTCAGACGGTCAGCTTCCTTGACTCGACAGCGCTGGGTGTCGTCCTCGCGGCTGCCCAACGGGTCGCGGCCCGGGGCGGACGATTCGAGCTGGTCTGCACCTCCCCGGCGATCCGCCGGGTGCTGGACATGACGATGATCAGCCGAACTGTCCACGTCCTGCCGTGACGAGACGCTTGACGAACCCGCGAGGATTCAACAGCCGCATTTCTGGGTACTCCCTTCGGGAAGAAGGGAGCGAACCGTGGTGAAGTCACTTTGGACTTCGATCCAGGGCGACCCGGTGTTCATGCGCCGAGTCAACGGATGGCTGACGATGTTCTGGCTTGCCATGATTCCGGTGTCGCTCGCGACCGGTTGGGTGACGAGCGTGACGTACGTGTCGGCGCTCTCGCTGTGGGCACTGGTCTCCGGCCACTGGAGTGCCTGGCAGGCGGCGCGAGTCGAGGTGGAACAGAGCCGCGAGCAGCAGCGCCGTGAGAACGAAGACATTCCTCGCGACGTGGTCGACAAGGTGGTCGCCGAGACCAACCTCGAGCGCAATGCCGCCGCGGCGACCAGCACAACGTAGCGCCCGGTTTGGATCGACCCGCTGCGGGTAATCCGAGACCGACGGCCGGAACGTGCCGGCCCCTACGAAGGAGCACCGATGGACGATCCCCGCGAACTGTTCATGCATGAGTTGGGCGATATCCTGTTCGCCGAGCGGGTGTTGGTGAAGACGCTGCCCAAGCTCGCCGAGGAGGCCAGCGACAGCACCCTCAAGACGGCGTTCGAGAGTCATCTGACCGAGACGAAGAAGCACGTCGCCAACGTGGAAGCGGTGTTCGAAACACTCGGGGAGACCGCGAAGGCCGAGCGCTGCCCCGCGATCGAAGGGTTGAAGACCGAGCACGACGAGTTCCTCTCCAAGCATGACCCGAGCCCGGAGATTCTCGATCTGTTCCTGACCGGCGCCGGCGCTCGCACCGAGCACTACGAGATCGCGGCTTACACAGGCCTGGTGACCATGGCCGACGCACTGGGAGAAAGGGATGCGGCGAAGCTCCTGCGATCAAACCTCGAGCAGGAAGAGGCCGCTCTCCGCAAGCTGTCCACGATTAGCGAGACGCTCTCCGGACGGACTGCGGCGAAGGCCTAGAGCTTCGTCGTCACCAATCGATGGCGACGAGGAGGAAGGTGAGCAGAGGCGGGGCCGCGACGCGGTCCCGCCTCCGTCGATCATGCGCGGCGCTCCCGCAATGACGCGCGCCGTCGTCTCACCAACTCGACCATGAGATAGATCGTCAGCGCGAGGCGCGATCAGCGCCACGGCGCCGAGCGCCGCGCCCTGCATGTCGAATACGGCCGCGACGCGACCGTGCTCGCGCTCGAGCAGGGTCAGGGTCGCCGGCAGGATGGCGGGGAAGGCGAGGAACAGGCCACCGATCGACGGCCCGAGCACGATCGAGACCGCGCCCGCGATCAGCGACGCGACCGCCCCGAACGCGAACCGCGCTGCCAACTGGCGCGGTTTCAACCGCCGGAGCGCCTGCGAGTCGAAGGCGACGAGCGGCTGGCCATGCTCGCTCTCGTCCACGCGAGCGAGCTCCTTCTCCAGGTCGCGAGGCTCACGAGACGGCCACCGATCGACAGAGCACACCCGCGGTCACGAGCCAGATCCCGCATGTCAATGCGGATCCACGAGCCGCCCCCAGCCGCATGACGAGCGGTATCCCGACGAAGATCGAGGTCACCATCGCGGCAGCGCCGAGCACCATCCCATCGGAGCTGCGCTCGCCTTCGAGATGCCCCATGAAGAGGACGGCCACCAGGAGGTTCGCGAGTGCCACCGAGGGCGCCGCCGAGAACACGCCGGCGAATCGTTTGGGCCGAACGAGCTCGCCCGCCAGCGCAAACAGCGAGACGACGATACCGCCGTTCAGCGCCCTCAAGAACAGCTGGAGCGATTCTCGACCCATCGGCGTCAGTCCGGCGGGGGCACCCGTGAGGCCGCGCTATCCGCGCGCGGGCAGGTCGAGGTCGGTTGCCGCCGGCCGCCCTTCGCGCAGTTCCCTGCTGCGTTCCGCCTCGGCGTTGATTTCGGCCGCCACCAGGATGGCGAGGCTCGTCAGCCAGAGCCATGTCAACGTGATGATCACGGCGGCCAGGGAGCCCCACGTCTTGCTGTAGCTCGAGAAGCTTGCTGTGTAGACGGCGAACAGAGCCGACGCGGCGAGCCAGATCACGATCGCCACCACGGCACCGGGTGTGACAAGTTGAAAGCGGGGCGGTCGGATGTCCGGGCCGAGGTAGAGGATGGCAGCGAAGCTGCTGAACAGGCCCCCGATCAGGATCGGCCACTGTGCGGCCCACCAGATCCATGTGACGAGCGTCGGCTGGCCGATGGAGCGTCCGGCCCACCCAGCGACGACAGGCCCGAACACCAGCAGCACGAGCACGAGCGCGAACGCCACCAGCATGCACCCGACCATCCCCAGCGCGTACACGCGCTGCCGCAGGAACCCGCGCGTCTCGGAACGCTCATACGCGGTGTTCAGCCCCCACATCAGGGTTGTCATCGCGCCGATCAACGACCATACGGCAACGGCGAGCCCGAGCACGAACGCCCACAGACTCCCCGAATGGGACGTCGTCAGACGAACGAGTTCGCCGTGGATGAGGGTCGTGGCGCTTCCGGGGATCGCCCCCTGCAGGCTGTTCATCACACCCGTGATCGTCGACCGGGAGGCGACCAAACCAAAGACGCCGAGCACGGCCACGAACGCTGATGGGATGGCCAGAAAGAGGCTGAACGCGACCGCCTTGGCGACGTTCGGCAGACTGTCTGTGACCGTTTCCCTGACCGCCCTCACAAGCACCGCCCGGCGGTCACGCCAGGACAACTGCCGCAGTCGCACCGGCGGCGGCAACCGCCCCTCGCGGCGCTCGGGCTGTGGCTGCGGGCCTCTCGGCACCATCTCTAGAGGGTGGACGGTCGGATCGGTCACCAATGCCCAGGATACCCACCAGAACACGGATGAAACGGCGCCAGTTGTGAGTTTGGGCGGCGGCGGTTCGGGGGTATTTCGTCCGGCAACGAGTTTCCCGACAAGGCAGCCTCCGGCGCCGCCCAGGCAACCCGTCCCCCCTGAAGAGACTCCGCCTCGATACGATGCACTGGGAACGAGGTCGATCCGCTGGAGTCGTTTCGGCGGCCGACGACCGCACGGTGGACGTCCACTCCGCCCAACCATCGACGTGCTAGGGGGCCGAATGATGGATTCCGCCACTCGGGAGCGCTCGATTCCGAAGGAGGGAGAAGAGATGCCTGAACACAAGATCGGGACCCGCGAGGAATGGCGGGCGGCCCGGAACGAACTCGCCAAGCTCGAGGCCGAGCAGGCGGAGCGAAACGAGGAGATCAAAAGACGGCGGCTCGATCTCCCCTGGGTCCCGGTCGAGAAGGAGTACGAGTTTGATACCGAGGAAGGTAAGCAGACTCTCGCCGAGCTCTTCGACGGACGCTCACAGCTGCTCGCCTACAACATCATGTTCGGCCCCGACTACTCGCTCGGCGCCTGCCCCGGCTGCACCAACCTGGGCGACGGGCTCGACGGCTCGCTCGTCCACCTCAACCACCGCGACGTGACGCTGCTCTGCTTCTCGCGGGCGCCGATCGAGCGGCTGGCTGCCTACAAGCGGCGGATGGGTTGGCAGTTCCCCTACGTCTCCACTTACGACACCGAGTTCGCCTTCGACTTCGGCCTTGCGATGACTGAGGAGCAGGCTCAGCGGATTCCCCAGGTCAAGGAGATGATCGACAACCCACCCGCCTGGCTCCAGGATTGGTCAGACGAGATCGGCGCCGAGCTCAGAGACGGCCTGCGCGAGGCCCCGAGCTGGATCGCATTCGCGCGTGAGAACGGGACCGTCTACCACACCTACACGGTGATGGCACCCGACCCGTTTGTTGCGCCCTATTACAGTCTCCTGCTCGAGCGAACACCGAAAACCCAACCGGCGGAGCCCCGCAATTGGCGGAAGGACGAGTACCCGGCCTGACCCCCAGCCTGGCCGAGCTGGTTCCGGCCACACCGGGATCTCCGAAGAACCCCCGACAACTCGAACAGCCGACCCGGTCCTCACGCGGAAGCGCCGACGCCCTCGCGATTCCAAGCATCCCTCTCGTCGATTCCGCGCCTTAGAACTCGTTTCAGAATGAGCTTCGTCGGGAGGCGCAGAGCGCGGTGGTTATCCACCGGCCGCGGCGCGGCGACTCAACTTGGCGGCGGGAGGTTTCCAGCAGTCGCAGCCTCTGCGAAGGCGATTGGTTCGGACTCGGACATCAAGAGCCGGTGGCTCGGTCTCAGCCGGACTGCTGTGGGCTCGTGGTCGCGGTGCGCTCTGCGGCGCCTTCGATGCGTGTGCGGAACGTGAGGGCGACGGCCATCACCAAGCCGACGGCGATCGCGACCCACGGACCGGGCGACGTGATTCTGGCATAGACAAGGTAGAAGGCAAGGGCGAGCACGGCGGTTCCGAGTACCCACGCTGGGCCTTGTTGCAACGCGAGCACACGAGCGCTCGCCGGTTCGATCACGCCGTCGATCGCCAGGTGGTCGGCGAGCCGCTGGGCGCGACTCGCGACCTCGTCGACCTGCGCGGCAGCGGTTTGAAGCGTGTCTGCCCCCGTCGTGATCGTGTCGGTCGCGCCGGTGATGCGATCAGACGCGACTCCAACCGCGGTGTCGACACGCGCTGATGATGCAGCTGCCGCGTCCAGGGAAGCCCCCAACGCCGCAGCACGCGTCTCCAGGCTCTCGAGGGACGCAACGACGGTCTGTGCGCGGGCGACTAGGCCGTCGAGCTCGAGTTGGAGCACCTCGATCGGCCGTGGCGGTAATGCCTGTGTATCTCCGGGATCGGTGCTCATTATCAACTCCCCTCGTGGTGGCCGTCAGCCCTGAGGAACCGAATGGTAGTCACGCTTCGCGGCCGGGTCTTGGTCGGATCGTCCGATCTCGTCCGGCGGACTCGGGGTGGGTGTCGCCGGCGTGGCTCGCTGATCGCCCGTGGAGGTGGCCAGTCAAGCCACGCCGACGCCCGCCGGATACCCCGACTTTGGCGCGAGGAAACCCCACGGGTGGGGAGGGGCTCGTCTGCAAATCGGACCAGACGAGCCCCTTCGGCCGTCCCTCCCGGGTTACGGGATCAGGTTCAGCGTGATTGAGGACGTGTTGTGCGCGCCGAGTATGACCCAGGCCTGGCCGCGTGCGTTCTGGAACTCACCGGTGCCGCCGGTGATCGCCAGCGGGAACGAGTTCGCGCCCTGGAATCCATCCAGGGTCACCTGGCCTTCTCCAAGCACCAACACCGCATGGTCCTGGCTCGCGTTTCTGCCCTCCAAGACCACGGTGACGTGTCCCCTGCCGGCGAGCTGGTCGGGGTCACTCGCCCAGTACACCGGCTGGTTGAGGATCACCTCATCACCGAGGCTCGGCCCAGTCTTGCCGGTGTCCACGAACGACGACGACCCGCCCCTCGCCAGCAGGTGAAGCGTCCGCGCCGTCGTGAGGTGCGGTGTGGACGCTCCAGCCGCAGCGACCGCCACTCCAGCCGCCACAATCACGCCCACCACCACACCGAGCACACGATTCCGCGACATGTCAACCCCCTTCGTCGGACTCCCACGGGCGTCGGCGAGGATACCCCGGAGTCGACAACCCGAAACCGCCCTATTCTGCTTATTTGACCGATGAACTGTCGGTCAGCCGGCAGTCCTACCTGCGAGCAGCCGTCCTGACCACCTTGACGGCGTCCGATCAGACCCGTCCACGACCTCGGAGAACCACGATGCGAAAGCTCAAGCTGGCGATCTACGTGTCGCTCGACGGCGTGGTCGAGAACCCCGCGTGGACAGGCCCGTTCTGGGACGACGACCTGTCCAAGCTCCAGGCCGACTACCTGTATGCCAGTGACGCCCTGCTGCTGGGACGGGTGACGTATGAAGGCTTCGCCGCCGCCTGGCCGGCGATGGAGGAGACCACGGGCGAGTTCGGCAGGAAGATGAACACGATGCCCAAGTTCGTCGCCTCAAACACGCTGCACGACGCCGAATGGAACGCGTCGATCATCGAAGGCGACGTCGGCGTCGAGGTCACCCGGCTCAAGCAGCAGCCTGGTCAAGATCTCCTGATCTACGGCAGTGGCGACCTGGTGGATGAGCTCACCCGCCTAGGTCTCATCGACGAATACCGACTGATGGTGCATCCCGTGATCGTCGGAACCGGAAAACGGATCTTCGTGGCCGGCACGGAGCGCGCTCTCCGCCTCACCGACACAACGACGACCAGTACGGGCGTCGTCGTCCTCACCTACGCCACGCCCGCCGACGCCGCGTGATCGACGGGTTCTGAGCCACCCCGCCGACATCCGAGTCCGAGAACTGAGGGTGCGTAGGGGTGGACGATCGAGTAGCGGGGGAATAGGGCACTATGATGCTCCGAGTGCCCGATCCGGTCTCGGTACTGCCGCTTCTCGGCAGTTTGCGTAAGGGCTCGTACAACCGGATGCTCCTGAATGCTGCTCGTGGGCTGGCGCCGGAGGGCGTGACGGTGCTCGAGGCTCCGGCGATCGGCGGAATCCCTCTACGTCAGCGTGATGGGTTCACCGGTCCGGTGTCCGACTTGGTGGACGCGATCCGGGCGGCGGACGCGGTGCTGTTCGTCTCCCCGGAGTACAACTACTCCATCCCGGGCGTGCTCAAGAACGCCCTCGACTGGGTGTCGCGGGCGCCTGAACAGCCGTTTCGGGGGAAACCGGCCGGCATCATGGGCGCATCGACCGGGGTCGTCGGCACCGCGCGAATGCAGTATCACCTGCGTCAGGTGTTGATATTCGTCGAGGCGCTGCCCGTGAACCGGCCGGAGATCATCGTCGGGCGGGCCGCCGAGCGCTTCGATGCGGACGGCAACCTGACCGACGACGCCACGGCGACGATCATCCGCGACTACCTCGCCATGCTCGGTGACTGGACGCGGCGACTGTCCGTGTGACCTCATCGGGACGGGTCACCGACGCGCGAGACGCTCCACCTCGCCGGCCTCGACCGCGGCGCTGAAGTAGAAGCCCTGACCGAGTCGACAGCCGTTCGCTACCAGGAAGTGGCACTGAGGAGCGGTTTCGATGCCCTCTGCCAGGGGTTCGATGTCGAGGTTGCGGGCGAGTTGGATGACTGGCTCGAGCCAAACGAGCGCACGGCTGCATCGCCGTGCTCTACGTCGACCTCGACAACTTCAAGATGGTCAACGACGCACTCGGCCATCACGCCGGCGACGACCAGGTTTGCCTGCGCGATTCTTCATCGCCGGACGAGTTCCTCTGATGATCACGGAAGGGGCTAACTTTGAAGCGCTCCAACGTCAATCAGCATCGGTGGTCAGCGCTCGCGACGACCACAGCCGCAGTCGTAGTGGCCGCCTTCGCGCTCGCCCCTTCGGCTGCGCGGGCGGATACGACCGTGGCGACCGACAACTGTCCTTCGCGGCCTCTCTCGCAGCCATTCCTGCCGTGGGCCGATCCCAGCCAGTACGAGTTCCTGCCCAACGGCGGCTTCGAACGCGGCGACGTGCACTGGACGTTCGACGGCGGTGCCAGTGTTACCGCCCAAAACGAGCCATACCAGGTGCATGGCGCGAACGACTCGTCGTCGCTTGGCCTTCCCACGGGCGCGAGCGCCCAGAGCGCGGCGATGTGCGTCGACCTGGCGGATCCGACGCTTCGCCTATTCGCCGTCAACACCGGCTCGCCGCTGTCAACGCTGGAAGTCGACGCTGTCTACACCGACGCCTTGGGGAACCCCCAGACAACACCGATCGCGCTCGTGACCAGTGACGGAACCTGGCAGCCGACCGACCCCATCCCGATCCTGGCGAATCTGGCGTCTCCGCCGCTCCTCACCAACGGCACCACCCAGGTAGCGCTGAGGTTCACCGTGCTGGGAGACTCGGGCAACTGGATGGTCGACGACGTGCACGTCGATCCATTCAAGACCAAGTGATGACTCGGCGTCCGAAGATCGGACGCTGGACCCGTGCCCTCGGTGGAGGGCACGCATCTTCACCGGCACAACGTTCGTGACCGTGTGACCTCGCAGCCCACCGGTGGTCGCCGTGGGACCGGCTCACGCCGGCCCCCAAACGGCAGGTGAGTCTGGTAGCGTCCGTGATCGTGGTGGTTGTTTGCGTGGCCGGTCGGGGCTGCGGCCATGCTTGGGAGCGGCGAGGGAGGTCCGTGATGGGTCGGCTGCTTGTGGCGCTGGCGAGCCTGCTGTTGATAGCAGCGACGGGCGGTCGGGGGGTGGCGACGTCGTCCGCGGCGGCTATGCCAGCTGTTTCGGCTGGTGACGGCGATAGCTGCGCGCTGCTGGCCGATCAGACTGTTTGGTGCTGGGGGTTGAACATTGTCGGTGAGCTTGGCCCCGGAGTGACCGGCGACCGCACCACGCCGGTGCGTATGACTGGCGTCCCGGCGGCAACGGCGGTCAGCGTGGGTGCCCACCACTCGTGCGTGTTGGATGCGTCAAGCGGTGTTTGGTGTTGGGGCTCGGACGCGTTCGGCGAGTTGGGTAACGGGACGACTGAGGTGAGCGGAGATCCGACCCAGATCCTGAACTTCCACGCCACCCAGGTGTCCGCCGGGGATGGGTTTACGTGCGCGGTCACCCTGACCGCCACCGCCGCCTGTTGGGGCGACAACAACTACGGCGAGTTGGGCAACGGCACCACCACCGACGCCAGCACTCCGCAGCCGGTTGCCGGCCTCAAGAACGTGGTGCAGGTGGCCGCCGGGAACTTCCATGCCTGCGCGCTTCTGTCCAGCGGCAAGGTCCGCTGCTGGGGCGATAACTCGGCGGGCGAACTGGGCAACAACACCACCATCCCGAGCACCACGCCGGTGCTCACGGAGGCAGCCGGCGTGAAGGTGATCGCGGCCGGGGCAGACGACACCTGCGCGATCACGGTGGCCGGCGCGCTGGAGTGCTGGGGCGAGAACCTGGACGGCCAGTTGGGCAATGGCAGCTTCACCGACAGCCTGCTGCCGGCGCCGGTCAGCGGGCTCTCGTCGGGGGTGACCCAGGTCACCATGGGCGAGAGCCACACCTGCGCGCTGGCCGGCCAAGTGCTGTGCTGGGGCGACCCAACCAACGGCGTGGTTGGAAACGGCCAGTTCAAGTCCAGTCCTCCGGCACCGGTGCCGACGCCGGTGTTCGGCCTCGGCCCGTCGCCCGCCGGCGCGGCGACGGTGCTGCAGGTGGCCGCCGGGTTTCACCACTCGTGCGTCGTGCTGACGACATCCCAGGTCATGTGCTGGGGCGACGGCGCGTTCGGCGCGCTAGGTGACGGCTCCACCGAGGATCGGGCCATCCCCGCGCTCACCATCGGCCTGGCCACCACCGGCGGCGCGCAGGCCATCTCGGTCGACGACTACACCGGGTGCGTCGTTTCCGCGAGCCTGGTCCTGTCTTGCTGGGGGATCGAGACCGGAAACGGCGACACGGCGATGCACACCAACCCCGTGCCCAACCTGCAGGGACAGGTGGCCCAGGTGTCGACCTGGGGCGGCGGCTGCTCCGTCACACCGTCCGCCAAGGTGCGGTGCTGGGGCGAGAACGCCTTCGGCGAGCTGGGTAACGGCACTCACGGCGCCGCCACCGGTACGCCCAGCGCGGTGCCCGGCCTCACCGGCGTGCAGCAGATCTCCTACGGTGACACCCACGTGTGCGTCGTGCTCAAGGGCGGCGGCGTGGACTGCTGGGGCGCCAACTCGCACGGCCAACTCGGTGACGGCAGCACCACCGAGCGCGACAGCCCGACACCAGTAGCCGGCCTGCCGGCGAAAGCGGTGCAGGTCTCGAACGGCACCGACTACACGTGTGCCCTGCTCAAGAACACCAACATCTGGTGCTGGGGCTCAAACGGAATCGGTGAGCTGGGAAACGGCACCACCAGCGACAGTTCGACCCCCGTACCGGTGAGCGGCGTAACCAGCGCCGTGCAGATCGCCACCGGCGACGCCGCGGCGTGCGCGCTGCTTGCGTCGGGCGGCGTGGAGTGCTGGGGTAGCAACGCCTTCGGCCAGCTCGGCGACGGGACGACCACGTCCCGCTCGACCGCCGCATTCGTGAGCGGGCTGACCAGCGGCGTGCGCCAGATCCTTGAGAACGACGTCAACGGCTGCGCTCTGCTCTCGGGCACCGGCGGCGTGCAGTGCTGGGGCGACGACACGGCAGGTCAGTTGGGAAACTCCACCACCTCCACCACACCCAGCCTGACCCCGGTCACCGTGACCGGCTTCTCGTCGGGCGCGCTGGTCATCACTGCCGACGCGACCGCGGTTGACGAGTGCCTACTCACCACCGCCGGCCAGCCACAATGCTGGGGCGACAACAGCTCCGGTCAACTCGGCAACGGCACCACCACGGCAGCCAACTCGCCGCAACCCGTATCCGGATTCTAACCTCGCACCCACGGGTCGGGGCGGTCGCAGCAGGCGGGATCAAACGCTCCTGATCGGCCACGGCGCAGGCCGGCCCCGAAGATTCGGGAATTGAATGGGCCGTGAAGGGATCGAACCTTCGACCTTGGGATTAAAAGTCCCCTGCTCTACCAACTGAGCTAACGGCCCGCGCGACCGAGTTTACGGCTGTCGGGAGGCGATCGGTGCGCAGGCTGCGCGGTCGCCGGCGCCCACGTAGAATCCGCGCACGGTGAGTGGCGCCTCGAACACCGACTCGGAACCGGGCGGGATCACCGTCTCCGGAGTCTCGGAGCTGGTGCTCGAGGTGGGCGACCTCGACCGCTCCGAGCAGTTCTACGCGGGCGTGCTCGGCTTCCCGGTGGTGGAGCGGTGGCGAGACGAGGCGGTCTGGGTGATGGCCGGCGAGCGCACCCGCATCGGCCTGTGGCTGCCCCAGATCGGGCTCGGCGGCGGGCGCGGAGGTGTCCATGTGCACTACGCGATGCACATCGCCGAGCAACGGTTCGACTCGGCGGTCGAACGGATCCGAGCGGCGGGGCGCGAGGTGTACGTGCACGACCATGGCCACTACGGCGACGGTCGCGGCCGAGCGGCCTACGTCACCGACCCCGACGGCCACTGCGTCGAGCTGTGGACGTGGTCGGTCGCGGGGCACCTCGTCGAGCTCACGGCCGGCCGCTCGCCCGGGTCACACTGAGGGAGCCCGAGCCGGCACTCCGGCAGGCCACACCACGTGGTAGCGTCGCGCCCCACCGAACGACACAGGAGGAGCGATGCGAGTCAATCGTGACGGGGAGCCGGGGTTCGCGGGCCTGGCCACGTTCGCCAAGCTGCCGCTGGTGCTCGAGCCCAGCGGCCTCCAGGGCGTGGACGTGGCGATCGTGGGAGCGCCGTTCGACGAGACGGTCTCCCACCGGCCGGGCACCCGCTTCGGCCCGCGCGCGGTGCGCATGGCCGAGGACTCGGCGGGCGTCCCGCCCTACCGCCCGCACATGCTGCTCGGCGTCGACCCATTCACCGAGCTCCGGGTGGTGGACTACGGCGACGCCGAGACCGTGCCCGGCGACGCCGAACGTAGCCACGCCGCCGTCAAGTCGCTCGTGGCGGACATCTGCGCCGTGGGTGCGATCCCGATCGTGATCGGTGGCGACCACTCGGTCGCCCACCCGGACATGACAGCCGTGGCCGAGCACCACGGGGCGGGCACGGTCGGCGTCATCCACTTCGACGCCCACGCCGACACCGCCACCGACCTCGGTGGCGTCGTCCGCTCCCACGGTACACCCATGCGCCTGGTCGTCGACGAGGGCTCGATCCCCGGCGACCGGTTCATCCAGGTCGGGCTGCGCGGCTGGTGGCCAGACCCCGACGAGTTCGCGTGGATGCGCGACGTCGGCATGCGGTGGTACACGATGTACGAGATCGACGACCGAGGATTCCGCACCTGCATCGACGAGGTGATCGAGGCCGCGTCGGGCTGGGACAAGGTGTTCCTGTCGGTCGACATCGACTCGCTCGACCCCGCCTTCGCACCCGGCACGGGGACGGCCGAACCGGGTGGGCTGACTCCTCGCGAACTGCTCTACGCAACCCGCCGGATCGCCGCCGAGCTGCCGCTGGTGGGCATGGAGATGGTCGAGGTGGCGCCCATGTACGACTCTCACGGCAACGTCACGGCGACGAACGGGCACCGGGTGATACTGGAGGCGTTGTCCGGCATCGCGCTGCGACGCAGCGGCCGCCGGCCAGCCCCGGAACTCGACGCGCGCGGAGTTCACGCCTGACGGGAAACTAATTCGGGTCGGCAGACGTATTAACCATCAGAATCGCCGATGACCCCTCCACTCGACACGATCGCGCTCTTCCCCCTCTCGGCGACCGTCGCCTGGCGCCGCTACCTCGAGGCCACCCAGGGCCTCGACGGAGACGCCTACGACCTGGCCGAGCGCGCCGCCTGGGCGCAGTTGCAGATCTCGCTCGGCCGCGTGCGCGGGTCATCCCGGCCGATGGACGCCGCGTGAGGGTATCCTGCCTCGCCGTGGCCCCCATCGGCTAGCGGCCTAGGCCCCCGCCCTTTCAAGGCGGTAACACGGGTTCGAATCCCGTTGGGGGTATGCGTGCGTGGCTCTGGCAGCGGGATTGCACGCGTCATGGTGCCGTGAGTCGGGGAACCCCCGCGCTGGGATGAACACAGCCAACGCCAACCCGGCGTCCGGTCCCCCGTATCAGAGGAGGCCCGCGGACTCTTCCCCGAGGGACTCACCGAGGAACAGTTCGCCGTGTTCGATCTGTTGATGAAGCCCGCCGTCAAGGAACTGGACACCGAGCGCGACGGGATATCAACAACGCGCCCGGCGATTGCTCGCCCAGGCCTTCCGCGTCAATCTCGCCGCGCACGCGTAGGATGTCCTCCAGCTCGCCGATCGCGCGATCGCGAGCCCTCGCCAGTATGGGGGTTCCTCAAGTGCGAGTGGCGGGTCAAGCGACCTGATAGTCGCGCCGATGAGAAGGTGGAAGGCCATGACCGGTTCGCCACTCAGCGCCGAGGATCCACCCGTGCCCGCCACCGGCGCATCGGCGCGCCCTGGCCGCGTTCGGGGCCTGTGGGACGCTGCGCGCGTGTTCTGGAGTCGCGAAGCGGGGAGCAGGCGTCGGCGCGAGGTGGAACTGACCCGGATCCTCGACTTGTTCGAGGAGCATGTCTACGCCGGCGAGATCACCCCGGACGGGCGCTACGTGCACCACGCGTCAATGTCCACCGCCGAGGATCTGATCGGCGGCTCTGTCCCCGAAGGCGTCGAGAACGGACGATTCTGGGAGTCGCGCATCGCACCCGCGGACTGGGCCCAGTACGAGGCGTTCAACCGCTGCCTGTTGGGCGGAGAGGACGCCGAGGTGACATATCGCGTCGTCGGGCTCGACGGCGCCACGCGGATTCTGCGCGATCGCGCGCGCCCGCGCCGATTGGCCGACGGCAGCGTCCGCGTAGAAGGCATCATCTCCGATATCACCGTGCGCGAGGAGGCCGCCGCCCGCCTTGACGAGGCCAGCGGTCGCTTCGCCAGCCTTCTCGACGTCGTCGGCGCCCACGTCTATCTCGCGCTCGCGCTCCCCGACGGCCATATCGAGGAGCTGTTTCAGGGCCCCGGCGGTGACCGTCTGTTCGGCGGCGCAGAGCCTGACCCGGAGATGACCAACTGGGACGCGGCCGTGCACCCTGACGATCGACCTGCATACGACGCCTTCAACCGCGCGCTGGGGCAGGGCGAGGACTCGGAGGTCACGTATCGCCTGATCGGAGCCGACGGGATCACCCGCTGGGTGTACGACCGCGCCGCCTGTCGCCCGCGCCCGGACGGCACATTCGAGGTGAGCGGGATCGTGTCCGACGTGACCGAGCGGCGGCGGCTGGAAGACGACCTCAGACGGAGCATGCGAGAGATGAAAGTCGCCCACCGCGAACTGGAGCGCGCTCGTGCGGACGCTGAAATGCGCGCCGGCACCGACGAGCTCACAGGCACCTTCAACAGACGCCACTTTGCTCAGATCGCCACGAAGATGCTCGCAGCGGACACCGCCGCGTGCGGCCTGCTGCTGCTCGACGCCGATCATTTCAAGCAAGTCAATGACGCCTACGGCCACGCCGTTGGCGACGCCGTCCTCATCCACCTCGCCCACCGGCTGAGCGCCGGCCTCGAACCCGGAGACTGCCTGGCGCGGTGGGGCGGCGAGGAGTTCGCCATCCTTCTGCCCGGCGCTCGCTCCGCGGATGAGCTCGTTCGGCGAGCCGAGCGCTTCCGCCACGCCGTCAGCGACTCGCCCATCGTGCGTGATGACGTCCATCTCGACCTCACAATCTCCGTCGGCGGCGCACTCGCACCCAATCATGGCGCGACCCTCGATGCGCTCCTCGAAAGGGCAGACAGCTGTCTGTATGACGCTAAGCACCGCGGACGAAACTGCGTCTCGCTCCGCCCGGGTAACACGCGCTCCGCCGACGCACCGAACGCCGCTTCCAATGCGGTCGAGCTGGCACGGGCCCTGGCGTTCACGTGCAGCGTACGGGAGGGCATCCCGCAGGAGCACGCCGAGGAGGTCGCCCGACTTGGCGGCCTGGCCGCCGAACGCCTGGCGCTGCCCGGTCGCGTCGCGCAGCGCTGCAGGCTCGCCGGATGGCTGCACGACGTCGGGAAGCTCGCGGTCCCCGAACAGATCCTGAACAAGCCGGGGCCGCTAGACGACGCCGAGTGGGCAGTCATGCGTATCCATTCCGGAGTCGGCGCAGACATCGTGCACCGTATCCCTGCCCTCCGGCAGGTCGCACCTGCCGTACGTCACCATCACGAGCGCTACAGCGGCGATGGCTACCCGGATGGTCTCGCCGGACAGGCCATCCCCATCGAAGCTCGTATCATCGCCGCCGCAGATGCCTACGCGGCGATGACGGCCGATCGGCCCTATTCCCCGGCACGCACACCACAGCAGGCCGCAGCTGAGCTCCGCCGAAGCGCCGGCTCGCACTTCGACCCCACCGTCGTCGAAGCGCTCCTCGCGGTGCTCGGTCTCGCTGACCAAATCGAGCTCGACGCAGCCTGAGACCTGGTCATACGCGGCCGTGGAGTCGTGCGGTGAGCCTCTATCGGCCTTTGCGCCTGGTTGGTGGGAACGAAGCCAATGGAGGCGGCGGGACTCGAACCCGCGTTCTGTTCCCGCCTGTATGCGGTGCCACATTGGTGCCGCCCGCCGGATGTTCTGCTGTTGGGTAATGATCCCGCCATGGTGAAGCTCGAAAAGGCGCGTCGGCGGACGATCCGCCGTGTGGCAACGGCTTGGTGCCACATTGGTGCCACCGCGCGAAAAAGCCGTCTCCATCCGGTGAGCCGCTTGGCTAGACGGAAAACGACGCAACCAAGCGCCGTTGTCGCCGCTTGTCGCGCATGTGCCGCTGCCCGTTGGGGGTACTCATGGCAGGGTGTCGCCCGAGCCAAACCCGCACAAACAGGCCATTCGAGCCTACCGCGAGCTCACGGACGTATCGACCCCGTCACCTGCGCCCGCAGTTTGTCCAGCCGCGCCTGGGTGAGATCGATCCAGCGCAGGTCGGCCTCCAGGTGGAAGAGCGCCTGGTCGGCGAGCAATCCGTCGATCAGGCTGCCGCGCTGTTTGAGTGCCGTCAGCTCGCGCATCCGCAGCATGTGCGCCGCCCGCTGGGAGTCGAGGAACGCCTCGGCGGAGCGGTCGGACAGCAGCGCCAGCACGATCTTGGTGAAGAGCGTGCTCTGCAGGTAGGGCTCGGGCCGCTCCGGCGCCTGCAGCCAGCGGGTGAGGTCGTCCACGCCGTCGCCGGTGATGACGTATCGCTTGCGGTCGGGGCCGTGGCCGGGTTCGTGTTGGTCGAGAGCGACCAGGCCGTCGCGCTCGAGCCGGCCCAGAGTGGCGTAGATCTGTCCGAACTTGAGCGGGCGGGCATGATGGAAAAGCGCGTCGTACTCGCGCTTGAGGTCGTAGCCGTGCCGCGGCGCCTCCTCGAGCAGGCCCAGCAGCGCGTAGGGGACGGCGCTGCCCGGCCGCTCGGCGCCGCGGGGAGTGGTCGCGTGTTCGCTCATTCGTATCTCAGGCTGTCGGGGCCGGACAGGCGACCGATCGCGGGCAGGGTGACGGCAAGCACGGCCGCGGCAGCCGCCAGGCTTTCGCCAAACAGGATGACCAGGCCGCCCCACGGCACAACCAGCGGCATGCCACGGGCGACATGCAGGACGATGAAGCCGACCGGCACCGCGACCGCGATGCTGGCGGCCGCGGCCACCGCCACCGGCAGCGCCACCTCGAGCGCTGCCGCGCGGCGCAGTGTTGCAGCCGGAGTGCCGGCTGCGACCAGCGCCGCCAGCTCGCGACGGCGGTCGAGGATCCCCTCCAGGGAGAGCACCGTCAGGCTGCAAGTGGCGACGAACAGGATCGCGATCACGGCGATCTGGGCGCGGCTGACGTCGGTTGCGGTGATCGGTGAGTCCGTGGAAGGCGCTCCGTCGAAGTTGAAGGATGGGCTGACCAGTGCACCGGGCGCAAGCGCCGCGGCCCGCAGCCGCTCGAGCGCCGCCAGCGTGCCGTCGGTGGCCATGAACACCTGGCTCATGTGGCCGGCGGGCAGGGTGTGCGCGAGACGGGGCGGGACGATCCTGTTGAAGCCCCCGTTGTTGGGGAGCCGTGTGATGGCGTCAGAGGTGCAGCGCACGCCGGGCTGCACGCGTCGGGCGCCCGGGCAGGCGGCGATCAGGTCGCGCCGCCCGGTGTTGCTCTCGTCCCATTCCCGGGCGAAGGCGTGCACCCCGGGGATCCGGCGCAGTTGGCCGGTGGGAAGGGGTTGCCGGCCGCCGGGGTCCTGGCTGACGACGACAAGGGTGCGGTCAGCCGCGGTGGGCACGAAGGCCGGCAGCCCGTGCAACTGGTCGCGCAGCCACTGGTTGTGCGACGCGACGTAGATCGAGAGCGTGGCGATCACGAACGCGCCCACGATCACACCGCTGACGGCGCGGAACATGCCGGTGGGGTCGGCGGCCAGGCGTCGACCGGCCAGAAGCGTCGCCGGCTGGCGGGCGAGGCCGGCGAGCGAGCGCGCCATCAGCGCGACCAGCCACGGTCCCACCAACGCGACGGCCACGATCACCGCGGCGAAGCCCGCCGCGATGGCTTCGAGGACATGAGTTTGGTCAGCGCCTGCGGCCGGGCGGCTTGCCCACCAGAGCAGCCCGAGGGCGGCGACCAGCGCGAGCAGACGGCGCGCGGAGGGCGGGCCGGCCGGCGCGCGGCGGGCGGCGCCCAGTGGCGAGATGGCGACGCGCTTGACCGACCAGGCTGCGGCCAGGATGGCCAACGCCGGCATCGCCACGAGAATCGCCACGACCTGGGTGGCCGGCGGAGCCAGGTCGGACGGGAACGGGCTGTAGCCCGACACGGTGACGTGGTCGGCCAGCGAGCGAACGACCACGGCCAGGCCGAGGCCCAGGATTGTGCCGCCAATCGCAGCGACCGCCGTCTCGGTTACGACCAGCCTGCCGAGCTGGGCTGGAGTCGCGCCGACCAGTCGCAGGGCGGCGGCGCGCTGCTCCCGGCGCCGGGCGTCGATGCGGGTGGCAGCGGCGATGAACAGCATGATCGGCACAAGGATCCCCATCATGCCCAGGACGATCCCCACCCGGCGGGTCAGGTCGAGGTGGTGGTCAGCCGGGGCGGCGGGGTGGGTCTGCCAGCCGGTGACCTGTAAGGCGCCGCTTCCGGGACGGGCCAGGTAGGCGCGGGGGACGCCGACCTCCGCGACCAGCTGGGCGGCGTCATGCAGGGCCGGCTGGCCCAGCGTGCCGACCACACGGGCACCGAAGCGCAGCCGGTAGAGGTCACCGTTGGGACCGGCGAGAAGGTCGCGCAAGGCGGGTGAGATGAGCATCGTGCCCGGTGTGGGGATGCGGTCGGCGCCAAGTGGCAGAGGCGAGCCCGGGGTGCCCGGTGCGACCCTGACGATGGTGAGCCGGTGGCCTGCCGTGTATTCCGACGCGACGGGACCCGGAGCCCACAGCAGGTACGGGGTGTGAGAGCCGGCCTGGCGCTGGAGCGGGGGGTTGGTGAGCTGGTAGGCACGGCCGGCCTCGATGTCGTGGGCGGGGATGATCGCCGCGGCGCCGAGCAGCAGCGCTACTCCGGCCGCGACGCCGCCGAGGATCAGCGCGATGCGGACGAGGCCGCGGCGACCGGCTCCGCGCAGCATTGTCAGTGCTAGCCGGGTCACGCCGCCATCACCGCCGGGGTGACGACGCGGCCGTCGCGGATCACGATCTCTCGGCCGGCATACGCCGCGACGCGGGCGTCGTGGGTGACCAGGACGACCGTCGTACCGAGCTCGGACGCCTGCTCCACCAGCAGATCCATGACGGCCTCGCCGGCGAGCGAGTCGAGTGCACCCGTCGGCTCGTCGGCAAACACGACCCGAGGACGGTGCACGAGGCCACGGGCGATCGCAACCCGCTGCCCCTCGCCTCCGGACAGCGCGGATGGGCGGCTTGCAGCCAGTTCGCCAACGCCCAGCCGGTCGAGCCAGCCGCGGGCCTCGGCTACCGCCTTCGCGCGCTGCGTGCCGCCCAAGAGCAGCGGCAGGGCCACGTTTTCGACGGCGGTGAGTTCGGGCACGAGTTGCCCGAACTGGAATACGAAGCCGAACGCCTGCCGGCGCAGGGCGGTGCGCCGGCGCTCGCTGAGCGAGTCGACCCGGCGGCCGTTGAACCACACCTCGCCGTCGTCGGGACGCAGAATCCCGGCCAGACAGTGCAGCAGGGTGGATTTGCCCGAACCCGACGGCCCCATCACGGCCACCACTTCGCCGAGATGGACCTGCGCGTCGGCGCCGCGCAGCGCCTCCGTGCGGCCGAATCGCTTGGTCAGGGCCTTGCTCTCGATCAGAAAGTCAGTCATTGGATCCTCCGGCTGCTGAGGCGTCTATACACTCGGTGAGTAGCTCACGCAATCCACTATACACTGAGAGAATAGTGATGGCAACGGGCGCGTTGACGCCGCAACCACGTTCACGATGACACCGTCCACCGTGTACGGGGTCGGGTCTGCCGCCTCCCAGACCGTGATCTCCGCGAGTCTCTCCGAATGCTCAACAAACACCCGCCCAGCACTCAGCCCGCCGCCCAACGACCGTTGTGGCAGCGCGCACGAGACGTCGGTCGAGCGAACAGGGTGAGCTCTGCCAGTGCTCGCGCGACTCGCGATCTGACGCGGTACCGAGTTTCACATTCCAGGTTCCGTCAGTCGCTGGTCGCCCGGCTCGCCGAGTAGGACGAAACCGCGGGAGGCGCTAGAGTCGTGCGAAACGACGTAACCAAGCGCCCTCTTCTCTGCAGCGAGTCCCTTTGAACCCCACATCGGTCACCCAGGTTCGACGGTCGAGTCGCGATCGGCTGGCCGTCTGGTCGGCGTGCATCGCGATGATCCTTGCCGGGACAGGGTGTTCTGTTGACCACTCGTCCGCTGGAGCCACTCGCGTGTCGGTGACGTACCCATTGATCGCCGTGTACTACCCGCACGCCACCTGCCCGACCGGGGGGACGTGTTCGACGATTCCGCTGCTGCTGCCGAAGGGTGCGACCACGAACCTCGTGCGGTTCCGACTCACCTGCAATCCGGCGGGCGGCACGTACCCCGACCCGGTACTCGCGTGCGCGGCGCTCGAGAACCTCATGCACTACGAGGACGTTTGGGCCCACCAGTCGACGCACGAGGTCTGTAGCTGCCCGGCCCCCTTCTTCCCAGCCGGGCGAGTGGTCGGCCTGGTCGACGGACAGCACGTCAACGTCGAAATCACCGGCTGCGAGGCGGTGTGCGGAGCCCCGAACGCCCTTCGCTCGGACGAGGCGGTGCTCGCACCGGCCACGTAGGCGCTCGAACCAGTGGGCCGGCTCACACCGTGCGCAGAACGAAGTGTGCGTCCTCCAGGCTGTCCAGCGAAAACCCCTCGGCCGGACCCGGTGAAGCGTCGATCAGCACCGCCGGCTTGTTCCAGCGCTCGAACTGGTCGCGGTCGATGTAGACCGCGGCACCGCCAATCTCGCCGAGCAACTCGTCCCGGCTGCCGAGCATCAGCTCACCCTGGGTGAGGCAGATCGGGGAGCTGCCGTCACAGCAGCCCCCCGACACGAAGAACATGACCGGCCCGTGTCTGCGCGTCACCCGCTGGATCAGCCGCAGCGCGGGGCCGGTGGCCTCGAGCCGCCGGCCCGCACCCGCACTCACCGCGTGTCCGCCCACTCAGAAGAGTCCGAGCGGCTTGGGGTCGTAGCTGACCAGTAGACACTTCGTCTGCGAGTAGTGGTCGAGCATCATCCTGTGGTTCTCGCGACCGACACCGGACGTCTTGTAGCCGCCGAACGCCGCGTGCGCAGGGTACAGGTGGTAGCAGTTCGTCCACACCCGGCCGGCCTGGATGCCGCGGCACATTCTGTACGCCCGTGAGCCGTCGCGTGTCCACACGCCCGCTCCGAGCCCGTACATGGTGTCGTTGGCGATGGCGAGCGCCTCGGCCTCGTCCTTGAAGGTCGTGACGGCGAGCACCGGCCCGAAGATCTCCTCCTGGAAGATCCGCATCTTGTTGTGCCCGCGAAAGACGGTCGGCTCGAAGTAGTACCCACCCGCGAGCTCACCCTCGAGCACGTTGCGGTTACCGCCGATCAGCAGCTCCGCACCCTCGTCCGTGCCGATCTGCACGTAGTTGGTGATCTTCTCGAGCTGGTTCTTCGACACCTGGGCGCCGATCTGGGTGCTCGGGTCGAGCGGGTTGCCCTGCACGATCTGGCCGATCCGGTCGAGGCAGCGGGCCATGAACTCGTCGTAGATCGACTCGTGGATCAGCGCGCGTGAGGGACACGGCACACCTCGCCCTTGTTGAACGCGTAGAGCACGAGCCCCTCGACGGCCTTGTCGAGGAAGTCGTCGTCCTCCGCCATCACGTCGGCGAAGAAGATGTTCGGCGACTTGCCGCCGAGCTCGGTCGTGGACGGGATGAGGCTCTGGGCGGCGTACTGCATGATCAGCCGACCGGTCGCCGTCTCGCCGGTGAAGGCGATCTTCGCGATCCGGTTGCTGGTCGCCAGCGCCTTGCCGATCTCGGCGCCGGGGCCGTTGACGATGTTCAGCACCCCCGGAGGGAGCACGTCGCCGATCACCTCGGCGAGCTTCAGGATCGACCACGGCGTCGGGCTGGCCGGCTTGAGCACCGAACAGTTGCCGGCGGCGAACGCCGGCGCCAGCTTCCACGCCGCCATCAGCAGCGGAAAGTTGAACGGGACGATCTGACCCACGACCCCGAGCGGCTCGTGGAAGTGGTAGGCGACGGTGCCGCCGTCGATCTCCGAGCTCGACCCCTCGAGGGCGCGCGTGGCGCCCGCGAAGTAGCGGAAGTGGTCGGCCGCAAGCGGGATGTCCGCCGCGAGCGTCTCCCGCACCGGCTTGCCGTTGTCCCAACTCTCCGCCACCGCAAGCATCTCGCGAATTAGCGTCGATCCGGTCGGCAATCGCGTTCAGCACGCGGGCGCGCTCGGTGAGCGATGTCCCGCCCCACGCCGCCTTCGCCGCCTCGGCCGCGTCGAGCGCGAGCTCGATGTCGTCGGCGGTCGAGCGTGCCACGCTCGTGAACGGCAGGCCGGTGGCCGGGCTCAGGTTCTCGCTGTAGGCACCCTGCGCCGGCGACCGCCACTCGCCTCCGATGAAGTTGTCGTACTGACGCCTGACCTCGACGGGACTACCGGGTTCTCCGGGGGCCGCGTATGCCTGCCGCTCGATCGTTGCCATGGAAGTTCTCCTCGTCCTGGGTTCTTGGTGCGATCCACTACGCCGAGACGACGCCGGCGAGCTCGCCCGCGGTGCGGGTGGACGTGCGGGCCATGTCGAACACGAGCCGTGGTGCGGGGGCACTGCCGTCGAGCACCTGCTCGATGGCGTGGTTGGCATCGTCGAGGCTGCACTCGCTACGCAGCACCCGGGTGCGGCCTCGGCGGTGCAGCTCGAAGACCTCTTCGAGGTCGCGATGAGTGCCCACGATCGAGCCGCGGATCTCGAGGCCGCCGAGCACGGTCTCGAAGATCGGCACGCGCATGGCGTTCTGCGCGGGGAGCCCGACGCACACCAGCCTGCCGCCGCGGGCGAGCGAGCCGATGGCCTGCTCGAAGGCGCTGGGGTTGACCGCGGTCGAGATCGCGGCGTCCGCGCCGCCCAGGCGCTGGATCGCCGCCACTGGGTCCTCCTCGCCGACGTGCACGACATGCTCGGCACCCAACTCGAGAGCCGACGCGAGCCGATCAGCATTGGTGTCGACCGCGACGACCGCAGCGCCGGTGATCCGCGCGTACTGGATCGCGAGGTGGCCGAGGCCACCCGCGCCGAAGACCGCAACCAGGCTCGCCGAAGTGGCACCCGAGACCTTGACGGCCTTGTAGGTCGTGACGCCGGCGCAGGTCAGCGGAGCGGCGTCGAGCGGGCTGACCTCCGCCGGAACGCGCACGACGTGGCGCGCGTACCCCACCGCATACTCGGCGAACGCGCCGTTGATCGCATAGCCGGTGTTGAGCTGCGACGGGCAGAGCGTCTCGCGGCCCGAGTTGCAGTAGCGGCAGTCGCCGCACGCATAGCCGAGCCAGGGCAGCGCAACCCGGTCACCGACCGAGAGGCCATGACTGTTGCCGGGGCCCACGCGCTCGATGACTCCGACGCCCTCATGACCCGGGATGAACGGCGGCGACGGCTTGACCGGCCACTCACCCCTTGCGGCGTGGATGTCGGTGTGGCAGAGGCCGCAGGCTTCGATCCGGACGAGCACCTGCTCAGGGCCAGGCTCCGGGGTCGGCACATCGCGAAGCTCGAGCGGGTGGTCGAATGAATGAACGACAGCTGCTTTCACGGCGGGCTCCTGGGTCGTGGGAATCCTCACCGTCGCAGGAGCCGGGCCGAACGCCATCGGCAAAGTCGCCCATCTTGCTTGCGTACTTCCCCGCATGCCGTCGAGTTACCCCATGCGCCACCGGCGGTCCACGACCGGGCGAAGGTGGGGGCGCTGCGCGGCCTGCTCGACCGCCCGCCCGGAGACGGCGATCGCTAGCTGGTCAGCTCGACGGTGCCGGCGCTGTTGCTCGCCGACGTCCACGCACCGGTCGTGTAGGCGGTGTTGCTGTCCAGCATGCCGACGAACGTGCCGTTCACGTACTTGCCGTCCGGGGTGGAGCAGGTGCCCTGCTTGGAGGGGCTCCCGCAGCCGGTGATCACAAAATAGGCGAAACCCACCACCGTCACGCTGCTGCTGCCGGCGGGCCACGTGAGACCGCCCGAGTTGTTCGTCACGACGGGGACGATCACCAGCTGGGGACTGCTCGGATCCTTGAGCCAGTATTGACCGTTGCCATCCACCTGCACGATGTCGGTGAAGTCTTTCCAGGTCGAGATCCGGCCGTTCAGGCCTGAGGCGATCTTGCCGGCCTGGTTACCGGGCTTGGTATCCACGGTCTGGCCGACGGTGACCGGGCATGCATCCACGCTGCCGCTGATCGTGTTCGCGAGGTCGTTCGCACCGTTGGCGGCGCCGCAACTGGCGCCCGACTGGATGTCGAGCGAGAGCGCGCCGTTGTTCGACGAGCTGCCGTCGCCGTAGATCGTGTAGGAGGTCCCGAGGGTGTAGTTGCCCTTCATGACGCCCACGGGCATGACGTCGCCGGTCGAGGTGACCTTGGTGAACGACTCCACGGTGGCCTGTGCGTGAACTGTCAGCGTGGGGCCCGAGATGCCGAACACGTGGGCGAAGTAGGACGTCGCCGTGCGCGACGCGGTCACCGTCACCGAGTCGTTCGACGTCAGGTTCGAGCTCTGGGTGTAGGTGACGGAGTCCCCACCCAAGCCGTCGGCCGTGAACTCGTGGGCGCCGGCGGTCTGGGCCGCAGCCCAGCTGACCGGAAGCTCGGTACTGGCGGCGAGCGCCGCGGAGTCGGCCGCCGACTGCAGCGCCTGCTTCTGCTGGTACCAGTTGCCGACGTCCACTGCAAGGGCGGACATGCCGAGCACCGAGACCATGAAGATGGCGATCATGCCAAGCGTCTGCCCACGCTCGTTCGAGCGTTGCGAACGCCGCACAGCGGGGGGGCCGGCGGACCTCCGGGGGAAGGGAGGGTGCTCCACGCCCACAGGATCGCCCAGAACGTCACAAGTTCCGTCCCTCCAAGGGGGGAACTGCGCACTAGCCCAAGCCGGCGGGGGATGCGGCCGAGATGGCCACCTCCACCCCGTGCACGGACGAGCTCTCGCCGATGTCGCAGGCCCGCCCAGGGTTGAGCACGTTGACGTTGGCCGCCTGAGCCTCCCGCTTCGGCCAGCGGCCCTTGGGCGAGAACGCAACCCCGACCGGGACGGCGTCCGACAGTGCCAGCCGCAGCTCGAGCCGGCCTGTCGCGTTTTCGAGCAGCACGAGTTGGCCGTCTGCCAGGCCCCGGGCGGCCGCATCCTGGGGATGCAGCGCGACGGAGGCCTCACCCATCCGATGGGCGATCTTGGCGTCGTTGGCGAAGGTGTCGTTGAGCGACCAGCCCGAGGCCGGGGAGAGCAGCCGCAGCCGGCCCTGCGCTGGACGGACGTCAGCCCACGGCTGCGGCACCCGCGGATGCCCATCAGCCTCTGCAGCCGCCGAGGCGATCTCGATCCGACCGCTCGGCGTGGGGAACTCGAGGTCGGCGAACTGGAGGACCGGCTCGGCGTGCAGCGGGACCGTGCCCACCGCCGCCAGTTCGGCGAAGCTCTCGACCACACCGGACTGGGCGAGCAGGGAAGCGATCATCTGCCCGTCCGGCTCGTGCAGCTCGGGCTCGGTGTAGCCCATCGCAGCCGCCAGCCGGCGGAAGATCTCGGTGTTCGGCAGCGCCTCGCCGATCGGCTCGCAGGCCTTCACCTGGGCCGACAGCGAGAGGTCGAAGTAGGAGGCCAGCAGGTCGTCGAACTCGAGGAAGGACGCGGCCGGCAGCACGATGTCTGCGAAGTCGGCGGTGTCGGTCGCGAACAGGTCGAGCACCACGGTGAACAGGTCATCGCGCCCCAGCGCCCGTCGCAGCCGAGCCTGATCGGGATTCGACGCCGCGATGTTGATGTTCCAGCAGACGAGCGCGCGGGCGGCATCGGCATCCTCCAACCGCTCGGCCAGCCGCATGTGGCTGATCGGCTCCGGAACCTCGCCCAGGTGGGGTGCGAGCAGGTAGTCGGCGTCGATCTCGAGCTGGTCGTTCAGGTACAGGAAGCCCGCGCCTGGCTTACCGAGGTGGCCGCACACGGCGGGCAGCAGGGACACCGCCCGCACAACGTTGCCGCCGGTCGGCTGACGCTGAAGGCCCTGGCCGATCCACAGCAGCGCCGGGCCCTCGCCGTACATCCGCGCAGCCCGCCGGATCACGTCGGCCGGTACCCCGGTCGTCCGCTCACCCCACTCCGGCGTGCACTCGGCCAGCATCGGCCGAAGCTCGCCCCAGCCGACGGTGTGCGCCGCCAGGAACGTCTCGTCCACCGAGCCCTCGGCGAGCAGTACGTGCATGAGCGCAAAGGCCAGGGCCGCATCGGCGCCGGGGAAAGGCTGCAAATGAAGGTCGGCAGCGGCCGCGGTGTCGGTGCGGATCGGGTCGACCACCACCACCCGCCCGGGCGCCTCGGCGAGCCACTGCTCGTGCGCGTGCGGCGCCGACGCCGACGGATTGGCGCCCCACACCAGGATGCAGCCCGCGTGGGCGGCGGTGCGCGGGTCAAAGCCCGTGACGGAGCTTCCGTACATGTAGTCGAGCGCCACGTGGCCGGCCTTGTTGCAGACGGTGTCCGGGTCGACCTCGGTCGCCCCAAGGCGGGTGAAGAAGCGACCGGGGAAGCTGTGGGCGAGGATCGAGCAGGTACCGGTGTAATGCGCGTTGAGGACGGCGTGTCCGCCCGGTCGATCGGCGATCTCGGTCAGCCGCTGGGCGACCTCGGCGATCGCCGCCTCCCACGAGACCGGCTCGAACCGGCCCTCCCCCTTGCGCCCGACCCGTCGCAGCGGTCGGGTCAGCCGCTGTTCGGGATCGAGGAACACCCCGTTGTAGCCGATCGTGCACTTGCGGCACAGCTTGCCCCGGCTGACCGGGTGCGCGGGATCGCCGCGAACGTTCTTGATCGCGCCGTCGCGCAGCGTCACCAGCACGCCGCAGGCGTCGTAGCAGTCGCGTGGGCAGACGGTACGCACGGAGCGCTCGGGCATCGGTGCACTACAGCCGACCGCCGCCCGCATGTCAAACGGTAGGCTCCGCACATGAGTGCCACCGACGTCATCGACGCAGTCAAGGACGGTGACACCGGGCGCTTGCGCGACCTGCTGGCCGGGAACGCCAGCCTCGCACAGGCACGCGACCAGAACGGGCTTTCGGCGGTGCTGCTGGCGCGCTACGGCGGGCACTCCGAGGCCCTGGAGGCGCTGCTCGCCACACGCCCGACACTGGACGTCTACGACGCTGCGGCGCCCGGCGTCGACGGCCGCCTGGCGGAGCTGATCGCCGCCGAGCCCGGTGCGCTCGACACCCCGAACGTGGACGGCTTCACGGCGCTTCAGCTGGCCGCATTCTTCGGCCACGCGCGGGCTGCGCGAATGCTGCTGGACGCCGGGGCCGACCCGCACGCCACCTCGGTCAACGGGCTGGCCCTGCAGGCGCTGCACAGCGCTGCCGCGGCCGGGCACACCGGCATCGCGCGGATGCTGCTGGAAGCCGGTGCCGACCCGGACGCACGGCAGGCCGGAGGCTTCACCCCGCTGATGGCGGCTGACCAGAACGGTGACGGCGAGCTGCGCGACCTGCTGCTGGCCCACGGGGCAACCGATGACGGCTGAGCCGGAGCGGCGCACCGAGACGCCCGGCGGTCGGCGCGAGTTCGACGAGGCCCGCGACGCGACCCGGCGAACCCGCCTCGCCAACGAGCGCACCTACCTGGCCTGGTGGCGGACCGGCCTGACCGCGCTTGCGGTCAGCCTGGCAGCCGGCAAGGTGGTGCCGACGCTGGCCCACACCACCCGCTGGCCGTACGCGATCGTGGGCGCCGGATTCGCCGCGCTCGGCGTGATGTGCATCGGCTACGGGTTCTGGCGCGAGCGCGAGATCGAACGGGCGCTGCGGGAGGGCCGCTTCGCGTCCATCGACAAGCGATTCAGCGCGATTCTGACCGCCGTCGGCGTGATCCTGGGATGCGTCGTGCTGGTGCTGATCACGATCCAGCGCTGAGATCCAGACCGGGCAGCGGGACGGCGCTGGGCCCGGTCACCGCCATCCCCGCCTCGCCGAGCAGCTCGCGGAGCACGAGCGCATTGGTGGGCGCCTGAGCGATCGCGACGCCGGCTGCGTCGACGCTGCGACCGTTGTTGTTGAACATCGCATACACCCGCTCGGACGTCCCGGCCAGCTCGGCCAGCGGCGCCACCCACTCGCCCAGCTCGGCGCGCGAGTACAGGTGGTCGAAGCGCTCCGCGGCGCTTCGGCCCCGCACCTGCCAGGTGGCGCCGTTTCGACCGTGCAGCCGCAGATAGGCGGTCGGCGAGGTGGTGGCGATCACCGCCGGGACGACGTTGGCGGCGTCGATCCGAGGCGCGTCGACGATCACGTGCGTCATCCGGTGAGCCTCCAGGAACGACAGCGTCTCGGCTGTTGCCTCCTCCGAAAACCAGCTGCGGTGACGGAACTCGGTCAGCATCTCGTCCCCCCGCAGCTGCTCCTGAGCCCACTCGAGGTAACCGAACGAGGACGGCTTGAAGACCATGTAGGGCGGCATCTGCATCAGGATCCCACCCAGCTTGCCTGCCGACCGCAGCGGCTCGAGGGCGTGGTGGAAACGGTCGAACACCTCCCGACGCAGCTCCTCGGAGGGATGCTGGACGCGACCCAGATGGTCGGTCTGGGCGTGCTCGCGCAGATCGGGCGGCAGCTGCTCGGCCCGCACCGGATGCCGCGTCATCAGCCCGAACGCCTTCACATGGAACACAAAGCCGGCCGGCGTCCGCCGCGCCCAATCCGCAGCGACTTCGGCGGTCGGCAGCGCGTAGTAGCTGGCGTTCACCTCGACCACGTCGAAACGCTCCGCGTAGTGGCGCAGCCGGCCCTCCGCCGAACGCACGTTGCGGGGGTACCACACCTTCACGAGCGACTCGTCGGCCCAAGAGCAGGTGCCGACCCGAACCACGCTCACAACACGTAGCCGCCGGCGGGCTCGAGCGCGAACCCGTCGGCCCGCCAGGCCACCAGGCCGCCGTCAAGGTTCGAAACCTCCCGGCCCATCGCCGCCAACGCGTCGGCCACCATGCCGCTGCGCGAACCCGTGCGGCAGACGATCACGAGCGGCATATCAGGCAGCTCGTCGATCCGGCCGGCCAGCTCGCTGAGAGGCACCCAGGTCGAGCTCGGCATCCGCCCGGCCTGCCACTCGTGGGCCTCGCGCACGTCCACCGCGATCGCGTCGCCCGAAACCAGCAGGCGATGCGCCGCGGCCGGCACGAGCTGGGGAACCTCGCGGTCCATCGGTGGAAGCGTACCCGCGGGCCGGACGGATTACGCGGGGCCGGGCTGGGTGGCACCGACGAACGTGGTCTGGAACCAGGCTTCGGTGAGCGGTGCGATGCGCACGACGTCGCCGGTGTGCGGCGCGTGCACCATGTAGCCGTCGCCGATGTAGATACCGACGTGGCCGAGGTCGTGGAAGAACAGCAGATCGCCAATCCGCAGCTGCGACTCGTCGAGCACCGGGCCGGTCTCGACGACCGGGCCAAGCTGGTACTGGGCAGCCGCGAAGTGCGGCAGTGTGACCCCGTGCTGGGCCCACAGCCACATCACCAGGCCCGAGCAGTCGAACCCGTCAGGCGAGGCTCCGCCCCACACATACGGAACCCCGATCTGTTCGAGCGAGTCCAGCGCGACCTGGTCGCGAAGTGCCTGACCGGGGTCGGCGTGGTTCAGCCGCTGGTCGAGCTGGATCCATGTCCGTGCCTTCAGCGCGAGCGTCGCCTGGCCGATCCGGCCCGCCGCCTCGAGCACGGTGACCTGGGCCCCGAGCTCGGCAACCAGGGCGCGCCGGCGTTTGAGCTCCGCGCGAATTGTGCGCCGCGCCCGGTCGAGGACGCGTTTGGTGTGCTTGACCCGGCCCTGCTCGAAGAGCAGCGTCTGGCGCTCGTGAGCGATCGCGTCGCGGGCCGCCCGAATCGCCGACACCGTGTCCGACACCGCGGTATCGAAACGTGCCTTGAGCGCCATCGAGTTGGTCACCTGTGACAGCGACGTCGATCCCAGCACGATCTCGATCACCTTCGGGTCGCCACTCTTGTACTGCGTGACCAGCAGCTGCGAGAGAATGCCCTTCTGGTAGGCGAGCTCCGCCTGCGCGCGCTGCAGTGCGGTGGTGGCGAGGGCGATCTTCCCCTTCAACACGTGCAGCTGCCAGACGGCCCGGTCGTAGCGCTCCGTGAGCAGCTCCGCCCGCATGTCGAGGCGGTGCACCTGCGCCCGAACATGCCGATACTGCTGCTGCTTGGCGGCCAGCAGGGAGTCGGCCGACGCCATGGGGGCGAACGAGCCGAGCGTGGCCACAGCGAGAGCGCCGGCGACCCCAATCGCCCCCCGCAGCCGGCAGGAAAATCTCCGGTGCATCACCTGTGATGTCGGCGCTCAGGGGCGAAACCTTGAGCGCAGGGCTCAAGTCAGAGCCCGAAACGGCCGAAGGGTTTGGCGTGCAGATCACCATCCCCTGTCATCACTGCTCGACACCGAAGCGGCCGCTGGCCACGTGCCCCTCGTGCGCCGCGCCGGTCTCGATCGACGCCGACCTGAGCGCCTGGCGTCTGGCCCTGCACGCCCACCATCTGGCACGGATCACCGCCGCACCCGGCCCCGCCGACGCACCTTCGGTCGGCCAGCCAAACGGCCCGATACGCGTGGTGGTGCACACCGCCGACGTTCCGCTCACCGCCGAGCCCTCGATCGCAGGCGCGGCCGTCAGCGAGCCGCTGTTCGGAGCGGGCGGGCCGCGCTCGTTCGACTGGGACGAAGGCGGACGGCGCCTTCGCCGCAGCGCCTGACCGCGGCCGTCCCCGCTACGGCTCGGGTGTCAGATCGAGCAGCCGGTCGGGTAGGGCGAGCTCACGCACCGGCACGCCACGCGCCTCCAGTTCGGCCAGCAGATCGGCGTACGCCGCCGCCTCGACCGGATCCGCCGGCGTCCACGGATTGAGGTAGCGGACCCCGGCCACACCGGCCTGGTACAGCTCCTTGAGGCACCCGAAGCACGGGCGCAGCGTCGAGTAGCAGGTGGACCCCGACGCGGTGTAGCCGAGCCTGGCGGCCTGCAGCACGGCGTTCTGCTCGGCGTGCACGCAGATGCAGACGTCGTACCCGCGGCCGGCCTCGTAGCGGTCCGGATGGGCGCAGCGGTGGCAGCCGCCCTCGTCGCAGTTGGGAAACCCGGTCGGAGTGCCGTTGTAGCCCGTGGCGATGATCCGCTGGTCGGCGACCAGGATCGCGCCGACATGCCGGCGCAGGCAGGCGGCCCGTTCCCGCGTGGCGACGGCAAGCAGCATGAAGTACTGCTCGCGGGTGGGCCGCACAGCCGCCTTGCGGGAGTCGTTTCGTGCCATCGACTCACCCTAGCCGCCGCGGACGGTCGCAGCGACGGTGCGGCAAAACCGTGCGCGGGTTCCGCGTTTCTTCCGATTCGCGAGCGCTCAGGGAGCGCGATGCTGGAGGCTGGAAGGAGGTGAGGACGATGACACTCAGCCGCAAGGACGCCTCCGCGACCGTGCTGACGCTCCTCGCCGTGCTTGCGTTCGCAGCCACCCGCGAGGGCTGGAACGTGTGGCTGATCGGAGGCAGCCACCGATGGGCGGCCGCCGCCATCTTGCTGCTCGGGATGGGGACGTGCGCACGTGGAACGCCTGGCCGCGACACATCGAGCTATCTGCTGGGCGGGCTCGGAATCGTGGCGCTGGTGCTGGGCGTATGGGCGCTGGTGACCGGTTCGTTGACCGTGCTGTCGCTGCTCGTGGCCGACATCGTCGTGCTGTGGGCGGCATCGACGCTTCGGCACGCGATGCACATTGGCGGCAGGCCGATCGCGACCTGAGGAGAACGCCGAGGCGGCGGCGGAACCGCCGCCTCGGCCGCCACCTCAAGCCGCGGCGAATGAGAACCAGGCCGACGACCGAGTGCCGGCGTCGCCCGAGGCGGTCACACTCCAGTAGTACGTCCCGCCGCTGGCCAGAGCGGTCGTCGTGGCCTGCGACGTGGTCAGGTTCTTTTTCGAGTACGCGATCGTCCCGGTGGTCGAGCCGATCCGAACGACCACGTAGTACCTCGTCGCACAGCTCGAGTCCCGCCAATCCGGCGCGACCGTGGGTCCCGCAACCGTGCTCGTGTCGGCGGGGGAACGCAGACTGAATCGTCCAGGCTTGACGAGACACCGCTCGACTGCGCCGACATCGATCAAGGTGTTCTGCGGTCGTGGGATCCCGCGCTGATCGGTCGGCGGTGCCCCCAACGGCTGCCCGCTGTCCAGCGCCGGACTCCCCAGATGTGGCAGGCCCGTCAACGTGGGGCCGCCGTTCCTGGCGAGCGGCCCGAGCATGAGGTCGGCCAGACTGTCGCGGCCGCTGCCGAACCCGCACGAGCCGTCGTCGGAGAGATTCGAGCCGCCGCCCAAGGCAACGTTGCAGTTGGCTCCTGCCGACCCATGGGCCACGAGCGTGTTCGTCAGGGCCACGGATGCACCCCCGCTGTAGATGCCGCCACCACTCGGAGCGGCGTTCCCGCTCAATGTCACGTTCGTGAGGCTCGCGGATGTGCCGCTCTCCGCGTCGACCCCACCACCCTGAATCGTGGCGGTGTTGCCGCTGAGAGTGTCGTTGGTGAACGTTACGCTGCCGAGGCCGGATTGGTACAGCGCGCCGCCGCCGCCCAGGGCACTCGTCTTCGTGCCGGCAGAGTTCGCATCCAGCGTGCTTCCGGTAACGGCGAGCGTCCCTGTGTTGGTGATCGCACCACCCTCGAAGGTCGCCGTATTGTTGTGGAATGAGCTGTTCAGCACGGTAACCGGATGGCCTGCATCCACCGCGTCGTTCTCCATGCCGGCGTTGATGGAGGCGGAGTTCGAGGAGATCGAGCTGTCCTCGATGCGGACAGACCCCAAACCGAACGTCGTGTTGCCGGACAGATAGATGCCTCCTCCCTGGTACGCGGTGTTCCCGGAGACCTGGCTGTGAACGAGGTCGAACCCTGCGCCATCGTTGAAGGTCGCCGCGATGCCCCCCGCGGCAGCGTTCGCCTTGTTGGACCGAACGACCACGTGGTCGAGTGTGACTGCCTCGACGGAAGACGAGTAGCTGAGAAAGAGACCACCGGCATAGCTGGCGTGATTGCCGGATACGACGACCCTCGTCAGGGTCAACCGCCCGCCACCGCCGTCCCAGTACAGCCCCCCGCCCTCGTCGAAGACGCTCGCGGTCTTCCTGCCATTGCGAATCGTGAGGTCGCGCAGGGTCGTGTCCGTCGCGCTGGAGAGGATCTGGAACACGCGATCGTGCGTGATTGCACCGTTCCCGTCGATGATCGTCTTCGCGCTTCCCGCTCCAACCATCGACACGCTGTCGGTGATGTCGAGGTCGCCCAGGATTGCGCCGTCGTCGTCGCCGGGGCGCGTCAACGTGAACGTCCCCGCCGGCAGCTTGATGGTGTCGGCACCCGCGGTGAAGTTCGCCTGCATGATCGCCGCCCGCAGCGTGCACTTGCCCGTCGCGTCAGCGCACGCAGGACTCCCGACATCCGCATCCGGTGTGTCGGCGGTGCTGTTGACGGCGTACGTCGTTCCGACGGCCCACGCGGGCGTGAACCCGGGGCATGCGATCGCGAGCAGTCCCCCGGCCAGCATCACCCCCACGAATCGCAAACCGCGACGCCGCATACCCAACCCCCGATTTGAGCTTCCCCTGCGTGTCTCGACCTATTGAAGCAGATGAGCGCTCGAGATGGCGGGTCTGGCGTGTGCAGCGTCGCAAGGTGGCGGCCGTTCCGTCCGGCGGGTGTGTAGTGTCAGGGCATGATCGCCGCGTTGTTGTCAGTCTTGGGGTTGCTCTTCGGGGCTCCGCACGATCGCCTGATCTTGGTGCGGGTCGAGCCGCCGGCCACCGTTGCCACGGCCCCCCTGGACAACACGAAGCACCCGCAGCCCGAGGCGGGGCCGACTGCACCCGGCGCCGCGCTGTGCGTGCCGTACACGGGGTCTGATGAGCCGACGACCGCGCTGGCACCATTTTGAAGCGGCCGGTGATCGCTCTCCCTGTACTCGTGCTGGCGGTGTTCGCTGCCGGGTGCCTGGGTCGCGCATCGTCGAACCCACCGACTGCGCCCGCGTCCCCACCGACCGCCGATTCGAGCATCCGCACAAATCACGGCCTGAGGTTCCATCTCGATCCGGCGACTCGGACGCGATTGCTTGCCGAGTGGCGGGTGGCTCGATACACCTGCCCGGCGGCGGCTGGGTGCCCACTGGGTTCGGGGGTCTTCCGAACCGGGAACGCCCTTCTGGTGGCGATGAACCGATCCAATTCCACGGTGCTGTTACGCACCGGTAGCGTCCCTGCGAGGGACAGCCGCGGGCTGGTGTTCGTTCTGCCGGACTCGAGTGCGAATCGGCTCGACATCGCCACCGCGGCGGCTGACGGCTCCTTCGTCCATCTTGTCGCAGTGGGCGTTCGCCTACCGCGCTTCGAGTTCGCCGCGCTCTGAGTACGTAGTTCAGCTCAGAAGCGAGGGGGGCCGAAGCGGATTGACGGGTCCCAGCTTGGCAATGTCGAATCGCCGCCCACAGCCATCGTCGAGCACGCCGAACGTCTGCCGGTCAACCGTGAATGAGATCGCCGCACAGCGGATGGTCGGCGATCCCAGCCCGCCAAGCGGCCGGCTGATGGGATACCTCGGGAACGGCCCGACGACTTCGACCAGATACACCGGCTCGGTGGAACCGTCGCTACCACCGCTGCTGGCCTGGCCTGCGCTCCCCCGTTGGGACAGGACGTAGACCGCGCTTTGCGGACGTGCGTTGCCGCCCGCGCGAGCCTGAGCCCACGCCATCCGTGCCAGCCGCTGCTCCACAGCGGAAGGATGGCTCGCTGGAGCCGTCACCGCAGGCATTTCTCCACACCCGGCAATGACCACGCCGCACCCGAGCGGCAAGAGGCTACGCATCATCCTCATCTGACGATGAGTGTAGGGCTCTGGTTCCGCTCGCCGAGATCTCCGGGATGGTCGGTCCGTCGAGCAACCCATGGGCGGTGACGGGATCGAACCGCCGACCCCCTGCGTGTAAAGCAGGTGCTCTCCCAGCTGAGCTAACCGCCCGCAGACCGGCTTCGTCGGCACGATCGTCATGCCTCCGGCTCTCCTCGCCGTCCTGAGCGTTCGACGGTAGCACGCTCACGCAGTTCGCCCGGTCGATCGCGTCCGCGCCGACCGATCGGACGGTGTGTTCAGGACGGGCCGGCTGTGCCACAACGGTTACGAGCGCTTGATGCCGGTGTTACACGGGCTGCCGAGGATTGGGGCGTGTCACCCACCCGAAAGGAGACCCCCATGAAAACGTTCCTCGCATTCGCAAGCCTGGTCGCCGCGGGATGCGCAACGGCTTCGGTGGCGGTGGGTGAGCCCAGCGCCCGGGCGAATCTCACGCCGCACCCGACGCCGATGAAACCCCTGACGACCCGGGTCAGCGTCTCGAGCACCGGCCGGCAGGGCAACTACAACAGCTACGCAGTGGGCATCAGCGCGAACGGCCGCTACGTGGTCTTCAACTCGGACGCCACGAACCTGGTCCCGGGCGACACCAACCACCGGGGCGACGTGTTCGTGCACGACCGGGCGACCGGCCGGACCACCCGGATCAGCGTGAGCAGCAGCGGCCACCAGGCCACCTGCACGGATCCGTTCGGTTGCTCCGGTGCGGCGGGCATCAGCGCCGACGGCCGGTACGTCGGGTTCGTATCGTCGGCCGCGAACCTGGTCGCCGGCGATACCAACGGTGCGTCGGACATCTTCGTACGCGATCGCTGGACACGGCGGACGGCGCTTGTCAGCGTCAGCAGCGACGGCCGCCAGGCGAATGCGACCAGCGGCTCCGCGGCGATCAGCGCCGACAGCCGCTACGTCGCGTTCGTGTCCGCGGCGTCGAATCTCGTGCCCGGCGACAGCAACGGAGTCGCGGATGTGTTCGTGCGCGATCTCAAGACCGGCCGTACCTCTCGGTTGAGCGTCACCAGCCGCGGCGGTCAGGCCAACAGTTGGAGTGACAGTCCGGCGATCGGCGCACACGGACGGTACGTCGCATTCACCTCGTCGGCGTCGAACCTGGTCGCGGGCGACACCAACAACCTGCCGGACGTGTTCGTGCACGACCGTGCGACCGGCCAGACCCGGCGTGTGAGCGTCGGCAGCCACGGCACCCAGGCCGAGGGTGCACGCTACTCGAACGGCAGCAACGCCCCGTCGATCAGCGCCGACGGCCGCTACGTCGCGTTCCATTCGGACGCGACCAACCTGGTTGCCGGCGACACCAACGGCGTGTTCGACATTTTCGTGCGCGACCGCCGGACGGGGAGCACGACGCGGATCAGCGTCAGCAGCGGCGGCGCGCAGGCGAACGCGGAGACGCTCGGCCCTCCGACGATCAGCGCCGACGGCCGCTACGTCGCGTTCGGATCGCTGGCATCGAACCTGGTCGCAGACGACAACAACGACATCACCGACGCCTTCATGCGCGATCGCCGGACCGGGCGAACGACCCTGGTCAGCCTGAGCACCGATGGAAGGCAGGGCGGCGACAGCAGCTGGCCCGCCGCGATCAGCGCGAACGACCGTTATCTCGCCTTCTCGTCATGGGCGTCCAACCTCGTCGCGGGCGACAGCAACCCCGCGGCGGACGCGTTCGTTCGGTATCTCGGCCGGATGACCGCGGATTGCACGGGCCGGTAGTTCCAGCCGGACGAACGGCAGCCCCGGGGAAGGGCGAGCGACTCCCCCGGGCCTGACACGACTCCTGACATCAGGTCGCCGCCGGCTCAGCCGAGTTGGGAGTCCAGGTTGACGGCGGCCGAGATCAGCGCCAGGTGGGTGAACGCCTGAGGGAAGTTGCCCAACGCCTCACCGCTGGGCCCGATCTCCTCGCTGAACAGGCCGAGGTGGTTGGCGTAGGTGAGCATCTTCTCGAACGCCAGCCTCGCCTCGTCCAGCCGGCCGGCCCGGGCCAGCGCCTCCACGTACCAGAAGGAGCAGATCGAGAATGTGCCCTCGTCTCCGTGCAGCCCGTCGGGCGCCGCGGCCACGTTGTAGCGATAGACCAGGCTGTCGGACACCAGCTCCTTGCCGATGGCATCCAGTGTCGAGAGCCAGCGCGGGTCCTGCGGGGCGATGAACTTGGTCAGCGGCATCAGCAGCACCGAGGCGTCCAGCACGTCCGTGTCGTAGTGCTGCACGAACGCCCGCCGCTCGTCGCTCCAGCCCTTGTCCAGGATCTGGCCGGTGATCCGGTCGCGCACCTCGAGCCACTTGACCAGGTCGGCCGGGAGACCGCGCTGGCGCGCGATCCGGATCGCGCGCTCGAGCGCCACCCACGACATCAGCCGGGAGTAGGTGAAGTGCTGGCGGCCGCCGCGCACCTCCCAGATCCCTTCGTCGGCCTGGTCCCAGTTCTCGCACAGCCACTCGACGATCTCGGCCAGCGCGGCCCAGTCGTCGTAGGAGATCGGCTGTCCGTACTTGTTGTACAGGTACACCGAGTCGATCAGCTCGCCGTAGATGTCCAGCTGGAGCTGGCCGGCCGCGCCGTTCCCGATCCGCACCGGTGCGGAGCCCTCGTAGCCCTCGAAGTTGGGGAGCTCGATCTCCTCGAGGTCGGAGCGGCCGTCGATCCCGTACATGATCTGCAGCGGTCCGTCGCTGCGCCCCTTGCGCTCGCGGTAGCGGTCGCCGAGCCAGCCCATGAACGCAGCCGCCTCCTCGGTGAAGCCCAACCGCAGCAGGGCGTACAGCGAGAACGCCGCGTCGCGGATCCAGGTGTAGCGGTAGTCCCAGTTGCGCCCCCCGCCGATCTGCTCGGGAAGGCTCGTCGTGGGGGCGGCGACGATCGCCCCCGACGGTCGGTAGGTGAGCAGCTTGAGGGTCAGCGCCGAACGGTTGACCATCTCCCGCCACCGACCACGGTAGCGAGACTTCGCCAGCCAGCCTCGCCAGAAACGGACCGTGCGGTTGAACGCCTCCGCCGCCTCCGACTCGCGGACCCCGGTGGGTATGTGACCACGCGCCGCGCCCTCCAGCGAGAAGGTGGCGCTTTCCCCGTCCGAGAGCGTGAACTCGGCGCAGGCGTCGGGCCCGCGGGCCTCGAGCGGGACGCTTGATTCCAGTGAGAGACTGAGCGCGGGCGAATGGAACACGATGCCATGTGGATGCACGACGACCTCGTGCTCGTCGCGGCCGTAGTTGAAGCGCGGCCGGCACGCCAGCCGAAAGTGCATCTGGCCGCGTACCACCACCACCCGGCGGATGATCCTGCGGGTGTGTTGCGGATCTCGATGGATGGGCATGAAGTCCTGCACCTCGCCCACCCCGTCAGGGGTCAAAAAGCGGGTGATCAGGACATTCGTATCCGGAAAGTAGAGCTGCTTGGTGGTGTGGTCGTCGGACGCCGGGCAGACCCGGAACTCGCCGCCGCGCTCGGAGTCGAGAATCGAGGCGAAGACGCTGGGTGAGTCGAACCTGGGCCAGCAGCACCAGTCGATCGCACCGTTGGTGCCGACCAGCGCGACCGTGTGCAGGTCGCCGATGATGCCGTGCTCGGCGATCGGTAGGTAGTTACCCATGGACGGACCTCATCGCCGCCGATTGTGGCACAACGATGCGGTCGGCGCGGGCTCCCAGGGAGGCGCGCCCTCTGTGGAGGAGACGCAGAGGACGGGCGCTATACTCTGCCGGCGCTCAGGCGGGTCGGCTTCGCCCGTCTGACCTGCCGCCCGGGGGCGTAGTTCAGCTGGTTAGAACGCCGGCCTGTCACGCCGGAGGTCGCGGGTTCGAGTCCCGTCGCTCCCGCTCTCTCGATGCCTTGATCCCAAGCGCGTTTCTCCGTCTCGACCGTGGATCGGCTGGACGCAACGCTCGCTCCCGATGGGGTGTGGATGGGGTGAGCGGGTCAGTCGAGGCCGAGCCCGGGCGCGTCGATCAGCCGGTCGAGTTCGCGAAGGACCGTGCGGTTCGCGTCCGGGTAGAGGTGGCCGTAGAGATCCAGGGTGACCCGGATCGATGCGTGGCCCATCTGGGCCTGCAGGTACTTCGGGTGGGCGCCGGATGCGACCATCAGCGTGGCATACGTGTGCCGCAGGTCGTGGAACCGGACCGGGCCCACCCCGCTACGGCGGACAGCGGGGGCGAAGATGCGATGCCGGAAGTTGTCGTCGTTCAAGAGCTCGCCGTGCGGGGAGGGAAACACGAGCGCCAGGCCGTTCGACGGGCGCGCGACGAGCTGGGCGTGCAGGACGCGGGCCGCAGCCGCCGACAGGTCGACGCGGCGGCGCGCGGCGCGGGTCTTGACCGGTACGAGCTGCCCTGCGTAGACGCCCGCCTCGACAGTCACGGTTAGTGCTCGCAGGTCGACGTTGCGGTCACGCAGCGCGAAAAGCTCACCCTGCCGCAGGCCGGTGAGGGCCGCCAGCCGCACCAGGTTGCCGTATGGCTCGATGGTGTTGGTAGCGAGTACATCCACCTCGCGCCAGGACAGGAAGCGCGTCTCGCGGGGCTCGCGGTGAGGAGCGCGAATGCGAAAGAGGGCCTCGTTGATCACGTGGCCGCGTACCCTGGCGTCAGCCAGCACCTGCTTGAGGACTCTAAGCGCCAGCTCAGCCTGCCGCGGCGCACGCCCGGAGAGCGCCGAGATGTGATCTTCGACCTCCGCGGGTCGCAACGCATCCAGGGCGGTGTGCCGGAAGGCTCCCAGGTGGGGCAGGACGTCGCGGACGCGATCGGCCGAGGACGGTCTAACCCGGCGCTCGTAGCGGGCGAGCCATCCGTCCAGGTACGCTCCCAGTGGTTCCGTGGGGGCCTGGTAGAGGCCTCCCAGGGCGGCCTGGCGGTGCAGCTCGAGCACGAATCGGTCGGCGTCTCGTTTGACCACGAAGGTGCGTGAGCGGTCGCGCCCGTCGGGGCCGAGCCAGCGGGCCCGGTACCGGCGGGTGCCGTCCTTCAGCCGGTACGGCTCGATGTGAGCCATCGTCTACTCGGCGAACAGGGCGGCCTGCTGCCCGGCGGCAGGCGCGCCGCCGGGCGGGGCGGCGCAGCGGCGGCGCCGGTCGTGCTGGCGAGCACTGTGCCTTCGCGGTGTGCGGCGAGCCAGGCGTCGATGTCGTCGCGGCGGAACCGGCGGGTACCGCCGAACTTGTAGCTCGGCAGGTTTCCTGCCGCCGCCTGGTCGTACACCCAGTTCTCGTGCAAGCCCAGCAGCTGTGCGACCTGTCGGGCGTTCATCAGCTCATCCACGACCCGCCTCCTTCTTCACCCTCATCAACTCCGATGCTCAAGAACATCACGTAGCATATACGCATCACACTGTGTTTTCAAGTTCTGCGGCGCTGGAGACGCTAGGCTCCACCTGTGCGAGGAGGCGAACTGATCCGTGAGGCGCGGACGCGGGCCGGCTTGACCCAGGCCGACCTCGCGGAACGAACCGGCCGCGACCGCTCCGTAATCGCGCGCTGGGAGCACGGCGCCGTGTCTCCGCCGGTGGAGAGCCTGCTGGCCTGCGTCCACGCGTGCGGATTCGACATCCCGCTGATGCTCATGCCGCTCGACCGTAGCGTCGACCCGGAGCTTGGCGAGTCGCTGCGGCTCACCCCGGCGGAGCGGGTCGAGAGGATGCTGGAATCACTACAGAGCGGAGCGAAACGTGGCAGCACCGGGCGATAGCGGGTCGGCCGGTGCGGGCAGCGCACCCTTCGACCCGTACGCGATCCTGGCCGCGCTCGAACGCAGCCGAGTCAGCTACGTCGTGGTCGGCAGCTTCGCGCGCGTCGCCCACGGAACGGGTGAGATCACCCAAGGCATCGACATCACGCCGTCGCTGCGGCGGGAGAACATCACCCGGCTCAACCGCGCCCTGGCCGAGCTCGACGCTCGCGCCGCCGATGGCCAAACGGCAAGCATGGCCAGCGTGGCCAGCGACACCACAGCCGTGACGGCGCTGCGGACGCAAGCAGGGAAGCTGAAGTTGGTGCCAGTGCCCGACGGGACGCGAGGCTACGACGACCTGCGCCGGCACGCGACACGCGAAGCGATGGGGCGCGGCCTGCGCGCCCAGATCGCCTCGCCAGGCGACCTCGCCCGGATGCTCGGCGCGATCGGCCGCCCCGAGGACCAGGAGAAGCTGCTGCGCCTGCGGCGCCTGATCGAGCTCGGCCGCGGGCTCGACTTCGGCCTCGAGTTGTAGCCGGGCAACCTCGCCGAAGCGTCGGCCGCGTGGGGCGGCCCGCGGGCTCATACGACGTCGAAAAAAGGGCCTCGCACTCAAAGTGCATCTGTGTCTCGCCTGCCATCGCAGCCAGCGTCTCCACACGAAGCAGCGCCCACCTGAATGGACGAGCTCTCGATCTTCGTTACCGCGCTGGCGAAGTCCGTCCAACGGCAGGCGCCACTAGGTCGTCGGTGCCTGGGCTTCTATCTCGCCGTCCAGCAGTTGGATCATGTAGTCGCACCGGCTCGCGACGGCGGAGTCGTGGGTTGCGATGAGGACCGTCATGCCGTGCTCGTCTCGGAGGCGAACCAGGAGGTCGATGATGTCGATTCCGGTGTGCGAGTCGAGGTTGCCGGTGGGCTCGTCGGCGAGGAGAAGGCCGGGTTGGTTGATGAGCGCCCGAGCGATCGCCACGCGCTGTTGTTGTCCGCCGGAGAGGCGCGACGGGAGCGATTGCTCGCGGCCTTCAAGACCGACGGCGGCCAGGAGCTCAAGAGCCCGCTGATGCTTGTCGAAGGTTGTGCGATGGGGCAGAACGGGTGCCGACACGTTGTCGGCGACCGTGAGCGCGGCGAGGAGGTGGAAGCGCTGAAACACAAACCCGATCCGCCGGCGGTACGCGGTCTGCTCACGACGCGAGAGGGCCGTGACGTCGATGTCGCCGACACGGATCGATCCAGAATCGGCCGCATCCATCGCCCCGATCAGATGAAGGAGGGTGGACTTCCCCGAGCCGCTGGGCCCCATGACCGCGCCGACGCTTGCCTCGGGGGCGGTGAGAGAGACGCCTGCGAGGGCGTCCAAGTACTGATCGGGCGCGGTCATGTAGCGCTTGTGCAGGTCGCACACCTCGACTTGGAAGCCGCTCATTCATCCGCCAGAATGGTCGGCGCCGTCATCCTGGTGAGCCAGAAGAGAGGTACCACGGCGGCAAGGCTGCAAACGAGGACGCCACCTGCGGCCGCGATGGCGGCGGCCTGGAGAAGCGGAGTGGTGGGGAGTCCAAGTATGCCTCGGCCGATGCCGATTCCGACCAGTGCACCGGTGAGTCCACCAGCGACACCAAGCAACACAGCTTCGCTGACAACCAAGCGGATGAGCTCAGCGTCGCTCCATCCACAGGTGCGCAGCGTCGTCATCTCGGCGGCGCGCTCGCGCAGGTTGAGGTAGACGACGTCGGCGACGGACAGCCCGGCGAGAACAACGGTCATCACGACGCTCAGGCGGTCGGGGCCGCGCACCTGGACGGCCACGACGGACCCGAGCAGGTTTCCAACCAGCGTGCCTTGAAATGCGCGGTCAATCCCGATCAGGACAGTGAGCGCGGCGACACCGAGGACGAGGCCGGCGGATCCAAGCAGCGTCCTCGCGGGTACACGCAGCAGGTTAACCACGGCCATCCCTGTGACGCCGTGCACGCTGCGTGCGCGCGATGTGGCCACCACCGGTGGGCGGACCGCGTCGAGTGGGAGTCCTCGCGCCGCGCGCGCTGCCGGCACAAGGCCCGCGAGCAGACATAGCAGGACGCCTACCGGGATGACCAAGAGTGCGTTAATGACGCGGAGATGCAGCGACAGTGCCTCGACGAGGACGGCGGCGAGCACCGCGCCGGCCGTTCCAGCGGCCACTCCTACTAAGGCCACCTCAGCGAGGACTGCCGCGAAAATGCGGGATGCCGGCCAGCCCAGGCACACTAGCGTGCCGATCTCGGTACGGCGTGCGCGCACGTTGGCAAGCCCGCCGTTTGCGACAAACAGCGTGCAGACGATGAGGATGAGGCCAAACAACACCAAACTCTTTCGATCCACCGCCTCCAGGAAGCGAACACTGACGCCCTTCTGAATCCAGCCCTCACGCACGAGCAGCGCCGGTTGGCCGAACCTGCCCGCCGGAAGGTGGACTAGCAATGGGTGTGGCGAGGAACCCGCCGTGATATCGATGGCGAGCCCGGTGGCATCGTGGATCTCCTGGGCAACCAGCTTGATCCGCTCCCTGCTCAGCGCATCGTCGCCGTGCACGTCTGCGACCCGGACGCGGATGACGCTGATCGGAGCCTTTGCCGGATCCGAGTACAGCTTGGCAGCGAGCAGCGGTTTCATGGCCTGCAGAGTGGTCAGGATCAGCGGCGGCTGGGAGATATACCCACCCACGTTCTGCGTGGGCAACAGCGGCCGATCGTGCAGCGCGGCGCGGCTGGCGGCATCCGCTGGTTCCACCGTCGGCGGATAGTACGTCTCTAGGGGCACCCTTGAGAGCGGGCTGAAGCCGGGGAGCTTCTCGGGATCGAAGCGGCCGACCACGCGCAGGTCGGCCGCGCCGTAGACGCCGTGGCTGTCGATCAGGTTGGAGCCGGCGTGGTTCACGAGCCGACGGTATTGGACATCCATGTTGTCGGCCGGGGGCTCGAAGTAGCCGCTCCCCTGCAACGGGTCTGTCCACGTTGAGGGTGGGTTCGCTATCAGGGTTGGCGAGAGGCGATCATGCCCGAGGACCCTGTAGGCGACGGCTGAGGATGCCAGGTAGGGGCTGGTGCCCAGGAAGCCACGCGCGAGCAGGCGCTGATCGAGCGCTGCCACCCTCAGACTGCGGGTCTCCACCACCTGGCCCGGCAGGTGCTGCGCCGTGCGATACACGCCGGGCCGCGTGAGCGCCGAGGGCAGTTCCAACGCGCCGGCCGTGTTCAGCCGGCGCACCGTAATCTGGAGGCGATCATCGACGAAGCTGCGGCTGGACGCGATCACCGGGATCTGCCGATACTTCAAGGTCAAGCCCGGCTCACGTCCCACCTTCACGGTGTCGGCTCGGCGCAGATAGCGGCCGGCCACCATCGTTCGTCCCAACCCCAGCAGCCGCTGTTCGGCGATAGGGTCAATCGCCGACAGTAGCACCGGCAAGTACGCGGTTTCACGCACACCCACAAACCCCGCCGGGAGGCCATTCAAGTTGATCCGTGAGATGAGCCGCGGCGACCGCGACGAGTACGTCAGCAATGTCCCATCGCACTGATGAAATGGGCTCCCGCCAAGAAGGCGCGCTTGCGCGATCTGAAAGCCCTGCGACATCGGCAGCGGCGACCCGTCCGGTAAAACCTCCTCCATCGCCCGGTTGGCACCAAACAGGCCAAACTGGTCACGACGGGTGAAGTACACATACTGCGTGCAATCCGGATACCGCGAGAGACCGCCGTTCGCGATCGCCGTCGACGTCACCCGGTAAAGCTGAAACGGCGCGCGCGTCAACACCCGATTCATCGGAACCAGGGTGTTCTCGAACGGCACCACATACCCGATGTTCGCAATCGGCGCCGCGACCCCAACCCCACGCAAGTGTTCAATGCGGTGATACTGGGCGAGCGAGATACCACCGAAGATCCCGCCCAGGTAGTTGTCAGGCACCAAGCCCTCTGAGTGCTCCAACGGCGTCGACGAGCCCGGCGGGCGCACCAGGATGTCGTAGGCCGGTCGAAAGTTCCTCGCCACCGTACCCCGCACTCGCAACTCGCCGGTTCGCGCGGCGCTCAGCAGCAGCACGAAACCCACGGCCGCCACCAGGACGCCGACACCGAGCGCGGCCAGCCGCCCGGGGCGGTGCCACAACTGCGATGCCGCAAATCGAAGAACAGGTCACCTCTCATCGATCGCCCGGGAAGATCCCGACCGGGCCGGACCTTTTTGGTGGCTTTTCCGAATGGACGGTACTAGGGGGCGCGGCCCTGCAGGATTCGCTTTCCCTCACAGATTTGCCCCGAGCAATGCTGCTGGCGCGGATGGGCGGTGATGCGAGCCAGTCAGTAGGACGACCCGATATCCCGGGAAGTCAGCAAAGCCCGAACTGGTCACTGCGTAGAGGCGCACGGTTGTTCCGACGCTTTGCATCCGCGTAGAGTGGGCCGGATGCAAGACCGCAGTCGTGATTGTTGGTCTGAGTGGTTGCTGCACCGGCGGTTCGGTGGGGATGCGACCGTGCGGCGGCAGTCGATGGAGCATCTGCGGGGAGTCCGCGACCGGGTTCTCGACCAGGCCGAGCTGGTGCCGGGAGAGACGCTGCTCGATGTGGGGTGCGGCGACGGACTGGTTGCCTTCGGCGCGCTGGAGCGAGGAGTCCCTCTAGCCGTCTTCAGCGACATCTCGCAGGATCTGCTGGACGCGTGCAAGCATTTGGCGGGGCAGCTCGGCGTCCTTGACCGCTGCCGGTTTGTCCGCGCCTCCGCGGATGCCCTCTCGCCGATAGAGGACGAGTCGGTCGATGTCGTGACCATCCGCTCGGTCTTGATCTACGTCGAGGACAAGGAGCGAGCCTTTGGCGAGTTTCACCGCGTGCTTCGGCCCGGTGGCCGTCTGTCGGTGTTCGAGCCGATCAACAGTCTCAACCGTTTCTCGAACGCCTACGACGCTTCGGCTGTCCAGGAGCTTGATGATCGGGTGAAAGCCGTGTTTGATCGACTCCAGCCTCGCGATCGTGATCCGATGCTTAACTTCGATGATCGCGACCTGGTCGATCTCGCCGAAACGGCGGGGTTCCCCCGTGTCGCCCTCACGCTGGAAGTCAGGACGGAGCCGCCCGAGCCGCTTGCATGGGACGCGTATCTCGACACCGCCTGGAACCCGAAGATCCCGACGATGCGCGAGGTCATGCACCAGGTCTTGACCCCCCAGGAACAAGACCGCTACACGAAACACACGCGGCCACTGGTCGAGCAGGGACGTGGGAACCGGCGGATGGCTACGTCTTATCTTCTCGCCAAGAAGCGGGCCTGAGATTCGATCATCACGGATGCTGCAGCTCGGCTGCGCGGCCGGTGGGGGTGGCCACCGGGTGCCATTGGGTGCCGTCCAATCGAAGGAAGCTTGCCCCGGCCTGGCACCGACCCTTCGCAGAGACCACCGACCCTGACTCCCGTGCCAGCCGGCGCCGGCTGGCACCGGCGGCAGTGCACGTCAGTGCCGGTCTGACCACGCGCGTGTTGGTCAGGATTCTAGCGATGTAGCTGCCACTAGGAGGACTAGCGAAACGCCAAGAAGGGCTTGAATATGCGGTTCGCTCGAGGCTGGTCTGGGGCATCGACCCCCATTTTGATGGTTCCTTTACCCCGTTGTGCGTTCGGCATGGGCCGTCACACTGGCTCCATGACAGAACAACCTAGTGGATGTTCTCAGGGCGAATGTCGGCGCGGACGCGGGTGCGCCTAGTGGCGGATCGATCTCTGACAACTCGATGAGGTTGGCGGGCATCTCTGTTCCCAGGCGCGCGAGCACCCGCCGGGAGGGCCTGCAATCGTGGTCGTCCCTACGCCGACACTGCGGGCTTGACTCGAAACACGATGACCCGGCTAAACGTGGGGCCATCGATCTGGAAGGCGTAGCATCCCGCTGCAGATCCAACGATGGTGCCACTCGGCCAGTTGCGCCATCCTCCGGGGGCCGAGCCGCCACTGGAAGCCGACAGCCACAGGCTTCGTGACACGTGGCCGTTCCAACTGAACCACACATGGTGTGAGCCACCGACCTCTGCCCCCCGAACCAGCACTCGTCCCTCAAAGCTCGGCGGTGCGAACCAAAGCACTTTCTGGACAAAGGTTCCTTTGGGAGCTTGGCCTTCGAGAGTCGTGCCATTTACGGGCACAACCGGCAGCGTCCCCGGCGGAGGCACCGCAGGGTAAAGCGGCCCGACACCGAGGGATGAGGAGAAGTCCCGAGTCGGGCGCACAGCCGGGCTTACCGGACAGCGGCCGGCAATGGTCGGCAGATGGAGCGGGCGGTGAGGTATGGATGCGGAGGTATCCGTGCCAGACGGGCTGGTCGTCGGGTCGCTGGAAGCGAGCGAACAGCCACCGGCCAAAACAGCGACGCACGCTGCCAGCCGGACAACCTCATCCACGCGTCCGACACAAGCACGAACGGCAAGGCTCAAAGAGGGCCACTCAGCACGCATACCCACAAGTATCGCACCGCACGAACTTGGCCGCCTTCTTGCAGGGCCACCGGCGTTCGTGTGACGCTTGACGGCTGTGCCCTGGCTCGTTGTCGAGCGAGCTGGTTGGGATGCTGGCACAGTTCTGCCGCTCGCTACATGCAGAAGCTACGACACAGACCACGACCAGTCCAACAGCGCGAGTTCGCGTTCCCACAACGGCCAGTATCAGCCACCACCACACGCACCGGCCGGATCGTGGCCAAGTCGTTACGTCCGGCCCCGACGTGGCAGTAATAGCGTGAGCCCGGTCGGCATCATCGAAACGATTCCGTTCGCCGGCGGAGGCCCACTGTGATCCCCGTGCGGCTCCTACCGGGCCCGTTGGAACGGGTAGCGCCTAACCCTGCCCTTGTCTGTTTGACTTGGGGGTCGACTCCGGTTTCGTTACCGCGGACCCTGCCGGTTCGGTTCTGCGTAGACGGAGGATGCGGTCGATGGGAGATTCGGTTTGAGGAAGGGACGGTCAGTGCGAGCGGTGGCGTCGGTTGCGGTCTCGATCGCGTTCGTCACGCTGGCGGTGACGCTGCTACTCGTTGGAGGCCGTGGCGGCGCCCCTGGGAACACGCCTGGGTCGTCGCCGGGGCCCTCGATTGCTTCGACGCTGGCACCGGTGACGGAAGTCGGGTCGGGATCGTTGCCGGTGCGGCTCGCCCGGGTCGGGGGAGCGCCGGCAGCGCTGTTGTGGGCGGCGGGTGCCGTCTGGGCCGCGAATGGTGGGCACCTGCTTCGAATCGATCCGTCCACGCTCAGTGTCGCTTCCAGTCACGCGGCGAAGGCGGCGTGTGAGGACAGCCAGATCACGGGTGGGTTCGGCGCGGTGTGGCTTGTCAGTGGCCATTGCTCAAAGCCGGGTGAGCTGTCCAAGATCGACCCGGCAACCGGCCGCGTCGTGTGGCGTGTACGGGTTCCGGCCTTCGCCATGGGGGTCGCTCCTTGGGTTGGCGCCCACCGCTTGGTGGTGGCGACGTTGGGGGGCGGGGCGCGGTGGGCGCTGGTTGAGGTCGATCCCGCGACTCGCCGCGTAAAGGGTCTGTCCGGAACACTGCACGGCGCCATCGACACGAGCCCAGACGCGAGTGGCCTCACGTCACTTGTTGCGACACCGGCCGGCTTCTGGGCGGAGCCTTCCGGCTTCGGCGGTGTCGCACGGATCATTCCTCGCGGTCCGCGCATCACGGGTCGCGTCTTGTACGCCAACGAGGAGAAGTCCGGGCTGGCCTACGGCGATGGGATCGTCTTTGCGGGATTGGGAGGCGACGTGTTGCAGCTCGACCCGGCTACCGGCGACCAGACGGGACAACCTCTGCGACCGCCCGGCGCGATGAGTGCGGTTGCGTATGGGGGCAACAACGCGTGGATCGCCACGCGGGATGGACGGCTGTACCGCTACCCCCTAGGAGATCAGGTGCTCGCGCTCGTTGCGCGGCTTCCATGGGAGCCGACATCGCTCACGGTTGGCGGGGGATACCTTTGGGCCGCCAGCTTCACGACCGGCCGGATCGCACGGATCGGCCCAATAGCCACCGCCTAGCATCCGACCGACCCGCCGATTCGGGCAGGCGGGATCGGTGCGGTGTGTCGGGTCGAGTGCCGGGGACCGGAGCCTTTGGCTAGGGCTTGCTCAGGTGGTGCTTCCGCCTCCGCGCAGAGGCCCCCGCAACGCGCCGGCGGCGATGGGGCCTGGATGGGGGTGGGTGATCCGGCGGCAACCGGAGAGATGAGGGGTATTCCGCGAACGCTGCTCAAAACCCTGGAGCATCGGGCGGTCCGGGCAGGTTCGGGCCAGTCGGGATCAGGGCGACGGGGCCTGTAGCGCCGCCGCACCGGACTCAAGCATTCGGGGCCGCGGAGTCGTGAAAACCGAGCGCACGGTGACACCCCTAGTTGACACCCGACCCGATGGCCCCGCGGCTCGCGCGTTCACATCCGCCCAACCAAGCGCTTTCCATCGAGTAGGCCGTGAAGGGATCGAACTGTTGACCTTGATTAAGAGTTCGTCACTCGGTCCGATGGCACGAGCCCGTAAATAAGCTTGCTGAGTAGTTGGAGGACGACAGTTTTGTTCACCCAAGAGTGAATGCTGGCGTAGTAGCGTGTGTGGTTTTGGTTCCAGACGAAGAAGTAATGGTCGCCCCATTCTCCACCGGTTGGGTGCGGTCGCTGGTAATACAGATAGCCCTGGTGACCCCCCATGGCGATTCGTCCGCCGATTCGAACAGATGCCGGGCTGCCATCAGCGCCGATCATGTAGTTGACGAGTGGGCCGGCCGCAACTTCGAAGTGCAGGAAGCGAGCTGGCCCGTAGGTTTGGCGGCCCTCACCGCTCGGCTGGCCGTAAAGAACATAGATGTCATACCAACGTTTGCTCGCCGTGTTCGCCACGCCAGCACGGAGCTTGTACAGATGTGGGAACGCGATTCGGACTTGTCGCGCTGGCCGCGGGACGAATGTGGGACAGAGCACTGGAACGTCAGTTATCGCGGCGGCCTTCTGACATGCATCCACGATTACGCGCGGTGCAACGATCTTAGTCGTGGTCGGGTCCGGATCTGTTTTAGGCCTGCTCACAGGGACACTGCCGCGATCGCAACCCACCGAGGCGACGATCAACGGCAGCAACACATAAATAGGAAACCTCGAATTCACGGCGGAAGGCTACGTTGCATCAACTATGTGAAGGGTTGCGGTAGCAAGGATCTGATCGCCGATGTTCATGTCTGGCGCGTCCGGGCCGATCCAGAGCTCAACGCTATATATCCACGACGCTGTCCTCCCGATGACGGTCTTCTTCGTGAACCCAGGGAGAGTGGCGTCATCCGCCACTTGAAGCGCCGGCATGGCCCCACCAACGATCGGCTCGGCGAGCGGCGAATTTTTCTCCGTGAGAAAGTCGGCGATTGCGTGAAGGAAGATCCCTTCGGAGGTGAGATCTCGCAGGTCTGGTCGGCCCGACTCCAGGAAGCTCGGCCGTGGCGACAGCGGTTCACTACAAATGGCGAGCACTTCGAACGGATACTCCAGGTCGGTGGTGAAACGCTCATTTGCCGTGAAAGCGCGTGGATATGACACGGTCACCGGCGGGTCTTGATCGCGCGTGAACGTCTCCCACCCAACGGGCGCCTCCGCTCGAGCGTTTGACGATTCGGCGCCGCCAAGGATTACGGCCGCCCCGACGGCGGCACCCGCGGTGAACACGGACCTTCGAGTAAGGGTCATTTTTCCTCCTGGTTACAGAGTTGGGGCGTTTGCTCCGACCGCGGCCAGCCAAAGCCCGACCGTCATGGCAGAAGCAGCGATTTGCAAGACGCGCATGTTGGTCGGACGACGGTTGTAGCAGTTGGGGACATCTTCCGGACTTGCGGTTACCAACGCCAGTAGGAGAACGACGCATCTGCCGGCGGCGTAGGCCAGTCCCGCGCCGACCGCTAGCGCCGGCGAACCGACGTACGCAGCGGTAACGAACGCCACGAGCTGGACTGAGTATGTGGAGTGCGTGACGAAGCCCAAGCCAAGCATGCCACCAAACGCCGCCGCGACGACCGGCGGCGGCAGAAACACGCGCATGTACTCCGGGACTTGACCGCGGCGATATAGGGCAGCTGGATGGCGCCGATATCAGCGGCGAGCGCGACGAACACGACTAGCGCTATCGTTCCTGACTCTCCACTGGCCCCTCCGGTTGCGTTAACGAGCGCCAGCACAAGGGCGATTGTGGCGATGCAGCCGACGATGCCTGGCTGGCCGATCTGACCAGCCAGATCGACGCCGCGTTGCGGGGCACCTACGGCGCGGCGCGTTCATGCCGAGCCTCGCATCGGCCGGGGCGAGGTTTCGCGTCATGCGCCAGTCGGCGCACTCGGCCGACGGTGCTTGGATGGGGGGATCCAGGTGGCATCCCGGGGGATCTGGGCGATGAGAGATGGTACCGCTTAACGGCTCGGAAGATCGGCTGCCCGACAGATTTCCGGCCCGCGCGGATCGGCCGGATGCGGCCTGTCACGCTGGTGAGCCTCGCCTTCGAGCTGCAGGGACCCTCGCCGAGGAACCGAGCGCCTGATGACACCTTGGTTGACACCCAACCGGACTGCCTCGCCATTGCCGAGCCGATGCCGCTCAACCAAGCGCCTCCGATCTAATGGGCCGTGCAGGGATCGAACCTGCGACCTTGGGATTAAAAGTTCTCTCGAGGGGAACTCCGGATCGGAGCTCTGGTGTGGGGCCGTCGGCCAAAGGGGGGTAATGTCGACGAGTTGTCGCCACGAAGCCGATGGGGTGTGGATGGGGTGGCGGAGCGGGCCCGATCATGGGCGCTACGGAAAATCGATGGACGCCCGCGCGGTAAACCCTGGAGAAGTGGGGCTTCGCTACCAAAACTGGGTCATCCCGCGCGGATCGGCGCGGCCTGTCACGCCGGAGGTCGCGGGTTCGAGTCCCGTCGCTCCCGTTCGAAAGAGCCCCTGCTGAGGCGGGGTTTCGTTCCAAGCGACTCTCGTAGCTCTCCGCCCTCGGGCAGCAGGCGGGCAGCAAACGGCGCGGATCGAGCAGGAGGGGCCTGCCGTGGTCGCGCTCGGGGACCGGACGCTTGCTTCGCGACCGGCCAGCCGACTCGCCTTCGATGGACGGTCCGACATACCACCCCCGGGCCGCGTCATCGATCCCGCGACGACCAGTCATCGACATCGAGGTTTTCGGAGTCCGCTCGAGTCGCTTCGCGCTGGGCGCGCTCCTCCAGGGCGAGGCGAACGCGGTCGAAGGAGCCTCGGACCAGATGCCCGTAGGTGTCGTCGATCACCTTGACCGACGTGCCCATCAGGCGGGCGAGCTCGAAGAGCGTCACGCCGGCGTCAAGCGCGAAGCTCGCATACGTATGGCGCATGGAGTAGGGCGTGAGTCTGGTGTCGAGCCCAGCGGCGTCGAGAGCGGGATGCCAGTCGCGCCGGCGCCAGTTGTCCAGATCGATGAAGCCACCCCTCGCGGCGGGGAACAACAGCGACCTTTCGATCCGAGTCGGCAGGGAGTTGAGGGCCACGATCGCCCGCCCGGTCAAGGGAACGTCACGGCGCGACCGAGCGGTCTTGCCGTACTCCTTGAGCCGTCCATCGACGACTGAGCGACGAACCTGCACCACCCGCGTCCGACGATCGACGTGCCGGCGCTCAAGCGCGGCCCATTCCGAGGGGCGCAGGCCGGTCTCGACACCGAAGACCGCAATTGGACCAAAAACAGGTCCGAGCTCGACGGCCAGCTTGTCGACTGCGGCAAGGGACTCGAAGAACGCGACCTCGTCGCGCCGCGGCTGGGGGTTCATGCCCGCCGCTCTCGCCGGGTTCTGACCGATGATCCGCCAGCGTACGGCAGCCTCGAGCACCTGACGGAGTGATCGCATGATGGCGTACCGGTAACCGGGTGGCAGCGTCGCCTGCCATACGGCTATCTCTACAGCCATGGGCTCCAACTCGGCGAGCGTGAACCTGCCAAACGCCTCCACCGCGGTCTGATAGCCACGACTTCGTCGACGTCCTTCGGGAGTGGCGCCAAGACGTTCCCGGAGCGTCCGGATCGTCGCAGCGTCGACGGTCGCTGCATGCACCCGCAGATAGCGCTCGATGTGGTCCGCGAAGGTCGTCGGCGTTGCGAGCGGGACAGACTTCGCGGAACTCAGATATGTGTTGAGCCAGTCCTTGGCCTCGGTCTTCGTCGTGAACAAACCCGGTCCGCTGCGCTGCCGTCCACCCTCACGCCAGCATGCCTGCCAACCGTGTTTTCGCCGTCGCACCCATCCCCGTTGCTTAGCCGGCATCGTGCGCACTCACCACTGAGCGGTCGTTCGACCGAGGCCGTGCGCGTCAGACATGCGAACCGGTTGACCTTCGCGTCGAGATTCAAGCCAGTCGAACACCTCCGACTCGCGGAACCGCAGGACCCTCGTCGACAGCCGATAGCCTGGCAACTCGCCGGCGCGCCACCTGCGCAACACTGCCTCACTCGACAGTCCGAGCAGGTCGGCGACATCCCTCGTGGTCAAGAGACGTTCAGCCACCTCAGCGTCCTTCGGGTGGTCAACGGCCTCAACGAAACTCCAGCGAGTGACTCACACGGAGGTCTCGTTCCGACGACCAAAACCGGGCTCGAAATACCCGCCAAACCGCGGCGCTGCTGTAGCCACAGCGTTCGGCCACGGCCGCGACCGCGTCCTCCTGCTCAAGGGCAAGCCGGGGTGGCACCGTCCCGAGCCAAGCACCCGCGCGCGCAAGGGCTTCGCGGCGCATCTCGGGCGGCGAGTCTGCCGTCACGTCGGTGGCGAGTTCGAGGGCCCGCCAGGTGATCCCGCAGCTGCGGGCTGCAGCGAGCGCGTCCCAGGCTGCGATGCCGCCCTCGCGGACATATTCGTCCGGATCTTTCGCCGGCGTCAAACGGTCCGGATCGATAACCAGGACGCTCGGGCTGCGTCGTGCCCGCGTCGAGTGTTCGACGGCGCGGTTGATCGCGTCACGTCCTGGTTGGTCGCGGTCAAGGCACAAAGTCACCCGTTCGACTCCCAGCCGTGAGAGCAACTCGAACGTCCTGGGAGCGATGCCAACTCCGCCGACGGCGGCGACGTTTTGCACCCCGTGCGCGCGCAGCTGATGAAGGTCGAAGATGCCCTCGACGAGCACGAGGTCGCGCCGCAGGTCGCCCGAGCCAGGGAGCAGATCTGAGAACCCGTATGGCGGGAGGTTCGTTCTGCTGGCGCCACGCAAGTACAGGTAGCGCGAGCCTTCCCCGCTGCTGTCGTCGAGACTCCGGGCCCACAGCGTGCCCGGCCTGCGGTACTCATTCATCCACGCTCCACAAACTCGCCCTGGCCAGCGGGAGTCGGAGACGACGCCGGCGGCTGCGATCTCGGCTTCTCGGTATCCGATCCGCTTGAGCGCGTGCCGGGTCTTGTCGGGTTTCGGGACGAGGCCGATCCCCGAGCGTTGGATCGCTTGCTCCGGCAAACCGCGGCCACCAAGGTAGTCGCGCGCCGGAACACCTCGGTCGCTCGCGAGCTCGCGTCGGCACAGCTCGATGAAGCCCTGGAGTAGATCAGTGCGGCGATCCCGCGGCCGCGCTCGCTCGATCGGGTCGGGATCGATCCCGGCGCGGCCGGCAAGCTCCTTGACCGCGCGGACGAAGTCTTCGCCGCGTGGAGGCTCGCCGGTTCCCACGTAAGCGGTCCAGAGCATGGGCTCCCCACCGTGAACGAGGAATCCGCGCGGTGCTGGTCCGTGTGCGACAACCCGGTCGGCTCGGACGCCAAGGCGAGCGTGGGTGTGCTCCTCGTTTGTTGCGACCCACCCTCGCGAATCGCGGCGCCACCCGAACTCCGGGAAGGCCTGATCGAGACGGTCGGCAAGGGCGACCAGCACGACGTTGGTGTAGAACCTCGCGACGTTCGTCTGATCGGCCGGAGCCGAGCGGTTAGACCTTGACCCAATCACAGCACGCGTAGCTTATATGGGTCAAAGACTGATTGCAAGTCGCGTGCGGCAGTCGTACACTGCCTGCGTGCGAGGAGGCCCCTTGATCAGAGAGGCCCGGTTGCGCGCCGGCCTGACCCAGACAGAGCTTGGTGAGCGAACGGGCCGCGAGCGCTCCGTTATTGCCCGGTGGGAACAGGGAGCGGTCTCACCGAGCATCGACAATCTGCTCGATGTCGTCCACGCGTGCGGGTTCGACCTGCCGCTAGTCCTGGTGACACGCGATGTTGCCCAGGACGAGCGCCTCGAAGCGAACCGAAAACTCTCCCCAGAGCGCCGTGTGGATCGACTGCTTGCGAGACTCCGCGCCGAAGAGCGGGATAACGGTGGCTGACTCCCAGCCGTCATTCGATCCGATCGCACTGCTCGCAGCCCTTGACCGCCACCGGGTGACCTACATCGTCATCGGCGCGTTCGCGCGAGTCGTTCAAGGTACGGAGGAGGTCACGCGCGGCATTGACATCGTTCCCTCGACCCGAGAAGAGAACCTACGCCGTCTGGACACCGCCCTCGGCGAGCTCCACGCGTCCTATGCGGAAGGAGCAGAAGAAGCCGTCGCCGATGCGGGTTCGTCTCAGGCCGTCCGAGTGCTCGCGACGGATTTCGGGGAACTCAAGGTGGTGCCCCGGCCGGTGGGTACCGGCGGCTACGACGACCTACGGCGCGCCGCCACACGCGAGCCCCTCGGCCAAGGCCTGCGGCCCTCAGTGGCGTCGGTCGGTGACCTCTCAAGGATGCTCTCGGCCCTCGAACGCGAAGCCGACCTTCCCAAGATCAAAGCACTGCGGCGCCTCGCCGAACTCGAGATGACCCGAGGAATCGAGCGGTAGCGACGAGATGCGCGCCTGAGCCGAACCATTTCGGCCGGGCCCTCCACGCCTAGGCACTACGCTCACTGATCGCAACGGCGACGGCGGTTTCGATCGCGTGCAGGAGGGACTGTCGACCGCGGCCGGTACACGGGATCTCAGGAATCCCGTTTTCGCTTGCCCGCTTCCGCAACGTTCGCCCGAGTTCGGTGCGGACAAACGGCATGAGCACAAGCGCCTCCGCCGTGATGAAGTGCCTCGATGCAGCGTCCGCCGTTCGGTTCCAGTTGCTTCCCCACCCCTCAAACCACACCACGGTCACGGCGCCGAAGCGGGCAGAGAGTTCGAGTTCGATCCCGGTTCTGTACTGTGCCTGTGTCTCATTCCCGCCTACGAACACGACCAGCAACGGCGACGCTGAAACGGACGCTCGCATTCGCGCGACTTGTGCCGGCTCGAGCGAGGACTCGCCGCGATGTTCAACGTCGCCGGGCGCGGGGAGGGCAACGCCGCCGACGAGGTCACGAAGCCCGGTCAGTAACTGCTCTGCGGCACCGTTCGCATCGAGCGCAGAGAGCACACCCTGAGACCCGCCGTGAGCCTCGAAGGAGTCGGCGCGGCGCCACCCCCATTGATCAGACGGATCTACCCACAGGATCAGGATGTCGTATCCCCTCTCTGCAATCTCGCGATCGATGGCGCCGAGTCTCTGAGGGTCGGCAACAGGGTGGATCTCGATAACTACGTCGAGGACAACACCCATGGCCGTTACGCGTCTCTCGAAGTCTGGCTGCGAAGCCATCGCGTCGAGTCGTAGGGGACTCACGATCAAAGCGGCACGGGCTCGCGGATGGCGCGATCGAGCCCCCACTTCGAAGGCAAGCTCAGATAGGAAGGACTCCGCATCAGGAACAGCGTCGGTGCGGCGCTCGTCGAACGCGCCGAACTCGAGGCGCGCATGGGCCCCTTCCCGAATCAGGCGCCACCGCACGGACATTGCCAGTCGTGTGTCATCACCGTCAGTCGTGAACATTCCAGCTACCAGCGTCTCGTCGTCCAACCGGATTAGCCTCTGGGGATCCGTGAGGAGTCGCGTGAGGGCCGGGACACCTAGGCCGTCGGAGACAAGCTCGTGCGCCTCCTCAAACAGCTCGATGAGCGCCGCTAGCGCTGGAGATCCCGCACGAACCAACGCCACTTGATCATCGGAGGATCGAGCTTCCGCGACGCTGCGCTTGAGCACATCGACCAGCCCGACGTACTGCATGTCCGAAGGCCCCGACCCGCGCGAAACGGCCTCTGCCACCGCTTGCAGAGCGGCAAGCAGCCTGTCGGAGTCGAGCGGCCCCCCGTGCGGTGACAGCGCGACCGAGTCTTCCACGAACCGCTGGTACGAGAAATCGGCGATCTCCATACCTGATAGATGAGCCTGCGACCGGCTCTTCTTGGCTCGTCTCACGTTGAGCGACTACAGAGTTCGGTCGTCCAGGACGTACTCAAGCGGAATCGCGAGCCGCAGCAGCTCCGCCTCCGACATCTGGCGGACAGACCGACAAACGAGTTCCCTGAGGGAATCCAGCGACTCGGTGCGAGGAGCGCCCGAACGGGCTGGTTGACGTCGGCTCGGCGCGGAGGTGATGGCAGGCCGTTCGACATGGAGATCGAGGGCCAGTCCATGGTCAGCCGTCCATGTACCGATCAGTTCACGGACACGTCTCGAATGTTCCTCAGTCCAACGCTCGTACAGGCCGAGCGCTTGGGACTGTTGGATGAACGAGCGAATCGGTTGAGGATCGGTGAGCGACCGGGCGAGCGTGTTCTGCTCGCCACCTTGGAGCGACCCGGTGAACTCGGTTATCCACTGAAGCGTAAGCGGCTGAGACGCGGCTTCGATGGGTACGAATCGCTCCGGGTGCGAGTTCGCGGCCTCCCGAAGACCCGAGTATTCGGGTCGCTCGTTGGGCTCGGGGCGGCTCGGAAACCACCCGACGCGATCCAGTTCTCGGTCATACACCCGCGCCCACTGCGAGCGCCAGTCCACAAAGGCGCGCCAGATGTCGTGCCGCACCCGCACACGCTGCCCCGGCACGGTGGGTGGCGAGGCAACCTCGAGGCCGGGGATCACGACATCGACGTCGGGGCCGGTGGGGGCCGGCTCCAACTTCACGCAACCCGCGGCCTCCGCGGCCACCAGAAACGCTCTAAATGAAGGGAATCCCAACGCCCTCTCATCGAATCCGTGGGCTTGAAGCGTCGGCTTGAGGCCAGCCGACCGCGTGGATCGTCCGGTCGACGCTTGTGCTCGCACGAGCTCTACCAACCGTCGATACCAATCGTCCAGAGCAACTTCTGCGCTAGCCACATGATCCTCCTGTTCTCGGATCAGAGAAAGTGAGCAGAGGAGCATTGTGCTCCCCTGCCATTTTCTCAGATCACAACAAAAGGCTCCTGGCCGGCGAGTTCAGAGGCCCGTTGCCGGCTACCTCCGTGGCACTCGACGAGTCCTTCTGCCCTCCGAGCGCCTGTCTCCCGGTCGGAATCCTCTTGGGAACTGGGTTCCCGAGAGTGTTGCCGATCGATATTGTCTTCTTCGGCCACGCCAAGGCGCGGCTGAACCCCACTATAGCTGCTTTGGGTGCCGTTGGCGAGCCACCCCGACAGCGACCAGATCACTGGAGTCCGACCACCCGCCGGGTCTCACAGCCCGAGCAGGGTCGCCGAACAGCCCAAGGCATCCAGGGCCGCGACAAGCGGCCGGCGGTCGGTTGGAGATGCGATCCGGATCGCCGATTCCGCTGTTATCGGAACGTCGAAGCCCAGTGCGAGCCGATCGGCGGCCAGAAGGTAGGCGAGCTGCCGGGCACGCCTTTCGCGATCGTCGCGCTCGATTGGAATCACGACGACAAGATGGCACTGCACTGGCGCGGTCACGGCGACGCGAAGGAGCACCCGAAACGGGGTTTCCCCGGTATTGGGAGGGAGGCTGAGCCACGAGACGTCGGCGGTGCCTCCGTTGGTCATGAAGAACGCGCGATCCAAGTCGAGGACGTCGGTGCGGTTGCGGGCGTCGACCGATAGCATCGTCGTCAGGCCCTCCGCTGGATCCGCGCTGCGCGGCGCTACGTCCAGGCACGGCAGAGCCTCGGCGACGAGCGCGGCAACGGACGTTCGGAGATCGCTCTTCGACGCGCCGCGCCCATTCTCGGACATGTGCGAGGCGTTCTTCGGTGAAGACGGCGTCTTGCTCCGTCGGAAGAGGCGCATGCCGCGCACAGGACTAATGACCCTCCTCGGAATCGGCCTCGTCAGCATACTTCGCGCTCCTCTCGGTGGGGTCGTCCCGTGCCGCCGGCACCGGCCACCGCGACCGCTGCAGCTGGCATCCTGGACAGTCTCACATCGACTCCGGTGTGCCCGTCAGCATCCGGGCGTCAGTGTTGACGAGGGCCTGTTCGAAGCTCGACAGGCGGTGGTGAACGAGAAACGAGCGGCGCCCAACTTTCCAGAGCGCCTCTCCTCGCCTGAGGGTAGGGAGGATCTCGGCTTCGGTGTCCGTGAGTCCGAGCAGCTCCCGGGTGAGTGGAAGCTGGTCGGGAGGCTGGGCGTAGATCACCTTCGTCTCGGTATCCGCCAAGAGGCCTTCGGCCAACCTGACCTCGCGGCTCCCCTCTGCCCCCACCGCCCGGAGGTCGGCGAATCGGTGCATGACCAGGATGATCTGCTGGCCGAACGCCCGAGAGAGCTTCATGTTTGCCTGGAGCCACTCGCCGACGCCTAGCATCGAGAGCACCTGCCAGGCTTCGTCCACAACGCCGATCTGCTTGGCGCCGCTGTCTCGGATCATCGAGCGCAGGCACGCCGTCCCGCAGGCCATCAGGATCGGAAGAGCGGGAGAGTCGTAGACGGCAGACAGATCGAGCACGACGAGCGGCGCGTCGAAATCGACGCCCGGGCTGGTCGGGCCGTCGAACATGCCGCACAGGTCTCCGGAGACGAGACGGCTGAGCGCGAAGGCCATCTGCCTGACCGTCTCCGCGACGCCCTGGGCCGACATCACCATCGCGGGCATCAGGACGTCCGTCCTGCGAAGCAGGATCTCGACGACCTCCGGGAGCGTGGGCTCGTCGGCCGCCCTCTCGTGCGCTTGACACGCGACCCGGAGCGCTTCCGTCAATCCCATGACCTCCTCTGGCGTGAGTGATCGCCCAAGAGCGCCGGCGGCGATGCTCTGGAGCAGGTGAAGCTGGCCCTCCCAGCCCGAGGCCGGCGTCAGTGGATTCAGTCGGACGTTCCCACCGGGTCGAAGCGTGATCGGCACGACTCCCAACGCGGCAGCCAGTGGCTGGTACTCGCCCTTGACGTCGATTACCCAGGCCCGCCGTCCGAACACGTGCTGACGCCACAAGTACGTCTTGACCAGCGACGACTTGGCTCGGCCGACGATGCCGGCGACGAGCATGTTGGGCGAGGTCAGTTCACGACCGTAGAGCTCGAAGGGGTCGTAGCAGAACGATCCGCCATAGGCATCGCGGCCGATGTAGACGCCGCGGCCGCCGAGTCCGCCCTCGGCGACGAACGGATACGCCGCCTGCACGTGGGCCGTCGTGGCTCGGTGGCCGTGCCGACCTCGGGTGCTTCGCGATGTCATCGCAGTCCTCGGCAGAGTGGCAGCGTGAACGTGAACGCCGCATCCTGCTCGCCATAGAGCCGCTGGATTTCGAGTCGCGACTGCTGCGCCGCGTGGCTCACCTCCACGAATGCACGCTCGAGTTGGTCCTCGTCTCTTGCCGACACGGTCACGTACCCTGCGAATCGGATCGAGGCGTGGCCGTCGGCGAGCTCCTGCTCTCTCCGCGCAGCGGACTCGACCAGCTTGCGCCTCCGGGCGGTGGGGAGAAAGCCATGGCGCCGCCGGAGCTCGTCGTCAGCAGCGTCGGCTGTCCGTGCGGCCTCCGCCTCACGGAAAGCGCGTGACGGTGGGACAGGTTCCATCGTGACGGACACAGTCCGAAGCGTGGTCGTGTGCATCAGCAGGGGTGCCAGGAACGACACGCCGACATCGCTCCTTGGCCACCCTGCGATCCAGGCGGTCGCGTGCACGGCGCTGTCCGTGCGGTAGCAACTCCACGAGGTTTCGGCCGCTGTCGGGAACGTCGCCGAGCGCGCCACTCCTCCCGAGCCCGCGTCCCCGTTGCGCCCGCCAACGAACAACGGACGGGCATAGGGGTCGTAGGCGAGCCGTATGGCGCGGGCCAACATCCGCGGCCTGAGGGCACCGTCGACCGCGACGTCGGCAGCGACCAATCTGTCACCGACCGCCTGGAGCTCGCGGATCAGAAGCGCGCATGCGCCAGTGTCGAGGCCATCGTTCTGGCTGAGCTTCTTCATCCGCCGCCCGCCGCGTCGCGCGTCGACCTGGACGCAAACCAGCAGCTCATGGTCCTGGGTGGCAGCACCAGCGTGGTCGATCAGTTCGAGGTAGGAGCGCATCACCGAGCCTTGGGCCGGTACGCGCTCTCGGTCCCAGGCCTCATTGAGGTAGCGGCCGATCTCGTCGGCATCCGCAGGTGCAGTTCGCTCGATCCATTGGATGCGGGAGACAGGGCTCCCTTCGTTCGCCAAACCTGCGAGAACCCATCCCCAGGACGCGATCCGCCTCTCCTGCTCGGCACGATCGAGGAGTCCGAACGACGCCACCCGCACCGACAGGACTCCGGTGTACGTCTTGGCCGCGCGGTTCTTCACGATGCCAACTTCCTCGCCCGCCAGCGGTGCGCTCAGAAGCTCCAGTCCATTCAGGCAATCTGGGAATGTGAGCGTCGGCTCCGCTACGCCGTCGCGCCGTGCCCGTGACCCTGAGGACGGCATGCGTGAGCGGAAGCGGTGGCGGCCCGTCAGATGCCGCAGAGCTGCGGACACTGCCACGGGTGCCCACTCCTCGGCCGAGCGTCCGGCGATCGGGAAGAACGCCGCCATCACAGCTACGGCGATCAGCCCGAATGCTGCCATGACGCCGACGGCCGTCGCGGCTGCACGGATGAGGATGACGGCGACCGCGACGGCGCCGCCAACGAGCAGGACCTGGGTTGCGCGGAACGAGCCGATCACTCCGCGTCGCTCAAGCGGTCCGAATCGGTACCGGCGCGGGTCAGCTTCCGCCATCGCGCGTCCCTTCGCTGTCCGAATCGACGCGCGGGCGAGTCGGCCGGTCGCCTGTGGACGGGCTCGAGCCCGACCGCGGAGATTCAGACGGCCGGAGGATCTCGGTCTCGGCCCGCACACCCTGGCTTGGCTCACCCGCGATGGCCTCGCCTGCCGACGACTGCCGATAGTCGCTGGCCTGCCCACCCTCACGCGTGGCTCCCGTCTCTGACTCTGAGGCTGTCGCTCCCTGACCCGGGCCGTACCAGTGAGCATCCGCGGTTTGCCTGATGCTCTGGGCGGGGCTCGCGGAGCTCCTCCCGGAGCCGCTCAGGGTCGGGAACTGGTTCCGCAGGTTCGCGCTGTTGATCGCGTGCGCTTCGACCGCGGGAATGAGCCGTAGCAACGCTACCGGGCTCAGGGCTGCCAGGATCAGGATCCCCATGCCGACGACCAGCTGCCCAAAGAACTGACTGTTTGAGCTGGGGGCCGTCGCGATGCCGGGATCGCCGGGAATCGCGGCTGGTGTGCTGACATCCAGGCTTACCAGAGCCGCGGTCGCCATCACCAGGATCACGACGATCGCGAGCTTCGAGAGGATGGCCGCAAGAAGCAGTTCCGCGAGTCGGCGCACGGCGTGGCCGGCGGCCTCCCAGATCATCGCGACGAACGACAGGGGGAGGAATACCGCGGCCACGTAGATCGCCGCCTCTCGGATGATGAGCTCGATCCAGAGCACGAGCGAGCCGACTAGGACGACTAGTGCGCTGACCAAGAGCGCCACCAATGGCAGGTTCCCGCCCTGGCCTCCCTGCTGCATCGATCGCTTCAGCGAGTTCCCAATCGACCCGAGGAAATTGTTGGGGTCGTTGCTGTGCCCGATTGCGCGGGCAAACTGACCGCACAGGTCGTCGGTTACCGAGAGCAGGAGCTGGGTCACGACCATCGCCGCTCCTGCGAACACGAAGGCGAGCGGCAGATACCCGAAGGCTGCACGAAACAGCATCCACCAGTCTTGTCGAATCGCTGCCTGGATTACCGCGAGTGCGAGGAGCAAGAGCGCCAACTCGCCGGAGATCATCACCATGCGCTGATATTGGGCTGGGAACCACTCGGTGGTCAGGTTTGGCGTAGTCGTGGCGTTGATCAGGGAGCCGATGCCTGTGAGTGCCCATGCGGCTGAGTCGACGGTGTCACGCACGATGCCGGTGAAAGCGTCGTTGGCGGCGCTGCTCACCGTCCCCACCGGGTCACACACCGCGCCGACGGGGCCCCAATCGCAGGGGTTGATGAGACTCGCCTGCGCCTGGTCGGTGCGCTGCGGGCTGAGAAGGATCACCGCTGCGAGGAGGGTGACGACGAGCGCATGTGCGCCGAGCCGCACGCTACGGGTGAACATACGCGAACCCCTTGAACTGCGGCGACGCCGCGAACAGATCGGTGGGCAGGCTCGGGACCTGGCTGGCAGAGTCGGGCGGGACTGGTCCGGCCGCTGTCCGGTATCCGCTCATCCGCCAGTCCCCCTGCTGCCAGTTCACGGTGATGGTCGTCGTTGACCATGACGCGTCCGGCGGCCGGGTGGTCGAGCTGCCCACGATACCGACCGACCAGATGCTGACGGTCGCCAGCTGTGGGGAGTACGCGTCGACTCGATAGCCGAGAGGAGCAGAACGAACGATCAGCTGCGGTGGCGGGGATCCGCCCACGCCAAGGTTCTGGAGGGCCTGAGGGCGGCCAGCGTCCGCTTGCCGCTTCAACTGTGCAAACCCGTCCTCAGTGGTCATTCGACGAAGAAGGGCGTCGTAGGTGGACGGGTCGAGAAGCTGCGGGCCAGCCAGGGCATCGAGATAGTTCACCGCGGCGGACGCCGCCCCATCAGGACTGTGCGCATATCCGACGGGGACGCCGGCGACCACACTGCTCGGGCCTGAGTCGCCAAGGACGCGGGTAGTGGGCGCGTCGGGGATCGAGTTCGGCGGTGCTTCAGCTCGTGGCGCATCGACAATCCGGACGTGCTCGTGTCCCACTCGCAGCCCAATCATGACTCCCAGCACGCCTGCAATGGCGATCGCGCCGGCCAGCGACGCATACCCCCACGCGCTTCGGTTGCGGTCCCCGGTGTTTGCCGCGACCAGACGACTCATCTACTTCACCGTGTGGCCGACGTTCTCGAAGAAGGTGACGATCGCGGGCGCCGCTCCGATCAAGATCGCGCCGCCCGCCGCCCCGAGTGTGCCGCGCCGGCCCGACGCGGAATGCTGGTAGTTGCCCGAGTACGAGCTGAGCGCCCATATCGCAGCCGACGCGACCAGTCCAACCAGACAGGCAATCAGGCCCCAAAACATCAGGCCGTCGGCCAGCTTCTGCAGTGCGGCACGGCCTGGCAAGCCGTTTGGGTCAGGAGTCCCGCTGACGGCTGCGACAGAGAGACCAAGAACGGACATCGCTTCTACCTCCGTGGTTCGGTCGCCGAATGGCGAAAGTCGGCGGCGACAGTTGCCGCCAGGTTCAGGTATGCATCTCGCGTCTCTGGCCGGAGTTCGTCGAGCGTGCCCTCGACTCCAGAGGCCAGATGCGGATCCCACGGTATGTGGATGACGGCCCGGCATCGCGCTCGGAAGAACCCGTCGATCTTGTCGACGTCGACAACGCTCCCGCCCGGCGGGTGGACGGCATTGACGACGACAACCGCCCGCTGCACGAGCTCGTCGTGTCCGTTCGTGCTGAGCCACTCGAGCGTCCGCGCGACCGCCCACCCAGCGTCGACTGCCGGGGTGGTGACGACCACGAGCTGGTCGCCGAGCCGAAGGATCCCCCGGTTCGCGGAGTCCAGTACACCCGTACCGGTGTCGAGACAGATCAGGTTGTAGAACCGCTCTAGAACGTCGACGACTGTCCGGAAGTCGTCCTCGTCGAGCGCCTCGGTGATCCGCGGATCGTCATCAGCGGCAAGCACCTCGAGTCGCGAAGGGGCCTGACTCGTATACGCGCGCACGTCGGCGTACGTGCGCAGATGCTCGCGGTCGCGAAGGAGTGTCGTGATCGTCTCCGCGTTCTCGCGGAGCAGACGCACCCCCAGCGTTCCCGCGTCCGGGTTGCCGTCGACGGCGATCACACGGTCACCCCGATGTGCCGCAAGGGTGTGGGAAAGAAATGCGCAGGTCGTCGTCTTGCCGACCCCGCCCTTGCGGCTGGTGACTACGAGCTGCCGGCATCCGTCCACCGGCGCCTTTACCCGCGCGATGAGGTCGTGATGTCGGAGCTCGGTTGCGCTCGGCCCGGGGTTGAGTGCCCCGCAGCTGATCCGGTAGACCATCCGTCGCAGGCCGTGAGCGGGCGCTGAGGACCTGGCACGGACCATCGTGGCAGACGAGAAGTCCTCATCGACCGACGCCAAGGGAGGATCGCCGCGTTCGGTGGCCAGGATTGCCGCGGCAGGATCGGGGCCGGACCCCAGAGGGACGGGTCGTTCCTCGTCCTCAGGCCCGGCGTCCTCGAACAAACGATGCTCGACCATCGCCCCTCCCATCCGTATGTCGTTCTGCGGATCTACAGAATGTCCACGATAGCAGTGGATCAACAGAAAACCAAGCACTGAGGATCATCGAGTCTGCTATTCCGCTGAATAGGACGCTATGATTCTCCTGGGTTCCCGTGGATCCCCGGATCCCGAACGATCATGGTCGACACGCCAACCACACTCGGACTTCTGCTGAAGAACCGCCGCGAAGGGAAGCGGTACTCCCGTGCGCACATCGGAGATGCGCTCGGCATCCCCGCTGGGACGATCGAGGGATGGGAGCGAGGACGAGTCGCTAAGCCGCCCATCACGGACGTGTTCCGCTTGGCCGAATACCTGGACATCCCGCTCGACGAAGTGCGAACCGCGACACTGCAGGATGCCGAGCCCGTGCCGACGCCGCCCCTCGGGCGACGCGGGGATGATGAGCGGCCACGTCGCGTGGATCCGCTTGTTGAGGCGGCTGTCTCCGCGTTCGGCGGACCGGAACGGTTGGCGGAGGAACTTGGAACCACATTGACTCAGGTTGAGGCGTGGCGATACGGAACCGAGGTCGCATTTGCGGACTTCCTCCGGCTTCAGGCACTCGTCCTCAGCCGGCTCGCCCGCGAGGTCACCCACTCCGAGGATGCCCGAGTTGCGGATCTGGCCCGCGCGATACGGCCGCCAAACGCTCAAAGGACGGGGAGCGGGTAGTGAAGCTTCACTCCCGTCTCGCCCCCGGCTACGACATCTGGGGCCGGTTCCACATCTACGAGCCGATCGTTGCGCTGGGAGTCGGTCGAAGTGGAGCGCGGCTTCGCAGAACAGCTGCCCAGGCGCTCCGCCTCGAGCACGGCGAATCGGTGATCGACATCGGAACAGGCACGGGACTCACCCTCCCGTATCTCGCGGACGGCGTCGGGCCAACTGGGCGTGTCGTGGGCCTCGACCGATCAGCGACCATGCTCGATGGAGCAAAGGACCGTGCACCGTCACCGCCCGTCGAGCTCGTGGAGGGCGACGCCATGAAGCTCCCCTTCGCAGACGCCACGTTCGACGCGGCGATCTCGACCTACGGCATGACCGCTGTGGAGGACGTCGATCCCGCGATCGACGAGATGATCCGGGTCGTGCGGCCCGGGGGACGACTCGCGATCGCCGAGGTGCACTTCGTGAACTGGCCGACTCCGGCGGCGTTCAACCGCGCCGTGACGATCGCGCTTCACCCCTTCAACAAGTGGTACACCGATCGCGACTTCCCGGCTCTACTCGCACGCAGAGGGCTGGACCCAGAGTCCATCCCGACCGAACGTCCTGCCCTGACGTTCACGATCGCGACACGCTGACCCGCGGCTGGGCGACATGGCCGAACGGCGCGACCGTACGGCTGTCGCCGGTATCGCCGGGGCACTCGGAGTTTCAGGGCCGGTCGCATCAGGAGGCCCGCGCGTAGGCGGGGGTACTCCGTTCGCCGGGGGCGACCCCGGATCCTCTAACGGCTCCACTGAGCTCGGCACCCCCAAGGAGTTCCTCGCTGCGAAGTCCCCGGCGACCGAGATGGATCGCATCGCCGTCCTGGCCTACTACCTGACCCACGCTCAGGGCGTTCCGCACTTCAACACGAAGGAGCTGAATAAGCTGAACGTGGAGGCCGCCCAGCCCCGCCTCTCCAACGCCTCCTACGCCGTCAGCAACGCGACGAAGAAGGCTGGATACCTGACCGCCGCGCCCGGAGGGCTGAAGCAAATCACGGCCAGGGGCGAGGCGCTCGTTGCCAACCTGCCGGATCGTGCGGCCGCGAAGGCGGCAGCGGATGCTGTCGGGAGTAGACCACGCCGCTCCGCTGGCGGGCCGCGGCGGAAGAAGACGGCGGCCGAGTGACAACGCAGCCCGTCGGTGTCCGAGTGCAGCGCCTGGACTTGAACGATCAGCCTTGGCGCTGGCGCGTCTCGTGGAGTCCCGCTCGGACACTGGCGACTTCACCGCGAAGGCGGTGGACGCACTCTTTCACGAGGTGCGCCTCCCCGGCCCGACGAGGATCGACAACAACCTCAAGCGGCTGGAGAATCTGGGGCTCATCCGGCGGGGGACGAGCCGCGGTCTCTGGCGGGTCACGCCGGAGGGGAACGCATCTTCGGAATCACTGGTCTCCGGGATGGACCTCGCCGCTCTCCAAGCGGGGGCGTCCAAGACCGGTGCCCGGCTCGGCGGCGCAGCGCATCCCGTCATCCTGCCGGAGTTCGGAGCACCACCAGAGCTTGTGCCGATCCTCCGAGAGTTCCTGGCGGCGCATGAGTTCGACCGGAACGTGTTCGGGATGACCCGCTTCCCCACGGAGGGCTCGGACGCTCCGCCGGATCCGGTCAAGGATGCGCTCGACGTCGCCCGGGCCGCTTGTGCTGATCACGGGCTTGAGTTCCACTTGGCAAGCGACAGGCAGTTGCACGATGACCTCTGGACGAACGTCGCCGCCTACATGTGGGCCTGCCGCTATGGGATCGCGTTCTTCGAAGACCTCGCGGAGCCGCCGCGGGGCCTGAACTACAACCTGACGACGGAGGTCGGCTCGATGCTCATCACCGGCCGCCGCTGCTGCCTCCTGAAGGATCCGTCTACCCCGACCCTCCCTACCGACCTTGTTGGGCGGATCCGGAAGGACGTCAACCTTGCCAAGAGGGGCGCCGTTCGAACGAAGATCCACGCCTGGATCCGCGACGACCTCGGACTCGGGCCCGCTCCGGGTGCGCCGGTGACTCGAAACAGCGTGAGCTCAGGAGCGGACTCGCCCTTCAGCACGTCATAGTCCAGAGCCACGAAGGACACGATCACGAGGGTCTCATTCGACGCGGGCCGGTAGACGCGGATCACGTCTCCATCCTGGGTAACCATGGTTGATCTTGGTGCCCCGTGGGCGTTCTCCCCCGGGGCCCAGTAGGGTTGGCGCCGAACATCATCGTGGCAACCGATAGACGGAGGATTGCATGGCGCGAGGCAGAGCGATGCCGACTACGAACTCGTGAATGCACTGGTCGCGGGCGGGATGAAGAAGATGCAGGCATTCGCTGCGGTCGGTGAGGAGCGCGGCATCTCTGCGAACGGCGTCAGGGTCAACTACTACAACGCTTCTCGAAAAGCCCGCTCGTCTTCGGCAAAGCCGCGTCCGACAGAGACGCGAAATGCCGCCGGACGTTCGGGTTTGAGACGGCGCTCCTCGCCCATCACACCGGACGCGGCTGCGACCGACGCTGCACGGAGCATCGATGACCTAGCAGCTCGGCTCGTTGCCAGCGCCTAGGCACTAACCACCGCCGTGCGCGCCCAGAATCGCGAGCTCGAGGAACTGCGCCGCCGGGTCGATCAAGCCCGTGCCGCCCTTCGTTAAGTCCGCCGCCCCGGCGGGCGGCTATTCGATGCCACTGTCATCCCGGCTCTGCTGTTCCTCGAGGTACTCTCGGACCGCATTCGCGAGGGTCGAGCCCGCTTCGTCGAGCAGGTCGCGGAATCGCTCCTCGACCTCATCGTTGACGAATCCGAGCAGGTCGATCAAAGCCTGACGCTCATTCAAGGCGCTTAGCCGCGCAGCATCACGCTCCGCGCAGGCTGCCTCGAGAGCCGCATACGTGCTTCGGGTGCGTAGCCACCCACCGGCAACGATCGCGATCACGGCGACGCAGCCGACCACGACGGTTGGGCCGCTCCCGTCGCTGTAGCCGTACCCGATCGCGACGGCGCTCACCGCCGCGGCGCCGAGGGCCATGGTGAGGGCGATCCTCGAGCCCGCCGGGTGGCCGGGGATTCCAGTGGACCGTGCGAAGACCGGTCGATCAACTCGCATCGCGACAAGCAGCGCTGCGCAAATCGCCACACACGCTCCGGTCGCGTAGAACATGTCGCTCCACCGATCCTCGGAGTGGTGATTTTGCACCGCTCCGTACGCGTAAACCAATGATCCCGTGTAGAGGAAGACCTGCCCCAGACCGATGAGGGCGGTCGATAGGGGCACCCCGCCGCGAGCTCCCGCGGCCGCTGCAGCTATCAGCACCAGCAGCAGAATCCCGAGAAACGGTCGGAACAGCGTGACCAGCGAGTCCGGCGTAACGCCGTTCTCCAGCCCGTGATTCACGAAGGCACCGAGGGCCGCGAACCCGGCGCCGCCGAGGACGACGGCGTCGGCGACCGCGAGGCGGAAGTGGATGCTGTCGCGCAGCGTGCTCACGACGCCGATGAGCGCGCAGATGTAGCCAGCGTCGATGAACGCGTCCCACGGCCCCAAGCTGATGCCCTTGCCAAACACGCTGTGAGGATCGTTCAGGTAGTAGCCGAGCCAGAGAAACGACCCCGCAGCCCAGAGGTACGCGCCGTACTTGAGCCACCCCCAGAGCTGAGCCTGCTGCGCGACGTCCGGATGGCGCTTGGCCGCGCGGTGCGCGAGGTAAGCGACGATCGGCACGGCGGCCATCGGCACGTAGTAGGTCACGCTCAGCCAGCTTGAAGGCGCTCCCGCGATGCTCGCGGCCGTGTACATCACCGCGAACGCCATTGAGGCGCCGGCGAAAAGTCGGTACCGCCGATCGCCGGGGATTGCCGTAACGGCTGGCCCGCCGGGAATCCGTCCGTATGTCGAGGCCACCTTCCACTCCCTCCTACGCCGGAAGAGTGATCGAGCAGATTGTAGATCACCTGATCTCTGTAGATCCACTGCTATGCTTGGGATCCACTGCTTTGCCCCGAAGGAGTCGACCTTGGGTATCCGGGTGGTACTGGTGGTCGCTGGCGTGAGTGCTGCGTTCCTCGTTTGCATCCTCGTGCTCGCGGTCGCCGTGACCACCAGCAGCGCCATCTCGAACCAACTCACCCTGTCGGCCTGCACCGGCACGCCCACGCCGACGCTGGGGCAGACCGTGCTCGCGACGACGTACGGCGGTCCGAACGACAGTGACCGCACGCGCGCAGGGCACGGTGCCTTCGGCAGCCTGATCGGGCACGCAGCCTTCGCCGAACTGAGCACGAATCCCGAGAGCCCCAACCCCGCAGCCTGGGACTACCGAGCGCTGGGAGGGCTCGCTCCGCGCTCGCTGCTTCGGATCTCCTACCACGGCCGCTCGGTCATCGCGGAGAAGCTCGATGTTGGCCGAGGTGGGCCGGCCCATCCGAAGATCGATCTCTGGTGGCAGACCGCAGCCCTCCTGGGCTTCAACGGGATTGGCGACGTTCGCATCACCGCCGCGCCCCCCGGAGCACAGCCGACCCCCATCCCTGGAGCACACTCGACCGGGGATTCCATAGACACTCAGGCATGCGCGGGGTTCGTGGACGACGGCTCAGCCGGATCGCGTGCTGTTGCCGCCGCGCTTCGGTGGCTGGGAACCCCATACTCGTGGGGCGGCGGCGACGCGAACGGTCCCACTCTTGGCACCTGCGGTCCGGCGGGGTGCCAGGGAGTTCGCGTCCGCGGGTTCGACTGCTCCGGGCTGACGCTGTATGCCTGGGCGCAGGCGGGTGTGTCTCTGTCGCATTTCACCGGTGACCAGTGGAACGAGGGCCTACGCCTCGCACCGTCGATCTCCGATGTTGACCAGCTGAGGCCGGGCGACCTGGTCTTCTTCAACATGGACGGACCGCTGGGTCACGTTGGCCTGTACGTCGGGGACGGAAAGATGGTCGAGGCTCCACACACCGGCGACGTCGTGAAGGTCGTCAACTTCACTGCCGGTGCCTACGCAGCGGCGTACGCCGGGGCGGTCCGACCGATGCCGCGATCGAGCCCGCTCGCGTCGGCTGGGTCAGCGAGATGAGCGCCAAGGCTCCGCGGTTCCCTCCACCGCGGTCGCAGGCGCATCCGCTCGAGGTTCTGGCAATTGGCGCGGTTGTCGTCGTGGTCGCCATCGCCGCGGAGCTGTGGCTCACCGGGGAGCTCGCCGGGCGGCTCTTCGGTGGCGCATGGCCTCGAACGCCTCTCGGGGAAATGGCCCGTGTGCTCGGCCGCTTCCGCGACCACGTGTCCGATCCGGCGAAGGCGTGGCCCCGTCCCGAGCGGCGGCTCATTCCTGCGGCAACAGCCTTCTACGCGACGGTCCTCACCACCCTAATACCGCTTGCCGGGGTGGGGCTTCTTGTCCTCCGGCACCGATCCCGATCGGCCCTCCCCAAGACTGGAGGCGCTCGCTGGGCGGGGAAGCGCGATCTGCGGCTCCTCCGAGTGGACGAACCACTTCCCGGTCGGCTGACGTTGGGGCACGTGGACGGCCATCTCGTGGCGGCGGAACCCCGCCAATCCGTGATCGTCGTTGGCCCAGTACAGACCGGGAAGACGTCCGGGTTCGCCGTCCCCGCGATCCTCGAATGGCAGGGGCCGGTCGTCGCCACGTCCGTCAAGACGGATCTCCTTCGAGACACTCTTGCGGCGCGCTCGGCCATCTCGGGAGCCAGCGTGTGGGTGTACGACCCAACTGGAGGGACAGGAATTCCGTCGGCCGACTGGACGCCGGTGGCCGGTTGCCACACCTGGCAGGGCGCGCAACGCACCGCGTCGTGGCTCGTCAATGCCGCGCGGCGAGGAACCGCGGGCATGGAGAACGCCCAGTTCTGGTACGCAGCTTCGGAGAAGCTCTTGGCTCCGCTCTTGTTCGCCGCCGCGCACTCGGAGCAGACGATGGCGGACATCGTGCGCTGGGTCGACACCCAGGAGGAGGAGCAGGTCAGATGGGGCCTCGAACTGGCTGGCGATCCGGCCGCGATGGCGGCGTTCACGGCATCTACTCTGCGGGACGAACGCACCCGTTCCAGCATCTACACCACGGCCGAGACCTTGCTCACCGCGTTTGCCGACCCGGGCGTGCTCGCCTCGGCGCTCGACGCCGAGATCCAGGCCGACCGCCTGCTCGACGGCGCCTCGCACACGCTATACCTCTGCGCGCCCGCCCACGAGCAGCGGCGCCTTCAGCCGCTCTTCGCGACGGTGATTCAGGAGATCGTTGCGCGCGCCTACGAGCGGTCGACGGAGATCGGCGGCCCGATCGACCCGCCCCTGCTGCTGGTACTCGACGAGTGCGCCAACATCGCGCCGCTCCGCGAGCTCGCGACGCTCGCCTCAACCGGAGCCGGCCAGGGAATCCAACTCGTCTCCGTCTTCCAGGATATGGCCCAGATCAACGCGGTGTACGGCCGCGACCGGGCACCGACGATCGTCTCCAACCACCGAGCCAAAGTGATCCTGTCAGGGATCGCGGACGCTCAAACCATCGACTACGTTGCCCGACTCCTCGGGGACCAGGAAGTGCCCCAGGTCTCATCTACCAGCGATGGCGAAGGTCGTCGCTCGAAGACCGAGTCGATCGGGTACCGGAGCCTTGCGCCGGCCAACGTACTCCGAGAGATGCAGCCCGGCAGTGGGCTCCTGGTCTACGGGCACGTGGCGCCGGCACGGATCGCGCTTCGACCATGGTTTAAGGATCGAAGGCTGCGGCGCCTGGCCGGCTAGATGTAGATGCGAGGGTGGGCCTACCGACGACGCCGGCTGCGGATGCGCGTATCCCGGAGACGGCACGCGCGACGGCGGCGGGCAGTGTTAGATGTCCTTTCGGGACAAACGCATACGGAACCAATGTGATCCGTTCGCGCGTCCGCTCGCGAACGAGGACTCTAAGCTCCGTTCGGATCTCGTCGTGGATATCGACGCCAACCGAGGCTCCCATCTCTAGCGACGCGACTATCGCGTATCGCACCGGCATTGCGAGGCGGCCGGCGTCCACGCGACAATCGACGTTGATCTCTAGCGCGTCGCCACGAGTGAAGCCGACGGCCGCCCTGCCTTCGAGCACGTGGTGCTGAACTGTCCCCTTTGCGAGCGCATGGCGGTCGGCCTCAATCGGGTTGACGCCGACCTCCGCTCGCGGTGGTGTCACAGAAAGCCGTGCCATTCTGTACTTTTGGGACCGAGGGTTCACGGGCGTTAGCCACGCGAGAGTCACGGTAAGACGACGCCATTCCGCTTTTGCTGCAAGCGACGGCGGCAATGGGAAGACGTGTGTGTGACGAACGTCCTTCGATATCGAGGCCGCTCCGATGACGACAGCGCGTATTGGACTGGCCGATGCCACGCGATCGATATGTACACGGCCGTAGCCCAGGATCTGCGTCAGCTTCCGTCGGGCCTGGACCGGATCGAGGTTGAGCAGCGCTCTGAATGACGGCTGAAGCTCGCCCCATCGCGCCGCGTGAACGAGGAGCGCTTTCGCGAGAACCGGGTGATACTGGGGATCCGGGAATTCGAAGGCGCCATCGTCCGGCTCAAGGGTTTCCAACTCTTCGAGGATATGGCCCAGCGCTCGGGTCGCCAGCGCTGCGGCGTTGCTTGTCCCACACGAGAATGAGGTGGAGTTGAGGCTGCCCGCCATCCCTGGCGAAGCCGTGCGAAGCCCAGGCCCTACGGCTGGTGCGATAGCAGGGTCGTAGGCAATCTCCGGTTCGCCAGTCTGAGGGGGATTGATGAAAAACTCTCGGCCGCCCGGGAGTAGCACCTCCGGCTTCACCGATCGGCGGTATCCAAAGCCGACCGGACTATAGGCCGCAACCAATCCATCAGGAATTAGATCGATCACGCCGTCGCTCGACGGCGGGTCGGCCCGATCCTCGTGCAGCGCTCCGACTGTGATGGCATTGACAGCTTCGGCAGGCGAGAGCAAACGCCGTGTTCGCGCCTGGTCGAACATCGAGACGGCGGCGGCCCGGCGCACAGCGTCGATGTCCCCCAACACACCCGCCGCAATGACGGGTCTCGCCGATGTGTTTCCTCCGCTGACGACAACAATTACGTTGTAATGGTGGCTGAGCCAGTCAACGAGCCTCGCGAGAGGGCTCATTCGGCGGACGAACTGCCGGCCAGGATCACCTATCGAAAGATTGAAAACCCGCACGCTCGGTGCGACTGCGGCTGCCCCGCCCTCGAACACACGTCGAAACGCTCTATGCACCACGTCAACCAAAGATTCGTCCGTGGGCACGGTTTCGTGGTCCGTGAAGAACGTATGAGGCTCCAGGATCGGGTAGACGTAGATCGGGTGCGCCAGGGGAGTGCCTGGATCCGAGAGATCTCCATGAATGATTAGGGATGCCATCGCCGTGCCGTGACTCTGCTGGCTTGGCGCATATTTCGAACCGCGGTCGTCAGGATCGTCAATGAGAACACGACCGCGAAGGGCATCGTGGTTTTCGAGCGGCAGACCGTCCAGCAGGGCGATCCGCGGCAACCCGGTGGAAGGACTATCCACGACAGGGACCGCCGCGAGCTTGACTGGTTCCAGTACGGGAATAGCCATCGGCCGATGCGCACTGACGAACATGACCGACTCGGCCTGCAAGAGCTCAATCGCATCTGTGCCACGCCGGAGAACCTGTTCAACCGTGTTGTAAGGGATATCCGCGAGCACGCTATGGAAGGCGATCTCGGCAAAGGATGAGCTGCTGACGAAGGTACCGCTGGCGTCGCTGATGATCTTCACGACGTCTTGCTCTGCGGCGCGCCGACGAGCCTCGTCATCCCGGTACCAAAGTTCGATCTCGACTCGCGCGTACCCCCGCGCGCCGATCATCTCGACGTCCTCCTGCCAAGCTTCAAGGAGGCCTGTTTCGCGAACGCGATCCTCGGGACCCCACTTTCGTACGGACCGAAGGAGCCCAAAAACATTCTTCAGGGGATTCAAGCCCCTTTCGAATGTGATGGATTGATCGTCCTGCCACAAACCGAAGAGGCGCACCAGCTCCGTGACTGCTCGGGCGTCCGACATAACCATGTACAAGGAACAAGGGACGCCATCGTCTGCAATCTCACCGGTGGCTTCGTAGTAGAAATCGTCATCGGGATCGACGTAGTCCTCTTGGCTTTCCACGAGAAACTCTAGGCCCGGCACTTTCGCTGCAGCTCGCATGAAGCCCTCTTCGTTCCCTGCGAGATCGAATACGGCGACGAGTTCGGGATCGCTCGTTACTGCCGACGCGACCAGCTCAGCCCGTTGCTCACTGAGGGCATCCTGGAGCGATCCAAACTGCGGTGTGAGGCGCGCCCCCTGTGCGCGCGCCCCTGGACGCTTCAGCGGACGAAAGGAGGTACGCGCTGCTGGTATCGCCCCAGCCGCTGGCGTCCCGAGCGCGAGGATCTCCCGCCGTTCCGCTAACCCGCTTGGAGTCGCCATTGCTCAATGCAGCCGCGGACGATCGCTTTCAGATCGCCTTCTGGAAGTGCAAGAACGTAACGTCGCCGGACATCGAGGGCGAACTGTTCCAGTTCTGAGTAGCTTGCCCCCCGTAGGCGATCGGCGAGGGTTCTTGGTGTAAGTCCCAAAGCTCCAAGCCGAGAAGTCAGGATCTCCAGAAACCGAGTTGCCTCCACCCGCGTCGGAGGCTTCAGCGTGAGTCGAATCTGAAACCGCCGCCAGGCGGCTCGATCAAGGAGCTCCGCGTGATTCGTTGCGCAAACGACGATCACGTGTGCTGGCAACCGATCGATCTGCAACAACAGCGTAGAGACCACACGCTTTATCTCACCCGTCTCGTGTACATCCGATCGTTCCTTGGCCAGTGTGTCAAACTCGTCAAAGAACAGGACACAGCGACGGGTCCTCGCGAACTCGAAAGCTTGATCCAACCGGGCAGTCGTCTCCCCTAAGAAGCTCGAGACGACGCCCTCGTATCGCACCACATAAAACGGCAGCATGGTCTCCGTAGCGATGGCCTCGGCGAGGCTCGTCTTACCGTTTCCCGGAGGACCTTCAAGGAGCACGCGGTTTCTCGGCACAAGATTGTGGCTGCGGAGCAGTTCGATCCGGTGGTGCTCCTCGATGAGTTCGGCGGCGGCGGTGGCCACGGCCGGCGCGAGCTGGAGCGTACTGAGGCGGCGCGTAGGGACAATCTCGTGGACCAGGTCCGTCACACGAGATGCAGCGCCATCGCGTTCCAACATCCCGGCAGAACCGACGGTCGTGATTAGCTCGGAGAGCCTGTCGGCGACGAGATGGTGTTGTTTAGCCCGCTCCTCGGCGATGATCGCCTCTACGAGCACGCGAAATCGGTCTCTGTCGTTGCGTCGTTCGGCTTCGACGAGGTCAACGAGAAGATCAGAACGTGCCATCAGAGCCGATCCGGCATTGTGGGAGTCTACGGCAACTCACGATGGAAGCTTGCCAGGTACCGCGGATGACCGCCCGGATCCGACCGGCGGGCGAGGAATGTCGATTCCGAGTGTCTGTGCCCGGTGGCGCCCAGCGGCGGGTGGCTCGATCTGGCAGAGCTGGTTGAGTCGGGCCGCACGGCGCTGGCTCCCTCGCCAACTGGACACTTCCGGTGCGGGGCGCGCTGGCCGAGCATACGGGAGGCTACTGAGCATCTGGCGGCCGCCCTTATCTCTCGATGCCGAGTTCACGCGTCTCCCTCGCCCACGGGCTCCGCACGATCTCAATCGGTACTCGCTCCGCAAGCCGCTCAGGCGTGCGATCTGCTCTACGCGTCTTGAACTTCGCCTGTTCGAGGAGAGCTGTGGTCTCGGCAAGCCGTTCATCAGCCAGATCGATCGCATACCGCTGAAGCCCTATCTCGGTGCGGACCTCGTCGCGACGGCGGCGCCGAACCGGGCTACGGTGCGCGAGTTCGCGTTCGGCCATCTCTAGTCTCCGCTCAGCGACTTCGCGCGTCTTCACAAGTGCGCGGCGCTTCTGCTCGAGAAGCCGCAGGTGCAACTGGTCATCCACGTTCGGCGCCGAGCGCTCGATCTCCGGTCGCGCCGCGTGCCTCGGGCCGGACGGGAGCGGGCGCTGGTCGACTGCGAGCCGCTCGACCGCGGACTCCTCGAGCGCGCGGCCGAAGCGGCTGAGCGGGTCGCGGTCGTCGAGGTCGTGGAAGTGGCTCTCCTGCTCGCGCGGGTTGCCGGTGACGTAGAGGCGTGTCTCCGTTCGCGCGCGGGACAGTGCGACGTATCCCCATTCCTGCAGCCGTGCCTCGCCGGCTCCGAGGACGAAGGCGCGCTCGACGGTGAGACCCTGCGCGGCGTGACCTGTGAGGGCGTACGCGTGGCGAACATTGCCGGCCTCCAGGTAGCGGCGGCTGAGCTCGACGGTGGGGCCGCGGTCGGTCGCAACGACGAGTGCCCGCCGGTCGTGGTCGACGCGCTCCACCGTGCCGCAGGTGCCGTTCTTGACGCCGAGTACGTCCGAGTTGCGCAGGCAGACGACGCGGTCGCCGGCGGCGAACTCGCTGTCCGAGATGGTGAGCCGCTCCTTGCCGAGCCGCCCATCCCTCTCCATCAGCGAATGAGCGAGCTGGTTGAGGTCGGAGACGTCACGGCGGCGGAGCGCGAGCATGACGTTGCCGCCCAGGTCGTCATGGGCGTGCTCCCACCAGTCGGCGAGCAGGCGCGTTCGCGTCGTCACGGGGCTCTCGGAGACGAGCAGCCGTTCACGCTTCTCGGCGTAGGCCAGGTAGTCGCGACCGACGCCGGCCCGGATGCGGGCGAGCGCGTAACGCTCGACCTCGTCGCGCTGGCGGCGGTTCTCCTGGAGGACAACAGCGCCCTCGCGCTCGACGATGCCCGCGAAGAGCCCGCCTGCGCCGACGGCAGGCAGCTGGTGCGGATCGCCGATCAAGATGACCTTGGCCTGTGCCTGTTCGGCGAGTTCGAGCACTCGGGCGAGGACGCGTGTCTCGGCCATGCCGGCCTCGTCGACGATGAGCACGCTCGAGTGAGGCAACCCTCCCTCGTGGCGCGTGTCCTCGAGCAGTCGATGGAGCGTGACGGAAGCGATGCCGGTCTCATCCTGGAGCTTCTCGGCCGCGACGCCAGACGGCGCAACGCCGATCACGGGGACGCCCTCGTGAGCGAAGACCTGTGCAACGGCATGGGTGGCGGTGGTCTTGCCGGCGCCCGCGATGCCGACGACGCAGACGACCCGGCCCTCGCTCGTCGCAACCTCGCGCACCATCGTCTCCTGCTCGTCCGACAGCTCCAAGCGGTCGGCGCGCTCGATCTCGGCGACACGCCGCTCGCTGATTGATGGTGCTTTGGCGTCCCGGCCACGCGCGACGAGTGCGAGCGCCGCTCGCTCGACCGCGATCAGCTCGGCCGTCGAGTAGCGGGTCGGACGGCCCGGTGACGGCGCCTCACCGACATGCTCGACACCGTCGGTCTGTGTGAGCCGTGCGGCAAGCTGGCGCACTCGGTCGGCGGACGCACCGGCCGTGTGGGCTTCCGACCACGCCACGACGACGTCGGGATCGGAGAATGCCGTCCGCTTTTCGGTCAGCCCCTGTGGCCCGAGCAGGCGCCGGGCGATCCGAAGCAGCTCGTCGGCGTCGGGCTGACGGTGCCGGACGCGCCCGAGCAGCGCACGCAGCTCGCGCGTCCCGAGGCCATGTTCGGCTGCCCGCGCTCGCCAGTCCTCACGCAGCCCCACGAGGTCGATCTGCTCCTTGCGCTCTCGTGTCTCGACCGCCGCGAGCTGTGCAGCGTAGAAACCGCCATCGCCGCGGCGGGCGAGTTGCTCCTCGACCTGGATTCTCCGCGTCGAGAACTCGCGGATCACGCCGCGCGGAACATGCCGAAGATCCGCCAGGCCCTTCTGCGGCGTCTCCCACTCGACCCCAACCGCGCGCGTGAGCTCGTTCCGCAGATGGGCCTGGTAGAGGTAGCCGGCAGCGAGCCGGTAGGTGCGCAGGATCGCCTCCCCGTCGAGCGCTCGCCACTCCTGGTCGGCCGGTGACTGCGCCATGTTGGCCACAATCACGTGCGTGTGCAGGTGCGGGTCCTGGGCGCGGCTCGTGCGGTGCTGGTACGCGGCGGCGACGAATCCGACGGCATGCTCGCGACGCCTCCCTTGCGCCTCACGCCGGATCACGCATGCTTCGTCCTCGAGATAGGCGAGGGCCGCCTGCCAGGCGCTCGTGTGCGCCTCGTTGACGGCTCGGCGGGTTTCCTCGTCGCCGAGCGCATGCAAGAGGCTGACGCTCTTCGGGACGCTGAAGACGAGGTCGAAGCCGGCGACGGGCGCGAGCTTCTTCGTCTCGACGACGCGCTCGTCTGTCAGCGGGTTGATCCGCTCGATCGTGATCTGCCGTGCCCGTCGGTGCATGCGCAGCTCGGCATCGGTGTGCGGGTGGCGGCCGCGGATCAGCCGCCCGAGCTCACCCTCCTGCACGAGCCCTTCGAGCTCGAGCTCACGAGCGCCGCGACCTGCCCAGACGCCGGGTGACTCACCGCGGCCCGCGTAGTAGTCGTCGAGCCCCGCCGCAACCGAGCGCTCGTAGTAGCCCTCCTGCCCCGGCGTGAGTTTCGCGACGCTCAGCACGAGTGTGACTATAGCGCATCTCGACCCATTTATGGGTCGAGTGCATCTGTGTCTCACTACCTACCGAGGGTAGTAGATAAGGCGGACGGTTGCTGTTCAGGCTGCCTCGTCGAGTGCCTCCTCGGTGCCTTCGCGTGGGTCGCTGGTCTGCTGCTCAGCTAGGTGCCTGCGGACGCTGGCGGGTGCGACGCGACGGGCGAGCTTGCCGAGGAGCTCGGAGGTTGCGAGCAACTCGGGCTCGTAGATGCCTTGCCGGTCGGCGTTCGGCAGCCCGTCCGTGTCGGCCAGCCGTTGTGCGACGAGGAGGCGCAATACGACCGCGAGCGCGTCCTCGGGCGTGCGGGTGCGCCGGAGGGCGGCGAGGGCCCCGGCGTGGTGCTCCCGCTCGGCGTCGGCGCCGCGTGGGTAGCGGACGGTCTCCCTGCCTTGCTTGTTTGTCGTGGCCGACTGGTCGACGCAGAGCCGGTGCGCCCAGGCGGCCGCGCGTCCGTGGTGCTCGAGCACGATCTGCCCGAGGAGCTTGATCGCGTCCGTGTCGAGCTTCGGCTGCCAACGGGCGAGGGCTGCGCCGAGGTCGAGGTTGCGCGACCGGGCCGAAACGCGCGCCTCGTGCTGCCGCTCGCGCTCGCGGCGGCGCTCCTCCTTGGCGCCATCGTCCTGCGATGCCGAGGGGCCGCGGGAGTCGCGCTGCTCCCTGCGCTCGGCCTCCGCTGCCGTGTGGGCGGCGATCCTCTGCACGAGCCGATCCGCGAGCCAGCCGGGATCGGTGACGTAGCGGTGCTCGCGTCCGCTGTGGCCCGGAAGTTCGAGCAGGCACCCGAACGCGCGCGCGGCGTCGGCGTCATCGTCTACGAGCGCGAAGCAGTCCCGCTCCCGGCGCTCTTCGGTCTGGCTGGCCTGCCAGTCGTGCTCGGACGTTTGCGGGATCGCGGGCAGTGCTCGGTAGGCGTTCTCGATCGTTTGCGCGTGGTCGCCGAACTTCGCGAGCACGGCCGCGAGCCTGTCGTCTGCGGGCGGGGTGACCGGGCCGCGGAAGCCGCCGACGCTGTAGGCGACCGGGTGCAGCGGCTGGCCGTTGTCGGCCCACTCGGCGCGCAGCACGTCGTCGAGTACCTCACCGGGGGCGGTGGGGAACGCTGCGGCATCGTGCGGGCGCTCGCTCAGCCAGAGGGCGGCCAGGTCTGCGAGGAGCGGCTCGCGCTCGGCTATCCGGAGGAGCACGGGCGCGCAGGCGAGCGGCACCCGACGGGCCGCGATCAGCTGCGCCGTCTCGTCGGGGAGGCGGAGCAGGTCGAGCCGGTCCGAGATCAAGCGCTCGCTCTTGCCGACGAGCTTCGCCACCTTCGCCGCATCGCCGTGCTCGTCGGCGAGGCGGCGGTAGGCGCGAGCCTCCTCCATGGGGCTGAGGTCTGCGCGGATCACGTTCTCCGCGACCGCGAGCGTGAGCGTTGCGCCGTCTGCCTCACGGATCTGTGCGGGCACCTCGCGGAGCTTTGCGGCCTTTGCCGCCCGGTAGCGGCGCTCCCCGGCGATGATCGCATAGCGGCCGTCGCCGTCGTGGGACAGCGTCAGCGGGGTGATGATCCCGTAACGCTTCACGGAGTCGATCAGCTCGGCCATGCGTTCGTCGTCGAAGACCGTGCGCGGGTTGCAGTCGCTCGGGCGGATCTTGGCGAGCGGGATCATGCTCAGGCTGGTGGTCATGAGAGCGTTCCTCCTTCGGTTAGGAGCACGAGCGCGCGATCCTTCAGCGCGGCCGGCTCGGTGGCGCGCTCGAAGCGCGCTTCGCGGTGGCTGCGGCTCGCTGTCTCGCGTGTCGGCTGTGTGTGGTCGACGTAGGCGGCCACTCCCTGCAATGCGCCCCAGCGCGTACCAGTGATATTCGCGAGATCGGGGGTTGCCGTGTAGGCGGTCGCGATCGCCTCGCGGACGCGCTCGGCGTTACGGACGGCGCGGCCGCCGCTGGTCGGATCGTGGCGCGGCTCGGGCATGGGAACGAGGGCGGCGAGGAAGCGCTCGAATTCGGCGCCGCTGATCGGCTCGCGGAGCAGGCGTCCGCCGATCTGCTCCAGCTCGTCGTAGTAGCGCCAGGCGATCCCGAGCGTGCGGCGGGCGTCGATGAGCCGTGCGTCGAGGTTGGCGGTGTGGCGGGCCTTCCACACGCGGGCGGCGCCATCGAGCGGGAGCATCATCCCGTTGAGGCACGCGAGCCGGAATGGGGCGACGCTGATCGTCACGGCGAGGCCGCCGTCGTGGCCGTTGCGGAAGCAGAGCAGCGGCAGTACGTCTTCCCCCTCCGCGTCCCCGATGCGGATCTCGCGGTCGAGTTGCATCAGCGCGTGCACGCGGGCGCCGCCGCGCGTCTCACCCGCGCCGAGCCAGTGCGCCTCGCCGCTGTCGGTGATCGCGTCGCAGAACGCGAACGCGGCCCGGTTCTGCAGCGGCTCGTAGCCCTTGCCGACGACACCAAGTACCGTCCCTGTGTCGCTGCGCAGGTTTGCGACGACGCGCGGCACCGGCACGCGGCGCGGCCCGTCGTCGTCGTGGTCGCCGAGCACTGCTTCGAGCGGATATTGCTCGACAGTCCAAGCAAGGTCGGCGGCATCAATCATCGCCGCTGCCGAGCACCCCTCCTCGGGGCGCAGGGCTCGCACAACTTCGCCCCATCCGGACGGCCGCCCGCCGAACCAGAGCGGTGATCGGGCGTCCTTGATGCGGTAGCTCGGTGTCTCCATTGTCGTCATGTCTGCTTCTCCCTTCGCTATGCGGCGGCGCGATTGCCCGCCGCGACGATGAACCGCTCCGGCTCCTCGGCGATTGCCTGGCCAATGAATGTCGCGATCCCAGCCGCGAGCCAGACCGCCTCGCGCTCGGCGTCATCGAGACCATCTCCGTAGCCCTCGGCCGCCGCCTCTGCCGCCTCCACGGGCAGACACTCGACGAGCCGCACCTGCTGGATCAGGAACTCCGACAAATGCTCTTGATCGATCCGGTACCTCATGCGTCTCCTCTCGCTGTGAATCCGAGTTAACCCCTCGGGCCGTGGGAAACCGCCGCCCTCGGCGGCGTCACCTTCGGTGGCTGTGTGTCTCGAACTACTCCGCCGGATTCAGTCGGCCCGTGTCGCGCGCCCAGCGCTCCACGCTCGTCCAGCGCCACACCTCCGACCGGCCGAGGCGTCCGACCGGTCGAGGGAAGTCAGAGCGATTCGCGAGAACCGAGACGCGGGCACGGGAGATACGAAGCCGCTCAGCAATGTCGGCGGCGATCACGAGCTCGGTCTGCGCATCGACACGCATCCGCCAACATTAACTCAGATCAACTGGGGCGGCGATGGGATCACGCGCTCGCTTCGGCGAGCTCGACAAAGCGACAGAGGGCGTTCGCGAGCTTCAGATGCTCGACGGTGCGGCAGTCGACCTCGAGGAGCCGCGGCGAGCAGGCCACGTATGCGAGGCACTGCGCCCGCGAGACGGCGACGTTCAGCCGGTTGCGCGACATCAGGAAGTCGAGCCCACGCGGAACGTCCTCGCCGCTCGACGACGCCATCGAGTAGAAGACGACTGCGGCTTCACGTCCCTGGAACTTGTCGACTGTTCCCACCTCGACGCTGCGCGGGAGCCGCTCGCGGAGCAGACGCACCTGCGCGTTGTACGGTGCAACGACCATCACGTCTGCGTGGCGGAGCGGGCGCTCCCCCTGGCGGTCGCGAAATGTGTGGCCGACGAGCCGTTCGATCTCCGTCGCGATCGCGACTGCTTCCTCCTCTGAGGCGACGCGGTTTCCCTCATGGGAGACATCGAACCAGCGCACGCCGACTCCGTCGGAGGTCGTGCGTTCGGCACACGCGGGAATCGAACCAAGCCGGCCCTCGTAGAACGCTTGCGAGATAAACCGGCAGACCGTTGGGTGCATGCGCCGGGTCTCTTCGAGGAAGACGCCCATGTTCTCCGGGATCGTCTCGTGGTCGCCCAAGACGTGTTCGAGCACGCTTGCCCTCGAGCCGTACGGGTGGACGCCCTGCGTCACCTGCCCGAGCTGTAGCGGGTCGCCGAGCAGGACGAGCCGCTTGGCCGACGTCCCGCAGGCGAGGGCGTCGGCGAGGCTGAACTGGCCCGCCTCGTCGACGACGAGCGTGTCGAACTCCCCGTCGAGCTCCTCGCGGGCAAACAGCCACGCCGTGCCGGCGACGAGCGTCACGTCCGGGTCGAGTAAGGCCGCGATCGACGCACTTGTCTTGACGTGTGCGCTCTCGAAGTGATCGCCGCGCTTGACCCCCTTGAAGTCGAGGCCCTCCTCGGCGGCCGCGCGCTCCACCTCGGCGAGCAGGTTGTGGATCACCCTGTGGCTCTGAGCCGTGATCCCGACCTTCCTCCCCTGTGCGAGCAGGTGCGTGATCAGCCGAGCGCCGCGGTAAGTCTTGCCCGACCCGGGCGGCCCCTGGACGACGAGGTACGAGTCCTCGAGCCGATCAAGCACGTCGCGCTGGTCGGCAAGCTCGCGGCACTGCATGAGCGCGCCGCAAAGCGGAAGCTCGCAGCGGAGCAGCCGCTCGAGGTGCATGTACCGGCCGTCGCCGGCGAGAAGCGAGCTGGCGAGCCGGCGGAGCGCCGCCTGCTGCGCCTTCGTGCCGATCGGCCCGCCAGGCACGAGTGATGTCGGCAGTGGCGCATCGCGCATCTCCTTGCTACGCCGCAACCGGACAACGCCGGTCGCGTTGTCGATCGTAGACACGGTCCAGCCGGTCCCTTCCTCACGAGGATCCTCACCCCCGTCGCCCTCGTCGAACTGGTGCTGCTGCGGCGGGAAGGTGAACGTCCACTCGAGTGACTTCGCACGGGGATTCGCAATCGAGAGATCGACAGGCTCCGCACCGTCGTGCTCGAGAGAGCCGATCGCCTCGCCGTCGTCCGCGAGCTCCTCATCGGTCATGCGCAGCCGGCGGAAATACCACCACCAACCCGGGCGAGCCTCTCGGCGGTGGTACTCGAGCAAGCGTGCGGCAAGCTCCCGGCCGTCGCCATCGCTCGCGTCCGCCAGGAGAGCGTCCCGGAGGCGCGCGGTCTCGGCCGGCGCCTCGTCGTGCTCGGCCTCGGGTCGCCCCTCAGGCGGCGGCAGAAACGGGATCGGGACACCGTGCTCGCGCTCGGCCTCGGGCAGCCGAGAGAGCAGCCAGCCACGCAGCTCGAGCGTGGCCAGGCAGTCCTCCTCGTTGTAGGCGGCGATCGCGTCAAGGCGCGCGGCGTCCTTGTCGTCGAGCCAGCGTTCGAACTCGATCACCGCCTCGTTGCCCGAGCTGACCTCAGCGCGCCGCGTGAAGAAGAGCTTCTCGACGTCCTTGAGCGAGTAGGAGTCGACGCCGGCGCGGATCCCTTGGCGGACGACCTGGAGAAGGTCGACGAAGATCTCGCCGCGAAGGAACTCGTCGATCTCCTCCTCACGCGTGGCGTGCGTGCCCATCAGGCGAGCGAGGGTCGAGGGCTCGTAGGTCGCGTAGTGGTAGACGTGCATGTCGGAAAACGCCTGTCTCCGTTCCCCGACGAGATCGACGAACTCTTCGAACGCGCGGAGTTCCCCATCGCGGTCATGGGCCCAGAAAGGCCGGTACGTTGTCGTGCCGCCTGGGTCGCGGCAGAGCACCCCGAACAGGAACTCGAGGCCCTCGGCCGGGTCGTAGAACGGATCGCCCTCCATGTCGAAGAACAGGTCGCCAGGCGAGGGAGCCGGGAGAAGCCCGAGTCCGCGCCGCTCCTCGGGCACGAGCAGCCGGTGCGTGAGCTCGTCGGTGCGGTAGCGGTGGAGCTGGAGGGCAGACTGATCGCACAGCTTCTCCACCATCGCCGGAGCGAGGCGACGCACCGCGAGCCCGGCCGGAGCCTCACCGAGGGCCGTCAGCGTCGTGATATCGACGGTCGCGAGCTTGCCGATCTGATCACGCCGGATCGATGCAACCCGCGTCAAGTGATCGTCGGCCACCCAGCGGTCGCGACAAACGGGCACGAAGTCGCAGCGTGAGCAGTGCTCGCACGGCCACGGGTACGTCTCCGGTGTGTCCTCAACGTGGGCGCGTAGGCGCCGCTGCGCGATACGAAGGTAGGCTTCGACGTCTGCCGGTCTGTACGTCTCGACTTCAGCCGTGCCGAGCACAACGTGCAGGCACTCCGGCAACCGCCCTTGAATCGCGGCGATCTCACCTGCGTACCACGCCAGCTGGAGCACCGCGGCCGGTTTGGCGCTGCGCGCGAGCTTCGTATCGTAGGGCTCGTAACTCCAGCCTCCGAGGTCCGAGGGCTCGTCGATCCGGACGAGGAAGTCGGCGCGTCCGCGCCAGCCGGCACGTGGGAAAGTCGCCTGGTAGATGACGTCTGCGCCTGCACACATCGCGGCGATGGTGGTCGCATGAGCCTCGTCGAAGGCGGCGGGGTGTTCCGGTAGCTCGACCTCGGCGATCGCGCGGCCATTGGCCCGGAGCTCCTCGAGGTACCGCTTCTCGTGCAGGTCGCCCTTGTCGGCGACAAGCTGCGCGAGCGCCTCGCGGATGTGCGGCTTCGTCCGTCTTCTGTGCGCGGTCTCCAGTTCGAGCGTGGTCAGGTGCGGACACGCGAGGTAGTTCGAGAGGTCGGACGGAGAGAGAAGAAGTTGGCCGTCGTGCAGCTGCATCAGGAGGAGTATCGACGGTCACTCGGCTGATGGCTACGCGCAGCCTTGAGTCTGGCGCTGGCGGCGAGACCAGCGCGCACGTTCGGGATGAAGCACACCGTGGAGAAATGACCGTCGCTTCGCTAACCGCTTCCGCTAACCTCGATTCTGCGTGGGGATGGTTGAGGTGGTGTCGGTGGGGTTGTGACAGTGGTGGCGTATGCGGGTTGGTGGCCAGGTGCCGGTGTTCGCGTGATGGTCTGGTTTTCTTGCATGCTGCGGCTGGCGTACGGGGCGTGATCACCGCTCGCCGGTTGCCGGTGAGGTGGGAGTTACATGGGCATCGCGACCGTGATCTGTTTGGCGCGCTGGTAGGCGTCGAGTAGGTGGGTTGTCCACGGCCATGTGCGGGGTAGGTGGAGGGTGTGTTGACGGCCGTGGTGGGTGATCCGCCCGGCGACGGCGATGAGCGTGAAACGGAGTGTTTGTGGCTCTGTCCACACGCTTTCGGTGGGGCGCGCGAGGCCGTGTGTCCAGGCGATCAGATCCTGCGCCAAGAGCACGACTTGCAGCCACGTGTGATTGGCCATGAAGCCGCCGAAGGGCAGGTTTTTGAGGCCCAGCTGGCGCGCTTCGCGGATGCGATCCTCGACGATCGCGTGGTGGCGGTGTGCCCGCTCGATCATGGCCGCGTCCGCCACCTGATCGTTGGTGATGCAGGCCAGGTAGCGGTGCCCGTCGGCGTCGGAGAAGGACAGTTGCGCACCGGGGTGGGGCCGCTCGCGACGCACGATCAGGCGCAGATGCGCCGGCCAGCCGGGGTGGGCCGGCCAGCTCGCCTCAGCCAGCCAGGCGCCCTCACGAGGGCTGCCATCCACCTCCGTGATCGGCCGCCAGGCATCGTCTGCGACCGCCATGATGGCGTCGCGGACCGGGCCGTGCAGCCTCGCCCCGACCACGAACCGCACGCCTCGCTGGCACAACCCCCAGACCACGTCTTTGGCGTAGCCCGCGGTGTCGGCGCGCACCACCACGTCTTGAGGCGAGACGCTTGCAGGCAACTGCTCAAGCGCCAGGTCAACCACCTCCAACTGGTCTTCGGCGTCCAGCGCCGAGGCGCAACCGGGCCGCAGGATCCCGGCCAGCGCCTCGCCCGTCTCCGCCAAGTAGGCGACCAACGGGTGAAACCCGAACCCCTGCTTATAGGTCGCAAACGCCGCCTCCTTCTCGTCTGTGTGGCTGGTCACCAGATGCACGTCGATGTCGATCGTGACCGTCTCGGGTCGCAGACCCGCCTGCCAGGCCCGCGCACGCGTGGCCGCCCGCCCCGCCGTCAGCCCTGCCAGCGGCGCGCCCACCAGCCGCTCAGCCAATAGCCGCCACGCGGTCGAGTCGTGCGCGGTCGCGTCTGCAAACAGGGCTGGCTGGTCACGCAACCCACGCAGATGCATCACGCAGTCGCCACCAGCAATCAACATCTGCGCCAAACGCACCAGCGTCCGACCCGGCGGCTGCGAGCGATACGCCAATCCCACCGCCTCGGTCAACTCCCGCTCCAGGCCCAGCCGCTGCGCCACCTCATCCACCACCACCAGGCCCGCGTGGGACACCAACCGATCATCGTCAGCCACCAACCGCAACGTCCGACGCCGCTTCCTATGCTTCACCATCCGGGTGACCTCCTGACGCGGGCCTCGCGGCTGCCCATACAGCCCGTCTCCCCGCTCAGGGGGTCATTCTTCTTCTCCCACCGGACGACGCCACCCCACCCTCACGCAGAATCGAGGCTAACCAACGTGAGAGGTTGGCCGGGGGACGGCTGCCTGCCAAGGAAGTGTCTGTGCCCACGAGGGTGGCGGGTCGGTTGACTGTCCCGGCTAGGCTCCGATTCATGCGTCAGCTTTACGGTGCTCCTCGCGACTTCAACCGCGATGGTTTGCGGCGATGATCACGGACTCTCTGGCGGCGGAGTTGTCCGCCTCGCCCGGACGCTTCGTCCTTATCGACGGTCGAGCCAGCGCCAACGAGGTGATCGACGAGTGGGAACAGATGTTGGGCACGACACGGTGCTCGGTGGGCGCACGGCTCACATCGTTGACCGAACCGCCGTCGAGCCAAGCGATCGAGGCGCTCCTGCGGCCCGATCCCCTCCTCGTTGACATCGAAGTTCTTTTCGCTTCGGAGCTCGCAGTCGATCCGTTGATGCTGCTGCGGCGCCTGGCCCGAATTTCGAACCCGCGCCTCGCCCTCTGGCCGGGAAGTCTTGCGGCCGGTCGGGCACGGTTCTCAGAGCCGCAACGAGAGGATCACTACGACCGTCCCGTCGAGGATGTGATCATCTTGCGGCCAGTGTCCCGTTCGTTTCCCGATGAACCGTGCTTTGAGATCGAGAGGTGGCTGAGTTGAAGTACGACGAGCTGATCGCCTTCGAGCCGATCGACAGCGTCAAAGTGCTGACTGAGGCCGACAGCGAGGATTTGGCTCGACGCGACGTGTCGACGTTCGTGATCTCGCCGCAGATGCGACGAATGTTGGTCGAGCAACTCCTCCCGCATCTCCGGCTCGACGGCTCGGTCGACACCAAAGGCGTGCTCGTGGTAGCCAACTACGGCACGGGCAAAACCCACCTCATGGCAACTATTTCAGCGGTGCTCGAGCACGCCGAACTCGCCGCCGAGCTGCGTGATGAGGACGTGCGCAAGGCGATCGACGATGTCGCCGGGAGCTTCCAGGTGATGCGCGCGGAGATCGGCGCGACCAAGATGGGGCTGCGAGACATCGTCTGTGGAGAACTTGAGAGCGGGCTCAAGCGCCTAGGTGTGGACTTCACCTTCCCCCCGCTTGAGGAGGTAAGCAACACCAAGGACTCGCTCGTGGACATGATGGCCGCTTTTGAGAAGGTCGAGCCCGACCGCGGACTGCTGTTCGTGCTCGACGAGCTTCTGGACTACCTGCGCTCGCGTCGGGACGCCGAATTGATCGTCGACCTCGCGTTCTTGCGTGAGATCGGCGAAATCAGTCGGACGACTCGCTTCCGCTTCATCGCCGGCATCCAGGAGGCGCTCTTCGACAACCCGCGTTTCGCGTCCGCGTCAGACGCTATCCGGCGCGTCCGCGACCGGTTCGAGCAGGTCCGTATCTCGCGTGAGGATGTCGCCTACGTCGTCCAGGAACGGCTCCTCCGCAAGGAGGCCGCGCAGAAGGCGCTGATCCGCGAGCACCTTGAGCGCTTCACGCCGGCGTTCGACGGGATGTCCGAGCGGCTCGAGGAGTTCGTCGCGCTCTACCCGGTGCATCCGTCGTACCTGCGGACGTTCGAGAGGGTGACGCTCGTGGAAAAGCGCCGCGTTCTGTCGACGCTGTCACATGCCATGGCCGAGCTCCTAAAGAGCGACGTTCCGACGGAAGCTCCCGGTCTCATCTGCTACGACGCCTATCGGTCTGAACTCGACAACGACCCTTCGAACCGATCGATACCCGACGTCGCGCTGGTGCTCGACCGCACCCACGTACTGCGGTCCAAGCTCGAGAGCGCGCTGCCGCAGAAGGAGGACGTGCCAGCCGCGCTGCGCATTGTGGACGCGCTCGCGGTTCACCGCCTGACGACTGAGGATATCGACGTCCCGATCGGCTTGACCGTCGACGAATTGCGCGACGACCTATGTCTCATTCCCGAAGGAGTGCCGGAACTTGACGCGGGTTTCATTGGTACGACGCTTGAGTCGGTTGTGGCAGAGATTGTGAAAGCCGTCTCGGGTCAGTTCCTTTCCCGCAACGACGACAACGGCCAACTCTTCCTCGATGTCCGGAAGGACATCGACTACGACCAGCTCATCCAGGAGCGCGCCGACTCGCTCGACGACCAGCGCCTAGACGACGCCTACTTTCGCGCGCTGGAGGAGGTTCTCGAGCAGCGCGACACACCATATGTCGCTAGCTACCGCATCTGGTCGTACGAGCTTCCGTGGAAGGCCAAGAACGTGACGCGGCTCGGGTACTTGTTCATGGGAGCGCCGAACGAGCGCTCTACGGCGCAGCCGCCGCGCGACTTTTACATCTATTTCCTCCAGCCCTACGAGGAACCTGCGTTCGCCGACCAGGAGTTGGCTGACGAGACCTTTGTGAGGCTTGAGGCGCCAGACGATGACTTCACTGCCGCGCTACGCCGGTACGCCGGTGCGGACGCGTTGACGGCCAGTTCCACTGAGCAGCATCGGCTCGTCTACGAGCAGAAACGCCAGCAGGCATTGCAGACGATGGTCGTTTGGCTTCGGCAGAACATGGCGAACGCGATGACGGTGACCTACCGAGGCGAGGCGAAGCCCCTCGGTACCTGGCTCCAGCAGATCCCGGGTGCAAAGACATCAGTGAAGGCGCAGATCGATGCGATCGCAGCCCGTGCGCTCGAACCACACTTCGATGAGCGCTATCCCGGCTATCCCGCGTTTTCCGCAGAGATCACGAAGCAAAGCTTCGACGGAACGGTGCAGGCCGCGATCTCACAGATTGCTACACGCCGCGCGACAGCTCTCGGGACCAAGGTACTCACTTCTCTAGGGCTGGCGGACATGAACGGGCAGATCGTCGCCGACGGCGAGTTCGCGAAGGCACTCCTCACCGCGCTTGAAAAGTCGGGGGACAAGGCCGTCAACCGTTCGGAGTTGCTGACCGAACGGGACCCCGGCGTACTCACGTGGGCGCCATGGCACCTCGAGCCGTCATGGCTCGTCGTTGTCGCCGCAGCACTCTGCCATGCTGGACGGCTGGAACTCGGCTACCCGGCTGGGCAAGTCGACGCTGTCGGGCTCGACCGGTTGACGAAGATGTCGCGCGAGGAGCTCGTGCAGCTGACACACGTTGCCCCTCCGAAGGCGCTTCCTATCGTCGCACTACGCGACGCCGCGGCTCTGCTCGACATCGCCCCTGGCGCCGTCCCCGACTCTGGCGCGACCGAACCAGTGGTTCAGCAGATCCTGGACAAGACCCAGACCTACCTGAATCGCGTGCTCGACGCCGAGCAGCAAGTGAGCGACGGCGTGCTCGTTTGGGGCGCCCACGCGATCGACCACCAGCAGGACCGTCGCCTCCGACTCGCAGATTTGCGCAAGGTTCTCGAGGACCTCAAGGGCCGCGACTCGGTCGGGAAGATGAACAAACTGGCAATCGGGCCTGCGGAGCTCGAGGCGGCACACCGCGGAAAGCAGGAGCTTGAACGGACCGAGGGAATCGTCAGGGCTCGTAACCATCTCTCCGCGCTCCAGTACGTCACCGATGCGCAGGCCGCGTTCGACCAGGTCGACCCCTTCCTGGACGAGGCATCGGAACTGCGCTCAGAAGTGCTCGAACTGTTCGCCGGAGACAAGGTGGATCCGGCGGCCGTCTCCGTTACAAAGAGCAAGGCCGAGCAGCTGAAAGCCCGCTACCGCGAAGAGGCGGAGCACGCACATCAGCGTGACCGTCTTGACTCCAACGGCGAGAAGCACAAGAAGGCGATTCTCGAGGGCGGCACCTTCAAGGACCTCGCGGCGCTCGCCAGTCTCGAGCTGTTGCCGTCGGGGACATTCGGCGTGATGCAGCAGCATCTCGCGGGGATCGGCACGTGCCTCGAGTTCACGTCTGATTCACTCGCCGAGACCGTCCGCTGCCCCCACTGCGGCTATCTTCCGCGGCCGTCAACCGGCCCGACCGCAAAAGCCCAAGTCGAAGAGCTTGACGAGGAGCTGCGCAAGCTGCGCTCGAACTGGTCCGCCGCCCTGCACGACAGCATCAAGCCGCCTGAGATCGCACAGGGCATCGAGCTCGTGAAGTCCGGGCGTGCCGAGCTTGAAGCCTTCGCCTCGAGCGGCGAGCTGCCCTCACCAGTGCCGAAGCCGCTCGTGACCGGGCTCCAGGAGGTGCTGCGCGGATTCACGGTCCGGAACGTCTCCGCAGAAGACGTGTACTCGGCGCTCTTCCCGGACAACAGCCCAGTGCCCTTGTCGTCCTTTGAGGAACGCTTCCACGCGTTCGCCTCGAAGCTTCGAGGCGATGTGGACCCAAGCAAGATCCGCGTGCTCCCAGCCGCTCCGGAGCAGTAGCCGTGACCGAGCGCCTCGACCTCGGTGACGAGCGCGTCGCCGCACCCGATCTCTCCGACGATCTGCGCGCGCGTCTTCCTCAACTACGTGATGTTCCCGGGTGCCCGAGTGGCACCGACGACGCGATCATCGAGATGTCTGCGCCGCCGGCCCACACCGCGTGCCCGAATCCATACCTGCGCGAGTGGGTCGAGCAGCACCAGAGTACGGACGTCGACAGGCCTGATCCAGGCCCCTTTGCGGCCGACAGCCAGGCGGGGAAGACGTCGCTCGTCTACAAGGCGCACGGTTACCCGACGAAGGTGCCGCACGAGGCCATCATGCGCCTCATCCTCCACTACACGAAGCCCGGTGACATTGTGCTGGACGGCTTTTGCGGTACGGGGATGACAGGCGTGGCAGCGCAGATGTGCGGTCGCGCCGACGTCGATCTGCGGACGACGATCGAACTCGAAATGGGCAACGTGCAGTGGGGAATCCGCCGCGCCGTGCTTCAGGACCTCGGCCCAAGCGCCACCTTCATTGCCGCTGGTTTGAACGTCCCGGTCGATGTCGACGCCTTCGACCGCGCATCGAAAGACATGCTTGACCGGTTCGATGATGACTACGGATGGATGTACGAGACGAAGCTCGAGGACGGAAGGACGGCGCGGATTGATTACACCGTTTGGTCGGAGGTGATGACGTGCCCCCACTGCGGCTCTCGCATCGTATTCTTCGAGGCGGCGTTCAACCACGACTCTGGCGGTGTGCGTGAGGAGTTCAACTGCACGTCGTGTGGTGCCGAGGTTAAGAAGGCATCGCTAGAACGGAGATTCGCAACGATCCGGACGCTCGCGGGCGACACGATTGAGCGCGTCGAGTACGAGCCCGTTGAAATCCATTGGCGAAGTGGTCGCGATAAGGGTAGCAAGTCCTTCGATCAGGCGGATCGGGATGTGCTCGACCGAGTCGCAGCTGCAGCCGTCGTCGGATTTCCGGCGACGGCGCTTCCCATTGAGACGATGGGGCACGGTTCGCGGCTTGCGCCAAAGGGGTTCACTCGCATAGACCACCTCTGGGGCGATCGCGCCCTGACCGCCCTAACGGCTCTCTGGCGCTTGGCAGGAACATCTCAGGTCGTGGCGACTCGGCGTGTATTGCGCTTTTGGGTTGAGCAGGGTTGTTGGGGTTTGTCATGGATGAATCGATACAGCGCTACCCACTTCTCCCAGGTCAACCGTAACCTCAATGGCGTCTACTACGTTGGGTCGCTTCACGCGGAGCCAAGCCCTCGCTACAACCTCGAAGGCTCGCGTCCGTCAACGGGAAAGCGCTCGTCGCTCGTCAAACTCTGGACGTCCCTTAGGAACAGCGGCGATCACGTTCGGATCTCAACTGGGTCGTCGACGGTGCTTGACATCCCGGACAGCTCGATCGATTACGTCTTCGTTGACCCGCCGTTCGGGGCGAACATCCCGTACGCCGACCTCGCGTTGGTGATCGAGAATTGGCATGGAGTGCTGACGTCAACGGGCGAAGAAGCAGTCACTCACGAACAGCAGGGCAAAGGTCTCTTCGAGTACAGCGCGCTGATCGAGGCTTGCTTCCGCGAGTTCCATCGCGTGCTGAAGCCTGGACGTTGGATGACGGTGGAGTTCTCGAACTCGTCGAACGCGGTGTGGAGTGCGATTCAGCAGGCGCTTGCGTCGGCGGGATTTGTGGTGGCCGACACACGCGTGCTCGACAAGGAACAGCATTCGTTCCGGCAGGTAACTGCGAAAAACGCTGTTAAGCGCGATCTGATCATCTCCGCGTACAAACCTCACGCGGATGTGGCCGAGCGCGTCCGACTCTCCGGCGGTAGCGAGGACAGCGTATGGGCATTCGTTCGCGAACATCTCTCTCACTTGCCGCTGCGCGATCTCCTTGAAGGGGTTCCGCGGATCGTGCGCGAGCGACAGGCTGACCGCTTGTACGACCGGATGGTGGCGTTCCACGTCGCGCAGGGGATCGTCGTGCCAATGACGGTGGCGGAGCTCTACGCGGGGCTTGACCAACGTCTACCGCTCCGCGACGGGATGTACTTCCTTCCGGCCCAGGCGGAGGAGTACGAGAAGCTGCGAGCGGCTGGAATGGACCCCGAACAGGCCGAGCTCTTCATTACTGGCGAGAGTTCTGCAGTGGCTTGGCTGCGTCAGTTCCTCCGAGGCAACGCTCTCGCCTTCGCTGGCATCCAGCCGGCGTTCTTCCAGGAGGTCCAGAAGGGCACTGCCGGCTGGGACGAGTTGCCGGACCTCAAGGAGCTTCTGGACCAGAATTTCGTGACCGACACCGAGGGGCGATACGTCGTTCCCGACCCGAAGAAGGCGGAGCATCTGGAACAGCTTCGCGAGGCGGACCTGCTCCGGGTCTTTGATGGGTACGTCGTTGGTACGGGGCCGCTTGAGCAGTTCCGTTCAGAGGCCGTCAAGGCCGGCTTCAAGCGGGCTTACCGCGACCGGGACTTCGAGACGATTATCAAGGTCGGCCAGCGCATCCCAATGGAGGCTTTCAACGACGACACCGCATTGATGCATTACTTCCGTAACGCTGAACGGCTCCACCGCGGCGCGCGGTGACCTCGGACGAGCACGTCTGGTGGCCTGCCGGGCGCCGCTCGTTGCGTGTTCTGACGCGCACAGAGCTGTGGGGTCAACGCTTGATCGACGCGATCGACGTCGCAAGCGGCTCGTTGATCCGACTCGACGAAGTCGACGTGACACCCCTCGCCGGCCGCCGCTGGGAACGAGACGAGGTGATCTGGAGAGCGTCTGCGTGCCGCGCGATTGCAGCTGCGGCCGCGGGGGCTGCGGTTGCGGCGGCGTCTTCCGGCGTCGAGCTGTTACCTCACCAGGCTGCGACCCTGACCAGGGCACTCAAGCTAGATCCGGTCCGACTAGCGCTGTGCGACGAGGTTGGGCTGGGCAAGACGATCACCGCAGCAGCCATCTATACCGAGCTCAAGGCGCGAGGACGTGCCTCGCGGGTGCTGGTTGTCGCGCCGAAGAGCGTGCAGCTTCAGTGGGTGGCGGAGTTCGCCGACCGGTTTGAAGAGGAGTTTGTCCGCGTTGGCCCGGAAGGAATGCCGGTCGATGCCGGCGTCGATCCCTGGCGCGCGTTTCCGCAGGTCGTGTGCTCCCTGGACGCGGTAAAGCCGATCCGCGCGAGAGCGGGTTGGAGCCTGGAGCAGGTCGATGCGTACAACCAGCGTCGGGTAGAGGCAATCGTCGCGGCGGGCTGGGATCTCGTGATCTTCGACGAGGCGCACCACGTGGCGGGCTCGAGCGACGAGGTAGCGCGCCACCGCCTCGCCCGCGAACTGTCGGCGACGGTCCGGAACATCCTTCTGCTGTCGGCGACGCCGCACTCCGGGAAGTCCGACGGATTTCGGCGCTTCGTCGGCCTGCTCGATGAGCAGTTTTTCGGCGGTGCTCCACTCACGCGGGACAGGGTCCAGGAGCTTGTCGCTCGCACGGAGAAGCGTACGGCGATCGACAGAGCTGGTCGTCCGCTGTTCATGCCGCGTACCACAACCATGGAGGTCGTTCGGTACGGCGATCGGACGGTCGAGCGTGACCTCTACGACGCCGTAACCGAATACGTACGTGAGGGGTATGGGCGTGCCCTCCGAGAGAAGCGTCCGGCGGTCGGCTTCCTCGTGCTCCTCATGCAGCGTCTCGTCTCGTCGAGCACCGCGGCGATCCTCGCGGCGCTTGAGAAGCGAGCCGCGGCGCTTGAGGCGGCGCCTGAGCAACTCGAGCTGGGCGCATTCACCGGGGACTGGGAAGAACTGACCGGCGAAGAACAGTTCGAGCGGATGGCCGAGATGCGCGGGCACGGGTGGGTGAACGAGCGCCTTCAAGTCCAAGAGCTGCTGCAGCGCGCTCGACGTGCCGCGTCGAGCGGTCTCGATGCGAAGGTGAGTCATCTCTTCGATCTGCTTGGCCAACTTGAGACGAGCGAGAGCGACCCCGACGTGAAGGTGCTTCTCTTTACGGAGTTCCTGCCCACGCAGGAGATGCTCTTGAATGCGCTGGCGGGCGCAGGCATCTCTGCCGTCGCGATCAACGGTGGGAACTCGCTTGCCGAACGAGCACTCGCGCAGGACGCGTTTCGGGAGCGCTCCCGCGTGCTCGTCTCGACAGATGCCGGCGGCGAGGGGATCAACCTGCAGTTCGCCCACGTCGTCGTCAACTGGGATCTGCCGTGGACGCCCACGAAGATCGAGCAGCGCATTGGTCGCGTTGATCGGATTGGGCAGCCACTCCCAGTGAAGGCCTACAACCTAGTTCGTGAGAACTCGATCGACCTTCGTGTACTCGAGGTGCTTGAGCGCAAGTTGGCGACGATCCTCGTCGAGCTCGGAAGTGACAAGCGGGGCGACGTCCTCGAGAGCCTAAGCACACGGACAGAGCGCTTGTACGTTGATGCGATCCTCGAGCCCGATGCTCTTGAGCGCTCCGCGGACGACGTGACGGCCGCGGCGCGCGACGAGGTGGTCTCGCAAGCCCCGACGCTCGAACTGATAGCGCCGCAGGCAATCAAGCAAGTCGTGCGGTCTGACGCGGACATCCGCGACTCCGTGCGTCGTGCGTCGGAGGCACGAGCGCGGATGCTCGGCAGCGATGTGCTTCGAGGCGCGCTGGATGCGTTGCGCGAGTTGCCCGAGGTGGCACCGGGAGAGCCTGTTCCTCTGCTTCCCGATTCAGGGGCGTCCGGATGGTGGGGCTGTTTCGAGGTGGCCGACAATGAGCACCGCCGAACGTGCTTCGCCGTCTTCAGTCCCGACGGAGGCGGGCTTGTCCGCCCGGACATCGCTGACCGCTGCTGGAGCGCGCTCGCCATCGAGGGCGCGGGCGAGACTTCGGGACCACCTGAGCCGGTGGAGTTCGACGAGCTCCTTGGTCTCGGTCGCGACCACGGCTATCGCGCCTGGGAGACGCTCGGATCGGCGAGTGTCCCGGTGCTCACGCTGCGGCTTCTCGTCCGGGTAACTTCGTGACCGGCTGGCTCGAAGCCCAAGTCTCCGAAGTGCGCCAGGCGACATCCACGCCGGTCGCTCTCGTTGTTGACCCTCATGAGCTTCTGCCGGCGGAGCGCCTCAGCGTGGTGGCAGAGACCGTCGCGGCAGCCGACTGGTGGTCGCTGCGACGGTCATGGGAAGCGGTTGGTCGTCACCGAACATGGGGTGACGGGCGCCTGATCTTGCATGTCACCGGTGACGCGGGTAACCGAGAGCTCCCGTACGACATTGCACGATCGTCGACAACAGTAGTCATCGGCTGGCCAGTTCCGCCGCCCTGGCGTGCGTTGTTCAGCAGCCTCCTGACCGAGCCCGGAGCAGACATTCTGGTCGATGCCGCCCAGCGCGGACAAGCAACGCGCCTACTCCTCGAGAGGTTGTTCGGCGTTGGGTTTCCCGTGGGGTCGGAGAGTGGCGAGCTTGCCGCCATCGCTGCGTTGCGAGCTCGCGCGACTCTCTCCGACGCGGTGTGGGGACTCGTTCATGAGACAGTCACCATGCCACTGGCTCGCGACCTGGCGAGGCAGCCGCCCGAACGCTCAACCGCGACCGAGCGTTGGACGTCGTGGCTCTCGGGCGAGCACGAGGATCCAGTGCTGCGCGACGCGGGTCCCGCATTGCTCGGGCTCGTTACGGCTGGTGTGCTGCCGCGGGTGACGAACATGGCTCCGTCCGCACCTGGTTGGGCGCAGTTGGCAGCTGCCGACATCGACGTTGTAAGTCGTGCCACGGCGCTGCTCGGCGAGCCTCCCGTTTCGGGCATCCCTTCCGGGCTGTCGGACTGGAGCGCGGTGGCAGTGTGGATGGGGACGATCCGAGGGCTGCTGTCGCTTGATCCTGCCGCTCCGGAAACACTTCTAAGAGACGTCCATGAGCAAGCCGTCGACCTGGACGACGTCTTCGCTCCGTGGCTGAGGGCGCAGTATGGGTCCCTGCTCCAGAGCGCCGCTATTCCGCCCGTGACTGTGCATAAAGTCGCGCCGTTCCTCGGCCGCCGCGTCGCCGACGGAGCGCGGGTGCTGCTCGTCGTCCTCGACGGCGTCGGCTTCGCGCAGTGGGAGATCCTCCTCGACAAGACCGGCATCAGTCCGCTCCAGCAGCACGCCTGCTTGTCCATGCTTCCCTCCGAGACGACCGTCTCGCGTCAAGCCCTGCTCGCCGGAACGACTCCCGATGACTTCGCATCGTCGTTTCACACAACCGCCAAGGAAAAGCAACATTGGCATGACTTCTGGAGTGGACACGGCGTCCCCAACGAAGAGGTGCGCTATTACCGCGTTGACGGCCGCCGAGAAGACATCGTCCCCCTCTCGTCCGCCTACCGGGCCGTCGCCGTGATCGTGTCCGCGATCGACATGCTCATGCACGGAAGCGAGCTGCTCGGTGACGCCCAGCTCTCTGCGGGCGTGACTGCGTGGTGCCAGCAGGGCTACTTGACAGGCCTGCTGGCCCAGGCCGACGAGCACGGGTATGAAACGTGGCTGACCGCCGACCACGGCAACGTCGTCGCGACCGCCGGCGGCGCGCCACCAGAGGGTCTCAGGGTGGAGCGACAGGGAACAAGGCTCCGGCTCTACCGCTCCCTGGCAATGCGCGATGCTTCTGCGAACCTCGGGATCGCGTGGACACCCCCACGTCTGCCGCCCGACGTACACGTCCTCTTTGCTCCACGGCGCGAAGGGTTCCAGCGTCACGGACTGCGGGTCACCCACGGCGGGCTCAGCTTCGAGGAGGTCTTTGTGCCGCTTGCGAGGTTGACATGACCGGACGTGGCCCCGTTCTCGACCGGCCGCTCGAGCCCGCCTGGCTTGACGCCGCGCTGCGGATCGCGCGCGAGACGGGAGACCTCGATGAGGTGCGGAGCCGCCTGCACGTCGCACTCGCCGACGGCGGCCTCGGGACAGCGGCTCGCGTGAAGACGGTCACAGCGCTTATGCGGACATGGGCGAGCCCGCGCCAAGGGTCGGCGCCGGCGGTCTACTGGGCCAGGGATGCGCTTGCCAACGAGGAGGACCTTCGCGCAGTGCATCTCGGGGCGCTGCTCGCCGCATATCCATTCTTCGGTGACGTCTGCGCGACCGTCGGACGTGTCCTAGCGCTGGAAGAGCAAGTGACGACCCCTGACGTCAGGGCGCGCATTCGCTCCTCGTGGGGTGATCGGCGCACTGTCCACAACGCCGTACAGCGGGCAATTAAGACCTTGCGCGCATTCGAGTTGCTGACCGGCGATCCGGGAAGCTCACTCAGCCACCGCGCTGAGCGCTTGGTCGTCTCGCCACGGGCCGGAAGGTGGATCACGCACATGCTCCTGCTTTCGCGTGGAGCCGAATCGATTGACGAACATGATCTGCGCTCCGCCCCGGAACTGTTCGGGCTGCGCCTACCCGAGCGGCTCGACAACGGATACGTCCTACTCGAGCGCCACCGCGAGGGCGGTGGACGTACGGTGCTAGCCGTAGTGTGACCGGACGGAGGTGTGCACCAAGTCCCGGCGCCGATGACCGTTCGGCTCGTGCGAGCTGCGCCATCGGGAAGAGCATCCGCGCCGCGCACTGGGCCTGCGATTCTGACGGAGCAAGCACTGACCAATGACGGCTGGATCTTCGATCCGCGAGTGGAACCGCGGCAACAACCTGAAGCGCAAGCTCCAGCTCGTTGAAGATTGAGCAGCACGAAACGGCCGCGAGCGGCTGATGCGCTACTGTCGCACGGCCGTCGAGGCCGGGCAGCAAACGGGCAGCAAACGTCTGAACACGGCTTCGCTCGACATCGGGAGGCGACTCGCGAAAGACCCGAAACACCGCATGGGTAGAGCGACAACGAGTCCATCGTCGCCAACCGTCGTGAGTCTCGAAGTGGCCTGTCACGCCGGAGGTCGCGGGTTCGAGTCCCGTCGCTCCCGTTGTTCCTCTGCTCGGTTGAGCACTCCGTTTTGCGAACCTCACGCAGCCCAGGAGAATGGCGCCGAGTGGGCATTGCGGCCCTGGCCGTCGACGTCGATCCCGAACGCGCTGATGCGGGAGGACGTGGCATGGCCGAGGGCGAGGGTCGAGTTGACGGGGTGGGGCGTCCCCGTCACGTGCAGCGGCTCGGTCGCGCCCTCGGCAAGGAAGTCCTCGGTTTCGAGCTCCACCAGGTCGCCGATCTTCACCCGGTGGTGGTTGCCGTTCTCGGACCACTCGAAGGGCGCGGCCTCGATGCCGAGCATCTCGCCGATCAGTGGCGCAAAGCCCTCCATCGGCCCACCCATCTGCCCGCTGAAAACGCCGCCCAGGAGTTGCGCCTGCTGCTCGGATGCGTTCGCGTCCATCAACACGCCGACCCGCCAGTTGCCCTCCATCATCTGGCCGGGAGTGTCCGCGAGCAACGCGAGGGCCAGCCCTGCCACGTCCACCCCGTCGATCTCGCCGGCGTCGATGTGGAACGCGAGCAGCACGTTGCAGCGCTCGTTGGTTGCCGGCAGCGCAAACGCGCTGGCGCCGCACGGGCACATGACCGCGCAGTTGCAGTTTTCGACGTACGTCCCCTCGAGGTGCCACGCCATCATGTTCCTCCTCGGATCGGTGAACCTACATGCCCTTGCTCATCGGAGCCGGGCTGGTGCTGAACCCGGGTAGAAGGCCGGGATCCACAAGTGCGATCGCCGCGACCAGCAGAAAGCCTGCAGCGACGACGGCGCGAACGAGCCGATCGGGGCCCGGGACGAGTTTCTCGAGCGTGATCGCGCCGGCCACGATCGCCATCCACACGACGCTCATCAGCCCGACCGCCAACATCAGCCCCATCAGGAGCCAGCAGCACCCGACGCAATAGCTGCCATGGCGAGCGCCCATGGTCAGCGCCCCGCGCCGGCCATCCCGCCAGTGCCGCATGAACAGATCCAACGGGCCTCGGCAGTGGTGCAGACACGCCTGCTTCAACGGCGTGAACTGGTACACGGCGCCGGCCAGCGCAACCGGTATGACCAGCAGTCGCGCGATGGACGCGTCCGAGACCCCGGCCAGCGCCCGCGACGCCAACACAAGGACGCCGAACGACGCGATCCCGAACGCCGTCCAGGCCAGCAGGTAACCGCCCACAAAAGCCGACGAGCCGCCCACCAGTGGGGCTCCCCTTCCAGCACGGTGACGCATCATCGAGCCGTGCAGACCGACCGCCGGCCACACCGACGGGAACATCATGGCCGCCATCATCACCACCCACAACGCGATGAAGACCGCAAAGGCCCCCGGATCGAACCGGTCACCCATCGACATCCCACGCATCTGACGAGTGGCCGCGACCCACGCCAACACCGCCAGGGCGAGCAGAATCGCGACCACCACCATCGTGCGCCGATCCGTTCGCCTCCACCCAGAAGTCATTCCGACGTCCATGTGGCGCCCGACACTACCGCAATCCGTCACGCTCGGCTTCTCAGCTCGAGCCGGCCTCCGCACCGGCCGGGGCGCCGATCGCCACCTCGGCCTCGGCGGCCGGCTGCTGGCCGGTGCGAAGCATGGTCGCACCGATCGCCGCCGCGGTCACCGCGAACACGGCGCCGGCGAGGAAGGCGACGTGGTAGCCGCCGACCAGTGCGGCGAGCTGCGAGTGCCCGGAGGCCCGCAGGCTGTCCGTACGTGAAGCGGCCAGGCTGGCCAGCACGGCCAGCCCCAGCGCGCCGCCCATCATGAACGCCGTGTTGACGATGCCCGAGGCCAGCCCCGACTCCTCCGGTGACACGTCGCTCATGGCGGCCAGCAGCACCGGATTGAAGGCGATGCCGGCGCCGAATCCCAAAAGACACATGCTGGGCAGCACATCCAGCACGAAGCTGCCGCCGGCCGGCGCGCGGGCGAACAATGCCAGCCCGACGGCCGCGACCAGAAGGCCCGTGGCCAGCGGCCGCTTGATGCCGTACCGCATGACGAGCCGCGCCGAGACTCCGACGGACAGCCCACCCATGATCAGGTTGGCCGGCAGGAAGGCAAGCCCGACCTGGAGCGGGCTGTAGCCGAGCACGAGCTGGAGGTACAGCGCGGACAGGAAGAACCAGGCGAACATGGCCGCGGCCCACAGCATGCTGACGAGGTTCGCCGTCGCGACGTTGCGCAGCCGGAAGAGCCCGAGCGGCATCAGCGGCGAGCCGACGCGCGACTCGATCGTAAGGAAGATCCCCAGCAGGCACCCCGCCGCCGCCAGCAGACCGAGTGTCCGGCCGGAGGTCCATCCCGCCTGGTTCCCGTTGACGATCGCGTACACGGCAAGCATCAGGGAGGCAGTGACGGTGACGGCTCCAGCCACGTCCAAGCGGCCCTGGCCGGAGCGGCCGGAGCTGGCGGGCAGCAGCCTCAGCGACAACGCCACCACGGCGACGCCGATCGGGAGGTTGACGAGGAAGATCCAGTGCCAGTCGAGTGAGTTGGTGAGGATGCCGCCGAGCAGGACGCCGATCGAACCGCCTCCCGAGGCCACGAAACCGAACACGCCCATCGCCTTGGCTCGCTCGGCCGGTTTGGTGAAAAGGTTCATCATCAGTGACAGCGAGACGGCCGAGGCGATCGCGCCGCCCACCCCCTGGACGGCACGCGCGGTGACCAGGAACCCCTGCGAGCCGGCGAGCCCGCAGCCGAGCGAGGCGACGGTGAACAGCGTGATACCGGCCAGGAACAACCTTCGCTGACCGAACAGGTCTCCGAGTCGCCCTCCCAACAGCAGAAACCCACCGAACGTGAGCAGATAGGCGTTCACGACCCACGCCAGCGAGGTTTGTGAGAAACCCAGGTCGGCCCTGATCGACGGCAGAGCCACGTTCACGATCGTGCTGTCGAGGACGATCATCAGGGTGCCGAGGCAGAGCACTATCAGCGCGTACCAGCGGGTGCGGTCGTCCAGGGTCATGTGGGTGCTCATCTCCTCTCGGTCGGACTCGACACGGTAGACCACTCCCGGCCGCGGAACTCATCGGTCACCGGGCGATGAGTTTGGTGCAGTCGAACCGTCCTTTGTACCAGATGACCGCGTCACGTCCTGGCACGATCGTCTGCGACGTGGGCGCGCTCGCCGCCGACGCAGACACGGTGCACGCCCTCGCGAGGCTGCAGCTCGTCGCGCACCGGTGTGGCATGGAGATCCGGCTCAGCCACGCCTCCGGGGAGCTGCAGGAGTTGCTGGCCTTTGTCGGTCTTCGCGAGGTGTTACGCGTCGAGCCGAGCGGGCAGCCCGAACAGCGGGAACAGGGCGGCGGTGTCGAGGAAGAACGTGAACTCGACGATCCGGCCGGCTGACAGCTCGAGCACCTGCAGCGCCCACGGGTCGTAGCCCTCGCCGGTGGGACTCGGCTTGTACTGGCCGAAGGCGGGCGAACCGTTGGCCTGCACCACCGGGATCACCCGCGACCCGCGACAGCCGATGCCCGGCCCGAACCACCACTCCAAGATGTCGTCGCGACCGCGCAGCCACATGTCGAACGGCGGCATCGACTGGCGCGCGTCCTCCTGGATCAGCGAGGTCAACGCGTCGATGTCGTAGCGCTCGAATGCCTCCACGTAGCGTCCCAGCAGCGCGCGGTCGGCCGCGTCGAGCGGCGGCACAGGATCAGCTGCGCTGACGTCGCCGGCCGCGAGCGTCGCCCGGGCGCGCTGCAGCGCGCTGTTGACCGAGGCCACGCTGGTGTCGAGCAGCTCCGCAACCTCGGCCGCCTTCCAGCGCAGCACCTCGCACAGGATCAGCACGGCCCGCTGGCGGGACGGCAGGTGCTGGAGCGCGGCGACGAATGCGAGCCGGATCGTGTCCCGGGCGACGGCGATGTCGGCGGGATCCCCGTCGTGGGCAACCAGCCCGTCGGGGATCGGCTGGATCCACGTCGTCTCGGGAAGCGTGTTCAGGTTTGACGGATCCGGGCTCTGCGCCGGCCCGAGATCCATCGGTTGCGCGCGGCGCTCCCTGCCGTTCAGCATGTCGAGGCAGACGTTGGTGGCGATCCGGTAGAGCCAGGAGCGCAGCGCCGCCCGGCCCTCGAAGCGATCGATGCCCCGCCAGGCGCGGATCAGCGTCTCCTGGACGGCGTCCTCTGCCTCGAACGGCGACCCGAGCATCCGGTAGCAGTAGCCCGTCAGCTCGCCCCGGTGCTGCTCGAGTCTGCCCTCCAACTCGTTGCCCCCGGACCTCAGCGTGAGCGGCGAATCGTGCACGAAGCTCATGATACGGGCTGACATCGACCGGACGCCACCTGGGTCGTACCGCCGCTCAGTGCCTCGGCCATTGAGACTGTCCTCTCGTACAGGGTTGCTCGCTGATCGTAGGACGGCGCGATGCGGGAAAACTCATCGCACCCGCCCGAACTGCGGCGACACTTCGACCTGAGACCGCGGCAAGGGTCCGGCCCTGACCGACCCCGAGCACGCGGTACGATCCCGGCTATGGCGTACCACAACCTCCACTTGGACGAGCTCGAGTTCCAGGAGCGGCCGTACCGGCCGGACGACGCGCCCCGGACGGCCGCCAGCCTGACCGAGGCGCTCGGCCTCGAGAGCTCGCGCGCGACGGTCTGGCGGTACCCGCCCGGGGCGCGCGGCCGGCGCCACCGAGAGGGTGCTCAGGAGGAGGTGTTCGTCGTACTCGAAGGCACGATCACCATGGCCCTCGGCGAGCCGCCCGAGATGCTCGAACTGCCGGCCGGCGGGCTCGCCCGGGTCAGCGCCGGGACAGAGATCCAAGTGCGGAACGAGAGCGGGACGGTCGCGGTCGTGCTGATCTGGGGTGCCCCGGCGGTGACCGGCCAGGGCGAGATCCTCGACGACCTGCCCTAATAGATGCTGCTGGCCGAGATCGCCGCCGCCTCGGACGATGTCCGCGCGGCCACCGCGCGCTCCGCGAAGATCGCCAGACTGGCCGACTGCATCGCGCGGCTCGCACCCGAGGAGTTGGCGGCGGGGGTCGCATTTCTGTCCGGCGAGCTTCGCCAGCGCCAGATCGGGGCCGGGTGGGCGGCGCTGCGTGACCTGCCGCCGCCCGCCGCCGATCCCAGCCTGAGCGTGCTCGATGTCGATACGGCCTTCGCCCGCATGGCGGTGGCCGCCGGCGCGGGCTCGCAGGGCGACCGGCGAAAGCTCTTGAACGAACTCTTCGCCGCGGCCACCGACCGGGAGCAGCACCTGCTGCGCGGACTGGTGGCCGGAGAGCTCCGGCAGGGGGCTCAGGCAGGAGTGCTGGTGGACGCGGTGGCGCGGGCGACCGGGGCGGGCACCGCGGACATCCGGCGGGCGCTGATGCTCCGCGGCGACCTCGGGATGGTCGCTGAGATCGCACACAGCGGAGGCGGCGCGGGGCTGCGAGAACTGCGGATCGAGGTCGGGCGACCACTGCTGCCGATGCTCGCGCAGACCGCCGGCGACCTCGCCGGCGGCCTCGAACGGCTCGGCCCGGCCGCGATCGAGTGGAAGCTGGACGGCCCGCGTGTCCAGATCCACAAGTCGCCCGGCGCGGTGGCGGTGTTCACCCGCACGCTGGACGACATCACCGAGCGGGTGCCCGAACTCGTGGCCGCCGCCGCGACTGTCGCCGCCGACACCGCTGTGCTAGACGGTGAGGCGATCGGTCTGCGCCCCGACGGCCGGCCGCTGCCGTTCCAGGTCACAGCACGCCGTATCGCGAGCACCCGGACCGTGGCCGGCATGGCCGACCGGATCCCGCTCAGCCTGGTGCTGTTCGACGCGTTGCACATCGACGGAGATGACCTGCTCGACCACGCGAGCGGCGATCGCTTTGCGGCTCTCGAGGCGGTCGCACCCGGGCTGATCGTGCCACGGTTGGTCGAGCCCGACCCGGAAGCCGCCGCCGCCTTCCTGGCCGACGCGCTGGCCCGCGGGCACGAGGGCGTGATGCTCAAGGCGCTCGATCAACCTTACGAGTCCGGCCGCCGCGGAGCGGGCTGGCTGAAGCTGAAGCCGGCCCATACGCTCGACCTGGTGGTGCTGGCGGCGGAGTGGGGGCATTGGCCGGCGCACCGGCTCTCTGTCGAACCTGCACCTCGGCGCGCGCACCGCCGACGGCGGATTCGTGATGCTCGGCAAGACCTTCAAAGGTCTGACCGATCGGATGCTCGCCTGGCAGACGGAGCGCCTGCTCGAGCTCGAGGTCTCGCGTGACCGCACGACCGTGCACGTACACCCGGAGCTCGTGGTGGAGGTCGCGTTCGACGGTGTTCAGACCAGTCCGCGGTACCCGGGCGGAGTGGCGCTGCGCTTTGCGCGCGTCAAATCCCACCGGCCTGACAAACGCGCCCAGGACGCCGACACCATCGATCAGGTGCTGGCCATCCACTCCGGCAGCTGAGCAGCCGCTCACCAGGCCTGGGTGGACCGCTCGAACCGCCGGTCGAGCGCGAACGGGTTGTCGCCCGCGTCCCGCGAGCCCACGATCAACTCGGCGAGCAGCGCCGCACCGCCCGGCCCGGCCATCACTCCGTGACCGCTGTAGCCGGTGTTCACCCACAGCCCGTCGACCCCTGTCGTCCCGATCAGCGGACGCTGGTCAGGGGTCATCGTGTACTGGCCCGCCTGCACGGCCCATGAGCACGCGTTGCGCTCCCACACATCGCGCCAGAACGGCGCCGTCCGGGCAGCGGCGTGCGGCGAGTCGGGATCGAGCAGGCGGTCGGCAAAGGCCGGGTCGACCTCCACCACGTCGGCCGGCTCCCCCGGCTGCTCGTCGGCGTCAGGGTGCAGCAGGTAGGCGCCGGCCGGCGTCGGACGCCAATGGGTGCCGGTGTCCTCGTCGATCGTCATCGGCGCATCCGCCGGTACCTCGGGCACGTCCCACAGGACGACCCGCTGGCGGCGGACGGCGTGCACGGGCAGCCCGACACCGGCCAACCGGGCCACATGTCCCGAAAGCGGCCCACACGCGATCACCGCGGCCTGACATGAGATCGGCCCGGCGGTGGTCTCGACCGCGACCAGCCGGCCACCTGAGACCACCAACCCGTGCACTCGGCAGCCGGTCACGACCGGCTGCCCGGCGGCCTCGAGCAGCCCCATCGTGATCGAGCGCGGATCGATCAGCCCGTCGGCCGCGCGAAACCGAGCCGAGATGACGTCCTCGTCGACCCACGGAAAGCGGTCGCCCAACTCGCCGCGGCCCAGCAGCTCGATCCCTGTGATCCCCCACTGCCGCTGCCGGCCGACCAGGTCACGCTGCTGCTCGGCACGGGCCGGATCGGTCGTCAACCACAGATACCCCTGCTCCACCAGTCCCGAACCGTGGGTGGTCTGGCCGGTCTCGTCGGCGAACCGCCGGTACAGGTCGAGCGATCGCTGTACCAGCCCAAGCTCGTCGCGATGTTCGAGCTGGAGCCGGTACCCGCCCGCCGCCACGGCTGTTGTCAGCATGCCCGGAGCGGCCCGCGCCTCCACGACCACGCACGAGATGCCCGCTCGCGACACGAAAAACGCGGTGGCCGCTCCCACGATGCCGGCGCCGATCACCACCAGCCCCGCTCGTCTGGGAGGATCCCGCTGCGAGCCCACGGGCGCTATGCTCGCACACGGATGCCGCCCCTGCTCCTCGCCGCCGCGGTGACGCCGCTTTGCGACGGCGGCGACGCGGTCGACGAGGCGGCCATCGAGCCGCTCACACGGTTCGTGCGATCCGGCGGCGTGGATGGTGTGTTCTGCTGCGGGACGACCGGCGAGGGCGTCCTGCTCTCGAGCGCCGAGCGGCAACGGGTGGCCGAGCTCTTCCGCTCTGCCTGCGACGGACGCCTGATCGTGCACGCCGGGAGCCAGACAACCGCCGCCACCGAGGCATTGGCCGCGCACGCCGCGGCCATCGGTGCCGACGGCGTGGCGGTGATCCCGCCTCCGTACTACGCGCTCGACGACCGGGCGCTGGCCGACCACCTGTGCGCCGCCGCGGCGGCCTGTGCCCCGACGCCGTTCTATGCGTACGCGTTCACCGCCCGAAGCGGCTACCCGCTGTCCCCCGACGTCGTGCGTCGCGTCGGCGAGCGCGCGTCCAATCTGGCCGGCCTCAAGGTGTCAGAAGCACCGTTCTCGGCGGTCGCGCCGTACCTCGACCTCGGCCTGCCGGTGCTGGTCGGGTCGGAGCCGCTGATCCCACAGGCCCTGGCCGCGGGTGCCGCCGGGTCGGTGTCCGGCCTGGCATCGGCCTTCCCCGCCGAGGTGGCGGCCGTGCTCCGTGACCCCACACCGGAGGGCGGCGAGCGGTTGAAGGCTTTGCGCGATCCGCTCCAGGAACGCGGGTTCATCGCCGCGCTCAAGGTCGAGTTGGGCCGCCTCGGCGTCCCGGTTTCCCCCGACGTTCGCCGCCCGCTACGTTCGCTGGCCGAAGGCTAACAGCGGTGGCCGGGCCCACCCTGCCGGACCTGCTCGAACGACGCAGGCACGAGTGCCGCCTGACCCCTGATCGTGCACTCGCGTCCCTCGACGACGCGTCCGGCTTCCTGCACGACAGAGGGCTGCTCACGCGCACCGAGGACTCGGCGCTGCCGAGTCTATTCACGGCGTGCCATGAGCCGCCGTACGCCGCGGGACGCGGCGGCTTTGCCGAGTGGCCGGCGACCAAGTACCCCTGGTTCTCGGCTCTCGGTCAGCAGGATGGGGTGTACGAGCTGCGAATCCATCGGGGCAAGAGCGTGCTTCTCACCTCCCGGACGGCCGCCCTGGCCGATCCGGTCTGCCGCGAGGAGCTCGCCCGGCACGAAGGACGAGAGGACGCCGCGGGTCGGCTGCTGGGCCTGCTGGCCGAGGCCGGCCCGGCGGCACTCGACGATCTCAAGCTCGAGCTGGACTGGACCGCGGCTCGCATGCGATCGGTACGGGCGGGGCTGGAGCGAGCCGGGGCGGTCGTCAGCCGGTCGGTGACGGTCGCCGCCGGAGGCGCCGGCCACGTGCACTCGAGCGTCCTCTACCGCTGGGATCAGGTGTTCCCCCATCCATCGGCTGTGGGAGGCATCGACGACCTCCTGGTGGCGAGCCTCCGCGCGGCGGTGGTGGCCCCGGAGCCCGAGCCCGAGCGATGGTTCGCATGGGGCGCGAGCCGGGTCGCCGGCCGGGTTGCCCGCCTGATCGACGAAGGCCGGATCCACCGACCACAGCCAGGTTGGGTGACGGCTGCGGTCGCATAGACGACCGCATCACCGGCCGAGCGGCACCTCGCGATCGAGCGTCTCCAGCAGCGCCCGCACCTGCGTGATCGCGGCGTCGTCCAGCGAGTAGCAGATCTGTGTACCCCGCCGCACCGTCCGCACGAGCCCGGCCTCGCGCAGCACGCGCAGGTGCTGGCTGACCGTTGGCTGGCTCACCTGGAACACGTCGGCGAAGTCGCAGGCACACGTCTCGGGCTCCCGAGCCAGTCGCACGGCGATGCCCAGCCGGACAGGATGTCCGAGAGCTTTGAACTGCCGGGCGGCGGCGGGAACGGCGGCTTGCGTCTGCATGCCAGGCAGTATATCGTACGATTCCTATATAGGAGATTGCCAATGGATATGCCGACCACCCGACGCCTACTCGCCCTCGTCGTGGGCGACGAGAAGCACAGTGATTCCAGCCGGTCGACGATGGTGCCGCTGATCTCGCTGTACGCAGACGTGCTCCGCCACGACCCCGCCGATCCAGGCTGGGACGGACGCGACCGGTTCATCCTCAGCAAGGGTCACGGATGCGCCGCGTTCTACGCGGTGCTTGCGGCCAGCGGCTATTTCCCCGAGTCGTGGCTTGCGGGGTTCATGACCCGCGGCAACCCACTCGGCTCGCATCCCGACCGCACACTCGTGCCCGGTGTGGAGGCCTCGACCGGATCGCTTGGGCACGGGCTGCCGATGGCGATCGGCGTCGCCCTCGCCCTACGTGCGCGCGGCGGCGGCCAGCGCGTGTTCTGCCTCACCGGGGACGCCGAGCTGAACGAGGGCTCGAACTGGGAGGCGATCATGCTGGCGCCGGTGCTCGAACTCGCGAACCTGACCCTGCTTGCGATCGACAATGGCTCGAGCTCGATTCCGATGGCGCCGTGGGAAGAGCGCCTGGGCACGTTCGGGTGGGATGTCGAGGTGGTGCCCGGCCAGGATCGCGAATCGCTCACTCGAGCACTCGCGGCAACCCCGAACGGGCGTCCTCGAGTGGTCGTCGCCGATGCCCGCGAGCAGGCGGCTGCATGATGCGAGCGACCGCGATCCGCACCGCATCAGAGCTCGTGCTGGAGGACGAACGGGTGGCCATGGTGTTGGCCGAGATCAGCCTGACGCAGGCGGCCGACGCGCTCGCGCGCGCTCCTCTGCGAGTGGTCAACGTCGGCATCATGGAGCAGACCGCGGTCGGCGTCGCCGCCGGGCTCGCGCTCGAGGGCATGCACCCGATCGTGCACACGATCACGCCCTTCCTGGTCGAACGGCCGTACGAGCAGCTGAAGGTCGACTTCGGCTACCAGCGGCTGGGCGGCAGCTTCATCTCGACCGGGGCCTCGTATGACTATTCCACGGAGGGCGGGACGCATCACTCCCCCGGCGACGTGCACGCACTGCTGGCGATCCCTGGCTTCGAGGTGCTCGTCCCCGGTCACCCGGCGGAGGTGGAGCAGCTGCTCCGGGCCACGTATGCCAACGGGCGGCCGACCTACCTGCGCACATCGGTCGCGGCCAACGCCGAGCCCAGAGACGTCGTTCCCGGACGGCTCGAAGTCGTCCGCCGGGGAGCGCGCGGGACGGTGGTGGCCGTCGGGCCGATGCTCGAGCGTGCGCTGCCGGCGGCCACGGAGCTCGATCTGACCGTCCTCTACGCCACCAGCATCGAACCGTTCGACGCCGCGAGGCTGCGGCTGGAGGCCGCCGATCACGAGCTCGTGGTCGCCGTCGAACCGTTCTACGAGGGCACGCTGGCCCGCACCCTGGCCGAGGCTCTGGCCGGTCGGCCGGCACGGATCGGGTCGATCGGCGTACCACGGGCATTCCTGTCCACCTACGGGACGGTGGCCGAGCTCGACCGAGATCTGGGCATGGACGAGGCGGGTGTCCGCCAGGCGCTCGTCAGGTGGTTCGCAGAACCCGCGTGAGCGCATCCTCGCGGCTGTAGTGGCCGACCACGTCGAAGCCCTGCTTTGCACGCAGACCGGCCCGCAGGTCGCAGTCGACCACGAGCATCCCCTCCTCGCCGTACAGCGGTCCAGCGGCCACCTCGCCCCCCGGGGCAACGATCACGGTCCCGCCGCGGGCGAACTCGTCGGGGCGGTCGGCGGGTAGCTCGACCGGGAAGTCGGCCGGGAACTGATCACGATGGACGTACTGGCTGACGCCGACCACCCAGGCCCCCGATTCGAACGCGATCGCGCGCATCAACGCCGTCCACACGTCGCGGTCGTCCATGGTCGGCGCAACCCAGATCTGCGGCCCGCCGCGGTACATCGCGTAGCGGGCCAGCGGCATCGCGTTCTCCCAGCACAGCAGACCTCCGATGCGGCCCACAAGCGTATCCACCACATCCAGGTCGGCGCCCGAGCCCTGGCCGTGGAAGAGCCGCTCGTGGTGGGTCGGCATCAGCTTGCGATGTGTGTGGAGCAGGCCGGCCGGCCCGAACACCAGCAACGTGTTGTAGAGCGTCCCGGGACGGTGGCTCTCGCGCTCGTTGACCCCGATCGCGCAGTGCACGTCGTGCTCTGCGCACGCGTCGGCGATCCGCCCGGTCAACGGGCCGGGCACGTCCACCGCGCTCGTCCACATGCGCTCCAGCAGATCGGTCTGACGAGCACCCCAGTCGGACACCGTCAACCACGACTTGGGGTAGAAGGAGACGAAGCACTCCGGGAATACCACCAACTGTGCGCCGCGGGCCGCCGCCCGTCCGATCAGCTCGACGGCCTTTTCCACCGACGCCTCCCCGTCGAGCATGACCGGCGTGGCCTGGACCGCGGCAACCCGGATCGGCTCGAGCACGGTCACGCCGGCCAGGCTCGCATGCCCGAGGTCACCGGCCAAGCCTCTGCAGGTGCCGCCGCATGGCCTTGGCAGCGCCCGCCGAGTCGCGCGCGACGATACGGTCGGCGACGCGCGCCATGTCACGCACGACCTTCGTCCCGACCTTGGCCGGCGCCGGCTCGAGCTCGGTGAGCGCGATGATCGCCGCCGCGAGTACCTGATTGCCGGACGCGGCAGCAATGGCGAGCCGCAGCTCGACGTACGCCGGCGCGACGCCGGCCCGCAGGTCGTCCACGATCCGTCGCAGCGCGGCCGCGTCGATGGCCGTGTGCGCGGAGGCCGCGAGCCGGGCAGCGTGCGGCTCGAGCCGGTCACGCACCTCCAGGAGCTGCTCCGGATCAGCTCCTGCGATGAACGTGCCGGCGCCCCGCCGCGGCACCAGCACGCCTGCATCCACCAGGCGACGCAGGCCCTCACGAAGAGCGGGCCGCGACAGGCCCAAGAGCACCGCCAACTCACGCTCGGAGGGCAGCCGGTCGCCCCGCACGAGACCGCTCTCGGCGATCAGGTCGCGGATCCTCCGGGTGACATCGGCACTGACCGACATCCGCCGATTCTATAGTCGGTCAGACCAATGCGTGCGCAACTCTCCGACCTCGAGCGAATTGTCGGCCCGGACGCCGTCCTGGCGGGGGACTCCGCCCAGCCGTTCCTGCACGACGCCACCGAGTCCCGCGGGTTGATCGGACACGCACTGGCGGTGGTGATGCCGGCGGACGCCGCCCAGGTCGCCGGCGTGCTCGCCTGGTGTTACGCCCACGACGTGCCGCTGGTCCCACGCGGCGGCGGCACCGGCTACGCGGGCGGCGCCGTCCCTGTCTCGGGAGGGGTGGTGGTGGCCATGGAGCGGATGCGCCGCATCCGCAGCTTCGACCCGCTGCTGTGGCGGATGCACGTGGAGGCCGGCGTCACGACTGCCGAGGTGCAGCGGCTGGCACGGGAGAGCGGGCTCCGCTTCCCGCCCGATCCGGGGGCTCCCGAGGTCTCCCAGATCGGAGGCAACGTGGCCACCAACGCCGGCGGGCCGCACGCCTTCAAGTACGGCGTGACCGGGCACTGGGTGACCGGAGTGGAGGCGGTCGTGGCGCCGGGGGAGGTCGTGACCTTTGGAGGCCCGCTCCGCAAGGATGTCGCCGGATATGACCTGCGCGGGCTGATGGTGGGATCGGAAGGGACGCTGGGAGTGGTCACGTCGGTGTGGCTGAGGCTGATCCCTGCGGCCGAAGCTGCACTGCCGGTGCTTGCCTTCTTCGACAACACCGGCAGCGGATGTGATGCGATCCGCGCACTGCTGGCCAGCGGGGCGGTGCCGGCGGCGATCGAGTGCCTGGACGCCGGTGCCCTCGCGGTGGTGACCGGCGCCTGTCCGTTTCCGGTGCCGGACGCCGCGCGATTCGCGGTCCTGACCGAGGCCGACGGAAGCCGGCGCGAGGCGGTCGAGGGTCGCGACGCCCTGATCGAGGTGCTCACCGACCGCGCCCTGGCACTGCACGCCCCAGACGAGGCGGCCGCGCGGGACGCGCTCTGGCGCTGGCGAGGTGCGTTGTCGACCGCGACCGTCACCGCCCACGGCGGCAAGGTGAGCGAGGACATCGTGGTGCCGCTCGATCGGATCGACGAGGCGATCGAGGCCACCGTGGAGATCGGCCGCCGGCACGGGCTCGAGGCGTGCAGCTATGGTCACGCGGGTGACGGCAACCTGCACTGCACGTTCATGATCCCGCTGGACGAGACGGAGCGCGCCGGGGCGGCTGCGGACGAGCTGGCTTCGGTGGCGACGGCACTCGGCGGTTCGATTTCAGGAGAGCACGGGCTGGGGGTCGTCAAGTCCGGCCGGCTCGGCCGCCAGTGGGCGCCGGCAGCGGTGGAGCTGCACTCGACGGTCAAGCGGGCGTTCGACCCGCATGGCCTCATCAATCCGGGGAAGAAGGCGCCGTGAGCGTGATGCGAGACACGATGTGGGGCCAGCCTGAGGAGCTGCGGCGGCTGCTCGGCGACACGGATCCGGTGAGCCGGGCGGCGGAGCGGCTGCGGGGCCGGCGGCTGCTCCTGATCGGTACCGGCACGAGCTGGCACGCCGCCAACATCGGCGCGTGGTTCATGCGCGCCGCCGGGATGGAAGCGTGGGCGGTGCAGGCGATGGATGCGGCGCTCCATGACCCGACGCCCAGCCCCAGCGACGGCGTGATCCTGCTCAGTCACCGCGGCACCAAGCGGTACACGACCGCGGTGCTCGAACGCGCCCGGGCCGACGGCGCGGCAGTGGTCACGGTGTCCGGCGTCGGTTCACCGCAGGCCGACATCGAGACGGTCGGCCAGGAACGCTCGTCTGCGTACACCGCCAGCCACCTGGGGGCCCTGCTGCGACTGGCTCAGCTGGCGGTTGCGCTGGGTGGGGACATCGGCCCGCTCGACGTGGTGCCCGACACGGTCAACGCGGTGCTGAGTGGGGGTCGCACCGGAGTCGAGCCGCCGGAGCGGGGGCTCGAGTTCGTCGGCGCCGGCCCGAACCAGTGGACGGCCGCCGAGGGTGCGCTGAAAGTGCGCGAGACGGCGTACCTCGCGGCCGCGGGCTGGTCGATCGAGCAGTACCTGCACGGGCCGTCGGTTGCACCCGGACCGCGAGACACCCTGGTGTGCCTGAACGGCGGAGGGCCGGGGGAGGAGCGGCTGCAGGCGGTCGCGCGCTCGGCGCAGTCGTGCGGGGTGACCGTCCATGTGATCACGGCCGCGCACCCCAACGAGCTGCTGTCGGTGTTCCCACTCACCGCCGCGGTCCAGCGGATCGCGCTGGAGACGGCGGAGCAGTTGGGCACGAATCCGGACAGCTTCGGACGCGATCTCGAGGCGCGGGCGCATGCGATGGACGGCATCGACCTGTAACACCTGCGGCCTGACGGCGACCGAGCCGGCGATGGGGTTGATCGACGTCACCGCGACCGCCCACCCGACCGGTCGTCTGCGCCCGGCTCGGGGCCGGCGCCGGCCCGAGCGCAGAGCCCTCAGGCGCGGTAGCGTGAGCGCCATGCCGACCCCGACCGAGCAGCCGCCGTCCTACGAGGCTTCGCCGGATGACCTGCGCCTGGTCAAGGCGCTGCGAAACGGCGACGAGAGCGCGTTCGCGGAGCTCGTCGACCGCCACCATGCAGCCATGGTGCGGCTCGCGACGAGCTACGTGCGCAGTCGCGCGGTGGCCGAGGAGGTAACCCAGGAGGCATGGCTGGGCGTGCTGCAAAGCCTGCCCCGGTTCGAGGGTCGCTCGTCGCTTCGGACGTGGATCTTCCGTATCCTCGCCAACCAGGCCAAGACCCGCGCGGAGCGCGAGCGGCGTACGGTGCCGTTCTCCTCGCTGACCCCCGACGGCGAGCGCCCGTCGGTCGACCCGTCGCGGTTCCTGGGCGCCGACCACCCCGCGAATGCCGGGCACTGGGCGTCTCCCCCCCGGCGCTGGGAGGAGCAGCCGGAGACGAGTCTGCTGTCGGGCGAGGCCACCGCGGTGGTGCTCGCGGCGATCGACGAGCTGCCGGCAGCCCAGCGCGAGGTGATCACGCTGCGCGACGTCGACGGATGGTCGTCAGCCGAGGTGTGCGACCTGCTCGGGCTGACCGAGGGGAACCAGCGGGTGCTGTTGCACCGGGGGAGGTCGAAGGTGCGGGCGAAGCTCGAGAGCTACTACGACGAGACGGGCGCGAGATGAACGATCACGATCGGGGCGAGCTGACCTGCCGGGAGATGGTCGAGCTGATCACCGACTACCTCGAGGGTGCACTCTCGGAGGGCGATCGGGCGCTGTTCGACGAGCACCTGACGAGGTGCGACGGGTGCGACGGCTATCTCGAGCAGATGCGCACGACGATCGTCATGGTCGGACGGCTGAGCGCCGAGCCGGTGCCGGCCGACGTCCACCGCAGGCTGCTGCACGCCTTCCGTGGATGGAAGCGTGCCGGCGGCGAGATCCCCTCAGCGTGATCAGAGAGCGCCTCCGGCAGCGGCCGGAGCGGTCGGGTCCGCACCCGCAGCCGCCGCCTCGCGGGCCAGATACTCCTCGGCCAGGAGCGGGTTGCCGGCAGCGCGTTCGACCACTTTGAGCAGCGACGACATGCTCGCCACCTCCTCGACCTGCTCCTTGATGAACCACTGCATGAACTGCTCGCTCTGGTAATCCGACGCGTCGCGGGCGATCCCCGCCAGCGCGTTGATCTGCGCCGTCACCCGGCGCTCCTGCTCGAGCGCAAGCGCGACGGGCGCCACGGAGTCGACGAACTCGGTCTGGGGCGCCGACACGCCCGGCACGCGGACGTCCATGCCGGCATCCAGGAGGTACTGGACCATCATCATGGCGTGGTTTCGTTCCTCGAGCGCCTGCTGGTAGAAGTGCGCGGCCAGCCGCGGCAGCGTCTCTCCGTCGTAGTAGACGGCAATCGCCACGTACTGCTGGGAGGCGCCGAACTCGTAGGCGATCTGCTCGTTGAGCGCATCGACGAAGCGGGACTCGGACATCTGACCTCCTGGTGGGGAGAGGTAGGCTAACCGCACCGTGCCCACCGTGTGCGCCATTCATGCCTCCCCGGTGAAATCGCTGCGGCTGGCGACCCTCGATCGCGCGCTGCTCGCCCACGACGGGATCGAGCATGATCGCGAGTTCGTGCTCCTGGACGAGCATGGGCGGGTCGCCACCCAGCGCACGCTCGGCATGCTGGCGCAGATCGCGAGCCGGTTCGACGACGGCCTGCTCGAGCTCGAGTTGCCCAGCGGCGACCGGGTCGGCGGCGAGCCCGCGGCCGGCGGGCGGGCGCGGTCGGAGCTGTGGGGACGGCCGATCGAGGGCCACATGGTGGACGGTCCCTGGAACCGCGTGCTCTCGGACGCGGCGATGCGGCCGCTCCGGCTGATGCGGGTCACCAGCTCCGGCCGGGGTCTGGACTCCCACCCGGTATCGATGCTGTCGGCCGGAGCCGTGCGCGGACTTGCGGCTCATGCAGGGCGAAACGGCGAGCTCGACCACCGCCGGTTTCGCCCGACGTTCCTCATCGAAGGCTGCGAGCCCAATGCGGAGGACGCCTGGGTGGGGCGGCAGGTTCGGCTGGGCGAAGCAGTGGTTTCCGTGATCCGCCTCGACCCGCGCTGCGCGCTCACCACCCGCCACCCGCTCACCGGCGAGCGCGACGCGGATACGCTTCGCTGGATCGCCGAGACCCGGCCGCAACCGGGAGGCGCGATCTGCTTCGGGGTGTACGCCGACGTCTCGTCCCCCGGTACGGTTTGCGTCGGCGATTCCGTCGACCTCCTCTGACACCGCGGCTTCCCACATGACCACCATCCCAGCGTTTCGGAACCATCTGCCGGTCAAGATCCGGTTTGGCGACGGAGTGTCCGGTCAACTCGCCGACGTGCTCGCCGAGGAGCGCGTGCACCGGCCGCTGGTCGTGATCGACGGCGGGCTCGAGGCGCTGGTGCCTGGGGTGGGCGAAGCATTGGCGCCGGTTTCCGGTGCCATTCGGTTCGAAAAGGATCCCGGCGAGCCGACCGTCACCCTGGTCGAGACCGCCGCCGACGCGCTTACCGCCGCGAGTTGCGACGCCGTGGTCGCGATCGGCGGCGGCTCGGCGATGGACACCGCCAAGGCGGCCAGGCTGGTGGCCGGACAGGGTGGACCCTACCTGCGGTTTGCTCAGGGAGGCGCCGCGTACGAGCCGCCGCAGATCCCGCTGATCTGCATCCCCACCACCGCCGGCACCGGATCGGAGGTCTCGGGCGGCGCCGTCATCACCGACGCCCAGACACACGTCAAGGCCGGCATCGCCAACCCGCTGCTGCGGGCGCAACACGCACTCGTCGATCCCGTACTGACCCATGGCCTGCCGGCGAGGATCACCGCCCAGACCGGGATCGACGCGCTGGCACAGGCAATCGCGGCTGTCGTGGTCAGGGTCGGCACCCCGGTCGGAGACGGGATCGCTCTCGAGGCTGTCCGGCTCGCCGCCACCGCGCTCCCCCAGGTGTTCAGGAGCGGCTCGGACTCGGCCGCACGGTCGAGGATGGCCTGTGCGAGCCTGATGGCCGGCCTGGCGATGAACATCTCCGACTGCGGCTCCGAGCACTCGCTCGGGCAGGCGCTGGGCGGCGAGTTCGGGTTGCCGCATGGGCTGACGATCGGGCTGGTGCTGGCCGAGACCATGGACCACGATCGGCTGCATGCGGCCGAGCGGTTCGAGCGGATCGCCGACGCTCTGGGCGAGCCGGCGGACGCCTCAGGCGACGGCTCGCGCGCGGTGCGAGGGATCCGGCGCATCCTCGCCGAGCTGGAATTCCCGACGCTGGCGTCGGTGGGCGTCCGCGACGAGCAGTTGGACGGACTGGCCGACAAGGCGCTTGCCGACTACTTCATCTCGGTGGCACCGCAGCCGTGGACGAAGCCCGATGTGGTCGCCGCGTACCGCCGTGGACTGGAGCTCGGTGAGCGGCGCTAGTCGACCGTCAGCACCGCCTCGATGGCTGCTCGCGTGGGAGAACCTGCCCGCGCAGGCTCAGGTGGTGATGGCCTTCCCGACCCTGGTCGTGGCGTTGTTCGTGGTCCACATCACACTCTTGCGCCAGCCCGTGGGGCGAGGACTGCTGTACGCGGTCTTCTGGGGGGTGCTCGCAACGTTCGCGGTGGTGATAGCCACCCGCACCGAAGCCGCCAAACGGCGGGGAACAGGAGGCCCGCCGGATGAACGGTGATGCACTGGCGCCCGAGCGTGGTGCCCGGGTGACGCTCGACGGATCGGTGGCGGTGGTCACGGGTGCGTCGGCAGGCATTGGTCTGGCCACGGCCCGGATGCTGCGAGAGCGCGGCTGCCGAGTGGTCGTCGCATCCCGCCGGCGGGAGCTGCTCGACCCGCTGGCGGCCGAGCTGGACGGTCTCGCCGTGACCTGCGACGTCTCCATCTGGGAGCAGGTGAAGGCGCTCGTCGACGAGTCCGTGCGTTGGGGCGGCAGACTGGACGTGATCGTCAACAACGCGGGCTTCGGAGCCTTCGGCCAGCTGCACGAGCTTGATCCGCAGCGCACCGCGCACATGGTGGCGACCAACGTGATGGGGGTCATCCATGGCATGCGCGCCGCGGGCGAGGTGATGGTGCGGCAGCGCAGCGGCGGGATCGTCAACGTCTCGTCGATCGTGGGTGAGTTCCCCGACCCCGGGGGCGGAGCCTACGCGGCCACCAAGGCGGCGGTCGACCTCCTGTCCCGGACCGCCTACCGTGAGCTGCGTGACCACGGCGTGCACGTGGTGAACGTCAAACCCGCGCTCACCGACACCGAGTTCTCGGCGGTTTCGCGCAACGCGCCCGGGCGGCGGGTGGGCGGTGATCCGCCGGAAAAGGTCGCCCGCTGGATCTGCGACGCGCTGGAGTCGGGATCGGCCACGGTCGGCTACAGGTAACCTGCGGTCATGCCAACCTCCACCCGACCCACCAGCTTGCCCTGGACGGGCGACGCGGAAGCCGACGCGCTGCTCGCCGCCGACCCGAACGCGCTTCTGATCGGCTTCGTGCTCGACCAGCAGGTGACCGTGCAAAAGGCGTTCGCCGGCCCGCTTGCGATCAGCCGGCGGCTGGGCCACCTCGACCCAGCCCGGATCGCGACGACCGACCCGGCCGAGCTGGAACAGGTGTTCCGCGAGCGGCCGGCGATCCACCGCTTCCCGGGCGCGATGGCGCAGCGGGTGCAGGCATTGTGCGCGGTGCTCGCCGAACGCTACGGCGGCGACGGCGAGCGAGTGTGGAGCGAAGCTGCCACCGGCGCCGAGCTGCGACAGCGGCTGGCCGCGCTGCCGGGCATCGGTGACATGAAGGTGCGCTCTCTGACCGCCACCCTGGTCAAGCAATTCGGTGTCCGCCCGGAGGGCTACCAGAACGTCCTTCCCGATCACCCGACGCTGGGCGACGTCGACTCGGCCGAGGCGCTGGCCGCCTATCAGGCCGCCAAGCGCGCGCACAAAGCCGCCCAGCGCGAGGCGCGTCGGTGATCGTCGAACGCTCGATGCACATCGAGTGGCTCTCCAACTCGTATCTGGTCGGCGACCGGGAAGGCGGTACCGGCGTGCTGATCGATTCGGGTGGCCCGCCCGAGCCGCTGGTCGCCGCCGCCGAGCGCCTCGGGCTGACGATCACCCATCTGCTGATCACGCACGCCGACCACGATCACATCGCCAACAACCACACCTACCTCGAGCGCTACCTGGTGCCGGTCGTGGCCCACAGGACAGAGGCGGAGCGGATGGGCCGCGCCGACATCGAGGTCGACCACGGCTCGGTGATCAGCACCGGAGAGCTCGAGATCGAGGCCCTGTTCACCCCGGGCCACAGTCCCGGCCATCTCGCCTTCCTGGTCAACGGCACCGACTGTTTCACCGGCGACGTGCTGTTCAGACGCACCGTCGGCGGTACGCTGCACGACTCCTACGCCAAGCTCTGGCCGTCCGTGATGGACGTGCTGATGCCGTTGCCACACGCGACCCGAGTGCATCCCGGGCACACCGACCCGACCACCATCGGGGAGGAGTGGGAGCAGAACGGATTCGTGCGCATCTGGCGAGGCATCGACGCCGAGGGCGACCAACACTGCGTCGCGCTCGACCGGCCGGCCATGCTGGTACTGCGCGCGCCGGACTATGACGGCGGCACCAAGGCCTGGGTGCGGTGGGACGACACCGGGCACGACGACATCGTTCCCGGAAGCCGAGTGCAGGGGCCGGCCGGCGTTGTCACGAAAGGACACTGACCATGGTTGCACAGGCTGAGCAGACCCTCACCCAGGCCACCAGGGGCCGCAAAATCTCGACGGTGGTGATCACCGTGCTGCCGTTCCTGGGCCTGGTGGCGGCGGTCGCCCTGCTGTGGGACAGCGCCGTCGGCTGGACCGACCTGGGGCTGATGGCGGGCCTGTATCTGGTGTGTGGATTCGGGATCACGATCGGGTTCCACCGCATGCTCACGCACCGCGCCTTCGACGCGGTGGCGCCGCTGAAGGCGCTGCTCCTGGTATCAGGGTCGATCGCGATCCAGGGCTCGGCGATCGACTGGGCGGTCGACCACCGCACCCACCACGCGTTCTCCGACAAGGAGGGTGACCCACACAGCCCGCATGCGGGCTACGACGACTCCGTCTGGGGCCAGGTCAAGGGCCTCGTGCATGCGCACATCGGGTGGATGTTCGACCACGACCACCTTCAGAGCGAGCGCCAGCGCTACGCGAAGGACCTGCTCGCCGACCGCATGGTGATGTTCGTCGATCGCACGTTCGTGGTCTGGGTGGTGGTGTCGTTCGCACTTCCCTTCGCGCTCGGCGGCCTGATCACCCAGAGCTGGCGGGGCGCGTTCACAGGCCTCGTATGGGGTGGCCTGGTGCGCCTCTTCTTCAATCACCACGTGACCTGGAGCGTCAACTCCATCTGCCACTTCTTCGGCCGCAAGCCATTTGCAGCGGGCGATCACTCGACCAACAACTGGGTGCTGGCGCTGCCGTCGCTGGGTGAGTCGTGGCACCACAACCACCACGTCTTTCCAAGCTCGGCCTTCCACGGCCTCTCCCCCAGCCAGATCGACCTCTCCGCGCTGCTGATCCGTGGATGGGAGAAGGTGGGTCTGGTACGCAACGTGCGCAAGCCGACGGCCGAGCAGATCGGTCGCAAGATGGCCGGCGCGCACGGCGCCGGTTAGGACGCGGCCCCGGCCGCCGCGGTCATGAGCGAACCGACCGGCCGCATCCTGCAGGGCGACAATCTCGACCACCTGCCCGGGCTCGCGGACGGGTCATTTCGGATGGTCTACGTCGACCCCCCGTTCAACACCGGCCGCACCCGTACGCGCCACACCACCGTCGCCACCGCCGATCCCGGGGGGGATCGGACAGGCTTCGGCGGCCGCCGCTACCGGACGCGCGTGATCGGCTCGTCGGCGTACACGGACTCCTACGACGACTACATCGGCTTTCTCGAGCCGCGGCTGGCCCACGCACACCGCGTGCTCGACGCCGAGGGCACGCTGTACGTGCACCTCGACTACCGCGAGGCGCACCGCGTGAAGCTCCTGCTCGACCGGCTGTTCGGCGCCGACTGCTTCATCAACGAGCTGATCTGGGCATACGACTACGGAGGCAAGCCCCGGCGCCGCTGGCCGGCCAAGCACGACACGATATTGATGTACGTGCGCGACCCCAAGGCCTACTGGTTCGACGCAGCCGAGGTGGAGCGGGAGCCGTACATGGCACCCGGCCTCGTGACGCCCGAAAAGGCCGCCCGCGGCAAGATGCCGACCGACGTCTGGTGGCATACCATCGTCTCACCCACCGGGCACGAGAAGACCGGCTATCCGACCCAGAAGCCGGAGGGACTGGTGCGCAGGATGCTGCTGGCCTCGACCCGCCCGGGCGACGCGGTGCTCGACTTCTTCGCCGGATCGGGCACGGTGGGAGCGGTGGCGCAGAAGCTCAACCGCCGGTTCGTGCTGATCGACAACAACCCCGAGGCGATCCGCGTCATGGAACAGCGGCTGGGGCTTCGATCACTCGCACTCCCGCGGGCGTAGCGACCACCGCACGTCGGGCGACATCCAGGAAGAAGCCATGTGCGACCACCCCGGGTACCGCGGACACCGAGTGCGCAAGGCGCTCGGGATCGCTCCAGTCGGTCCGCCGACAATCCAGGATCCAGTTCCCCTCGTCGGTCACGAACGGCCCCGACGAACCGGCCGGGCGCAGGTGCGGCGACCAGCCGAGCTCCTCGAGCAGCCGTTCGCAGACGGGGAGCGCGAATGGGATCACCTCCACGGGCAGCGGCGCCGTCCGACCCAGCCGGTCGACCAGCTTCGACTCGTCGGCGACCACGACCATCCGCCGACCGGCGTACGCAACCACCTTCTCCCGCAGATGGGCGCCACCGAGGCCCTTGATCAGGCGCAGCTGCGGATCGATCTCGTCGGCACCGTCGAGCACCACGTCCAGCCGAGGGGTCTGTGCGAGCGTGGACAGGGCGATCCCCAGCTCGCGACATCGAGCGGCGGTGGCCTTCGACGTGGGGACGCCGACGATGTCCGAGAGCCGGCCGTCGGCCAGCCGCTCGGCGAGCGCGTCCAGCATCTGCATCGCGGTCGAGCCCGTCCCCAGCCCCACTCGCATGCCCGAGCGCACCTCGAGCTCGACGGCCCGCTCGGCAGCGACCCGCTTGAGATCTGCCGCGCTCACCCGGCCAGCGCCCGCCGGACCTGATCGGGAGCGGTGAGCGGCAGGCGACAGGCGAACCGCTCGCAGATGTAGACGGCGGGGCGGCCGTCCACCGGCTCGCGCCCGGCCAGCAGCGCCGGCCACTCCTCATCGCCCGACCCAAACGCAAACACCGTCGTGGGGTTGAAGCCCTCGAGCGCCGCGTCCGCCAGTTCCCGGGTGACGGGATCGGCGAGCGGCCCGACGACCGCAACCTCGCGTGGAACCGCCAGCAGAAGATCGGCGAGCGACAGCATCTGCCCGAACGCGTGCGGCATGCGCGCGAGCTGCTCGACGGTCAAGCCCAGCACACGCTCGGCCAGCCGCTCCCGCTCATGATCGCCGTCCAGCCGGCCCAGCCGCGCAAGCACGTTCGCCATCAGCGAGTTACCCGACGGCGTGGGGTTGTCGTCGAACTCCTTGCGCTTGGCGATCATCGGCTCGCCGTCCGAGGCTGAGAAGAAGAACCCGCCCCGCTGCGGATCTCCGAATCGCTCCAGGGTCACCCGGGCGATCGATTCGGCCCGCCGGAGGTACTCGGGTTCGCCGGTGAAGCGGTGCAGCTCGAGCAGGCCGTGCGCGACCGCGGCGTGGTCCTCCAGGTAGCCGGGGATGTGCGCGCGGCCGGCCCGATAGGTGCGCAGCAGGCGGCCCGAACCGTCACTCATGCGCTCGTGTAGAAACTCGGCCAGCGCGCGGGCGGCGTCGAGCACGTCGGCCCGACCCAACCGCCGGCCAACCTGCGCCATTGCCGCCAGGGCAAGACCATTCCAACTCGCAATGACCTTGTCGTCGCGACCGGGCTGAGCCCGCTTTCGGCGTATTTCCAGGAGTTTGCGGTTGATCTCGACGATCTGCGGTGTGACCTCGAGCACGGGACGCAGGATCGACGCACCTTCGAAGTTGCCCTCCTCCGTGATCCCGTAGAACTCGATCGCGGCCGCCCCATCCGCGTCTCCCAGCGCCCGCCGGAGCTCCCCGGGCGTCCACACGAAGGTTGCGCCCTCTTCGCCCAGCGTATCCGCATCCTGGGACGATGCGAGGCCCCCGTCGGGCAGCCAGAGCTCGCGCAGCATGTAGTCCACGGTGGCCTCCGCCACCGCCCGGTGCCGCGGCTCGCCGGTGACGGCGTGGGCCTCGATGTAGGCGGTGGCCAGCAACGCGTTGTCGTACAGCATCTTCTCGAAGTGCGGCACCAGCCACCGCTGGTCGACCGAGTAGCGATGGAACCCGCCGCCGAGCACGTCGTACATCCCGCCCGCGGCCATGCCGTCGAGGGTGCCGACTGCCATTTCGAGCGCCTGGACGCGGCCGGTGCGCACGTGGTGGCGGAGCAGGAAGCCGATCAGCGGGCCCGGCGGAAACTTGGGAGCCGCTCCAAAACCGCCCCAGCGCGGGTCGTACAGCTCACCCAGCCGGTCGACCGCCTGGTCCATCAGCTCGTCGCTCGGCAGCAACGACGACGGTTCCCGATCGGCCGACTCGGCCAATCCCGCAGTCATCCGCTCGGCGAACGCGGCGACGTCGTCGCGCCGCGCCCGCCAGCTCTCCTCGATCGCGGCCAGCAACTGGCGAAAGCTCGGCATCCCGTGCCGCGGCTCGGGGGGAAAGTAGGTGCCGCCGTAGAACGGGCGACCGTCCGGGGTCACGAACACCGTCAGCGGCCATCCGCCGTGCCCGGTCATGCTGACCACGGCGTCCATGTAGACCGCGTCCACGTCCGGGCGCTCTTCTCGGTCGACCTTCACGTTCACGAACATGCTGTTCATGAGCTCCGCGGTGTGTGGATCGGAGAACGACTCGTGCTCCATCACGTGACACCAGTGACACGCGGAATAGCCGACCGACAGCAGCACCGGTACGTCGCGCCGGCGGGCCTCGGCGAATGCCTCGTCGCCCCACGGCCGCCAGTCGACCGGGTTCTCCCGATGCTGGAGCAGATAGGGGGAGGTCTCTGCGGCGAGCCGGTTCACCGCCGTCAGACTACCCGTGTCAGGCGACAACCTGACGGATCTGGTGCACCATGACCATGATCAGCGAGCCGTCGTCGGCGGTGGTCGCCCCGACGTTCTCCATCAGCTTGGACAGCCGCTCGTAGGGGTCGACGCGGGTGGCCAGATAGCTCTCGACCGCCGTGTCGATGGCCTCGCCCCCCGCCCGGTCGAGCACCCGCGCGACGATCTGGCGGCGCAGCAGGCGAAGGTCGTCGAGCATGGTCGCCCACGCCAGTCGCTGCCAACGGGTTGCGGCCGGCAGATCGACCACCCGGTCCTCGATCACGTCCAGGAACAAGCGCTCGCCGACGAGGAAGAATCCGTGCGCCACGTCCGGCACCGACCGCTTCGCGTCGCGCGCCACCGCGAGGATGTCCGGCGCGAACACGAGGTCGGGTACGGCGGCTCCAAACCGCGCCGGGCGCTCGGGGACATCGGCCTCCAGCAGGGCCTCGAGACGGCCGTCATAGGCGATCCGCCAGGCCGTGGTCGCCGAGTCCTGGAGGCTCGCCACGAGCTCCGCGAAGCCGGCCGCGGCGCGCTCGATCTCGAAACTCAGATCGAGCCCCGGAGTGTTGTGCAGATACCAGCGTGACAGTTGCTCGTTCATCGCGTCGATCCCGTCCATCAGGCCGCTCTGCACTTCGGGGTCGACAATGCCGTCCAGCCGCTCGACATCCTCCCACCGCCCGCGGGCACCACTCACCTCACGGGCGACCAGGAACGCACGCACGACCTCGTCCGCAGCCGCGCCCGTCTCGGCGACCATGCGCTGCACGAAGGTCGTCCCCATCGAGTTGATGACCTCGTTGGTGACGATGGTGGCGATCAGTTCCCTGCGGAGTGGATGGGCGGCCAGCAGACCGCCGAAGCGGTCGACGACGGAGGCCGGAAAATAGTCGCGCATGCACGACTGCAGGTGCGGGTCGTCCGGTAGCTCCGAGCGCAGCACCTGTGCACGCAGAAGCCGCTTGGCGTAGGCAAGGAGCACGCACAGCTCCGGCCTGACCAATCCGAGTCCGGCGGCTTCACGCTCTGCCATCCGATCCGTGGACGGCAGGAACTCCAGGTCGCGCTCGAGCATGCCGTGCTGCTCGAGCTCGGACATCAGATCCTCGTACGCCTCCATCCGCCGTGCCGCCACCGCGGACTCCTGCGAGAGGATCTGAGCCTGGAGGTAGTTGTCGTACAGGACATGGGCGACCACGTCAACGGCGGCCTCCTGCAGGAGCACATCCCGACCTTCGCGCGCCAGCTCACCGGCCTCGACGGCGAGCGCGAGCAGGATCTTGAGGTTGACCTCGTGGTCGGAGCAGTCCACCCCACCGGCGTTGTCGATCGCATCCGTGTTGATACGGCCACCCGCGTGGGCGTACTCGATCCGGCCGAGCTGGGTGAAGCCGAGATTGCCGCCCTCGCCGACCACCAGCGCGCGCAACTCGCGGCCGTCAACCCGCACCGCGTCGTTCGCCCGGTCGCCGACGTCGGCGTGAGTCTCAGTGGACGCCTTGACGTAGGTGCCGATGCCGCCGTTCCAGAGCAGGTCGACCCCCGCCCGGAGGATCGCCTGGATCAGCTCGGTCGGTGTGAGGGCCTCCGCCTCGACGCCGAGAGCCGCGCGAGCCTGCGGCGACAGCGGCACCGACTTCGCCGACCGCGGCCACACGCCACCGCCCTCGGAGAGCAGCGAGCGGTCGTAGTCGTCCCATGAGCTGGTGGGAAGATTGAACAGGCGCACGCGCTCGGCGAACGCGGATGCAGCATCGGGCTCCGGATCGATGAAGACGTGGCGGTGGTCGAAGGCGGCAACCAGGCGCAGCCGCGGCGCGAGCATCATTCCGTTGCCGAAGACGTCACCGGACATGTCCCCCACGCCCACCGCTGTGAACGGCTCGACGGTGACGTCGCGGCCAACCTCCCGGAAGTGCCGCTTGACGCTCTCCCAGGCCCCCTTGGCCGTGATCCCGAGAGCCTTGTGGTCGTAGCCGGCCGAACCGCCGGACGCGAAGGCGTCGCCCAGCCAGAAGCCGTACTCGGCCGACACGGCGTTGGCGGTGTCGGACAGGTGTGCGGTGCCCTTGTCGGCGGCCACCACGAGGTACGCGTCGTCCTCCGCGTCCAGCACACGCACGTCGGGCGGCCGCACGACCATGCCGGCGACGATGTTGTCGGTGATGTCGAGCATGCCGCGGATCAGGGTGACGTACTGGCGGCGCTCCTCCTCGAGCAGGGCCGGCCGCTCCGGCGGGGGATGTTTGAGGATGAAGCCGCCCTTCGCGCCCACCGGGACGATCACCGCGTTCTTGACCATCTGCGCCTTCATCAAGCCGAGGATCTCGGTGCGGTAGTCCTCCAATCGGTCAGACCATCTGATGCCACCCCGGGCGACCGCCCCTCCGCGCAGGTGGACGCCGGCCATCGATGGTGAAAAGACGAAGATCTCCCACAACGGCACCGGCTTGGGCATGCCCGGCACCTCGGCGCAGCGCAACTTGAACGAGATGTGCTCGCTCTCGCCGCTGCGTACATAGGCGTTGGTGCGCACGGTGGCGACGATCAGGCCGAGGTAGCCGCGCAGGATCCGGTCGTCGTCCAGGCTGGACACCCGCTCGAGCGCCGCCAGGATCTGCTGTTCGAGCTCCTGCGAGCGCGCCTCGTCGAGCTCGCGAGTGGGGTCGAAGCGGCACTCGAACAGCTCCACCAACAGCCGAGCCACCTCGGAATTGCGCACCAGGCAGTCGTTCTGGTACCTGCTCGTGAATTGCGCACCGAGCAGTTGGCGGTACTCCCGGTACGCCCGCAGGATGGTCACCTGACGCCAGGTCAGACCAGCCACCACGACCAGCCGGTTGAGCCAGTCGCTGCCGGCCCGCCCGTCCCACACCGCGCTCACGGTGTCGGCCACCAGCGGTTGCAGCTCGTCGAGCTCGAGCGGTCGGTTGTCAGGCCCCAGAACGCCGAAGTCATGCAGGTAGCGACCTTCGTCGCCGCCCTGCAGGCGGGTCGGTACCTCCTCGACCACGGTCAGGCCAAGCTGCTCGAACAGCGGCAGCAGGTCGGTCAGGGGCGCCTTGCCCCCGGTCTTGTAGAGCTTCAGCCGGGTCAGCGGCTCCGCGGTGTGCCGCTCGTTCTGCAGCGCGACCACGTATGACAGGTCGCCGCTGAGCTCCTCGAACCGCAGCACGTCGAACACCGCCTGGTAGATGGCCGCGGCCGATTTGTAGTACTCCGGGAACAGCGCGGCGTACCGGCGGGCCAACTCGTGCCCACGCACCTCGCCGAGAGCGGCGACCAGCCCGTCAGACAGGCGGTCGTCCCAGGTGCGCGCCGCATCCAGCACCTCCTGCTCGAGCGCCGCCAGATCGACCTGCGGCAGCTCGCCCTCGGGCACGTGAATCGTGAAGTGGAGGCGGGCGGGCTCCGTGCGCGCAGACAGGTGGTAGTCGACGGATGTCCCGTGGAACCTGATCTCGAACAGGTGCTCGAGCTTGACGCGCAGCTCGGCGGAGACGTGGTCGGGCGGCGGCGCTACGATCGCCGAGACGCTGCGCCCGGCGTCCGCCGGGAGCACGAACAGCCGCACCCCCCCGCCCTCCTGCATGGCCAGCAGAGCCATGATGACCGGGCGCAGCTCCTGGGCCGACGCTGCGAACAGCTCATCCTTGGGGAAGCTGTCGAAGAGCGCGACCACCGCTTTGAAGTCGTGCGAGCCGACGAACAGATCCTCCCAGCGCATGATCGCATCGAGCTTGCCGCGCACGATCGGAACCAGCCTCGCCGACTCGTTGTGTGCCTTGCCGGTGAACAGGCCGATCATCCGCAACTCGCCGCCGACCGTGCCGTCCGCCGCCACTCGTTTGACGCCGACGTAGTCCATCTTGCCCGGACGGTGGATGGTCGTCTCGCGATTGGTCTTCGAGACAACGACCAGCGGACCGCCCTCGATCCGCTCGCGCAGCCCGGGAGGCATGTTGGCCACCGGGACGGCGTCGGCGTACGTGGAGAGCGACGTGTCGGCCAGGATTCCAAGGCCGGAGTCGGCCACCACCCGCGCCACCCGGTCGCCCGCCGCCCCGCCGACTTCGTACTCGCGGTAGCCCAGGTAGACGAAGTTGTCGTCGGTCAGCCACTGTAGGAACTCGACCGACTCGTGGATCTCCTCGTCGCTGTAGCGGGGGCCCGCCTCGGATGCAACCTCGATCATCCGCTCCACCCGGTCGACCATGGGCAGGAAGTCGCGCACGGCCAGGCGCAGCTCGGTGAGCACGCGCAGCACATCGAGCTCGAGCGTCGAGAGCGCGTCAGCAGCAAGCGTCCGATCGACCTCGAAGTGCATCACCGACTCGCGGTGTGGTGCGCCTCGCGCCGGGGTGATGCACGTGACCTGGCCCTCCGCATCGCGCTCGACCCCGAGTACCGGGTGCACCACGGTCCGCACCAGCAGGCCGTGGGCGTGCAGCTCGGCGGTGACCGTGTCGACCAGAAACGGTGCGTCGTCCGAACTCACGTCGATGACCGCGCCCGCGGCGTGGTAGCCGTGGGTCTCCACCTCGGGCTGGAACGCCCGCACGAGCAGCTCACCGCCCGGCCGGGACGCAAGGAACTCGTACACGCCTCGGATCTGAGCGGCCAGCTCAGGCGGCTCCAGAGTTGCCAGCAGCCCGGCCGGCGCCCGCCGCACGTACGCCCGCACGAACTCGGCCAGCGGCCCGGTGCGCGGCGCATCGAGCTCCGCCAGCAGGCGATCGGCCAGGACCGCACCGCTGTCGTCGGATTCGGCCCTGATCTCGGCCTCGGCGCTGCTCACGAGAGCAGATGCTAACCGAAGCGCCCGGTCACGTACGCCTCCGTGCGGGCGTCGGACGGGCGAACGAACAGTTCAGAGGTTGCGGCGTACTCCACCAGGAGGCCGCAGCGGTCGCCGGAATCGTCCACGTCGACACTGAAGAACGCGGTCATATCGGCGACCCGCGCCGCCTGCTGCATGTTGTGGGTGACGATCACGATCGTGTACTCGTCCTTGAGCGTCTGCACCAGATCCTCGATCCGCTGGGTGGCGATCGGGTCGAGTGCGGACGCCGGTTCGTCCATCAGGATCACGTCCGGCTGAACCGCGATCGCGCGGGCGATGCACAGCCGCTGCTGCTGGCCACCCGAGAGCGACAGCGCACTCGACTTGAGCCGGTCCTTGACCTCGTCCCACAGCGCGGCGTGGGTCAGCGCACGCTCGACCCGGTCATGCAGCCCGTCCTTCATGCCGTGGATCCGCAACCCGAACGCAACGTTGTCGAAGATCGACTTCGGGAACGGGTTGGGCCGCTGGAACACCATCCCGATGCGCCGCCGCACCTCCACCGCGTCGACCCCGGACGCGTTCAGATCGTGGCCGTGGTAGCGGACGGTGCCGGTGACGCTGGCGCCGCTGATCAGGTCGTTCATCCGATTCAGCGTCCGCAACAGCGTCGTCTTGCCACAGCCGGACGGCCCGATGAACGCCGTCACCAGGTGCCGGTGCACGGTGAGCGAGACGTCGCGGATGGCCATGTCGCCGCTGTAGGAGACGCTGACGCCGTCCAGTTCGAACACCGCCTCGCGGCCCGACTGAGGCGCGTCCCCGTGGCTGGAGGCAAGCTCCGCCAGTTTGGACTGGGTGCGGGCGCGAGGCGCGGCGGGCGGCTTCGTCTGCTCGGGCTCGTTCACGTGCCGCATCTTGCCTGATCGCACTCCATGCGTGTCGTCATCGGGCCTTCTCGATCTGACGCCGCGTGCGCAGAGAGAGCAGCCGACCGGCGATCGCACCGACGAGCACGACCACCATCAGCACCAGCGCGGCGGCCCACGCCTGCTGCTGCGCGAACTGGCTGGGCTGCTCCGAGTCGAAGAAGATCACGAGCGGCAGCGAGCCCAGCGCCTGCCTGGGATCGAAGCTGACCGCGCTCGCGAAAAGGGCGGTGGTGAAGAGCAACGGCGCCGTCTCCCCGGCCGCCCGAGCGACGGCGATGATGGTGCCGGTGACGATGCCGCCGACCGCCGTCGGCAGGACGACCGTCAGCATGGTGCGCGAGCGGCTGGCGCCGAGCGCCATGCTGCCCTCACGCAGGCTGGACGGCACGAGCGCCAGCACCTCTTCGGTCGACCGGGCGATCACCGGCACGATCACCATCGCCAGGCCGCACGAGCCGGCGAAGGCGTTCTGCCCCCGGCCGATGACCAGCAGCCCGAACATGAAGACACCGAGCACGATGGTGGGGACGCCGGCCAGCAGGTTCAGCAGCAGGCGGACCGCATCGGCCACCCGCGGCGAGGCGAACTCCGCGTTGTAGATGGCCACCAGCACGCCGACGGGCACCGCGATCGCGGTCGCTACACCGGTGATCACGACGGTGCCGACGATCGAGTTCTCGATACCGCCGGTCGGCCGGCCGAAGGGGTCGACGCCCGGCAGCTTGGTGAACAGATCCAGGCTCAACGCGGGCGCGCCCCGGCGGGCGACCGAGTAGATCACCATTCCGAGCACGGCCACGGCCGCAAGCGCGGCGAGGGTCGCGAGCGATTCCATCGCGGCGCTGACCAGCCGGCGGCGGCGAGCGCGGCCTCCTGACATGCTCAGCGCCGAAGCCTGGATGGTCACGCGCGCGTCCCCATCCGCCGGCCGATCCGGCGCACGATCAGCTGCGCCCCCAGATTGGTGGCAAGGCTGATCACCAGCAGGATCACCGCCAGGAAGTAGAGCGACGAGCGCTGCAACGAGGTGGCGGTACCGGCGAACTGTGTGGCGATCCAGGCCGCCATCGCGCCGCCCTGCCCGAACAGCGAGCTCGGTGCACGGTTGGCGCTGCCGATCACCTGGGCGACTGCGATCGCCTCACCCACCGCACGGGCGAAGCCGAGCATGACCGCCGCCACCAGCCCGGCGCTGACCTGCGGGATGGCCACGCCGCGCACCATCTCCCAACGAGTGGCGCCGAGAGCAAGCGCGCCCTGCTTGAGCTCCCCAGGCACGCTCTCGAACAGGTCTCGGCTGATGCTGGCGACGATCGGCACGATCATGATAGTCAGCACCAGACAGGCGGACAGCAGCCCCGAGGCCGACGGGTAGCCCGAGAAGAGCGGGATGAAGCCGAGGTTGCGGTGAAGCCACGGCTCCACGTCGGTGGCGAGCAACGGCCCGAGCACGATGATGCCCCACAGGCCGAGGACGACGCTGGGGATGGCGGCGAGCAGCTCGACCATCAGCCCAATCGGCGCCCGCAGCCGACGGGGGGCGAGCTCGCTAAGGAACAGCCCGATGGCGATCGCCGTCGGCACCGCGATCGCGAGTGCGAACAGCGATGTCACAAGCGTGCCCTCGATCAGGTACCGGGCGCCGAACTGGTCCGTGACGGCGTTCCAGACGGTGGACGTGAGGAATCCCGGGCCGAACTTCGACATGCTCGGCCAGGCGTTGCTGACGACCTCCTCGACCAGCAGGCCGATCGCCGCCACCACGAGCAGCACCGCGCCACCGGACAGCACGCGCAGAGCCAGGTCACCGAAACGCGGACGCCCCCGGCGCGCGAGGGCGAGACTCTCGGTGTGAGCTTCGACGGTCATCGGCTCCGCAGTATGACGAGTCTCGCGGGGGACGCCCTGGCGGCGTCCCCCGCGTGGCTCCGGGTGTTCAGGATCCGATCTTGGCGATCTCCGCCGTATCGTGCGTGACCACCGCCGCGGGCAGCGGCGGGAAGCCGAGCGGAAGCCCGAACGCCTGACCGGTGGACGAGATCGCGTAGGTCAGAAACGCCTTCAGCGTGCTCGCCTTCGACGACGCCGTGGGGACGATGGCGTAGGTGTAGGTCGACATCGGATACGCCTTCGCCGCGGAGGCCGGAGGATTCACCAGCGAGATCGAGCCGTCCGGAGCGATCGTGGTCACCGCAGAGGCGGCGGCGGCAATCGCACCGGTGGTCGGCTGCGGGTACTGCCCGGCCGCGTTCTTCAACACGGCCTCGTTGAGCGAGTCGGCGGCGATGTAGGAGATGCCGACGTAGCCGATCGAGCCGTCGGTGGCCTGCACCGCGGCCGCCACACCCGAGTTGTGCTCCTCGCCGGTGCCGGTCGGGAACGTGGGCTGGGTCGATGCGCCGACCTGGCTCTTCCAGGTCGGGCTGACGGCCGACAGATAGCTGCTGAAGACGTAGCTGTCTCCCGAGCCGTCGCTGCGGTAGATCGGCGTGATGTGGGTCGACGGCAGGCTGACCCCGGGGTTGAGGGCGGTGATCGCCGGGTCGTTCCATGCGGTCACCTTGCCGAGGAAGATGTCGGCGACCACCGGGCCGGTCAGCTTGAGGTTGTTGGGCACGCCCTTGACGTTGTAGGTGGCGACGGTAGCCGCCAGCGCCCACGGGATCTGCACGCAGCTCTTGCACGCGGTCGCCTGGTCGGGGCTGAGCGGAGCGTCACTGGCGCCGAAGTCGACCGACTTGGCCGTGATGGCATCGATGCCACCGCCGGAGCCGACCGCGCCGTAGGTGATGGTGACGGCAGCGGGACTCTTCAGATAGTCGGCCTCCCACTGCGCCAGCAGCGGCGCGACCAGCGTACTGCCCGCACCGACCAGCACCTTGCTGTCGGAGCTGCTGCTGCCCGGCGCCGTCACGGTCGTGGTGCTGCCGCTCGAGCCGCACCCTGCGGCCACGGCGAGCGCCCCGGCGGCAACAGCCGCGGCGGCAGCGCGTTTCATCCTGGTCATGGAGCCCTCCATCGTCGTCAGTCGTCCACCTGGCAATCCTCAGGCGCCTTGACTATAGGTGCGGCTTGCGACGGGAAGTTGCTCAGCCTGGTGGGGTTATGGTGAAGAACCAGTGAACAGCCCCGGGCGCTCGCCGGCCGCGGTACCGTATGCTCTGCCGGTGCCCAGAGAAGGCTTTCAGCACGAGCTCGACGAGATCGAGGCCCTACTCCAGGACGAGGCGCGGCTGTGCCAGAACGCGCTCGGCAGGGTGATCCACGCGCTCGGTGGCCGCGACCTCGCGGGAGCGGAGGTGGTGGTTGCCGGCGATCACGACGTGGATCGGGTCTACCAGCGGGTTGATGTCGAGATCGAGTCGCTGCTCGCCCGCCAGGCTCCGGTGGCATCCGACCTGCGGCTTTCGCTGGCGATGATCCGCGTCAACATGCACCTGGAGCGGATCGGCGACCAGTGCGTGAACATCGCCAAGCTGACCAGGTTGATCGGTGACCACCCGCTGCCGGCCGACCTGCTGGCGGAATTCGCCCGGATGGGTGCGGCCGCCGGGGAGATGATCGGCGAGGCGATGTCCTCGTTCGGTGCCCGCGACGTGGCTCGGGCAGAGGCGCTGGTGGCCGCCGACCAGGTGATCAACCGTGCCAACCACGGTGTCGCCCGCCGCATCCTCGAGCTGGCCGAGCGCACGACCGCCCACGAGGCGGGCCTGCACGCCATCCTGATCTCCCGCTGCCTGGAGCGGATCGGCGACAACGCCGTCGACATCGGCGAGCAGACCGCCTACCTGGTGACCGGCGAATTCCGCGAGTTCACGGACGCGTCCCCCGGGGCCGCGCTGTAAGAAGCTGCCACCGCGCCTACGACGCCGCGGACAGCGCCTGCTCGAACACGCGGTCGGCGCCGAGTTGGTCGAGCTCCGCGCCCAGCAAGCGGGAAAACTCGTGCCGCGGCAGCACGACCGGACGGGCGACCCCGTCGACGCCGGTCGCATGCCCCAGCTCGCCGCGGCCTGACCGCTCGACCACCAGCTCGTGACCGCCCGAGTGGACGCCGACCCGCTCGACGGCGCGCCCGCGCCCGCTCTGCTCGACGCCGAGCTGGCGATCGAGCCGCGACCGCAGCCAGCCCGCCAGCAGCAGTGCCTCGTTCTCGGGCCCCCGCACCTCGATGCCGATCGAATGGCGAAACGCCTCCAGCCCCGCGGGGGCGTCGGCGAGCATTGCGAGTGCCTCGCGCCACGGCTGAAGCCTGGCCCATGCGATGTCGCTCACCGCGACCGAGCTGGACGCCAGCGCGATCGCGGCCTCCAGACCGCAGGCATCCGAGTCGACGATCACGCGCGTGACCAGCTCGGCCAGCTCGTCGAGCAACGGCCGCCCGCCGTCGATCCCGCCCATCCACAGCAGGAAGACCGGCAGGTCGGGGACCAGCAGCCCGACCACCGCACTCGGCAGCGCCTGGGGCTCGGCCTCGATCACCACCTGCTCCGAGCACACCTCCTGGCCGCCGTCGCCGAGCCAGCAGGAGCTCGTCACGGTGGCCCGCGCCTCGCCCCCGGACGGAGTCACCACCAGCGCCCGCAGCGGCCGGCTGCCGGCGATCATGGTCAGCGCGTCGGCGACGGCGTTGACGTCCTCCGCGGTCGGCGCGTGCACGACCAGGTTGAGCGTGGTCGCCCGCACGCTACCGCTGCGATCGCCGCCCCGCAGCTGCGCCAGCAGCGGCTCCACCCCGGCCAGATCGGTCACGGCCTGCGTGTCGGGGGCGGTCACGGCCTGCGCCACCGCCGGCCGTCGCGCGACAGCAGCTCGTCGGCGGCGTCCGGCCCCCACGACCCGGCCTCGTACAGCTGCGGCTGGCCCGACAGCCACTGTTCGAGCAGCGGATCACAGATCTCCCATGATCGCTCCACGCCGTCCTGCCTGGTGAACAGCGTGCCGTCGCCGCGGATCGCGTCCAGGATCAGCGTCTCGTAGGCCTCCGGAACGTCGGCCAGGAACGACGAGCCGTACTGGAAGTCCATGTTGACGCTGCGGATCGAGAGCGTCGGCGTCGGCGCCTTGGCGCCGAAGCGCAGCGAGATGCCCTCGTCGGGCTGGATCCGGAGCACGAGCGAGTTGGCCTCCAGGTGCTCGGCCGCGTCCGCCGCGAAGGGCAGGTGCGGGGGGCGGCGGAACTGCACGGCGATCTCGGTCACGCGCTTGGCCAGCCGCTTGCCCGCCCGGACGTAGAACGGCGTCCCGGCCCACCGCCAGTTGTCGATCTCGAGTTTGGCGGCCACGAAGGTCGCCGTGGTAGACCCGGCCGGAACGCCTGGCTCCTCGGTGTAGGCGTCCGCCGGCGCGCCCGTGACATAACCCTTCGCGTACTGCCCGCGGACGGTGTTTTCGAACGTCATCGGTCGCATCGCGCGCAGCAGCTTCGTCTTCTCGTCCCGCACCGGGTCGGCGTCGAAGGCCGCCGGCGGCTCCATCGCCACCAGCGCCAGCACCTGCAGCAGGTGGTTCTGGACGATGTCGCGCACCACGCCGGTCTCCTCGTAGAACTGCGCCCTGTGCTCGACGCCGATCGACTCGGCGACGGTGATCTGGACATGGTCGACGTAGCTGTTGTTCCACACCGGCTCGAAGATCGCGTTGGCGAATCGGAAGGCGAAGATGTTCTGCACCGTCTCCTTGCCGAGGTAGTGGTCGATCCGGTAGATCTGGCGTTCCTTGAACGGCCTGTGGACGATCTCCGCCAACTCCTGAGCCGACTCGAGGTCGTGCCCGAAGGGCTTCTCGATCACCACCCGGGCAAAGCCCGGCGGGCGGTTCAGCTTGGCGGCACCCATCCGCTGCACGATCACCGGGAAGAAACTGGACGGCGTCGACAGGTAGTAGACCCGGTTTCCTTCCGTGCCGTGCTCGGCGTCCACCCGCTCGAGCATCTCCGCCAGCGCGTGGAAATGGGCGTCGTCGTCGAATCCGCCCGGCTGGTAGCGCAGGAGGCCGGCGAACGCCGGCCAGAAGTGCTCGTCGATGGGAGTCCGCGAGTGCGACTCGATGGCCGCCTTGGCGAAGTTCCGGTACTCCTCGTCGGTCATCTCGGTGCGGGCGTACCCGACGACGGCAAACCGCGGCGGCAGCAGGCCGCGCACGGCGAGGTTGTAGATGGCCGGCAGCAACTTGCGCTGAGCCAGGTCACCGCTGGCCCCGAAGATCACGAACACCGTCGGGACGCTCGCCCCTCCGACCCGCAGGCCGGCTCGCAGGGGATTCTCGTGCGGCGGCCGCTTCTCCTTGACGCTCATGCCGCGCCGCGCCGGGACATGCCCTCCATCCGCTCACGGATGGTGTCGATCAGCGAGTCGAACGACGCGGAGAACGACGAGACCCCGTCGTCTTCGAGCCGTTGGGTGACCTCGGCCATCGAGACTCCGGCGGACTCGACCGCCGCCAGCAGACTGCGAGCGCCATCGAGGTCGGCGTCCACGGTGCGGGCGACGGTGCCGTGGTCGGCGAACGCGGCGATCGTGCCCTCCGGCATCGTGTTCACGGTGTCCGGCCCGATCAGCTCGTCCACGTACATGACGTCCGAGTAGGCGGGGTCCTTGGTGCCGGTGGACGCCCACAGCGGACGCTGCACACGCGCCCCGTGCTCGGCCAGCGCCGCCCAGCGGGCGTCCCCGATGATCTCGCCGAACCGCCGGTAGGCCAGCTTCGCGTTGGCGACGGCCGCCTTGCCGCGCAACGCGGAGTCGATGGGCAGCAGTTTGTCCACCGCGGTGTCGACGCGCGACACGAAGAAGCTGGCCACCGAGTGCAGGTCGTCGATCGGCTGTCCGGCGGCCACCCGCCGCTCGAGGCCGCGGATGAACGCTTCGTGAATGGCAGAGTACGCGTCGATCGAGAACAGCAGGGTCACGTTGACGTTGATCCCGGCGGCGATCGACTCCTCGATCGCCGGCACCCCCTCCGCGGTGCCCGGGATCTTGATGAAGATGTTGGGGCGGCCGATGCGGCCCCAGAACTCGGATGCCGCCGAGATCGTGCGCGCGGTGTCGCGGGCGAGCGACGGCGGCACCTCGAATGACACGAATCCGTCGCGGTGATCCGTCGCGTCGAAGACGTGACGGATCTGGTCGGCCGCCTCCCGCACATCCTCGACAGCCAGTTCGAAGAACGCATCCGTGGGCGACAGCCCGCGGGCGTGCAGATCGCGGATCGCCGTGTCGTAGTCGGCACTGTCGGCGATCGCCTTCTGGAAGATGGTCGGGTTCGAGGTGACGCCGACCACACCGTCGTCAACCATGCGCCGGAACTCACCGGACACGAGCCAGCTGCGGCGGATGTTGTCGAGCCACGGGCTGGTGCCCGCCTCGAACAGGGCCTTCAATCGTTCGGCCATCGCTCAGTCCTCCTCGGAGAGAATCCGTTCGGCCTCGGCCGCCACGCGTTCGGCGGTGAATCCGAGGTTCTGCAGCACGGTGGCGCCGGGCGCGGACGCCCCGAAGCGGTCAAGGCCGACGATCGCGCCGCGCAGACCGGCAAAGCGCTCCCAGCCGAGTGTGGCAGCGGCCTCCACCGTCACACGCGCCGTGATACGTCGGGGGATCACCGCCTCACGATAGCTGTCCGGCTGTTCGGCGAACAGCTCCCACGAGGGCAACGACACCACCCGACTCGGTATCCCACGGTCGGTGAGCATCGCCCGCGCGCCCTGAGCGACATGCACCTCGGATCCGGTGGCGATCAGGAGCACCCGGGGGTCGTCGTCGCCCTCCAGCACGTAGCCGCCGCGGGCGGCATCGTGCACCGGATACCGGTCGGCGTCGAGGATCGGCAGTGCCTGGCGCGTGAGCACGAGCGCCGTGGGGCCCTGCCGCTCCAGCGCGACCCGCCATCCAATCGCCGTCTCGTTGGCGTCGGCGGGCCTGAACACGGTCAGGTGGGGAGTCGCCCGCAGGGTGGCGAGCTGCTCGACGGGCTGGTGGGTGGGGCCGTCCTCGCCGAGGCCGATCGAGTCGTGGGTGTAGACCCAGATCGACCGCGCCGCCATCAGCGCAGACAACCGCACGGACGGTTTCGCGTAGTCGACGAAGTTGAAGAAGGTGCCCGCGTACGGGCGCAGGCCCGAGACGGCGAGGCCGTTGACGACGCCGCTCATGCCGTGCTCGCGAACGCCGAAGCGCAGGTAGCGCCCGTCGTGCGAGCCGGGCTGGAAATCCGTCCAGCCGGGCGGCAGGGTGTTGTTGGACGGTGTCAGGTCGGCCGAACCGCCGACCAGCTCGGGCACCTGCGACTCGATCTGAGCCAGCACCTTGCCCGAAGCGGCACGGGTGGCGATCGGCTCGCCGGCGGGGAAGGGCGCGATCGTGAGCTGGGGTGGCCGGCCCGAGAAGATGCGGCGCAACTCGTCGGCCTGCGGGTGACCGGCGAGCGATTCCTCCCACGCCCGCTGCAGGTCCGCTCCGCGCTCGCCGACATCCCGGTATCGGGTGCCGGCCGCATCGGGCACGAAGAAGAACTTGTCGGGGTCGAAGCCCAGCGTCCGCTTGGTCTCGGCCTGCTGCTCGGCACCGCGGGCGTCCGAGTGAGCACGGTGCGTCCCGGCGTCGCGCGACCCGTATCCGATGATCGTCTTGACCGAGATGAAGCTGGGCGCGCCAGGTCGGTCGAGAGCCGCGGTCACGGCGGCGTCGATCTCGTCGAGGTCGTTGCCGTCGGCGACGATCGAGGTGTCCCACCCGTAGGCCGCATAACGCCCGGCCCGGTCCTCGGTGAATGCGATCGACGTGTCGCCGTCGATGGAGACGTGGTTGTCGTCGTACAGGAAAACCAGGTTGTCGAGTCCCAGATGCCCGGCCAGCGAAGACGCCTCGCCCGACACGCCTTCCATCAGGTCGCCGTCGGACACGATCGCGAACACCCGAAACCCGGCCAGCTCGCCGTAGCGAGCCTCCAGGTGCTTGGCGGCGATCGCCATCCCCACCGCGTTGGCCGCTCCCTGACCGAGCGGCCCGGTGGTGGTCTCAACCCCAGGTGTGTGGCCGTACTCCGGGTGCCCGGGGGTCTTGCTCCCCCACTGCCGGAAGTTTCGCAGCTCGTCGATCGACAGGTCGTACCCTGTCAGGTGCAGCAGCGAGTAGAGCAACATGCAGCCGTGCCCGGCCGAGAGCACGAAGCGGTCGCGACCCGGCCAGTGCGGGTCGGCTGGGTTGAAGCGCAGGTGCCTCGTCCAGACCACATGGGCCAGGGGTGCACAGCCGAGGGGAAGCCCGGGGTGCCCCGAACGCGCCTGCTCGACCGCGTCCAGCGACAGCGTCCGCACGGTGTTGATGCACTCCAGATCGATGTCGTCGAAAGCTCGTGACACTGACGCTCCTTGCAGGTGCTACCGGGGGACGGGAGGGCACGGCTCGGCGTCCGCACCGGATGTTCGCCGCACGTTACACCCGGCCCGGCGATCCGGGTCCTACCCGGAACCGGCGTAGGCATCAGCGTGCTGCTGCGCCAGCAGCCGGCCCGCGTGCTCGAGGTCGCCGTCCTCGAGCGTACGGCATCTCCGGCGGGCCAGCTCGGCGGCGGCATCCGCATGCACCCGCCCGCCGATCGCCACGCAGGCCACCGCTGCGGCGGCGCAGCGGTCGGCGATTCGCGCCACCACCTTGCCGCGCAGCGTCTGAGCGTCGATCGCGCCCTCCGCAGTGATACACAGCGCCGCGCCCGCCAGCGCCTGGTCGAACCCCGCCTCGGCCATGACCAGCTCGGCGCCCGCGACCGCCTGCGCGCCGAGCTCCATCAGCATCCCCCCGATGCCTCCTCCGGCCCCGGCGCCCGGGCGGTCGGCCGCGGCCAGGCCGAGGATCGCCAGCCGCCGATCGAGCTCCGCCACCTGCTCCGCCGTCGCCCCCTTCTGCGGGCCATAGGTGACGGCAGCGCCGGTCGGACCGACGAGCGGATTGTCGACGTCGAGCGCAGCGACCAGCTCGACGCCCACCGGCACCGCCCCGAGCGCTTCGCGCAGCCCGACGCCGCCGTCGGTCGATGCGGTGCCGCCGACCCCGATCACGATCCGCCCGGCTCCAGCCGAGATCGCGGCACGGATCAGCTCGCCGGCACCGAACGACGACGCGCCGACGGCGTCGGGCGCCATGTCCGCCACCCTCAGCGCCCCGCACGCCGCGGCAACGTCGAGCGCCGCGGAGCCGTCGGTGAGCAGCGCGAACTCCGCCTCGCACGGCCGGCCTCGTGCATCGTGCACCCGCGCGCCGACCCAGCGCCCTCCACGCGCCGCCAGCAGCGCCGCCGCCGTCCCCTCGCCGCCGTCGGCCATCGGCAACCGGCGCAGCTCGTCCTCTGACCGCACCGTCGCCCAGCCACGGGCGATGGCGTCGGCCGCTTCGGCCGCGGTATAGGTGCCGCGCAGCTTGTCGGGGGAGATCAGGACTCGCATCGGTTTCCGAATCTACCTGGCGACGGTGCGGGTGCTGGTCGCCTTCCAGGTCGCCACCACGTCGAGCCCCGGCCGCAGGCCAAGCCGTGAAGCGGACTCCTGGGTCACCTCGGCGGTTAGACCGGCCACCGTGACGCGCGCCCGATTGCCAATCCGAACCACCCGCTCGACGCTTCCCGCGATGTGGTTGAGGGCGGACTCACTGTGTGGCTGCGCGAGCGCGAGGGTGATCTCCCACGGGGCGACCAAGACCGCCACCGCACCGGATGCCGGCTCGGCCAGCCGGACGCGCGCGCCGGACTCGAGCACCACCTCTGACCCCTGTGCGACCCCCAACAGGTGGTTGAGCCCGGCGAAGCGGGCAACGAACGGCGTCGCGGGGTCGGCCAGCAGATCCTCCGCGGAGCCGGTCTGGGTGATCGTGCCGAGCTCCAGCACGGCGATGCGAGAGGCCAGCGTGGCGGCCTCCTCGAACGAGTGGGTCACCACGAGCGCCGGGACGCCCGTTTCCCGCAGCACGGACGCGAGCTCGGCCCCGACCGCGTCACGAGTGGAGGGATCGAGGGCCGACAGCGGCTCATCGAGCAGCAGCAGATCCGGGTCGCGGGCGACCGCGCGACCCACGGCGACTCGCTGGCGCTCGCCGCCCGAGAGCCGGCCGGGACGCTGATCCGCCAGCTGCGCGATACGCATCCGGTCGAGCACGGGTTCGACCGGCCGCCGGGCGCCGAATGCGACGTTCCCGCGCACGGTCATGTGCGGGAAGAGGGCGTAGTCCTGGAACACGAACCCCAATGGGCGGCGCTCCACCGGCAGGTCGACTCCCGGCCCGAACCACGTCCGGCCGCGGCATTCGATCTGCCCGTGGGTCGGGGTCAACAGGCCGGCGACCAGCCGCAGGATGGTCGACTTGCCCGCCCCCGAGGGCCCGACGACGGCCAGCGGGCCGTCCGTGGAGATCTCGACGGCCAAGGCGAAGTCGCGCAACTGGTGGGTCAGGCCGGCCCGAAGCGTGGCGCCCCCTTTGCGACCAGTAGCCGGACGGCCAGCAGCACCGCCGCGCTGATGGCGATCAGCACAGCGGCCAGAGCCAGCGCGGCGTTGAAGTCCTGCTCGAACCCCAGGTAGATCGCGATCGGAGCGGTCTGGGTGACGCCCTGCAGACTGCCCGCGAACAGGATCGTGGCGCCGAACTCGCCGACGGCACGTGACCACCCGAGCGCCGCTCCCGCACCCAGCCCAGGTGCCGCGACCGGAACAGCGACGCGCAGGAACACCCTCGCGGTGCCGGCGCCCAGCGTGCGAGCGGCCGCGAGCAGGTCGCGGTCCACAGCTGCGAAAGCCGAGCCGGCTTGTCGCACGTAGAGCGGTCCGGCCACGAAGCTCATCGCCATCACCACGGCGGCCTGGGTGAAGGGGAGGTCGAGCCCGAGCCAGTGCAGCTGGGCACCGAGCAGCCCGTTACGGCCGAAGGCCGTCAACAGCCCGATCCCGGCCACGGCGGGGGGCAGGACGAGCGGCAACTCGAGCAGCGTGGCGACCAGGGCCTTGCCCCGGAACTCGCGCGTCGCCATGAGATACGCCGTCGGGGTGCCGAGCAGAACCATCGCGACCAGCGCGACCGTGCTGGTCTCGAGCGTGATGCCGAGCGCACTGCGGGCGGCGGACGAGCGAAGGCCGCGAGCGAGATCGGCGTGGACGAAGATCCCTACCAGCGGCAGCACCAGGAAGCCCACCACCAGCACCGTGGCGAGCGGGAACGCTAGGCCACCCGCTTGGCTCCAAAACCGAGACCCGTCAGTATTGCCTGACCCTTGGGCCCCGTCACCAGGTCGATCCATTGCTGTGCCGCCTCCTCGTTCTTCGTCCCGGTCACGATACCGATCGGGTAGGTGGCGGTCGCCCGCGCCGAGGCCGGAAGCGGGATCTGCTTCACCTTTGACCCGGCGGCCAGCGCGTCAGTCACGTACACGAACCCGGCATCGGCCTCACCGAGCGCGATCGGGGCGATCACGCTCTTGGCGTCCGGTTGACGGCTCGCGATGTTCAACTGGGCATCGGTCAGACCAAGAGTCCCGAGCACCGTCTCGGTGTACGCGCCGAGCGGCACGGAGGGATCGCCGATCACCACCCGTGCTCCCTTCGTGATGTCCGAGACGTCGGCGATATGGGCGGGGTTCGACGCAGGCACCACCAGGACCAGCGTGTTGGTGGCGAAATTCGTTGTCGCGCCGAGCAACTTCTTGGCCTGGAGCGCCTGGGGGTACTTGGGGCTGGCCGCCGCGTAGACGTCGACCGGGGCGCCCTGCTCGATCTGGGCGGCCAGGGTGTCGGAGCCCGCGAAATCGAGGCTGACCGTCCAGCCCGGGTGCTGCTTTTCGTAGACGGCCTTGAGCTGTGTGAACCCCCCGGTGAGCGACGAGGCGGCGAACACGGTCAGCGACTTTGACGAGGACGATCCTCCGCAGGCACCCGAGAGCACGGTCAGCGGCAGGCAGACCACGAGCGCGAGCAACGATCGCCGGTTGGGGCGTCGTCGGGTCAAGGGGGCCGGTAGCATCATTCCCATGCGGCAAAACCCTACTGCATAGGTAGTACGTAGGCAAGTGTCCAACTCCACGTACATCTGGTCGCCGTCCGCCGATGTCGTCCGGCACGCGCGCGTGACCCAGTTCGCGCACAGTGAAGGGATCGAGGACTGGCGTGTGCTGCGCGAGCGCTCGGTGCAGGACATCGAGTGGTTCTGGGACGCCGTCGTGCGCCACCTGGGAATCGAGTTCTTCACGCCCTACGCGACGGTCTGCGACCAGAGTCGCGGGCCGGAGTGGGCGCGCTGGTTCACCGGCGGCACCGTCAATTTGACCTACAACTGCGTCGACCGGCACGCCCACGGAGCCGCGGCGAGCCGGACCGCGGCCATCTGGGAGAGCGAGGACGGGCGAGTGCGCAGCGTCACCTACGCCGAGCTGGGGGCCGAGGTGAACCGGGTCGCCAACGCCCTGCTCGAGCTCGGCGTCCAGCCCGGCGACGCCGTCGGGCTCTTCCTGCCCATGTCCATCGAGGTGGTGGCCGGCTTCTATGCGATCGCCAAGATCGGGGCGATCGTGGTGCCGATCTTCTCCGGCTTTGCCGCCCCGGCGGTCGCCGCCCGGCTGAACGACGCCGGAGCCGTTGCCCTGCTGACCGCAGACGCGGTGCCGCGCCGCGGCAACCCGGTCTCGATGAAGGCAGTGGCTGACGAGGCGCTTCGGGAGACCCCGGGAGTGCGCCACGTGGTCGTCTGGAATCGCCTCGACAGCGACCCGCAGATGGTCGCCGGACGCGACCGGTGGTGGCACGAGCTGGTCGATCGACAGAGCCCGGCCATGCCCGCGCCGGCACTCGACCCCGAAACGCCGATGATGGTCATCTACACCTCGGGCACCACCGGCAAGCCGAAGGGCGCCGTGCACGTCCACGGCGGCTTCCTGGTCAAGATCGCCGAGGAGTGTGCGTTCCAGACCGATGTCGGCCCCGATGACCGGTTCATGTGGGTGAGCGACATGGGCTGGATCATGGGCCCGAAGCTGGTTGTCGGAGCGGGCGCGCTGGGCGCGACTCTGGTGCTCAGCGAAGGGGCCCCCGACTACCCCGGGCCGGGCCGGTTGTGGGAGGTGGTCGAACGACACCGGATCAGCGTGCTCGGCGTCTCACCGACCCTGATCCGGGCCCTGCGCACGCACGGCGACGAGCCGGTGCTCGCCCATGACCGGTCGTCGCTTCGGATCCTCGCATCGACCGGTGAGGCATGGAACCCCGATCCCTACCGGTGGCTCTTCCACGTCGGCGGCGAGGGCCGATGCCCGATCATCAACCTGTCCGGCGGTACCGAGGTCGCCGCCTGCTTCCTGTCACCGATGCCGGTGATGCCGCTCAAGGAGTGCACGCTGGGGGCGCCCTCGCTGGGCATGGCGATGGATGTGGCCGGGCCCAGCGGGGAGCACCTTGGCCCGGGCGAGGTGGGCGAGCTCGTGTGCCGCAAACCGTGGCCGAGCATGACGCGCGGAGTGTGGGGCGATCCCGAGCGCTACATCCGAGCCTACTGGTCGCGCTGGCCGGGGGTGTGGGTGCACGGCGACTGGGCGTCGGTGGACGCAGACGGCTACTGGTACCTGCACGGGCGCAGCGACGACACGCTGAACATCGCCGGCAAACGGATCGGCCCGGCCGAGTTCGAATCCGCGGCCGTCGGCCACCCAGCCGTTGCCGAGGCATGCGCGATCGGGGTGCCGCACGAGGTCAAGGGCGAGGTGGCGTGGCTGTACTGCGTTCCCGGACGCGAGGTGGAGCCGAGCGAGGCGCTGGCCGGCGAGGTGCGGGCGCACGTGACCGCCGAGCTGGGCAAGGCGTTTGCGCCGGCCCGCGTGTGCTTCGTCCCCGCGTTGCCGAAGACGCGCTCTGCCAAGATCGTGCGCCGAGCGGTGCGCGCCGCCGCGCTCGGGGAAGAGCAGGGTGATTTGTCGTCGCTCGAAAACCCCGCGGTGCTGGACGCGATCAGCCGCCAGGGCTGAGCCAGATCGGGATCCGGACGACGCAGGTGGGGGAGCCATCCTTGGGGGACAGCTCGTAGGCGACCACCGTCCCCGGCACCGGCTGGCTCTCGAGCGGCGGGGTGAGCTGCGTGGAGAAGTCCGCCGGCGGCCCTCCCGGCGCGTGCACAACGACCTTGGTCTGGGTGCCGCCGCCGCGCACGATCATCGTGAACACGCCCTCGAACGCGCTCGAGACGCCGCGGGCGGTGAAGATCCCCGACACCAGGGTGTACGGCACCGGCTGGGTGATCGAAAGGCAGCCGTTGGACGTGCCCAGCCCCGGCCGGATGTCGTCGAGGTAGACGGTCGTTCCCGCGACGCTGTGAGCGGTGGTCACGATCGCATCGCTCAGGTACGGCGTGGTCACCAGGAGGGTGTTCGTGGCGGCGTTCCATCGGGTGTGCATGAGGTACAGCCCGGCCGCGGCCGATGCGGAAGCCCGCAGTGCCGCCGGCATGGTCGCCGGTCCGGCGAAGGTGACCACGAAGCCCGACCGGTTGGACGTCACCCGCACGCCGGCAGGCGACCCGTCGAAGCTGATCGCCATCCGCGTTCGCCAGCCCGCCGCGACGCGCGCGCCTGCGAGGTCGATGCCCGTGGCCGTGATCGGCGCCGGTACCGTGGAGGTGGGTTGTGATGTGGCGGAGCTGGTGGGCCGGGTCGTAGACGTGGACGTCGACGGCCCACCCGAGCTCGAGCCGCGCCCGAGCACAAACGCCGCGGCGACGCCCGCGGCGACGAACAGCGAGGCGGCCACCACGAGCGCTGTGCGCTGCGCGCGGGTCACTCCCACCGTCTACGCCGGACGGCCGGCGAATCCTGCCGCCGCAGGCGCGATCGATGCTACCCTCGCACCGTCAACCGGAGGGAGCGAAGGCCGTGACCGAGGGCATGCTGGAAGGGAAGCTGGCGTTAGTGGCCGGGGTGGCGAACAAGCGCTCGATCGCCTGGGCGATCGCCCAGCGGCTGCACCAGGCGGGCGCCACGCTGGCCTTCACGTACCAGGGCGACCGGCTCGAAGACTCGGTGCGCAAGCTGGCCGCCTCGATCGACTCGGAGACGGTGATCGAGTGCGACGTGTCCGACGACGCGAGCATCAGCCGGGCGTTCGACCAGGTCGGTTCGACGCTGGGCGGTCTGGACATGTTCGTGCACTCGATCGCCTATGCCCCACCGGAGGCCTTCCAGCGCCGGTTCATCGAGACGTCACGGGCGGCGTTTGCGACCGCCCTGGACATCTCCGCCTACTCGCTGGTTGCGATGGCGCAGGCCGCCGAGCCGTTGATGACGCCGCGCGGCGGCGGCTCGATGGTGACCCTGACCTACATGGCCAGTGAGCGGGCGTTCCCCAAGTACAACGTGATGGCTGTCGCCAAGGCAGCGCTGGAGTGTTCGGTGCGCTACCTGGCGTACGAGTTGGGACCGGCTCAGATCCGGGTCAACGCGATCTCGGCCGGACCGATCCGCACGCTGGCCGCCAAGGGCATCGAGGGCTTCGACCAGATGGAGGCGGTGATCGAGCAGCGCTCGCCGCTGCAGCGCAACATCGAGGCCGGGGACGTCGGCAACGCGGCCCTCTACCTGCTCAGCCCGCTGGGGTCGATGGTGACCGGCACCACCCTGTACGTCGACTCCGGATACCACGCCATGGGCATGTAGGTGGGCCTGACCTGGACCGTGCTGGGAGGCAGCCCTGCCTGGCCAAACCCCGGCCAGGCGGCCTCTGGCTATGTGCTCGAGTCGGCGACCGACCGCCTGTTGATCGACTGCGGCTCCGGCATCGCGTCCGAGCTTCGCGACCACGATCCCGGGCCGCTGGACGCGATCGTGATCAGCCACTTCCACGCCGACCACTGGTTCGACCTCGTCCCGCTCCACTACGCCTACCGCTACGGGAGCTGGTCGACGCGGCCGCGGCCATCGCTGCACCTGCCTCCGGGCGGCCGCGATGTGCTCGACACGGTGGCATCGGTGTGGGACGGTTCGGCCGAAACCTTCGACGCCGCGTTCGACGTGCACGAGTACGACCCCCACACCGGCCTGCGGATCGGTGAGCTGGTGCTGACGTTCGCGCCGTGCCTGCACTACACCACCTGCTACTCGATCCGGTTCGCGACCGTCGACACGACCATCGTCTACTCGGCGGACACGGCGCCCACCGAGCGGCTGGAGCGGTTTGCCCACGGCGCCGACCTGTTCGTGTGCGAGGCCTCGCTGCGGGACGCGGCGGGCGACTCGACCGAGCGCGGGCACATGGACGCGGCGGAGGCGGTCGCGGCTGCACGGCACGCCGCCGCACGCCGACTGCTGCTCACCCACGTTCCGGCCGAGAACGACCACGCGGCGGTGCTCGAACTGGCGCGTGAGGGGTTCGACGGCGCGGTGGACGTCGCGCACCCTGGTCTGCGCATCCAGGTGTGACCGACCGTCAACTGGTGAGCGTGACCCGCGAGACGCCGATCATGCCCTCGGCCGCCTTCTCGGCACACCGCTGGAGGCTCTCGGACATCGACGGGTTGACGGCCGCGGTCTCGGCCAGAGCGAGCACCGACAGCTCCGCGTGGACGGCCAGCGCCACCGCGGTGATCACCTCCGACGCCCGGTAGCCGACCATCGCCCCGCCCAGAATGGTGCCCGTCTCGGGGTTGGTCAGGAGCTTGATCAGGCCGTCGGTCTCGCTCTCCATCACCGCTCGCGGGTTGGCTCGGATCAGGTGCTTGGTGACCCGCACCTCGGTGCCGTCCACGCGCGCCTGGCGCTCGGAGATTCCCGCCTTGGCGATCTCCGGCCGGGTGAACACGCACCAGGCGACACCCGAGTAGCTGACCGGGTCGACGTCCACCCCTGCCGCGTGCATGGCCGCGGTGCGACCGTGCATGGCGGCGGTGTTGGCGAGCATGATCTGGCCGGTGACATCGCCGCACGCGTAGATGTGCTCGACGCTGGTGCGGCAGAACTCGTCCACCGGCAACGTGCCGCGATCACCGAACTCGACGCCGGCGGCCTCCATGCCGAGGCCCTCCGTGTTGGGACGCATGCCGATGCACAACAGCACGTGAGAGCAGTCGATCTCGCGGCCGTCCTCGAGCACCAGTCGCACCTGCTCGCCGTCCTCGCAGTCGAGCGCGGCGGCGCGGCCGTTCTTGACCACGTCCATGCCGCGACGCAGGAACACCTCCTCCAGCACCTCGGCCAGGTCGGCGTCGTCGTTGGGCAGGATCTGGTCGCGGGCGCTGACCAGGGTGACCCGCGACCCGCAGCGCGAGAAGAAGTCGGCGAACTCCGCGCCGGTCGGCCCGGCGCCAAGCACCACCAGGTGGTCGGGCAGATCCCGCAGGTCGAACACCTGACGGGTGGTCAGCACGCGGCGGCCGTCCGGCCGCGCGAAGGGCGGAACGAACGGCGACGCACCGGTGCACACCAGCAGTGCGTCGAACTCCACCCGGTAGTTGCGCTCGTCCACCACCACGGACAGCGCGTTGGGCTCGATCACCTGGCCCCGGCCGGGCAGCACGCGGACGTCCATCCCGTCCATGCGCTCGCGCACCCCGCGGCTCTGGTGCAGCGCAACCGCCCGTGCCCGAGCCAGAGTGCGGCGCAGGTTGACCGCCGGGAGACCGTGCTGGAAGTCGAGCCCGTTGTCCACCGCCCGAGCCACCTCGAGCGTGGCGTCGGCCGTCGTCAGCAGGGTCTTCGACGGGATCGCGTCGGTCATCGTGCAGTTGCCACCCAGCTGCAGTTCCTCGACCAGCGTCACCTCCGCGCCCAGGTGCGCCGCGGTCGCCGCCGCCGCGTAGCCGGCCGGACCGCCGCCCAGTATCGCAAGCTTCATGCGCCGCATCGTAAACTCTTGCGATGACCAACATGACGACACCTCTCGATCCGGTCGCCCAGCGAGCCGGCTTCCCCAGTCTCCGCGACGCCCGCATCTACCTCGACAACCCCGGCGGCACCCAGGTGCACGGGTCGGTGCTGGAGGCGATCCACGGCTACCTCGAGCACGACAACGCCAACCTGGGCGGGCCGTTCACCACCTCCGTGGCCAGCGACCGCATGCTGGCCGGCGCACGGGCGTCCGTCGCCGAATTCCTCGGCGCGGCATCCGGTGCCGAGATCGTGTTCGGCGCCAACATGACGACGCTCACCATGCACGCCTCACGGACGCTGTGCCGCGATCTCGGCCCCGGCGACGAGGTGCTCGTGACCGGCCTCGACCACGACGCGAACGTCGCCCCCTGGATGCTGGCGGCGGCGGATCGCGGTGTGACGATCCGCCAGGCCGGCATCGACCTCGACTCCTGTCTCGTGGATGTGGACGACTTCGCGGCCAAGCTGACCGGCCGCACGCGGATCGCCGCCTTCGGCTGGGCCTCGAACGGCGCCGGGACGGTCAACGACGTCTCGCGGCTGGTCGATCTGTGCCGGCAGGCCGGTGCGCTCAGCTACATCGACGCGGTGCACTACGGCCCGCACGGCCCGATCGACGTGCAGGCGCTGGGATGCGACTTCCTCGTCTGCTCGGCGTACAAATTCTTCGGCCCGCACGTCGGCATCCTGTACGGCCGCCGGGAACTGCTCGAGCAGCACCGGCCGTACAAGGTGCGACCGGCGTCCTCCTCACCGCCCGACTCCTGGGAGACGGGCACCATCAACCTGGAGGGGATCGCCGGCACCGCTGCGGCCGCCCGCTACCTGCTCGACCTGGGCATGGACCGCGTGCGGGCGTACGAACGGGGGCTCGCCGAGCGGCTGCTCGCGGGATTGGGCGCAATCGACGGGGTGACCGTGTACGGCACGGCCGACCTCGACCGGCGAGTGCCGACGGCCGCATTCACGGTCGCCGGCCACACGCCGTCAGCGGTGTCGAAGGCACTCGCCGACCGCGAGATCTACGTCTGGGACGGCAACTACTACGCGCTCGAGTTGATGCAGCGGCTGGGTCTGGAGGATCGCGGTGGCGCGGTGCGCGTGGGAGCCGTGCATTACACCACCCCCGAGGAGCTCGAGGTCTTCCTGGAGGCGGTCGCCGATCTCAGCGGTCAGTGACCGGCCACGGGGCCGCCCTGAGCGGCCTCGGCGATCCAGTCGCCGAACGCCGAGTTGGCCGCGGTCGGCACCGCTCCGACGCAGACGATCCGCGTCTCCGGTTCGAGCGCGCGGTAGGAGCGTGTGAGCGCCGGATCGGGTGCTGAGATGACCATCCCCGGCCCCGCCTGGACGCGCTCGTCGCCGATCTGGAACTCGGCCAGACCGGAGACGACGATGTACGCCTCCTGCTGGCCGGTGTCACCCTCGTCGTGAGCGATGTCGAACGACTCGCCGGGGTCGCATACGATCGCGTTGATCCCGAACGCCGCGACACCCAGCGACCCGTTCAGCGGCTGCCAGCGGCCGAACTCCGTGGCGACGTGCGAATGGCTGCGAAGATCGGCAACGGGCATCTGTGTCCTCCTGGGGATCGTGCTATTCGAAGAGTGTCAATGCCGGGGCGGATTCGCCCTTGAGCACCTCGTAGTCGACCGCGACGAAATCGTAACCCCGCGCGGTGCACATGACCCGCGCCTGCGGCGCGATCTCAGGTGCGACCAGGATTCCCCGGCACGGACTGTGCGCAGGATCGAGGTCGACCCGCTGACAGTAGCGCGTCAACTGCTCGACATGGGCGGCGACCGCGCGCACCCGCTTGACCTCGACGACCACCGTGCGACCACCGGTGTCGCGGCAGAACAGGTCAATCGGCCCCACGTCGGTGAAGCGCTCCCGCTCGAGCACCGTCAGTCCGTCCTCGATCAGCCACGGCGCGCGCTCGAGAAGCTCGTGCATCTGGCGCTCGGCGCCGTCTCGCTCCAGCACCGCGCCGTCCTCGAGCTGCAGCAGCAGGTCAGACCGCACGTCGTGGAGCACGATCACCAGCGTCTCGTCGGACGCCGGCCGGTACACCCGCACGACGTCGCCCTCCTGCTTGACCGTGGTCGGCCCGGCCATGTAGTTGAGGGGCTTGTGACCGCGGTCGGCGTGGACACAGATGCTGCCGTCGTCCTTGAACAGGATCACGCGATCGCCGGCACCGAGCCGCGTGACGGCACGGCCGTGATAGGCGATCTCGCAATGTGCGACGAGGATCCTCACGTCGCCAACGCTACCGGCTCCACGGCTCACCCGAGTACCACTCCGGTGGGTTCCCGGAGCCGCACCACTGCCAATCGTTCAGCGTATCGACGAACAGCCCACGGTCGAACATGGCGTAGGAGGCAGCGAGAACTGAGGGGAACAGGCCTGCGTTCTCGGAAGCCTCCCGGAAGCCGGAAGGTTCGCTACCCAGCGCCGCCACGACACACCCAGCCGGTCGCCCAAACTCTCGGATGAGCGCGGCATATGGGACGCTTCGCCGGCGGAGTCGCAGGGAACCACCACGTTCGACGACGATGCCAAGCTCAGTGGCCGCCTCCAACCATGCCTGTTCGATCTGCCGGGCGAGATCAACCACAACGATCCCCACGGGGTACCTGGGCGCAGAAGTGACCGCTTGACGCGCTCATGATGGAGCAGAATACGCGCACCCGGCCGGCTTCCCGGTTGGTCGAGGGCGAACACCGCTTCGGCAACGGCGAGGCGCCACTTCACTACGCCACCACCACGTGCCCGCGCGATGTGGGCTGTCGATTTCGCGGCCCGCCGTTTGTCTACGGAGAGACAATCCGAGAAGGAGGACGCGATGAACTACATGCTGTTGATCCATCAGGGCACAACCCCACTGCCCGGGTCGGACGAGTGGGGACGCCTGTCGCCGGACGAGCAGAACGCGGTCTACGCGGCCTACCAGTCCATCAACCAGACCCCCGGCTTCACTCCCGGCGTGCAGATGCAGCCGCCCGAGACGGCGACGACCGTTCGGGTGAAGGACGCCAAGACGCTGACCACCGACGGCCCGTTCGCCGAGCTCAAGGAAGCCGTCGGCGGCTACTGCTTCTTCGAGGCCGACGACCTCGACGCGGCGATCGAACTGGCATCGCGGATCCCGGCGGCGAGCATGGGCGGAGCGGTCGAGGTGCGCCCGTTGGTGGAGCGGTAACCATTCTCGAGCACGTCTTCCGCGACCAGTGGGGGCGCGTCCTCGCTGCGCTGATCGGCTTCCTCGGAGATTTCGACCTCGCCGAGGAAGCCGCGCAGGAGGCATTTGCGATCGCCGCCGAGCGTTGGCCGCTCGACGGCACACCCGATAACCCCGGTGCGTGGCTGGTGACAACGGCCCGCAACCGCGCCATCAATCGGATCCACCGCGATCGCACCCTGGCCGCGAAGACCCGGCTGCTCGAATTGCCACAGGCAACGGAGGACATCGTGGACGAGACGGCCTTCCCGGACGAGCGGCTCGAGCTGGTCTTCACCTGCTGCCATCCGGCGCTCTCGACCGAGGCGCAGGTCGCGCTCACCCTGCGGACGCTCGGCGGCCTGACGACTGGCGAGATCGCCCACGCCTTCCTGGTCTCCGAGCAGACGATGGCCCAGCGCCTGGTGCGCGCCAAGCGCAAGATCGCCGCAGCCGGGATCCCGTTTCGGGTGCCTCCCGACCACCTGCTGGCCGATCGCCTCGAAGCCGTGCTGGCGGTCGTCTACCTGATCTTCAACGCGGGTTACAGCGGCCGCGGCGACCTCGCGGCCGACGCCATCCGGCTGGGGCAGGATCTCGCCGAGCTGATGCGCGATGAGCCGGAGGTGCACGGACTGCTGGCGCTGATGCTGCTGCACCACGCTCGCCGAGAGGCGCGGTTTCGGGCCGGCGAGCTGGTGCTGCTTGCCGACCAGGACAGCTCGCTGTGGGACGCGGCGCAGATCGCCGCCGGACGGGCGTCGCTCGACCGGGCAGTCGCACTGCACGGACGCGCCGCCTACGTCCTGCAGGCCGCGATCGCATCCCTGCACACCGACGAGCCGCGCGACTGGCCCCAGATCGCCGCCCTCTACGGCGAGCTTTGCCGACTCACCGACTCGCCGATCGTCGAGCTGAGCAGGGCCGTAGCGGTTGCCGAGGCGCACGGCCCCCAGGAGGGGCTCGACATCGTCGACCGGCTGGCGCTCGACGACTACCACTACCTGCACGCGGCGCGGGGGGAGCTGCTGGCCCGGCTGGGTCGCACCGAACACGCCCGCAATGCGTACAACCGCGCGCTCACGCTCGCCCACGACGACGCCGAGCGGCGCCTGCTCGAGCGGCGCCTGGCCGCGCTGGCCTGAGAACCGGTTTCAACGCTCGAGCACGCGCCCGAAGAGCTCCAACAGGCGCATCCAGTGGCGCTCGGCGGACGGCTCGTGATAGGCGGGCGTATCGGTCTGCGTCCACCCATGGCGCGCCCCGACGTAGAGCTCCGCGGTGTGCCGGACGTGGGCGTCCGCCAGGGCCCGCGTCAAACGCCCCATCTGCTCCGGATCCATCGACCCGTCGTTGTCCGCGTGACCGATGTAGAGCTCACCCGTACCGCGAACGGCGGACAGGTGTGGGCTGTCGTCCTCGCCGGTGGCGAGGTTGCCGCCATGGAAGCTGGCGGCAGCAGCCACCGCGTCTGCGAACTCGCCCGACATGCGCAGGCTCAGGCGCCCGCCCATGCAGTAACCGACCGTCCCGATCGGGCCCTCGCGCGCACCCGCGTGCCCACGCAGGAACGCGAGCCAGGCCTGCGAGTCCCGAATGGTGGCCTCGGGAGTCAGCGCCTTCATCTTGGGACCGAGTACGGCAAGCAGCGCCGCGCGATCGGTCGCGCCCACCAACTGCTCGATGTTCGCGACCACGGGCGACCGACCGTCTCGATAGAAGACGTTCGGCACGACGACGCAGTAGCCGTGCGAAGCGAGCCGCTGCGCGTGCGCCTCGACCGCAGGCCGGATCCCGTAGGCATCCGTATAGAGCAGCACCGCCGGATGCGGGCCGGCGGCCGAGGGACGGGCGACGAATACGTCGGCGGATCCTTCCGCGACGGGCACGTCCACCATCTCCGAGACCAACCCGGCAGCTCTGTCGAGATCGGGAGTCATGGGCCGAGTTGGGGAACGACGATTGCCACCGCTCGATACCATACCCGCCATGTTCACCAAGACAACGCTCCCCAACGGCCTTCGGGTCGTCACCGCACCGATGCCGCAGGCCAAGTCCGTCGCCGTGATGGTGATGGTCGCCGCCGGCAGCCGGTACGAGACCCGCGACACCAGCGGCATCGCCCACTTCGCCGAGCACATGTTCTTCAAGGGCACCGAGAACCGCCCCACCGCCAAGGACATCTCTGCCGAGGTGGACGGCATCGGCGGCGAGTTCAACGCCTTCACGGGCAAGGAGTACACCGGGTACTACATCAAGTGCGCCGCCGAGCATCGCTCGCTCGCACTCGACGTGCTGGCCGACCAACTGCTGCGCTCGAAGTTCGATCCGGACGAGGTGGAGCGCGAGAAGGGTGTGATCGTCGAGGAGCTGAACATGTACGTGGACACGCCGCGCGACCATGTCGACAGCGTGTACGACCACCTGCTGTTCGGCGACCAGCCCTTGGGCTGGGACATCATCGGCACCAAGGAGACGATCCGGGCCGCCAAGCGTCAGACGTTCCTCGACTACCTCGGCGCGTGGTACACGCCGCGGCGGCTGGTGGTGGGGGCCGGCGGAGCGGTGGACGATGCGTTCCTGGCCGAGGTGCAGGCCCAGTTCGGCCATCTCGAGGACCGCCCCACCGGGCAGCCGCAGCCGGTGCAGGTCTCGCAGGACACCGCCCGGGTCAGCCTTGACACCCGCGACTCCGACCAGACCCACCTCTGCCTCGGCGTGCGGGGGCTGCCCACCGACGACCCCGACCGCTACCCGATGCAGGTGCTGTCCGCGATCCTCGGCGGCGGCATGTCGTCCCGCCTCTTCATCGAGGTGCGGGAGCGCCACGGCCTCGCCTACTACGTGTTCTGCCACCACCAGGCGTACGCCGACGCCGGAACGCTGGTCGCCCAGGCAGGGGTCGACACCGAGCGCGTCGATCTGGCCGTATCGACGATCCTGACGGAGTTCCGCAAGCTCGCCGACGGGCCGGTCTCCGGTGACGAGCTGCGCCGGGTCAAGAACTACCTCAAGGGCCGCCTCGTGCTGCAGCTCGAGGATCCGCGCGGTCTGCTCATGTTCGGCCTGCGCCGCGAGGTGCTCGAGGACAAGCTGGTCGAGCCGGAGGAGGTGGCCGACGGGATCGAGGCGGTGACCGCGCAGGACGTGCAGCGGGTGGCCGAGCGGGTGATCCGCACCGACAGCCTCAACTTCGGGCTGGTGGGCCCGTTCGACGACGAGCGCCGATTCCTCGACCTGTTGACCCCGTGACCCGGCCCGTCAGGGCGTGATCTCGAGCTCGTAGTCGAACGAGGTCAGGTTCTCGCAGCCGCTCTCGGTGACCAGGAGCAGGTCCTCCAGTCGCACACCGCCCAGGCGCTTGCGATAGACACCGGGCTCGTTCGTCACCACGTCGCCCGCCCGCAGTGTCGAGGAACTGCCCAGACCCATCCCCGGGGCCTCGTGCACGTCCACGCCGACGCCGTGGCCGAGCCCGTGGAAGAAGTCCTCGTCCAGGGCCTCACCCGACCCGGCGGTGCGGCTCGTGCGGTAGCCGGCGGCCTCGATCACGTTGCACGCCACGTCGTACACGGCACGCCCGGCGACGCCGGCAGCGATCGCCTCGGTCGAGCGCCGGAGCGCGTCGTAGACGGTGACGTGCATGTGCGTCAGCCACTCGGGTGCCGGACCGAAACAGAACGTGCGTGTCATGTCCGCGCAGTAGCGAGTGGCCACGTGCTGCGGGAAGATGTCCACGATCACCGACTCGCCCGGACGCACCGGGCCCTCTCCGTGCTCGTGGACGTTGGCCCCTTGGGGGCCCGCGCTGGCAATCGGCTCCTCGCCTCCGCAGCCGTGGGCGTGCAGCGTCGCGTTGATCTCGTCGCGCAGGCGTTCACAGGTCAGAAGCTCGCCCTCCAGAAGCAGGCCGTCAGGACCCGGGCTGGAGCCGCCAAGCAGCTCGCGCACACGCGCGAAGGCCTGCTCGGTCGCGTGCTGAGCCAGCCGCATGCCCGCCAGGGCGTGCTCGTCCTTGACCCGCCGCCGGTCCTCGAACTGCTCGGTGTCGACCGCCACCTCGACGCCGCGACCGCGCAGGAAGTCCGCCGTGGCAAGGGGAAACCTCGGCGGCACCGTGACCTGGGCCACCTGCTCGCGTTCGAGCAGGCGGGCGATCACCTCCATCTCGGCCGCGTCCCACTCCATCCCGCCCAGCAGCAGCTCGCGGATGCCGAACGCGTCATTGGTCAGCACGTCGGTCGCCCGCGAGTTGCGCCGCGCGGCGTCGGCCTCCAGCGTGCTGGTCACGATCACCCGCCGGGAGCCGTGCTCGAGGTAGCAGAACGGGTCGGTGATGGCGAGACCGGTGGCGACGAACAGATCGGCGTCGCGGACGGAGTCGGCGTGCATGAGGAGGGCGGAGTTGGTCATCGGTCAACGGTACCACCACCTGCTAGCGTTGCCGCGTGCTGCTGGAACGCTTCGAAGCGCTGCGTGACGACCACGCCCGGCGGACGCGCGAGCTGCTGCCGGCCGGCACGTCGATGTGGGACGCGCACACCCATCTCGGGCTCGACGAGGACGGGATGTCCCAGACCGTCGGCACGCTGCTCGAGACGATGGCAGCGGCGAACGTCCAACGAGCGTTCACGTTTGCCCTGAACGACCCGGACCGCGCTCCCGGCTACCGCGTGCCCAACGACCGGGTGCTGGAGTGGAGCCGCAGTGCACCCGAGAAGCTGCTCCCGTTTTGCCGGCTGGACCTGGCGGCCTCGCCGACAGACGAGGCTCGGCGCTGCCTGGACATGGGGGCTCGCGGGATCAAACTGCACCCGCGTGCCCAGGCGTTCGACTTCGGCGAGCGGCTGCTCGATCCGGTGTTCGCGATGGCCGCGGAACGCCGGGTGCCGATTCTGATCCACGCAGGACGCGGCCTGCCGCCGATCGCCGACGATCTGCAGCACCTGGTCGAGCGGCACCCCGACGCGCAGCTGATCCTGGCACACGCGGCGATCGCCGACCTCGAACAGATCGGGCGGACGCTGCTCGACCACCCCAACGTGGCCTACGACACCTCGGTCTGGAGCGTCACCGACCTGAGGGCGCTGCTGTCGGTCGCATCGCCCGAGCAGATCCTGTGGGCCAGCGACCTGCCGTATGGCGATCCCGAGGCGTCGATCATGCAGCTGACCCGGCTGCTGCACTCCGTCGGCGCGCTCGCCGCATGGGCGCCTCGCATGTTCTGGGCCAACGCCGAACGGGTCGCACGCGGACAGCCGGCGGCCGACCTCACCGCGCCCCTGGCTCCGCGCAACGTCGAGCTCAGCCTTCAGCGCATGCGCATCTCCGACTACCTGGCGATGGCGGCATCATTGCTGTGGATGAGTCAGCCCGACCGGCCGGGGATGATCGGTCTGGCGGTGCGGGCGTGCGACGCCGACGGAGCGGGCGAGCTCGGCGAGTGCGCGGAGCTGATCTCCGTTGCCGGCGAGCTGTGGACGCAGTCCCTGGAGTCGGGCGAGGGCGGCGCCGGGTCGACCGAGCGACGAGCCGCGTTCCGGCTGCTGCAGATCGCGCTCTCGCTCGTGCACACGACGTGATCGGGCTGGTGGTGCTCGCGGCGGGCGGCGGAAGCCGCTACGGCGGTGTCAAGCAACTGCACCCGGTGGACGGCCGGCCGATGCTCGAACGCGTGCTGGAACGGGTGGCGGCCGGAAGCGTCGGCAAGCGGGTGGTGGTGCTCGGCGCCCACGCGGACACCGTGCGGGCCGCCATCGACACGCACGGCGCCCTGGTCGTGCTGTGCCCGCAGTGGGCCAGCGGCCAGGCCGCCGCCCTTCGGGCGGGCCTCGACGCGCTCCCGGCGGAGGTCGGCGCCGTCATGGTCGTGCTCGGCGACGGGCCGGGCATCACGCCACGGGCGATCGACCGCCTCGCTGGGGAGGCGGCGCAGCGTCCCGAAACGGCGCTCGCGGCCGACTACGGCGCCGGCCGCTCACATCCTGTGCTGCTCCCCCGTCGCCTGTGGGCTCAGCTGCCCGTGCGCGGAGAGGCACCGGGCCGGAGCATCCCCGTGCAGCTGGTGGACTGCAGCGACCTGCAACCCCCCGGCGACGTCGACTACCCGTCCTGACCGCAGCAGCGAAGCCGCAGACGTTCGACCAGGCCGGGCGGTGCAGGCTCCTCGCAGCAGCAGTTGCGCACGGTCGCGCGCAGTTCTCGCTCGAACACGTAGCGGGCGTTGCAGTACGAGCAGCTCTCCAGGTGCTGCTCGACGGTGCGCACCTCCGCCTCGCTGAGCGCACGGTCGAGATACGGCTGGAGCAGATGCTCGACGCCGACGCAGGGATCGGTGATCATGCCGACGCCTCATTCGTCGCCCGATCGGCCAGGGCCTGCTTGAGCAGCCGCCGGCCGCGATAGAGCCGCGACATCACCGTACCGATCGGAATCCCGAGGATCTCGGCCGCATCGGCGTAGCTGAAGTCTCCGATGTCGACCAGCACGACAACTTCCCGGAATACGGGCGGCACCGCCGCCAGCGACTCCACGATCGCGCCGCTCGACAGCCGCTCGACGACTGCCGCCTGAGGTTCCCGGCTCTCCTGCGAGAGCTGGTTGTAGAGGTAGTAGTCGCCGTGCTCGTCGAGCGACTCCTGCGCCGGCCGTCGGCTCTGTTTGCGCGCCTCGTCCAGATAGGCGTTGCGAAGGATCGTGGCCAGCCAGGCCGCCAGGTTGGTACCGGGCTTGAAGCTGCGCCAGGCGCGGAATGCCCGCAGGTAGGCCTCCTGGACGAGGTCCTCGGCTGTCTGGGACGAGCCCGACAGGCGCAGCGCGACGCGGTAGAGCTGCTCGGCATGGCCGAGCGCCTCCTCCTCGAACCGGGCGCGGTCACGCGCCCCCAGCGCCGATGTCCGGCCCGGGGCATCGGGTGCGCCTTCGCTATCCTCAGCCATCGAATCGAGCGTATCAGCAATCAGCAACATGACATCGTGTCTAACGGCGGGGCCTGTCCCACCATTCCCGCACGTTTTAGTCACTTAGGCTAATATCAGCGCAGTGCGCGGCCATTCAACCACGTCCACCGATGCCCTGATCGTCGGAGCCGGCCTCGCCGGTCTCTACGCCGCGGTGCGTGCGGCGGACAGCGGAGCCGCCGTCACGCTGGTGACGAAGGGCTCGCTGCGCGCCTCGAACTCGTTCATGGCCCAGGGCGGGATCGCAGCTGCGGTGGGCGCAGGCGACTCCCCAGATCAGCACGCGGCGGACACCGTCGCGGTCGGTCGCGGGCTGTGCGACACGGACGCCGTCCACCTGCTGGTGACCGACGGCGTGCGCAGGATCGAGGATCTCGAACGGCTCGGTGTGCGCTTCGACCGCACCCCCGACGGAGCCCGCGCACTGGGCCGCGAGGGGGGGCACGGCCGCCACCGAATCCTGCATGCCGGCGGCAGCGCAACCGGGGCGGCGATCGCTGAGAGCCTGATCCGCCAGGTTCGCCGCAGACCCGCTATCACGGTGATCGAGCACACCGCGGTGATCGGGTTGATGTCCGACGGTGACGCCTGCGGCGGTGCGTGGGTGCTGGGCCACGACGAGCTGGTGGCGCTGCATGCACGGATGACGCTGATGGCAACCGGCGGTGCCGGCGCGCTGTACGCGCGATCGACGAATCCCGCCGGAGCGACCGGGGACGGGATCGCCGTCGCGGCACGCGCCGGAGCGGAGCTCGCCGACATGGAATTCGTGCAGTTCCACCCCACCGCCCTGGCCGCCGGCGCCAACGCCTTCCTGATCTCCGAGGCGGTGCGCGGCGAGGGCGCACACCTGGTGGAGGCCGACGGCGCGCGATTCATGACCGGCGAACACCCGGACGCCGAGTTGGCGCCCCGAGACGTGGTCACCCGCGTCATCCATGCCCGCCAGGCCGCCGGTCAGACCAGCTATCTGAGCCTCCGGCACCTGGATCCGAGCGCTGTCCGCAGGCGCTTCCCGAACCTCGTCCGCGGCTGTGCGGATGCCGGGTTCGACCTGACGGCCGACCTCGTCCCGGTCTCACCCGCAGCGCATTACCTGATGGGCGGGATCGCCACCGACCTCGAAGCCGCGAGCAGTCTCTCGGGGCTGTACGCAAGCGGGGAGTGCGCCGCGACCGGCGTCCATGGCGCCAACCGTCTGGCCTCGAACTCGCTGCTCGAGTGTTTCGTGTTCTCGCATCGGGCGGTCGATGCCGGACTCGCCGACGCGCCGACCGACGTGACCGACGACTCGCCACCCGACCGGCCGATGACCCGCGCGCCGCTGGCCGAACTCCGCAGGCGGATGTGGCGGGACGCCGGCCCGGTGCGCGACGAGCTCGGGCTCGAACGACTGACCGAGTGGCTGGACGCCCAGCGGCCGACCAACCCGGTGGTCGTGGCCGGCTTGATTGCAAGCGCCGCTCTCGCCCGGCGGGAGAGCCGTGGCGCACACCTGCGCCGCGACTTCCCCACCGAGGTGCCTGACCTCGCCACCCGCCGCCGATGCTCGCCACGGATCCAGCCATCGATACGCTGATCGACGCCGCCCTCGCGGAGGACGTCGGTGCGGGAGATCTGACGACTGACGCAATCGTGCCGGCGCGGTTGCGGGCCACGGCAGATGTGATGCTGAAGTCACCGGGCGTCGTCTGCGGCCTCGATCTGATGCTGGCCGTGCTGCGGCGGCTCGACCCCGACGCCGATCTGGAGGTACTCGTGGACGAGGGCACCCCGGTGGACGCCGTCCCGCTGGTGATCGCCCGCATCCACGCTTCGGCCCGGGCGCTGCTGACCGGCGAGCGCACCGCGCTCAACATCGTCCAGCGGCTGTCCGGGATCGCGACCGCCGCCCGACGGTATGCCGACGCGCTGGCGGGCACCGGAGTCGAGCTGCTGGACACCCGGAAGACGGGGCCGGGGCTGCGCGCCCTCGACAAGCGCGCGGCTGCCTGCGGTGGCGCCGCCAACCATCGCTTCGGGCTGTACGACGCGATCCTGATCAAGGACAACCACGTGCAGATCGCCGGTGGAGTGGCGGCGGCCGTGGCCGCCGCGCGCCGCTCGCACCCCGCGCGCGCGATCGAGGTCGAGGTGGACACCCTCGACCAACTCGACGCTGCGCTCGAGGCGGGCGCCGAGACGATCCTGCTCGACAACATGTCGCTCGACCAGCTGACCGCAGCAGTCCAGCGGACCGCCGGACGCGCGCGCCTCGAGGCCTCCGGGGGGATCACCCTGCAGACCGTGCGCGCGATCGCCGAGACCGGCGTCGATGCGGTCTCGGTCGGCGCTCTCACCCACTCCGTGACCGCCCTGGACATCTCGCTGGAGGTTCAACCATGGCAGCCGTGACCGTATCGCCGACCGATCTGCTGCAGGCCGAGGTGCGGGCACTGGCCGCTAAGCGCAACGCCGTCATCCTCGCCCACAACTACCAGGTGCCCGACGTGCAGGACGTCGCCGACTACGTCGGTGACTCGCTGGGCCTCTCCCAGCAGGCGGCGGCCACCGACGCCGACGTGATCGTGTTCTGCGGCGTGCACTTCATGGCCGAGACGGCCGTCATCCTGGCACCCGAGAAGACGGTGCTGATCCCCGACCCGGACGCCGGCTGCTCGCTGGCGGCAACCATCGACGCAGACGCCCTGCGGACGTGGAAAGCGCAGAATCCCGGTGCCGTGGTCGTGAGCTACGTCAACACCACCGCCGAGGTGAAGGCGCTCTCCGACTACTGCTGCACGTCGGGCAACGCGCGCAAGGTGATCGAGGCTGTGCCGGCCGATCGCGAGATCCTGTTTCTGCCCGACATGTTCCTCGGCGCCTACCTCGAGCGTGTTACCGGCCGCAAGATGAAGATCTGGCCCGGGGAGTGCCACGTGCATGCCGGGATCCGCCAGGCCGACCTCGAGCGGATGCTGGACGCGCGCCCCGGCGCCGACCTGCTGATCCACCCCGAGTGCGGCTGCGCGAGCCAGTGCATGTGGGCAGCGTCCGAGAATCCGCAGTTGGGTGCCCGCACGCACGTGCTGTCCACCGAAGGCATGGTGCAGCACGCGGCGCGATCGCCGAAAGCGGAGTTCGTTGTCGCAACCGAGACCGGCATCCTGCACCGGCTGGGCAAGGAGGCTCCGGACAAGCGCTTCTACGCGATGTCGGAGCGGGCCGTGTGCCGGTACATGAAGATGATCACCCTCGAGAAGCTGCGCGACTCGCTGCGCGACATGCGGCACGTGGTCACGGTCGATCCGGCCGTCGCCGAGCAGGCGCGCGGAGCGATCCTGCGGATGGTCGAGATCGTGTAACGGTCAGACCATGCGTGGACGCACGTTCCCACGACTACGATTCACCGCCTGCTGATCCTCGTCCCCACCGACCGCGAACGGCGGCTGCTCTTCCCCGGGCCCGAGCCCGGGCCGGTGGCGACGTGCGGGTTCGGTTTGGCGGCCGCCGGCGCCGGTGCCGCACACGCGATCGCGGCCAACGCCGCGGCCGCGGCCGCGGGCGTCCTGCTGGTGGGAGCGGCGGGCACCTACGACGAGCGGCGGGCACCGCTGGCGACCGCGCTGGTCGCAGGCTCGGTGCGCTGTCACGGGATCGGGGCGGGTGGCCAGAGCGCCGCCGAACTGGGCCTCGGCGAGCCGGATCTGCTGGGGCTCGCGGATGCCGGGCCCGAGATCGTGTCGGTGGCCACCGCGAGCGCACGACCGGCCGCGGCCGCTGCGCTTGCGGCGCGCTACCCGGACGCCGTCGCGGAGGAGATGGAAGGCTATGCGGTGGCGCTCGCCGCCCGCCGGTTCGGCGTCCCGCTGAGCGTCGTGCGGGGGATCTCCAACCGTGCCGGTGATCGCGACCACGGTAGCTGGCGCCTGGCCGAGGCGCTTGGGGCGGCCTGGGGGCTGGTCGAGGAGATGTGCGCTCGATGAGGCTGCGGCTGGGGATCTCCACCTGCCCAAACGACACGTTCGCGTTCCACGCGATCATGGAACGGCGGATCGACCCGCGCGGCCTCGAGTTCGACATCGAACTGCTGGACGTTCAGCAACTCAACGACGGGCTGTTCGACGGGCGCTACGACGTCTCCAAAGCGAGCTTTCACGCGGCGCTGCTGCTGGCCCGCGACTACGGCGTACTGAGCGCCGGCTCTGCCCTCGGGTTCGGCGTCGGCCCATTACTGGTGGCCGCCCGACCGGGTGTCCAGCCAGGCCCGACTGCCCGGGTGCTGTGCCCCGGCGAGACGACCACCGCGACGCTCCTCTACCGCTGCCTGCATCCCGACGGCGGGTCGCTGCGGCACGCGGTCTTCTCGGACATCGGGGCGGCCCTGCGCCGCGACGACGCCGATCTGGGCGTGCTGATCCACGAGGGCCGGCTGACCTACCGGCGCGACGGGCTGACGCTGATCGAGGATCTGGGCACCTCGTTCGAGCAGCTGGCCGACGCGCCGGTGCCGCTCGGCGGGATCCTTGCCCGGCTGGCGCTCCCGGGCGAGGTCACTCGCACCCTCGCCCACGTGCTGCGCGACTCGATCGCCTACGGATGGGCCAACCGCGACGACGCGCTGGTGACCATCCGGCGGTATGCCCAGGAGCTGGACGAGGATGTGGTCTGGCCGTATGTCGAGCTCTACGTCAACGATCGTACGGTCGATCTGGGCGACGAAGGCCGGCGCGCACTGAGCACGCTCGAAGCGACTGCGCGGCGTGCCGGGGCACTCGGCGAGCCGCCGGCACCGCTGCAAGTCCTGGACTGAATCGTTGGGTGGTTGATCTCAGGTTTAGTCTCGTCTAAACTTTGGATTAGATGCTTACCGAAGCCGGACAGGACTACGTCAAGCGGATCTACATGCTCCAGCGCAGCGACGGCCGCGCGACAACCTCGGCCCTGGCCGAGGCGCTGGGTGTGAGCGCGGCGTCGGCCACGGCCATGACCAAGAAGCTCGCCACCATGGGCCTGGTCGAGCACCGACCGTACCGGGGCATGGAGCTCACGCCGGCGGGTGAGCGGATCGCGCTCGAGGTACTGCGCCATCACCGACTGCTCGAGCTCTACCTGACCCAGGCTCTCGGCCTGCCCTGGGACCAGGTGCACCGAGAGGCCGAACGGCTCGAGCACGTTCTCTCGGATGAGCTCGAGGAGAGCATCGACCGGGCGCTCGGGCACCCGCGGATCGACCCTCACGGCGACCCGATTCCGAGCCCCGATCTCGTGATCGCCCCCGACCACCACTCCCTGCTGACCGAGATCGAGCCCGGCCAGACCGCGGTCGTCCGGCGCGTGCCGGACGGGGATCCGGCGCTGCTGAGGTACCTGGCCGAGCTGGGGTTGGTACCCGACACGCCGTTCACGCTGGTCGAGAAAGCCCCCTTCGGCGGCCCGATCACGATCGAGCTTGCGGGCGGGCGCCAGGCCCTCGGCATCGAACTGGCGAGCCGCATCCACGTCGAGGCCGCCGCGTGACGCCGAACGCCGTGCGTGCCGCAGTCGCGCCGCTCACGACCACCGGACCATGGGAGCGGATCAAGCGGGTCCTGCCGTTCCTGGGCCCGGCGTTTGTTGCCAGTGTTGCCTACATGGATCCGGGCAACTTCGCAACCAACATCCAGGCCGGTGCCGGCCACGGCTACACGCTGCTGTGGGTACTGGTGATGAGCAATCTGATGGCGATCCTGATCCAATCGCTGTCGGCCAAGCTCGGTATCGCGTCGGGCATCACCCTGCCCCGCGCGATCCGGTTGCACACCGGCCGGCGCACCAACTTCGGCCTGTGGCTGGCCGCCGAGGCGGCCGCCATGGCCACCGATCTGGCAGAATTCCTGGGCGCTGCCATCGGCATGCGGATCCTGTTCGGGATGCCGTTGCTCGAGGCCGCCGGACTGACCGCCGTGATCTCGTTCGGCCTGCTCGCGATCCAGCGTCGCGGGCACGTGCGGTTCGAGGTGGCGATCATGTCGTTCGTGGCGGTGATCGGCGGCGCCTTCGTGGTCGAGATCTTCATCTCCCACCCCGACCCGGGCCGCATCCTGCACGGGATGCTCGTGCCGGGCCTCCCGTCGAGCGCGATCTATGTCGCGGTCGGCATGGTGGGCGCGACGGTGATGCCGCATGTTGTGTATCTGCACTCGGGGCTGGTCCAGCACCGAAACGCGATCCTGGCCGGGGGCAGCAAGCGTGAGCACTTTCGCCGCGAACTGATCGACATCGCGCTGGCGATGAACGGCGCGTTCCTGATCAACGCCGCCATGGTGATCATGGCCGCCGCAGTCTTCTTCGGCAACGGGCTCCCGGTGTCCGGTATCGAGGAGGCCCACCGCACGCTTCGTCCGCTGCTGGGGACGGTCGCGCCGGCCGCGTTCGGGATCGCGCTCCTGGCCTCCGGCCTCTCGTCGTCCACGGTGGGCACGATGGCCGGTCAGATGATCGTGGACGGGTTCATGGACTGGCGCGTGTCGGTGTTCGTCCGCCGGCTGGTGACCATGATCCCCGCGCTGGTCGTGATCTCCGTCGGCGTCAACACGCTGACGACACTGATCGCGAGCCAGGTCGTGCTCTCGATGGTGCTCCCGTTCGCGGTGGTGCCGCTGATCTGGCTGACGTCGAAGCGCGACGTGATGGGCGACCTGGTCAACGGGCGCATCGTCCGATCGCTCGCCGTCGTGGTGGCGGTGCTGGTGATCGGGATGAACCTCGTACTGCTGGGGTCGCTCTTCGTGTGATCAGCGCGGTGTGTGGCCGAAGAACCAGCGCTCGAGCGGCGCCAGCAGTTCGTCGGGGCCGAACGGCGTCACCTGCTGCTCACGGCCCTCGGAGCTGGACACGTCGAGGTCCGCAGCCAGAGCCTCGTTGGCAGCCTGCACCGCGTCGCCCATCTCGTAGCCCTCGAACACGTAGTCGTCAGCGTGGATCGCTCCGTCCGCCCGCTCGGCCAGATCGATCGCCCGACCGACGGCCCACAGCGCCCCGGCCTTGCGCTCGATCCAGATCGTGATCACATCGAGCCCGCCGTCGTCGCCGACGCCGTCGATGGTGCGCTCCGAGAACCACTGGGCGCCGCTGCCGTTGTGCTGCATGACGAGCCTCCGATCCGACTTCGTCACGACAGCTTATACAATCGCGCGATGCGGCTGGAGACCGCCCAATTCGCCAGAGAGCAGGTAGCACCGCAGGTCGAGCGCTGGGAACGCGACGGCGTGTTTCCGCGCCCGGTGGTCGCTGCGTCGGGGCTGACGGGGCTGTTCTGCCCCGAGTCGACGGGTGGGCGCGAGCTCGGCTACCCCGAGGCGATGACGGTGTTCGAGGAGCTGGGCCGGGCCGACGCGGCACTGGCATTCTCGCTCTCCATGCACAACGCCGTCGCCGCGGCCGTCTGCGCCGGGGGCGGCGCACTCGCCGAGCGGTGGGGCCGCCGGCTCGCGGCCGGCGAGGCCCTGGGCGGGTTCTCGCTCACGGAGCCGCAGGCCGGGTCGGACGCGGCAGCGATCACAACCCGGGCCGAAGAGCGCGACGGCGCGTGGACGCTCACAGGCCGGAAGGCGTGGGTGTCGCTGGCGGGTGAGGCCGACCTGTTCCTGGTTGTCGCGAAGACGTCGGACGAGCCCGGCTACCGGGACATCGCGATCGCAGCGGTCGAGCGTGGGGCGGCCGGCGTCAGCTTCCCGGTGATCTACCGCAAGGCGTGCGCGGCGTTCCTGCCGATCGGCGAAATGCAACTGGACAAGTCGCCGGCCACCCTGGTGGCGCCCGCCGGAGCCGGGATGCGTGCGGCCCTGGCGGCGATCGACGTGGCCCGCTGCGATGTGGCGGCGATCTCCGCAGGGCTGCACGCCGAATCGCTGGACGTCGCCCTCCGATACGCCCGCGACCGGCGAGCGTTCGGCGAGCGCGTACTCGACTTCCAGGGGATCCGCTGGATGCTGGCCGACGTCGCGACCGACCTCGAGGCGTCACGGCTGCTCGTGCGACGGGCGGCCGAGCAGCTCGGGACAGCGGACGGCCCGGTCGCGGTCGCGCACGCCAAGCGCTTCGCTCCCGATGCGGCGCTTCGCGCTGCGATTGCGTGCAGCGAGGTGCTGGGCGCGTACGGCTGGCTGCAGGATCACCCGCTGGCCCGGTTCATCGCCCTGGCCAAGATGCTCCAGGTGGTGGACGGCACCGCGGAGGTACAGCGGCTCGTGATCGCCCGCGGACTCGAGACGCGGGCGCAGGCGTTGTAGCGACCGGACGCCGGTCAGCCAGCGAAGTCGTCCGGGCTGACGTTCTCGAGGAACTCCTTGAACTCGTCGATCACTTCGCGGGCGTCGTCGGGCTCCTGACCGAACTCGATCGCCGAATCATCGATCACCTGGTCGGCGACGAAGATCGGCGCCTCGGTCCGCACCGCGAGCGCGAGTGCATCGGACGGCCGAGAGTCGATCTCGATCTCCGAACCGTTGACCGCCAGCGTGATCACCGCGTGGAAGGTGTTCTCACGAAGCTCTGTGACCGCGACCTTGGAGACACTCGCGTTCAGCTCACCGAGCATGCTGGTGACCAGATCGTGAGTCATCGGGCGGGCGGTGGGTGTGCCCTGCAACTTCATCAGAATCGCGGCCGCCTCGGGATGCCCGATCCAGATCGGCAGGAACTTGTTGCCGTCCAGCGTGCGCAGGAGCACGATGGGCTGCTTGCCGACCATGTCGAACGACACCCCGTAGATGGTCATCTTCTGCACCGCCTCACCTCCTGGATCGATTATACCCAGGGGGTTTCGGGTCAGCCCGCGGCGGCGGCCGCTGCCAGCACACGCTCGATGTCGACGGCCCGCGTGCGATGGCCGAGCACGCACAGCCGGGCGACCGTCTCGCCGCCCAGCACGGTGGTCGAGATCATGCCGCGGCCCGACGCCGTAACTGCCTCGACGAGCGCGGAGGCCGGTACCTCGGCGGTCGAACGGAAGGTGACGATCCCGAGCCAGGGGCCGGTGACGACCTCCAAGCGGTCAGACCTCTCGATCAGCTTGGCGGCCAGTTCGGCCAGTTCGAGGCCCGCGTCCAGCGACCCCCGGATCCGTTCGAAACCGAACGCCCGGATCGTCATCCACAGCTTGAGAGCGCGGAACGGGCGCGTAAGCTCTGGCCCGCGGTCGGAGAAGCTGACCCCACCCAACCGGTACGCGTCCTCGAGGTACTCGGGACGCACGGTGAAGGTACGCTCGAGCAGGCCACCGTCGCGGATCATCACCAGCCCGGCGGCGATCGGGACGAACAGCGACTTGTGCGCGTCCAGCACGAGCGAGTCGGCCAGTTCGAGGCCTCTGATGGCCGCCCGACCACGATCGCCCAGCGCGATCAGGCCACCATAGGCTCCGTCGACGTGCAGCCACAGGCCGTGCTCGCGGCAGACCGCTGAAAGCGCCGGCAGATCGTCGACCGCGCCGGTGTTGGTGCTGCCGGCGGCGGCGACGGCGCACCACGGCAGCAGCCCGGCCGCGCGGTCACGGTCGGCCGCGCGGGACAGCTCGTCCGCTAGCAGACGGTAGCCCGCATCGACAGGTACCTCGTGCACGCGGTCGATCCCGAGCAGGCTCAGGGCCCGCGTGACCGACGAGTGCGACTGGCTGCTGACGTACGCCACTCTGTCCGCTCCTCCCGGGGGCAGGTGCGCGTCCCGGGCGACCGTGAGACCCACCAGGTTGGCCATCGAACCGCCGCTCTGGATGACACCCGCGGTCGAGGCGTCCAGGCCAAGCAGTTCGCGGATCCAGCCCAGCACCGTCAGCTCGACCACCGCCGCCCCCGGGCCTCCCTGCCAGGAACCCGCGAAGACGTTCGCGCCGGCGGCGAGGAAGTCGGCGATCGCGCCTGGGAAGGTGGGGTGGTTGGGCACGTACGCGAGCATGCCCGGGTGGTCAGTACGGGTGCCGGTATGGAGCGCGTCGGAGACGACGGTTGGGATCAGCTCGCGGGGATCGCAGCCCTGCATCGGCGGCGGCCCGCCCAACGAGCGCGCGAGGGCCTCCGCGTCGCCGGCGGTGTAGGTGGGGATGTCCCTGATCCCGGACATGTGCTCGACGATCGCGTCGACAGCGGCATAGCCGAGCGCGCGCATCTCGTCCGCGGACATGTCCAGACCGCGCACCTCAGGGCCAGGCGAGGAACTCACATGGGCGATCCTGGATTCGAACCAGGGACCTCCGCCTTATCAGAGCGGCGCTCTAACCGACTGAGCTAATCGCCCAAGGGCGGCGCTCAGGGTAGCACAGCCCGGTGGCGCTGTATTAGCGCCGAAAAGCAAGCGGCGGTAGGAGCCAGCAAGGCACAGTGCTCGGCACTGGCCGAGCGCAGCGGCCCGCCGCCACGCACTGACGAGGGCCGCGGCGAGCAGTGCCAGGACGCAGGGAAGCGACGCGTGCTTGGCACGCGAGCGACCGAGGACGCCGCAATGCATTCGGTGGCGCTGGATTAGCGCCGAAAAGCAAGCGCGCCACGCACTGACGAGGGCCGCGGCGAGCAGTGCCAGGACGCAGGGAAGCGACGCGTGCTTGGCACGCGAGCGACCGAGGACGCCGCAATGCGACGCCCCGGCCCCGTCAGTCGGCCCAGGAGACGCGCTCGGCGCGTAACTGATCCACAATCCGACCCAGCTCGGCAGGGGTCGAGTAGTGCAGCTCGACGCGGCCGCCACGGGGTCCGGTGCGCACGCTCGCGCGAAGGCCGAGCGACTGCCACGCGGCATCGACGGCCAGCATCGCCATCTCGTCATCCACCGACCCGGATGCTGCACGGCGCTTCGCCGGCTTTCGGACGGCCTTGGCCGCAGCTTCGGTCTGGCGCACCGAAAGTCCGCGCCGGACGGCTGTTCGGGCCAGCGCTGTGCGCTCGTCCTGTCCGTCCGCGAGCAGCACCGCGCGACCATGACCCTCGCTGAGCTCGCCGCCCGCGATCAGGTCGAGCACGGGGTCGGGCAGATCGAGGAGCCGCATCGTGTTTGCGACCGAGGGACGGCTGCGACCGAGCCGCCGGGCGATCTCGGTCTGGGTCAGATCGAGCTCGTCTGACAGAACGGCGTACGCGCGGGCGGCCTCCACGGGGTTGAGATCCTCGCGGGAGACGTTCTCGGCCAGAGCGAGGATCAGGCTCTCGCGCTCGTCTGCTTGGCGCACGATGGCGGGGATGGTTCGCAACTCGGCGCGCTGAGCCGCACGCCAGCGGCGCTCGCCGGCGACGATCTCGTAGCCGGTTCCGACATCGCGCACGACGATCGGCTGGACGACGCCCTCCGACTTGATCGAGTCGGCGAGCAGGGCGATCGAGTCGTCGTCGAAGCTCCGCCGGGGCTGCCGCGGGTTGGGTCGCACCTGAGACAGCTCGATATCGATCAGCGACACCTGACCGCTGGGGAACTCGGCCACCAGGGCTGCGAGTCCGCGACCCAGCCCTCTGGGCTTGGGAGGCTCAGCCACGCTCGACCACCTCCAACGCGACGCGGTAGTACGCGTCTGCGCCGGCGCTCCTGGCGTCGTACCGGTTTATCGGAACGCCGTGGCTGGGGGCCTCGGCCAGGCGCACGCTGCGCGGCACAACAGTGTCGAAGACCAGGTCGCCGAAGTATGACCGCACCTCGTCGGCCACGTCGCTCGACAGTCGCGTTCGACCGTCGTACATGGTCAGCAGCACCCCCGTCACCCCCAATCGCGGATTCAGACGCGTGCGAACGAGTTCGACGCTCTGTAGGAGCTGCGCAAGCCCCTCGAGTGCATAGTACTCGCACTGCACAGGCACAATCAGCCGGTTTGCAGCAGAAAGCGCGTTCACCGTGAGCAGGCCCAGCGACGGCGGGCAGTCGACGAACACGTACGGGTATCGCTCCTCCGTGTCGGCGAGGATGTCTCGGAGCAGCGTTCCGTGGTCGTGTCGCTTCGGCAGCTCGACCTGAGCGGCGGCCAGATCCGGGTGCGACGGAGCCAGGTACAGATTGGGGACGTGCGTCTCGATCACCACGTCCTCCAGGGCACGTCCGTGCAGAAGGTCGTAGGTGCTGGCCCGCAGCTCGTCGGGGCGGAAACCGAGGCCGGTGGTGGCGTTGGCCTGCGGGTCGAGGTCGATCAGCAGCACGGCGGTTCCCGCCTCGGCGACGCAGGCGGCCATGTTGATGGCGGTGGTCGTCTTGCCGACCCCGCCCTTCTGATTTGCGAGGGCGTACACGCGGGAGCTCACGCGCCCGATGGTAGCTAGCGCGCCGGACGCCGGCCGGCCAGGCCGGCACGGCGAGGAAACCGGTCGGGCGTGGGCCCGATCTTCACGATCACCGCGAGGCCTCGCCGCTCGTCGACGGGGACAACCCGTTCGAGCCGCCCGGCAACGAGCGCCGCGGCGCGATCGAGTTCGGACTCGTCCACCTCGGCCACCCAGAGCACCACACGCCCCCCTCGCCGAACGAGCGGGAGACACAGCTCCGCCGCCGCCGCCGGTGGCGCCACGGCACGGCTGAGCGCGATCGCGAATGCATCCCGGCCGGCCGCTCGGGCGTACTCCTCCGATCGGGCGTGGACCACCTCACACGGGGCTTGGAGCGCGTTCACGGTGGTCCGCAGAAACGCCGCCTTCGGGGCTCGGGCCTCGAGCAAGGTGACGGTCAGACCAGTCACCAGAGCGAGCGGAATCCCCGGCGAGCCGCCACCCGACCCGACATCCACCACCGGGCCGGGATCGAGTTCCGCGATCACCGAAACCGCCGCGAGGGCGTCCATCACGTGCAGCAACCAGGCGGCCTGAGGCTCACGCACGGAGGTGACCGAGAGCGGCGCGGCGATCAGTGCATCCCGGTACGCCTCGAGAGCAGCCTGTAGCACCTCCGGCGCAACCCCAGACCCGGGGTGTTTCACGTTTTACACCGGGGCATCGGCGGGCAGGACGACGACGTGGCGGTTGGGCTCTGCCCCCTCACTCGCGGTCGCCACGCCGGGCTCGTCCTTCAGCCTCAGGTGGACGATCTTGCGCTCCACCGACGTCATCGGCTCCAGCGCGACCGGGCCACCGGTCTCGAGCGCGTCCTGCGCGGCCCGCATCGCCACGTCGTGTAACTTGCGCTCCCGCCGCTCACGGTAACCCTGAGCGTCGATCACGACCTCCACATCCTCCCCACGGCGATGCATGGCCGCATTGGCGAGGTACTGCAGTGCATCAATGGTCTGACCGTGTCGGCCGATCAGCAAACCGAGATCGTCCCCCGACAGTGTGGCCGTCACCTCGCGGCCCTCATGGCGGATGTGCACCCGCGCATCAAGTCCGGTGCCTCGCAGGACAGCTTCGAGCATCTCCCGCAGACGGCCGGCGACAAGCGAGTCGTCGGCGACGGCAACATCGGTCTCGACCGCGGGCTCCGACGCCGGAGCCGGCGGAGGGAGATCGGTCAGGATCGCGATCACGCGGGCGGGCTCGTAGCCGACGCCGAGCAGGCCGCGCTCTCCCTCGGACACGACCTGGAACTCGATCTTGTCCCGGTCGAGTCCCGGGTGTCGGCGCTCGAGCTCGTGGAGCGCCGACCAGCGCGCCTCGCCAATCGTGTCTCCGCTGGCCTCGACCCGCACCGCCGGCGTCATCGTCGACCCTTCCCACGGCCGCCACTCTTGCGTCCGGGAGACCCGCCGGCCGGTTTCTTCGCCTGCGAGCCCTTCGCCGGCGGGCCCTTCGCCGGCGAGCCCTTCGTCCCCTGCTGGAGGTGTGGGAAGTGGTGTCCCATGGTCTGCTTGATCAGACCCTGCTGGGCGATCGTCCAGATGTTGGTGGTGATCCAGTAAATCCCGACGCCGACCGGCACCCTGATGATGAAGAACACGAAGAACACCGACATCCCGGCGAACATGTACTTCTGCTGCTTGTCGGTCACGAACGAGAAGAGCAGCGTCGAACCGAGCATGGACGCCAGATAGAGGCCGACGATGGTGTACTCCGCCACGCCGCCGACGCTGCTCAGCTGGTGGAAGATGTTGTCGATACCGAGGAAGGACGGGCTGCCGGCCGGGGGCGGCTTGGCGTGGGAGAAGTTCGTCAGCACCCGGTACAGCCCGATGAAGACCGGGATCTGGAACACCATCGGCAGACAAGACGCGAACGGGTTGACGTTGTGCTCCTTGTAGAGCGCCATCAACTCCTTCTGCATCTCCTGCTTTTCCTCGCGGCTCTTGTTCTTGTACTTGTTCTGCAGGGCCTTGATCTTCGGCTGCAGGGCCTGCATCGCGGCCATCGATCGCAGCTGCTTGATCGTCAGCGGCAGGATTACCAGACGCACCGTCGCCGTCAGGGCGATGATCGACAGGCCCCAGTTGCCGAGCGCCCCGTGGTATGACCGAAGCAGCCACTCGAGCACCGCCTTGATCTGTTCCCAGACGACAATGTCATGCACCATCACGGCCGCACCACCGGGTCGTACCCGCCCTTCGACCACGGGTTGCAGCGCACGACGCGCCAGACGGCGAGCCCGAGTCCTACCACCACGCCACGCTCGCGGATCGCCTGCTCGGCGTAGTGCGAGCACGTCGGCTCGAACTTGCACACCCGAGGTGTCACCGACGTCATGCTGGCGAACGGAATCATCGCAACCCGCAGCGCGCGCACCGACCAGATCGCCAACGTCGAGATCACGCGGCCGACCCCAGCAGCTCCGCCACCTGGCCGGACAGCCACTCGAAGCCCTGAGCCTCCGCCGCCGCCGCCAGGCCGGGCCGTGCGATCAGCACGTAGTCCGTGGCCGGCCGCAGGAGCTGCGAGTTACGGTCGACGGCATCACGCAGCCGCCGCTTGACCGCGTTGCGCTCGACGGCGCCGCCCACCTTGCGCGGCACCGCGAACCCGACCCGCGGCTCAGTGGTCGCCACGCCGTCATCCTCGCGCAGGCGAAACCGCAGCGTCAGATAGCGACCGGCGACGGATCGACCGAGTTGGTTGACCGCGTCGAACTCGGCGGCGCGGGACAGTCGCCCGCGCCGCGCCGACGGGGCCGCCGAGCCAGAAGAGTCGGCTGGCACTAGGCGGACAGTCGCTTGCGGCCACGGGCGCGCCGCCGCTTGAGCACCGCGCGACCCGCGCGAGTGCTCATGCGCTTGCGAAACCCATGGGTCTTGGAACGCTTGCGGGTGTTGGGCTGGTAGGTGCGCTTCATGAGGCGGCGGGAAGTATAGAGCAGCCGACCGGGCCGGCCGCCCGGCCCGTTTCGAGGCTGTGGAAATCACGAATCTTCGCTGTCATAGACCGGCGTCGAAAAGGCCGTGGAAACGGCGACATTCTTGTCCCAACCGGACCGCTTCTCAATCTGTCCACACCTGTGCACAAGGTTGTGGGTAACCTGGAAGATCCCTGCAAATCAGCTATTTCGTGGGTTCCACACAGGATTCGTCCACATCAGCAGCATGCGTGCCGGCGCGTTACACTCGGCGTTCGATGACGTCACAGCGACCGACCACCCGCTCCTGGGAGAGCATCTCGCACACGCTGCGTGAAGCGCTCAACGCCGGGACATACGGGAAGTGGTTCGGAACCGCTCACGCGCTCGAGGAGACGCCCCACCGACTGGTGCTCGGCGTCCCGAACGAGTTCACGAAGACCTGGATCGAGGGTCACTTCGGCAGCCTGCTCGACGCGGCCGGGGCGGAGCACGACCTCGTGGTCGAGTTGCGGGTCGCCGTGTCGGAGGCGGCCGCCGCCGCGCGGGGCGCCGATTCGGCCGCCAGGCCGCGCCTCGATGACTCCGAGCCGACCGTCGTGCACGCCGCCCGGGGTGACCTGCTGATGAACCCGCGCTACACGTTCGACGTGTTCGTGATCGGTCCCAGCAACCGGTTCGCGCACGCTGCTGCCCTGGCCGTGGCCGAGTCGCCGGCGCAGGCCTACAACCCGCTCTTCATCCACGGTGGCACCGGCCTGGGGAAAACTCACCTGCTCCAGGCAATCGGCCACTACGTCGTCCAGCAGCATCCTTCGCTGCGTGTGCGGTATGTCACGACCGAGACGCTGATGAACGAGTTTGTGGACGCTTTGCGGGAAAAAAAGGTTGTCGCGTTCAAACAGCGGTATAGGACCGCGGACATTCTGCTGGTCGACGATATCCAGTTCCTGGAAGGGAAGGAAAACCTCCAGGAGGAGTTTTTCCACACCTTCAACACTCTGTACGAGGCCGGCAAGCAGATCGTGATCGCATCCGACCGCGCACCGAAGAAGCTGGCGACGCTCGAGGAGCGGCTGCGCACACGCTTCGAGTGGGGTCTGACCACCGACGTCCAGCCGCCCGACCTGGAGACCCGGATCGCGATCCTGCGCAAGAAGGTGATCACCGACGACCTGGGGATCGCCGATCCTGAGGTGCTGACGTTCATCGCCGACCGCGTCACGACCAACATCCGCGAGCTCGAGGGGGCCCTGACGCGCGTCATCGCCTACGCCTCGCTGACCGGCCGGCCGATCGAGGTCGAAGTGGCACGCGAGGTGCTGAAGGATCTCTTCCCCGATGGTGCCGGCCGGCCGATCACGATCGAACAGATCCAGGCGGCTGTGTGTGAGGCGTTCCGCGTCAGTGTGGCCGACCTCAAGGGGGACCGCCGCAGCCAGGAGTTCGTGTATCCGCGCCAGGTCGCGATGTACCTGGCGCGGGAGTTGACGGACATGTCCCTGCCCAAGATCGGCGCCAAGTTCGGCGGGCGCGACCACTCGACCGTGATCCATGCCAAGGACAAGATCTCCAAGCGGCTGAACGAGGACCGTGAGGTCTTCAACCTGATCCAGGACCTCACAGCCCGGATCAAGCAGTCCCGATGAACCCGGCACAGGTCTGTGGGGACCGCGGCACGATCGGCCCGAATTGCGGACAATCCCACCAGCACCGCGGTCGGCCGGCCGTGTGGTGGACAACCGTCGCATTGTGTCCACGGATTGGTGCCCCGCCCTTTGGTAGTTCCGGTGCGGGTTTGAGACGGTTTTCCCCAACACCAACACCCCCTACTTCTATAACTTCCTTTCTTTCGAATTCAGAGTAGAAACAACAGGAGCCCTGTCGATGAAGATCGTCTGTTCCCACGACACGCTGCTTGCGCGTCTCCAGATCGCCGCGCGGGCGGTGTCTCAGCGCTCGACCGTGCAGATCCTGTCGGGACTGCTGGTGACCGCTGACGCGGACATGCAGCACGCCGAGTTGTCGGCCACCGACATGGAACTCTCGCTCCGCGTGCCGCTGGAGGCGAAGGTGGAGGAGTCCGGCGCGACCGTGATCCCCAAGTTGCTGGTGGACATCGTCCGTGCACTGCCCCCCCAACCCGTCACGATCGAGCAGCCCGCCGGCTCCGGCACGGTCCGGATCTCGTGCGGCAACAGCGAGTACACCCTGCACACGCAGGGAGCCGAGGACTTCCCGCAGCTCCCGGAGCCGGGCGCCAGTCGGTTCACCGTTGACCGGCAGGCGCTCGCCGCCACGGTTGCCCAGGTCTCCCGGGCGGCCTCCAAGGACGAGTCGCGGCCGGTCCTGACCGGCGTCCTGATCGAGTTCGAGGACGGCGCCGTGACCATGGCCGCCACGGACAGTTACCGGCTTGCGGTGCGCCGGGCGGCGCTTCCCGGCTCGACCACAGGTGCGCAGGCGATCGTCCCGGCCCGAGCGCTCCAGGAGCTTTCACGGATTGCCAGCGGCGAGAGCATCGAGGTGTCGATCGGCGAGAATCAGTTGCTGTTCGGGACCGACGGCGTGTGGCTGTCGGCACGCCGGATCGACGGGCAGTTCCCGAACTGGCGCCAACTGCTGCCGCAGACCTTCGAGCATGAGATCAGCGTGTCGCGCACCGAGTTACTCGAGGTGGTGCGGCGAACCGCGCTGATGGCTCAGCGCAACCTCCCCTTGCGGCTCGCGTTTGACGAGGGGTCGTTGACCGTCAGCGCGCAGACTCAGGATGTGGGGGAGGCGCGTGAATCGCTGCCGCTGGGGTTCCACGGCGAGCGGATGGAGATCGGGTTCAACGCCGAGTTCCTGCGCGACGGTATCGACAGCGTCGAGGGCGACACCGTCAAGCTGCGGCTGATCAGCCCGCTGCGTCCGGGCCTGCTGCAGGGTGAGGACGACAGCTACTCGTACCTGATCATGCCGATCCGGCTCTCCAGCTGACGGGCCCAGGTGCGGGTCGAGGCCGTTCGCGGCGCCAATTTCCGCTGTTACGAGCGGGTCTCGGCCAGCCTTCCAGCCGGACTCGTGGGGGTGGTGGGACTGAACGGTGCCGGCAAGACGAGCCTGATCGAGCTGATCCACTTCGCCTGTCTCGGCTACTCGCCCCGGACGACGACGGATCAGCAGTTGATCCGCTTTGGTGAGGACGTGCTGAGGGCCGAGGCGGATGTCGTCACCGCCGCCGGTGCCGCTGCCTGTGAGGTCGGCTACACACCGGGCGAGCCAAAGCGGGCGGTAGTCGATGGTGTCGCCGTGCGTTCGATCGAGCGCCTGCTGGCGCGCTTCCCGGTGCTCGTCTTCACGCCGGACCGGTTGCGGCTCGTCCAGGGCCCACCGGCCTTGCGGAGAGCATACTTCGACCGGGTGCTCGCTCGTCTGTGGCCGGCCCTGGCGGCCAACTCGGCCGAGTACGGACGTGCGCTGGCCCAGCGAAACCACCTTCTGCGCCGGGTGCGAGCCGGCCGGGCGCCGGCCGATGCACTCGACCCATGGGATGAGATGGTCGCGCGCACGGGAGCGCAGCTGGCGGCCGCCCGGGGGCGTCTGTGCAGTCGGCTCGCGCCCGAGCTGCGCACCCGATTGGTCGAGCTCGGTGGCGAGCCCGACGAGCCTCCGTTGCGGTACGTCGCGCACACCGAGCCGGGCGAGCAGTTGCTGCGGGAGACGCTCGCCGGTCGCCGCGCGAAGGACATCGAGCGGGCGGCCACCGGTGCCGGCCCGCACCTCGACGACTACGAGTTGCGCGACTGCGGGCGTGACCTGCGCCGCTTCGGCTCCCAGGGCGAGCAGCGGCGAGCGCTCCTGGGGCTGATTCTTGCGGAGGCGGATCTGATCCGCTTCGAGCGCGACGAGCAGCCGCTGCTACTGCTGGACGACGTGACCGGAGAGTTCGACGCCGGGCGCAGGGAGCGGCTGCTGGCGGCGGTCGCGGGATTCGAGCAGGCGATCCTGACCACCACCGACGAGGGGGACCTGGGGTCGGGAGCGTCCGCGATCCTGACCGTCGAGGCGGCTACGGTTCGCGTACGATGAACGATCTGGTGCCGATTGCGGGTCTGCTGGGCAAGATGCCGGCGGCACCACGGTCGGACGCGGCGGTGATCGAGCTGCGCCGGGTCTGGGAGCAGGCGCTCGGCGCGGACGTTGCGCGGCATGCATACCCCGTTCGCCTGACCGGTGACACGCTGGTCGTGCACTGTTCCAGTGCTACCTGGGCGTCGGAGTTGACGTTGCTCGGCGCGCACATCGCCGCCCGGCTGGTGAAGGCGTCGGGAGCGGGTGCCCCGGCCGGCCTGCGGTTCCAGGTGGGTGAGCTGCCGGTGGCGGTGGAGGGGCCCGCCGACGTGCCCGCGACACCGCGCGTGCGCTCACAGCTACCCGTCGAGCAGCTCACCGGCGACGTCGCCGACCCCGATCTTCGAGCCGCTCTGGGGCGTGCGATGCGAACGCTTGGCGCGCCTACTTTGTGACAGTTTTCGAACGGTCGGTGGTGCGGGCTCCGAGGAGTCGCTCTGGTAGAATGCCGTCTGCTCGTTTATCGCTATTTCACGCGGGTTTTCATTGACTGAATCCGGCTACGACGCCAAGGACATCACCGTACTGGAAGGGCTCGAGGCGGTTCGCCTCCGGCCCGGCATGTACATCGGCTCAACCGGCCCGCGTGGACTGCACCACCTGGTGTACGAGGTGGTGGACAACAGCGTCGACGAGGCCCTCCAGGGGCACTGCGACGAGATCACGATCGTGATCGCCCCCGACAACCGCGTCACCGTGACCGACAACGGTCGCGGGATCCCGGTCGCGGTGATGCCCGAGGTGGGTCTGACGGCGGCGGAGGTCGTGCTGACAAAGCTGCACGCCGGCGGAAAGTTTGGCGGGTCGGGGTACAAGGTCTCGGGTGGGCTGCACGGTGTCGGTATCTCGGTGGTCAACGCGCTCTCCGAGCAACTCGATCTCGAGATCCGCCGCGACGGCCACGTGTGGCGCCAGACCTTCGAGCGCGGGGAGCCGAAGGCGCCGCTGGCGATGGGCGAGGCGTCGTCCGAAACCGGGACCCGGATCATCTTCCTGCCCGATTCGGAGATCTTCGAGGACGTGGACTTCTCCTTCGAGACGCTGTCCCAGCGACTGCGTGAGATGGCGTTTCTGACGCGTGGGCTCGGTATCGAGTTGATTGACGAGCGAGCCGGCGGCGAGACGGTGAAGTTCCGGTTCGAGGGCGGCATCCGCGACTTCGTGGCGTACGTCAACGAGGGCAAGGAGCGCGTCCACAAGGAGATCATCTACTTCGAGAACGTGACCGACGAGGCCGAGGTCGAGGTGGCCATGCAGTGGAACGGCAGCTATGTCGAGTCCACGTTCTCGTTCGCCAACAACATCAACACCCATGAGGGCGGGACGCATCTGTCCGGCTTCAAGGCGTCGCTGACTCGCACGCTGAACGAGTACGCCCGCTCCAAGGGTCTGCTCAAGGAGAAGGAAGAGCCGCTGACCGGGGACGACTGCCGGGAGGGGCTCGCCGCGGTGGTGTCGGTCAAGTTGCGCGAACCGCAGTTCGAGGGCCAGACCAAGACCAAGCTCGGTAACCCGTTCATTCGCGGGATGGTGGAGACGAGCTGTAACGCGAAGCTGGCCGAGTTCCTCGAGGAGAATCCGGCCGAGGGCAAGGCGATCGTCAACAAGCTGCTCGCGGCCAGCCGTGCTCGCCAGGCCGCCCGCAAGGCGCGCGACCTGATCCGGCGCAAGTCCGCGCTCGGCGGCGGTGGGCTGCCCGGCAAGCTGGCCGACTGCTCGCTCCGCGACCCGCAGTCCACCGAGCTTTACCTGGTCGAGGGTGACAGCGCCGGCGGATCGGCGGTCGACGCGCGCGACCGCAGCTTCCAGGCCATCCTCCCTCTGCGCGGGAAGATCATCAACGTGGAGAAGGCGCGCATCAACAAGGTGCTCTCCAACAACGAGATCCAGGCCATGATCACCGCCATCGGGACGGGTATCGGCGAGGAGTTCAATGTCGATGCTGCGCGGTACCACAAGGTCGTCCTGACCTGCGACGCCGACACTGACGGTGCCCACATCCGCACGCTGATCCTGACCTTCCTCTTTCGGCACATGAAGGAACTGATCGAGGTCGGCTACGTGTACATCGCCCAGCCCCCGCTGTACCGGCTCAAGGTGGGCGGCGACGTGCGGTACTTCGAGAAGGAGCACCAGCTCGAGGAGTGGCTGATCCGCGAACGGCTCGACAAGATCGACATCCGCGACCGGTCTGACCAAATGTTGAAGATTACGGAAGCCCGCTTGCAGCGGTTTCAGCGGTCGCTCAAGGAGTACGAGGGGTGGGCTTCCAAGCTCAAGGAGCAGTTTGGGCCAGCGGCGGTCACCTACGCAAAGGATCACCGGCTGATCGAGTGGGATGTCGACGGTCTGGACGCGCTCGAGAAGTACTTCGAGTCCGGGGTTCCCGACGACGAGCTGCACCGCGCCGAGGTGGTCGGCCGAGAGGACGATTCGCTGATGGTCAAGATCACCGAAAAATCCACCGGGTCGTCGCGGCTGACGCCGTTCCCGCTCGCGCTCTTCGAAAGCCAGGGGTACCGCAATCTGCGCTCCATCCACGCCCGTCTGGTGGAGGCCATCGGCGCGCCGCCGTTCGTCCTGCAGATGAACAAGCTGATCGAGCCGGCACACACTTTCGAGGGCTTCCGTCCGAAGCTGCTGAGCCTGGCGCAGGAGGGGCTCAACCTGCAGCGCTTCAAGGGGTTGGGCGAGATGAACCCCGAGCAGCTCTGGGACACCACCATGAACCCGGAGAACCGCGTCCTGCAGCAGGTGTCGATGGACGACGCCGCGGGGGCCGACGAGATGTTCTCGATGCTGATGGGCGACCTGGTCGCCCCGCGCCGCGATTTTATCGAGCGTAACGCCCGCGACGTCAAGTTCCTCGACATATGACGGCTGCACGACTGGCATCGCTGCGTCCTCGGTCGCCTGCGTACCAAGCACGCGTCGTTCCCTGCGTCCTAGCCAGGCCCGGTTTTCGCTCATCAGTCTGCCCAAGAATGAGGCCTGAGTAATGGCGTTCGACACGCTTGACGGTGGGCGGATCGAGCAGCGCGAGCTTGCAGAGGAGATGCGCTCGAGCTACCTCGACTACGCGATGAGCGTGATCGTGGGGCGCGCCCTGCCGGACGTCCGCGACGGCCTCAAGCCGGTGCACCGGCGGGTGCTGTTCGCGATGTCCGAGAAGGGCCTCCAGCCGAACCGGTCGTACTCCAAGTGCGCCGGGGTCGTCGGCGACGTGCTGGGCAAGTACCACCCCCACAGCGACACCGCCGCCTACGACACCCTCGTGCGGATGGCGCAGTGGTTCTCGCTGCGCTACCCGCTGGTGGACGGGCAGGGTAACTTCGGAAACCAGGACGGGTACGGCGCGGCCGCCATGCGGTACACCGAGTGCAGAATGGCCAAGCTGGCCGTCGAGATGATGCGCGACATCGACGCCAACACCGTCGACTTCGTGCCCAACTACGACGGCAAGCAGCGCGAGCCGGTGGTGCTGCCCTCGCGCTTCCCCAACCTGCTCGTCAACGGCTCGGCCGGCATCGCCGTCGGCATGGCGACCAACATCCCGCCGCACAACCTGGCGGAGACGATCGATGCGTGCGTCGAGCTGATCGACAACCCCGACGCCACCACCACCGACCTCATGGGGCACATCAAAGGCCCCGACTTCCCGACCGCCGCCAGCATCATGGGTATCAGCGGCATCCGCGACGCCTACGAGACCGGCCGCGGCCGCGTGGTCATGCGCGCCAAGGTGCACACCGAGGAGCTCAAGGGCGGCAAGTCGGCCCTGATCGTGACCGAGCTCCCCTACATGGTCAAGAAGGGCGGCGACGACGGCGTGATCACCAAGATCGCCGACCTCGTCGAGTCGAAGACGATCACCGAGATCGCAGACATCAACGACGAGTCGGATCGCACCGGCATGCGCATCTTCATCGAGCTCAAGCGCGACGCCGTGCCCAAGGTCGTCCTCAACAAGCTGTACAAGCACACCGCTCTGCAGACCACCTTCGGCGTGAACATGGTGGCGCTGGTGGACGGTGTGCCGCGCACGCTCTCGCTCAAGCTGATGCTCCAGCACTACGTCGAGCATCAGAAGGAGGTCGTCACCCGCCGCACGAAGGACGAGTTGGACCGGGCCGAGCGTCGAGCACATGTGCTCGAGGGGTATCTGATCGCCCTGGACAACCTGGACGCCGTGATCGCGGTGATCCGCGGTGCCGACGACACGGACATCGCCCGCACCGAGTTGATGAGCCGGTTCACGCTGTCCGAGATCCAGGCCCAGGCGATCCTGGACATGCGGCTTCGAGCGCTCACGGGGCTCGAACGCAAGCGGATCAAGGACGAGCACGCGGATCTGGTCGAGCGGATCACCGAGCTGCGCTCGATCCTGGCCGACGAGGAAAAGCTGATGGGCCTGATCCGGGAGGAGCTGCTGGAGATCAAGCACGCCCACGCCGATCCGCGGCGCACCGAGATCCTGCCGGCCGAGGGTGAGATCGACCTCGAGCAGCTGATCGCCGAGGAGGACATGGTGATCTCGATCACCGCGTCCGGCTACATCAAGCGGATCCCGCTCACCACGTACCGCGTCCAGGGGCGGGGCGGCGTGGGCGTGATCGGCATGGATACCAAGGAAGACGACTACATCGAACACCTCTTCATCGCCTCCACCCACGACTACCTTCTGTTCTTCACCAGCGTCGGCAAGGTGTACCGGGTCAAGGTGCACGAGCTCCCGCTGGCGAATCGCCAGTCCAAGGGCCGAGCGCTGGTCAACGTGCTGCCGCTGCGCACGGACGAGCGGGTGATGGCGGTGATCGAGACTCGCACCTACAGCGAGGGCCGCTACCTGCTGTTCGCAACGCGCCGAGGAGTCGTCAAGAAGACCGAGTTCAGGGCGTACGACACGGTGCTCAAGGCGGACGGGATCATCGCGCTCAAGGTGCGGGACGGCGACGAGTTGGTCGGCGTGCGGCTCACCAACGGTGACGACGACGTGCTGCTGGTGTCTCGGAACGGTTCGGCGGTGCGGTTCTCCGAACGCGACGTGCGGGCGATGGGCCGCGATACATCGGGTGTCGCGGGCATGAAGCTGCGCGCCGGCGACGAGGTGATCGCCGTGGAGATCGCCCGCGACGACCAGGATCTGCTGGTGGTGACCGAGAACGGCTTCGGAAAGCGCACCCGGGTCGACGAGTACCCCGCCAAGGGTCGAGGGACGATGGGCGTCCTGACCATCCGCTACACGGAGTCTCGGGGGAGGCTGGCCGGCGCGATGATCGTGCGCGACGGGTATGAGGTGATGCTCATCTCGCAGGATGGGACGGTCATCCGCACGACGGTGGACGGCATCTCACGGATGGGGCGGTCGACCCAGGGCGTGCGGCTGATGAACCTGCGCGGCGAGGACAAGGTGTCGAGCCTCGCCCGGGTCACCGAGCCGGCCCCGGCTGAGGTGTCCGAATCCGGTCTCGATCCCGAGCCGGACGGTCCTAAAGAATCACCTCCGTCTGCCGATACAGCCGCCGAGTAGGCGTTCGCAAACGGCCGCCCCGCCGATTGGAAGGAATTGGGGGACGGTTCGCGAATTGGACGGCACCGGTGGATGAACCGGGCACACGCGTCTCGATTGGGAGGAACGAGGATGCGACAGGTGGATCTCTTGGAGCCGGTGGCGCTGGATGAGCGACTCGACCAACTTGAGCTGTATCTGAGCCAGGTGTGCGCCGTCGCAGGCATCTCGAAGATGCAGCTCGACTACTGGACGACAAAGGCCGACATCCCGACCAAGGGCCGCAAGCAGCGCGTGTACGACATGCACTCGCTGGAGCTGGTGATGCTGATCAAGCAGGCCAAGGACAAGGGCCTCAATCTGCAGGCGGCGATCGCCGCGGCGCGCGAATACCAGTCGCGCCGCGACCAGCCGGCGCAGGCCGCGTCCTAGGCCGCGTCCCGGGTGTAGCAGCCGGCGGGCCGGTCAGCTTTCCACGGCCCGCCGCAGCTCGTCGGCGGCCGTGTCCGGGTCGACGACGTTCACCCACAGCCCGGCGCCCAGTTCGAGCGATGCGGGCACGGTCAGCCGGGGAAGGATCTCGACGTGCCAGTGGAACAGGTCGTCGGCCCACGACGAATGCACGATCGCGTTCCACGGCAGCTCGGTTCCCAGCACCCTCCTGAGGCCGCCGACCGCGGTCGCCAGCGTGCGCGCGATCACGCGCGTGTGAGCCGGTTGGGGCTCGTGCCGTTCGGGCGCAAGCCAGGTCTCATACGGCACGCGGCTCCATCCCGGGCAGAAGGTGCGCACACCGTCGGTGACGGCGATCGTGCGTGCTGACTCGTTCGGGAGCGCCTCGCAAAGTCGGCAGGGCGGGCTGGTGGCCTCGACCCGGGCTTCGATCAGCGGCGGCGCTGCCGCGAACGGCAGCACCTGAGAATGCGAGTGCTCGAGGGACGCCCCCGCCCCCGCCCCCTCGTTGACGCACACCATCACCCACGGCGCGCCCGCCGCCCTGTGCACTTCGGCTCGCATCCGCCACGCTCGTGCGACCTCGACCATCACCCCGGCGGCCACCTCCGTGATCGTCGAGGCGTGCAGCGGCCCGTGGACCACGACCTCCTGGCCGGGCAGCGCGGGGAACTTGTTCGGCACCACGCGCACGGTCCACCCCGGCGTGTCGGCGCCGGCGTGGTCGCGGCCCAGCGCGAGCGTCTCGGGTGGGGTCAGCTGCTCGTGGCCGTCGCAGAACGGGCACTCGCGGGCGTCCGATATGCGACTCGTCCGCCCGATCGCACCCGGCCGTGTGGCACGGCCCGGGGCGATCACCACCGGGACTCCCGTCAGCGGGCTGACCCGTAGCTCGCCTATGCGTCCTCACTCCGGTTGCCCAGTGCCCGCAACAGGTCGATCGGTACCGGCAGGATTGTGGTCGAGTTGTTGGTGGACGAGATCTCGAGCAGCGTCTGCAGGTAGCGTAACTGGAGCGCGATGGGGTGATGCGCGATCACCTCGGCGGCCTCGCTGAGCTTGGTCGAGGCCTGGAATTCGCCCTCGGCGGAGATCACCTTCGCCCGGCGCTCGCGCTCAGCCTCGGCCTGGCGCGCCATCGCCCGCTGCATGGTGGACGGGATCTCGACGTCGCGTACCTCGACCACGCTCACCTTGATCCCCCACGGCGCTGTCTGTTCGTCGATGATCTTCTGCAGGATCTGGTTGATCTGGTCGCGCTCGGAGAGCAGTTCGTCCAGCGAGTGCTGGCCGAGCACGCTGCGCAGGGTGGTCTGGGCGATCTGGAGTGTGGCCAGACCAAAGTCGGCCACCTCGACGATGGCAGCGGTGGGGTCGACCACGCGGAAGTACGCGACCGCGTTCACGCGTGCCGGCACGTTGTCCTTGGTGATCACCTCCTGCGGAGGGACGACCAGGGTGACGGTGCGCAGGTCGACGCGCACCATCTTGTCCACCACGGGGATCAGCAGGAACAGGCCGGGACCCTTGGGCTGGCCCAGCAGCCGGCCGAGGCGGAAGACGACGCCACGCTCGTACTCGCGCAGCACACGCACCGAACTCGCCAGCACTGCGAGGGCAAAGGCGATCAGGATGGCCGCCACGATCAGGGCGACGACTGCGGCGTACAGGATCACTCGGGAGCTCCTTGCGAGGATGTGTCGTCGTCGGGCGAGACATGCAAGGTCAGCCCTTCGACCTGGTCGATCACGACGCGATGGCCGGCCGGGACGTCAGCCGCCGAACGAGCGCGCCACAGCTCGCCATGGACGAACACCTGGCCGTCGGGAGTCAGCGGGGTGCGGGTGACGGCGATCTGCCCCAGCAGGCCCGCGGCGCCCGCGCCGAACACGGACACGGGCTGGTGCCGCGCCTCGACCACCTTGGTAGCGATCACCGCCAGGCCGACGCCGAACACCACGCCGATGCCGATCACGAGCACCGGAGAGGTGCTGATCCCCGATCCCGGCGTGCGGAACAGCAGCAACCCGCCGACGACGAGGGCGACGATGCCCGAGATTGCTATCAGACCGTGGCTCGTGACGAACGCCTCCAGCACCACCATCAGCACCCCGATCGCGATCAGGAGGGCGCCGGCCAGGTTGATCGGCACGACTGAGAAGCCGAACAGCGCCAGGATGAGGGACACCGCGCCCAACGTCCCCGGCAGGATCACGCCCGGGTGGAAGACCTCGTAGGCGAGCCCGCCGATCCCGGCCAGGAACAGCAGGTACAGCAGGTTCGGGTCGATCAGGATGTTCAGCAGCTGCAGCGTCCACGGCATGCCGAAGGTCTCGATCCGCGCGCCCGCCGTGTGCAGGACGATGTGCTTCTGCGAATAGAAGGTGGTCGTGCCGTCGATCTGATTGAGCAGCGCCGGAAGGCTGGGCGACACGTAGTCGATCAGGTTGGACGAGAGCGCCTCGGCCGCCGTGTAGTTGGCGGCGCTGCTGACCATCGCCACCGCCTCGCCAGGATTGCGACCGTGCGTCTGGGCGAGCGCCTGGATCTTCTTCTCGGCGTCGTTGAGCACCTTCTTGCGCAGGTCTCCACCGATGTTCTGACCGGATGAGTCGATCGGCGTGGCGGAGCCGATGTTGCTGGCCGGCGTCATGGCGGCGACATCCGATCCCATGGTGATGAAGGCACCTGCCGACGCCGCTCGCGCGCCGGCCGGGGAGACGTACACGATCACCGGCACCGGCGAGGCCAGCTCGGCCTGGATGATGTCGTCCATCGACGTCGAAAGACCGCCGGGCGTGTCCATCAGGATCACCAGCGCCGCAGCGTGCTCGCTCTTGGCGCGGTCGATCGAGTCCTTGACGAAGCTCGCCGACACCGGGTTGATCTCGGAGTTGAGGGTGATCGCGACCACCAGCCGGCCGGGCGTGGCGGCGGCCGCCACCGGGCCGGCGCCTGCCACCAGGCAGGTCATCAGCGCCAATGTCCCCAGGACGATCGCCCGCTTCACGCAACGATTGTAGGCCGCAGTCCGGCCGGGCGCCGTACCGCGACCGCTTCGATCGGGTCAACCGGGCGGGTCGACGCTCACGGCGGTGACCTCGTCCGAGGTGTGCGCCGTCCCGTCGACCACCAGCCGTCCCCGCGCGTCGACCCCGGAGCAGAGTCCCGCCCGCCCGCCCGCCAGCGTGACCCGCCGCCCCCGCAGGTCGTCTCTGTCCAGACCGGTGAACCCCTCGTGCTCGAAGAGCGCGTAGCGCTGCTCGATCGCGGCCAGGAGGTCGGCCAGCAGCTGTGGACGATCGACCGGCGATCCCCGCAGCAACAGCAGCGACGTCGGGCTGACCCTCGCTGTGTCCGGTAGCTCCGCAGACGTCAGGTTCGCGTTCACGCCCACGCCGACGATCAGCCGGCCTGCGCGCAGTTCGAGCAGCGTGCCGGCCAGCTTGCGGTCGTCCACCACCACGTCGTTCGGCCAGCGAACGCGTGCGGCATCGTCGAGCACCGAGGCGATCGCCTCCGCCACGACTAGCGAGAAGGGCGCGAGCTGGGCGGCAGCCGTCCGCGGTTCCAGCGCGAGTGAGAACAGCACTCCCTTGGCCCGGGGGCTCTCCCACCCGCGACCGAGCCGTCCGCGTCCGGCCGTCTGGAGCTCACATGCGGCGACACCGCCGTGCGGCAGCCCGCGGGCCAGCTCCTGGGTGCTGGGGCACGTGTCCGCATACGCATACGGATTCCCGAACTCCCCGCGCAGCAGCGGCTGCACGAGTTCCGGCCGAAGCGTCCGCGACATAGGCTCACTAGAATACGCGCCGATGTTCTCGCAACCCAAACGCGCATCGGCGCGTCTGACGCTCGGAGAACGGGAACGCGACCAGACCGCGTACCCAAGCATGTCCGACGTGGTGCTTGCGGTGCGGGCCAAGGATGGTGACAGGCGGGCGCTCGAGACGCTGGTCGAGCGGCACGCGGCGGGCGTGCGCAGACTGTCGTCGTACCTGCTCTCCGACCCGCAGGACGCCGAGGACGCGGCCCAGGAGGCGCTTGCCAAGCTGTGTACCAGGATCGGACAGTTCAGAGGCGAGTCGCAGTTCGCGACCTGGCTCTACAGCCTGGTGGCCAACACCTGTCGCGACCTGGGCGAGCGGCAACGCCGGCGCCGGCATCAGCCGCTCGAGTTGGTGGCGGAGACGGCAGGCTCCGACGAGCCGTCGGATCTCGCTCTGCAGCGCGACCAGCGCCGTTTGCTGGCGCGCTCGCTGGCCGACCTCTCGGGCGATCAGCGCCACGTGATGGTGATGAAGGACGTGCTGTCACTCTCGTACGAGGAGATCGCCGGGGTGATGGAGATGCCGGTCGGCACCGTCAAGTGCCATGCTCACCGGGGCCGAGCACGCATGCGGCGGGCGATGCAGTCGCTGCGGCAGGCGGCGGGCGGGTGACCGTCGCTCCGGCGCTGCCCTTCGGCCGGGACGCGATCCACGCCATTATCCCGCACCGCGAGCCGTTCCTGCTCCTGGACGAGGTGACCGAGCTGGAGCCCGGAGTGAGTGCCGTCGGCCGGTACCTGGTCGACCCGGACGCCTGGTACCTGCGCGGGCACTTTCCGGGCAACCCGATCATGCCCGGTGTCCTGCAGGTGGAGGCGCTCGCCCAGCTGGGTGCGATCTGCGGTCTCTCACATCCGGACTACGCCGGCCGGCTCGCACTGTTTGCGGGCATCGACGATGTGCGCTTCAAGCGGATCGTGCGGCCGGGGGACCTCCTCGACCTCGAGTGCGAGATCACCCGTCTGCGAGGCCCTGTGGGCCGGGCGGCGGTGCAGGCTGCTGTGGCCGGCGAGCTCGCCTGCAGGGGGACGATCACGTTCGCGCTCGCCGAGGCCCCGACATGATCGCGGCCTGCGCCCCTGGCGTCGAGGTGCTGGGCATCGGGTCGCACGTCCCCGACCGGGTGATGACCAATGCCGAACTGGCGACAATGGTCGACACCAGCGACGAGTGGATCGCCTCGCGCACCGGCATCCGCGAGCGGCGGATCGCGGCCGACGGCGAGTCTTCGGCCGATCTCGGCCACATGGCGGCGGCGCGGGCGCTGGAGAACGCCGGGCTGACAGCCTCCGACCTCGACCTGATCATCGCCGCGACCGCCAGCCCTGACAACTACTTCCCGGCCACGGCCTCGCTGATCGGCGAGCAGTTGGGTGCCACCGACGTCGCCGGGTTCGACCTGTCGGCTGCCTGCACCGGGTTCATCTACGCGCTGGGGCAGGCGTACACACAGGTCGCCGCCGGGCTCGCCGACACCGTGCTGGTCGTCGGTACCGAGGTGTTCTCGCGGCTGCTGGACTGGACAGACCGCTCCACCTGCGTGCTCTTCGGGGACGGGGCCGGGGCGGTGGTGCTCGGCCGCAACGGCGGCCGCGGCCTGCTGGGGCTCGACATGGGCGCGGACGGCCGCGGCGGGGATCTGCTGTGTGTGGCGGCGGCGGGGCACCGCCGCAACGGCGCGTCGCCGTTCGTCCGTATGGACGGGCCGCAGGTGTACAAGTTCGCCACCACCGTGTGCGTCGACTCGGCGTTGAGAGTACTCGAGGCGGCCTCGCTGACGGTCGCGGATGTGGACGTGTTCGTACCGCACCAGGCCAACCAGCGGATCATCGACCATGCGGCCCGGCGCCTGGGCATCCCGGAGCACCGGGTCCGCTCGAATGTTGCGCGCTATGGCAACACATCGGCCGCTTCGATCCCGATCTGTCTGGACGAGGCGTATCGTGACGGGAGCATCAACCCGGGTGACACCGTGCTCATGGTCGGATTCGGAGGCGGGTTGTCCTGGGGATCGTGTGTGATGGAGTGGACGACGGCTTTCAAGGAGCGCTCATGAGCAAGATCGCATTCTGCTTCCCCGGTCAGGGGAGCCAGCGAGTGGGGATGGGCCGGGATCTGGCCGAGTCGTTTCCGGAGTCTGCCGCCGTCTTCGAGGAAGCCTCTGACGAGCTGGGATTCGATCTGGCCCGCGTGTGCTTCGAAGGCCCGCTGGAAGAGTTGTCCCAGACCGAGTTGACGCAGCCGGCCCTGGTGGCGACGTCGCTCGCCGCACTGCGCGCCATCGAGAGCCGGCTCGGTTTGCGGCCCGACGCCGTCGTCGGGCACAGCGTCGGTGAGTACTCGGCCATCGCGGCCGCCGGCAGTGTGGGCGTGGCGACGGTGTCGCGGCTCGTCCGCGAGCGCGGTTTGGCGATGGCTGCGTCCAAGGCCAAGGGAGCCATGGCGGCGGTGCTCGGGCTGGCCGACGAGGAGGTCGAGCGGCTGTGTGCCGAGCGCGGGGACGTGTGGCCTGCGAACTACAACTGCCCGGGTCAGCTCGTGATCTCGGGCCGTGAGGACGGGGTGGCGAGCGTCGGGGAGCAGGCCCGAGCTCTGGGCGCGAAGGTCGTTCGGCTGCGAGTCTCGGGAGCCTTTCACAGCCCGCTGGTTGGGGACGCTGCCCACCGGCTCGAGCCCGCACTGCGGGCCGTCAGCTTCGGCGAGCTGAAGACGCGGTTCATGTCCACGGTGTCCTCGAAGCTCGAGACGGTCGATCGTGTCCCCGGCCTGCTGGTGGAGCAGCTGACGGCGCCGGTTCGCTTCACGCAGGCGGTGCAGGGCCTCGTCTCGGATGGGGTGCGGACGTTCGTCGAAGTCGGAGCCGGCGGCGTCCTCGCGGGCCTGGTCAAGCGCATAGACCGCAGCGCCACCGCGATCTCGATCGGTTCGCTCGATGAGCTCACGGCGGCGGAGGTGAGCCTTGCCGGACCGTGAGCTCGCCGGACGTGTGGCCCTGATCACCGGCGGGTCGCGCGGAATCGGAGCCGCGGTGTGCGCTGACCTGGGCGCCGCCGGGGCGGTGGTCGCGGTCAACTATGCTCGCGACGCCGAGTCAGCCGCGCGAGTGGTGGAGCGGATCGCCCAGGCCGGCGGGACCGCGCAGGCGATTGCCGGCGACATCTCGACGGCTGCGGGCGCGACGGCGCTCGTGGAGGCGGTCGAGCACGATCTCGGACCGATCGCGATCCTTGTCAACAACGCCGGCATCACACGCGACAACCTGATCATGAAGCTCGACGACGCAGACTGGCACGACGTGATCGACACCAACCTCGGCGGCGCGTTCTTCACCTGCCGCGCGGTGGCCCGGCCGATGCTCAAGAGACGAGCCGGTGCGATCGTCAACGTGTCGTCGGTGGTGGGTGTCCACGGGAATGCCGGTCAGACCAACTACGCCGCCTCGAAGGCCGGCCTCATCGGTCTGACCAAGTCACTTGCCAAGGAGCTGGGCGGTCGCGGCATCCGGGTCAACGCGATCGCGCCCGGATACATCGCCACCGAGCTCACCGACCGGCTGCCCGAGCAGGCTCGGGACGCGATCCTGGCGTCGACACCGCTACAGCGGCTCGGCAGTCCGGCGGACGTCGCGGCCGCTGTCCGGTTCCTGGTCTCGGACGGTGCCGGATTCATCACCGGGGATGTACTGGCGGTCGACGGAGGGCTGGGGGCGTGAACGACAGCGGCAGGCGCAGGGTTGTGGTGACAGGGGTGGGGATGGTCAGCCCGCTCGGTCTCTCGACCGCCGAGACGTGGGACGGCGTGCGCAACGGCCGCTCTGGCGTGGCCCGGATCGAGGGCGTCGACATGCCCGACGGCTGTGTGAACATCGCCGGCCAGGTGAAGGGCTTCGAGCCCACAGAGTTCATGGACCGAAAGACGGTGCGCAAGACCGACCGTTTCGCCCACCTCGCCGTGGCCGCCGCGACCCAGGCGGTGACCGCCGCCGGGCTCGATGTCGCCGCGGATGCCGAGCGCATCGGCTGTTCGATCGGCACCGGGATCGGTGGCCTGGCCACGCAGGAGGTCGCGCACAGAAAGCTGTTCGAGGCCGGGCCCGACCGCCTCAGCCCGTTCTGGGTGACGGCCCTGATCGCCAACATGGGTGCGGCGGAGGTGTCGATGGCGCTGGGCACGCGCGGACCGCTGACCACGGAGTGCACCGCCTGTGCAGCGTCCGGCATGTCGCTCGGTAACGCCACCATGTACATCCGCGCCGGGATGGCCGACGTGATGCTGGCGGGCGGGGTCGAGGCCCCTGTGGTGCCGCTGGCGCTTGGCGGTTTCGGCACCATGAAGGCGCTCTCCTGGCGGCTCGACGACCCGGAGGGCGCCAGCCGTCCGTTCGACGGCGGTCGCGACGGCTTCGTGCTCAGTGAGGGAGGGGCGGTACTGGTGCTGGAGGAGTTGACCCGGGCACTGGCCCGCGGCGCGCCGATCCTCGGCGAGGTGCTGGGGTACGGCATGTCGTCGGATGCCCACCACGTCACCGAGCCGGATCCGATCGGCGCCAATCCGGCCCGGGCGATGCGGATGGCAATGGATGACGCGGGCGTGACGCCCGCCGACATCGGCTACGTGAATGCCCACGGCACGTCGACCCCCGCTGGGGACAGCGCGGAGACGCGGGCGCTCAAGTTGGCGCTCGGCGAGGAGCGCGCCCGTTCGGTGCCGGTGTCCTCCACCAAGAGCGAAACCGGGCATATGCTCGGGGCCGCCGGCGCCATCGAGGCGGGCATCACGCTGCTTGCGATGCGCGACGGGTTCCTTCCCCCGACCATCAACCAGACCGCCCCCGATCCGACCTGCGACCTGGACTACATCCCCAACACCGGCCGTACCGCCGATGTCGAGGTCGCGATCTCCAACTCGTTCGGCTTCGGCGGTCATAATGCGGTGCTGGTGCTGCGGCGGTGGTCGGACGCGGCCGCGTAGCAGCCGCGTTCCGCAACCTTTCGTCTCCCTGTACCGTCGGGTTTCCGAGTTCCAGTGGCCGACAACATCAGCGTCGACATCACGCGAGTCGCAGGCGCCGAGCCACCACCGGCGGATCCGGCGCCGCGCGCGCGCAACACGTGCCCGCGCTGCGGGTCGCACTATCGCGAGGACGAGATGGTCGCAAACCTTCGCGTGTGCACGCACTGCGGGTACCACTTCCCGGTTGGTGGCCGGGAGCGGATCGTGCAGCTGGTCGATCCCGGGTCGTGGGGTGAGGCATCCGCGGGGCTGCGATCGGCCGACCCGCTCGAGTTCACCGATTCCCGGCCGTACCCCGAGCGGATCGCCGCCGCGGAGCAGGCCACCGGGTTGTTGGATGCGGTGCTGGTGGGGACGGCAGCGATCGGCGGCCGGCGGCTGGCGCTGGTGGTCATGGACTTCACCTTCCTGGGCGGCAGCATGGGCTCGGTGGTCGGTGAGAAGTTCGCGCGTGCGGCGCGGCTGGCGGTGGAGCAGCGTCTGCCACTGGTATCGGTCGCCGCATCCGGCGGAGCCCGCATGCAGGAGGGCGTGCTGGCGCTGATGCAGATGGCCAAGACCGTGGCAGCGGTGGACGAGTTGCGCGAGGCACGCCGGCCGTACATCTCGGTGCTGGCCCATCCGACCACCGGTGGGGTGGCGGCGAGCTTCGCCGCGCTGGGCGACCTGATCATCGCCGAGCCGGGCGCATTGCTGTCGTTCTCGGGCCCGAGGGTGGTCAAGCAGACCACCCGCGAGGACGTGCCGGACGACTTCGGTCTGTCGGAGTCCAACTATCGCCACGGGCATGTCGATCTGATCGTTCCCCGTGGTGAGCTTCGAGACACCGTCGCGCGAGCGGCGGCGCTGCTCTCCGGTGGCGCCCCGTACCGCCCGCCCTCGCTCGTGACCGACATCGACCCGATCGGCGCGGTCGGTCGCATGGTGTCGGGCGCCCGCCGCCGGCTGGGGGGCATGTTTCGCGCCGACCAGAACGGGGGCGATCCCCGGTGACCACGACCCAGCGGCGGTTCGCCTTCCTGCGCCGGGGCGGCGACGACTCGTGGAGTGCCGTCCAGTTCGCACGGCACCAGGACAGGCCGTACACGCTCGACTACCTGAGCCGGATCTGCGACGACTTCCTCGAGTTGCACGGCGATCGCGCGGAGGGCGACGATCCCGCCATCGTGGCCGGAATTGGATCGTTCCGAGGCCAGTCGGTGGCGTTCGTCGGCCACCAGAAGGGCCGCGATCTCAAGGAGCGCACCTACCGGAACTTCGGTATGCCGCGCCCGGAGGGGTACCGAAAGGCGATGCGCGTGTTCCAACTGGCGGCCCGCCTGAGCTTCCCGGTGGTGACGCTGATCGACACCCCCGGCGCCTATCCGGGCGTCGGCGCGGAGCAGCGGGGTCAGTCGGGTGCGATCGCCCGCTCACAGCTGCTGCTGATGAGCCTGCCGGTCCCGGTGGTGGCCTGCGTGATCGGCGAGGGCAGCTCGGGCGGCGCACTCGCGATCGGGGTCGCCGATCGGGTGCTGATGCAGCAGCACACGATCTACACGGTGATCTCCCCCGAGGGGTGCGCGGCGATCCTCTGGAAGGACGCCGGCGAGGCCAAGCGGGCGGCCGGCGCGTTGCGACCCACGGCGGACGCGTGCCTGGAGCTGGGCGTGGTCGACGCGATCGTGCCCGAGCCGTCGGGCGGAGCGCACAAGGATCACGCCAAGGCGGCCGATCTGCTGGCCACCGCGATCCAGGGCGAGCTCGAAGGCCTGGCCCTTATTCCACCCGGTCAGCTCCGACGGATGCGGCGCGAGAAGTTCCAGCGGATGGGCGCCTGGGTCGAGTGACGCGATCGCTGACCCGCGTCGAGCAGGGGTCGCTGGCGGGTGGGGTGCTGCTGACGCTCGCCGCCGGGGCGGTCGACCTCCTGGGCGGCCCCAACACGGTCCTCTTCATCGCCACCGCGCTGGCCCTGGTCGCTCTCGCCTGGATCGTCGGCATCGCCACCGAGCAGCTGGGCGAGAGTGCGGGGCCACGGGTCGGCGGGGTTTTGAACGCGACCTTCGGCAATGCTGCCGAGCTGATCATCACCATCTTCGCGATCCGAGCCGGTGAGCTCGACGTCGCCCGGGCATCGATCACAGGGCTCGATCCTCGGCAACACGCTGCTCGTCCTCGGAGCATCGTTCGTGGTCGGCGGCCTGCGGCACGGGCTGCAGACGTTCGATCAGCGGATCGCCGGTATGAACGCCTCGATGCTCGCCCTGGCCGTGATCGGCCTCGGGATCCCGACCGTGTTTCATGCCGGGCGCGGGTCGGGTGCCCACACTCAGGCCATCTCCGACGTGACCGCGGCGGTGCCGCTGATCTGTTACGTGCTCTCGCTCGTGTACTACTTTCGGTCCCCCGGTGGCGCGCCCATGCACTCCGCCCCGCACTGGTCGGCGCGCCTTGCGATGCTGGTGCGGCTCGCCTCCACGACGGCGGTTGCCGTCGTCTCCGACCTGTTTGTCGGTACGCTGGCGCGCGTGATCTCGGATCTCGGCATCTCGGCCGCGTTTCTCGGACTGGTGATCGTGCCACTGGTGGGCAACATCGCGGAGAACATCGTCGGCATCAAGATCGCGTGGCAGAACCAGATGGACTTCTCGATGGTGGTGTCACTCGGATCGTCGCTGCAGGGGTCGCTCGGAATCGCTCCGCTGCTGGTGTTCGTGTCGCTCCTCACGCCCCATCACTTCGATCTCGTGTTCCCCGCGATCCAGGTGCTTTCGCTGGCGGCCGCCGTCGTGATCACGGCGCTGATCGCGGCCGACGGCGAGTCCAAACTGGCTGGAGGGTGTGAGCTGATGGCCGTGTACGTGATCGTCGCGACCTCGTTCTGGTACCTGTGAGCCGACGCGAACTGATCGGCGCCGGGCTGGTGGTCGCGATCTCCGTCGTGGCCCTCGCGCTGCGAGCGACGAACGCCGCAGGACAGGGCGTGTTCGTCATCGCCGCCGTCGCACTCGCCGGCCTTGCATGGCAGCTCGGAGAGGCCACCGAGCAGGCGGGGGCGAGCGTGGGGCCGCGGCAGTCGGCGCTGCTCAATGCGACCTTCGGAAACCTGCCGGAGGTGGTGATCGTGGTGCTGGCGATCGACGCCGGGCTGGCGGACATCGCCCGCGCGTCGATCATCGGCTCGGTGATCGGGAACGTGCTTCTGATCCTCGGCCTGTCCCTGGTGGTCGGCGGCGCGCGTAACGGCATCCAGCGCTTCAACGAACGGCTGGCGGCCATCAACTCCTCGATGCTGATCCTTGCGGTCGCAGGGCTCGGTCTGCCGACGCTGTTCGCCCGTATCAACCCGTCGGTGCACAACGCCGCGCTGCTCTCGCGCTGGACCGCGGGTGCATTGCTGGTCTCGTACGCTGCGTATCTCGTGTTCTCGTTCCGCAGCCCGAGCCTGCGCTACGAGCACCATGTCACCGGGCCGGCATGGCCGCGGTCCCACGCGCTGGCACTGCTGTGTGGGGTGGCGGTGTTGACCGGGCTCGTGAGCGAGGTGCTGGTGCACTCGATCGAGCCGGCGGTCCGTGCCTGGGGGGTGCCGCGACCGTTCATCGGGCTGGTCGTCGTCCCCTTCGTAGGTAACGTGGCCGAGCACTTCTCAGCAGTCAGGCTCGCATTTCGCAACAGCCTCGACTTCTCCATGGGGATCGCGTACGGGTCGGGTATCCAGGTCGCGCTGGCCGCCTCAGGTATCGCGGTGATCGCGTCCATCGGTCTCGGCCGCGAGCTGACCCTGGTCTTCCCGCCGCTCGAGCTGATGGCGCTCGGGGCAGCGGCCCTGGTGTCGACGCTGGTTGCGCGTGGCGGTGAGACGAACTGGCTCGAGGGCCTCCAGCTGCTGGTCATCTACTTCGTGGTCGCGGTTGCGGTCTGGCTCGTGTGATCGCGGCCCAACCGGTCACGAGATCGGGTACCACCGTCCGTTGGTGGCCGGCAGCACCTGCGAGGTGACGAAGACCGGCGTCTGATGGTTGCCGGGGCTGTAGTAGTAGGAGCCGTTCGAGCTATGACGAGCGGCCAGCCACGCGAGCGCGCCCGAATTGGACAGACCACACGCGTGACGGCTCTGTACGACCCAGGATGTGGACTGGCTATCGGGCGCTCCCCCGGGTACCAGCGCGTATCCGCCAGAGCTCTGGGCCGTGTGCACGTAGGTGTAGGCCCTCGTGATGCGAGTGCTCGAGCAGCTTACGCCGGCCGCGCGCAACGCCAGCACCGCCGCTGCCGTGTCGTTGGTGTCGGTGCCGGCAGGTATAGAGGTCGAGTATGAGTACCCGCCGTTTGACTGCTGGTGTGACTCGATCCAGGACACGGTCAGTCGAGGAAGCGTCTGGCGCGCGCCCCGCAGAGCGAGCGCACCCCAGTAGGTGGAGTTCGCGTAGCTGCCGATCCGGCCGGTCGCCGGCACCACCTTGCCGCGTAGGGCCGAGATCAGATTCCGCCCGCCGAACGTTGTCGGGTTGCCGTGCAGTGCCACCACCCCCAGGATCCCGCGCTCCAGCGAGAATGCGTCGGTCCATCCCCGGGCGTGTCCGGCGAGGAATCCAACCGGGGTATGCCCGCCGCTCAACCGCATCGCAGCCGGGTTGCCGCCCGCGGCACGGATGCCCATCACCGTCCATTCGGTAAGCCCGTCGGTCGGTGGCTGACCGGTCTCGTGAAACCCGCCCGAAAGGGTCAGATGACCGCGGACAAAGTCGCTTCCGGTGGCACCAAAAGCTGGAGATGCCATTGCCAGTGCGGCGACGGTGACCACGAGAGCAGCGCTGCGAGTCATGTTCCCTCCAATGGGGCGAAAGTACCGTGGATCCGCCGTGCGTAACGGTCGAGGATTCGGATCAGCGTTGGCCCGGCGACTAACGCGATGGCGACGTTGCCCATCGCGTGGGCGATGTCGAACCAGACTCCGCTGGCGGCGAGGGCCGTGAACGATCCCACGGTGGCGCCCGGCCCGAGCGAGCTCCAGGCCCAGACGTCCATCAGCCAGTCGAAGAGGAAACCCCAGGCGAGCCCGAACGCGGCCAGACCAAATCGGTTGCGCAAGCCCGGAATGAGCGCGGCGGTGGCGCCGACGGCGGCCCACCCCAGCATCTGCCAAGGAGTCCACGGGCCCTGGCCGAGAAAGGCGTTCGAGAGCAGCGCCGCCGCCGCCCCGGTGGCTATCCCGGCCCGCGCGCCCAGGGTGACGCCGGTCACCGCCACCAGCATCGTCACCGGTTGCACGTTGGGCACGAACGCGAACAGCACGCGACCGGCCGCTGCAGCTGCTGCCAGCGCTGCCACCAGGGACAGCTCGCGGCTGCGGTTGGGCCCCGACTCGACGGCCACCAGCCCCGCGGCGAGCGCCAGCAGCGCTGTCAACACCACCAGGCTAGACACGGCTCACCGCCTGGGTGCGCGCCGAGATCAGCGTCACAGCCTCCGACACCGAGACGCAGCCGAATGCCAGACCGACCTGTGAGGCGAAGAACATGCTCGTCGCTAGCAGTTCTCGCGGGCCTCGATCGCGTATGACGCGGCCGTCGGCCATCGTCGTGACCCGGTCGGCGAGCTCGGCGGCGAAGTCCATGTCGTGCGTCACGACCACGGCAGCCGTGCCCGCGTCGGCGAGCTCGCGCACGAGCCCGGCGAGGGCGAGCTTCTGCCGTCCGTCGACTCCTCTCGTCGGCTCGTCGAGCACCAGCAGCCGCGGTCGCATGACGGTCACCGACGCGATCGCGACCCGCTGCCGCTCGCCGCTGGACAGGTCCCGCGGATGCTGCTTGGCAACGGTGACCAGTCCGAACCGGTCGAGCTCGACGGCAACTCGGGCCGATCGCTCGGCGCTGTCGACACCGAGGTTCCGGAGGCCGTATTCGAGCTCGTCGGCCACCGACTCGTGCAGCAGGTGGTGGGCCGGATTCTGACTGACGTAGCCGGCTCCGCCGTCCCGGTCGACCCGGCCTCGGTCGAGTTCGAGCAAGCCGCAGGCAGCGAGTGCGAGGGTCGTCTTGCCGGCCCCGTTCTCTCCCATCAGGGCCGTCACCTCGCCGGCAGCGAAGCTTGCGCTGGCGTCGCACAGCGCGTCCACGTCACCGAGCCGCTTGTGCGCCCGTCGGATCTCCGCGGCCGGTGTGGCGGCGGCACTGGGCGGCACTGCGATCAGCGGCGGCACGTCGAGGTCTCCGGTCAGTCGGCGCGCCTCGCGGACGCTCAGCGGGAGCTCGCTGCTCCCGGCTCGGGCGTGGGCCTGCGCGACCGGAGGCAGCAGCCACGGCCGGCGGCCGGCGAGGGCGTTCGCCGCCCGCTGAGGGGTGTCATCGACGAGCAGCACCCCCGCATCCAGCGCGATCACCCGGTCGACGTCGCCGAACAGGCGTCCGGTGCGGTGCTCGGCAATGACCACGGTGATCCCGCGGTCATGGTTCAAGCGCACCACGAGCCCCAGCAGTTCCTCAGCCGCGACCGGGTCGAGCTGACTGGTGGGCTCGTCGAGCAGCAGCAGGCGCTGCCCCATCGCCAGCACCGATGCGATCGCCAGCCGTTGCTGCTCGCCCCCCGACATGCGGTCGGTGGCGCGCCCGGCGAGCCGCGCCGCGCCGGTCACCATCAGCGCCTCCTGGGCCCGCGCGGCCACATCGTCCGCCGGCCAGCCGAGGTTTTCGAGGCCGAATGCGGCCTCCCGGCGTGCGGTGCGCATCACCAACTGAGCCTCGGGGTCTTGGAAGACCAGTCCCGCGACCGTTGCGATCTCACCCGGCCTGTGCGAGCGCGTGTCCAGCCCGCCGGTGGTCACCCGCCCGTGCAACTCTCCGCCGTGGAAATGCGGCACCAGGCCCGCCGCCGCCCGCAGCAGCGTGGACTTACCGGAGCCCGAGTCGCCGACCAGCAGCACAAGTTCGCCCGCCGCTATCCGCAGGTCGATCCCGGCCAGCGACGGCTGCGCCGCCCCGGGGTACCGGTGCCGGACGCCCTCGAAGCTCAGCGCGTCCATCGGACCATCCCGGCGGCCGTCGTCAGCAGCACCAGCAGGGTGGCGGCAGCGAGTTCGGCCGCGCGACCGAACGGGTCATCAAGCGTGTCGTAGTAGCGGAAGTCGGTCGCGCCCAAGCCGATCGCGATCACTGCGACGGCCAGTGCGGCCGTCGCAGTCCCGGTCACCAGCCACTCCATTGCCGTGGCGCGCCGCTCCGGCGCCCGGCTGCGGCCCGGCTGCCCGTACCCGCGCGCCTCCATCGCCTCCGCCACGCTCAGCGATCGTTCGAGCGACATTCCCAGCAGCGCCGGCAGCAGTGTCGCCGCCGCCCGCGGCCGGCGGATCTCGGCCCCACGGGTGCGGACCGAGTGGACCAGCCCGGCGGCATCACGCTCGAGAGCCGGCAGCAACTGCGCCGAGAGCGCCGTGATCATCGCCGAGCGTGGCGCGACACGAGCGACCGCGCGCAGCACGAGGTCGGAGTCGGCCAGCCGCACGAAGGCCGCCACCGCGAGAGCGGCGGCTGCGATCCGCATGCCCGCGGCGGCGCCGAAGGCGAGTTCCTCCACCGTCACCTGCGTATCCAGAACCGGGATCGGCGGGCCCTGCCAGAGGACGGTCAGGCCCTGCGCCCCGACGAACGGGTTCAGCACGAACACCGTCACCGCGCTTCCGGCGGCGAACAGCACGTACAGTCGACGCGACCCGCCGCTTGCCGCCAGCAGCGCGATCGCCCCGGCAAGCGCGGCCGCCAGGCACAGCGGGTTCTGGGCGACGACGGCGACGAGGCTGATGGCCGCCGCCAGCAGGGCGATCGGAAGCGGCTTCATCAACGCCCTCCGGCTGCGATCGGATGCCCGGCCGCATCGGTGGCGACCGCGTATGTGCCACGGATCGACGCCGGGTCGTGGATCAGCGTCGCGACCGCCGCACAGGCATCGAACACCGTTCGGCCGGCAATCACCATCCGAGCCGACCCACCCGTGACCGATCCCGGGCGGTAGGCGACAATCAGGCCGGCCGCCGCCGGCAGCGGATGGGAGCCGGCCCGGCCGTGGTAGACGACCACCGTGCCGTGGTCGAGGTACACGCTCAGTCCGCGGTCACTCCAGACCGTGGGGGACAGGGCGCCGGCCGCCTGGGCGAACGTCTCCACGACGATCGAGTACGGTTGCGAACCGGCCAGTGTCCGAGCGCCGGCGCGCCGCAGCAGGGCGGTCAGTCCGGCCGCGCAGGGCGGCCCGGTCACGCTCACCTTCGGCCCTCGGCCCCCGAATCCGTGGACGAACGGCTCCGGCCAGTCGCCGATCACCACCGGCACCGAGATCAGGTCTGTCCAATACCGGTAGTCCCACCACTCGGTGTCGCCGGCGTGCAGGGAGTAGTCGGCCGCCCCCCGATCGGACTCGATGCCGTTCACGTAGAACAGCCAGTCCCAGCCCGCGCTCCGGTTCCCCGTCAGGCCGTCGATGGCGGTCACGAACCGTCCGGCATACGCGGTTCGCACCGATGCCACCCCGCGCAGTGCGTTCATCGCGGTCTGACCTGGGGCAACCCGGCCCCCGGCCAGGCGTTGGGAGCCGAAGTCCCGGGTGACCATGACGCTGGCCGCTGCGACCCCGGGTGGCGGGGGCGCCGCCCGGGTTCCGCAGCCTGCGGCGGTGGCCAGCACCACGGCTGATATCAGGAGACGTGGACCCACAGCGTCCGCGACCGGATGTCGCCGGGGAAGGTTGCGCGCACCGCGTAGGTACCCGCCGTCGCGAAGTGCAGGGTGGCCTTGCCGGCCGGTGTCGTCTTGGTTCCGACACCGTTCACCCACACATACCCATCGTCAACCGCGGCGCCGGCACCGGCGTCGTCATACGCGGTGACGGTGAACGTGACCTGGCCGCCGGCGCCGATCGTCCGCGTCGAGGAGTCGAGCCCAAGGGTCGGCTGGGTCGCGAACGTCACCGGGTCGAACGTGGTGTAGTAGAAGAGTGCGCTCATGCCGTTCGTCGCCGTGATCGACCCGGCGCCTGTCTGCGCCAGCACGTGACCGACCTTGAACGCCCAGTAGTGGGTGGAGTCACCGGGTACCCCGTTGATCGATGCGACGTAGAAACCGCAGCAGTCGAACCACTGCAGGCCAACGGGGAAGTCGTGATTCCGCGATGCCGTCCACAGCGCTCCCAGCACCGTCGGGCCGGACAGTTCGTGGCCGGAGATCGACCCCACGTACGGCACCGGGGCCGCCTGGACGACCGTTCGCACCGGACCTTCGACGCGCAGCTTGACGTGAACCGTGGCCGCCCCGGCGGTGGCGGGGGCGAGGGCCAGTGCGATCGCAGCGGCGATCGCAGTCGGCAGATGGTGAAGGCGAAGGTTCGCCAACGGGTCCTCCTTCCTCGAGAGGCATCGTCGTTTGCGCGGGCGGCAGGTCTTCTGGCTCGGGCGCGTCTCCCAGCAACGCTGGGTCGCGCGGTTGGCCTTCCCGGTCGTATGACCAGTGGCTGCCCTCGCGGGCACACCGCACGAACGCCCTTACAGCGGCGGGACCGCGCCGGACTTGCACCGGCTTCCCTTGACCGCCTGCGGGGCGACCACTGTACCACGCACCGCCTCTCGCATGCCCCCGGAACGTGCGTCAGGCGGCCAGCATCACGCGTAGCAGAGCCAGCGCCCCGGGTTTGGACAGCGGCTCGTTGAGGTTGCCGCACTTGGGCGACTGGATGCAGGAGGGACAACCCCGCTCGCACGGGCAGTCGGCGAGCAGGCGTGCGGTGCGCGCCACCCAGTCCTCGAACAGCTCGTGGCCCCGGGCGCTGATTCCGACCCCACCGGGGTGGCCGTCGTACACGAAGATCGTCGGCTCGCCGGTCTGCGGGTGCAGGTCGGTGGAGAGGCCGCCGATGTCCCCGCGGTCGCACGTCGCCAGCAGGGGCAGCAGCGAGATCATGGCGTGCTCGGCAGCGTGCAGGGATCCCAGCAGATCGTGGTGGGCAACCGGCCGCGGGCAGAACCACGCCGCCTCGGTTGCGAACGTCCGCTCGGGCAGATCGAGCTCCACGGTGTCGATCACCCGGTGGTCGACCAGCCGCTTGCGCTGATACCCGACCACCCGCTCCCGCACCTCGATCGGCCCGAGGAAGACCGGAACCCCCAGCCGCTCCGCACCCGCCGGCGGGTCGGTGATCGAGGTCGCCGATCGCCGGCGCGGTTGGGTGTAGAAGTCCCCGCTGAAGGGCTCGACGAGGGCCACCCGCGCGTCGAGGTCGAGCGTCGTCACGAGGTAGTTCTCGCCCTGGTGCATGTACACGGCACCGGCATGCACTGTCGGCTCCGCGCGCAGCTCGTCTACCGTTCCCAGCAGCGTGCCGTTGGAGGTGTCGACGACCGCCACGCCCGTCCGCGAGCTGGATCGCAGCGAGATCCCGCCGGCGGGGTTGTCGGCCCCCCGGTATACGAGGCCGGCGGCGGTGCGGCTGAGCTGAGGCAGGGACTCCGCCAGTTGCATGCCGTCGGCTCCGAAGTGGCGCTCGTCAGCGCTGCTCAGCGGCAGTTCCGCGGCTGCCGCCAGGAGGTGGGCGGTACGGATCGCCCGGTTGCCGGGGTTGCAGATCACAGCCTCCACCGGCCGCTCGAACAGCGCGTCCGGGTTGGTTGCGAAGTACTGGTCGAGCGCGTCCTCACCTGCGACCAAGATGCCCAGCCCCGCTCGGCGCCGTCCGGCCCGGCCCCACTGCTGGCGCAGGGATGCGGTCGATCCCGGGAAACCGACGCTGACCGCCGCGTCGAGGTGGCCGATGTCGACGCCCAGCTCGAGCGCGCTGGTCGCGATCACGCCGACCAGCGTCCCGTCGACCAGATCGCGCTCGATCTGGCGGCGTTGCTCGGGGGTGTAGCCGGCCCGGTAGGTCGCGATACGACAGGCGGCCTGCGGTGCGTGCCGGTCGAGACCCTCGCGGGCGTACCGGTACAGCAGCTCACAGCCGCGTCGCGTCTTTGCGAACGCGATCGTGCGCAGCCCGCGGGCGACCAGTCCGGCGAACAGCGTGGCGGCCTCGCCCAGCGTGCTCACCCGTAGACCCAGTGCGGGGTCGAGCAGCGGTGGGTTCCAGATCGCGATCTCGCTCTCGGCGGCGGCCGAGCCGTCGTCGTCCACCACCGCGACCGGTCCGCCGCACAGCCGCTCCGCGGCGTCGCCGGGGTTGGCCACCGTGGCCGACGCCAGCAGAAACCGCGGTGCCGACCCGTGGTGGGCAGCGACCCGCCGCAGCCGGGCGAGCACGTTGGCGACGTGAGAGCCGAACACGCCGCGGTAGGCGTGGGCCTCGTCCACGACCACGAAGCGCAGATTCGCGAGCAGCTCGGCCCAGGCCGAGTGGCGCGGCAGGATGCCCGCGTGGAGCATGTCCGGGTTCGTGAGCACGACGTTCGCCCAGTCCCGGGCCTGACGCCGCTCGCCCGGCGGCGTGTCACCGTCGTACACGGCCAGGCGCAGCTCGGGGGCATGCAGCAGGGCCAGCGCGCGGGCCTGATCCTGAGCCAGTGCCTTGGTCGGATACAGGTACAGCGCCCGTGCCCGGCGATCGGTCGCGACGGTCTGCAGCACGGGCAAGTTGAACGCGAGCGACTTGCCGCTGGCGGTGGCGGTCACCACCACGGTGTCGCCCGCGGCGGAGGCCGCGTACGCCGCCGCCTGGTGGCTGTAGAGTCGCTCGATCCCCGCCGCTCGAAGCGCCGCCTCGAGTCGGCGGTCGAGCCCTCCGGGCAGCGCTTCGGTGCGCGCCGTACGGGCGGGCAGCGTACGTCTGGCGGCAACCTGTTCCATCCGCAGCAGGTCGTCCCAGACCGCCAGGCTCACGGTCGCTCGGCGGCGGGATAGCAGCCCAGGTAGGCGAGCTCGGCCACGCTTTCCTCGAGCGTGCGCAGGGCCTCGGCGACCGGCGCGTCCAGCGGGTGTCCCTCGAGGTCGGCGTAGAACTGGTAGTTCCAGGGACTGCCGGGGATCGGCCGCGACTGCAGCGAGCACATGTTGACGCCGAAGGTCGCCAGCGGCTGGATCGCGCTTGCCAGCGCCCCCGGGTGGTGATGGGTCACGAATCGCACCGCCGTTCGCCACGCCCGCCCGTCGATGCGGTCGATGCGCGTGTGCGGGGCGACGGCGACGAACCGCGTGTAGTTCTGCGCGTGATCGGAGACATCGTTCAGCAGCACCACCAGCCCGAACCGCGCCGCGGCGCGGCGCGAGGAGATCGCAGCCTGTGCCGCGTCGCTTGCGTCGGCGACCCGGCGCGCCGCTGCGGCTGTGGATGGAGCGACCTCGGGCAGCGTGTCCGGCAGCGACGAGAGGAATCGCCGGCACTGGGCGAGCGCGGCAGGATGCGAGTGCACCCGCTCCAGCGAGTCGATGTTCGTGCCCGCCAGGCCGACCAGGCAGTGGGGAACGGCCAGCACCATCTCGTCCACGATCGCGAGCGGAGCATGCGCGAGCAGGTCGTACGTCTCGGGGATCGCCCCGGCCAGCGAGTTCTCGATCGGCAGCACCGCGCACGCCGCCTCCCCACGGGTGACCGCCCGCATCGCGTCGGCGAACGACCGGCAGGATCGAAGCTCCGCGTCCGGGTATAACCGCGCCCCGGCCTCGGCGGCGTAGGCGCCCTCCTCGCCGGGATATGCCACGGTCATGCTGATCAGGTCCTCCTCAAGAACGAAAAAAGCCCCCGGGTTGCGGAGGCTTGTCGAGTCGCTGCGGAACCGGCGGCGCGCTCAGATGCCTCCCTCGCGGGTGGTAAAGGCGAAGCCGAAGAAAAAGCCGGCGCGGTACATTGGGCCAGATGCTATCAGAGCAGGCGATGGTGGACGCGCTCGCGGGTGTGGCCGTCGGCATCGGCGACGACGCTGCGGTGCTGCCCGGAGGGCTGGTGCTCGCCACCGACATGCTGGTGGACGGCGTGCACTTCGATGCAGCCCGCACCGACCCGTACCGCATCGGGCACCGCGCAGCCGCAGCCAATCTGTCCGACATGGCTGCAATGGGCGCCGAGCCCGTCTGTCTGGTGGCGGCGTTCGGCCTGCCCCGCGGCTTCGACGCGGTCGTGGAGCTGGCCAGAGGCGTCGCGGGTCACGGGGTGGAGCTGCGAGGAGGCGATCTGTCCAGGGCCGACAAACTGGTGATCTCGATCGCCGCTCTGGGCAGGGCGGAACGGCCGGTGCTGCGGTCCGGAGGGCGACCCGGCGATCGTCTGGTCGTGACCGGGACGTTGGGGGGCCAGGCGGCCTCGGGCTACACCGACCTGGTCACACCGCGGCTTGCCGAGGGCCGGTCGCTGGCGGCGGTGGCAACCGCCATGATCGATCTCTCCGACGGGATTGCCGGTGACTTGGGGCGGCTGGCGCGAGCGTCCGGGTGCGGCGCCCGGGTCGAGCTCGCGGCGCTGCCGCTGGCGCCAGGAGCGACGGTCGAGCAGGCGGCGGCCGGCGGAGAGGACTTCGAGCTGCTGGCGGCTGTGCCGGACGGCGTCGAGCTGCCGGTGGCGGTGACCGTCGTCGGAGTGCTCACCGACCCGCCGCGCGTCCTGCTGGTCGACCGTTCCGGCCGGCCGGTCGAGCTGCACGGATGGGATCACTTCGCGTGACCCCGGTCATCGGGGGCCTGCTGGCCGCCCTCCTGTGGGGCGCCTCCACTGTGGTCGCGTCGCGCTCGACCCGGATCATCGGCTCGCAGCAGGCGCTCGCTTATGTGATGCTGATCGGGTTCGGTGTCGTCGCGGTGGCGGCCGCGGTGGAGGGGCCGCCGGCTCACGCCAACGGGCGCTCGTGGGAGTGGGCGGCGCTCGCCGGTGTCGGGTCGGTGTTCGGGCTTTCCATGATGTACCGGGCGCTGCGCCTCGGCAAGGTCGGGATCGTGGCCCCCATCGCGTCCACCGAGGGAGCACTGGCGGCGGTGTTCTCGGTCGCGTTCCTGGGCGAGCGGCCCACGGTCGCCGAGGCGGTAGCGCTGGCGGTGATCGCCGCGGGTGTGATCGCGGTCACGCTTCAGGGCAGCCGCCGGGATGTTCACTTGCGGCCGTCGATCTACGCCATCGTCGCGGCCACCAGCTTCGGGGTGGGCCTGGCGGCAAGTTCCCGGGCCGGCGTCTCTCTCGGTCCGGTGTGGACGATTCTCGTGGCTCGAATCGTCGGTGTGGTGGCGATCTCGGCCCCCCTGATCGCACGCCGGCGCCTACCGCTGCCGGGGCGCACGCTGTGGATGGTCGTCTTCTCGGCGCTGGCCGAGCTGATCGGGTTTGTCAGCTTCGTGCGAGCCTCCCGGCACAGTGTGGCGGTGCCGGCCGTGCTCGCGTCGCAGTTCGCGGCGGTGGCGACGATCGGGACGTTCGTGCTCTTCGGCGAGCGGCTGGGGCGGCGCCAGACAGCCGGTGCCGTCGTCATCGTCGCGGGTGTCGGGATCCTGTCGCTCGTGCGGGCGGGATAGCCGCGGTCGAGCGGTCAGCCGAGCCAGCTGCCGAGCTCGTCCTCCAGCTTGCGCCGGGGTTGCGCGCCGATCAGCTTCTTCTGCATCTCGCCCTTGTCGAACACCATCAGCGTGGGGATCGACAGGATCTCGTAACGCGAGGCGACCTGGAAGTTGTCGTCGACGTTCACCTTTGTGAACTTGACCTTGCCGGAGTGCTGCGCGGCCAGTTCGTCGAGGATCGGGTCCATGACCCGGCAGGGCCCGCACCAGGGCGCCCAGAAATCGACCACGACGGGCTGAGCCGCTCCGATCACCTGCTCGTCCCAGGTTGCGTCGGTGACCTCGACCATACTGTCGCTCACGGGCGTGCTCCTTGGCTTGGCTGGCTTCCGAGTATAGCCTCGGGTCGGGGACGTACTCGTCACGGCGGCACCAGCGGCGCCGCCTGCTCGGTTCGCCGCCGCGAGGGGTCGAGCCGGCCGGTGAGCGCGCGCAGCCGCAGCATCGGTACCTGCCACACGGCCTCGATCACGATCGCCAGGCTCATCTTGGAGCACCCGGCAGTGCGGTCGCGGAACGTGATCGGTACCTCGACCACCCGGCCCCCGAGCCGCAGCGTGCGGAAGGTGAGCTCGATCTGGAACACGTATCCCTGTCCGTGGACGGCGTCCAGTTCGAGCGACTCCAGCACCCAGCGGCGGAAGCACTTGTACCCACCGGTCAGATCGCTGATCCCGACGCCCAGCCACGTCCGTGCGTACAGCGATCCGCCGCGCGAGATCACCCGCCGCTGCAGCGGCCAGCCCTGCACAGCGCCGCCCGCCACGTAACGGGAGCCCAGCACGAGGTCGGCGTCTGTCGCCGCCACGAGCAGCCTGGGCACCGCATCGGGCGGATGCGAGAAGTCGCAGTCCATCTCGAGCACGTGGGTGTACTCACGATCCAGTGCCCAGCGAAAACCCGCGATGTACGCCTGTCCGAGTCCCTCCTTGGCGGCCCGGTGGAGCACGTGCAGCCACGGCCGGTCGGCTGCGAGCCGGTCGGCCAGTTGCCCCGTGCCGTCGGGTGAACCGTCGTCGACGACCAGCACATCGCCGGGAAACGGTGTCCGTTCTCGTTCGCGAGCCAGCGCCTCGATCACCCGCGGGAGGTTCTCGAACTCGTCGTACGTCGGTAGGACGATCAAGAACCGCTCCTCTGGCATCCCGGCAGCATACTGGGGTCGGGTTGGAGGTCTGCGGGCGCAGGGCGGAATATGATCGGCAGGTGGCCAGCCCGCTGACGAACGCCGATGTCGCCGAGCGTTTCGAGTTGATGGCCGATCTGCTGGAGCTCGAGGGGGCGGTGGTTTACCGGGTGCTGGCCTATCGCCGTGCCGCAAAGACGCTGCGTGAAACCCCCGAGTCGGTGATCCGGCTGTCCGAGCAGGGCCGGCTGACCGCGCTGTCCGGCGTCGGTGACACCGTCGCCGACAAGGTGGCCGAGTTGGCGCAGACCGGCGAGATCGCCGCGTTGAGCAAGCTCGTCGACCGCAACCCCACGGGTGTCGTGCCGGTCATGCGGATCCCGGGCATTGGCCCCAAGACCGCCCGGCGGATCTTCGCCGACCTCGGCCTGCAGACGATCGAGGACGTCCGTTCGGCCGCACTCGAGCAGCGGATACGCGAGCTCCCCGGGCTGGGTGCGAGGACCGAGGTGACCATCCTCGAGGGCCTCTCCGGCTCGACGCCACCTCCCCGCCGCCGGTCCGTCGCGCGTATGCGGCCGCTCGCCGAGCGGATCGTCGAGCAGCTGAGGACGTGTCCTGCCGTCGAGCACTGCGATGTCGCAGGAAGCCTGCGCCGTTACGCCGAGACCGCCAAGGACATCGATCTGGTGGCAGCGGTCACCAACCGGCTCACGGTGGCCGAGGCGCTGACCGGTCAGGAGTGGGTGGCCGAGGTGGTCGAGCGTGGCGACTCGAAGATCGTGGTGCTGGCGCACGATGGTTCGCGGGTCGAGCTGCGCATGCTCGCTCCGGGCTGCTACGGCAACCTGCTCCAGCACCTGACCGGGTCGAAGGAGCACAATGTGGCTCTGCGGGAAGCCGCGGTGCGGGCCGGCCTCAAGGTCTCCGAGCATGGCATCGAGGTGGTCGAGACGGGCGAGGTGACGGTCACCGACGACGAGGACGAGGTGTACCGCCGGCTGGGCCTGGTGCCGATCCCTCCCGAGCTGCGCGAGAACCGGGGTGAGATCGAGGCTGCCCGAGCCGGGCACCTGCCTGACCTGGTGGAGCTGTCGCAGATCCGCGGCGACCTGCACGCCCACACCGACTGGAGTGACGGCAAGGCGACGCTCGAGCGCATGGTCGACGCTGCGATCGCCCTCGGGTACTCGTTCCTCAACATCACCGACCACTCGCCGGCGGTCGGCTTCGGCATGGGGCTCGACGCCGGCCGGCTGCAGGCGCAGGTCGAACGAGTGCGTGAGTTGGCTGAGCGGCTCGAGCCGGCGTTCACGCTCCTGGTCGGGTGTGAGGTGGACATCCTCAAGGACGGCTCGCTGGACTACTCCGACGAGCTGCTCTCCGCGCTCGACGTGGTGGTGGCCAGCGTCCACGCCTCCCACCGGCTCTCGGAGTCCGATCAGACCCGCCGTGTGTGCGAGGCGATGCGCAACCCGCATGTGGACATCCTCGGCCACCCCACCGGCCGCCTCATCGGCCGCCGTGAGCCAAACCCGCTCGACATCGAGCAGGTCGTCGCGACCGCCGTCGAGACGGGCACCGTGCTCGAAGTCAGCGGCCAGCCGGACCGCCTCGACCTGCGCGACACGCATGTTCGGCTCGCCGTCGAGGCGGGCGCCCGGCTCTCGATCGACACCGACGCGCACTCGGTGGACGCACTGGGTTACATGCGCTTCGGGGTGATGACCGCCCGACGCGGCTGGGCGGCGCCGGCCGACATCGTCAACACCCGCGAGTGGCCCGAGCTGCGCGCCCTGCTCAAACCGTGAGCTCGGCTACGAGTCGCCGACGATCTCGCCGCACAGCACGACCTGCTCGTCGGCCGTGGCCAGCATCACACGGTCGGCCCAGAAGAACTGGCGGTCGAGCGCTGCGAACACGTCGACAGTACCGGCGGCGTCCCGGCGCAGCTCGTCCAGGTCAGCCTCAACCGCGATCACAGTCTCGATCGTCACCCTTCCAGGGTACGGGCCTGTGCCCCTTTCAGCAATCCGGCGATCTGCTCGTGCAGATCGGCTCGGTAGCCGAAGAGGGGGCTGCCGGTGCCGCGCAGGGCCGCCGCCACCTCGCCCGTCAGCTCGTCCCAGCTGCCCCAGCGGGCGGCTGCGATCTCGCGCCGGTCGCGCGGTTCGAGCACACCTGAGGCGTCGGCGGTGACGACGTGCGTCGTCCACGTCTCGCTGCCCGCGCCGTGCGCGAAGGTCGATCGGGCGACCAGCGGATACCCGGTCAGCCGCACGTCGAGCCCGGTCTCCTCCAGGGCCTCGCGCCGGACACCGACCTCGAAGGTCTCGCCGCGGACGACGCCGCCGGACGGGATCCGCCACACCCCGGGCGGGTACATCGGCTTGCGGATCAGCACGATGTCACCTGCGCCGTCTTCGATCGCGAAGGTGACGTCGTGCGCGCGCGTGGGATCGGACGAGCTGCGAATGGTCATCGCGTTGTCGTCGCTGATCCGCCGCGAACCGTCCCACTCGGCGGGCCGCCCGAAGCGGTCGACCATCGCCGCGAGCAGCCGCTCGTCGACGTGGGTCATGGGGCCGCGAGGTGCTCGAGCAGCTCGAACACGGCCGTGGTGCCGTCAAGCACGGCGTCGGCGGCCGCCAGCAGTTCCGGTGGCGCCTCGGCCGAGCGCACGGCGACCCGGATCGTGGCTTCCCGGAAGGCGTCCAGGTCGGCGCGGTCGTCCCCGGCGAAGAGCAGGTGGTCGAGCCGCTTGCGGCCGCGCAGCCGTTTCACCGCCGAGCCTTTGTCCAGAGGCACCGGCGGGCGCACCTCGAGCACCATGCGGCCGAACGACGCCACCAGGCCGTCGCGTTCCAGTTGGGGCACGATCTGCGCTTCCAGGTAGCGCGCGGCGTGATCGCTGCGCGGCGAGTTACGGAAGTGCACCGAGAACGTGATGCCCTTGTCCTCGACATGGCAGCCGAGCTCGGGGAGGAGACCGTCGTTTTCGACCAGCACCAGACCGCGCCGGACGGCGTCGTAATGCCTCGCGGCCTGCGGCGCTAGGTGAACGGCGCCGTCGCGCCAGATCTCCAGACCGTGGTTGCCCGAGATGGCCACCGACTCCACCGGCACCAGCCGGCGAGCCTCGGCGGCCGGCCGGCCGGTCACGCAGGCGACCAGCGCGTAGCGCCCGGCGAGCCGCTCGAGCACCCGCAGCGTGGCCGCCGGCACCCGGGCCTTGTCGGGCGTGGCCACGATCGGCGCCAGCGTGCCGTCGATGTCGCAGACCACCGCACCGCGCTTGGGATCGGCGATCAGTGGGGCAACCAACCGGACCAGGCGCTCGTCCACGACCTGCAACAATACCGGGCGTGACCGGCCGGCTCCCTATTTTGATCGGCATCGGGCTGGTTGCGGGCTTCTTCTCGGGGGTGTTCGGAGTCGGTGGCGGCATCCTGATCGTGCCGCTGCTCGTCGCGTTCGCGGCGTTCCCGCCCAAGCAGGCGATGGCGACCTCACTTGCCGCGATCCTGTTCACAGCCACCGCCGCGGCCGCGTCCCATGCCCAGGCGGGCAACGTCGACTGGCGCGACAGCGCCCTGATCGGCCTGCCGGCGGTGGGCGGAGCGGTGGGTGGGGCATGGCTGCACCAGCGGATCGACACCCGGCGGATCGTGCTCGGGTTCGCCCTGTTCCTGGCCCTCGTGGCGGTCAAGCTCGCGCTGTGAGCCACGAGCTTCTGGCAGCGGCGCTCGGACTGCTGGCGGGCGTGCTCTCGGCCCTGTTCGGCGTGGGCGGCGGGCTGATCTTCGTCCCCACCCTGATCTTCCTCGGCAAGTCGACGCACGTCGCGGTGGCCACCTCGCTGGTGGCGATGGTGCCGGTGATCCTGATGGGATCCTGGCGTCAGACCCGCTACGGCACCATCCGCTGGCGGGAGGCGGCGGTGGTGGGGATCGCGTCGGCTCCGACCGCCAAGCTGGGTGAAGTGGTCGCGACGTCGGTCTCGAACACGGCACTGCGCCGCGCATTTGCCGTCCTGCTGCTCGGCGTCGCAGTTCAGATGGCCGTGCGCGTCCTGCGCACCCCTGCAGCCGAGCCTCGGCCCCAACCGCCGGGTTCAGCGTGAGGCCATTAGCACCGCGTCGGCTTTGCGCTTGAGATCCTCGACCACCGCCGGGTCGCGCAGGGTGGTGGTGTCCCCCAGCTCGTGACCCTCCGCGATGTCCTTGAGCAGCCGGCGCATGATCTTGCCGGAACGGGTCTTGGGCAGGTCGTCGACGATGATCACCGCCTTGGGCCGCGCGATCTTGCCGATCTTCTGGCCGATCCACTCCCGAAGCTCGATTGCGAGCTCATCGCTCGGCTCGTGCCCGGAGCGCAACACCACGAAGCACAGCGGCGTCTGGCCGGTGAGCGCGTCGGGCGCGGCGGTCGCGGCCGCCTCGGCCACGGCCGGGTGCTCCACCAGGGTGGATTCGAGCTCGATCGTGGACAGCCGGTGGCCGGAGACGTTCATCACGTCGTCCACCCTGCCCAGCAGCCAGAAGTCACCGTGAGCGTCCTGGCGGGCACCGTCGCCGGGGAAGTACACGTGCTTGCCGAACCGCGAGAAGTAGTTGGACACGTAGCGCTCGTCGTCGTGGTACAGCGTCCGGAACATGCCCGGCCAGGGGCGCGTGATAACCAGATACCCGCCCCGTCCCGGTTCCACCGGATCGCCGTGGTCGTCCACCACCGCGGCGCGGATTCCCGGGAACGGCCGCGTGGCCGAGCCGGGCTTGGCGGTCGTGAGCCCGGGCAGCGGGGTGATCAGGATGCCGCCGGTCTCCGTCTGCCACCAGGTGTCCACGACGGGGCACCGCTCGCCTCCGACGTACTTCCAATACCACACCCACGCCTCGGGGTTGATCGGCTCTCCCACCGACCCCAGGAGCCTCAGCGAGCTGAGGTCGTGTGCCGCCGGGTGGGCTGCTCCGGCCTTGATGAAGGCGCGGATCAGCGTCGGCGCCGTGTAGTACTGCGTCACCCGGTGGCGGGCGATGATCTGCCAGTGGCGATCGGGCCCGGGGTGCATGGGATCGCCCTCGTACAGCACCGAGGTGCAGCCGTTGGCCAGCGGCCCGTAGACGATGTACGTGTGGCCGGTCACCCAGCCGATGTCCGCGGCGCACCAGTACACGTCGTCGTCGTGCACGTCGAAGATCCAGCGATGGGTAATGGCCGCGTACGCGAGGTACCCGCCCGACGTGTGCACCACGGCTTTCGGCTTTGCGGTCGTGCCGGAGGTGTGCAGCGCGTAGAGCATGTGCTCGGCCTCCACCGGCTCGGCCTCGAACGTGGACGGCCGTCCCTCGACCGCCTCGTGCCACCAGTGATCGCGACCGGCTGTCATCGGCACCTCGCCGCCGGTGCGGCGCAGCACGATGGTCGCCGTCACCGACGGGGCGAGGTCGAGCGCCTTGTCGGCGGTTGCCTTCAGCGGGACGCGGGCGCCCTTGCGCCAGGCCTCGTCCTGGGTGACGAGCAGCTTGGCTCCGGTCGACTGCAGCCGTTCGCCCAGCGACTCCGCCGAGAATCCACCGAACACGACCACGTGCGGCGCCCCGATCCGTGCGCAGGCCAGCATCGCCACCGGCAGCTCCGGCACCATGCCCATGTAGATCCCGACCACGTCGCCCTTGCCGATGCCGAGCTCGCGCAGCAGGTGGGCGAAGCGGCATACCTGCTCGAGCAGTTCGCCGTACGTGAGGTCGCGGTCGGGCTCGTCGACCGGCTCGGTCACGAAGTGGTAGGCGACCCGGTCTCCCCGGCCGGCGCCGACGTGCCGGTCGAGACAGTTGGACGAGACATTCAGGCGGCCGTCGGCAAACCACGTGCAGTGGGGCGGATCCCACTGCAGCGCCTCGGTCGGCGGCGTCGTCCAGTCCAGCGTCTCGCGCGCCAGCCCGAGCCAGAAACCGTCGTAGTCACGATCCGCGCGTTCGTACACGCCCTCGTCCGAGACGATTGCCTGGGAGGTGAACTCCGGCGAGGGCGGGAACACGCGCCGCTCCTGCAGCAGCACGTCGATGGCGGCGTCGCTTGGCGGCGGGGACGCGCCTGCGCTGGCGCTGTCGGACATTCGCGCTCCTGAGTTGGTCGATCTACGGTTGGTAGTCGAACTCGTCGTCGTCGTGGCTGATCAGGCGCTTGATGCCGACCACAGCGGCGGCTGCCAGCGCCGCTCCGACCACCAGCTTGCGGAGCTTGTGGCCCCGGGCGCGAGGCTTTGCCGAAAGCCGCTGGGCGGTGTTCTTGAGCTCGGTGGCGGCTTTCACCATCTCGTCCTGCACGTCCTTGCGGCCTGCCGCCCCACGAGCACCCTCCGACTGGATCCGGCTGTAGATCGTCTTCGCCGAGTCGAGCGCGGTCTTGGCGTGCGCGCGCAGTTCTTCGTCGTTGGCCACCCGGGTCACCAGCGGTGTGATGGCATCGGCAACCTTGTCCGTTCGCAGCTTGGTCTGCACGAGTGCACCTCCCAGTGCGTTTTGCAGTCACACTACCACGGTGGATTTCGCAAAGGTCTCAGCGCTGCTCGACGAATGGGGCGAGCCGGCCTACCGGCGCCGCCAGGTGTACGAGGCGGCAACCCGCGGGCTGGCTCAGGAGTATTCGGAGGTGAGCACCCTCCCGGCCGCGCTCCGGCGACGGCTGAGCGACGCCGAGCCTCTGCGCGAGCTCGAGCAGGCGGAGATCCAGCGCTCGGCCGACGGCACCGTGAAGGTGCGCCTCGCGACGCGGGACGGATTCCCGGTCGAGGCGGTGGCGATGCGGCATCGCAATCGGCGCACCGTGTGCGTGTCGTCGCAGTCGGGCTGCCCGCTGGGCTGTACGTTCTGCGCCACCGGCTCGATGGGGTTGGGCCGCAACCTCGGCGCCGGCGAGATCGTCGAGCAGGTGCTGGTGCTCGCGCGTGAACTGCGCGACGACGGCCAGCGAGTCGGAAACGTGGTCATGATGGGCATGGGCGAGCCCTTCCTGAACTACGACGCGGTGCTCGAGGCCTGCCGCACGCTCAACGACCCGGCGGGATTCGGCCTTGGCGCGCGGCAGATCGCGATCTCGACCGCGGGCTGGGTGCCCGGAATCGAACGGCTGGCGGCCGAGCCGATGCAGGTCAAGCTGGCGCTGTCGCTGCACGCGCCGACTGACGAGTTGCGCACCGAGCTGATGCCGGTCACCAAGCGTTTCGGGCTGGAACGCCTGATGGCCGCCTGCCGCGCCTATCGCGAGGCCACTCGGCGAAGGATCTTCGTCGAGTACCTGCTGCTCGAGGGCGTCAACGACAGCGACCGTAACGCGGAGCAGCTGGCCGTGCTGCTCGGGCGCGATGGGTTCCACGTGAACCTGATCGCCTACAACCCGACGCAGGCCGAGTACCGCGGTTCGGCGCCCGAGCGTGTGAGCGCCTTCGCGGCGGTGCTGGCCGCTCGTGGCGTGTCGGCCAGCTACCGACGCTCGCACGGCCAGGACATCGATGCCGCCTGCGGGCAGCTCGCGGTCAAGGGAGCCCGCGAGCTTCGGCGGTCGCAGCGCGCCGCGGCCCGCGCGGGCTGACGCCGGCGGTCGGCTCCCGGCGGGCCGGCGGGGCCGACCTGGGTACACTGGGCCATGGCCGAGGCAGCGACGATGCAGGCGTGGGTGATCCGCCCAGAGCGGCTGGGTGACCCCAGGGACGCGATGCAGCTGGAGACGATCGAGGTCCCCGAGCCGGGCCCCGGCGAGGTGCTGGTGCGGGTGATGGCCGCGGGGGTGAACTACAACGGCGTGTGGGCGTCGCTCGGCCTGCCGGTGTCGATCTTCCGCTACACCGGCTACGACTTCCACATCGCCGGCTCCGACGCCTCGGGTGTGGTCGAGCGGGTCGGCCCGGGAGTGACTCGCTGGAAGCCCGGTGACGAGGTGGTGATCCACTGCAACCAGAGCTGCGGCGAGTGCGCCGAGTGCAACGGGCTCGATCCGATGGCCTGCTCGCAGCAGAAGATCTGGGCCTACGAGACCAACTGGGGCAGCTTCGCGGAGTTCTGCAAGGTGCAGTCCCAGCAGCTGCTGCACAAGCCGCCGCAGTTGACCTGGGAGGCGGCAGCGTCCTACGGGCTCACCTACTTCACCGCCTACCGGATGCTGGTCGACCGTGCGGGTGTGAACGCCGGTGACAACGTGCTGGTGTGGGGAGCCGGCGGCGGGCTGGGCACGTTCGCGGTCCAGATCTGCCGGCTGTACGGCGCGAACGCGATTGCCGTGGTGTCCTCGGATGACAAGGTGGATCTTGTGCGCAGGCTGGGCGCCCACGCGGTGATCGACCGGCGCGAGTTTGCGCTCGCCGATCCCGATACCGGCGAGCGCAACTTCGACGAGATCAAGCGCTTCGGCAAGGCGGTGCGGGCTGCGGGGGGCGGTCGCGACTGCGACATCGTCTTCGAGCATGTCGGTGCGGCCACCTTCTACACCAGCGTGTTCGTGTGCAAGGCGTTCGGCACCGTGGTGATCTGCGGCGCGACCTCCGGGTTCGCACTCGATTTCGACGTGCGCTACCTGTGGATGCGCCAGAAGTCGATCGTCGGCAGCCACTTCGCAAACGCGTACGAGTGCGAGAGGGCCAACCGGCTGATCGCCGAGGGTAAGATCGAGCCCGTGCTCTCGCGGGTGTTCCCCTGGAGCGAGTGCCCGGCTCCGCACCAGATCATGAAGGAGAACCAGCACGTGGGCAAGATGGTGGTGCTGGTGGGCGCCGCCGCCGAGGGCCAGGGTCGATCGACGTGAGCTCCGACGTGCCCCGGTTCGCGACGCCGCAGGATGCGCCCGTCTCCTACGAATCCGACCTGGGCGACCCGGGCTCGTTTCCGTACACGAGGGGCATCCACCGCGACATGTATGCCGGCCGGCCGTGGTCGATCCGGCAGTACGCCGGATTCGGCAACGCCGCCGAGACCAACCGTCGCTTCCGGTGGCTGATCGGTCAGGGTCAGCCGGCACTCTCGGTGGCGTTCGACCTACCGACTCAGATGGGGCTGGACTCGGACGACCCGCGGGCTGAAGGCGAGGTGGGCCGGGTCGGCGTCGCGATCGACTCGGCGGACGACCTGAGCGCCATGTTCGACGGCATCCCGCTGGACGAGGTGTCGACCTCGATGACCATCAACGCTCCGGCCCCGGTGCTGGTGGCGATGTATCACGTCGCCTGTGAGCGCCAGGGCCGGGATCCCTCGCAGATCCGCGGGACTGCCCAGAACGACGTGCTCAAGGAGTACGTGTCCCGCGGCACCTACATCTACCCGCCGCGGCCCTCGCTGCGCCTGGCCGCCGACCTGATCGAGTGGTGCTCGGCGGAGGCCCCCCGTTTCAACGCGATCTCGCTCGCCGGGTACCACATGCGCGAGGCCGGCTGCACCGCCGCCCAGGAGATGGCCTTCGGCGTGGCGAATGCGATCGCCTACGTCGGTGCCGTGGTCGACCGCGGGGTCGGAGTGGACGATTTCGCCCCCCGGCTGTCGTGGATCTTCAACACCCACATGAACTTCTTCGAGGAGATCGCCAAGTACCGCGCGCTCCGCCGTTTGTGGGCCCGCGTCATGCACGACCGCTTCGGTGCGGTCGATCCGCGCTCGATGATGCTGCGCACCCACACTCAGACCGCCGGTTCGACCCTGACCCTGCAGCAGCCTGAGAACAACATCGTGCGGGCGGCGATCCAGGCCCTCGCAGCGGCCCTGGGGGGCGTGCAGTCGATGGCACTGTCGTGCTTCGACGAGGCGATCGCCATCCCGACTCCCCATGCGCAGACACTCGCCGTGCGCACGCAGCAGATGCTCCAGCACGAGTTCGGCATCACCGAGGTGGCCGACCCGCTCGGCGGGTCGTGGCATGTCGAGCGGCTGACCAACCAGCTGGAGGCCGAGGCGCTGCGGCTGATCGAGCACATCGACGAGCTGGGCGGCGCGGTCGCCGCGATCGAGGCGGGTTTCTACCAGCAGACGATCGCCGACGAGGCGTACGCCCGCGAGCTCCGGCTCGCCGCCGGCGAGGAGATCGTGGTCGGTGTCAACGCCTACGTCGAGGGCGATGCCCCCCAGCCGGAGCGCTTCGACGTGCCTGCGGGCCTCGCCGAGGAACAGTGCGTGGCGGTGCGTGCCGTGCGCCATAGGCGGGATGCGACCGCCGCCGAAGCAGCCCTTGCACAGGTGCGAACCGACGCGGCGGCCGATGTCAACCTGATGCCGGCGGTGGTCGGCGCGGTCCGCGCACAGGCGACGCTGGGTGAGATCTGCGGCGCGCTGCGCGCGGTGTTCGGTGAGTACCGGCCGGCGTCGGCCGCGACGATCTGATCAGGGCTGACGCCCTGCTATTTCACCTGCAGGTAGGTGACGAAGTGAAACCCGGTGCCGTCGCTGGATGACCACATCACGAGGCCGCCCACGTGCCCGACGTTGGGGTCGGTTGGCGCTGCCACCGGCAACGCGTTCAGGAGCTGGGGCAACCCGACGTAGGCCAGGAAGCTCACAGTCGGCGGCACACCGGCCTGGCTCGCGACCGACGCGTAACCACTGGAGGAGCCCAGCCCGGGTGACTGCGCAGCCCCCGCGGTGGGGTCGTTGGAGACGGCGATCACGTCGCCGATCCGGTGCCAGCCGACCTGCACCCCACCCACTCGGACGACCTGGCCCGTGTGGCCGACCGTGCGGAAGTGCAGGTTCGGCTGCAGCCGCTCGATCGCGGCGGTGATCCGATACATCGCGGCGGTCGCGGCCTCGGGCTGCTTCGGCTGCAGCAGGGCCGCAACCGACAACGGCAGCCCGGGCGCTGCGTAGAACGCACCCGCCCCCGTGAAGAGCGGCGCGATGTCGCGCTTGACCGATAGCCCTGTGAGCTGCGTGAACGCTCGCAGCGTGCTCTGGGTCTGCGCACCGTACGGCGTCCCCGCAAACCCGCCCGAGCCTCGGAAGCCGAAGTAGGCGAAGGCCTGGGCCGGGACATCCGAGAACAGCGGCGGCGGTCCGTCGGTGGACGCGGCGGTGCCTGCGGTGCGGGCCGACGAGTTAACGGTCAGCCGCACCCCGCCGCTGTCGGCGCCCAGCGAGGCGGTGATCGCCCCCGCCCCGTGCAGCGCAGCCGCCAGCTTGGCGATCTGTGCGGCGGTGGCGGTCGATGAGCCGCTCATGCTGGAGAGCGACGCCAGCGACAGCAGTTGACCGAGTTGTGCGCCGTCGGCGTAGGCGGTCATCAGGCTGTCGTTGGGGAGAGCCGCGATCGCCGTCTGGAAGGCCTGGTCGCTCGCGAGCCGGGGTGCATCACCGTCCCAGGAGTCGACCGCGGCGTGGAGGGTGGCGGTGCTGTTCGAGATCAGCAGCGCACCCGGGCCGAGGGCGGCAAACACCTGGCTGGCCGACGTGCTGCGGTAGACGCTGAATTCCTTGTACGCGCCCATCGCCGCGGTGTGCTTTCCGGTGGCGAGCGCGGACTTGGCCTTGCCGTCGTCCTTCACCGCCACGTAGCCCACAAACCCGACCGGGTGCGCGGAGTCGGCGACGTTGACGCCGGTGACGGCGACGCCGGCCTCGTTGCCCAGCCACGGCTCGACCTTCGTCGCGAAGCTGCCGTCGCCGCTGGAGCTCGTGTTGATCTGGGTCTGGAACTTGGTGACGAACGCCTTCCAGCCCGGGAAGCGCGATCCGATCGCCAGCGCGTTCTTCCATGCCGGCGAGCTGTGGTCGAGGTTGACGTCGACGAACACCAGCGCGTGGGCCGGCATCGCCTTGGCCGCGCTGCCGAACGGCGGCGACCCGGCCGAGGCCGTCGATCCTCCGCCGCAGCCCGTGACGGCAAGCAGCGCGAGCGTGAGGGTTGTTGCGCGTATGAACCTCGAGCGGGACATGGTTCCTCCTGAGCGGCCTCGACTCACTGTACTGGCGGGTGCGGCGGGCGTCTTCACCGCTCTGAGGTATCATCCTCGGCCGGTGAGCGCAGTTCCTGAATATCCAGTTCCCCTCGACCGTGCGCTACGCCAACTCCAGGCAGGGGGGATGGTTGTGATCTGCGACGACCCCGACCGGGAGAACGAAGGGGATCTGTGTCTGGCCGCGGAGTTCGCGACCGCCGAAAAGATCGCCTTCATGGCCTGTCACGCGAGGGGCCTGATCTGCCTCTCGATGCCGTCCGAGCGTTGCGACGAGCTCGACCTGCCGCTGATGGTGCCATCCAACAACGGGTCCGACGCGACCGGGTTCACGGTCTCGATCGAGGCTGCGACCGGGGTCACGACGGGCATATCGGCCGCCGACCGGGCACGCACGATCCAGGTCGCCGTCGATCCCGGTTCACGGTCGCTCGATCTCGTCCGGCCCGGCCACATCTTCCCTCTGCGGGCCCGCTCCCGCGGCGTGCTCGAACGGCGCGGTCAGACCGAGGCGTCGGTGGATCTCGCTCGCCTGGCCGGGCTGACTCCGGCCGGCGTGCTGTGCGAGATCATGAACGAGGACGGCACCATGGCCCGCGGCCCGCAGCTGGTGGCCTTCTGTCGCCGCCACTCGCTGCCGCTGGTGACGGTGGACGATCTCGCCACCTACCTGCGCAGCGTCGAGCCGGTCATCTCAGCGGTCTAGATGGTTGATTCCGAACTGGCGTGATGCCCGGGCGCGCGGCAATTCGCATCAACCATCTAGGTTCCCGGCTCCCAGCGGAAGGTCCGCAGCGCCACGACGGCGAGCACGGCGCTGATCAGCAGCAGCACGCCGATGTCGCCTGCCACGTGCGAGATCGAGAGTCCGCGCACGGTCGTATCGCGTAGGCCGTTCGCCATGTAGTAGAGCGGCAGCACCTTTGCGATCTGCTGCACGAAGCCTGGCATCGCCGACACGGGGATGAACGTGCCGGAGAGGAACATCATCGGGTTGGTGACGACGTTGGACACCGCGTCCCCGGTCTCGGGGCTCGACACCACGGAGCCGATCGCAAAGCCCATCGCCAGGAAGCACAGGCAGCCGGCGAGGGCGACGGGGATTGCGGCCCACGCGGTGGACGAGATATGGATCCCCCAGGCCAGGCGGCCGAAGGCGAGCAGCACCACCACCTGCAGCACCGCCACGGAGAGCGAGGCGGTGATACGGGCTGCGAAGAACTCCGACAGCGGGATCGGCGTCAGCTTGAGCCGCCGCAGGATCCCTTGCTGCCGCCAGTGGACCAAGACGGTCGAGAGCCCGATCACGGCCGAGATCATGATCGACAGGGCCAGGATCCCCGGTAGCAGGAAGTCGATGTACGAGAGCGAGGCCGAGTCGACCGATCGGGGCGAGAAGCTGATCGCTGGGGTGGATCCCGTGGCGGCGACCGAGACACCGCTGGCGGCGCCGGAGACGATGCCTTTGATGATGCCGGCCTGCGTGGCCGACGTGCTCGACGTGTACAGCTCGGCCACCACGCCGCCCGGCGCCGGGCCGTTCCTGATCGCAAACACCAGCGCCGCGTCGTGGTCACCGTTCTTCACCTGCCGGATCGCCGTGGCGCCGTCCGCCACGGTGTGCACCGAGAGCCCCTTGGTGTGGTCGAGCACCTTTACCATCGCCGCGATCGGAGCGTCGCGGGTGTCACCGGCCACGACCAGCGACCCGGCGCTGACCGACCGGCCGAAGAGCAGCGCCAGCAGGCTCATCAGGATCATCGGGAAGGCCAGCGACCAGAACAGGGTGATCCGCCGCCGGAACGTCATCTTCAGCTGGGCGACGGTGGTGGCCGTGAAGCGTGCCAGGTTCATTCGCGGTACGCGCTTCCGGTCAGGTTGAGGAACACGTCCTCCAGGTCGGCGCCCTTGACCGCCAGGCCGGTGACCGACCGGCCGTCGGAGCGTGCCTGCTCGAGCAGGTCGAGCACCGTCGCCTGGGCGTCCTTGACGTACAGCACGTGCTCGCCGGTCCCGTCGGTGTACGACACCCGCGCGTCGGCGTCGAGCGCCGCGATCAGTCCGCTCGGCGTGTCGAGGGCGACGATCCGGCTCTGGTCCATGATCGCTACCCGCTGGCACAGCTGCTCGGCCTCCTCCAGGTAGTGCGTGGTCAGGACGACCGTTTTGCCCTGGTCCTCGTTGATCGATCTGATCACCTCCCACAGGTTGTGCCGCGCCTGGGGGTCGAGGCCCGTGGTCGGCTCGTCGAGGAAGACGATCTCGGGGTCGTGCACGAGCGCGAGCGCGATCGCCAGCCGCTGCTGCTGGCCGCCGGAGAGGGTGTTCGCGTAGTCCGCAGCCTTGGCCTCGAGCCCGACCTGGGCGAGCACCTTGGCCGCCCGAGCCTCGGCGTCGGAACGCTTGTAGAAGCGCGCGAACAGCACCAGCAGCTCGCGCGCCGAGAGCATCTCGAAGAGCGAGGTGGACTGCAGCTGCACGCCGATCCGCTCCTGGATCCGCTTGGGATCGGGCCACACCGGCACGCCCAGCACGGAGACGTCGCCGGCGTCGGGTTTGCGCAGGCCCTCGATCATCTCGAGGGTGGTGGTCTTGCCGGCACCGTTCGGGCCGAGGATGCCGAACGATTCGCCCTGGGCGACCTCGAAGGAGACGCCCCCCACCGCGACGTGGTCGCCGTAGCGTTTGGTCAGCCCGCTTACCGAGATTGCCGCCGTCACGCCTCGCAACCTAGCGCCGTCCTCCCGGCGGGTGTGACACTTCGGTGTCAACTGTTGAGCCCGCGTTGCGGTGCCTGGCACCCTGGCCGGCGACGGTGCCGGGCAGGTCGCGGCTCAAACCGCCGGATCTGGTTTCACACGCAGGCTCCGCACGGTCACACTTGCGTATCGACTGTTGAGCTCGGGTTGCGGTGCCTGGCACCGTCACGGGGGGCTGGTGAAGGGCGTGACGCGGCCGTGACGGTTCGGCGCGGGTCAGGTCACGGGGCGCTTGGGGACGAGCACCTTGCGGCGGAACTCGCACACCACCTCGTCCCGCTGGTTGGTGCCGATCGTCTGCACCGTAACGATCCCGCGATCCGGTTTGGACGTCGACTCGGTCTTGTCCAGCACCGTCGTCCGGGCGTAGATCGTGTCGCCGTGAAAGGTCGGCCTGGCGTGCTTGAGCGACTCGACCTCGAGGTTGGCAATCGCCTTGCCGGAAACGTCCGGCACGCTCATCCCGAGCACCAGCGAGTAGACCAGGTTCCCCACCACGACGTTTCGGCCGAATTGGGTCTCGGTCTCGGCGTAGTGCGCATCGGTGTGCAGCGGATGGTGGTTCATGGTGATCATGCAGAACAGGTGGTCGTCGGCCTCGGTGATCGTCTTGCCCGGCCAGTGCTTGTACACGTCACCCACCTCGAAGTCCTCCAGGTAGCGGCCGAAGCGGGTCTCACGGGCGTCGAACTCGCGGCTCACAGCGGGTGCCTCGCAAGCAGCCCGCGGGCGATGATGAGTTTCTGGATCTCAGACGTGCCCTCACCGATCAGCAGCATCGGCGCATCCCGATACAGCCGCTCGATCTCGTACTCCTTGGAGTAGCCGTAGCCGCCGTGGATGCGAAACGCGTCCTCGACAACCTCGTGGCAGATCTCCGACGCATACAGTTTGGCCATCCCCGCCTCCACGTCGGATCGCTCGCCGGCGTCCTTCTTGCGTGCGGCCGAGAGCATCAGCAGCCGTGCGGCTTCGATCTTGGTCGCCATCTCGGCCAGCTTGAACTGGATGCCCTGGTGCTTGGCGATCTCCTTGCCGAAGGCGTGTCGTTCCTGGGCGTAGCGGATCGCGATCTCGAACGCGCGCTGGGCGACCCCCACGCCCCGGGCGGCGACGTTCACGCGGCCGACCTCGACGCCGGACATCATCTGGCTGAACCCCGCACCCTCCTCGCCACCGAGCAGGTTGGCGACCGGTACCCGGTGATCCGTGAACACCAACTCGGTCGTCTCGACTCCCTTGTAGCCGAGCTTCTCGAGCTGCGGCGGGACGGTCAGCCCGCCCTGCTGGGCGACTCCGGGCTCCTTTTCGACCAGCAGGCAGCTCATGCCCCGGTGCGCCGGGGAGGCGGTCGGGTCGGTCTTCACCAGCGTCGCCACGATCCCTGAGCGAAGGCCGTTGGTGACCCACATCTTCTGTCCGTTGACGACGTAGTCGTCGCCGTCGCGCACCGCGGTCGAGCGGATCGCCTGCACGTCGGAGCCGCATTCGGGCTCGGTCATCGAAAACGCGCACCGCACCTCGCCGGTCGCCATCACCGGCAGGAAGCGGCGCTTCTGCTCGTCGGTGCCGTCCCGCATCAGCATGTCGGCGACGATGAAGTGCGTGTTGATGATGCCCGACACGCTCATCCAGCCGCGGGCCAGTTCGCTCACGGCCAGCGCGTAGGTGGTCAGGTCGAGCCCCAGCCCGCCGTACTCGTCGGGAATCGTGAAGCCGAAGATGCCCAGCTCGCGCAGTCCGGCCACGATCTCGTCCGGGAACCGGTCGGCGCGCTCGTACTCGGAGGCCACCGGGATGATCTGCTCGTCGGTGAACTGGCGCACCAGGCCGACGATCTCGCGCTGTTCCTCGGTCAGTTGATCGAGCGCCACGCTCATGCCGCCGCTCCCGGGCTCGGCGTGATGCCGGCCGCCGTGCCTCGGTTGACGACCGCCTCGGCGATCTTGCGGGATGCCTCGTCGATCATCTGGCCCTCGTGCATGACCGCGCCCTTGCGTTCGACGTGCGTCGCATGGTGGTAGGCCGTCAGCAGCCGGTGAGCTGCGTCGAACTGCTCCTGGGTGGGGGCGAACACCTCGTTGGCGATCTCGACCTGGCTCGGGTGCAGCACCCACTTGCCGTCGAATCCGACCAGCCGGGCGCGGTTCGCAAGCCGCCGGTAGGCGTCCGTATCCTTGATGTCGGTGAACGGGCCGTCGATCGCCTGCAGGCCGAGCGCCCGCGCCGTCGTGACGATGGCCGACAGCACGTAGTGCCACTGGTCGCCGGGGTACTCGGGGTCGATAGAGCCGATCACCAGCTGTGCCACGCCGATGTTGGCCGCATAGTCGCCCGGGCCGAAGATCAGCGTCTCGATGCGCGGGCTCGCGGTTGCGATCTCACGCAGGTTGAACGTGCCGCGGGCAGACTCGATCTGGGCCTCGATCCCGATCCGGTGGCCGATCCCATGCTCGCGCTCCAGGTACGTCAGCAGATGGTCGACGAAGTGCAGCGTGGCGGCGTCTTCGACCTTCGGCACCATCACACAGTCCAGGTTGTGGCCGGCGCCGGCGACCACGTGCAGGAGGTCGTTCACGCACCACTCCGTGGTGATGCCGTTGACGCGCACGACGCGGGTCTTGCCCGACCAGTCGTGGGTGTTCAGCGCGTCCACGATGGTCTGCCGTGCGGCCTCCTTCTCGAGCGGCGACACCGCGTCTTCGAGGTCAAGGAACACCTGGTCGGCGGGCAGTGTGGCGGCTTTGGCCAGCATCTTCTCTGACGAGCCGGGCACTGCCAGGCACGAGCGGCGCAACCTCACGGCATTCTCCTTGATCCGGTCGACTTCGGGAGGGATTATCCCGACTGGCGAAACCCGATGCGCCGGTCGGCCGGACCGTCCAACCCGGTCGGTCAGAGGATGCCGAGGCGGCCCAGCGGCCAGTACCGCACCCGGGCGACCCCGATCATGTCACCGCGAGGCTCCAGCCCCCAGACCCGGGAGTCGTCCGACACGCCGCGGTAGTCGCCCAGCATCAGGTAGAAGCCGGCCGGGATGTGCATGCGCCTGATCGGCGTCCCGGCAAGCTCGTTTCCATCTCGCACCCAGGGCTCCTTGAGCTGAAACGCCGTCCCGTGAGCGGGCTTCACCCACAGGTGACCGTTCTTGGGCCAGATGGTGTCGCCGGGAAGGCCGATCACACGCTTGACGTAGGTGGTGCCGGAGGCTCCGTCGCGGAGCTTGAGCGATGTGGTTGAGCACACGTTGTGAGAGTCGTTGAGGCCCTGCTTGCAATGGGGCGGGTGAAAGACCACGATCTGATAGCGGCGGGGGTCTCCAATGTCGAGGCTGAGCCGGTCGGCGAGGACGTAGTCGCCAGGCATCAGGGTCGGTTCCATGCTCTCGCTGGGAACCGTGTAGGGCTTGACCACATACGCTTGGGCCAGCCACGCGATCGCGCCCGCCACGGCCAACGTGAGCACGGTCTCGCCCACGGCGCGCCAGCGCGGCGGGATGCGCTTCATGAGGCCCATATGCTGGGGCAGGTTATCGGCCGGAGGCGGCGGTGGCGCCGGGCCGTCTGTTAGGGAAGTGTTCATTGCTTGCGCTCAGGGTCCAGCCGCGTCAGTGTGGTGCCGATGGGTTTGGGGATGATTCGACGCGCCGCATCGATGCTGGCGGCCGTGGCGTTCGCGATGGGGGTCGGATTCACGCCTGCGGCCCGTGCCGACACGCTGTTCACGTTGGCCGGCCACGGCTACGGGCACGGCATCGGCATGTCCCAGTATGGTGCCTACGGCTTTGCCCAGCACGGGTGGGCATACACGCAGATCCTCGAGCACTACTTCACCGGCACGACCGTCGCGCCGGTGACTGCCGGGGTGACCGAGCGGGTGCTCCTGAATGCCGGCACGGTGACCCAGTTCGGCTCGGCGGCGGCCCTCACAGCCGTCGACCAGGGGTCGGGCCGCAAGTTCGCTCTGGCCGCCGGCGGCTATCGGATCCAGCACGGCACAACGCCGGGCCATCTGCAGCTGATCGACCGCGCGACCGGCGACGCGGTCGCCACCGGGCTGCTCGGCCCGGTGAACCTGATTCCCGGCTCGCAGCCGCTGAGGCTCGACGAGCCCGCCGGTATCTTCGCCGCCGGTCACAGCTGGCGGGGCTGGTTCAGGGTCATCGAGTCGGGCTCGCAACTCGACTGCGTCGACGAGGTGCCGATGGAGCAGTATGTGGCCGCGGTGGTGCCGAACGAGATGCCGGCTTCCTGGCCGGCGCCCGCGTTGCGCGCACAGGCGGTTGCCACCCGCTCCTATGCCTACGCCACCCGTCAGCCCGGGGGGCTGTACGACGCCTTCGCCGACACCCGCAGCCAGGTGTACGGGCCGGTCGACCGCGAAGCCGCGACGGCCACCGCCGCCGCGGTCGCCACCTACCATCAGGTGGTCTGGTCGGGCTCGGCGGTCGCAACCACGTTCTTCTCGTCCAGTTCCGGCGGCCGCACCTCGTCCGAGCAGGCTGCCTGGGGCACCAGCCAGGGCCAGCCGTACCTGGTGCCGGTGAGTGACCCCTACGACGGCGCCGGCGGGGCCAACCCCAACCACAGCTGGCTGGCCGGGGTGTTCACCCCCACCACGCTGGCCCACGCGTTCGGTTACACCAGCCCGGTGGCCTCGATCGACCAGGCGGTCGACCCCGACTCGCTGCGCGAGCGCTCCCTCGTCCTGCATACCCTGGCCGCCGATCGCACGTGGACCGGCCGGGCGGTGCAGCTTCGACTGGGACTGCGCTCCAACTATTTCCGCGTGCTCCAGGTGACGCTGTCGGCGCCGCGCGGAACGGTGGTCGCCGGATCGCCGATCAAGGTCACCGGCCGCGTGTGGCCGCGCCCGGCGGGAGTCGTCACCCTCGACAAGCGAACCGGCACCTCCACCGTGTGGGAGGTGAGCGTTGCCAGCGTGCCGCTCGATGCCGCGGGCCGGTTTCAGCTCAGGCTGACTCCGCTTCTGGACAAGACCTATCGCCTGGTGACCGGAAGTGGCGCGGTCTCCCCGTGGGTTCACGTGTCCGTGGTCACGAAGTAGACTGCGGGCGTGGCGGGCTTCGAGCTCAGGCGCCGGGACGGCAAGTTCACCCTCAAGGTGCAGCGCTGCTGCGGGGCGGGTGGGATGCGCCGCGAATACGAGCGAGCGTTCCTGGAGCAGCTGCTCGAGGAGGGCGGCCACGTCTCCTCACACACTCCCGAGCGGGTCGAGATCACCGACCGCAGGGGCCGCGTGCACTCGATCGACCTGGTGCTGTGCGGTCTCGGCCCCGAGGCGCCGGACGCGTTCGCGGGCCGCCCGGGCCTCACTGGTTGACGAGCAGCTCCTCGGGGGCGACGTCGCGCAGCACGCGGGCCGGCACGCCGACCACCAGCTTGCGCGCCGGCACGTCTGACACCACCACGGCGCCGGCACCGACGAACGCCTCCTCACCCACCTCGATCCCGGGTAGCAGCGTGGCCCCGCCCCCGATCCGCGCTCCGCGCCGGATCGTCGGCCCCTTGATCAGGGCGTGGCGGGCCTCCGTGCGGCCCATGAAGTTGTCGTTCGTGGTTACCACGCAGGGGGCGACGAAGACCTGCTCCTCGAGTGTGCAGTAGGCGGTGATGTAGGCGTTGGTCTGGATCGTGGTGCCGCTGCCGATGGTGGTGTCGTTCTCGACACACACGCCGCGCCCGATCACCACCTGATCGCCGATCGTCACCCGCTCGCGGATCGTCGCCAGGTCGCCGACCACACAACCGGCTCCCAGCGTGGCACCGGCCGAGAGCACCGCGCCGCTGGAGATCCGGCAGCCGTCACCCAGCCGAAGCGGCTCGAGCGGCGTGCGACGGGCGGTCGAGCGGGACGAGAGCACGGGCTGCTTGCCGAGCACCGCGCCGTCTCCGATCGCGCACCCGTCTCCGACCACCGTCCCCGCGTGCACGACCACGTTGGCGCCGAAGGTGACGTCTGTGCCGACCTGCGCGTCGGCTGCCAGCACGAGCCCGGGCGCCTCCGCGGCCGGCCACATCACGGTGCACTCACCGCCAGCGAGATCGTCTCGCCGCCGCGCTCCATCGACGTCTGCATGGCCTCCAGCACCTCGACCACCCGCAGCCCCTCTTCCACGTCGGCCCGCGGCCGCTCGCCGCTGCGCACCGCATGCAGGAAGTGCACGCACTCCAGGCGCAGCGGCTCGGCGCGGTCGATCTGGGGGATGTGGATGTCGCCGGTGTGGGTCGATATCTGGCCGGCCGGCGTGACCACCGGGCCCTTGTCGTACACCGTCACCTTGCGGTCCGGCTCCATGTCGTCGAAGACGGCCATCCGGCGCGACCCGACGACCGTCATCTTGCGCATCTTGTGCGGGTCGAGCCAGGACAGGTGCAGATGGCCGATCTGGCCGGAGCTGAACTTGATATAGCCGAACACGACGTCCTCGACGTTCGGCCGCACATAGGCCTCGCCGCACGCCCACACCTCGACCGGGTCGCCGTCCAGCAGGTGCAGCACGACCGAGATGTCGTGCACACCCAGCGACCACAGCGCGTTCTCGTTCTCCCGGATCACACCCAGGTTGACGCGGTTGCCGTACACGTAGCGCACCTCACCCAGCTCGCCGGAGTCGATCAGCGAGCGCAGCTTGTCCACTCCGGGGTGGAAGCGCAGCAGGTGGCCCACCATCAGCACCCGGTCGCTTGCGTGCACGATGTCGCGTAGCTCGCGGGCTTCCGCCGCTCGCCAGGTCATCGGCTTTTCGACCATCACGTGCTTGCCGGCTTCGATCGCGCGCCGGGCGAGCTCGAAGTGGGTCGGCACCGGAGTCGCGAGCACGACCGCCTCCACCCGGGGGTCGTCGAGCACCTCGTCGATGCGGGCGGTGAAGCGGGTGCCGGGGTGGGCTGCGGCATACGATGCGCGGGTGTCGTCGTCGGAGTCGCAGGCCCAGAGCAGGTTCGACTCGGGCAGCAGCGCGAAGTTGCGCAGCAGATTCTTGCCCCAGCCGCCGAGCCCGACCACCCCCACCCCGACCGGCTCGCTCATAGCGAGACCACCCGGCCGTCGCGGGGTGTGATCACGTTACGGAAGTCCATGACTAGGCGGGCGTGGTCCGCCACCCGCTCGTGGTCGACGCTGGAATGCGCGGTCACGACGCACACGATGTCGGCGGACTGGACCGCGTCGTCGGTCAGTTCGCGCGACTCGAGCAGCATGTCCTCCTCGGCCAGGCTGGGCACGTGCGGGTCGTGGTAGGAGATGTCGGCGCCGCGCGCGTGCAGGAGCTCGATCAGTTTCAGTGCCGGCGACTCGCGCATGTCGCCGACGTCGCCCTTGTAGGCCACGCCGAGGATCAGCACCGAGCTTCCGCGCACCGCCTTGCCGTGCTCGTTGAGCGCCTCCGCGACCCGCTCCGCGCAGTAGTACGGCATGTGCTGGTTGACCTTGCCGGCCAGCTCGATGAACTCGGTCGGGAAGTCGAACTGGCGTGCCCGCCAGGACAGGTAGAAGGGGTCGATCGGCAGGCAGTGGCCGCCCAGCCCCGGGCCCGGCTTGAACGGCATGAAGCCGTACGGCTTGGTGGCCGCGGCATCCACAACCTCCCACACGTTCAGGTGCATCCGGTTGCACAGCATCGCGAGCTCGTTGACGAGCGCGATGTTGACCGACCGGAAGATGTTCTCCAGCAGCTTGGTCAGCTCGGCCGCCTCGCAGGAGCTGACCGGTACCAGCGTGTCCACGCAGGCCTCGTACAGCGCGGTTGCGCGCTCCGTGCAGGCGGACGTGAGCCCGCCGACGATCTTGGGCGTGGTGCGGATGGTGAAGTCGGTGCGGCCGGGGTCGATCCGTTCCGGTGACATGGCCAGGTGGAAGTCGACGCCGCCCCGCAGGCCGTTCGACTCCAGGATCGGCAGCAGCACCTCGCGGCTGGTGCCCGGATAGGTGGTCGACTCGAGCACGACCAGGTGGCCGCGACGAAGCTGTGCCGCGATCTTCCAGGTGGCGGCGGTGATGATCGACAGATCCGGCTCGCGGTTGGTCGAAAGCGGCGTCGGCAGGCAGATCAGGATCGCGTCGGCGTCGGCGCAGACGGCGTAGTCGGCGCTGGCCGAGAGCCGCCCGCCCGCCACCATCTCCGCCACCTGCCCGGAGGCCACGTCCTCGATGTAGCTGTGCCCGGCGGTGATCGCCTGCACCTTGCGCGCGTCGGTATCCACGCAGACGACCGACCGACCGACTTCCGCAAACGCGACGGCCAGTGGCAGGCCGACGTAGCCTGCTCCGATGATCGCGATGTCGGTGCTCATGCGGCCAGCATGGTATCGGCGGTCACGACCGCGGCGTGGCGATGACGTCGGCGATGCGCTGGGCCGCGTGGCCGTCGCCGTACAGCTCGGGGTGGTCGGCCGGCGGCTCGAGCTCGGCCAGCGCGCCGGCCACCGCTCCGCGGTCGAGGCCGACCAGCCGGTTCCAGCCAAGCTCGATGGTCTCGACCCACTCGCTGGTCGTACGCAGTGTGAGGCACGGCACGCGGTGCAGGTAGGCCTCCTTCTGCACTCCGCCGGAGTCGGTCAGACAGACGCGTGCGGAAGCCAGCAGCGCGGTGAAGTCCAGGTAGCCGAGCGGCGGGGTGAGGGTGGCGGCGGCCTCCGCCCGTCCGAGCAGCCCTGTCCGCTCGAGGGCGGCCCGCGTCCGCGGGTGGAGCGGGAACACGGCCGGCCCGTCGATCGTCTCGAGCACCTCGACCAGCGCCTCCATTGCGTCGTCCACCGTGTTGGATTGGCGGTGTACGGTGACCAGTGCGTACCCGCCGGTGTTGACCCCGACCCGGGCGAGCACGTCGGAACGGCGCGCGGCCACCGGGCCGAAGATGCGCGCCGCGTCCACCATGACGTCGCCGACCAGGTGCACTCCGGCGTGGATTCCTTCGGCGGCCAGGTTCGCAACCGCGACTGGGCTGGGGCAGAACCGCAGGTCGCTGAGCACGTCGGTCACCACCCGGTTCACCTCCTCGGGCATGGCGCGGTCGAACGAGCGCAGGCCGGACTCGACGTGGGCCAGGGTCAGGCGGCTCTTGGCCGCCACCAGCGCGCCCGCGAGGGTCGAGTTGGTGTCGCCGTAGACCAGCACCAGGTCGGGCCGGATGGCGTCCAGGAGCGGCTCGAGCCCGGTGAGCATGGCGGCAGTCTGCTGGGCGTGGCTGCCCGACCCGGTGTCGATCCGGTGGTCGGGCGGCGCCAGGCCGAGCTCGTCGAAGAAGATCTGCGAGAGCTCCTGGTCGTAGTGCTGACCGGTGTGCACCAATCGGTGCTCGCTCACTTGCGCGAGTGCCGCTGCCAGCGGCGCGGCCTTGATGAACTGTGGGCGGTTGCCCACCACCGAGACGACCTTCACCGGTTCACACTACTGGGCAAGGCGGGCGGTGATCGCATCGAGCCGGCCGGTCGCCAGCAGCACGCCGGTCGCCACCAGCAGGCCGCCGGCCACCCTGTTGATGGTGCCGAGATGTGCCCTCAACGGTCGGACTGCTGTTAGAAACGAGCCAACGAAGAGGCCGGTGGCGATGAATGGTACGCCCAGGCCGAGCGAGTACGCGGCCAGCAGCTCGGCTCCGGCCCCGGCGCGACCGCTCGTGCCCGCGATGGTCAGGATGCTGCCCAGGGTGGCTCCCACGCAGGGCGACCAGCCGACCGCAAACGCGGCACCCGTGGCGGCCGCTCCCACCGGCCCGTGCGGACGCGCACCCAGCGGCAGCCGCCACTGGCGCTGCAGGAAGGTGACCCGCGACGCCAGCATGATCACGCCCATGGCCATGACGACCACCCCGCCGACCAATTCGAGGCCGCTTCGATGGTCGAGGAACTGGGCGCCCAGCAGGCCCACACCCGCACCGGCCAACGTGAACACTGCACCGAAGCCGAGCACGAAAGCAGCGGTGGAGAACACCACGGCGGTGCGCTTGGATTCGAGCTCGGCCGCCGACGTGCCGCCGACGAAGGAGAGGTAGCCCGGAACCAGCGGCAGCACGCAGGGCGACACGAAGCCCCCGAATCCGGCGGCGAAGGCGACGGCGAGGTCGGTGGCGGAGACGCTCATGTTCGCAGCAGACGGTCGAGCTGTCCCGACACCCAACCGGCGTCGAGCGGGCCGAGCAGCTTCCACACGATCATGCCGTGCGCATCGACCAGCAGGGTGGTCGGCTTGTAGGCCACACGGAATGGCCCGATGAGGTGGTCAGTTGGGTCGTACACGATCGGAAACGACCATCCGTAGCGTGCCGCGAAGCGTGTCACATCCGACTGCGAGGTGTCGTCGATCGAGATTGCTAGCACCCTCACCCGCCCTGCGTATCGGCTGGCGAGCTGAGCGATCCGCGGTGCGTCGGTCTGGCAGGGGTAACACCAGCTGGCGAAGAACGTGACCACCAGCGGCCGCCCTGCGAAGTCCGCCGGTCGCAGGGTGCGGCCGGCAATGTCCGAGACTGCGAACGCAGGTAAAGGTCGTCTGTCGCGTACGGGGGGGAGCGGCGTGTTCGCTGTCAGCGGGTGCTGGAGGGCGGCGGCATGGTGGCGTCCGTAGAGCACCACGGCGCCGACGCTGAGCACCGCCACTGCCAGCCACGCGATCAGGCGAAACTGCCGCATCGCTACATCGTAGGCGGCTCGATTGGCCGGTCAGCTCAGCTCTGGGACGCTGGCCAGGCGGCGGCCGATCGCGGCTACGAGTGCAGCGGTGGCCTCGAGGTCGCCGAGGTCGACGATCTCGTTGGGTGAGTGCATGTAGCGGTTGGGCACGCTGATCACGCAGGTGGGTACACCGGAGCGGGTCAGGGATACGGCGTCGGCGTCGGTGTAGGTCTTGCCGCTGGCCGCCTCGAGCTGAACCGGGATCTGCTCGGCCTCGGCGGTGTCGATCGCGAGGTCGGTGAGCGCCGAGTGCACACCCGCGCCGCGGTTGATGACCGGCCCGCGGCCCAACCGGACGTCGCCGATGCGCGTCTTCTCGACGCCCGAGTAGTCGGAGCAGTGGGTGACGTCAACCACCACCGCGGCGTCCGGCGCGAGGCCGAACGCGGATGTGTAGGCGCCGGCGAACGTCGTCTCCTCCTGCACGCAGGCAACGCCGACCAGGCGTCCCGGGCCGGGGCTCTCGGCGTACAGGCGGGCCGCCTCTGCGGCCACGAACGCACCGGACCGGTTGTCCACGGCGCGACTGGCCAGTCGGGCGCCCTGCAGGCGCAGCACGGGTTGCTCGACCACCGCCAGGTCGCCGACCCGCACCACGGCCCGCGCCGCATCGCCGTCGGGCGCTCCGATGTCGATCCACAGCGCGTGCAGCTTGGCCATCGTTTGGCGTTCTTCGGGCTCGGTGAGGTGCGGCGGCTTCTGGCCGACCACCCCGACCACCGGCCCGTTGCGGGTCAGCACGCGGATCCGCTGGCCGACCAGCACCGAGGCGATCCACCCGCCGACAGCGGCAAACCACAGGTAGCCGTCGTCGTCGACGTGCACGATCACGAGGCCGATCTCGTCCGCGTGCCCGAACACCGCCACGGTCGGCGTGCCGTCGCCGACGGCCGCAAAGCTCGACCCCATCGCGTCCGAGTTGACGGTCGCAAAGGCGGCGGTGTAGTCCCGCCAGACACGAGCCGGCGCCCGCTCGTCCCCCGACGGGCCGGCCGCCTCGAGCAGGTCGATGAAGAAGCTCTCTGACTCTGGTCGCATGACCGGGCAAGGCTACCGCGCTCGCGCCGGGCGTGTCGCAACCCCGATCACCGTTGGTAGACTTGCCCGTCCCGGGCCGTTAGCTCAGCTGGTAGAGCAGGGGACTCTTAATCCCAAGGTCGAAGGTTCGATCCCTTCACGGCCCACTTGGAAACGGCCTGGTTGAGCGGAATCGGGCGAGCATGTTGGCGCTCGAGGGTGCCTGTGTGTACGAGACGTGTACGGCTCGCCGAACGGCCGGTGCGGTCGTTCTTCAACGTACTTCGGAGCCCTGGTTCGACGTACTTCGGAGCCCTGGTTCGACGCGCCGGTCTTGAAAACCGGCAACGGGTGAATGCTCGTTCGTGGGTTCGAATCCCACCCCCGCCGCTCAGGGAGCCGAATCCCGCTTGGCTAGGGCGAATCTCGCATGTGGGCGAGGACATGTAGCGATCCGCTGGTGTTCGCGGCCGTCCGCCAAATCGTGGTCTGACTAACGCGCGACTAACGCACACGATCGCCTGTCATCTATCTTGATTTAGGGGCTCGCGATTCCGAGTACTCGTGGTCCGAGCTCGCGTGCTGGTCGCGATGTCATCCCAACGACCGTAGGGACGGCTGCGGCTAGCGGCGACGGACCGACGGTGCGGCGTGCTCGTAGAGGCGCACGCACCGCGACCTCCCCCCCGATGTCGACGATCGCTTCATCAACGGCCATGGAGCAGCGAAGTAGCGTTGGTGCCACTACGCACATCGTCGCTACGCACATCACGGTCGGAGCGCACACCTGGAGCCTTGTCCTGGAGGCGCTGGTCGTGGCTGGGAAGATCGGCCTTGCTATCGCCACCTTCCGACTGGCCGGGCCGCACCACGCAGGTGGTGACCGCGACCGAGCAGGTGGTGGCCGCCACAGCGCGACTAGGCACAGCGACAGAGGCCGACGTGGCCGCACAGTTCAGGCCGGTGCTCGTACCCGCGAGCTTCCCCGTGTACCCGTACGGTCGGGCGCCAGCTGACGCCAAGACCGTCTGGGGGTGGGAACAGGAGCAGACACTCACATGCGCCGTGAGTAACCTCGGCCGGGGCGTTGCCGTGGAGGGCACTGCACGGCTACCGGATTCCACCGACAACCGGCCGACCGTGCAAAGTGCGATCGGCGTCGACGCGGCACCCGCCCAGATCCTTCATCCGTCCACCGGTTCCCACGCGCGACGGCGGCGTGACTCTCCTCGAGGTCGTCTACGCATCAGTCACCGGGCAGACCTTCGTGTCCGAGATCAGCCTGCAGAATCCGAAGCCTTCCGACACCTTCACGTGGGAGGCCAGGCTGACCCGAGTGGAGCCCATCGCATCAAGCTCCCAGTCCACCGGCGGAGTAGCCTACATGGCGTTCTCCAGCGAGGTGTTCGTCCAGGAGACGGCGGCGACTGCGGCCGGCACCCTCGTTGCCGGGCTGATCGGCGTCGAGGTACTGCGACGCCGAGGCGCCGATGTCTTGTGCAAGGTACGCCCGATCGTGGGGCTCGTCGATCTGCTCGGGCTCGGGTGGATCGTCGCCATGCTGTACGTGGCGAAGTGGGTGGACGATCGCCAGCAGTACGCTTCGTGGGAGGTCGTGTTCGTGGTGCTCGCCGCACCCTTCTACGGCTCCGTCGAACCACGGCTGGTCAGGCGGTGGCCGCGAGATGGGCGGCCACGACGGCAAGGAACGCATGGCCGAATGGCCGCCGTCCTAGTTGTCCATCAGGCGGCCGCCGGGCCGCCGGTGCCGATGCGCGCCACTACCCGGACGCCCTGCACGCTGAACGCCCAGCTGTAAGGCGTCAGGACGGTCGCAGACACCCTGACCTTCCAGCATGGCCAGCGCCTGGCGCAGCTGGGCGCGGTTGAACCTGTCACCGCCCGCGCTGGCGGGTCGATGGAGAGACTCATCTCGACTGTAGGATTCGTGGCGATGGCCACCCGAGAAGCCGCCTGCAGCTGTGGACAGCTCCGTTTGGAAGTCGCCGGTGACCCGCTTCGGGTGTCGCTGTGTCACTGTCTTGCGTGCCAGCGCCGATCGGGCAGCGCCTTCGCGATCCAGGCGCGGTTCGCGACGGATCACGTGCAGGTGGTGGGCCGCTTCAGCGACTATGTGCGGATCTCCGACGAGGGCGAGGAGGAGCGGATCTTTCACTTCTGCCCCGACTGCGGCGCGACCGTCTTCTATACCACCTCGGATGGGCCGGGGCTGATCGCGGTGGCGGTCGGCGCGTTCGCCGACCCGACCTTCCCGCCGCCGACCGTTGCGGTCTACGAGTCACGCCGGCA
>JBBRMM010000004.1:0-244165 GCA_038230835.1 Gaiellales bacterium
CAGCTTGTCCGCCTCGCGCAGCTTCCGCACCACCTGCTCCGGCGAATGCCGTCGTCCCTTCATGACGATCACCTCCTGGCTCTCGTTGAGCCATCGTGACCCTCACAACGGACGGACCACTTTCAAGGGGTCAGGTCACTGTTGGCTAGTTGACTTTTGTTGTTCAGCATGCAAACTTGGCAGAGCACCCTCTCGCTATTGCATGCGCTTTCTCCGCCTTCCCTCATCACTCGCCCTGCTGGTCGCAACCGCCTGGTGGCCTCGGCGGTGCCTGCCACCGCAAGCGTCCCAGGATCCACGCTCGGCCTGACGGGGTTCAGCCACATACTGGTCGACGGCGCGCACGGCCACGTCTTCGTCACCGGCTCGGCGTCGGACTCGGCCATCGCGGTGGAGAACGAGAACGGAACGTCAGCGGGAACGATCACCGGTGAGTCCGGTGCGGGCGGCATGGTGCTCGACGGCGGCACCCTGTACGTCGCGCGCTGCGGTTGGGGCGTGATCGACGAGATCAACCCCGCCACCCTGACTGTCACCGGCAGCTTTGCCGCCGACGTCGGTGGCACATGCGCCCTGGCCGAGGTGGGTGGACGGCTGTGGTACTCGAACTCCTCGGATCACCAGTTCGGCGACCTCATCTCGGTGTCGTTGGACAGCGCGCACACTGCCGTCGACTCCGGTGTGCTCAAGTACCAGATGACATTCGCGACCACGCCGGTGCACCCCGGCTGGCTCGTCGTCGGCGAGGCCGACCAGAGCCCTTCCGACCTGTTGCTGTACGACGTCTCCGACCCCGCAAGCCCGGTCAGGATCGCCGGCTCCTCGGACCTCGGAGCCGGCGGCGCGGTGCAACAGTTGTCGATCGCGCCCGACGGCTCGACCCTGCTCACGGCCAGCGGGGCATTCAGTCTGCCCGATCTCACGCCGGCGGGGCTGTACCCGACTCCGGCATATCCCAACGCAATGGCGGTCTCGCCCTCGGGATCGATGGTCGCGGGCGGTGCCGACGCCGCATACGACGCCGACGTGTTCCTGTTCGACACCGGCGATGCCGCAGCCCGCGCAAGCTGGGATTTCGGATCGTCGTCGGACACGCTGTATCCCGGCGGACTCGCGTTCAGCAGCGACGGCAGCACCCTGTTTGCGATCTCTCGGGGCAGTTCTGGCAGCTCGGTGGTGTTCCACGCGCTGTCCACCAACGCGCCGGCCGCGACCGCCGTCGTCAATGGGTTCGACCGCATGCTGGTGGATCCAGCACACGGACACGTCTTCGTCTCGGGCTCGCAGAGCAGCTCGGCGATTCTCGTGGAGAACACCGACGGCACATCCGCAGGGACGATCAGCGGCGAATCTGGTGCTGCCGGCATGGTGCTGGACGGCACGACGCTCTACGTCGCCCGCTGCAGCTGGGGTGTGATCGACGAGATCGACACCACCACCCTGGCCCGCACGGGCAGTTTCGCCGCCGACGTGGGTGGCACCTGCGACCTCGCCGAGGCCGGCGGCCGGCTGTGGTACTCCAACGCCCACGACGGCCAGTGGGGGAAGCTGCTGTCGGTGTCGCCGGCGGCACCGCACACGGTGGTCGACTCCGGGATCAGCGAGTATCAGATGATCTTCGCGACCACTCCCACGCACCCGAACTGGCTGGTGGTCGGCGATTCCCACCTCAGCGCGTCGACCGTGTCGGTGCAGGACGTCTCCGACCCGGTCAGCCCGACTCAGGTGGCCAGCGCGTGGGATCTGGGAGGCGGCGGCAACCTCCAGGACATGGCGATCACCGCGGACGGCTCGAAGGTGGTGACCGCCGCCGGCGCCCCGTACGGGATCCAGGCGTTCGCCCTGCCCGGCCTCACCGCCGCCGGCACCTACCCCACCGACGCCTATCCCGATGCCGTCGCCCTCTCGCCGTCAGGCTCCCAGATCGCAGGCGGATCCGACTCTGCGTACGGCAAGGACGTGTTCCTGTTCGGCAGCGGTACCGCCACGCCGCTCACGAGTTGGGACTTCGGCTCGACCAGCGACACCCTCTACCCGCGCGGGCTGGCGTTCGGCGGTGACGGCTCCAAGCTGTTCGCCGTCTCCAAGAGCAGCTCCGGCTCGGGTCGAGTGTTCCACGTCCTCTCGACGGTGGTGCTGCCGAAGGGCTCCGTCTCCATCCACGCCTCCGCCACGAGCATCACCTACGGCCACAGCCTGACGCTGACGGCCCACCTGGGCACGGGCTCCGCCAACCATGCGCTGTCGATCTACCGCCGCCCGGCCACCGGCGGTTCGCCGGTGCTGGTCAGGACCGCAACCGCCGGTGCCGCCGGCAACATCAGTGTCACCGTGGCCCCGGCCGCGAACACGGTCTACACCGCGGTCTGGACCGGGGACGCGGCCCACGCCGCGACGACATCGGCCGGCGTCGAGGTGCGGGTGCACGTGGTCATGCACATCTCCACCCGAGGTGGGTATGCGACCTCGAGCGGCTACCGGCTCTACCACTACACGACCAGTTGCTCGGGCTCATCGCACACCGGCTGCCCGCAGTTTCTGGGCTACGCCTCCCCAGCCCACCCCGGACGCACCTTCACCATCACCGTGCAGGCGCTCACCGCATCGGGCTGTACGAACGTGCTGACACACTCGTATGGCTCGGGATCGAACGGCCAACTGCTGCTGACTCTGTACTACGGCTCGCGGGGCGTGATCGGCCACAGCCAGCGCATCCACGTCAGCATGGCAGCCGACAGCGACCATCTCGGCGCCGTCTCCCCGTGGATCTACTTCCGCGTCACCACCTAGCGGCTGAGAGCCCTATAGAAACCGGTGCCCGCTGAGCACGAGCGCGGCGATCAGGCATCCGATCGCCACCCCGGCGGCGGCGTCGCTCGGGTAGTGCACGCCGACGTAGATCCGGCTGGCCGCCATCAAGACCGCCAATCCCGCCCACACCGGCCACATCTTGGGGTCGATCGAGGTCAGCACGATCGCCGCGGCCGCCGACGAGGCGGCGTGGCCGGACGGGAACGATCCGGTGCTCTGCCGGCCGATCAACCGTTCGAGGCGCGTGAACGCCGGCCGCGGCCGGCGGGCCACCCGCTTCACGGTCTCGGTCACCCCGACGGTGCCGGCGAGCATGAGGGCGATTCGCTGCGGCTGGTCGAGCACCCAGCCCAGGCCAACCCACATGATGCCCAGGTTGCCGAGCCGCGTGAACGGCACCACCATGGCGGACAGCCAGCGGCGGCGGCATCGGGTGGCGAACTCGATGCCGGCCTCATCGAACCGTGCAATGCGATGTTTCACCCACCGAACAGTACAGGCGGCACCTGCGGGCGGCATCCCTCAGTCGGACGACCGATATCCTGACCTGTGTGCGTGCGCAACGGCTGACGGCATGGGTGCGGCGGGCATCGACCGCCACGCTGCTGGGCGTCGGCCTGGTGGCCGCCGCGCTCTTCGTCGGCGTGAACGTCGTGCTCAGCACCGGCGGAACCGGCGGCGGCGGCAACGCGCCGCCGCCGGCCACCCTGGCCGAGCTGGTCCTGCGCGAGCTGGGCAACCCTGCACCCAGCGGGCTCAGCGCGCACTTCCACTACGTGAACACGCTGGTACCGGACACCTCGTCGCTGCCGGCGATCACGGGCGGCGGGCCGGCGCCGCTGCTGGAGGGGGCAGACGGACGCCTGTGGTGGACGAGCGGCATGCTGCGGCTGGAATTCCAGACCCAGTCCGGTGACACCCAGCTGGTCGTCCGCAACGGCACCGCGCTGATGTACGACGCGGCCGCCGGCAACGCCTTTCGGCTGCGACTGCCGCCGCTGGGATCGCTCGGCGATGCCGGGGTGACGCTCGCAGGCGCGGCACAGCTGCTCAGCGGCCTGCGCGGCGACGTGGCGATCTCGGCCCCGCGCCCGGGGGTGACGGCCGGACGTTCGTCATATAAGGTGGTGGCGACACCGCTGCGTGACGCCGGCCTCGTCCGCTCCGCGAGCCTGATCGTGGACGCCCGCACCGGACTCCCGCTGCGATTCGACCTGTATGCCCGCAACAGCCTGCGACCGGCGCTCGAGGTGGTGCTGTCGGACGTCCACTTCGGTCCGGTCGACCCATCCACGTTCGACCTTCGGCTGCCGGACGGGATGCAGCCGGGCACGATCACCTTCTCCACCCCGCCGTCGTTGGGAGGCGTCAACGGCTGCGCGGGTCCCGACCAACTGGCGGGGCTGCCGCTCTCCAGCTGCCGGCTGACGGGCACCGGCACCGCAGCCGGGAGGCTGCTCGTATACGGACGCTCGATCGGCTCCGTGGTCGTGCTCGAGCAACCCGAGAACGGTGATCCGGCGGGAGGCCTGTGGGGGCTCCTGCCCGCGGTCTCAGTGGGGGCCGCGAGCGCGCGCGAGCTGGTGACCACGCTGGGAACCGTGTTGCGGTTCGGGCGGGGCGGTGTGACCTACACCGTACTCGGCAGCCGCCCGCGGGCGCTCGTGGTCAAGGTCGCGGAGGGCCTGTGAGCGCGCCTCCGGTCGAGCTGACCGACCTGCGCAAGTGCTATGGCGACCTGGCCGCGGTGGACAACGTCAGCCTGACCGTGCGAAGCGGCGACGTGTACGGCTATCTGGGGCCGAACGGGGCCGGCAAGACCACATCGCTGAGGATCATGCTGGGCCTGATCAGCCCAACGTCGGGAGAGGTGCGCCTGTTCGGGCGCGATCCGGTGCTCGACCCGGTGGCGGCGCTCGAGGGCGTCGCCGGATTCGTCGAGGAGCCGGCGTTCTATCCCTACCTGACCGGCCGCTCGAACCTCGAGCTGCTGGCGGCGCTGGACGGCGGCACCGAGAACGGCCGCATCGACGAGGTGCTGGACGTGGTCAAGCTGCGTGCCCGCGCCGGCGACCACGTGCGGGGATACTCGCACGGCATGCGCCAGCGGCTCGGGATTGCCGCCGCGCTGCTCCGCCGGCCGCGGCTGCTCCTGCTCGACGAGCCGACCACCGGCCTCGACCCGCCCGGGATTCGCGACATGCGAGCGCTCGTCCGGACGCTTGCCGCCGAGGGCATCACCGTGCTGCTGTCTAGCCATCTGATGGTCGAAGTCGAGCAACTGTGCAACCGCCTGGCCATCATCCAGCGCGGACAGATCCGGTACGAAGGCACGCTCGCCGAGCTGCTCGCCAGATCCCACGGCGCCTACCGGCTGGAGACGACCGACGACGCCCGGGCACTCACGGTGTGCGGCGCGACGTCCGGGATCCGGGACGTCCGCATCGACAGTGGCGGGATCCGGTTTGCGGCCGAGCCGCCCGCCGCCGCTGCACTCTCCGGCGAGCTGGCGCGCGCCGGAATCGGCATCCTGGCGCTGGTACCCGGTCGAGCCGATCTCGAGGAGCTCTTCTTCGAGATCGTCGACCCCAGCGGGGCCGGCTCGTGATCGCCCGGGCGTACCGCTGGGAGCTTCGCAAGCTGGCGGCGCAGAAACGTGCCTACGTCGGTCTCGGCGCGGTGCTGGTGGCGCCGCTGGTGCTGGTCGCGGCACTGCAGGTGCAGCCGCCGTCACCCGCGGACACCGGCCTCACCTTCTTCGTGCGATCTGCCGACGCGTCGGGCTTCGGCGTGCCCCTGGTGCTGCTGCTGTTTGCCTCGCTGTGGCTATTCCCGCTGCTGGCTGCGCTGGTGGCCGGTGACATCGTCGCCTGCGAGGATCACAACCGCACCCTGAAGACGATCCTCACCCGTTCGGCGGGCCGGGGCACGATCTTTACCGCCAAGGTCGCGGCGGCATTCACGTACGTGGTCACCGCGCTGGTGATGCTGACTGCGACCGGCACCCTGGTGGGTGGCCTGCGCAGCGGACTTGGCCCGCTGCCCACCTTCACCACCGTGGTCTCGGCCCGGGAGGCTGCGCTCCTGGTGGTCGCCAGCGTGGTGGTGTATGCCTTCCCCGTGCTCGCGCTGACCGCGATCGGCGTGCTGCTCTCGACCGTCGCCCGCAACAGCGCCGCCGCTGTCGTGGGCACGCTGATGGTCGCGCTGGGCATGCAGCTCACGCAGATCATTCCCGGCCTCGACCGGCCGGGCGTGCAGGGCTGGTTGCTGACCCCTCAGCTGTATGCGTGGATCACGCTCTTTCGGCGTCCGCTCGACCGCGCACCGCTTGAGCACGCCGCCTGGATTTCCTTGCTCTACGGGGTGGTCGCACTGGTGATCGGCTGGGTGCACTTCATCCGCCGCGACGTTGCGGGGTGACGCCGGTCACGGATACTCGGCTTCGGAGCGTCAAATACCGCAAATCGGTGAGGGCATCCGGGCGCCGGAAGGTGAAGAATGCATCCCGTGGCAACGCAGTACCAAGACCTCCGTGGGCCCCGCCGGCTCAGCGTCGTGGAAGGAAGAACCCCCTCCCTCTCCTCTCACGACGTGCCGGCGGGGCTACGGATGGTGCGCGCGCTGGACCGCGCAGTACTGGAGGTGGCCCGCCGGCTTGACCTGCGACCGATGGAGCTGTACGCACTGCTTCTGCTCCATGCCGGCGGGCGCCTCACAACCGCCTCGCTGGCCGACCACCTGGCGGCCAGCCCGAGCCAGGCCAAGCAGCTGGCCCTGCGCCTGTCCGCGCGCGGCATCGCGTTGCGGGGCGGCGCCAGCGGGAGCACCGAGCTGACCCCGCTCGGCACGGCGCTGGCCGAGAGTGCCGAGCGTCATCTGAACGGCGCGATGCGCGACCGGGTGAACCGGATCGACGACGGCTCACGCGAGACCGGCGCCGCCGTGCTCGCGGCCCTCGCGACGCCCGCCTGAGCCGGTTCGGGGTCAGACCCCGAACGTCGCCGTTTACACTCTCGCGATGACTCGTCTACACGCGCGGCGTGCGCTGATCACCGGCGGCAGCTCGGGGCTCGGCGCCGAGATGGTCAGGCGCTTCCGCGAGGAGGGCGCCGCGGTGGTGTTCACCGGCCGTGACGCCACCCGGTGCGAGTCGGTGGCGGGCGAGACGGGTGCCGCGTTCGTGCTCGCCGACGCGCGCTCCGGCGACGACACCGGGCGGGCGGTGCAACAGGCGGTGGAGGTGATGGGCGGGCTGGACACGCTCGTGCTGAACGCCGGCACCGGCCTCGTCGCGCCGCTGCTCGAGACACCGCTCGCCGAGTTCGAGCGGATCATGGACACGAACGTCACCGCCTGCCTGCGTTACGTCCAGGCGGCGGTCGGTGAGCTCGGGCGCGACCGCCGCGGAAGCGTGGTGCTGATCTCGTCGGACGCGGGCGTGATCGGCGAGGACGACATCGGCGCCTACTCGGTCTCCAAGGCCGCTGTCCTGATGCTGGGCCGGATGCTGGCGGTGGACTGCGGGCCGCTCGGCGTGCGCGTGAACATGATCTGCCCCGGCGACATCGCCCCCGGCATGCGCGAGATGCTGGCTCCCGGCGACGACTCGCGTGAGGACGACACGGAGCGCTGGCCGGTGCCGCCGGTGGGACGGATCGGGGCGGCCCAGGACGTGGCCGGCGCGGCCGTGTTCTTCGCCTCCGACGACTCCGGCTTCTGCTCCGGATCGATGCTCCTGGTGGACGGCGGCATGCGTTCGGCGATGCGCCGGGGCGGCCGGCCGGCGACGTAGGGCGCTGCCCTTTCTTTTTCTGTCCAAATGCTCCATACTTGCAGCATCTCTCGTGCCGTGTGAGCCTAGCGGCACCCCTTAATCCCCATTCTTCGGAGGGTTAGATGTCAGCACCACAGAAGGTCGAACACACGACCGCGATGGCACTGCAGGAGAAGAGCCATCTGAAGAAGAGCCTGCGCCGGTTCGACATGCTGTTCTTCACCCTGTGTGCCCTGGTCGGCCTGGACACGCTCGGGCAGGTGTCCGGATTCGGCGCCCAGACGTTCGCATGGCTCGTGATCCTGGCGGTGGCGTTCGTCCTGCCCTACGCGCTTTTGATGTCCGAGCTGGGCTCGGCGTTCACGCAGGAGGGCGGACCCTACGAGTGGATGAAGCTCAGCTTCAATCGCTTCTGGGCCGGGCTTGGCTCCGTGCTGTACTGGGTCACGAACCCCCTGTGGGTCGGCGGCTCACTCGCGTTCATCGCCACCGACGCATGGAGCAACAACTTCCATACCATCGGCACCGGGTTTACCTTCGGCAACATCGCGTTCAAGACCGTCTTCATCTGGGTCAGCATCATCGTGGCGATCGCATCGCTGCAACGCGGCAAGTGGATCCCGAACGTGGGCGCGATCGTCCGCATGGGCGTGCTGGCGTTCTTCTCGATCACCGTGCTCATCTACGGCATCAAACACGGTGTCCACGGGTTCAGCGCGGGCGACTTCAAGCCCTCCAGCCTGGTTGTGTTCTTTGGTCTGGTGCCTCTGCTGCTGTTCAACTACGTCGGCTTCGAGCTCCAAAACGGCGCCGCCGAGGAGATGCAGAATCCCCAGCACGACGTGCCGGTGACCGTGCTGCAGAGCGCGGTGCTGGGCGTCCTGGCCTACTCGATTCCCGTGTTCGGCATCCTGGCTGTTCTGCCCGCGACGGCGGTCACGGGCATCGGCGGCTTCCTGGACGCCGTGCACACCACCTTCGGGGTGTATGGCCACACCATGGGCAATGTCCTCACCGACGCGATGGTACTGGGCTTCATCTTCGCCCTGGTCACCTCGGGGTCGGTGTGGATGATGGGCTCTGACCGGATCCTCGCCGTGGCCGCCTACGACGGCGCGTTCCCGGGCTACTTCGGCCGCTTCCACCCGCGGCTGGGCACGCCGGTGCGGGTGAACGTGATGTCCGGCATCGCCTCGACTGTGTTCATGTTGAGCGCTGTCTGGCTGCTCAGCGGGGGCGCGTCGGCCGCCAACCAGTTCACCATCGTGCTCTACCTGGCTACGTCAACAACGTTGCTCAGCTACCTGCTGATCTTCCCATGTGGAGTGATCATGCGCCGGAAGTTCGCCGATGTCCACCGGCCGTACAGAGTGCCGTTCGGCGAAGCCGGCATGTGGGTATGCGCCTCGGTATGCGTTGTCTGGATGGTGCTCGGCTCCTGGGTGGCGCTCTTCCCCGGCACGCTCGAGTCGTGGACGGGTCACAGCTACAGTATCGTGGACAGTTACGGGGTCAGCCGGGTCCGGTTCGAAACGCTGACGCTCGGTACCCTGCTGGTGATCGTGATAATCAGCGTCGTCGGCTACGTGCTCGCCGCCGACGTGCGCGCCCAGCAGGTCGAAGTGCCGCTCGAGTCCGGCATCGAGCCGGCCGTCGGCGACTGATCTACGTGTGACGTGCGGGGGCCCGGCGGGAGACCGCCGGGCCCCCGTTCGCACGTCCGGGTCCCGCTCCGGCGCTGCACGGGACTGCGTAGGATGCCTCCGTGCGCAACCTTCGATCGGGCTCACCAGCTACTGGCTGCACGCCTCGATGGCGCACTGGTCGACCGACGCGGTGCTGGTCAGCCAGGGGTATGTGGAGGGTGTGCGGCTGGCGGGCGGACGGCCGCTGGTGCTGCCGGCCGATCCCCACTGGGCATCGGAGCCCGACGACGTGCTCGACCTGCTGGACGCCCTGGTGGTGGTCGGAGGAAACGACGTCGCTCCCGAGTTGTACGGCGCCGAGCGCCACCCGGCTACCGGCGAGGCCCACAGCCAGCGCGACAGCGTCGAAGTGAGCCTGCTCGGCCGGGCGATCGCCCGCGATCTGCCGGTGCTCGGTATCTGCCGCGGGATGCAGCTGCTGAACGTCGTCCGTGGCGGCACGCTCGACCAGCACCTGTCCGACTCGATCGACGTCACGCCGCACCGCGCCGACGACAGCACGTTCGGGATGCACGAGGTGCTGACGGCGCCCGGCAGCCTGGTGGCCCGGATCGTCGGCGAGCGGATGACCGTCCACTCCCATCACCATCAGGGCGTCGACCGGGTGGGCGACGGCCTGATCGCCTCGGCGCACGCCCCCGACGGGGTGGTGGAGGCGATCGAGGACCCCGGCCGGCGGTTCTGCCTGGGCGTGCTCTGGCACCCCGACGCCGATCCCGCAGGCGCTGGAGCGCCGCTCTTCACCGCACTCGTCCGCGCCTCGGCTGGGCTACCCTGAGCGCATGACGCATCTCTGGCACCCGTTCGCCGACATGGCCGCGGTCAAGGACGACGAGGTCGTGATCACGCGTGGCCGGGGAGCGGCGGTGTGGGACGAGAACGGCAACGAGTACGTCGACGCCCGGGCCGGCCTGTGGTACTGCGGAATCGGCCACGGACGGGGCGAGATGGCCGACGCGGTCGCCACCCAGATCCGGTCGCTGGCGGCGTTCGACACTTTCGACCGGCTGGCCAACCGGCCGGCGCTCGACCTCGCCGATCGCGTCTCGGCGCTCGCCCCGTTCGACGATGCGGCGGTGTTCTTCACCAGCGGTGGCTCGGAGTCGGTGGACACCGCCGGCAAGCTCGTGCGCCGCTACTGGCACGCGCTCGGCCGGCCCGAGAAGCAGATCATCGTGCACCGCGAGCACAGCTACCATGGGATGGCTGCGTACGGCACCTCGCTGGCCGGCATCCCCTCCAATCGGGAGGGCTTCGGCAGCCTGATCCCTCAGGTGGCGTCGGTGCCGTGCGACGACACCGACGCACTCGAGCGGCTGTTCGTCGAGCGCTCCGGCGAGATCGCGGCCTTCATCGGCGAGCCGGTGATCGGCGCCGGCGGGATTCTGCACCCGGCCCCGCACTACTGGCAGCGGGTGCAGGAGCTGTGCGCCGCGCACGACGTGCTGCTGATCGCAGACGAGGTGGTCACCGGTTTCGGACGGCTCGGCACATGGTTCGGAAGCCAGCGGCTGGGCATCGTCCCCGACATCATCACCTGCGCCAAGCTGATCACCTCCGGCTACGTACAGCTGGGCGCGGTGGTCATCTCCCAGCGCATACAGGAGCCGTTCTGGAGCGAGCCGGGGCGCGCTGTCTTCCGTCATGGCTATACGTACTCCGGCCACCCGACGGCCTGCGCGGCCGGGATTGCGAACCTCGACATCATCGAGCGCGAAGGCCTGCTCCAACGTGTGCGCGAGCTGGAGGGCGTGCTGGCCGAGAAGATGGCCCCGCTGGCCGACACGCCGCAGGTCAGCGAGGTGCGGGCGGGACTCGGCCTCTTGGCGGCGATCGAGATCGACCCCGCGCTGCGAGCCACCGACCCGGGTGTGGTCGAGAAGATCGTGGCCGGCTGCCGCCGGTCGGGTGTGCTGACGCGCGGCCTGGCCGGTCGCGCGCTCCAGATCTCCCCGCCGTACGTGATCAGCGAGGCGCAGCTCGAGCGCTGCGCCGAGGTGATCGGCCAGACGCTGGCCGAGCTGCGCCCGGCCGCCCGGACCGCCTGACCGCCTACGCGTGCCGGTGCGTGTGGCCGTGGTGCAGCAGGTTGTCCACGTGCAACGCATGCTCGAGTCGCCCGACGGCGACGGCAACCCGGGCGGGCACGTCGAATACCAGCGCGGGCACGAACGCGGTCAGCAGCAGCGGCACCAGCGCAGACGCGGCGACCGACCAGGTGAACGTGTGCTGACCGGCGACGATCGCCAGCCACACCGGCCACGACATCATGGCGATCACGCCGATGATCCCAATCTTGAGGGCCCGGGCCGGGTCGTCGTCATGTTGCATGGTGGTGCTCCTTTCGCACGTCGGTGGTTCAGCTATTGGCCGCGGCCAGCACCTCGCGAGCCGCGGCGGCACCTCTGGGGTCGAGGCGAAGCACCGCCTCGACAGCGACGAACAGGTCGCGCAGCGACACGACGCCGGCGACCATCCCGCCCTCTGCCACAGCCAGGTGGCGCACGCCCAGGCGGCGCATGGTGTCGGCCGCCCACAGCAGGCCGGCATCGGGCGGCGCCGCCACCGTCTGGCCGGTCATCGCGTCGCTGACGCGCTGGTGGCGCACGTCCTCACCGCCGGCGACCGCCCGCACCACGTCCCGCTCGGTGAACATCCCCACCAGACGCTGGCCCGATACGACCACGCAGGCGCCCACCCCACGCTCGCTCATCAGCCGGGCGGCCGCGTCCACGGTGGTCTCCGGCGAGCACTTCAGCAGATCCGTCTGCATGATCTCAGCGACATTCATTCGTGACTCCTGTTACATCGATCTGGTACCAGTGTACACAAGCTTCGTGAGAGCGTAAACCTGGCTCTGGAGCCTCTCAGCGCAGCCCGCGGGCGTGCAGGTCGGCCAGGACAGCGGCGCGGAGTCCCAGCGCGGCTCGGTCGACGGTGGTCGAGGTCGCAAGCGCGCGATCCTCCGTGGGGTTGGTCAGGAAGTCGACCTCGACCAGCACCGCCGGGACGTTCGCCCAGTTGAAGCCTGTGATGTCCGAGCGGGGCACGATGCCCAGGTTGGGCCATCGCAGGGCCGCCACCTCGTCGGCCTGCACCAAGCGTGCGGCCTGCAGGCTGCGGGCGTAGATGTCGCTCGTCCACCCCGCGTGATAGGCGGGGTAGAGGGTCGAGGTGCCGGCGCGGGTGTGGTCCGTCGACCCGTCGGCGTGGATGCGCAGAAAGAGCGCAGCGTGGGCCAGATTGGCGACCTCGGCCCGGTAGATGTTGCCGTGGCTGACGCAACAGGTGGTCGTGCGGGTCATCACCACCCGCACCCCGGCGGCCTCGAGCAGCGTGCGCAGGCGAAGCGCGACGCGCAGGTTGACGGTGGCCTCACGCTGGCGGGTCACCACCCCACTCGTCCCGCCGCCGTCCTTGATCTTGAGCACGTGCGATCCGGGGCCGATCGGCTCCACGCCCAGGTTCGCGTACAGGTCGTGGCCCGGATCGAGCACGACCGTGAGCTGCGGCAGCCCGGTCTCCGGGCCGGTCACGGGTTGGGCCGCCGCCCCCGCCGGCACGATCGCGAGGAACACCGCCAGCGATGCGAAGACGCGGCGTGGCACCCTCGGGATCGTACCCGGGTGTATGGCGCGCGCACAGACTGCCAATTGGCATTCACACGAACGCCAAGTGGCAAACGCACAAACGCGCCACAGAATCCGGCACACACCCCGGCGCGCACACCCGCCCCGACACGGCGACGGCCGCCCCGGGGGAGCGGCCGTCGCTTGGTGGAGTTGCAGGTCGACTCAGCCGTCGATGCCGTCGACGCTGTCGGTGCCGTCGCCGCCGTTCAGGTTGTCGGTGCCGTCGCCGCCGGCCAGGGTGTCGTTGCCACCGTCGCCGTTCTCGGTGTCATCGCCGGTGCCGCCCGACAGGGAGTCGGAACCGTCGCCGCCCTGCATCGTGTCGTTGCCGTCGTCGCCCTGCAGGTTGTCGTTGCCCTCGCCACCCGACATGTTGTCGTTGCCGGAGCCGCCGACCTCGTTGTCGTCGCCGAATCCCCCGGCGAGCGTGTCCGAGCCGATCCCGCCCTGCAGCGTGTCGTCGCCCGCGTTGCCCTGCAGGTTGTCGTCGCCGGAGCCACCGGCGACCAGGTCGGAGCCGTCCCCGCCCTGCACGGTGTCGTTGCCGGCGCCGCCGACGATGACGTCGTTGCCGTTGCCACCGACCAGGTGGTCGGATCCGCCGTCGCCGCAGATGATGTCGTCGCCGCCACCACCGTACACGCGGTCTCCGCCGCCCAGCCCGACGATCACGTCTGGTCCCGGCGTGCCGAAGATCACATCGCTGCCGGCGGTGCCGACGATGGTGGCCCGGTGGCCGTCACACGTCGGCACGGTCGAGGCCATGGCCGCCGACGGCGCGAGCGCCGCGTAGGCGCCGATGCCGATCGCCAGAGTCATGCCAAGCCGTGTGGTGCGTCGATCGAGGAGCTTCATCTCGGGTCAATCCTTTCGGGGAGTCTGGACGACTCAATGCCGCCCTACACCTCAACCACGCAGCACCTCCCCATATGTTACGGAACTGTTTGCAAGTTCACCCGAAAGCGGTACCGACCGGGTGAGGAAAGCCGCTTGCATCTCTCGCCACAAAGTGGGAGCATCGGTGCACCGATACCGGCTACGAGGAAGGACGGACTCCATGCCCCTCTACATGTCCCGGTTCAGCTACGCCGCGGAGACGTGGTCAGCCCTCGTCAGGAGCCCCGAGAACCGCCAAGAGGCGGTCTCAAAGATCCTCGAGGCACACGGCTGCAAGCTGCACAACCTGTGGTATGCGTTCGGCGAGGAGGACGGATTCGCGCTGATCGAGGCACCGAGCAACATCAGCGCCGCCAGCGTCGCCATCGCCATCACGTCCAGCGGCGCCTTCACCAGGTTCACCACCAGCGTCCTGATGACGCAGGACGAGGCCCTGGAGGCGATCCGCCAAGCGTCGGAGGTGCACTACGCAGCACCCGGTCAGGCTGTGCACGCGTAGGTCGTCAGACGGCGGCCGCGGGCGTCACCGACCGCCGCGCGGCACGTACCAGTAGATAGGCGACACCGGTGATCAGCACGGCGTTCACGGCGTGCAGGCCGCCGACAGCGGGAGCGTTGTCGGCGCCGAAACCCGCGAGCAGGTTCTGGATCACCATCAGAACGAACAGCGCCGCGCTGAGCTTGGTGACCCCCGGCGACCAGCGCCCGGCAGCGGCCAGCAGCAGCACCACCAGCGCGACCACCGTCAACCCTGTGCCCAGAGCCGCGTGGGCGTTGAAGTTCGAATCGTTGAAATGCTTGTCGTGCACGGTCTTGAACGCGCCCAGGCCCGCGAGGAAGAACTGGACGACCAGGAGGCCGGCGAACAGGTGCACAAGACCGGAGTGGATCGAACGAACCGCTGACATGGTGCTCCTTTCGCTGGCACTGACCGCACAACGCTACCGCATGGCCCGGCCGACGGCCGAGCGCCCGAATAGCATTGCCCTCAGTTCGGCCCTCTGAACGCCCGTTGGGCGGGCGATACACCCGAAAGGATCTGTCGATGAGACGGCTAGCAGCGGTTCTGACCATTGTGGCGGTGGCGGCCGTGGCCGCCACACTCGGTGCGGCGTCGAGTGGCGCCGCGCCACCGATCTATGTGACCAAGGCAGCCAAGAGCGGCGCCGGGGTCGGCTTCTACGCGACAGCTCACCTGTCATGCCCCGCCGGGTATCACGTCCTGAGCGGCGGGTACCTCGCGACCAACCGAGTGAAGGTGGTGGCCAGCTGGCCCGAGAGCGACACCGGATGGGCGGTGAAGGCGGCATCCACCATCAGCACGCCGCGGGTGTACTACATCTTCATCCGCTGCCGGACATGAGGGTGCTCGCAACCGCCGAGCGCGAGGGGTCAAATCCGGCGAGCGGGTGGGCGAGTGGGACTACCTGAGGATGTTCACGGCCCGAGCCGCGACCAGCAGCACGGTGATCGCCGACGCGCCCGATTCGACCATCATCAACGCCTTGGCCCAGCGGGTCAGCGGCATGGCGTCCGTCGGGCTGAACGCGATCGCGTTGGTGAACGAGATGTACACGTAGTCGAACAGCCGCGGATGCCAGCCCGGCTCGGCCAGCTGCGGGTTCTCCATCTGGGGGAACTGGAAGTCGGGCGCCGGCGGATCAGGCTCGCGGCGGCGGATCGGGCCGCCCCGGTCGAAACCCCAGTACCAGAGGCCGAAGGCGATCACGTTCGTGCTCCAGATCGTGATGCCCTTGAACAGCAGCTCGCCCCCGTTTCGCTCCTGGCCGCTGAGCACCGAGCCGATCAGCGCCGCCAGTGCAATGCCGTTGCCGACGCTGACCAGGGCGATCAATGCCAGCGCGACGGTGCGCCGGTGGCCGAGTTGCTCGAGGCGGTGGCGCGGTCGCGACCACGCCAGCGGGATCAGCAGCAGCAGCTCCGGACCGGCCAGCACCAGCCACGACCACCACGGGAGCCCCCACAGCTTCCAGCCCTGCGAATGACTGACGGCCGCGAGGACGACCTGCAGGAACACGACCAGCGCGATCGCCGGACCGGCCTCCCAGCGCGACTCGACCTCGGCCTCGTGCACACCAGCGTCCTCGGAGCCATCGGCGTCCTCGACGTGATCGCCGTCAGGAGGGTGCGCGCCTTGCATCGGGTAAGCATTGCACTCACGCCGGAATGACACCTGGGGGGCGACGCGTTGGCGCCGCCCCCCGGGGTCGTGGAGCTAGTGAGCGACGAGCTCCCCAGCAACCTTGCTCGGCTTGTTCGTCGAGGGCAGGTTCGTGCGAACCCAGTCCCCGGCCACCGTGTTGGATGCCTCGGCGTCGGCTCGCGTCTTGAAGACGCTGATCGACGTGACCGCATCGTCCTTGCCGTCAAGCTGAATCAGCTCGTACGAGACGAATCCAGGTGACTTGGCGAGAATCGGACGCAGCTCGGCATTGGCCTTGCGGGTAGCCGTCTCGCGCATATTGGCGTCGAGACCTTCGTACTGACGGATCAGGGCATACATAGTCCTGCTCCCTTCCTTGGAGGATCCAGGGCGTCGGTCGCGACCGTCCACTGCACGCGGCTGCCCTGGGGGGAACCGTGCAAACTGCGACCCAGCGTCACCCAAGAGGTCGGTGGCCACCTTGCTCGGCGGTCATCACCCGACAGGGGGTGTGCCGGTCCAGTATGGCAGGTACGACCGGATAGGGCAAAGGAGACCCGTCATCCGACGCCGGTCGCGACTCACGGCTTGCTCTGCCCGGTGGTGACGCCGTGCGGTGTTCCCCGCAGCGGTGGGGGATGCGGCTGGTACATGTGGATCCGACCGTCGATGACGTGCGCGATGTCGTTGGACATCCGCCACGCCGGGACGGCGACGAATGCGACCAGGATCAACGTGCCGATCAACAGGTACGCGGCGAGCCATCTCGGATCGGGGGTGAACGAGGTGTTCGACGTGCTCATGCCGCGGAGCCCGCCCGCTTCGATCGGATCGCCATACGTCCGCCATCGACGTTCCGTACCCGCCTGGAGAGCGCATTCAGGCGATATCTGCGTACTGCGAAACGTGGATCCGGGTAAGGGTTTCCACTGATCGGAGCTGGCCCGCCCTGGCTCAGGCAGTGCGCGCCAGCAGCGCCTCGGCCATGGCGGCCTGCTGGCTCGCTCCCACGCGGTGCCAGAACTCGACGGCCCGGCGCACCTCGGCCTCGCCGTCGGCCCTGCGGCCATGGCCGATCAGCGTCTGCGCGGCCAGCACCCGGGTCAGCGCTTCCTCCGGCCTCGCGCCGATGGCGGCCAGTTCCTCCGCGGCTTCGAGGTACCGCTCCTCGGCGATCAGCAGGGCGACTGCCAGCCAGCGCGATGGTCCTTCCACAGCCACTCCGCGGAACCGTTCGGCTTGGTCGGTGAGGGCGAGCGCGAGCGCGATCTCAGCCGACCAGAAGCTGCCCTCCTGGGTGTCCGCCGTCGCGGCGGAGAGCTCATCGAACAGGTCAGAAACCTGCGCTGCGGCGTCGGCGTCCACTCCCGTCGCGGCGATCAATGCCGCATCCGCGAGCGCCGGCAGGAGCATCTGCGACTCGTTCGAGCGCCGGGCGAAATCGAGCGCGTGATCGATGTCGGCCCGTGCCCCGAGGCGGTCGCCGCGAGCGGCTCGTAGCTTCGCCCGACAGCTGTGAGCGGCGGCTTCCATGTAGTGCGGGCCGACGTCCGCGACCCACCGGTCGAGGCGGGCGAACGTCTGCTCGGCCGAGTCCCATTCGCCTTCCCAGTACGCCAGGACGGCCAGCTCCGTTTCGAACCACAGCAGCTGGAATTCCACGCCGAAGCGCCGCGCCGCGTCGGCCCCCCGTCGCTCCAGCTCGGTGGCGCGACCCAGCTCGCCCAGCTCCGCGAGCGTGCTGCCGAGGTTCTTGTAGCCGCGAATGATCAGTACGGCCGCGTTCAGCCGTTCCGCGATCTCGATGCTGGATTCGACGTCAGCGATGCCGCCGAGGTCGCCTCGGTGGATGACACGCGACACGCCCCGGGTATTCAGCACGTGGGAGCGGATGTCGTCGAGCCCGAACTCGTCGGCGATTGCGAGTGCACGTTCGCACAGTGCCATCGTCGCCTCGTAGTCGCCTCGGAGCATGGTGTGGATCGCCAGCCGGGTCGAGACGAGCGCAACCGTCGGTGAGGGCCCCGCTCGCTCGAGCAAACCGCCGGCTCGCGCGAAGGTGGCCGCCGACCGGTCGCTCATCGCCTCGTTCCAGTAGCGGAAGCCCGCCAGCATCTCCGCCTTGGCGGCGTCAGCCAGATCGCCCGAGGCCTCCAGCCGAACGCAGGCTCTGCCGAGAGCCTCGGTGAGGTCGTCGCCGATCGCGCCCAGACCGATGTCCGCGGTTGCCACGACCAGCAGCGGCCAGTCGGGGTCGTCCTCCGGCCACATCGCCAGCGCGGCGAGGTAGTGCCGCTCCGCCGGTGCGATGGAGTTGAGCGCAGCCGCTCGCTCGGCTGCGTCACGAAGGGCGACCCGCGTGCGTCGCGCCAGGTCATCCGTGGGCTGGCCCGAGTCGCGTGCATAGTCCAACGCCTGCGAGTAGTGGTGGGCGAGCATGTCGGGGGCGTTTTCACGGTCTTCCGACATCGATTCGATCCACTCCGCAGCGCGGCGATGCTTGTCGGCACGCTGCGCGCGAGGGATCTGCCCGTAGGCGACATCCCGCATGAGCACGTGGCGAAACGCGTACTCGATCTCGCCGCCCACCGAGGAGCGCCGCTCGCGGCGGAGCATCTCCCGACGCTCGAGCGCGTGCAGGCGATCCTCGACCACAAACCTGTCGGTGCCGCTCATCGAGGCCAGCGCTCCCAGCCAGACCACCTTGCCCAGCACCGCCGCGTCCTGCAAGAGCCGCTTGTGTTCCGCCGGCAGGTCGTCCAGACGCGCGGCGATCAGTCCCTGCACCGACTCCGGGACGGGCAGTTCGGCTCCGGACGTGAACTGCCAGCGGCCACCCTCGTGCCGCAGGTGGCCGCGGTCGATCAGCATGCGGACGTACTCCTCCGCGTAGAGCGGGTTGCCGGCCGCCGCGCCGAGTAGCGTGACCTGCGTCTCTGCAGGCAGCACGGCCTGCTCGAGCAGGGAGCCGATCAGCCGGGCGACATCCCGGTCTGCCAACGGTGACAGGGCGATCGTGAGCGCGTTCCGTTTGCCGCCGCCCCAGCCCCCGCGGCGGTCGAGCAGTTCCGGCCGCGCGGTGCAGACCACGAGCATCGGCACGCCGGTCACCCAATCAACCAGGTGATCGACGAAGTCGAGCAGCGCGTCGTCCGCCCAGTGCAGGTCCTCGAATACCAGCACCAGGGGCTGGCGCTCGGCGAGCGCCTCGAGGAATCGACGCCACGCGGCCACGGCCTCGCTCTTACGATCACTGGTCGAGGCAACCGCCGCCTCCAAGCCGGCCAGCGCCCGCACGTGATCCTCGACCCACGCCGCCGCCGCGGGATCGCTGATGAGCTCGAACACGGTGGCACGCAACTTGTCCTGCGCCTCCTGGGCCGTGTCGGATTCGAGGATGCCCGCCTGCGCTTTCACCATCTCACCGAGCGCCCAGTACGTCACCCCGTCGCCGTACGGCAGCGAGCGGCCCTGGCGCCAGACGATGAAGTCAGGGTCGCGCTCGACGGCCTCGAACAGCTCCCACACGAGCCGGCTCTTGCCGATGCCCGGCACCCCGACCAGGGTGAGGAGTTGCACGGCGCGCTCCGCACGGCAGCGGCGAAGCGCATCGAGCAGCAGGTCGACCTCCGAGTCGCGGCCGACCAGCGGCGTGGTCGGCCGCAGTACGACGTCCACACCCAGGCGGGCCCGCGCCTCGAGTGCCTCCCAAACCGGAAGAGGCTGTGACTTGCCCTTCGCGATGACCGGATCGGCGGGCCGGTAGGTGACCGCGCGATCCGTCGCTCGGTACGTCGTCTCGCCCACCAGGATCCCGTCCACGGGCGCGGCCGTCTGCAAACGTGCAGCGGTGTTGACGACGTCGCCGGAGGCCATACCCTCGCCCCGCGCAGCGTCGGCGCCCAGAACCACGAGCGCCTCACCGGTGTTGACACCGACCCGAACGTGTAGGTCGAGGCCCGGCTCCGCGTCGTTCAACCGGTCGATCGCGGCCCGGATCGAGAGCGCCGCGCGAACAGCGCGCTCCGGATCGTCCTCGTGGGCGACGGGAGCGCCGAAGAGCGCCATCACGGCGTCACCGATGAACTTCTCGACCGTGCCGCCGTAGTGCTCGAGTTGCTCGCGCAGCAGCGCGTGGTACGGGGCGAGCGTGCCGCGGACGTCCTCGACGTCCATGCGCTCGCTCCGGCTCGTGAAGCCGACGAGGTCGGCGAAGAGCACCGTGACGACCTTCCGCTCCTCGCTCCGCGGCGTCGCCGTCAGGGGCTCACCGCAGCTGCCGCAGAATCGAAAACCGTCCGGGTTCTCCAGACCGCAATGCGCGCAGAGAGCCATGGCCTCATCAGTGTACGGGGAAAACCGGAGCCCGATGATGTACGCTCGCGGCTGAGAGGGTCGCTGATCAGTCCAGGTCTCGACCGTCTCGTCCCATATCGCGACGGAATGAGGGGATCATGAACGAGGCTGACCGGGGCGCGTTGGCGGTGGGGTGGTGAGCGGGCGCACCAGCCGGCGTGGGCTGCTCGCCCGAGCCGGGGTGGCCGTCGGGGTGTTCGGCGGGACCGGTGTCGCAGTCGATCGGGCAACCGCGAAGCGCTCCAGCGTGTTGCCCACGATCGTCCACGGTGCCGATTGGCGGGTCGTATGGCCCGGCGTCCGGCCTGGGACGCGACCACCGATCGGCTCACCGAGACTTCCGTCCGGTCGTCTCGTGGATGCCGCCGGCCGCGATCTCGGCGCGTTCGATGCGTCGGTGATGCCGACCAGCGGCAAGGGCACCCACCTGCACCAGTTGGAGTTTCCCGAGGGCACGATCACCGCCGTCGGGCCGGCGACCTTCGACGACGCGACATTCGCGGTGATCGGCGGCACCGGTCGATTCGCCGGAGTGTCCGGCTCCTACCACCTCGTCCAGCATCCGGCACCGTCCGGCGGCACCGCGACGTTCACCCTCGACATCACGACGCCGGAGGCCTGAGATGGCGATCGACATGTTCCTCAAGCTCGCGGGCATCCCCGGCGAGTCCACCGACCCGTCGTACCCGAACTGGATCGAGGTGCTGGCGTGGAGCTGGGGCGAGTCCAACTCCGGCACGACCCACAGCGGCGGCGTCACCGGCGGTCATCCGAACCTTCAGGACCTGTCCCTGACCAAGTACGTCGACAAGGCGTCTCTCCCGATCCTGGGTGACTGTGCGGCCGGGACGCTGATCCCGTCGGCCACGTTCGTGAACCGCAAGGCCGGCGCGACACCGCTCGTGTTCCTCAAGTACACGCTGACAAATCTCATCATCTCGTCGGTGTCCAGCGGCGGTTCCGGGGGCGAAGATCGGCTCATCGAGAACATCTCACTCAACTTCGCGCAGATCACCTGGACGTACACGTACCTGAACTCACTCGGCGCGCAGATCTCGAAGACGCAGGGGTGGGACATTGTGAACGGGGTTCCGCTCTAGGGCCTCGCCAGCTCGTTCGTGCACGAGCCTCGGGATCAAGGAGGAGAAACGCGCATGCAGAAGAGCGGGTCGCAGACAGGCGAGTCTCCGTCTCAGCTGATAGACGCGAGAATCAAGGAGTTGGGCGACTGGCGGGGCAAGATGCTCAGCCGGCTCCGTGCCTTGGTCAAGGAGGCCGATCCCGAAGTCGTCGAGGAGTGGAAGTGGCGAGGGGTTCCGGTGTGGTCGCACCACGGAATCATCAGCACAGGCGAGACGTACAAGAGCATCGTGAAGATGACCTTCGCCAAAGGGGCGGCTCTGCCGGATCCCTCGGGCCTCTTCAACTCCAGTCTTGAAGGCAACACAAGGCGTGCCATCGACTTCCACGAGGACGGGAGGATCGACGAGGAGGCGTTGAAGACTCTCATTCGCGCCGCCGTCGCCCTGAACACGTCCAAAGCCAAGCGCTGATCCACGCTTCGTTCCGAACGCCCTATGTGACTTGCGGTTCGTGCGCCAAACTATCCCCAGCGCGTCCGGCGTCGTTTCGGGACCGGCCAGGCACCTAGGGGAGCGAGTCGGCGGCCTCTTCCCCAGCGGCCGTCAACTTCGCGCTCCGGTCACCACCCGAACTCGTGTACTCGGCCAGCCCCAAGTGCACCAGGTGATCGACGTTTTCAGCGATCGCCGCGTGCAGCGCCGCTGAGTCGTGCCCCTCCGCCGCATGCAGTCCCTGAGCCGCGACCTCGGCAGACATCTGCGCGACCGAAGCCGTGCCGTCGGCACGCAAACGCCGAAGGATCACGTCCTGATAGGGAAAACGGTTGATGCTCATGCCTGACTCACTCCTCTCTTGGATTCAACGCTGCACCCTACACCGACCCCGTTCCTCCGGAGCGGCGTCGGCCAATCGACATTGCGCGTGCACGTTGGACGGCGCTAGCCTGGGTCGGTGGTGCCATCCCTCAGCGTGGGGCCGCTTGTGGCGTGAGCGGTGTGCGGGCGAACAGGGCTCAGATCGGCAGCAGCGACTCTGCCAGGTCGGTGATGAGGTCGGGCGGGTGGGGTGGTGGCATTGCCCAGTCGGGGCGCTCGCCAATGTACCAGCCGGGGAAGCCTCCCCAGCCAAAGCAGATTCGCAGGTAGTTCACGAACGTGGTCTGGTGTCGCTCGCCCAAGAGCAGCCCATCGATGCCATCGTTGGGAACGAGCAGCCCGTAGGGTGGGCCGCCGCTTATCTCGGCTTTGTGGAGGTAGTCGGGAGCGAGGTCGAGCACGAATGCATTCCGATCCCACTCTGTCCCGCGATCTGCCTGCCACGAGTCGTACTCCGAGAGGATGTAATGGATCGGTGCCTCCGCTGCCGTCGTCACTACGACCACTCGCGATTCTGGGCGAACTCCACTGCTTCCCCAGCGCCCAACCGGCGCAGTCGAAAGGTCGAGGTTGGTCAGCCGCCCGACAGGTTGCAGCTATTGGTGTTGGCCCACGCCTTGAGCTTCTTCTCCGCCGCTTTGGACGCGGGCGAGTTGAACAGTTGGCGGTTCTTGGCCAACTCGGGTGCCGCCGCGATGAGGTTGTAGTTGGCCTTGGCGAGGATCGCGTTGAGCTTCACGAAATCCGCGTCAAGCACCTGCATGCTCGGCTTGATATCCGACGGAGCGACCGCGATCAGCGCCTGGAAGTCCTGCCCAAGCTTGGTATACGCCGCCTTCACATAGGCTGGCCCACTCCCGATCTTCGTAAGCACCTTCGTCTCGTTCGGCAACTGCGCCTTCCACTTGCGCGCAACGTCGCAAAAGCTCGAACCCGAAATGCCTCCCCCACCAGAGGTCGTCGTCGAGACAGACGTAGACGACGACCCGCCACCCGCACCAGGAGCAGTGGTCGAGGGACTCGACGAACTGCTTCCACACGCCGTCGCAAGCCCCACCACGGCAACGCCACACGCCACTGCCAGAAACACACGGTGCGGGACCCTCCTCGCCACGAGCGCACTCTACTCTCCCCGCCAAACGCCGTCAACGGCAGCCTGACAGATCCGCGTGGGAGCACGTCGTGATCGCCGGTATTGGCATCCCAGTGCGGCACCCTCTGGTCATCGGAGCGATCTCGGAGACGACTTCTGCGCTCTGCCACCTGCGGCCACCTGAACATGGACGACCTGGCCGAGGCGCTACGCATCGTTGCTCAGCGAAAAAGTTCCGATCGCTCAGACCCCTGAAACCATCTCACAGAGCCAAATAATGGAGGCGGCGGGAATCGAACCCGCGTCCATGACCGCACGAAGAGAGCGTCTACAAGCGTAGTCCGGGTTTGACATTCGCCCGGCGGCTGCCCCCGAACGGGCCACCGCGCGAACTAGCCTCTCTTTGAAGTCCCGGTCGGCGGCGAAGGCGCTCCCCCTTCCAGCGAGCCCGCTGATGACGCCGGCGATCCCTCCCGCGGGCTGGAGGGGCCGACGCGCTGCCTAGGTCTTAGGCAGCGAGTGCGAGATCAGATTCCGCACTTGCGGTTTTCCAGGGATTTTACGAGGCCACCTGGAACCTCGGCTTGCAACTCTCCCCGAAAGTCGACCATGTCGAAACCAGTGCGCCCCCGTGGAGTACCCCACAGTCTACCTGCCGACCGGCGCGGTTGCTAGCGTCTGCCGGTGCCATACTGCCCCTCCTGCGGCGGCTTTCATGCCGACGACGCCACGTTCTGCCCATTCTGCGGGACGATGTTGGGGCCGGTCGAGCCGAGCATACGGTACGCCGGGTTCTGGAAGCGGACAGGCGCCGCCGTCATCGATGCGCTGGCGATCGGGGTGCCGGCCAACGTGATCGTCGCGATCGCCGGCGGTAGCGGCTTCTCGAGTTCCACAGGTGTCGACCAGCAGACCGGGCAGACGGTCACCCACTTCCATTTCGACCCCCCGCGGGTGATCCTCTTCACCCTCCTCTCCATGCTCGCCAACTGGATCTACTTCGCAACCATGGAGAGTTCCCGCCGCCAGGCGACGCTCGGGAAGATGGCGATCGGCATCGTCGTCACCGACGACCAGGGTGGCCGGATCAGCTTCGCCCGTGCGACCGCCCGGCACGTCGCCAAGCTGCTGTCCGCACTCATCCTCGACATCGGTTTCATGATGGCCGGATGGACGAGGCGCAAGCAGGCTTTGCACGACATGGTGGCGAATACGCTCGTGATCGTCAAACCGACGTCTTAAGGAGCTTCGATGGCGTTCTGCCCAAACTGCGGTGCCCAGCATCCCGACGACGCCGAGTTCTGCCCCAGCTGCGGGCGAGCCGTCGGCGCGGCGGCGGTTGCGGCCGGTACCAAGCGGTACGGCGGCTTCTGGCGACGCGTGCTCGCGTTCTTCATCGACGCCCTTGTGGTCGGCATCCCGCTCAGCATCGTGCTCGGTATCGCGGGAGTCGGAAGCGGCTACAGCTCGGGCGGAAGCGGGACCAGCTATCACGCCAGCAACGGCGGCTTCCTCATCCGGCTGGTTGTCGGCTGGCTGTACTTCGCTCTGATGGAGAGCTCTGTCCGGCAGGCGACGCTGGGCAAGATGGCGCTCGGCATGCGAGTGACCGACGAGTCCGGCGGCAGACTCAGCTTCAGCCGCGCGACAGGGCGATACTTCGCCAAGTACGTCTCGGCGATCATCCTCGGGATCGGGTTCATCATGGCCGCATTCACCGCCCGCAAGCGCGCGCTGCACGACATGATCGCGAGCACGCTCGTCGAGCTCCGCTGACCGGTGCCGTACTGTCGGTCCTGCGGCGCTCTCCATCCCGAGGGAGCCGGGTTCTGCCCCGCGTGCGGGGAGCCGACGAGTAGCGGCGGACCCGCGTCACTCCAGTACAGCGGCTTTTGGCGACGCGCTGGAGGATCGTTCATCGACGGTCTCGTGATTGGGGTACCCGTCGTCGGCGCGGCACTCGTCGCGTGGCTCGGGTTCGGATACACCTTCGGTCTCCACCTGGGGCGGGATGCCTTCGGCCACCGGACCGTGATCGGCGGTCCGAGCGCACGCGCACAGGCCCTCATCCAACTGGTGAGCTACCTGCCCGGCTGGCTCTACAACGCGCTCCTGCAGAGCGGGCCACGCCAGGCCACGCTGGGCCAGCGTGCGGTCGGTATCAAGGTGACCGACGTGGACGGAAACCGCATCGGATTCGCCCGGGCGACGGGCCGGTACTTCGCCACGCTGATCTCCACCTATACGCTGTTGATCGGCTACCTGATGATGTTGTGGACCAGGCGCAAGCAGTGCCTCCACGACAAGATCGCCGACACGCTGGTGGTGCGGTCGGACCCGTAGCCGGCGCCCGTCAAGATATCGTCACCGTGGGGATCTACGAGTACCACGCCGGCGGATCGGCTCCCGGCGCCGGCGGCTCGGCGCTCTGCCCCCCGGCGTACTCGCCGCGCCCGGTCGTCTCGCACCAGACCGAGACTGCTTCGAACCGCTCGGCCATCAAGCGTGCCGTCACGTCCTGCATCGTGGCGTCGGTGACGGTGGCCCGGCCGTCCGTCTCGATCACCAGCAGACCGTCACCGTCGTCCGGGAAGTAGGTCGCCCGCACTCCGCTGCCGGAGAGCGGCTGCTTCCGCCAGTGGAACCCGATCCCATCCAGCTCCGGACCCCAGTCGAACCGGAGCCCGAGCGGTTCCAGGAAGGCGCGAACGCCCTCGACCGGCACCGCCTGGAAACGCACCTCGAGCCGCATCAGGAGGCGCAGTCTATCGACCTGGAGGCCTAGGATGCCGCCATCGTGCAACCGCTCCCGATCGCCCGTTCCGCCGCGCTCGCGCTGCGGTTCGCGCTCGAGTTGTGCCTGCTGGCGGCGGTTGCGGTGTGGGGCTGGAACGCTGCCGGGGGCGGCGCGCCGGGAGTTGCGCTGGCGGTCGCCGCAGTCGCCGCGGTGGCGGTCGTCTGGGGAGCCCTGGTCGCTCCTCGCGCGGCGCGCAGGCTGACCGACCCCGGCCGGCTGCTGCTCGAATTCGCGATCTTCGCGGTCGGTGGGCTCGGCCTGGCGGCGGCCGGGCGCACCGGAGCGGGCATCATCCTGGCGGCCGGCTCCGCATTGGTGGCGGTTCTGGTGCGTGCGCTTGGCGGAGAGCCCGAGCCGCCTGTCTAACGCCGTCCGCCACGCTCACGGTCGCGAAGCGCCCGATCGATCTGGCGGCGGGCATCCCGCTCGGCCATTGCGTGCCGCTTGTCGACGCCCTCCTTGCCCTTGGCCAGGCCGAGCTCGAGCTTCACCCGGCCGCCGGACAGGTACAGCGCCAGCGGCACCAGGGTATTCCCGCGCTCTGCCACCCGCGACCCCAGCTTCTCGATCTCCCGCCGGTGCAGCAGCAGCTTGCGGTCGCGCAGCGGCTCGTGGTTTTGGATGTTGCCCTGCTTGTAGGGCGCGATGTTCGCGCCCACCAGGAAGACCTCGCCCCCGCGCAGCATGGCGTAGCTCTCGCGCAGGTTCCCGCCGCCGTCGCGCAGCGACTTGACCTCGGTGCCGCTGAGCGCGATCCCGGCCTCGATCCGCTCGAGAATGTGGAAATCGTGGCGCGCGCGACGGTTCTCGGCAAGCAGCTTGCGCGGCGCGCTCATCAGGCTTTGCGGCGAGGCAGATCCAGGAACGGCAGCTCGACCACCGTCGCGTCCACCCGGCCCCGCTCACCCTCGACCGTCCACTCGATCTCGAGCCGCGTCCCCACCGGTTCGTGCTTGGGCCCGACCGACGCCAGCGCGAGCATCTTCTTGAGCGTCGGCGACCACGACGTGCTGGTCGCGCGACCGACCTGACGGCACGCCGGGCCGCGCCCGGCGTAGAGCGGCACCGGGTCGCGCGACACGAGCGCCGAGACGGCGGGCGGCAGGTCGTGGCGGGCGAACTCGGCCTCGATCCCGTGCCAGTCGATCTCGATCCCCACCAGCCGGCGAGCCGGGCCGCCGCGCTCGCGCTCGGCCTCCAGCGCGCGGCGGCCGACGAAGTCGCCCTTGCTGAAGCTGACCAGCCTGCCCAGCCCGATCTCACCGGGCGTGTACTCGTGGTCGGCCGCCATCGCATGGCGAACGCTCGTGTAGTCGACCTCGATCAGGATCAGGCCCGCCTCGACGCGGGCCACGTCGAGCGCCCGGATTCCGGCCGGCCGGATCCCGTGCTGCTCGCCGGCAGCGAACAGCGCGTCCCATACCTCGAGCGCCTGACCGGCCGGAATCCACAGCTCGTAGCCGAGGTCGCCGGTGTAGCCGGTGCGAGTGACGTCGACCTGCACACCACCGATGGCAGAGGCTCGACGCCGGAAATAGCCGACGTCGCTCCAGTCCTCCCCGGTGGCCGCCTCGAGCACGGCCCGGGAGCGCGGGCCCTGCAGGGCGAGCGCCGCCACCTCGTCGGTGCGATCGGCGATCTCGACCTCCAGGCCGGCCGCATTCATGCCCAGCCAGCGGTACTGGGGGTCAGCGGCCGTCCACCGAAAGCCGGTCTCGTCCAGCCGGGCGACCGTGCCGTCGTCGATCACCTTGCCGCGCTCGTCGCACCACGGCGTGTACACCACCTGGCCGACGTCGATCCGGCTCGCGTCGCGGGTGATCACGCGATCGACCAGACGCGCTGCGTCAGGCCCGCGCAGCTCGTACTTGTGGAGCGGCGAGACGTCGATCACCGCCGCCGCCTCACGGATCGCGTTGTACTCGATGTCGTGGAAGTCGGCGTATACGGCCGCCGCGTGGAGACCCGCCCAGTCTCCCCAGGCGAGGCCGCGGTTGTACTCGGAGGTGCGTGCGTGGAAGGGGCTCTCGACCGACATCGGCGGCCAGAGGCTAGCATCTCGCCCGCATGTCCAAGCGCTACGACGCGATCATCATCGGTGGCGGCCACAACGGTCTGGTCACAGCCGCCTACCTGGCGCGCGCCGGGATGCGGGTGGTCGTGCTCGAGCGCCGCCACGTGCTGGGCGGCGCGGCCGTCACCGAGGAGGTGTACGAGGGCTTCCGCTTCAGCGTCGCCAGCTACGTGGTGTCACTGCTTCGGCCTGAGATCGTGCGTGAGCTGGAGCTGCCCCGGCACGGCCTCGAGATCCTGCCCCTGGACGGCACCCTGACGCCGCTCGACGGTGACTACCTGTGGCGCGTGAACGACCATTCGCGGACCGTCCGCGAACTGCGCCGGTGGTCGCTGTCCGATGCCGAGGCGTACGAGGAGTACGGCCAGCTGATGGTGCACATGGCCCGATTCATCAAGCCGATCCTGTCCGCGGTGCCGCCCGACCAAGGCCGCATCAACCCGCTCGAGTGGTTGCCGCTGGCACCTCTCGGGAGGCGGTTCAAGGAGCTCCCGCGGCGGCTCAAGGACACCTTCATCCAGGTGATGACGATGAGCGCGGCCGACTTCCTCGACCAGTGGTTCGAGACCGACCCGCTGAAGGCCACCATGTCGGCGTCGGGGATCATCGGCACCTTCCAGGGCGTGCGCTCGCCGGGCACCGCCTACGTGCTGCTGCACCACTACATGGGCGAGATCGACGGCGCCTTCCGGGCGTGGGGCATCCCCCGCGGTGGCACCGGCGGCGTCAGCCTGGCGATCGCCTCGGCCGCTCGCTCGCTGGGCGCGGAGATCCGCACCGAGGCGCCGGTTGCGCGGATCGACGTGCGCGGGGGTGAGGCCACCGGCGTCACCCTCGAATCCGGCGAGCAACTGCAGGCCGACACGGTGCTTTCCAGCGCCGACCCGCGGGTGACCTTCGAACACCTGCTCGAACCGGGCGTGCTCGACCCCGAGTTCGCTGCCGAGGTGCGCCGCTACAAGTTCCGCGGCTCGTCCGGCAAGGTGAACCTGGCGCTGGACGGCCTGCCCGACTTCACCTGCCTGCCGGGCAAGGGCGAGCACCTGCGCGGAGCGATCAGCTTCTCGCCGTCGCTGGACTACATGGAGCGGGCGTACGACGACGCCAAGTACGGGCGACCGTCCACGCGGCCGTACATCGACACCATCATTCCCACCCTCGTCGACCCGGCAATGGCACCTCCGGGCAAGCACGTGATGAGCTGCTTCGTGCAGTACGCGCCGTACCACCTGGCCGGCGACGCAACCTGGGACGACGCCGCTCGCGATGCCTTCGGCGAGACGGTGATCGACACCATCGCCGAGCGCGCGCCCAACATCCGCGACCTTATCCTGCACAAGCAGGTGCTGACGCCGCTGGACATCGAGCAGCGCATCGGCCTGTCGGAGGGCAACATCTTCCAGGGCGAGCTGTCGCTCGAGCAGCTCTTCTTCAACCGCCCGGTGCCGGGCTGGGCGCGCTACCGGACGCCGGTCGGGAACCTGTGGATGTGCGGATCGGCCACCCACCCCGGCGGAGGGTTGATGGGCGCGCCCGGCCGGATCGCCGCGCTCGAGCTGCTGAAGGCGTGCAAACGCGGGAGCGAGCGGTGAGCGGGTACGACGTGGTCGTCGCCGGGGCCGGGCACAACGGCCTGGTGTGCGCCGCGAAGCTGGCCGCCGGCGGCCGGCGGGTGCTGGTGCTCGAGCGGCGTGACGAGGTCGGGGGCATCCTGGACGTGGTGCACACGGTCGGCCGCCTGCGGCGCTCCGTGATCGACGACCTCGACCTGCACCGCCGCGGCCTGCGGTTGATCGCCCCGCCCGTGCGCATGCTGGCGGTGCGGCCGGACGGGCCGCCGTTGACCTTCTGGAGCGACGCCGAACGCACGGCCGACGGCCTGCGGGTGCACTCCCGCGAGGACGGCGATGCCTACCCTGCGTTTGATCGCCACGTGCGCGCACTGGCTGGGTTTGTCGGCGAGATGCACCGGGTGACCCCGCCGCGACTCGATCGCGCCGCGCTCTCGGACGCGCCGGGCGCGCTTCGGCTCGGGCGCGCCTTCCGCGGGCTCGAGGCCAGGCAAGCGCGGGAGTTGACCCGCGCGCTGCCGATGGCCGCAGCCGACTTCGTCGGCGAATGGTTCGCGACCGATGCTCTGCGCGGCGCGCTGGCGGCCCGCGGCAGCCTGTTCACCGGCATGGGCTCGTGGTCGGCCGGCACCGCTCTCGTGCTGCTGAACGACTCGGCCGCCAACGACGGCGGAGCCGCCGGCCAAACCGTCTTCGTGCGCGGCGGGAACGCAGCACTCGCGCGGGCGCTGCGCGCCGCAGCCGAGCAGGCGGGCGCCGATGTGCGAACCGGCGCCGAGGTCGTCCGGGTGTTGACCGAGGGCGATCGCGTGACCGGCGTCGAGCTCGCCTCCGGCGAGCAGATCGCGACCCCGGCGCTGGCGTCGGCTGTCGATCCCAAGACCGTGCTCACTCGCTGGGTCGATCCTGTGGTGGTGGGACCGCAGCTTCGCTGGCGGGCGGGGAACATCCGCACTCCCGGCGGCACGGCCCGCGTCGACCTGGCGCTGGCAGGCCTCCCCGGCTTCAACGGCGTCGAGGACGAGGCGCAGTTGCAGGGTCGGATCGTCGTCGCCCCCGGCATCGATGACGTCGAGCGCGCGTTCGATGCCTTCAAGTACGGCCGGCTCAGCGACCATCCCCTGCTCGAGGCGACGATTCCGACGCTGGCCGACCCGTCCCAGGCGGATGGATCGGGCCATCGTATGAGCGTGCTCGTGCAGTGGGTGCCCGCCGACACCCCGGCGGACGCGGTGGCAGACCTCGCGGTCTCCGAGCTCGAGCGCGTCGCGCCCGGGTTCTCGAAGCTGGTCACCGAGCGGGTCACCCGCACCCCGGCCGACCTCGAACGCGAATTCGGCCTCCCAGATGGCCACGTCTACCACGCAGAGCACGGGCTCGACCAGTTCTTCGCCTGGCGACCGGTGCTTGGTCTGGCCCGCCACCGGCTCGGCGTGCGCGGCCTGTACCTGTGCGGCTCAGGCGCTCACCCGGGCGGCGGCATCACGGGTGGCCCGGGCGAGAACGCCGCCCGCGAGATCCTGCGCGACCTGCACTGACCCCACCCCGGGGTCAGACTCCGTACGGACCGGGGCACACATTCGGCACGTCCTCGTGACGACGAAGGGCCGGTACGGGGGAAGGGCCGCCGAGTCGCCATCAAAGGCTGCCGACCGCCACCGGTTCGGTCGCGTCGTCCAGGCCGGGGAGCCACTGCGATGCGATGAACATGCCGCCGGCAAGCGCGATCAGCCCCGCACACAACCCGTAGCCGATGCGATAGCCGTGGTTCTGGACGATCCAACCGACCAGCGGGAACAGCCACAGCATCTGGATCGAGAACACCGCCTCGGCGATCGACATCGAGGTGGCGCGGAACTCCGAGCGAGTGTTCCGCTGCAGGTAGCTGGACAACGTGACGTAGACGGCATCGGGGAGCCCGGCGACCAGCAGCATGACGACGATGGGCGAGGCCAGACCGGGCAGGGCGGGGCCGAGGATCAATCCGATCACCGCCCCGGCCGTGCACGCCGCGACGGTCACGGTGACCGAGACACGCGCCGAGAGCCGCCCGCTCAGCCAGCTCATCCCCGACCCCGCGAGCATCGCCGCGCCGAGCACGAGGCCGAGCACGAGGTCGGACGCACCCCGACGTTCGAAGAACGGCGCGGCGTAGAACCACCAGGTGGTGATCCCGGCCCAGTACACGCTCCACGCCACGGTCAGCACGGCAAGTCTCGGCGAACGGCGGAGGGCGACCAACCCGCGTGCGGCCACCCGCACGCTGTGGCCGGCGCTGTGCTCGGAAGCGTCGTCGGGCAGCCGGGTGGCGATGAAGCTCGCGACCAGCGCGCAGCCGGCGGTCAGCCAGAACGCCAGCGGCCGCGACCAGTAGTGCGCGATCGCGCCGCCGGCCAGGAACGAGACCGCCCCGGCCAACTGGAACACGGCCCACATGCCGCCCAGCATGCGCGGGAACTGGGCCTCGGCGTCGTCGTGTGCCAGCGAGTCGAACAGGTATGCCTCGTCGGCGCCCGAGCGAAGCGCGAACGCCACCCCGTGCACCGCACCCGCGACGCACACCAGCAGGAAACCCGGGGCGTACACATAGCCCAGCTCGCCGACCGCCGTGAAGAAGCCGGCGGCGACCAGCAACCGGCGCCTGCCGAGGGCATCCGCCAGCGCCCCGGTCGGCACCTGGGCCGAGAGCATGCCGATGTGCAGACACGCCTCCACCACTCCGAACTGCGTTAGCGAGAAGCCGCGTGAGAGCAGATACACCGCCCAGATCGGGCCGGTGAAGATGATGCCGTTGAAGAGCTGGTAGAGCCGGAAGATGGAGAGCGTTCGCGCGTTCATGTGATCCTTCGATGACGGGGTGGGTCAGGGCGTTGGCGGGCGGCACACCCGGAAATGGGCGCACCTCTCCCGTCGGAGGCCCCCGTCAGTGCGAGACGCGCGAGATGGAATGGCGCAGCAGCGCGAGCTGAAAGGTGTCTGGGCTGCGCATGTCCATGGCGGCGCCTACGATAGCAGGCGCCCGGCCAGTGCCGCCAGATCGGGAAGATCATGCGTCACCTCGCCCGGTGCGGGTCGGAAGCTGGCACCCTTGCCCGTGCGGACGAGACAGGTCGCCATGCCCAGTGCGGCCGCCGGCCGCAGGTCGCTGACCAGGTCGTCGCCCACCATCAACGCGTCGGCGGCAACCGCTCCGCAGATCCGAAGCGCCGCGCGGTAGATGTCGGCCGACGGCTTGCCGACCACGGTCGCCGCGACGCCGGATGCGTACTCGAGCGCCGCGACGTAGCCGCCCGCGTCCATCGCCGGGCCGGCGGCCGTCGGCCACCAGCGGTTCCGCTGCATGGCGACCAGCGGCGTTCCACCGAGCACGGCGCGAAACGCCGCGTTGAGGCGGCTGTAGGTGAGCCCGTCGTCCGGCCCGGCCATGACGACCACGCCGGCCGCCGCCGGGTCGTCCACCAATTCGAGCCCGGCGAACTCGGGCATCGCGCCCGGTTCACCGAGCAGGTGCACGGACGCCCCCGGGTGATGGGCGCGCAGGTGGTCGGCGGTGGCCGACGCGGCGGTCACGATCCGCTCGGCCGTGAACTCGATCCCGGCCGCATGCAGCCGTTGGACGATCTCCGTCCGCGACCGCCCGGTGGTGTTGGTGAGGATCGCCAGTTCGACGCCAGCAACCCGCAGTCGCTCCACCGCCCCCGGCGACCCGGGGATCGGCTGCCAGTCGAGCACGAGCACGCCCTCCATGTCGAGCACCAGCGCGCGCACTACAAACCCAGCGCCGAGGCCATCACCTCGCGCGCGATCGGCGCCGCCACCTCGCCTCCCACCCCACCCCCGACGACCAGCACCGCCACTGCGACGCGCGGGTCGTCGGCAGGCGCGAACGCAATGAACCACGCATCGGTCGGGGTGTTCAGCCCGACCTCGGAGGTACCGGTCTTGCCGGCCACCACCACACCGGGCAGGGCCGCCGCGGTGCCCGTGCCCTCGGTGACGACGGCTTCCATCAGCGTGCGGAGCTGCGTCGCCACCAGCGGGCTGAGCACCCGCCGCGGGGGCGCTCGGTCGGCGTAGGCGTGCGGGGCGTGGATCAGGTACGGCGGGCGCAGCAGGCCGTGCGACCCGATCGCCTGCGCCACCGATGCCATCTGCAGCGGGCTCGCATCCACCCCGCCCTGACCGATCCCGGCGACGCCGACGGCAAGATCGGACGTGAGGGTGGATGCGCTGGGGGTCACACTCTCCGGCAGCGGGTAGCCGATGGTGGGCGGCGTGTTGAACCCGAACGCCGAGGCCATCGCGACCAGCCGCCTCGCACCCACCTGGTCGGCGATCGGGGCGAACACCGAGTTGCAGCTCTGCGCGAAAGCGAGGATCAGCGACCCGCCGCAGTACTCGTGGTGGAAGTTGTGCAGCGTCCAGCCGTCCAGGGTCACCGAATGCGCGTAGGCGTACGTGCTGGTGAGTCGGGCGACATACGCGGTCAGCGCGGCGGAGGCGGTGATGGTCTTGAACGACGAGCCGGGCGGCTGGAGCGCGTCCATGCCGAGGCCGGCGTCGGCCTCCACCGCCCCGGTCCTGGGGTTCAGCACGACCACGCCGCCGTAGCGCCCCGCCAGCGCAGCCGAGGCGCTCTCCTGCATCGAGACCTGGAGCGTCGTCGTCACATCGTGCGGTGGTCGCCCCGGGCGACGTACGAGCAGCCGCTCGGCCGACCCAGGCGACCCGGCGACCAGATCGACCCGCGGCCGGCCACCGAGCGCCGCGTCGAGCGACTTCTCGAGCCCGCCCTGGCCGAAGACCAGCTTCGGCGGCCAGCCTGTGGCCACGCGGGCGAGCGCCTGGGCGGGCGTCGGCGGGCGGGTGTAGCCGGTCACGTCGGCGAAGGCGGAGCCGAGCGGGTACACACGCGCCCAGGCCGGCCCGCTCGCGATCACCGTGCCGTCCCGGGCTCGGATCCGGCCGCGGGTGTGCGGCGCGGTCGCGTGGCGCGCCAGCCGCTCACCGGGAAGCAGTCCCGGGAAGACGAGGTTCGGCGCCCAGGTCACGCGGTACCCATGCGGCGCGCGCATGAGCGGTAGCCGCAGCGTCTCGTCGAACACTCCGAACAGCGCTGACGTGACCACCATCCGGCACACAGCGGAGGCGCCCGCCATGACCGGCGCCCCGGGCACCGTCAGCGTGCGCACGCCGGCCGTGGCCGCCGCAACGCCCAGGTCGTGCTCGAACGCCGTGAGCCCGATCCGGTGGTGCGATCCGCGGGAGAGCAGCCCGTACATCGTGGCATAGTCGCCGCTCTGCCATGCGTGCACGTACGTCCGCGCCGTGGCGAGCGGATCGGGGCCAGACTCGCTGGCCCGGGTGGGGGTGGTCGATCGCAGGAAGTACCCACCGGTGCCGGCCGCCGCGACCAGCACCACGGCCACCGCCACCGCCCACCGCCGCCACCGAGTCCGCCGCCTGGTTCGGAACATCGACACATGATGCATCAGCCGGCGGCGGGCTCGAGCAGCACCTTGCCCGCCAACCGGTCGATCGACCGCACGCGAACGTCCACAGGGTCGCCCAGGCGCACGCGGCGACCGGTGCGCTGACCCACCAGAGCGACACCCAGCGGGTCGAGCACCAGCCGATCGGATCCGAGCAGGCGAGCCGGCAGCAGACCCTCGAACACGTCACCGAAGCGGACGAACATCCCACCCGCGATCAGCCCGACCACCTCGCCGTCGAAAGCCGAGTCCCACCCGGCCTCGTACAGTTGCCGGTCGAGGAGGTGGGCGAGGCAGATGTCGGAGCCGCGCCGCTCGAGCACAGCCGCCTCCCGCTCGCGGGCGGATGTGTGGTCGGCCAGCTCCGCCAACTCGAGGCCGTCCACCGGCGCCGGCTCCGAGATGCCCAGGTGCGCGAGCAGGGCGCGATGGCAGACGATGTCGGGGTAACGGCGGATGGGCGAGGTGAAGTGGCAGTAGGCGGCGAGCGCCAGACCCGAATGACCGAGGTTCTGCGGGTGATAGCGAGCCTGCCGCAGCGACCGCAGGAGCAGTCCGATGAGAGCCTCCGTGCCCCGCCCTCCGGTCGCCTTCAGACGGCGGTCGACGGCGGCCGAGACAGCGCCCGCGAAACGCCCGCTCGGCGGCCCCGTGTGGAGATCGTCGGGCACCGGCGGAGTGGCCACCTGGAGTGCCTCCAACCGCTCGACCAGCGCTTCCAGCGCCGACGCCTCCGGAGGCTCGTGGACTCGGAAGAGCGCCGGTACGCGTGCGGCCGCCAACAGCTCGGCCACACCCTCGTTGGCCCGCACCATCAACTCTTCGATCAACCGTTGCGCCGGCGTGTCCGACTCCACACGTGCGTCCACGACCGCGCCGTCGGCGATCTCGACCTCGATCTCGCGCGTCGAGAGGTCGAGCGCCCCGGCCGCCATCCGGCGCTCCCGAAGCCGGCCGGCCGCGGCGCCGGCGGTCAGCACCGCGGCTCGCAGCGCGGGGGGCGCATCACCGCCGCCGGCCAGCAGCGCATCGGTCTCGGCGTAGGTCAGCCGGTGGTCGCTGCGGCTCACGCTGCGGTACATCTCGATCGCCGGTCCCGGCCCGAGCTCGATCGTCAGTGTGTACCGGTCGACGCCGGGGATCAGACTGCACAGACCATCAGAGAGCGCCGCGGGCAGCATCGGATCGACCCGGCCGGGCAGATACACCGAGGTGGCGCGCTCGTCGGCCTCGAGATCCACCTCCCCGCCCGCGGGGACGAATGCGCCGACGTCGGCGATGTGGACGTAGACGACCGTGGACGCGTCCGAGCCCACCACCGAGAGTGCGTCGTCGAAGTCCCTGGCACGCACCGGATCGACGGTGAACGTGAGCAGGTCGCGCAGATCGACCCGCGAAGGGTCGTCAGGCAGCGGGTCGCGCGGCAGCGCCCGCAGTTCCTCGAGCGCCGCCTCGGGCCACGGCCGGGCGACGCCGGCCTCCGCGGCGACGGCGTGCATGACGTTTGTGATGTCGTCCGGCGAGCCGAGAATCTCGAGCAGCTGAGCCGTGCCCCGCGGGCGAGGAAGTACCAGGACGAGCTCACCCGGGGACGCGGCGACTCCCCGGCGGCCGAGGCTCAGCGCGGCACCAGGCTCGAACAGCGGCTCGGCAACGGACGTGCGTCCCCGCCGGGCGACGACGCATGCCAGTGGCGCGTCGATCGGCCCGCGCCGTCAGACCTTGAGGAAGCGACGCAACGTGAACATCGAGCTGATCGCGCCCAGCACGAGGCCGAAGGAGGCCAGGATCGCCACCAGGGGCACGACGCCGACGGAGCGCACGGGGTCGGTCAACCCGTACCGGATGCTCTCCAGCGCGAAGTACACAACCGCCAGCAGCCCCAATGCCGCGAGCGACCCCACGAAGCCGGTGATCATCCCCTCGAGCATGAACGGAAGGCGGACGAATGCGTTGGTTGCGCCGACCAGCTTCATGACCTCGATCTCACGGCGGCGAGAGAAGATCGACAACCGGATCGTGTTCGTGATCAGGACGACGGCCGCCGCCCCCAGCAACACCACCAGGCTGACCACGAAGATCAGGATGATCCAGGTGTAGCGGAGCACGCGGCCGGTGATCTGGGCGTTGTACTCCACACACGGCGTCGAGCCGCAGGCGGCAACCTGCGGTATCTTCTTAGCCGCCGCCTCGACCTGTGAGGCCTTGTTGGGGTCGGTGAGGGTGATCGCGAACTCCGGGGGGAGCGGGTTGTACTGTAGAGCGTCGATCGCAGCTCTCAGCGACGGGTCGAGACGCGCCTTCGCCTCTGCGGGAGTGATGTAGGTATAGCCCTTGACATACGGGATGGCCTTGATCTCGTTGGCCACCTCCGAGCGCGCCGTCGGGTCGTTACCGACCGTATTGGAGATGTACGCCTTCACCGTCACCTGGCTGCGTACGCCGACGGTGTAGTCGTACACCCACTTGCCGACCGTGAGCGAGACGCCGAGCAGGAAGGTCACGATCAGCACTGTCACCGTCGCCGCGAGGGTGGTCGCGGCGTTGCCGCGGATCGAGTTCAGCGCCTCGGCGACGAAGAAGCGCCACTTCACGCCTGGTACCCCCCGCGGCGGTCGTCGCGCACGACCCGGCCGTCCTCGAGCTGGATCACCCGGCGGCGCATCTTGTCGACCATCTCCCGGTCGTGGGTGGCCATGACCACGGTCGTCCCCGCCCGGTTGATGCGATACAGCAGCTGCATGATGCCGACCGACGTGTCCGGATCCAGGTTGCCGGTCGGCTCGTCGGCGATCAATAGCGGCGGATGGTTGACGAACGCACGCGCCACCGACACCCGCTGCTGCTCGCCGCCGGAAAGCTCGTGCGGAAAGCGGTCGCTCTTGTCGGCCAGCCCGACCAGGCCGATGATGTCAGGCACCTTCTTGCGGATGTCGGCCCGCGGCCGGCCCTGCACCTGCAGTGCGTAGGCGACGTTCTGGTACACGTTGCGGTTGGGCAACAGCTTGAAGTCCTGGAACACGCAGCCGATGTTGCGTCGCAGCACGGGCACCTTGGAACGGCGCAGCCTGGGCAGCGACTTGCCGCCCACGATCAGCTCCCCCGAGGTGACGTCGAGCTCCTTGAGCAGCAGCTTGATGAAGGTCGACTTGCCGGATCCTGAGGGACCGACGAGGAACACGAACTCGCCCTTGTCGATCTGGATCGAGACGTCGCTCAGCCCGATCACGCCGCCCGGGTACTCCTTGGTGACGGCGTTCAACAGGATCATCGCCGATGCCGGGGCGCGGTTGGGCTCGCTCGCGGGAGCATCGAGGGTCGGTGTGGGCGCGGCTGGGGACGCCTCGTGGAGCTGTGTGTCGTCGGTCATCGGCGCGTGGATCGCGCTACCGGGCGCGAAAGGCTCTGGTAAGTCAGGGTACCGCCCCGGTCGGACGCGCGCAAACGAGTGCGCGCAAGTTCAGGCGCAACCATCGGCGTTCGGCACAAGTCGGACGACGGGTCATCCACCGGCCGCACGCTTGAGCAGGTAGGCGTGGATGAGGCCGTCCAGATCGCCGTCCAGAACGCCCTGTGCGTTGCCGATCTTGAGCTCGGTGCGGTGGTCGTTGACCATCGTGTAGGGATGCAGGACGTACGAGCGGATCTGGCTGCCGAACGAGATGTCCTGTGCCTCGCCGCGCTCCTTGGCGAGCGCCGCCTGCCGCTCCTCCTCCTGGCGCTCGATCAGCCTCGACTTGAGGATCCGCATCGCCTGAGCCTTGTTCTGCAGCTGCGAACGCTCGTTCTGGCACTGCACGACGATCCCGCTGGGCAGGTGCGTGAGCCGCACGGCCGAGTCGGTCTTGTTCACGTGCTGGCCGCCGGCGCCCTGCGACCGGTAGGTGTCGATGCGCAGATCGGACTCGTCGATCTCCACCTCTACGTCGTCGTCCACCAGCGGCGCCAGTTCCACCTGGGCAAAGCTCGTGTGCCGGCGATGGGCGGAGTCGAACGGGGACAGGCGGACGAGCCGGTGGACTCCCTTCTCGGCCTGCATGATGCCGTAGGCGTTGTCCCCGGTGAGCGTGAAGGTGGCGCTCTTGATGCCCGCCTCCTCGCCCGGTGTGGCCTCCATCAGCTCGGCCTTGTAGCCCCGATTCTCGGCCCAGCGCAGGTACATGCGCAGCAGCATCTCCGCCCAGTCCTGGCTGTCAGTGCCGCCGGCGCCGGCGTGCACGCTGACCACGGCCGGGCCGGCGTCGTACTCCCCGGTGAAGAGCGCCTCCTCCTGCAGCCGGGCCACCTCCTTGGAGAGCCGGTCGATCGCCGCCTCGAGCTCGCGCTTCCAGTCCTGGTCGTCGGCCGCCAGCTCGACCATGCCCGGCAGCTCGCCGGCCTCCGACTCCAGCGCTGCGTACGTGTCGAGGCGGCGCTGAGCTCGGGCAAGCTCCGCGGACACCCTGGCCGCGGAGCGCTGGTCGTCCCAGAACCCGGGCTGCAGGGTGCGCTGCTCCAACTCGGTTTTGCGCGCGTTCAGTGAATCCGGGTCAAAGGTAATCACGAACCCAGTGAAGCTGGGCTCTGATCTCCTCGGCGGCCGCCTTCAGGTCGTCGAGCGAGCGGGGCTCGTTCCCGTTGGAAGAGGCCACCTCTATGCCCCGTGGCACCGCTTGTACTTCTTGCCCGATCCGCACCAGCAGGGCTCGTTTCGCCCGACGTCCTTCTGGGGGTCGAGATGCCGCTGCTCCACCTCTGGCAGGGCCGGGAACTCGCCGTTGGAGGTCGGCTGCTGGTCCGCGGCGAGAGCCTCGAGGGTGGCCGCATCCTCATGCCGGTAGTGCAGCTGGTCGTGCCGCTCGGGCTGGTGCTCGAACCGCTCGGCTTCGTCGAGCTTGACCTCCGCGTGCATCAGGTTGCGCACGACCTCCTGCCGGATCAGGTCGTTCATCTCCTCGAACATCGCCGTGCCCTCGGTCTTGTACACGACCAGCGGATCCTTCTGGGCATACCCCTGCAGACCGACGCCCTGGCGGAAGTAGTCCATGTTGTCGAGGTGCTCGCGCCAGCGGACGTCCAGCACCTGCAACGTGATCCAGCGCTCGATGTTGCGCGGCAGCTCGGGGTCGACCGAGGCCCACTGCCGCTCGCGCTCCTCGTAGTAACCGACGGCGTCGTCGAAGATGCGGTCGAGCAGGTCCTCCTTGGAGGTGTGCTCACGGTCGATCGAGGCCAACGGGATGCGAGTCGGATAGATCGACGTCAGCGCCACCCACAGGCCCTCCCAGTCCCACTCGTCGGCGAACTCGCCCTGCGTGTGGACGGCCACCACCGCCTCCAGCACGTCCTCGATCCAGCCCGCCTCGCCCTCGGCTCCCTCCACGATGCGTGCACGCAGATCGTCGCCCTCCAGGATCTCGCGCCTCCGCGCGTACACCTGGCGCCGCTGCTCGTTCAGCACGTCGTCGTACTTGACCACGTTCTTGCGGTTGACGAAGTGGAACTCCTCGACCTTCTTCTGCGCCCCCTCGATCCGGCGCGTGAGCAGCGAGTGCTCGATCGGCTCGCCCTCGCCCGGCCCGATCTTGGAATCGAGGATCTTGTAGATCCGTTCGCCGGCGAACAGGCGAATCACCTCGTCCTGGGCCGACAGGTAGAAGCGCGTCTCGCCGGCATCGCCCTGACGGCCGGAACGGCCACGCAGCTGGTTGTCGATCCGGCGCGACTCGTGCCGCTCGGTACCCAGCACGTACAGACCGCCGAGGTCGGCGACGGTTTCGCCGAGCTTGATGTCCACGCCGCGGCCGGCCATGTTGGTGGCGATCGTGACCGCGCCCACCTGGCCCGCCTGCTCGATGATCGCGGCCTCCCGCTCGTGGTTCTTTGCGTTCAACACGTCGTGCGGGATCCCGCGGCGCTCCAGCAGGCGCGAGAGGTGCTCGGACACCTCGACTGAGATCGTGCCCACCAGCACCGGCTGGCCTGAGGCGTGGCGCTCGGCGATGTCCTCCACGACGGCGGCGAACTTCTCGTCCTTGGTGCGGAAGATCTGGTCGTTCTGGTCGTTCCTGACCATCGGCTGGTTGGTCGGGATCGGCACCACCTCGAGCCCGTAGATCTCGTGGAACTCGGTGGCCTCGGTGTGCGCGGTGCCGGTCATCCCCGCCAACTTCTTGTACATCCGGAAGTAGTTCTGGATGGTGATCGTGGCCACCGTCACGTTTTCATCCTGGATCCGCACGCCCTCCTTGGCCTCGACCGCCTGGTGCAAGCCCTCCGACCAGCGCCGGCCCTCCATGATGCGGCCGGTGAACTCGTCCACGATCTTGACCTCGCCCTCCACCACCACGTACTCGTCGTCGAGTTGGTACAACTCCTTGGCCTTGATGGCCTGGATCAGGTGGTTGACCAGCTGACCGTTCTCGGGCGCGTACAGGTTCTCGACCCGCAGCGCGCGCTCGATCTTGGCCACACCCTCCTCGGTGGGTGCGGCGGTCTGGAACTTCTCGTCCACCTCGTAGTCCACCTCGAGCGCCAGGTCGCGGACGGCTCGGGCGAAGGCGTAGTAGGTCTCGGCGGCCTGCTCGGGCTCGCCGGAGATGATCAGCGGCGTTCGCGCCTCGTCGATCAGGATCGAGTCGACCTCGTCCACGATCGCGTACCAGTGACCGCGCTGCACGGTGTGCTCGAGCGCGGGAGCCATGTTGTCGCGCAGGTAGTCGAACCCGAACTCGGAGTTGGTGCCGTAGGTGATGTCTGACGCATACGCGGCCCGCCGCTCGTCGTCGGGCATCATCGACTGGATCACTCCCACCGAGACGCCGAGCGCCTCGTACACCGGGCCCATCCAGGTCGCATCGCGGTGGGCAAGATAGTCGTTGACCGTGACCAGGTGCACGTTGACACCGGTGAGCGCGTTCAGATACAGCGGCAGGGTCGCGACCAGCGTCTTGCCCTCTCCGGTCTTCATCTCGGCGATCCGGCCCTCGTGCAGCACCATGCCGCCGATCATCTGGACGTCGAAGTGACGCATGCCGAGCGACCGCTTGGCCGCCTCGCGCACACAGGCAAATGCCTCCGGAAGCATGTCCTCCAGCTCCTCGCCGTTCTCGTATCGCTCGCGGAACTCGACCGTCTTGGCAGCCAGCGCGTCGTCAGACAGCGCCTCGGTCTCGGACTCGAGGCCGTTGATCTCGCGAACGCGCTGCTCCAGCCGCTTCAGGGTGCGGCCCTCACCGGCGCGCAGAATCTTGTTGAACACACTCATTGCGACTGGATGGTACCAACGAGCCGTACACGCCCCGCCCCCGCGGGGCAGGCGTCGAGGCGCATCACGCGATGATCAGCGGGCCGACCGGCGAGTGATCAGTCACGGGCGGGTTCGATCAGGCCGTAGTTGCCGTCACGGCGCTTGTAGATCACGTTCACCTCGTCCGAATCCGCGTTGGTGAACACGAAGAAGTCATGGCCGATCAGTTCGAGTTGGAGGGCGGCCTCCTCGGGCGGCATCGGCTTCATGTTGAACTGCTTCTGCTTCACGATCACGGCGTTCTCCTCGTCTGGAAGAGGATGCGATTCGGATGTCGGCGGCAGGCCCGCGTGCACGGCGGCGTGGTGGGCGCTCTTGCGGGTGCGCCGCTCGCGGTAGCGCTTGACCTGCCGCTCGAGCTTCTCCGCCACCAGGTCGATCGACGCGTACATGTCGGTCGACGACTCGCGGGCCCGCAGCACCGGGCCCTTCGTCCACACCGTGGCCTCGGCCACCTGCGGTGAGCTGATGCTCGGGTTGTGCTCGACGGCCAGTTCCAGCTCGCACCGGCTCTCGTCGGAGAGGTGACGCGACAACTTGCCCAGTTTTCGCTCGGCGTACCCGAACAGCGCGTCGGTGACGTCGACATTGCGGCCCTTCACCTGCAATTTCATGGGCACTCCTTCGCTTCGCACGACCTCCCGAAACTACACCATACCCCGTTCCGCGCCGAGCACGCGAGCGGCATCCGGAAGTGCACGAGCGTCCCCATCTGGGGAGCGGAGTCGAGCCGGAAGCTGCCACCGCCCAGCCGCACCCGCTCGGCCGCCGAGTCGAGGCCGATGTGCAGATGGGATCGCTCGCGGGCGCCGATCGCGACCGGATCGAAGCCGGCTCCGTCGTCGGCCATGGTCACCTCGAGCCAACCGGCCAGGTCGACCACGGTGATCCACAAATGCGCTGCTGCCGCATGTTTGCGCACATTGGTCACCAGCTCGTGGACGGTGCGATAGACCAGACCCTCGAGCGCCTCAGGGTAGCGTCCGACGCCGGCGCTGACCTCGGCGACCAGGCCGGAGTCGGCCGCGACCCCCGCAACCAGGGCCCGCAGCGCCGCCGGCAGCCCTTGCGCCTCGAGCAGCTGTGGGCGCAGCTCGAACATCAGCCGCCGGGTGCGCTCGGTGGCCTGCGCGAGCGTGCCGCGGGCGGCTCGCACCGCGTCGCTCATGCGCCTGCCGTCGCCGGCCTGGATGGCATGCTCGAGGCGGTCGAGCGAGAGCAGCGTGGCGGCCATGACCTGGATCGAATCGTCGTGCAGTTCGACCGCGATCCGGTTTCGCTCGGCGTCGCCCGCCCGCAGCATCTCGGCGTACACGTCGCGCCGGCGCGCCTCGCTGGCCGCGAGCGCCGCCGCCGCCCGTTCGCGTTCGACGGCGGCACCGAGCACGTGCGCCATCGCCTGCAGAAAGTCGATGTCGTCCTCGCTGAACTCGCGCGCACGGTCCGAACCCGACATCACCAAACCCCACAGGCCGTCGCGCAGCCGAACCCTGACTGCAGCCAGACTGCGTGGCTCGGCCAGGCCGAGCTCGGGGGGCAGGCGGTATCGAGGCTCGTCGTGGGTATCGGCGATGACCAGTCCGCGTTCGGCCACAAGCGCCGCACGCAGCAGCGATCCAGTCTCGGCGTCCACCGCCCCACCCACGGCGGCGGACTGGCTGCCGGCGACGGCACGAACGATTCCGGCCGCCCCGTCCTGCACCAACTCGACCACCGACACGCTCTGGGTGTGCAGGGTTTCGAGCACGGCGCCGGCCAGCTCGTGCATCACGGCGGCCGGGCCCGCAGGGCTCAGGGCATGCATGCCAAGACGCGCGACCGCAGCCTGCTGCTTGGCGCGCTCCGCAGCCTCCAGCTCGGCTCGCTTCTGGGCCGTGACATCGAACATCACTCCCTGCGCGCGCAGGCGTGACCCATCGGCGGCCCGCAGGCAGACAGCGTAGTCGTCGATCCACAGGGTGCGGCCGTCCGCGGTGACGAGCCGGTAGCTGTCGCGGAAGCTGGCACCCTCGCTGCGCAGCCGCTGGTATCCGGAGTCGGCCCGGTCGACGTCGTCCGGATGCACCAGCGTCAGCCAGTGCCGAGAGTCGCTCATCCAGGCGTCGACCGAGCTACCGATCATGGTCTCGACCTGCGGGCTGACGTACAGGGGACGACCTGCCGCGTCGTCGATGTAGGTGACCGCGGGCAGCTGCTCGACCAGCAGCCGGAACCGCGACTCGACCTCGCGCAGCTCCTGCTCGGCGCGCACTCGCTCGGTGACGTCGGCCACCACCCCGAACCGGGCGGGTGTCCGCTCCCCGTCCGACGGCTCGAGCGCGCTCGTGTCCATCACCCATGCGATCGACCCGTCGGCCCGCACCATCCGGTACTCGCGGCGAAACGGGGTGCCGTGGCCGACAGCGGCGCTGAGCTCGTCGACGACGAGCCCGCGGTCGTCGGGGTGGATGTGCGAGACCCAGTCGCCGGGGAACTCGGGACCGTCGTAGCCAAGCAGTTCCGCCACGCCGGGGCCGACGCCCAGGAACTCTCCGGTCACGGCGTCGAGCCGGTAGCTGATCACGCCGGCCGACTCGCCCACCGTCCGCCGTTGCCGCTCGAGCCGGCCGGCTCGTTCGAGCAGGGCGCGCTGGCGCTCGGCCGAAAGCTCGGGCTCGACCGCGTCATGGGCCAGCACGACGCCCGCGGTGACACGGCCGGACCCGTCGATCAGGGGCCACGCGCGAATCATGGTGTTGCGGTCAGGCGTCTCTGCCACCATCTCCTCGGGGTCACCCCGCAGCGCGACCCGCGTCGCCCGCTCGAACACAAGCCGGTCGGCCGGCGCAAACGCGGAGGCGAGCTTCCTGCCGACCACATGCTCGGTGCCGCGACGCAGATCTCCCAGCCCCCGACCCTCGGCGACCACGATCCGCTCCTCCGCATCCACGACCAGCAGCACCCCACCGGGCAAGTCGCGGGCGAGCGAGATCAGCGCGCCCACAGTCGGGCTCGTCACGTCGGCGGTGTGGACGTGGAGCGCGTTCGACATCGTATTCTGCACGAGACACTAGCAACGGCCGCTATGTGCCGCTCCCCCAGATTGTGGTATTCGCTCTACCGGTATCGAGAACCCGTCTGGGAAGCGCGTGCGAGCGTGATGCAATCAACCCGTTCGGCGCCCGCGGCTCGCAGAGCCGTGCAGCACGCCGTCAGCGTCGACCCCGTCGTATGGACGTCGTCCACCAGGAGCACGCGCGGCGGCGACGGCGCGATCACCCGGAACGCGCCGCGGACATTGGCCCGCCGAGCCATCGGATCCAATCCACGCTGCGGCCGGCGGCGATGCGTCGGCTCGAGCACCGCCCGGCACTCGATCCCCCAGCGCAGGCCGAGCTCCTGTGCCAGCAGCTGCGGCGGGTGATAGCCGCGACGGATCAGTCGCCAGCGGTCGGCCGGCACCCAGGTCAGCACGTCCACCTGCGGCTGCGGGATAACAACCGCTACCAGCGCTGCGGCGTGAGCTGCCAGGCCACGCAATCCGCCGTCCTTGAAGCGGTGCACCAACTCGCGCCCGCGGCCGCTGTAGTCGACCGCGGCGCGCGCGGTCTCGAACCCGGTGCGGCGGCCCCGACACGCTCGGCACTCGCGCACCGGGACATCCGCCGGCTCTCCGCAGCGTGCACACACCGGCCCCGTCAGCAGCGGCATCGAGGCCAGGCAGCGCGCACACAGCGGAAGCCGCCCGGACAGGCACAGCGCACAGGCCTGGGGCGCAAGCAGGTCGGCCGGTCGCAGCATGGCCCAGGCTAGCCGCCGCCGGGCGCACGCATGTCCGCGCACCGGTGAGGGATCAGTTCAGAATCCGCACCATCCGGCTTGCGATCTCCACCCGCCGACGGTCGAGCTCCACGTCGTCCTTGACGGGCAGAAAGCGTGACTCCGGCCCCGAGCGCGGCACCTGCACGAAACCGGTGTCCAGGCCGCTGGTCAGCTCACCGATCAGGCGCTCGAACTGCACCGCCGGGGAATCGTCCACCTGCTTGGTGACGGTGAAATACGTCCACGCCATGTCGAGCGCAGCAAGCGCGTGTGCGTCCACTGTGACCGTGTTGGTGTTGAAGACGTCGACAGCCGCCGCATCGAACCCCACGGGCAGCCTGAAGTCCTCGAGAATTACGGGACGTCCGTCCCAGCGCACCGGGATGCCACCCTTGTCGCCGCTCTCCTTCGCCGCGACCTCGACGGTCAACGGCTGGGACTGTTCCATGTGCCAGCCCAGCAGCCGGGGGTCGATGCCCGCGCCCAGATTGTCCAAGTTGGCGATCAGCAGGTGGCGGCCGCCGCCGGCCAGGAAACGGTCCAGGATCCCGCTTCGCCGCAGCGCGTCGGGGAGGTCGCCGTGGCCCGTGGCGTGCACGCTGGGCCTGCCTGACGCATCCCGGAAGAGCCGCCCGGCGGGGGTGAGCCGAAGCGAGACGAATTGCTCGAACACCTCGACGTCGCTTCCGAGTGGCAGCGCCGTGCGGATCTCTGCGTCGGTCGCGTGGCTGCTCATCACCCACAGCGGAAGCGGCACACCGGTGCGCTTCACCCAACGGTCGCGCTCGGCGATGCGCAGGTCGAGGAATGTCCGCCCCGGCAACGCCTGCACCAGCGCCTTGACGACACCGCCCATCCGCGTCGCCATCCCGCCGGCCATCACCACCATCGCGAACTCTCCGGCCGCGATCGCCTGCAGGCCGAGCTCGGTCAGCCGCCGTCCATGCTCCGAGTCGGCGGGGGGAAGCTGCGAGACGTCGTCTGGCGCGGGTGGCTCGACCCTGCCGCGCACCCGGTTTCGCTGCGGTCCCCCGACGATGGCGCCGGCCCAGGCGATCAGCTGCTCAGGATCGAATCCGAGCGCCTCCAGGCGCCCCGCGGTGTCCGGATCGAGCCCGGCCAGGTCGGCGCGAAGGTCATCAGACAAGATCGAAGGGTGGGCGGGTGACACCGTGCTCGGTGACGATCGCGCTGATCAGCGCGGCGGGAGTGACGTCGAAGGCCGGGTTGTACACGCCGAACCCCTCCGGGGCTGCGGTCCCCGCAACCTCATCCGGCGCGCGGTGCTCGATCGGGATCCCGGCGCCGCTCTCGAGGGTCGTGTCGATACTCGATGTCGGAGCCGCGACGTAGAACGGGACGCCGTGGGCGTGCGCGAGCACGGCCAGCGCGTAGGTGCCGATCTTGTTCGCGGTATCGCCGTTTCGGGCCACTCTGTCGGCCCCGGTGACCACCGCGTCCACCTTGCCCTGCGCCATCAGGTAGCCGGCCGTCGAGTCGGTCACCAGCGTTGCGCCGATGCCCTCCTGGTCGAGCTCCCAAGCGGTCAGCCGGGCCCCCTGGAGCAGCGGCCGGGTCTCCGCCACCCACACGTGCAGGCTGGGGTCACGGCGGTGGGCCGAGCGGACGATGCCCAGCGCCGTGCCGTACCCGCCGGTGGCGAGCGCCCCGGCGTTACAGTGGGTGAGCACCTGCGCGCCGGCCCGCAGCAATTCGGCACCCTCGTCTCCGATCCGCACGCAGCGCTCTACCTCGGCGTTGTGGAGGTCGCCTGCGGCGCTCGCCAGCGCCTCGCGCAGGTCGTCCGGATCGTGATGGTCGGCGGCTGCGACGAGTCGCATCCGCTCGATCGCCCAGGCCAGATTGATCGCCGTCGGCCGCGCCCCGACCAGGCCGGCGCAGGCTCGCTCGACATCCTCGCGCAGCGCGCCCGTGGAGCGGGCGTCCGACCGCGCAGCGGCCATCGCCACCGCGTACGCCGCGGTGATCCCGATCGCGGGCGCGCCCCGCACGGCCATCGACCGGATGGCTCCGATCACGTCCTGCCAGCGCTCGAAGCGCAACTCGACCACCTCGGCCGGGAGCCGGCGCTGGTCGAGCATCACCAGGGCCGCATCGTCCTCGAGTCGCACGATCGACCGCGGACTCAGGGTATGGACGCCGGTGGTCATGCCGGAAACCGTCAGGTGCCCTCGTCCCACGAGCTCAGGTAGCGCTCCTGCTCCGCGGTCAGCGAGTCGATCGCAACCCCCATGCTGGCGAGCTTGAGACGGGCCACCTCGTCGTCCAGTTCCCGCGGCACCACGTACACCTTGCGCTCGAGCTCGGCATGGCGCTTGACCACGTACTCGGCGGACAGGGCCTGGTTGGCGAAGCTCATGTCCATCACCGACGCCGGGTGCCCCTCGGCGGCGGCCAGGTTGACCAGCCGCCCCTCCGCGAGCAGGTACAGGCGGCGGCCGTCGGCCTGGTCGAACTGCTCCACCATCGGTCGCGCGACGCTGGTGGTCACGGCTCCGGCACGCAGCGACGGGATGTCGATCTCGACGTCGAAATGCCCCGTGTTGGCGAGGATCGCGCCGTCCTTCATGACCTCGAAGTGCTCCCGCCGAAGCACATGCTTGTCGCCGGTGGCGGTGACGAAGATGTCACCGATCCGCGCCGCGTCGGCGATCGGCTGTACCCGGAATCCGTCCATCACCGCCTGCAACGCGCGCAGCGCGTCGACCTCGACCACCACCACGTGAGCGCCCATCCCGCGTGCGCGCTCAGCCAGGCCGCGGCCGCACCAGCCGTAGCCGCAGATGACGAAGGTGCGGCCGGCCAGCAGAACGTTGGTCGCACGAATGATGCCGTCCAGCGTCGACTGGCCGGTGCCGTAGCGGTTGTCGAACAGGTGCTTGGTGTTGGCCTCGTTGATGGCCACGATCGGGAACCCGAGCACGCCCTCGGCCTCCATCGCGCGCAGCCGGATGACGCCGGTCGTCGTCTCCTCGGTGCCGGCAATGATCTCCCCGAGCTGGTCTGGGTACTTGCTGTGGAGCGTCGAGACGACGTCGCAGCCGTCGTCCATGGTCAGGTGCGGGTGATGCTGGACGGCGCTGTCGATGTGGGCGTAGTAGGTGTCGTTGTCCTCGCCGTTGCGGGCGTAGACGGCGATCCCGTAGTCGGCCACCAGCGACGACGCGACGTCGTCCTGGGTGGAGAGCGGGTTGGAGGCGCACAGCAGGACGTCTGCGCCGCCGGCGCGCAGCGCACGCATCAGGTTCGCCGTCTCGCTGGTCACGTGCAGGCAGGCGGAGACGCGGATGCCGGCCAGCGGCTGCTCGGACTCGAAGCGGTCACGAATCGCCGAAAGCACGGGCATCTGGCGATCTGCCCACTCGATCCGGCGCTTGCCGGCCGGGGCCAGCGCCAGATCGCGGACGTCATGGGGAATGGTCGTGTTCATGGAGGCTGACTATAGCCCCGGTGGTCGTTCCGCGACGGTGGCGACGCAGTTGCGTGATGAGCACGCTCAGTCCGACCAGGCCGACACCGAAGGCGATCACCTCCGTGGCCCAGCCGCTGCTCGATCCAACCACCGCACCGATCCAGATCAGCCACTCGACTGCCCCGATGGCCCCGATCCACATCAACCCGGACTGATCGAACACCGCCGAGGCGACGAGTGTGACCACCACCGGCGACGTCAGCACGGCCTGCCACGAGCCGAGCTGGCTCCAGCCGGCATGGGCCATGCCGAAGGTGGATCCGGTAAACGCGAGAAGGGCGGCGGTGCGCCAGGCGCCCGCCGCGGCATCGCGATTGCGACCGACCAGAACAGCCCCGGTGACGACAGCAACGACGGCCTGCAACACGAACAGCCAGCGAACCTAGGCGCGGTCCCGGAGCAGGCCGGCGGTCGCGGCGCCGAAGCCGGTGAACGCAGTCATGGACGCGGACAGGCCCCAACTCGTCAGCCGCACCAGTCCCACCAGGCGGTGACGTGCCATCACCACCAGCGTGGCTGCCAGTCCGGCCACCGTGCCGTAGCCGGACCCCGCGTGCGACACCGAGCCCGTTGTCAGTAGCGCGAGCCCGAGCGACAGAAAGGCCGGCTCCGGAGGGGCGGCCCTGGGCCGCCCCTGCGGTCGCTCCTACGGTGTGACGGTGACGCGCACCAGCGGCGACCAGTCGCCGATATTGGCGCCGTCGTCGAGCCGCGCGCGGAAGATGTACTTGCCCGCCGCCGCCGGCGTGTAGTCCGCGGTGGTCGTCGTCACCCCGGTCTGCCAGGGCGTGAACACGCCACCCGAGGTCGGTAGGGACACCTCGACGTCGAAGACCTGCGCTCCCGTCGGGGCTGCACTCGCCCAGGTGACGGTGAAGGGAGTCGTCGCACCGGTCGACGTCAGCGGCGCCGTCGGCGGCACCTTGATCGAGCCGGTGAACGTGTCTCCGGTGGACGCGTAGGGGTACGTCCCCGCGGCGGTGAAGAGTTGCGTGAAGAACCCGACCGGCGACACCGGGCCGGAGTCGAACAGCCCCAGCGGACTGCTCTCCGTCACGGTGTGGGAGTTAGGCCCTTCGAACACCCACTTCACGGACGAGCCGACCGGGATCACCCGTGAGTTGGGGCCGTCGAACCCGTCGTGCACGATCGCATACGTCGTGCGCCCGGCGACGTCCGGCACGTAGCCCACCTTGTTGCCGGCGAACTCGCTGAACCAGACGTTGCCGTCGGGGCCCAGCGTGACCCCGGCGGGCAGGCTCGCGGCGGTCGGCACCGGATACTCGGTGACGACACCCGTGGTCGTGATGCGGCCGATCTTGTCGGTGGCCTGCTCGGTGAACCACAGGTCGCCGTCAGCGCCCGCAGCGATCCCGACCAGGTGCGCCGACGCGGTCGGGATCGGGTAGTGGGTGATCGTGCCACCGGGCATGATCCGCCCGATCCTGTTCGAGCCCTGCTCGGTGAACCACACGTTGCCGTCGGGACCGGCCGCGATCCGCGCCGGCACGGCGGCGGTCGAGCCGAGCGAGTACTCGGTGACCACGCCCCCGGTGGTCGCCTTGCCGATCCTCCCCACCTTGCTCTGGGTGAACCACAGGTTGCCGTCCGCGCCGGCGGTGATCCGCGCCGGGCCGCTCGCAGCAACCGGCAACGGGAACGTGGTGACGACGCCCAGCGTGGTGATGCGGCCGATCCTGTTGGAGCCGTAGTCGGTGAACCAGAGAGCGCCATCCGGCCCGCTGGTGATCCCGCGCGGACTGCTGCCGGCGGCGAGCGAGAACTGGGTGACGATGCCTCCGGTGGTGAGGCGGCCGATCTTGTTGGCGGTCGATTCGGTGAACCACAGATTGCCGTCGGGGCCGGCGGTGATCGCGGACGGCCCGCTGGAGGCGGTCGGGATCAGATAGCTGCCGATCGTCCCGGCGTGGGTGACGAAACCGATCCTGTTGGTGGTCTGGTCGATGAACCAGACGTTGCCGTCCGGCCCGTACACCATGTCGCCGGGACCGCTTTTGGGAGTGACGATCGAAAACTCGACCAGGATCCGAGAGGCTGCTGAGACTGGGGTCGCGGCCACGCAACCAACCAGCACCGCAAGCGCGCCGGTGGTGATCCATCGAATACCTCGCGTGCGAACGCGCATGCCCTGACCCCCTGTGTCGAACCGTCGATGCCCGGACCCCGCCCGCGGATTGCGCCCCACTACGAGCGTACCCGCCTCGCGCGCGTCGTCAACTGACCCGAATGGGTGATCTCAATCCGGCGTCAACTCTGCGGCCAGCCGCGACTTGAGCGCGACCAGCCGCTGAACCGGCGTGGGATCCACGCCCCGCGAGAGCGCCGCGTGGTAGCTCACCCAGTCGCCATGGGCGACCAGCGAGAAGGCTCTGGCGGCTGCGGTGTCGCCGCGGGCCTCGACATCGACCATCAGGGCGGCGTCGCCGCGGATCAGGTCTGCGGTGACGTCCATCATGCGCCGGCTGTCCGCCCCATCCCGCGAGTCACGCAGAAAGACGGCGGCGAAGCGCGCCACCGACGCGCCCTCCCAGCCCACGATTTCGTTGTGCCCGGCCTCCGGAAAGGCGTGGCTGAAGGCGTGCATCTTGGCGTTCTCGTTGAGCTGCGTCTTCCACCGGTAGGCGACCACCGCCAGCGGCCCGGCGCCGTATACCAGGGGCACGGTGTCGGCCAGTTGCGCACCGAGCTCGGCGGCCGCCTCCGCATCGGCCAACTCGGCACCCGCGGCGGCCTCCTCGGCCAGACCCTCGGCCGCCAGGCCGGCCCGGCCGAACGCCGACGCCACCGCCCCGAACAGGTAGCCGAGCGCGGCTCTCGGCTGCAGGCCGCCCGGCACCGATGCGAAGGGCACGCCCCATTCGCCGGCCAACTCGCGCAGGGTGCCGCCCGAGCCGATGGCGAGGATGCTCGCACCCTGGCGATGCGCCTGGCGCGCGCAGGCAAGCGTCTCGGCCGTCCCGCCGGAGTAGCTCACGCAGACCACGAGCGTCCCCGGGCCGGCCCACGACGGGATGCCGAAGCCGCGCACCCGGGTGATCGGAACCGGGCAGTCATGGGCGATCAGCCCACGCAGCAGTTCCCCACCGACGGCCGACCCGCCCATGCCTGCAAAGACGACCGCATCTGGCTGCGTGAGCCGCTCTGCGACATGTGCGCCGATCCGCCCGCCCTCGCGCAACTGGTCCGGAAGATGCTCGATTTCACTTTGCATGTTGTGCAGTATTTACCACACAACGCCGTCCGCGTCGAGCACCTGCCGCTCGACGACCGCCCCCTCGGCCACCCGCGCCCCGGCGAGGAGGACGGATTCGTACACGCGCGCGCCCGCGCCCACCGTGGCGCCGGGGCCGATCGCCGAACGGGTGACCGTGGCACCGGCGGCGACCTCGGCCGCGGGGTGCACCCCGCCCTCCTCGGCGAGGGCATCCAGGTTCGCGGCCAGGTACGACTCGGGTGTCCCGATGTCGCGCCAGCGACCGTCCTGGCGCTGGGCGTAGAGCCCCGATCCGACCAGCTGCGGGAAGATCTCGTACTCGACCGAGACCTGGCGGTCGGGCTCGATCAGCTCGAGCACCTCGGGCTCGATCACGTAGGTGCCGGCGTTGATGGTGTCGGCGGGAGCGGTGCCCGGCGCCGGCTTCTCGAGGAACTGCGTGACCGATCCGTGCTCGTCGGTGACCACCACGCCGTAGCGGCTGGGGTCGTCCACCGGGTGCAGGGCGAGCGTCATGCGTGCCCGGCACGCCCGGTGAAAGGCCACCAGCGCGGTCAGGTCGAGGTCGGTGAGCACGTCACCGTTGCAGGCCACGAAGGTCTCGGTCAGACCGCGGGCGGCGTTCGCGATAGCCCCGCCGGTGCCCAGCGGCTGGTCTTCGACCACGTACTCGAAACGGTCCCCGAAGTGATCGCGGATCGCGTCGGGGCGGTAGCCGCAGGACAGGATCACGCGGTCGATGCCGTGGGCGTGCAGGTGGTCGAGCTGATGCTCGAGGAACGGGCGGTTGGCGATCGGCAGCATCGCCTTCGGGGTGTGCAGGGTCAGCGGCCGCAGGCGCGTGCCGAAGCCCCCGACCAGGACGACGGCGATCACGAGCCGCGTTCGACCGGCGAGTCGGGGACACTCACCACGTCGGCGGGGTCGCTCGGCCGCCCGACCGACTCGTAGGCGAATCCGGCCGCCCGGGCCTGGTCGGGGTCGAGCAGGTTGCGGCCGTCCACGATCAGCGGCCGCGCCATCGCGTCGCGCACAGCGTGCGACGCCAGGCCTCGGAACTCCCCCCACTCGGTCACGATCACCGCGGCGTCCGCGCCGCTCACCGCCTCCAGCATCGACCCGGCCAGGGTGATGTCGGCGGCCAGCAGCTCGGAGGCGTTGGACATCGCCACCGGGTCGTAGGCGACGACCGTCGCGCCCTCCGCACGCAGCCGGTCGCACAGCACCAGGCTCGAGGCCTCGCGCATGTCGTCCGTGTTGGCCTTGAATGCGAGCCCGAGCACCGCCACCCGGCGACCGCGCAGCGAGCCCAGGTGCTTCTCCAGCTTCCCCACCACCCGCCGCTTCTGCAGGTCGTTGACCTCGATCACCGACGTCAGCAGCTGAAAGTGGTACCCGGAGTTGCCGGCCAGCTGCTTGAGCGCGCGTACGTCCTTGGGGAAGCAGGAGCCGCCGTAGCCGATCCCAGGGCGCAGGAAGTGCGCGCCGATCCGCTCGTCCATGCCCATCCCGTGGCTGACCACCGACACGTCGGCGCCCACCTCCTCGCACACGTTTGCGATCTCGTTGATGAAGGAGATCTTGGTGGCGAGGAACGCGTTCGAGGCGTACTTGATCATCTCCGCACTGGCCACGTCGGTGCGGATGACGGTGGTCTGCACGTCGGCGTAGAGCGCCGCCACCGCCTCGGCGTCGGCGGCGTCGAATGCACCGATCACGATCCGGTCGGGCTCCATGAAGTCACCCACGGCCCGCCCCTCGCGCAGGAACTCCGGGTTCGAGGTGTAGCCGACGTGGTGCTTTCCGCGGGCGACCAGCTCCTGGCGCAGGCGGTCGCCGGTGCCCACCGGGACGGTGCTCTTCATGACCAGCACGAACCGCTCGCCGGCGGCCGGCAGCTCGTCGATCACGGTGTGCACCCGCGAGAGGTCGGCGTCGCCGGAGTGCATGGGCGGCGTGTCGACGCAGACGAACACGATCCGGCACCGCTCCAGCACGTCGGCCAGTTCGAGCGTGAAGTGCAGCCGCGAGCGGTTGCGCTCGAGCAGCACGTCGACGCCCGGCTCGTAGATCGGCACCCTGCCGGCGCGCAGCGCCTCCACCCTGGCCGGGTTGATGTCACGGCAGACGACGTCGTGGCCGAGGTCGGCGAAGCACGCGGCGGTGACCAGCCCGACGTATCCGACGCCGACCACGCCGACCGACTGCGTTTGGAGCTTGGCGCTCACCCGGTCGGCTTGAGCGACCGCGCGATGGCGATCATGTCAGCGTTCGAGAGCCCGTCCAGGAGGGTGTTCTGCACCCAGTAGGCAACGTGGTGGACGTTGTCGATGATGGCCACGATGTGGATGTGGGCGCCGTTGAAGTAGAAGCTGTAGCTGCGTCCGTCGAGGTGGCGGACGGCGCTTGGGTTGTAGAGGATCGGCGCCTGCACGAACCGCGTCTCCTCGATCCCCCAGTAAGCGCCGGGTGTCTGATTGAAGTACCAGTATGCGTACACGGAGTTCTGGCCCTTGCCCGCTGCATTGATCGTGTAGTGGCGGATCGGCTGCGTGGCGCTGAACGCCTGGAGCTGTGACGCCGAGTTGACCGCGGTCGGGTACAGCCCCGGCAGGTGGGCGGCATGTGCGGCGGCGCGGAAGTCGGTGCGGTAGGACTGCGTGGCGATCATGTCGGTCGGTAGCTTGACCGGCTTGGTGACGGGCGGGTGGAGCTTCAGCAACCCCGGGTAGTCGGCGCCCAGGATCAGCACGATGTTCGCGGTCTGCGTGAATTTCGGCGGCACCGGCAGCGCATAGCCGTGGCCGAGGATGTTGACGATGTCGGCCGCGGCCCTGGCGAAGCCCGGCCGGTAGTACACCCAGGTGCGCTGGTACCCGGTGGTCGGGGCGTTGGAGCCCTTGGCGTGGTATCCCCAGCCGGCGAGCCCGGCCGCCGCCTTGGAGGCGAGCCCCGACCGCCTGGTGCCGTTGAGCGTCGCCACCTTGACCTTGGACGGTTCGATCCCCGGCTTGAACGCATGCCTCTTCGGCTTCGGGTGCGGGAGCTGTGATCCGGGTTGGTGCACCAACTGCGGATGCAGGAACTCGTACACCGCTCGGTGGATGTCGGAGGGGGAGTCCGTGACCACCGACGCACCGTTGATGTCCGCCGTCGTCTCGCCGGAGAGCCTCGCCGAGACGATGTGGCCGTGGATCTTCGAGATCAGTCCGGCGTAGTCCTGGATGGTCGAGAGGTTGATGTTGTTGCCGGTTATGTCCACGTTGTTGGAGATGTCATCCAGCACGTTGTGGATCGCATTCAGATCGGAGAGGTGGAAGCCGTGGAAGCGGTTGACCATCGCCTGCTGAAACTGGCGCAGGAAGGTCTGCTGGCGCGCGTTGCGATAGAAGTCGGAGTCGTTGTGCCGGTAGCGGGAGAAGGAGAGTGCGTTCTGCCCGCTCAGCAGCTGGTAGCCAGGGGCCACACTGATCGCGGAGTAGGTCTCCGAGGTCGGCAGCCCGGCGTTGGAGTGCTGGTAGTTCTGGTCGACCGGGACGTAGACGCCGCCGATGTCGTTGACCAGGTTGGTGAAGCCGTGGAAGTTGACCGTCACCAGGTACTGCGGCTTGACGCCCGTAACCGACTCGACGGTCTTCACCGCGAGCAGCGGACCGCCGTCGCTGTAGGCCGCGTTGATCTTGTCCGAGCCGTAGCCCGGGATGTCGACGTACAGGTCGCGGGGGAGCGAGAGCAGCGACATCAGGCCAGTCTTGGGATCGACCCGGACGAGAATCAGGGTGTCCGACCGAGACGGCGCGCCGCTCCCGTCGGCGTAGCGGTGGTCGGAGCCGATGATCAGCGCGATCGCGGGCTGCTGGGCCACCGAAAGCGTCGGGTCGTTGTGGCCCAGGATCGGTATGACCTTCTTCTCCGCCGGTGTCGAGTTCGTGAGGTGCTGCAGGTCGTTGTACAGCCACCAACCAACCGCCGCCGCGACCGCGAGCACGAGGGTGAACACGCTGCCGACCGTCCAGTAGATGATCCGCCGCGTGCGCGAGCGCCGCTTCTTGGGCTTGCGCGGTCCGCCGCCGGTCCCGCCGTACACGGTCATGCCCGCTCTCGGCGGGGGAGGACCGTCGGACGGCCCTCTGGGCGGGGTCTGTGTGGCCAAGGTTCTGAGGAGACGCGAGGGGCCGCGCCAGGCGAGGCCCGGACGAGTATAGACCGGCTATTCGCCGCGACTTGCCGTATTCCTCAGGCTGCTCCAATCTGCGACAAACCTGTCACGAACTCCCGCAGCACCCGGCGGTAGACCGCCAGCGAGTCGATCTGCACGTGCTCGTCGGGCCCGTGGTGACCCGCCCCGACCGGTCCGAACTCGACGGCAGGCACCCCCCGGGCGAGGAACACCGAGGCGTCGGACGCGCCGTTGCGGCCGACGCCCAGGGCGGGCCCGGGATGGTGCGCGCGCACCGCGTGGCGCAGGGCGGCGACGTGGGCGCAGTGCGGATCGACCCGGGCCGCCGGCACGTGGTAGTGGGCGCTCACGCGGGCACCCAGCGAGCTCACCTGGCGGATCACCTCAGCGGGGTCCTGAGCGGGCAGGTAGCGCACGTCGACGTGGATCACGCAGCGGTCGGGCACACGGTTCACCGCGTCACCGCCGGCGATCCGGCCGAGGTTCACCGACGGCCCGTCGAACAGTTCCGAGCGTTCGTGCACGAACGGCAACTCGCCGATTCGGCGGAAGAGCTCCACCGCCTTGAGCACCGCGTTCTCGCCCAGCCACGGGGTCGACCCGTGCGCCGAGCGCCCCTCGACCTCGATCCGCAGCACCAGTGCACCCTTGGCCTGGACGCCGATGTGCAGGTCGGTCGGCTCGCCGCAGATCGCGAACTCGCCCAGGTGGCCCTCGTCGGCCAACCGGGCGGTCACCTTGGCGTCCAGCGAGTCGGCCTCGGACTCCTCGTCCGGTGCGATCAAGAGCTCCACGCGAACACCCGGGAACGTCTCGGGCTCTGGTGCGAGATCGGCGAGGGCCGACAGCATGGCGGCCAGCGCACCCTTCATGTCGTACGCGCCGCGGCCGTACAGGCGGCCGTCCGAGCGGATCGCGGTGAACTGCTCGACCCGCCCCGGGACGACGTCCACGTGGCTCGACCAGATCACGGTGCGGGGACCCTGGCCGGCGCTCGCCACCACCGCCGGCAGTCCGTTGATCTCGAGCTCGCGGTGGGCGATCCCGCTGGCCTGCAGCCACCCGCACACGAATCCCACCGCGTCACGCACGCCCTCGGGCCGCGAGCTGTCGTAGGAGATCAGTCGCTCGGCCAGCAGGAGCTCATCGGCGGGTGGCATGCGCCAATGGTTGCAGAGCCGATAGGGTGCTGGCGCAATGAGCGACCTCTCGCTGTGGCAGGCGCAGCACGACTGGGTCGGATTCGCGCCTGTCAGCGGAGCGGTGCGCACCGACGTGGCGGTGATCGGTGCAGGCGTGACAGGGGCTTCGGCCGCCCGCCGGCTCCTCGACCACGGGCTGGCGGTGGTCGTGCTCGACGCTCGCACCGCCGCCGGAGGCGCCAGCGGCCGGAACGGCGGCTTCGCCACCGCCGGCACCGAGCTCGCGCATTCCGAGCTTGTGCGACGGATCGGGGCCGGTCCGGCCGCCGACCTGCACGCATTCACCGAGCGCGCGCTGGACGAGATGCTGGCGCTCGCCGTGGAGTTCGGCGTGCCGCACGCCGTGCGCCGCACGGGCGGCCTGTGGCTCGCCGACAGCGGCGAGCGGGACGAGCTCGAGGCGTCGGTGGAGGCCCTGACCGAGGCCGGGATCGAGTGCCGGCTGGCGCCAGAACTGATACCGGAGCCGCTTCGCCGCCAGTATCAGACCGCCGCGGTGTTCCCCCGAAACGGCGACATCATGCCTGCCGCATGGGTGCGAGCGCTGGTCGCGGACGCGGCGGCCAGAGGCGTGGTCGTGCACGAGGCAAGCGCCGTCGCGGCGATCGAAGGAGGCGGGGAGGCCGGCTGGACCGCGCACACAGCCGGTGGCCGGGTGGATGCCCAGGCGGTGCTGGTCGCCTGCGACGGGCTGATCCCCGCGATCGCCGCGGAGCTGGACGGGATCGTCTACCCGGTGCGCGGCCAGATGCTCGCGACCGAACCACTGGCCGACACCGTGGTGACGATGCCGACCCACTGCGACCACGGCTTCTTCTACTTCCAGCCGACGGTTGACGGACGGCTGGCGCTGGGTGGCGGACGGAGGGCGGCGCTGGAGAGTGAATACACGGCCGACGAGCGGATCACCGACGCCGTGCAGGCGGCGCTCGACCGGTTCCTGACCGAGCGGCTGGGGCTGCACGGCGCCCGCGTGGCCCGCCGCTGGGCGGGCATCATGGGATTCAGCGCCGATCTGCTGCCGGTGGTCGGTGAGCTTCCCGGCCGCCCGGGGCTCTACGTCAGCGGTGGCTACAGCGGTGTCGGCAACGTGCAGGGGTACGCGTGTGGGCAGATCGCCGCCGACCTGATCGCCGTCGGCAGCCACCCCCAGGCTCCGCCCTACCGACCGGAACGCTTCCTGGTGGACGGGCGGCTGCGGCCCGCGGCCGATCAGCTCGAGAAGTCAGCCAGCCGGGCGGCCTGCTGCGCGACCGATTCCGCCGCAGGCTGAAACCACGGGTAGGCATCGGTCAGGAAGAGGCCGTAGGCGGCCAGTCGGGCACCGTACCGCCAGGCCTGCTCGAGCACGTCAGCGACGCCTTCGGGCACGCGCCCGGCGACCACGACCGACGCCAGGACGACCGGGAAGCACACCACCAGCACAGCCCACTCGAGCACGCCGACCGCCAGTGCAGGCACGATCAGCACGGGACGCAGGAGGGCGGCGACCCGGCCCGACGGGCGGTGTCCCGCGTCCACCGTGAGCCCATCTCCGGGGAAGCCGAGCAGACTCCCGAAGCAGCCCGTGCGCACTCCGGCGTCGAGCAGGTGCGCCGCCACCGCATCCACCGGGTCGGGAAGCCGGCCGGCGGCGGTGCGGATCAACCAGGCCGCCACTGACACCGGCAGGCCGATGGCGATCGTGAGCAGCTGTGCCAGCCACCACCCGGGGGCCAGCAACACCGTCGCGCGCCCACGCCTCGGCGAACGGGTGACGGTGAAGCTGACCGGGTTGCGAGCGTGTGCTCGCACCCAGAACGGCGCCACCGGGTCGAGCGGCGCCGGCGCCGCGAGCGAACGGCCGCACGCGGTGCAGAACGCGGCGCCCTCGACCAGAGACGCGCCGCAGCGGACACAGAACCGGTGCTGTGCCGATGCGCCAAGCTCGGGCTCAGGAGCCGGCGGGCGCGGCGCCAAACCGGCGCCGCAGGATGTGCAGTATGCCGCCGAGCCGGCGCCCACAGCACCGCAGACGGTGCAGAAGCGCGTCGGCTCGACGCTCACCCGGTGGCGGTAGCCACGAGCGCCTCGGCGAAGTGCAGCTCGCGGCGGGCCGCGTGCGCATCGCCCTCACCCGCCTCGGCCTGAACCAGCGCCGCCTGCGCGCGCTCGAGTCGGCTGCGGGCCTCGGCGGCGTCGATCGACCCCGCCTCGACCGCTTCTCCGACCAGCACCCGAGCCTCGTTCTTGCGCACCTGCAGGTACCCGTGATCGGCGGCGAACCGGTGCACCTCGCCCTGCTCGTCGGTGATCCGGATCTCACCTGCCCGCAGCAGCGATATCAGCGGCGCATGGTTGGCCAGGATGCCCAGCTGCCCGGCCTCGCCGGGTACGATCAGCCGCTGGGCGTCGGCTCCGAAGACGACGCCCTCGGGAGTCACCAGCTCGACCGGGTAGGGGGTGAACTCGGCCACCTACGCCGTCGCCTTCATCTTCTCGGCCTCCTCGACGGCCTCCTCGATCGACCCCATCAGATAGAAGGCCTGCTCGGGCAGCTCGTCGTGCTTGCCGTCCAGCAGTTCCTGGAACGAGCGGATCGTGTCCTCGAGCTTGACGTAGCGCCCGGGGCGTCCGGTGAAAGGTTCGGCGACGTGGAATGGCTGGCTGAGGAACCGCTCGATCTTGCGCGCCCGCTGCACCGTCACCTTGTCGTCGTCGGACAGCTCGTCCATGCCGAGAATGGCGATGATGTCCTGCAGGTCCTTGTAGCGCTGCAGCACCTGCTGGACCTGGGTGGCGACCTTGTAGTGCTGGTCGCCGATGGCCCCCGGCTGCAGGATCCGCGACGTCGAGTCGAGCGGGTCGACGGCGGGGTAGATGCCCTTCTCGGAGATCGCGCGGGAGAGTACCGTGGTCGCGTCGAGGTGGGCGAACGACGCCGCCGGAGCGGGGTCGGTGAGGTCGTCGGCGGGCACGTAGATGGCCTGCACCGAGGTGATCGAGCCCTTGTTGGTGGACGTGATGCGCTCCTGCAACTGACCCATCTCGGTGGCCAGGGTGGGCTGGTAGCCCACGGCGCTGGGCATGCGGCCGAGCAGAGCCGACACCTCGGAGCCCGCCTGCACGAAGCGGAAGATGTTGTCGATGAACAGCAGCACGTCCTGACCAGCCTCGTCGCGGAAGTACTCGGCCATGGTCAGTGCCGACAGCCCCACCCGCAGGCGGGCGCCGGGCGGCTCGTTCATCTGGCCGTACACCAGCGCGGTCTTGTTGATCACTCCGGACTCGGTCATCTCCAGGTAGAGGTCGTTGCCCTCTCGGGTGCGCTCGCCCACCCCGGCGAACACCGACAGGCCGCCGTGCTCCTGCGCGATGTTGTTGATCAACTCCTGGATCAGCACCGTCTTGCCCACTCCGGCGCCGCCGAAAAGACCGATCTTGCCGCCCTTGACGTACGGCGCGAGCAGGTCGATCACCTTGATCCCGGTCTCGAAGATCTCAACCGTCGGCGAGAGGTTCTCGAACTTGGGCGGCTCGCGATGGATCTGCCAGCGCAGGCCCGGCGGGATCGGCTCGCCCTTGTCCACCGGCTCGCCCAGCACGTTGAAGATCCGGCCCAGGGTCACGTCACCGACCGGCACGGTGATCGGCCCGCCGGTGTCCACCACGTCCAGCCCGCGGGACAGGCCGTCGGTCGCGTCCATCGCGATCGCCCGCACCCGCCCGTCGCCCACATGCTGCTGCACCTCCGCCACCAGCTTGCGGCCGGAGTCGGAGCCGTCGGTGGACGGGACGTCGATCTCGAGCGCGTTGTAGATCGACGGAAGCTCGCCGGTGAACACGGCGTCGATCACGACGCCCTTGATCTCGACGATCTTACCGACGCTGTGCGAGTGGCCGTTCTGGGCAGACATGTAACTCCTTCGTGCGCGCTGAAAGCAGGCGGTTTACTGGCTCGGGGAGCCGGATTGTATCAGCCCGTCGCCGGATCTGACGCTGACTTCGTTACAACCCGGCGGCGCCTGCGAAGCGGCCATGCCGGAAGCCGCCACCAGCGCCTCGGTGGCGGTAATTCGGCGCTGTACCGCTGTGACTCGAGCGCAGCCGCCACCCGGGCGGCGTGGTCGAGGTGTCAGCAGCGGGATCCGACGCTGGTCGGCACGAACGGCATGTCATCACTGTAGCCGTCGGCCGGGCGGGCGTTACCGGGCGAGGGTCACAGGGCCCGGATGCGGCGAGCGCGCGCTCGTCGAACCGATCATCAGCCGAAGCAGGGCGAACTCGTGATCGGGTGCGGACGCGCGCACCACCTGGAAGCTCTCCCGATCCGGAAGCGGCTGGGTCGACGGGGACGACACCACGGCCCCGATCCACACCGCCATGGCCGCCCCGGCCACCGCGAGCGACGAGCGGGCGACGATCCGGCGACGTGCTCCGGAGCTGAGCCGCGCCCGCGTCCGGCGTTGCAAGGGCGCCGAGTGGGCGACCGCCGGCTGCTGAGCCGGCACCGATCGCACGAGACAGGTCACGCCCCCCATCCGCTCGACCATCGCGGCACACTCCAGGCAGCTGCTCGTGTGCACCTCGAGGCGGACTCGCTCGATCTCCGAGAGCGGGCCGTCGAGTGCGCACGAGCCAAGCGCCCGCGCCAATTCGCATCCTCGGTTACGACTCACAGTAAGGGTATTGACGGCATCCCTGGCTGGAAGGTTAGACCCCGTTGCCGCGCGGGTTCAACGCGAGGCCAAGAATCAGGACGGTCAGGCCCAGGGCCACGAAGGTGACCGAGGTCAGGAATGCATCGTCAAGCTCGTCCCGGGTGGCCCAACGGGCGGCCCCGCCCAGTCCGCCCAGCAGTCCGCGCGGCTCGATCCGGTCGGGGTTCTCGGCCCGCACCGGCGCACGGTTCGTGGAGAAGAACCCGGCCGCGACGAAGAGCGCACCGACCAGCTCCAGCCCCACCGACGCCGACCGCCGAGGCGAGGCGCCGAAGGCCAGCCCGGCGATCACCGACACCAGCGCCGTGACGACCACGACGCCGGCCAGCAGCAGGCCGAACCGGCGCAGGCCGTCCACCAGCTCGCGGCGACGCATCCGCGGCCCTACGCCGGAGACGAGGACGACCCGACGCGCCCGTCGGGCATGCGCAGATCGGCCATCGGCCACGTCTCCAGCGGGTAGTAGCAGGCGGCAACGCTGCCGCCGTCCTTGCGCTCGAGGGGTGGCTCGGAGGCATCACATGTATCGGCATGGAAGCGTGGGCAGCGGGGGTGGAAGCGGCAGCCCGCCGGCGGGTTGATGGGGCTGGGCACCTCGCCCTCGAGCACCATCGGCACCCGGGCCCGCGCGATGTCCGGGTCAGGCACCGGAATGGCCGACAGCAGCGCCCCCGTGTAGGGGTGGCGGGGGTGGTCGTACAGCGCCGAGCCCGTGCCCAGCTCCACCACCTTGCCCAGGTACATCACGGCGACCCGGTCGGAGACGTGGCGGACGACGTCGAGGTCATGAGCGATGAACATGTACGTGAGGTCGAACTCGCGCTGCAGCTGCTTGAGCAGGTTGAGGATCTGCGCCTGCACCGACACGTCGAGCGCCGACACCGGCTCGTCGCACACGATCATCTTGGGCTTGATCGCGAGAGCACGGGCGATGCCGATCCGCTGCCGCTGTCCGCCCGAGAACTCGTGCGGGAAGCGGTTGTAGTGCTCCGGGTTGAGCCCCACCACGTCCAGCAGGTCCTGAACCCGGGACTTGATCTCGGCATCGGTACCGATCTTGTGCACCTGCAGCGCCTCGCCGACGATCGACCCGACGCGCTTCCGCGGGTTGAGCGACGCGTACGGATCCTGGAACACCATCATCAGCTCGCGTCGCACCGGCAGCAGCTTGCCGCGCCGCATGTGGGTGATGTCCTGGCCGTCGAAGACGATCCGCCCGCCGGTCGGATTCAGCAGCCGCAGAATGCAGCGGGCCATCGTGGACTTGCCGCAGCCCGACTCTCCCACCACGCCCAGCGTCTCACCCTTGTGCACCGTCAACGACACCCCGTCCACGGCGCGCACCCGTGCGATCTCGCGCTTGAAGACGATCCCGCGCATGACCGGGAAGTGCTTCTCGAGGTCCTCGATGACCAGCAGCTCTTCGGCCATCAGGCCTTGGCCCCGGTCTTCAGCTGCGAGAGCAGGTTCGACGCCTCGTGCTGCTTCACGGACTCCTCCAGGTGGCAGGCGACCGAGTGGCCGGCCTGGCCCGGCACGGCCTCCAGCGTCGGCTCGACCTTCGGGCAGACGTCCATGGTGTAGCCGCAGCGGACGTGGAACCGGCACCCGGACGGTGGGCGCAGCAGCGAGGGCGGGGTGCCCGGGATCGGCTTCAGGTCGGTACCCTCGGTGACCAGCCGGGGCAGGGAGTTGAGCAGACCCCACGTGTAGGGGTGGTGGGGTCGGTAGAAGATGTCCTGGTACCCGCCCTGCTCGACCGGCTGCGCCGCGTACATCACAAGCACGTCGTCGGCCGTCTCCGCGACCACGCCCAGGTCGTGGGTGATCAGCACGATCGCGCTGCCGAAGTCGCGCTGGAGCTGTGTCATCAGCTTCAGGATCTGGGCCTGTGTGGTGACGTCGAGCGCAGTCGTCGGCTCGTCGGCGATCAGCAGGTCGGGGTTGTTGATCAGCGCCATCGCGATCATCACCCGCTGGCGCATGCCTCCCGAGAACTGGTGCGGGTAGTCGCCCAACCGCTGTTCGGCACGCGGGATCCCGACGGCCTTCAGCATCTCCACCGCCCGCCGGTTCGCGGGCTGCTTGCCGACGCTCGCGTGCAACTGGACGGCCTCGCGAAGCTGCTTCCCGATCGAGTGCACGGGGTTGAGCGAGGTCATCGGGTCCTGGAAGATCATCGAGATCTCCTGGCCCCGCACCTTGCGCAGCTCATCGGAGGGCAGTTTCAACAGGTCGCGGTCGTTGAAGAGGGCCTCGCCGCTGGTGATCGTGTTGGCGCGGGCGTTGAGTCCCATGATCGTGAGACAGGTGACGCTCTTGCCCGATCCCGACTCGCCGACGATGGCGAGCGTCTTTCCCTTCTCGACCGTGAACGAGACGCCGTCGACCGCACGCACGATGCCGTCGTCGGTCTTGAAATGCGTCTTCAGATCGCGGACGTCGAGTAAGGGCATGCCGAGGGGCAGTATGACGCCTGTGGCGTGGTTATGCGAGCCTGATCCGCGGATCGATCCAGGCGTACAGGATGTCGACCAGCAGGTTGAAGATGACCACGATCGCCGCAGCGAACACGACCACCCCCATCACCTTGGGGAGGTCGAACTGCTCCACCGATTGCACTGCGACCGCCCCAAGACCCGGCAGTCCGAACACCACCTCGATCAGCACCGAGCCGCCGAGGGCGATGGCGATGTCCATGCCGAGCATGGTGACCACCGGGAGCATCGCGTTGCGCAGGACATGGCGGCGCATGACGAGAGACTCGGGCGCGCCCTTCGCGCGCGCCGTGCGTACGTAGTCCTCGTTCATCGTCTCCATCACGTTGCCACGGATCATCCGCACGTAGAAGGCGGCGTACAGGATCGCAAATACGCTCCACGGCAGGACCATGTGCGTGAACCAGTCAGCAGGACCGCCACAGAACGCACCCCCGTTCTGCCCGGAGAAGCTGCAGTACCCCTGAATCGGGAGCCAGCCCAGCTTGTAGCCGATCAGGAAGCTCGCCATATACCCCAGCCAGACGGGGTGGGCGGAGATGCCGGTGAGCACACCCACCATCGCCGTGCGATCGAGGGCCGAACGCGGGCGCAGCGCCGAAAGCACCCCCACGGGGATGGCGATCACCATCCAAAGGAGCGCGCCGCCGAAGACGAGCGACGCCGTCACGGGCGCCGCCGCGAAGACGGTGGTGTTGACGCTCTGACGGTCGTTGTACGAATAGCCCAGGCTGTGGTTCACGACCAGGTTGTAGAGAAAGTGCCCATACTGCGCATAGATCGGCCGGTCGAGATACAGCCGGTGCGCAACGATCTTGACCTCCGCCGGAGTAGCCGACTTGCCGGCGACCAGTCTGGCGGCGTCCACAGGGATGGCGAAGAACATGACGTACGTGATCAGGGTGACCGCCAACATCAACACGATCGCCCACAGCACACGTCGGATCACATAGCGGAACATCGCAGCTACTCCTCGACTTAAAACGACCGTCCGGGGCGCCGGTCAGACCGGCGCCCCGGATCCGGATTGCGGTTCAGTCTAGCCTGAGCTCCTCAGGCACATGGTGCCGAGGTCCATCCCGTATGCGGGCGAGTCGACCGTGCAGGCCACCTTCGGCCCGAACAGGTCGAGATTGGCGGCGAAGTTCCACGTCGCCCACGGCGCGAAGTCGTGCATGATCTTGAACGACGTGGCGCCGTACGCCTTCAACCTGGCATCACCGGTGAGCGTGGCGTCCTTCGCCAGCTCAGCGTTGATCACCGGGTTGTTGAAGTAGGCGAAGTTCACTCCGCCGGTGGCCGGGATTGCCGAGCCGTCCATGAGCACGTTGGCGAAGTCGTACGGATCGGGGAAGTCCTCGACCCAGCCTTCGTCGGCGATGTCCATGGCGACGCCCTTCACGCCCTCCTTCTGGAACTGGATCGAACGTGTCAGGTACACCGGCTTGAGGGTGATCCCGATCTTGGCCAGGTTGGCCTGCAGCACCGCGTTTGACTGCTGCACCGACGGCGTCGCGGCGGTCGTGTACTCGATCGCCGTGATCGGCGTGGTGACGCCGGACTGCTTCATCAGCGCCTTGGCCTTGACCAGATTCGGGCCGTTCAGCGGGTAGATGCTGGGCTCGAAGTCCGAGCCCGGCAGCGTGGGCGGCAGCAGCTTGTCGCCAACCACGCCGTACCCATAACCGTGCGGCTTGAGCAGCGCCGGGCGGTTGATGGCGTAGTTGAACGCTTGCCGCACCAGCACGTTGGAGAACGTCGGCCGTGTGGTGTTGAGCGCGTAGTAGCTGACGATCGCCGCCGGGGTGATGAAGAACCGTTGGTCACCCGCCTTGGCGGACGGACTACCGGCCCCGTACTGCTGGTTGAGCGCGAACGTCTGGGCACCCGGAGCACAGTCCGGGCAGTAGTCGATGGTACCGCTCTTGAGCTCCAGGACGGCCGGGTTCTGGTCGATCGTCATCTGGCCGAAGTCGATCTCGTCGACGTTCTGCGGCCGGTTGCCGGTGTAGTTGGGGTTCTTCTTCAGCACCAGCGAGCGATGCTGATCCCAGCTGGCGATGTAGTACGGCCCGGCGCCCGGGATCGAGGTCACCCCCGCCGGCTTGACCGGCGTCGACAGCGGGATGGCGCACATGAACGGCGTGCCCATCTCGGTGACGATGGTGGCGTTGGGCTTGGTCAGGTGCAGGATGAACTGGTCACCCTTGACCTGCACGCCCGACATGTGCACCTTGCCCGCCGGACCCTTGTAGGTCGAAGCGCCGGCGATGTACGGATTGATGAACGAGGGTGCGAAGATCGACGCCTGCTTGGGATCGATGTTGCGCTCCAGCGCAAACTGGAACGTCTTCGCCGTGACCGGCTCACCGGTGTTGAACTTGAACTTGCCGGGCGGCACGGTGAAGGTGATGGTCAGTCCGTCGGGCGAGACGACCGGAGGTGCCGAGGCCGCCTCCGGCAAGAGCTGCTTACCGGCCTCTCCGGCCGAATCGGGGTAGTTCAGCAGCTTGACGCAGGTGGAGTACTCGACCTGCCAGGAGATCTGGTAGTAGGCCAGCGCCGGATCGATGTAATCGATGTCTCCATGGAGCACCGCCTTCAGCGTCCCGCCGTTATGCGGGGCGTTCGGCTGCCCCGAGGGGATGGGCGTTGTGTTGCTGGTCGGCGCGGTCGTGTTCGTGGTGGAGGAGCTGCCACAGCCCGCTGCCAGCAGGACGCCACCGACGGCCAGCGAGGCCGCCGTCAGCAACAATCCAGGTCGTTTCATCTGATCCTCTCCTGTCGACGTTCGGTCCCGGGCACAGCCCGGGTCCATTCCAGTCCCAGTCCTAGGACGCCGTGGTGCGAAACAAGTTAGTCAGCACCCGCCGGCCATTCGAGGAGATGGTCAGAGCGTCGAACGCGGGTCGAGCGCATCGCGGACGCCATCGCCGAGCAGGTTGAAGGCGAGCGTCATGACCAGCAGGATGACACCCGGGAACACCATCAGAAACGGCTGGGTGAGATAGAAGTTGACGGCATCGCTGAGCATGCTGCCGAGGCTCGGATTCGGCGGTGGCAGGCCCACCTGGAGGTAGGACAGAGCCGCCTCGAAGAGCACGTTGGTGGCCACCGTCAGCGTGCCCAGCACGATCATCGTGCTGACCAGATGCGGGACCAGGTGCGAGAACATGATCCGGCGGTCCGAGGCGCCGACCATGCGGGCGGCCTCGACGAACTCCTTCTCGCGCAGCGAGAGCACCTGTGCGCGCACGATCCTGGCCGGGTAGTACCACGAGAACGCGCTGATCACCAGCACCAGCGTCAGCACCCCCGGGTAGGTGAGGCCGAACAGCGTGTAGGAGTTGAGGCGCTGGCCGACGGTTGCGGCCAGCGCGATCGCGAACAGGAGCAGTGGGAAGGCCATCACGATCTCGGTCATCCGCGACACGATGGTGTCGATCAGCCCCCCGTAGAACCCGGCCAGCGTCCCCAGGAAGAGACCGACCACCAGCCCGATGAGGGTCGAGACGATCGCCACCTCAAGCGAGATCTGCAGGCCGTACATGAGCCGCAGCATCTCGTCACGGCCGATCGAGTCGGCCGCGCCCAGCACGTACAGGGTAGTGCCGCCGCTGTCGGTGGCCACCGTCGAGAACGGGTCGACCGGTTGGGAGTAGTTGACGACCGCGTTGGTGTTGAAGTCGTTGGGTCCGCGGCCGAGGATGTTCGCCGCCACCGGGCCGCCGACGAACCCGATCAGCGCCAGCAGAACGATGACGAGGCCACTGGCGAGGGCGAGCCTATCCCGCCGAAACCGGCGCCAGGCCTGCTCCCAGTAGCCGCGCGCCTTGACGTCGCCGCTCCCGGGAGAGTCGGCGTCGACGCCGCCGAGGCCGATGCCGAGTGCTGCACCTCCAACAGGGGTCGCGGCGCGATCCTGGGTCGCCATGGGTCTAGCTTACCCCCACCTGGGCCTGCGATACAAGGAGGTGCGCCCCGCTCACGGCGTCCCGGCGGCCGGCAGCGGAGGGTTGCCACCCTTGGGCAGGTAGTAGCTGACCAGCCAGCGGCCGTTCACCGGCACCAGCTCGAGCAAGTTCTCCTGCCCCTTGTGCTGAGCGTTGTTGGATGTGAGATTGGCCTGCAGCAGGATGTCCTTGGCACGCACGCGGATTGCGACCAGGTCGACGCTCTTGAGCGCGCTGCGGGGGAACGGCACCACCGGGATCGCGCCGGTCTTCCAGCGAGCAAACGTGAAACCGGCCTTCATGTTCGGCGCCACCATCGCCCACGACTTGGCCACGTCGCGGCGCTCGACCGCGATCTGCACGAACGCCGTCGCCGTTGCAAGCGCCTGCTTGGGCATCTTGATCACCGGTCCGTACTGGGAGTTGTCCACCTTGAACGGCGTCGGACCGTGCCCGATGTAGGTGGGCACGTGCGGGTGCTGGTCCTGCACGTAGCGCACAATCCCGAGCGCGAGCACGACCGTCGCAATCAGCACGACGGGGCGGCGCACGATCGGCCGGTCCCACAGTTCCACGACTCGGGTCGCCATCACGAGAAGCTTAGACGACGTCCCTCCTCGAAGGTTGGTCAGCCCGCGGCCGCCATGAGGGCCGGCAGCGGCACGCCTTGGATGTCGACCGCAAACCGCATCAGCCTGCCCGACACCGCCCACACGGTCTGCACGAACGCTACCGGGACGACGGCGGCGCCGGCCACACGGGCGCGTAGAGCCTGTCGGCAGGAGGGCAGCGACGGGGCCGGGCAGGACACGTCGACCAGCACGATGTCCCCGGCGGCGGCGTCCGGCTCCGGCCGGAAGCGTAGGCCGGCGGCGCGCATCCCGCCCAGCAGGACGGCGGCGATACGGCGGTGGAAGGGGTCGTTGGGATATGCCACCCGCAGGGCAGCGGCCGCGCCGGCCAGTGAGCGTGCACGCGCGGGATCGTACGCCTGCAACGGCGCAGGTGCCGGCCGGCCGGGCAGCCCGAGCGGAACCACGCCGTCGGCACCCACCAGCGACCCGTCTCCGACCTGGGCGACCACCGCGGAGCCGGGCGTGGCCAGCGCGATCGCCCGTTGCAGGTTCGGGTCGAGGCGCGTCGAGACGGCCAGCGCGATCAGCTGCAGCCGAGGCTGGGTGACGATGTCGGGCGCGAGCGCCGGGTCACCGCGGGCAAGGTCGATCTGACCCGGAGGGACAGCCGCGTAGTCGAGCCGGCCCGCCCGGAAGTCGACGAAGGCCTGCGGCTGGCCGTCGGCCGGGTAGACGTGCAGACGCACCGCGGCGAGCGACACCGGTCGACCCGGGTAGGCCGGATCGCGACCCAGGTCGATCTCGCTCGGCGTCCGGCGGGCGATCCGAAACGGGCCGGGCCCGGCGAGCACCGCCACCAGCCGCGCGGGCAGGTCGACCGTCGGCCGGGACAGCTGCACCGTGAGCACCCCGGCGCCGAGCGTCACAGCGGTCACGGCCGGCAGGCGCCCCAGCGCACGGGCAAACGGCCGGCCGTCGGTGCCGCTGCGCAGGTGAAATGTCCAGCGGCGGTCGGCGGTGTCGTGCGCCCAGCCCGATGCGAGGTCGGGCACCACACGGCCGTTGGCCGGGTCGAGCCGCACGAGTGCTCCGTGCACAGCATGGGCGAGGGTGGGATCGGCGGCGCCATACAGCGGCGCGTCGAGGGTTCCGCCGTGGTCGACCTGGGTGGGCACCACGGCGGCGACGCCACCCCTGCAGCCGGCGGCGGCCAGCAGCGCCCCGGCCAGGAGCGCGCTACTCCAGCGCGTCAGCACCGGCCACGACCTCCAGGATCTCCTGGGTGATCTCGGCCTGGCGGGCGCGGTTCATCTTCAGCGTGAGGTCGTCGATCAGGCCGGACGCATTGTCGGAGGCGTTGCGCATCGCGCTCATCCGGGCGCCGTGCTCGGAGGCTGTCGACTCGAGCAGCGCGCGGAAGATCGTCACCTCCAGGTAGGTCGGCAGCAGGCTGGCCAGGATGGTGCTGCTATCCGGCTCCTCCAGATATGCGCCCTCGATCGTCACCGGCTCCTCGCCGGTGAGCGCCTCGTGCGGCACCGGCAGCAGCTCGACCTCGTCCAGCCGCTGCGAGAGCGCCGAGACGAAGTGGTTGTAGACCATCACCACCTGGTCGACCTCGCCACTCGCGTACAGCTCAGCCACGCGCGCAGCGATTGCCTGCGCGTCGGCGTAGTCCGGGCGGTCGGTGATGCCCGTGTACTCGGAGTCGATGGTCTGACCGCGAAAGCGCAGCGTGGAGGTGCCGCGCCGGCCGACGGTCAGCCAGCGCACGTCACGACCCGCCGCGCGGTGCTCGCGTGCGATCTCCAGCGAGCGGCGAACGACGTTGGCATTGAATGCGCCGGCCAGCCCGCGATCGCCGGTTGCGGCCAGCACCGTGACCGTCGTCACCTCGTCGCGGCGCGCGAGCAGCGGCTGCTCGTGCATCGCGCTGGAGGCTGCCGCCACCTCCACGGTCAGCTGGTGCATGCGGTCGGCGTAGGGGCGCAGGGCCTGGATCCGAGCCTGCGCACGGCGCAGCCGCGAGGCCGCCACCAGCTCCATCGCCTTGGTGATCTTCTCCGTGTTCTTGACGGATCGGATCCGTCGCTTGATGTCCTGCTGGGAAGCCACGGTTCGTCGATCAGGCGGCCGCGCCCGACTCCTCGGCGACGTAGAAGCTCTGCTTGAAGCTCTCCAACGTCGCCTTCAGCGCCGCTCCGGTGTCGTCCGACAGATCCTTCGACTCCTCGATCGCCTTCAGAATCGTGCTCTCGCCGCGCAGCGCGGTGACCAACTCGTCCAGGAAGCGGCCGACTTCGGGCACCGGTATGGAGTCGAGGTATCCGTTGGTGGCCGCCCAGATCGCAACCACCTGCTCCTGGAACGGCCAGGGCGCGTACTGCGGCTGGTTGAGCGTGGCCACCAGCCGCTGGCCGCGGGCCAGCTGCTGCTGGGTGGCGGCGTCGAGCTCGGAGCCGAACTGGGCGAACGCCTCCAGGTCACGGAAGGCCGCCAGGTCGAGGCGCAGCCGGCCGGCGACCTTCTTCATCGCCTTGGTCTGGGCGTTCCCGCCCACCCTCGACACCGAGATGCCGGCGTTGATGGCCGGCCGCACGCCCGAGTAGAAGAGGTCGGCCTGGAGGAAGATCTGGCCGTCGGTGATCGAGATCACGTTGGTGGGGATGTACGCCGCCACGTCACCGGCCTGTGTCTCGATCACCGGAAGCGCGGTCAGCGACCCCGCCCCCAGCTCGTCCGAGAGCTTGACCGCCCGCTCGAGCAGCCGTGAGTGCAGGTAGAAGACGTCGCCCGGGTAGGCCTCTCGCCCGGGCGGGCGACGCACCAGCAGCGACATCTGGCGATAGGCGTCGGCGTGCTTGGAGAGGTCGTCGTACATGACCAGCGCGTGCTTGCCGTTGTAGAGGAAGTACTCGCCCATCGCACATCCCGCGTAGGGAGCCATGAACTTGATCGGAGCCGCCTCGGTGGCTCCGGCGGCGACGATGATCGTGTAGTCCATGGCGCCGTTTCGACGCAGGATCTCCTCCACCGAGCGCACGGTGGAGGCCTTCTGGCCGATCGCCACGTAGATGCAGATCACGTCCTGGCCCTTCTGGTTCAGGATCGTGTCGACGCAGATCGCGGTCTTGCCGGTGCCACGGTCGCCGATGATCAGTTCCCGCTGGCCGCGGCCGATCGGGATCATCGAATCGATGGCCTTGATCCCGGTCTGCAGCGGCTCCTTGACGGGCTGGCGGTCGACCACGCCCGGAGCCTTGAACTCCATCGGGCGCGACTCGGTGGTCTGCAGCGTCGGTCCGCCGTCGATGGCGTTTCCGAGTGGATCGACAACGCGGCCGATCAGCTGGTCGCCGACCGGGATCGACATCACCTTGCCCGAGCGGCGCACGGTGTCGCCTTCCTTGATCTTGTCCCACTCGCCGAAGAGCACCGCGGCGACGTTGTCCTCCTCGAGGTTGAGGGCCAGGCCCGTCACCCCGTGGTCGAACTCCAGCCGCTCCATGGCGACGCAGCGGTCGAGGCCGAAGATGCGGGCGATGCCATCTCCGAGCTGGATCACGGTGCCCACCTCCTCGACGTCGGCCGAGACCTCGTACCGCTCGATCTCGGTCTTGAGAATGGAGGCAATCTCATCCGGACGCAGCTTCACGCTTCACTCCCAATCGGCAGAGGGGTATTGACGAGGGCGCGCCGCAGCTCGCTGAGGCGTCGCTTGACGGAGGCGTCCAGAAGGACGCCGCGGGCCCGCAGCACGAGCCCGCCGATGATGCGGGGGTCGACGTTGACGGTCAGCCGAGCGGTCTGGCCGATGCCGGCCGAGATACGCTGCTCGAGCGCGCTCACCTGCGCGTCGTCCAGCGGTACCGCCGTCGTCACCTCGACGTCGAGGATCTGCTCCTCCACGGCGGCCAGCTCGGCGTAGGCCAGCTGGACGTCCTGCAGCAGCGACACCCGGCCGTTGTCGACCAGCACCAGCATGGCGTGCCGTGCCAGCGGCTCCGAGCCCTCCATCAGCTTGCTGATGATCCGGCGCTTGGCCTCACCGGGCAGCTGGGGATTGACCAGGGCGCGCAGCAGCAGCACGTTGTCGGACATCGCACCGAGGAACGCCGCCAGGTCGCGGTCGACCTGCGACACCCGCCCGGCTTCGATGGCCGCGGCGTACAGGGCGTCCGCGTAGACGCGACTCGCTGCGTCGATCCGGCCGGCCATCTAGCGCGTCTGCTCCTTCACGTCCGGCGCGAGCTCGGCGAAGTCGACATCGGCCAGCGCCTCCTCGATCAGACGCTTCTGCTCGGCCTGATCGAGCTTGGCGTGCAGCACCTTCTCGGTTGCGGCCAACGTCAGGTCGGCCACCTGCTGCTTGATCTCGGTCAGAGCCTGGCGCGTCTCGGCAGCGATCTCGGCCTTCACACGCTCCAGCTGGCGGGTCTTGTCGGCATCGATCTCGGCCATGTCGGAGCGCCGCTTGTCGTCCATCGCCTGACGCGCGTCCTCGACGATCTTCGACGCCTCCTTGCGAGCCTGCGCGAGCTGCTCGCGATACTCCGCGAGGGCGGCCTGCGCCTCGGTGCGGGCCTGCTCAGCCGCGTCCAGATCGGCCGTGATCGCTTTGCGGCGGGCGTCGATCATCTCCTGCAACGGACCGAAGGCCTTCCATTTGAGGATGACCAGCACGAGCACGAACGTGACCAGCGTCCAGAACATCAACCCGAAGTTGATGTCGATCAGGCTTGGCTTGGCGGCTGCGGCGAGGAACATCGGAGCCATCCCGGTCAGACGATCGAGTACGCGACGAAGGCCATACCTAGGGCATAGAACACGATCGCCTCGGTCAGCGCGAAGCCGAGCCACATCGTGCCCATCAGCTGACCGCGCAGCTCGGGCTGGCGGCCGATCGCCTCGATGGTCTTGCCGAAGATGAAGCCGACCCCCACACCGGGGCCGATGGCGCCAAAGCCTGTTGCGAGCCCGAGCTCGAGGGCCTTGGCGGCGTTGACGGTATCTGCTGCCATTGCGAGTTCTCCTAGTGGTCTGGGTGGATCGCTCCACCGATGTAAATGGCTGAGAGGGTGGCGAATATGAAGGCCTGCAGACCTGCGATCAGGGTCGCCTCCAGGGTGAACAGCGCGACACCCATGGCGAACCCGATCGGATGGATGAAGTAGAACGCCACTCCGCCGATCAGCGCCCCCATCGAGAGGAAGACGGCGATCACCAGGTGGCCGGCGAGCAGGTTGAAGAACAACCGGAAGCTGAGCGAAACGACGCGCACGAGCTGAGACAGCACCTCGATCACCATGATCGGGGCGACGGCGGCCTTGGGGATCCCGGCAGGCAGCCAGCTCTTGACATACTTGATGGGCCCGTTGTGGCGGATCCCCTCGACGTGACTGGCGAGCACGGTGACCAGCGTGAGCGTGAGCGTGACCGAGAGGTTCGCGGTGGCGGCGTAGATCTGCAGCTTCGGAACGCTGAGGCCGAACAGGTCGACGCGCTCGGTGCCGAACGGCAGCGGGATGAAGCCGATCACATTCATCATCCAGATGAAGACGAACAGCGACGCGACGTACGGGAACCACAACCGCATGCCCTCCTCGGGCAGGCCGGCCTTCGCAATCTGGGTCTGGCAGACGTCGTAGATCAGCTCCACCGTCGTCTGCCTGCCGTCCGGACGCAGCTCCAGCCCACGCCGCACCACCCACAGCGTGAGCCCGACCGAAAGGATCGCGGCCATCCACATGTAGACGACGGGCTTATTGATGTCGAACGGCCCGGGCAGGTTCACGTACGGATGGTTGACGAAGTCGGTGAACTCGCTGACCGGGTTGAAATCCGAGCTGAGGAACAGCATCTAGACCGTCCCGCCAAAGTTGCGGCCGACGTTTCGGTGCGTGGCGATGCGCGTTCCGATGTCGACGGTCAGCAACAACAGCAGCAACAGCACCGACGAGACAGCGAGCTCACGGTTGTGGCGGGTGATCAGGAACAGCGCCAGCATGCCGACCCATGGGCGCGCGAGCATGCTCGCTCCCATCATGCCGGCCCCGCGCAGGGCGCCCGCACGGGCAGCATGGCGCTCGACGATGATCTGGAGGTAGCGGTTCACACCCCACAGGGCAACCGCCCAGAACCACCCGGCGAGCGGCCACCCGGCCAGGGCGAACACCGGCAGCGCACCGAGCGCCAGCAGGGCGTCCACGTTGTGTCCGAGCAGGCTCGAGGCGGTTGGGCGGGAGTCGGTCAAAGGTCGTTGAATGTGCGGTACACGTAGTAGAAGCTGGTGGGAATCCCGATCGCCGCTCCGACGGCACCGCCGGCGAGCAGGTGACCCGCAACCCACCCTCCGAGGAGACCGATTCCGATACACAGGACAAGCGTGGCCAGCAGGTAGATCCCGGCCAGCGCTCCGGTTGCTGGCGGCTTTCCTGCCACGGAAATCGCGTCCTTCTCGGCGGGCGTGAAACGGACGCTGCCTAGTATGCCAGAGCGCAGACTATGTGACAACTCCCAACCGGCGGAGGCAACCGTCCCAACCGCGCATCTGTGGCCGAGATCGGGCACAGACCGGATCACGCAGCCGGACGCCTTTGTGTCACGTCTTCGGACGCGTGACGAAACAGCCCGAGGGCCTGCAGATGGCGCAGCTTGAGGATTTCCAGGGTGTAGACCACGTACAGCGAGGTGGCCACCGCGAACAGCCCGAGAGCGCCCAGGACGAGCACGCTGACAGTATCCCAGCCGTGCCGGTGGTTGGGCACGAACCGGATCGCCAGCGCGAACGCCGAGAGCACCAGACACCAGGCGTACAGCGTGAGCGCGGTGCGGCGCTGACCGAACCCGATGTTCGCGAAGCGGTGGTGGAAGTGCGAACGGTCGGCGCGGTAGATCGGCTGCCCGTACTTGAGTCGCTTGAGGATCACGAACGATGTGTCGAGGATGGGCAGCGCCAGCACCATCAGGGGGAACACGAGCGAAACCGCCGCGGCGGTCTTCAGCACGCCCTGGATTGCCAGGGTCGCCAGCAGGTAGCCGAGCATCAGCGACCCGGAGTCGCCCATGATGATCGTCGCGGGATGGAAGTTGTAGCGCAGGAATCCGAGCGCGGCACCGGCGACGATGGCGGACACAGCGGCCGCGTCCGGATGGTCGAGGGACGCCGACAGCACCGCGAAGGTGAGGGCGGCAATGGCGCAGAACCCGGCGGCGAGGCCGTCCATGCCGTCGATGAAGTTGACGATGTTGGCGATCGCGACGATCCAGAGGATCGTTGCGGGGTAACTCCACGCTCCGAGGTTGAACGCCCCGAGGAGCGGCAGAGTGACATGGTCGATGCGGATGCTGAAGTACACGGGGACGGCGGCGATCGCGATCAGGCCGATCATCTTCACCCCGGGATGGAGGGGGTTGACGTCGTCGATCAGACCGAGAGTGGTCATCAGAGCCGCGCCGAGCATGATCCCCCAGAACCCGTGGTCGTGCCCGAGCGCCAGTGCCGGGATCGCAATCCCGGCGAAGATCGCCAGCCCGCCCATCCGCGGCATCGGCGCCCGGTGCAGGCGCCGCTCGTCGGCGGGAACGTCCAGCACACCGAGCCGCCACGCAGCCAAGGACACCACCGGGGTCAGGAGCACCACCAGCAGGAAGGCGACCACGAAACCCACCGTCGCCGCCTGGTAGTCGAGGAAGGAGTTCACGCGGTGCCGGGAGCGTACTGGGTGGCGGGCTGCCTGGGGTCGGATCGGTCCGCGCGCACCGGTGCACAGGGCGGAATCCTGACGGCGAGCCCGCATCGCCGCACAGCCGCACGCCACCTCTCGAACGGCACCCGATCGCGCATATCACCACGAGCTTCGCCGCACTCAGCCCATCCCCTGCCCATCACCCACCCCACCCCGGGGTCAGACCCCGTACGGACCGGGTGACGCTTACGGAACAGAGTCGGCACAGCCCGCGCCAGCGGCGTGGAGGGCGGCGTCGTACCGTGAAGCGATGGCACGGAAACACCGCATCCAGGTCGCTGGAGGGCTCTATCACATCGTCGCGCGCGGAAATCGCCGCCAGCCGATCTTCGCCGGCGAGGACGACCGGCTGTCGTTCGCGACGCTGCTGGCACACGTCGTCGGACGATTCGACTGGGAATGCCAAGCGCACTGCCTGATGACCAACCACTACCACCTGGCCATCCATACGTCCCGCCCGAACATCGGCCGCGGCATGGCGCGGCTGACGCGATCTATGCCCAGTCCTTCAATCGGAGACACGGATTCTGCGGGCACCTCTTCCAGGATCGGTACTGGTCGGCGCTGGTCGAGACCGACACCCACCGGCTGGAACTGATGCGCTATATCGTCCTCAACCCGGTGAGTGCCGGCCTATGCCACCTCCCGCACGAATGGTCGTGGTCGAGCTACCCGGCGACGGTCGGTATGGCCCCGGTCCCGGCATTTCTGAACACTGGGTGGGTGGACCGCGAGTTCGGCCCGCAAGGGGATCCGGTCGCTCTGTACCGCAGCTTCGTGCTGGAGGGAATCGAGTCCCCGGCCGCCGCATCGGCAGACCCGACCGCGCCGGCGCAGCCCGTCACGCCTCTGTCACGTCACTGACACGCGGTCCGTACGGGGTCTGACCCCGGGGTGGGGTACCGCCCACCCGGATGGGTGGGGCCGTGGGTGGGTCAGCGGGTCCCGAACAGGCGGTCGCCGGCATCGCCGAGGCCGGGCAGTATGTAGCCGTCGTCGTCGAGGCCGCGGTCGACGGCCGCCGTGTACACCGTCACGTCGGGGTGGTCGCGATGGACGCGGCGCAGGCCGTCAGGCGCCGACACCACCGCGAGCAGGCTGATCCGCGTCGCCCCCGCCTGCTTGCACAGCGACACCGCCGCGGCGGCGGAGCCGCCTGTCGCGAGCATCGGATCGAGCAGCAGGACGTCGCGGCGGCCGAGGTCACGCGGCAGCTTGCTGTAATACTCGACCGGCTCGAGGGTTCGCTCATCGCGGTACATGCCCACGAACCCGACCCGGGCCACCGGCACCAGGTCGAGCACCGCGTCGAGCATCCCCAGGCCGGCCCGCAACACCGCCACCACCGCCACCTTCTTGCCCGACACCCGGTGCACGGTCGTGCGTTCGAGCGGCGTGTCCACCTCGACCGGCTCCAAATCGAGCTCGCCCGTGGCCTCGTAACACAGGAACGCCGCCAGCTCGCCGACCAGGTGGCGAAAATCCTTGGTCGTGGTCGACGAGTCGCGCAGCAGGCCGAGCTTGTGCTGGGCCAGCGGGTGATCGACGATCACCACCCGGCCGTCCATCGGATCAGGCGGTGGGGTAGCCATGCTCGAACCGCGAGTACAGCGGCCGCGCCGCCAGCAGCTCGCCCGTCCGCGACCGCAGCGCCCCGAGGTCGGCCGACGGCTCGAGCGTCTCGAGGATGATCGCTCCCACCTCCCGCATGTCCTCCTCGGTGAAGCCGCGCATGGTGACGGCGGGGGTCCCGATCCGCACGCCTGAGGCGATCGTCGGCGGGCGCTCGTCGTAGGGAACGGTATTGCGGTTGACCGTGATCGCGACCTCGTGCAACCGTTCCTCGGCATCCTTGCCCGACCACTCCGTGCCGCGCAGGTCGAGCTGCACCAAGTGCACGTCGGTGCCACCGGTCAGCAGCTGCAAACCGCCGTCCATGAGCGTCGCCGCAAGCGCCTTCGCGTTGGCCACAATCTGCTGCTGATAGCTCCGAAACGCCTCGGACGCCGCCAACTTGAAGCACACCGCCTTGGCGGCCACAACGTGGCACAGCGGGCCACCTTGGAGGCCCGGGAAGACCGCTTTGTCGACCGCCTGGGCATGCTCGGCGCGACACAGCACGAGGCCCGAGCGCGGCCCCGCCAGCGTCTTGTGCGTCGTCGAGGTGACGATGTCGGCGTGCTCGACCGGGTTGGGATGCAGCCCAGCGGCGACGAGGCCCGCGAAGTGGGCCATGTCCACCATCAGCAACGCCCCCACCTGATCGGCGATCTCGCGGAATCTGGCTGCGTCGATCACCCGCGGATAAGCCGACGCTCCGGCCACGATCAGCTTCGGCCGGTACTCCTTGGCCAGCCGCTCGACCTCGTCGAAGTCGATCAGCGAGTCCTCACGGCGCACACCGTATGCGTGCACGTCGTAGTGGCGACCCGAGAAGTTGACCCGCAGGCCGTGCGTCAGGTGGCCGCCGTGATCGAGCCGCAGGCCGAGCACCGGATCACCATGCTCGAGCAGGGCATAGTACGCCGCCTGGTTGGCCGGACCGCCCGCATGCGGCTGCACGTTGGCATGCTCGGCGCCGAACAACTCCTTGGCGCGGTCGATCGCCAGCTGTTCGACCTCGTCCACCCACTCGCAGCCGCCGTAGAAGCGCTTGCGCGGATAACCCTCCGCGTACTTGTTCGTCAGCACGGACCCGACCGCCTCCAGCACCGCGGGCCAGGTGAAGTTCTCCGAGGCGATCAACTCGAGCTGGTCACGCTGGCGGGCGAGCTCCCTGTCGATCAGCGCAGCAATCGCCGGATCGGTGTCGGCCAGGCCCGCAACCTGGAACTGCTTCAGCGATTGCTCGGCCGTGGCCACGTGGAATGCCCCCTTGGTCGTTTCGGGCGGATCGCGGCCGATGCTACCCGACGCACCACCGGCCGCGGGTCAGCGAGCCGACGCGTTGATCAGCGCGACCAGCTGCTCGGAGCCGGGTGCGTCCCGCACGATCACCGGCTCGGCACCACACACATCGATCACCACGGACGGCGTACCGGGAAGGAGGCCAGCGTCCACCACCACACCGCAGGCCTCCCGCAGCCGTCCGGGCACATCGTCGACGCGAGCGGGCGCCGGCTCGCCGCGCGCGTTGGCGCTGCTGATCACCACGCCGCCGACAGCGTCCGCCAGTGCGGCGACGTCGGACTGGAGCACGGGAACGCGCACACCGATCGCCTCCGGCGTGTCCCCGCACGTGGCGGCGAACCGCCGCGCGGGATTGGGCACGATCAGCGTCACCGGCCCCGGCATGACGGCCTGCAGGATCGCTCCCGCACGCTCGCGGGCCTCCGGCAGCACGTTGGAGAGCAGGTTTTCGACCGACCCGCACATGATCGCCGTCGGTTGCGACGCGGGCCGCTGCTTGAGCGCGTACAACCGCTCGACCGCCGGTCTCAGGTAGGCAGCGCAGGCGATCCCATACACCGTGTCGGTGGGCAGGATGGCGAGCTCCCCGGCCCGCAGCCGGCGCACGTGGTCGCTCAGGGCCGGCTCCCGGTGACGAACCGCTCGACGCCGGCCATGTCTGCGCGCACGGCGACGTCGACCCACCCGTCCCCCGCGAGCCGCTCCGCGAGCCGCGTGGGCTGGCCCATCCCGCACTCGAGCGCGAGCCGGCCACCCGGCTCGAGATGCGCGGCGACGCCGGCGATGAGCCGCTCCGCCACCTCTGTCCCGACGGCCCCCGCCGTCGTCGCCAGGCGCGGCTCGAAGGCCGCCACCTCGGGATCGAGCGACTCGATATCCCCTGCGGCGATGTAGGGCGGATTCGCCACCACCAGATCGAAACGGCGTCCGATGAGCGCGTCGAACAGGTCGGAGCGGACCAGCTCCACGTCGAGCTGAAGCCGGCGGGCGTTCGCTGCAGCGACCTCGAGGGCGTCCGGCGACACGTCGCAGGCGACCACGCTTGCCCCGGCAACTTCGGCTGCCAGCGCCAGCGCGATCGCCCCGCTGCCGGTGCCGACATCGAGCACCATCGGAGCCTCGACTCCCGCCAGCAGCTCCAGGCACACCTCGACCAGCTGCTCGGTCTCCGGTCGCGGCACGAGCACCCGAGCGTCGACACCGAGCGTGAGCCCCCGAAAGCCCCATTCGCCGAGGATGTAGGCCACCGGCTCCCGACGACCCCGGCGCTCCAGAAGCGCCCTGATCCCGGCCAGTTCCGGCTCGGCCAGCGGGCGGTCGTGCTGGGTGTACAGCTCGACCCGGGAAAGACCGAGCGCATGTCCGATCAGGAGCTCGGCGTCCAGGCGCGGAGTCGGGCCGCCACGCTCGCGCAGGTACCCGGTCGACAGCTGGATCACCTCGACCAGCGACCTCACCCGCCGGCCGCGTCCGCCAGTTGGCGGCGACGCTCCTCCGCCTGCAACGCGTCGGTGAACTCGGTCAGATCACCGGCGAGGACGCCCTCCAGATTGTGTGATGTGAGCTTGATGCGGTGGTCGGTGACGCGGTTCTGGGGGAAATTGTAGGTGCGGATCTTCTCCGACCGCTCGCCGCTTCCGATCTGTGCCGAGCGGCGCGCCGCCTCCGCGGCTGCGGCCCGTTCCCGCTCGGCCTCGTACAGGCGGGCGCGCAGGATCTTCATCGCCCGCTCCTTGTTCTGCAGCTGTGAACGCTCGTCCTGACACGTGACGACTGTCCCCGACGGCAGGTGGGTGATCCGCACCGCGGAGTCTGTCGTGTTCACCGACTGGCCGCCATGGCCGCCCGACCGGTAGACGTCGATCCGAAGGTCGGTCTGGTCGACGTGCACGTCCACGTCCTCGGGCTCGGGCATCACCGCCACGGTCGCTGTGGAGGTGTGGATGCGGCCCTGCGACTCGGTCTGCGGAACACGCTGGACCCGGTGCACGCCGCTTTCGTACTTGAACACCGAGTACGCCCCCTCGCCGCGGATCTCGAGCACCAGCTCCTTGAACCCGCCCGAGTCGCCGCCTGACGTGGTTACGGTGTCGGTCTTGAAACCACGCTGGTCGGCATATCGGGTGTACATCGAGTACAGATCGCCGGCGAAGAGCGCCGCCTCGTCGCCGCCGGTGCCGGCTCGCAGCTCCACCAGCACGTTGTGGTCGTCGGCCGGATCGCGCTCCAGCATGGCCACCCGGATCTCCTCCTCGATGTGCGGCAACGCGGCCCGTGCCTCGGCGATCTGCTCGTGGGCGAACACCCGCATGTCGTCGTCGCCGTCGGCGACCAGCTCGCCGGCATCGGCAACCTGCGCGGTCAACTCACGCCAGCGCTGCGCGAGCGCCCGCGCCGCCGACAGCCGCTTGTGCTCGCGGGCAACCTGGGCGTACCGAGCCTGGTCGGCGATCACGGCGGAGTCGCCGAGTTGCGCCTCGAGCTCGTCGAAACGCCGCTCGATCTCTGCCACCAACGGTTCCATCGCGTGGAATCGTAGTTAGGAGGCGTGGCCGGTGGGCCCGAAGAAGCCCTCGGCCCACGGCCGCAGGAACTCTGCGGCATGCCAGTGCGGCACGCTCTGCCCGTCGACGATCACCGTGCGCGCGGTCGGCTCGGCGCCGTGATCGACGGCCAGGGCGCACGCTTCGCAGGCCGGAACGGGTCCAGCGATCGACGCGAAAGCCACATCACTGACCGACGGACCGTGCCCCGGGTTGAAGAAGCACAGCGCGCGCGGTTCGGGGGGATCGCGTTCCTCAACCCTGGCCCTGGCGCAGCGCACCGCGTGGTGTCCCTCCGCGAGCGCGCTGGTGACCCGCGTGATGTGCTCAGGCCGGGTCGCCGAGTGCAGCTCGGCATGGGCCCTCTGCTCGCACTCCCGAGCGCGCGCCAGGTCGAGAGCCCCCTCGGGATGGGCGCCGGTGCGGGTGATCTCCTCGCCCAGCGCATGCACGTCCTCGTGTGTGAACTCCCGCAGATGCGTCAGCTGCGAGCGCCGCCCGGACGACCGCGATCCCAGCACGACCGCCACCACGATCGCCAGCACCGCCACCACCGCGATTGCGACCAGGATCGAGATCATGGCTTACGCCATCACCTCGACCGGCGCAGCCGGTGAGCGCATCTCCTCGGCGGCGAGCACGTCTCGCAGCGCGCGGATCGAGACCTCGACCTGCTCCAGCGTGGGCTCTCGAGTCGTCAGCGACTGCAGCCACAGCCCCGGGGTGAGCAGCACGCGCAGCACGCGGCTGTTCGGGTGGCGGCTGCCGAACCGGATCAGCTCGTAGGCCAGCCCCGCGATCACGGGCAGAAGCAGGATGCGCGAGGCGATCAGGATCGGCCAGGCGGGCCGGCCGACCAGCGCGAAGACGAAGATTGCGATCACCATCACCCACAGCAGGAAGGCGGTGCCGCAGCGGACGTGGATCTTGGAGTACGACTGCACCCGCTCCGGTGTGAGTTCCGCTCCGTCCTCGAAAGCGTTGATCGCCTTGTGCTCGGCGGCGTGGTACTGGAACACCCGCCGCAGGTCGGGGATCAGGGAGATACCGGCCAGGTACGCCACCAGGATCGTGACCCTGATCGCGCCCTCCACCAGCACGAAGGCGACGGTTCCATGGATAGGCAGCAGGCTGGTCAGAACGGCGGGCGACACCTTGAACACGACGATCGCAAACCCGATCGCGATGACGAACGCGATCCCCAACTGCCAGCGGGACAGCTCCGCGGCCTCCTCGGGGTTCTCGCCGCCCTCCTCGGCCGCGGCGTAGCTGGCGGACACGGCGAGCGCGCGGAAGCCGATCGCAAGCGACTCGCCGAGCGCGACGACTCCGCGCAGCACCGGCAGCCGCAGCAGGCGATGGCGCGCCGCGGCGCTCGACACCGGCCGGCAGACGCTGGCCACACCGCCGTCAGGACGGCGCACGGCGACCGCCCACGAACCCGGGCTGCGCATCATCACGCCCTCGAGCACGGCCTGTCCGCCGACGTTGGCGCTCATCCGTGATCCTCGCAGCATTCCACCTCCCGGTCATCGGCAGACCGGGCGCTGGGGATGAGAACGAGCATCGCTACGCGGACGAGCGCGCCTGGCGGCGCCGGAACCGCTCGACCCTGCCTCCCGTGTCCACCAGCTTCTGCTTGCCGGTGTAGAACGGGTGGCATTCGGAACAGATCTCGACGTGCAGGTCGGGCCTGGTGGCCCGGGTGAGGAACTCGTTGCCGCACGAGCAGTGCACGCGCGCGACCACGTAGTCTGGGTGAATTTCAGTCTTCATCAGGCATTCAGGATAGCACGGGCTCCGCCTGGCTCAGGGCCGCCGCGATCGCCTCTGAGTCCACGTCCAGGTGGGTCACGAAGCGCACCGTGCGGTCGTCCAGGGCTGCACACAGGATGCCCGCCGCGCCCAACTCCTGCACCAGCGCAGCAGCCGGCGTGCCGTCGGTCACGGTGCCGACCACGATGTTCGTCTGCTGGCGCTCGAGCGCGAACCGCAGCCGCCGCCACCGAGCCAGGCCCGCCGCCAGCGTGCGGGCGTTGCGGTGGTCATCGGCCAGCCGGTCGACGTTGTGTCGAAGTGCATGCAAGGCCCCGGCGGCGATGATCCCGGCCTGGCGCATACCACCCCCGAACAGCTTGCGGTTGCGGCGCGCGCGCTCGACGAATTCGGCCGAGCCGACCACTGCCGAGCCCACCGGCGCCCCCAAACCTTTCGAGAAGCACACGCTGAGCGAATCCGCCGGCGCCGCCACCTCGGACGGCGTGCGACCTCCCGCGACGGCGGCATTCCACAGCCGAGCGCCGTCCATGTGCAGCGCCATGCGGTGGGCATGCGCCCACTCCGACACCGCCTCCAGCCGATCCTGCGGATACACCAGTCCGCCCAGCTCGCCGACCGTGTTCTCGACGCAGACCAGGCTCTGCCGAGCGTGGTGGATGTCGGAGACGTCGCGCAGATACCGCTCCAGCAGCTCCGGCTCGAGCACGCCCCCAGCTCCTGGCAGCATGCGGGTCTGCACACCCGAAAGCGCCGCCGCGCCGCCCTGCTCGTGCACGACGACGTGCGCTTGCTCGTGGATCAGCAGCTCGTCGCCGGGGCGGGTGTGGGTGCGAACGCAGACCAGGTTGCCCATCGAGCCTGACGGCACGTACACCGCGGCCTCCTTGCCGAGCACGGCCGCCACCTCTCGCTCGAGTTCGATCACGGTGGGGTCGTCGCCCCACACGTCGTCCCCCACCTCGGCCTCGGCCATCGCCCGGCGCATCTCCTGCGAGGGGCGGGTGACGGTGTCGGAGCGCAGATCGACGATACGCACGGCGGCAGCCTACAGGCGATCATGCGATCTCCGCGAACCGTCCGCGACGCGACCGCGAAGCGCTCGGGTAGCATCAGCCGCCGATGTCTCGCCGCCCCTCCGACTACCCGCCGCCGGTGCGTGTGAACGAGTTCGTGGCCGCCCCCGGGGCGGCTGAGGAAGACCGGATCGACGTCGGCGTGCTGTTCGTCGGCGCCGGCCCCGCCGGTCTGGCAGGGGCGATCAGGCTCGGCCAGCTGCTGGCCGACGACCCGCAGACAGCCGAGCGCCTGGGCGAGGTGCCGGTGGCGGTGCTCGACAAGGGCCGCGTGGCCGGCGCGCATCTGCTCTCCGGCGCGGTCGTCAACCCGGCCGCCCTGCGGGATCTCCTGCCGGGCGTACGGCTCGAGGACATGGGCAGCTTCGGGCCGGTGCGCAAGGAGTCCGTCTACCTGATGCACGAGCGGTTCGCGGCCCGCATCCCCACCCCCCCGCCCTTCCACAACAAGGGCAACTGGATCTTCTCGCTGTCCCAGCTCGGCCGACACCTGGCCGCGACCGCCGAGGAGTTGGGGGCGATGGTGCTGCCCGAGACCGACGCCCAGAGGCTCCTGATCGCCGACGGCGCGGTGCAGGGCGTCGCCACCGGCGACAAGGGTGTGGATCGGGACGGGCAGCCGCTGGGCAGCTTCGAGCCCGGATCGGAGATCCACGCCCAGGCGACGGTGCTGGCCGAGGGTACCCAGGGACATCTCGCGGGCGCGCTCTTCGAGCACTACGACCTGCGCGGTCGAAACCCGCAGATCTGGAGCATCGGCGTGAAGGAGGTGTGGAAGGTCGCTCGACCGCTCGACCGGGTGATCCACACGCTTGGATGGCCGCTCCGCCTGCAGGCCAGGTACGGCGAGAGCGGCGGCTCGTTCATCTACCCGATGGGAGACGACGTGGTCGCCATCGGGTTCGTGGTCGGACTCGACTATCGCGATGCCAGCCTCTCGCCGCACGACCTACTCCAGCAGTTCAAGACGCACCCCATGGTCCGCGACCTGCTCGCGGGCGGCGAACGGATCGGGTGGGGCGCCAAGACGATTCCCGAGGGGGGCTTGCTGGCTGTGCCGCCGAGGCTGTCCGTCCCGGGCGCCGTTGTGACCGGCGACTCGGCCGGTTTCGTCAACGTCCCCAAGCTGAAGGGGATCCACTACGCAATGCGCTCGGGCATGCTGGCCGCTGAGGCCGTCTACGAACGGCTCAAGGCCGGCGCCGATCCGCGCTCCGCGGGAGCGCTCGACGGGTACGACCGGCGCGTGCGTGCGAGCCACATCTGGAGCGACCTGCACAGGGTGCGCAATATGCGCCAGGCGCTCAACCGCGGTCTGTTCGTGGGCGGCGCTCTCGCCAGCACGATGGACATCACCCGAGGGGCCATCCCCGGCGGCTCGTTCGGTACGCACCGCGACAGCGAGGCGCCCATGACCATCGAGCCGCGAGCCTACCCCGAGCCCGACGGGAGGCTCACGTTCGACAAGTTGTCGAGCGTGTTCCTGTCAGGGAACCGCAGCCGCGACGACCAGCCCAACCACGTGCGCATCCAGCAGCGGGTGCCGCGTGAGGTCGCCCAGACGTGGGTGTCGATGTGCCCGGCGGCCGTGTACGAGATCGATGACGACTCCGGTGGCGAGACCGTGGACGTGCACCTGACCCCGTCCAACTGCGTGCAGTGCGGCGCGATCACCGCCAAGGGCGGCCGGCTGACACCGCCCGAGGGCGGCAGCGGCCCCGAGTACGCACAGATGTAGCGACCGAGGTGGTCAGGCTGTGGCCGGCCCGCCCGGAGAGCCGATCCCCTTGCCGCCGACGGGCCGGTGCTCGACCGCCTCGCCCATCGCCGCGATCAGCGGCATCGCCCGGGTGATCAGCGCCCGCGCTGCGGGGTGCTGCAGCGACGCTGTATGCGCTGAACGATCCGTCCACGCCTCCGCGACCCAGAGGACGTCCGGGTCGGCGTCCGATCGACTGACCACGTACAGCAGGCAGCCGTCGTCTGCCCGCAGACCCTCCGCCGCCTCCAGCAGCAGAGCACTGAGGGCGTCGCCGGCGCCCGGCCGGGCGCGGAACTGGCCGAACCTGCCGTACACCTCTCAGCCCTTGCGGGCCGTGATCAGCTCGGTCAGCTTGGGCACGACCGTGAGAACGTCGCCGATCACACTGACGTCCGCGAACTCGTGGATGGGAGCGTTCACGTCCTTGTTGATGGCAACGATCGTGGAAGCGTTTGCCATGCCCACCTTGTGCTGGATGGCACCCGAGATGCCGCAGGCGATGTACAGCTTGGGCGAGACCGTCTTGCCGGTCTGGCCGACCTGCATCGAGTACGGCACCCAGCCCGCGTCGACCACCGCCCTGGTGGCCGCCACCTCACCGCCGATCGCCTTTGCGAGCGCCTCCACCAGCGGCACGTTCTCGGGCCCGCCCATACCGCGGCCGACCGCCACCAGCACGTCCGCCTCAGTGATGTCGACTCCGCCCGCCTCGGCCTGCTCGCGCCCCACCAGTTTCGCCGCCTGCGACCAGTCGGCGACCGCCACGGGAACCCGCTCGACCCGCGCGGTCGCGCCGCTCGGCTCGGCCGGCGCGAACGCGTTTGCGCGGGCGAGCACGACGGCGCCACCCTCGAAGCCGCACTCGACCAGCACCGTGTCGCCGAGCGCCGGCCGGGTCGCCACCAAACCCCCGTCCGTGACGGCGATCTCGGTCGTCTCGCAGAGGATGCCGGCGCCGATCCGAGCTGCCAGGCCGGCGGCCACGTCGGCCGAGACGACCCCGGCCCCGAAGAGCACCGCGTCGGCATCGCGGGCGGCGGGCTCGAGCGCATCCACGATCGGCTGCGCAAGACCGCCGGCCAGCGCCGGGTCGTCGGCCACGAGCACGCGCGCTGCGCCGTGGCCGCCGAGACTCTCCGCGTCGCCGTCGGCGATCCCCGAACCGGCCACGAACGCTGTGACGCCCCCGCCCAGCGAGCCGGCCTTGGCCAGCACGCCGAGGCTGTTCTGGGCGTAGTCGCCCTCGTCGCGATGCACGTACACGAGCAGCTTCATACCAGCCCCCTTTCGGCCAGCAGCGCAACGACCTTCTCGGCCGAATCACCACCCGCGTCCTCGATCTGCACGCCGGCGGACTTGCTCTGCGGCTGCCCCACGGAACGGACGATGCTGCGCGCACCGGCGGCGCCGGCGCGGGCGGGGTCGATCCCCGCGTCCGCCGCCGAGAGCCTGTCCAGCGGCTTCTTCTTGGCACCCATGATCGCCTTGATGGAGGGCAGTCGCGGGGTGTTGATCGCGTCCGACACCGACACCACGGCAGGCAGCGGCGCCTCGATCACGTCGTACCCGTGCTCGGTCTGGCGCTTGGCCTTGATCGCCGCGTCGGTTGCATCGAGATGGGCGACCTGGGTCACCAGCGGTCGCCTCAGGTGGTCGGCGACGGCGGCTGCCATCACATAGCAGTCGGCGTCGGCGGCCTGCTGGCCCAGCAGCACCAGGTCGGCACCCTCGCGCTCCAGCACGGCCGCCAGCACGTAGGCGGTGCCGGCGATATCCGATCCGACAAGCGCCGGGTCGGTCAGCAGCACCGCCCGGTCGGCTCCCAGTGCGAGCGCCTTGGTCAGCGCCCGCTGAGCGCTCTCCGGGCCCATGCAGACAGCCACGATTTCGTCCACCTCGACGCCCGCCTCGCGGATCCTGACAGCCTCCTCGAGCGCGTGGACGTCGAACGGGTTGAGCTCCGAGTCGCCGGACCGGTCGAGCCGGTGGGTCGACGCGTCCAGGCGCCGTGCGGCGGTCGCGCTGGGCACCTCCTTGACACAGACTGCGATCTTCAAGCGTGGTTCCTCTCGTCGTTACTTGCCGATGAACGTGGGGTCGCGCTTCTCCACGAACGCCTTCAGCCCCTCGCGGGCATCGTCGGTGGAGAACATGAGCGAATACAGATCGGCCTCGTGTACCAGGTTGGCACCGATATCCCCGTGCAGCGAACGGTTGGTCGCCTCCTTGGCGTAGAACAACGCCACCGGGCTCTTGGTGGCCATCTCTCGCGCGAGTTCCATCGTCCGCGGCATCAGCTCGGCCGGCGGGTACACGTGCTGCACCAGCCCGCGCTCCAGCGCCTCGGCCGAGTCGATCATGCGCCCGGTCAGTATCAGCTCCTTGGCGTAGCCGATGTTGGTCGCCCGAGCCAGCCGCTGGGTCGCCCCCCAGCCGGGGATGATGCCGAGGTTGATCTCGGGCTGGCCGAACCGCGCATTCTCGGACGCCAGCCGCACGTCGCAGGCCAGTGCCATCTCGCAGCCTCCGCCCAGCGCGTACCCGTTCACCGCGGCGATGGTCGGCTTGCGCATCGTCTCCAGCTTGTGGGCGATCTCCTGCCCCAGCTCCGAGTAGGCGCGAGCCTCCAGCGGCGTCTTGCCCGCCATCTCCTTGATGTCGGCACCGGCGATGAACGACCGCTCTCCGGTCCCGGTCAGCACCACCACAGCGACACCCGCGTCGGCGCCGAGATCCATCAGCGTGGCCAGCAATTCCTCCATCAGCGCCGTGTTGAGTGCGTTCAGCACCGTGGGCCGGTCGATGGTGACGACCGCCACACGGCTGTCCATCGTGATGCGAAGCCCGGAGCGGGCCATCAGGAGGCGCTGCCCAGGGAGCTCTGCAGGAACTCGACGATCTCCGCGGTCGGTGCGCCCGGCGTGTACACCTGCGCCACGCCGAGCTTCTTCAGCTCGACGATGTCCTCCCCGGGGATCGTGCCGCCCACAACCACCAACACGTCGTCGGCCTCGGCCGCCTTGAGCAGGTCGAGGATGCGCGGCACCAGCGTCATGTGCGCACCCGAGAGAATCGAGATGCCGATCGCGTCGGCATCCTCCTGCAGCGCGGTCTCGACGATCTGCTCGGGCGTTTGGTGAAGCCCGGTGTAGATCACCTCCATGCCGGCATCGCGCAGCGTACGGGCGATGATCTTGGCTCCCCTGTCATGCCCGTCAAGGCCCGGCTTGGCGACGACGACGCGAATCCTCCCGCTCATGGCGGCGAGTGTATCCGAGCGCGCCTGCGAGCTGAGTCAGGCGCTCTCGGCCGGCGCGAAGACGACCAGCAGCACAAGCCGCTCGGAGATCGAGTGGAAGCGATGGTCGACGCGGGCGGCGACGTACACCGTATCGCCGGCCTGCAGCGGACGATCCGCCCCGGCGACCGAGATCGAGGCCCGGCCCGAGATCACGTGGTACACCTCGTCCTCGGCGTGCGGGCTCTGCGGATCCTCCGCGCCGGCCTCGAGCACGTAGAGGCCGGCGGAGAGCGCCGGCACGCGCAGAAACCCGTGGTAGAGCTGACCGGCCGCCACCCGCGCGGCTTCGAGCTCGGGCAGGCTCCAGGCGTCCATCAGAACACCCCCCGTTCCCCGGTAGACCCCCCGCACCGATCGTGGCCGAGGGGATCCCCCACAGTGCCCCGCAGTCCCCTGATTCGTGCATTTCAAGCGGTTTTCACCCTTCGACAGACTAACCGATTCCCCGCGGAACCGAGCCACATGCGCTACCGTCTGACGAGCGATGGGGAGACTGAGTGGTGCTATCGCGCTCGCGGTTTTGGCGGCGTCAGCCGGGTGCTTTGGCGGGTCGCCAGCCGCCCGACCGCCGTCTGCGACGGCTCTCGCCAGTCAGGTCGAGTCGCGGCGCGTTCCGCAGCACGGCGTCTCTATTAGCGACGTCAGCTGCGTGATTCGACACCACCTGCTCGACTGTGACGGCATCGTCAACTACGAGAGCGGCTTCACGCACCCGAACCCCGCCGGTGCGCCCACCCCATACGGCGTGCCCACCCCAGACCGGATCTGGTTCGTGTTTCATCTGACGCCGTCCGGTGCTCTCGGCTCCCCCGATTGTCCCGCCAGCTTGTACGGCGCGCTCTTCTCTGCCCTGTACTGCGGATCGGGCTAGAAGACCGGCGTCTCCCGGTAGACCCCCCACACCGACCGCAGGGCGTCGCAGATCTCCCCCTCGCTGGCGTACGCCCGCGCACACTCGACGAGCGCGGGCATCACGTTGGTATCCGTCTCCGCCACCGCCCTCAGCGCATCGAGTGACCTCCGTACCGACGTGTCGCTGCGGCGCTTGCGAACGGCCGCCAGCCGGTCGAGCTGGCGGCGCTCGATGTCGGGCGAGATGCGCAGGATCTCAACCTTGTCGTCGTCCGCGGAAGTGTGGGCGTTCACGCCCACGATCAGCCGGCGGCCCTCCTCCACCTCGCGCTGGAAGGCGTAGCTGGACTCGGCGATCTCACGCTGGAAGAAGTTCTGCTCCAGGGCCGGCAGCACCCCGCCCAGCTGCTCGATGCGGCGGAAGTACTCGAGCGCCTCCGCCTCCAGCCGGTCAGTCATGCTCTCCACCAGCCACGACCCGCCCAGCGGGTCGGCGGTGTGCACCACGCCGGTCTCGCTGGCGATCACCTGCTGCGTGCGCAGCGCCAGCCGCGCAGCACCCTCGGTGGGCAGCGCGAGCGCCTCGTCGAATGAGTTCGTGTGCAGCGACTGGGTTCCGCCCAGCACCGCGGCGAGCGCCTCGATCGCGGTGCGCACGATGTTCACCTCGGGCTGCTGGGCGGTCAGCGAGACGCCGGCGGTCTGCGTGTGGAAGCGCATCAGCAGCGACCGCTCGCTGCGCGCGCCGTACTTGTCGCGCAGCGTGCGGGCCCAGATCCGGCGGGCCGCTCGGTACTTCGCGATCTCCTCGAAGAAGTCGATGTGGGCGTTGAAGAAGAAGCTCAGCCGGGGCGCGAACTCATCGATGTCCATCCCCCGCTCGACGCACGCCTCGACGTAAGCGAACCCGTCGGCGAGGGTGAACGCGAGCTCCTGCGCGGCGGTCGAGCCGGCCTCGCGGATGTGGTAGCCCGAGATCGACACCGGGTGCCACAGCGGCATCGTGGCGGTGCACCACTCGATCATGTCCACCATCAGCCGCATGGACGGCGCCGGCGGAAAGATCCACTCCTTCTGGGCGATGTACTCCTTGAGGATGTCGGCCTGGATCGTGCCTCCGAGCCGGTCGGGGCCGATGCCCTGCAACTCGGCGACACACACGTACTGCGCGAGCACGACCGCCGCGGGGGCATTCACGGTCATCGACGTGGTGACCCGGTCGAGCGGGATCCCGGCGAACAGTTCCTCCATGTCGGCCAGGGTGTCGACCGCCACCCCCTCGCGGCCGACCTCGCCCAGCGCTCGCGCATGATCCGAGTCGTAGCCCATCAGGGTGGGCATGTCGAACGCCGTCGAGAGGCCGGTCTGACCCTGCTCGAGAAGGTAGCGAAAACGCTCGTTCGTGTCCTGGGCGGTGCCGAAACCGGCGAACTGGCGCATCGTCCACGGCTTGCCGCGGTACATCGTCTCGTACACGCCGCGCGTGAACGGGAAGCTGCCGGGGTCGGCCAGGTCGCGCTCGTAGTCGAGAGGGGTCGTCGACGGCGTGCACACCGTCGCGTACGGGATCCCTGAGATCGTCGACCGCTCGGGGTCTGGGGGCGGCTCGGGCTGGCGGGCCGGTGTGGCCATTGCCCGGAGGTTACTCCCCCGGTCGTCCCCGCGGCGCGCTGGACACGCCGCGGTTGCAGATGGTACGGTTTCGCACCAATGCTGTTGGCTCACGCTCTGACTGACAGGGGGCGCGTTCGGCGCGCCCGGTGGATCCGGCTGCTGTCGGCGGGGTGCGCGGCGGGCTGGCTGGCGACGGCCGGCGCCGGGGTCCCGGCCGGGGCGAATCCGTCGCTCGATCCGTGCATCGCGGCCGGCGGAACGCCCGGGACGACGGCCGTGCCGCTGCAGTTGACGTGCGCGTTCGCGACGCCCAACGACGGATCGACGCCGACGTACACGTTCGGCGTGCCCTCGGCGGTGACGTCCCTGACACTCGATGCATTCGGCGGGCAGGGTGGCGGCACCGCATCAGCCGCCGGCGGGCACGCCGGGGAGGCCCGAGGGACATTCACCGGGCTCGGCGGTAGCGCGCTGACGATCGTGGTCGCCGGCAGCGGGGCAACCGCGGGCTCCGGCGGGTTCCCGGATGGCGGCAACGGTGGATCGCGCACCGGCGACGCCGGAGGTGGGGGCGGGGGCGGCTCATCCGTGTCGTCCGCGGCAGGGCAACTCGTGGTCGCCGGGGGCGGCGGCGGTGCCGGGGACACCGTGCAGATCTCCGGTTTCCCGACCGGTGGCAAGGGAGCGGATGCGGCTCAGAGCGGCGGCCCTGCCCAGGCGGGGACGACGTCCGGCGCCTGCTGCAACACCGTGCTCGGGGGTGGCGGCGGATACAACGCCGGAGGCGCAGCGGGCGCGGGCGGACGGACGACGGTGGGCAGCTGCTCCGCATCAACCTCGGGCGTGGCCGGGCAGGCCGGCTCGGCCGGGGGCGGCGGCGCCGGCGGCAGCCCGGGGTCGGCTGGTTCGGGTGGCGGCGGTGGCGGCGGCGACCTGGGCGGCGGTGGCGGCGGCAGCGGGGCCGACTGTGACGCTTTCCACTCCGGAGGCGGCGGCGGAGGCGGCGGGTCGAGCTTCGTCGACCCCGCGGCCAGCTCGCCCGCCATGCCCGTCGGGCACTCGGGTGACGGCATGGTGGTGGTCACGTACACCCTCCCCGCACCCGGGAACCTGGTGCTCGACGGAGGGTTCGAAAAGCCGATCGTGGGCGGCCCGCTGATCACCCTGTCAAGCGGGTCGAAGTTGGGCGCATGGCAGGTGACTGCCGGATCCGTCGATCTCGTCGGGTCGTATTGGGTACCCGCAGCCGGGGCCCAGTCCGTCGACCTCGCCGGCGACGCACCCGGCACCCTCAGCCAGACGCTGAGCCTGCCGTACGCCGACCGCTACCGGATCAGATTCTGGATCGCCGCCAACCCCGGGTGTGGCACGTCGGCGAGGAGGATGGGCGTCCTCTGGAACGGCGTGCTCGTGGCGACAAGGCGCTTCGACCCCACGGGGCACACCCTCACCAACCTTGGATGGGTGCGGCGCGCCATCGTCGTGACCGGACTGCCCGGACCGGCCGCCATCGGATTCTCGGCCCTCAACTCAGGACCGTGCGGACCGGCGCTCGACAGGGTGACGGTCACGTACCTGTGATCGAGCCCCCGGGCTCCCACAGCACGTCGCCCCGACCGTCGTCGTTGGCGATCCGCGCGAGGATGAAGAGCAGGTCGCTGAGCCGGTTCAGGTAGGCGAGCGCGTCGCTGTTCACGGGCTGGGTGCCGGCCAGGCCCACCGCGTCGCGCTCGGCCCGACGGCAGACCGTGCGCGCCAGGTGGAGAGCGGCGGCGGCCGGGGAGCCGCCCGAGAGCACGAAGCTGGTCAGCGGTGCGAGCCGCTCGGTGTAGGCATCGCAGGCCGCCTCAAGCGCCGCAACGTGCTGCGGGGTGATTCGAAGCCGGCTCTTGCCGCCCCCGCGCTCGGTGCCGATCGGCACCGAGAGGTCGGCCCCGAGGTCGAAGAGGTCGTTCTGGGTGCGCCGCAGGAGGTCTGCGACATCCTCCTCGACACCGGCCGCGATCGCGGCACCGATCGCGGCGCCGGCCTCGTCCACGCTGCCGTAGGCGGAGACTCGCGGGTCGTCCTTGGAGACCCGCTCGCCGTCTCCCAACGAGGTCTGGCCGCCGTCGCCGCCGCGGGTGTAGATCCGGTCGAGTCGCATGTCGGGTGGCAGCGTACCGCGGCCGCCGGTTCACCCGTTTGGGTTTCATCCGCTTGCGGGCGGATGGCGATTACTGGGGTCAGACCCAAACGGCGATGCTCCAATCGCCGATCTACAAGCTCCGAAACGACCCATACGCTCCAACGAGGAGTCCGAAATGTACGGTCTGACCCACCGAATTTCGATCAATTCGGCGACCCCCGAGGTCGTCGAAAGTGGCCCGCTCGCTCCCGTCGTCTCGCTCCGCGCCGGCGGCACCGTGATGGTGATCGATCGCGACCCGTTCACCCTCCAGCTGGTTCGCCTGAGCGTGGGCGACGACTTCCACGTCGTGGTCGCGCGGGACGCCGACGAGGCGATGATGTTGATGCACACCACCCGGCCCGACGTGCTGGTATTCGACACCGGCCTCGAGGAGACCGAGATCGCGATGGTGACCGTCGCCCTCGCCGCGTGCGAGGACATGGACGCCACGCCGACCATCATGCTCGACCCCGACGAGGCGATGAACGCCGACTCGATGCGCGCCCGGATCGACGCCGCAGTCAACGTCAGCCGGCGCGTGTACCTGGGCGGCGGCGTGCGCAACCGCGTCGCCGCGTAGCAAAGGTTGGAGGGCGAATCGGCCCAACCAGGCGAAACACAGCCTGGTTGGGCCGATTGCGCCCTCCACGCTGAAAACCCGTGCCCGCTCGCGCGAACCAAACCGCGGCGCGCGCCGTCTTACCGGCATGCGACGGCTGGCCGCGGTTCTTCTGGCCATCACCAATGTCACCGCGACAGGCTGCCTCGGCCAAGGCACCGCCAAGCCCGCCGAGGGCACCGGCCTTGGCGGCCCCGCCCCGTACGGATACGTGATGGTCGTGGAGCACCAGCGGCTTGACTCGGAGCCGCCAACGGTTGTGCGCCGCCAAACCGTCACCTGTGACGCGCACTCGAAGATGCTCTGCGCCGCGATCGGCCACTACGGCGCACACCGCGGTCAGGGCACCTGCAAATCCATCCCCGAACACATGGGGATCGGATCGTGGACAGTCACGATCAGCGGCACATTCGGCGACCGAGCCCAGACACTCACGATGGGAGTCCTCTGCCACCCAACCGCGAAGCTCGCAAACGCCTACAGCACCATCGGTCGCGCCCTCTCCGCGAACCAACCAGGCAGCCTCAGTAACGCGTTCGAAGCAACGGCCTGCGACATCCCGGCCCCACAGGTCACGCCAACCGTCAAATGGATGGGCGTTGTGATCTGCACCTTCACGTCGAGCCACGATTGAGCCGGTCACCGAGTGCATGATTAGTACCTTGTGCTACTATCTTGGTGCGAGGCTCACACCATCGCCGTCGCGCGGCCTGACCCCAACAGCTCGGTCATCTGTTTCGCGTGGTCGGAGGTCGGCAATGCTCTTCACAATCCTCATCATCCTGGTCATCGTCGCGCTGGCTGGGTACATGTTCCGCGGGCGGCTCGGCTTCTGACGGCGAGCGAATCGATCAACCCTCCTGCAGCACCGTCAGCAATGAGGTGACGGCAGCGCCGGGTGGCTCGCCCTTTCGCCATGCCAGGCAGAACCGAAACTCGAGCACCGGCCGCTGCATCGGCAACTCGCGCAGGGTGCCGAGCTCGAGCTCGCGGGTGACCGCGAGTTCGGGCACGACGGCCAGGCCGAGCCCGGCCTCGACACAGCGCTTCACCGCCTCCAGGCTGAACGCCTCGAGGCGTCCGGCCGGCTCGACCCCGGCGGCCTCCAGCACGAGGTCGACCTCACGGCGGTTCACCGTGCCGGGATCGCGCACCACCAGCACCCTGCCGGCCAGATCGGCGAGCTCGAGCGGGCGGGGCGGATCCCTCTCGCCGGCCGGGGCGATCAGCACCGTGCGCCCGCGCCCGAACGTGACCGCCTCGATGTCCGAGGCGGCCGTGTGCTCGGTGACCAGGGCCGCGTCCACCTCGCCGGAGCGCAGGGCCGAGAGCACACGGGCCACGTCCCCCACCACGAATCCCGCATCCAGGCTGGGCAGTCGCTCGCGCAGCCGCGCGATCGCAGGCGGAAGGGTGTAGGTCGCCAGCGCCTCGCCCGCCGAGACCCACAACCGCAACCGCTCTCCGGCGACGGCGCGATCGACGGCCGCATCGGCCTCGGCCGAGAGCAGAAGCGCCCGCTCCGCGTGCGGCAGCAGAGCGGTCCCGGCCGGTGTCAGTGTCACACCGCGCCGCGAGCGAACGAACAGCGACGACCCCACCCGCTCCTCGAGCGAACGCACGGCGCCGCTGACAGTGGGCTGGGCGACTCCGAGCTGCTCGGCCGCGCGGGTGAACCCGCCCGCCGTGGCGACCGCGACAAAGACGCGCAGCTGTGTCGTCGAATACATCGGCATCTGCCTATCGGTGGATGATAACGACGTATTTCCACTATGAAACTCGGCTCGCTATGGTGGGCCCGTGAACCGTTCCAAGCTCATCCTCGCGCTGGCGGTGGCGTCCCAGGTCGGGTTCTCGCTGATCACGTTCGGCCTGCCATCCATCGGCTCGGACATCCGTTCCCAGTGGCACCTGGGGCCGGCGGGCTTCGGGGCCGTGTTCGCGGCGGTCGGCGTGGGATCGGCGGTGGCGCTGATTCCTGCCGGGATGCTGGTCGACCGGCTCGGCGCCCGTCGTGTGCTGATCGCCGGTGGATTGGTCAACGCGGGCGGACTGACGGCGGCGGCCTTCGCCTCCAGCGGACTCGGTTTCGGCGGGGCCCTGTTCGTGGCCGGGGTGGGTGGCTCGGCCGTGCCGGTGGCCGGGATGACGTCGCTGCTGCGGGAGTTCGAGCCCACCAGGCGCGGGTTGGCGCTGGGCCTGCGCCAGCTCGCCGTCCCCCTGGGAGGCACGGTCGGTTCGGTGCTGCTGCCGGCGCTGGTCGCGGTCGGTGGTGTGCGAGCGGCCATGCTGGGCGCCTCAGCGGCTGCCGGGCTGACCGCACTGGCGTTTGCGACCGTGGTCGGGGACGATCGCAGCGAACGTCCCAGTCGCGGTCTTGACGGTCTGCTGCGGCTGCCCCGGATGCGTCCCCTGCTGCTGCTCGGACTGCTCTACGTGTCGGCGCTGGGAGCGGTGCTGACCTTCTACGCCCAGGCGGTGCACAGCGCCGGCCTGTCGCCCGGCCTCGCGGTGTTCGGCTTCGCCGCGCTGAACATCACGGCGGCACTGTCGCGGGTCGTGTGGGGCCTGGTGGCTGACCTCGACGGCGGTAGCGGCCGGCTGCGGGCGCTCCGCCTGACCGGCATCGTGGCCGCGCTGTCCGCGGTGGCGATGCCGTTCGCGCTCGCGGTGTGGTCACCGCTGGGGTTGGCCGTGACCCTGCCGCTGGCCTTCGGGGTGTTCGGCTTCAACGGCGTGCTGTACCTGATCGCCGGCGAGATCGCCGGAGCCGACCGGGCCGGGCGCGCCGTCGGGGTGGCGTCGACCGTCGTCTTCGGCTGGGGAGCGCTCTCGGCGCCGCTGGCCGGGCTCGTGATCGAGCAAACCGGGTTCGGCGCCGTCTGGGTCATCGCGGCGGTGACCTGCACCGCCGGGGTGGCGGTGACGGTCGCGATGGGCCGCTCGACAATCCGCGATCAGGACCGCATACTCGACTCATGGGGGAGCGCGGGAGCGGATCGGGGCGTGCCGGGCGATTGACGTCGATCGCCGGCGGCTCCGCGACTCTCGCGCACAGGCTGATGGTGGCCGGCGGCCTGGCTGCCGCAGTCGCCGCGGCCGGTGCGCACCGCGCACACATGACGACCACCAGTTCGCTGCTGATCGCCGGGGTCGGCATCACCACGGTCGCCCTCAGCTTCCGGATGCGCCGGCTCGCCGATCCTCGCCTGGCGCTGTTCTATTCCGGCGCGGTGCTGGTGTTCGGGCTCACCACCGCCGGCCAGGCGTACCTCGGGCTTGGCCTCCCCGTGCCCGACCGGGCAGGGCGGGCGGCGCTGTGGCTCGTGCTTGCGGGAGGGCTCGCGATCGCCTCGGGGGCGAGCACGCTGCTCCTCATCGACCCCCGTCAGCGCTCGTAGTCGTAGAACCCGCGGCCTGACTTACGACCCAGCCGCCCGGCCTCGACATAGCTTCGGAGCAGCGGGCACGGCCGGTACTTGGAATCGCCCAGGCCTTCGTGCAGCACCTCCATGATGGCCAGGCAGGTGTCCACGCCGATCAGGTCGGCAAGCTGCAGCGGCCCCATCGGGTGGTTCATGCCGAGCTTCATCACGGTGTCGATCGAGTCACGGTCGCCGACGCCCTCCATCAGGCAGTAGACCGCCTCGTTGATCATCGGCACCAGTATCCGGTTGGAGATGAACCCCGGAAAGTCGTGGGCCTCGGCCACCGTCTTGCCCATCCGCTCGGCTGCGGCGCGCACGAACGCGGCCGTCTCGTCCGACGTCTCCAGGCCGCGGATCAGCTCGACCAGCGGCATCAGCGGCACCGGGTTCATGAAGTGCATTCCGACCACCCGCTCCGGGCGTGGTGTGACCGCCGCGAGCTTCGTGATCGGGATCGAGCTGGTGTTGGAGGCCAGCACCGCCTGCTCGCCGGCCGCTTCGGCCAGCCCTCTGAAGATGCGCAGCTTGAGCTGAACGTCCTCCGTGGCAGCCTCGATCGCCAGGTCGGCGGGCACCGGCTCTGCGGACGGCGTGATCCGCTCGAGCGCCGCCGCGGCGTCGCCGGGCTCGACGCGCCCCTTCTCGACGAGCTTCGCAAGCGACGCCTCGATCGTCGCTCGGGCCCGCTCGAGCTGGGCCGGCGACACGTCCACGAGCGTCACGCTGTAGCCAGCGACCGCCGCCACCTGGGCGATGCCGCCACCCATCTGGCCGGCGCCGACCACGGTCAGCCGGCCGCCATCGCCCTCTGCGCTCACGGTGCGAGCACCTCGAGGATGGTGGCGTCGCCCTGCCCGGCACCCGAGCAGATCGCGGCCAGCCCGATGCCGCCGCCCCGCCGCCGCAGCTGGTAGATCAACGTGGCCAGCAGCCGAGCGCCGGAGGCACCAATCGGATGGCCGAAGGCGACCGCACCGCCCTGAGCGTTGAAGCGCTCGGCATCGGCACCGAGCAACTCGATCGTGTTCAGAACCACCGAGCAGAACGCCTCGTTGATCTCGAACAGGTCGACATCGCCGACCTCCATCCCGGCCTTGGCGAGCGCATCGCGAGCCGCTCCGGCAGGGGTGCGGACGAGGTAGGCGTAGTCGTCGGCGCAGTGGCCCTCGGACACGATCCGGGCCAGCGGCTGCAGGCCGCGCTCGCGAGCCCACTCCTCGTCGGCCAGCACCAGCGCTCCCGCTCCGTCATTGATGCCCGGGGCGTTGCCGGCGGTGGTCGCGCCGTCCGCGCTGAAGACCGGTTTGAGGCTCGCCAGCCGCTCGGCGGAGGTGTCACGGCGCGGGCTCTCGTCGGCCTCGACCACCGCGTCGCCCTTGCGGCCGGCGACGGTCACCGGCGCTATCTCCTCCGCCAGGTGACCGGCATCCTGCGCCGCGACCGCACGCTGGTGGCTGCGCAGCGCCCACGCGTCCTGGTCTTCTCGAGAGCACCCGATCTCGGCCGAGATCACCGAGTTCTGCTCCGCCATCATCAGCCCGTCGAACGTGGACGTGAGCCCGTCAGACGTCATGTGGTCGATCACGACCCCATCGCCCATCGTGTATCCGAACCGCGCCTTGGGCAACAGGTACGGCGCGTTCGACATGCTCTCCATCCCTCCCGCCAGCACCACCCGGTGAACGCCGGCGCGGATCATCAGGTCGGCATAGTTGACCGCCCGCATGCCCGACGCGCACACCTTGTTGATGGTGTCCGATCCGACCTCCTTGGGCAGACCGGCTCCGGCCGACACCTGACGCGACGGGATCATCCCCACGCCGGCCTGCAGCACCTCTCCCATCACCACGTAGCCGACGTCCTCGGGCGCCACGCGCGACCGTTCGAGCGCAGCCCGCGCGGCGTGGATGCCGAGTTGCGGGGCCTTCAGCGACGCGAGTCCGCCACCCAGCTTGCCAAACGGTGTGCGGGCGGCTCCGAGGACGACGGTGGTGGGCATGCAACTCCTTTGCCGGCCGAGGCCGGACGGTCGAAAACTTGACGCCGAGTCCGCGATCAAGCATAGTCAAGCCGACAATGACGACCCTTTGCAGCAGCAACCGGTGGTGGCGAGACGGGCGAGGTGCGGCCCGCTAGCGACGCTGCGGCATCCTTCCTCGCTCGAACTCCAAGCTCTTCGCCGGTCCGGCGGGGGGCTTTTTTCATGCGATGACCCACGAACGACACATCAGAACGCTTCCCGCCGACCTGCTGACGCCGGTCGGCGCGTACCTGCTGCTGCGCGACGCGCTCGGCACGCCGGCGTTCCTTCTGGAATCAGTCGAGCGCGGCGAGCAGGTGGGCCGCTACTCGTTCCTGGGCGCCGGACTGCCACAGGTGGAATCGCTGGAGGAGGCGGCCGCGTTCGCCGCCACGCAACCCGGGCCTTCGGCTGACGAGCCGCCGTTCGTCGGCGGCGCGGTCGGCTTCCTGACCTACGACTGGGTCGCGCAGCTGGAGCCGGTGCCGCTGCCGGAGCCGAACGGCCGGGACGCCGGGCTGCCCACCATGCGCTTCCTGCTCGCCTCCACTGTCGTCGCTTTCGACCACGTGCGGCGCACGGTCAGCGTCACCGGCCCAGAAGCCGAGGTCGAGCGGGTGGTCGACGTGCTGGCCGGCCACGCCGCGGTGCGACCTGCCGGGCGGGTCGCAGCCGGCGATGCCGAGGCCGACATGACCCACGCCGGCTACCTCGACGCGGTCGGCCGGGCCAAGCACCACATCGCAGCCGGCGACGCGTTCCAGATCGTGCCGTCGCAGCGCGTGCGCCGGCGCACCGATGCGTCGCCGTTTGCGATCTACCGGGCGCTTCGGGCCGTCAACCCGTCGCCGTACATGTTCCTGCTCGACATGGGCGAGTTCCAGCTCATCGGATCCTCGCCGGAGACGCACGTGAGGCTGGGACTGGACGGCACCTGCGAGCTGCGGCCGATCGCCGGCACCCGGCCCCGAGGAGCCGATGCCGACGGCGACGACGCGATGGCGGCCGAGCTGATGGCCTCGGCAAAGGAGCGGGCCGAGCACGTGATGCTGGTCGATCTGGCCCGCAACGACCTGTCGCGCGTGTGCCTGCCCGGCTCGGTACGCGTCGAGCGCTTCATGGACGTCGAGCGCTACTCGCACGTGATGCACATCGTGTCGGGGGTGTTCGGGCAGATCGCGCCGGGGCGCGACGCCGCGGCCCTCCTGCGGGCGACGTTCCCGGCCGGAACCGTGTCCGGGGCGCCCAAGGTACGCGCGATGCAGATCATCTCCGAGCTCGAGGGCCGCCGGCGGGGCGCGTACGCCGGCGCCGTCGGCTATCTCGGCTTCGGCGGTGACATGGACACCTGCATCGCCATCCGCACGATCGTGCTGCGCGACGGGGTGGCTCACCTCCAGTCGGGCGGCGGTATCGTGGCCGACTCGGATCCAGAGGAGGAGTACGGCGAGGCGATGAACAAAGTGGCGGCACTCGGCGCGGCGATCGACCAGGCCGAGACGGGGGTGTACGGGCGGTGAGAGTGCTCGTGATCGACAACTACGACTCGTTCACGTACAACCTCGTCGACTACATCGCTGTCGCGGGTGCCGAGGTGCGGGTGGAGCGCAACGACCGGGTCACACCGGACGAAGCCGAAGCCTGGGCGCCGACCCATATCGTGGTGTCGCCGGGGCCCGGCAGACCCGCCGAGGCCGGTGTCTCTGCAGCCGTGATCGAGCGCTTCGCCGGCCGAGTGCCGATCCTCGGTGTGTGCCTCGGCCACCAGGTGATCTGCGACATGTACGGAGGCACCGTCGATCGGGCCGCTCGGCTGGTTCACGGCAAGCCCGATCAGGTCTCGCACGACGGGTCGCCGCTCTACGCCGGTCTTCCAAGCCCGTTCGAAGCCGGTCGCTACCACTCACTGGCGGCCCGCGAGCCGCTGCCCGCCTCGCTGCTGGTCACCGCCCGCACGCCCGACGGTGAGGTGATGGGCGTTCGCCACCGCGGGCACGAGACCCACGGTGTGCAATTCCATCCCGAGTCCGTGCTGACTCCCGACGGCCGTACCCTGATCGTGAACTTCCTGGCCATGAAGGGGTCCGACTCGTGATCGACGACGCAATCAACCAGGTGGTGGAGGGACACGATCTGTCTGCCGAGGCGGCGCACGCCGCCATGATGCAGGTGATGAGCGGGGACGCCAGCCCGGTGCAGATCGCCGCGTTTGCGATCGGTCTGCGGATGAAGGGGGAGACGCCCGACGAGGTCGCCGGCTGTGCCCGCGCGATGCGCGCACACGTGATCCCCACCACCCCCACCCGGGACGGGTTGGTGGACACCTGCGGTACCGGAGGCGACGGCTCGGACACGTTCAACATCTCCACGTCCGCCGCCCTGGTGGCGGCCGCCGCCGGCGTCGCCATCGCCAAGCACGGCAACCGTGCCATGTCCAGCCGGTGCGGCTCGGCCGACGTGCTGGAGGCGCTGGGCGTGCGCATCGACCTCACCCCCACCGACATCGCGGCCTGCATCGACGAGGTCGGCTTCGGGTTCATGTTCGCCCAGGCTCACCACCCCGCGATGCGGCACGTGGCGCCGGTTCGGCGTGAGCTCGGCGTGCGCACGGTGTTCAACCTGCTGGGGCCGCTGACCAACCCGGCCGGAGCGCGGCGGCAGGTCACCGGCGTCTACGCCGCCAGCCTGGTGGAGCCGCTCGCCCACGTGCTGGCCAAGCTCGGGGTCGACCACGCGCTGGTGGTGCACGGTGCGGGCGGGCTGGACGAGCTGACGCCCACCGGCGAGAACCTGATGGCCGAGGTGCGAGGCGGCGAGGTGACGATGACCACACTCGATCCCCGGCCGCTCTCCACCGGCCCCTCGCCGGGGACGCCCGACGACCTGCGGGTCGGCGGCGACCCGGCACACAACGCCGCGGTGATCCGCACGGTGTTCGACGGCGAGCGTGGCCCGCGGCGCGACGCGGTGATCCTGAACGCCGCCGCAGCGATGCTGGTGGGCGGCCTGGTCGAGAGCTTCGAACAGGGCATCGACATCGCCGTCGAGGCGATCGACTCCGGAGCCGCCCAGCGGAAGCTGGACGAACTGGTCGCGTTCACGCGTGCGCGGGCGCCGGCGAGCAGATGACGGGCTACCTGGACTCGCTGGCGGGCGACCTTCGCCGTGATCCTCCGGAGCCCGCGCGCGGCTTCGCCGAGGCACTCACGGCCGGCAGCACGGTGGCGGTGATCGCCGAGGTCAAACGGTCGTCGCCCTCGCAGGGCGCGATCGCCACCGACGCTGTCGTGGCCGATACCGCCCGCCGATACGCGGGGGACGGGGCAGCGGCGATGTCCGTGCTGTGTGCGCAGCGTGACTTCGGCGGCAGCCTCGAGCACCTGCGCGAGGCCCGTGCAGCCTCGCCTCTGCCGGCCATCGCCAAGGATTTCACGGTCTTCCCCGAGCAGGTGGCAGCCCAACGGCTGGCGGGAGCCGACGCGATCCTGGTCATCCTCGCACTGGTTGGCGACTCCGAGGCAGGGAGGCTGCTGCAGACGGCGGAGCTGCTGGGAATGGACGCGCTGGTCGAGACGCACGACAGGGCCGAGATCGAGCGTGCGGTGGCGCTCGGCGCGCGGATCGTCGGGGTCAACGCGCGCGACCTGCAGTCGCTGGAGATCGATCGCGACCGCCAACTCGAGCTGCTCGCGCGGCTACCGAAATCGGTGATCCGGGTGGCCGAGTCGGGGATCTCCTCGTCGGCCGACGTCCAGCGGGCCCGCGATGCCGGTGCCGACGCGGTCCTGGTGGGCACTGCCCTGATGCGCGAGCCGGACCTGCTGGCGGAGCTGGTGGGGGTGCCACGGCGGTGACGGTGCTGGTCAAGATCTGCGGGCTCACGAACCAGGCGGACGTGGACGCAGCCGTGGCGGCGGGCGCCGACCTGGTCGGTTTCGTGCTGGCGGCCGCAAGCCCCCGCGCAGTGGCACTCGAGCGCGCGCTGGAGCTCACTCGCCGCGTACCGGCCGGCGTCCGCACGGTCGCCGTCTGTGAGGACGCTGCAACGGCACCCGTGACGGTGCCAGGCACCGTCTCCCGGCCCGGGTTCGATCTGGTGCAGATCTACGACACTTCGACGCTCCGCGGAGACGCCATCGTAGCCACGCGTGGAGCGCCCCCGGAGACGCTCGCCGACGGGGTGCCGGTGCTGCTCGACCTCGCGTTCGGGTCGCGCCCCGATGTCGATGAGCTGCGTGCCCACTGGCAGCGCGCCGCGGTGGTGCGTGCGCCGGTCGTGCTCGCCGGGAGTCTCGATCCCGACAATGTCGCCGAGGCCGTCCGGATTGTCCGGCCGTGGGCCGTCGACACGGCACGCGGAGTCGAGTCGAGTCCCGGAACCAAGGACCACCAGTTGATCCGGCGGTTCGTGGCCGCCGCCAAGGAGGCAGCACGATGAGCACCCCAACCATGCCCGATCCGCGCGGTCGCTTCGGCGAGTTCGGCGGCCGCTTCGTGCCCGAGACGGTGATGGGCGCGCTGGACGAGTTGACCGCCGGCTATGCCGAGGCCCAGGCCGACCCCGCCTTTCAAGGGGAGATCGACATGCTCGCCCGGGACTATGTGGGACGGCCCTCGCCGCTCTACCTGGCGGAACGGTTCGCCGAGGGGACCGGAGCCCGCATCTACCTCAAACGCGAGGACCTGAACCACACCGGGGCGCACAAGATCAACAACGCCGTCGGCCAGGCGATTCTCGCGGTTCGGCTGGGCAAACGGCGGATCGTCGCCGAGACCGGCGCCGGCCAGCATGGCGTGGCCTCGGCCACCGTGTGCGCCCGCTTCGGCCTCGATTGCCACGTCTACATGGGCGAGGAGGACATCCGCCGCCAGCATCCCAACGTCGTGCGGATGCACATGCTGGGGGCAGAGGTGATCCCCGTCACCGCCGGTTCGGCGACACTCAAGGACGCGATGAACGAGGCGATCCGCGACTGGATCACGAACGTCGAGACCACCCACTACCTGATCGGCTCCGCCGCCGGCCCCCACCCGTACCCGACGATCGTCCGCGACCTGCAGACGGTGATCGGCCGCGAGACACGGGCACAGGTGCTGGAGCGCGAGGGGCGACTGCCCGACGCGGTGGTCGCATGCGTCGGCGGCGGCTCGAACGCCATCGGCCTGTTCCACCCGTTCATCCCCGATCCCGGCGTGCGCCTGCTGGGCGCCGAGGCGGGCGGCGACGAGCACGGCCACGCCGCGACGCTCTCCGCCGGGCGGGTGTCGGTACTGCACGGATCGCGCAGCTACGTGCTCGCCGACGACGACGGACAGGTGCTCGAGAGCCACTCGATCTCCGCCGGCCTCGACTACCCGGGGGTGGGCCCCGAGCACGCACATCTCAAGGACAGCGGTCGCGCGACCTACGAGCCGGTCACCGACGCGGATGCGCTCGAGGCGTTCCACCTGCTCGCCCTGCGTGAGGGCATCATCCCGGCGCTGGAGTCGGCGCACGCGCTGGCGCTCGCGCGCCGCAGCGCCCAGCCCGGCGAGCTGATCGTAGTCGGCCTGTCGGGCCGCGGCGACAAGGACGTCGACGCGGTGGAGGCGCGCGAACGTGAAGCTTGATCCCCCCGTGCTCTCGATCTACCTGATGGCAGACGCCGACACCGCCGATCTGGCGGAAGCCGCGGTGGAGGGCGGCGCCGCCTGCCTCGAGATCGGGATTCCGTTCTCCGACCCGCTGGCCGACGGGCCGACCATCCAGCGGGCGGCCCAGCGAGCGCTGGCGGGGGGGATGACCACCCGCCGGGCGCTCGAGGTGCTGCGCGAGATTCGCCGGCGGGTGAGCGTGCCGCTGGTGCCGATGACCTACGCCGGGCCGGTGATGGCCTACGGCGAGGCGAAGTTCTGCGCCGACGTTGCGGGCGCCGGCGGGGACGGCATGATCGTGCCCGATGTTCCGGTGGACGAAGCGGGAGCCCTGATCGCCGGCTGCCGTGAGTCCGGGCTCGACCTGATTCCCCTCCTCGCGCCGACCAGTCCCGACGAGCGGATCCGGCTCGCATGCGCCGAGGCCGGGGGCTTCGTGTACCTGGTCAGCGTGGCCGGCATCACCGGTGCCCGCGAGCAGCTCGGTGCGCGCGTCGCCGGACTGGTCGCACGCGTCCGCGCACACACCACGCTGCCGCTGCTGGTGGGGTTCGGCATCGCGACGCCTGCGCACGCGGCGGCCGCCCTGGAGGCCGGCGCGGACGGTGTGATCATCGGCTCGCGCGCGGTCGAGGTCGCCGAGAGCGGCGGCCCGGCCGCCCTGCGCGAGTTCGTCTCGGCGGTGTCCGCCGGGATGCGTTGAGGGCGGCCCGTTGGAACATCTCAATCGCCGACCTGTACATTTTGGAACATGAACATCCTCATCGTCGAGGACGATCAGGCGCTGGCGCGGATCCTGGTCAAGTCGGTCGAGTCGAACGAGCACACGGTCGACGTGTGCCACGACGGCGAGACGGGCCTCGCGCGGGCCCGTGAGGGCGAGCACGACGCGATCGTGCTCGACCTGATGCTGCCCAGACTGTCGGGCCTCGAACTGTGCCGCCGGCTGCGCTCCGAGGGGAACCCCATACCGATCCTCATGTTGACCGCCAAGAGCGCCGTCCCCGAGCGGATCGAGGGCCTCGACGCCGGGGCCGACGACTACCTCGTGAAGCCGTTCTCGCTCGGGGAGCTGCAGGCCCGCCTGCGCGCGCTCCGGCGTCGCGGGACCCCGCCCCGCCCGGATGTGATCGAGGCCGGCGAACTGAGCCTGGACGCGGACGCCCGCGAGGTTCGGGTCGGTGACCGGCCGGTCGAGCTGACCGGTACCGAGTTCGCGCTGCTGGAGTACCTGATGCGAAACCAGGGCGCGGTGCTCTCGCGTGACCAGCTGCGCGAGGAGGTCTGGGGCGACGGCTTCGAGCCGTCCTCGAACGTGGTCGACATCTATGTCCACTATGTGCGCCGCAAGCTCAAGCAGGCTGGGCTGGGCCACGATCCGATCCGCACCGTCCGCGGTCTGGGGTACGCCTTCCGCAAGAGCGAGTAGCCGGTGTTCTCCCGAACGCGATTCCGACTTACGGCCTGGTACACCGCCGTGATGGTGGCGTTCGTGACCTTGCTCGGCACGGTCGTCTTCTACGTGGTTCAGGCGCAGCTCAGGGGACAGGTGGACACCGGCATGCGTGCGTTCGCGACGCGGATTGCCTCCGATGTCGCAACCGACATCAGGCGTAACGAGGCCGTGAACCATGACCCGGACCTCGCGCAACTCCAAGAGGGCACGCTCTACCAGTTCGCAGTCAGCCTGCCGCCGTTCGTGACGGTTTCCCAGAACCAGAAGCACGCCGGAGCCTTCGGGCTGCCGAACCAGACCGGGCTGTACAGCGCCCTCCAGAACGGTATTGACCTGCGCTCCGTTCAGGCGCCCGACGGTCCCGTGCGTGTGTACTCGGTGCGCAAGACCTACGCCGGGCGCACGTTCGTCGTCCAGGTCTCCCGATCGACCGTGCCCGAGCACCAGTCGCTCGAAAACCTGCTGATCGTGCTCCTGGTCGGGGGGGGCGCGGGACTGGTGATCGCTGCGGTGGGTGGCTGGTTCCTGGCGGGCAAGTCGCTCAAGCCCGTGCGGGAAGCGTTCGAACGCCAGCGGGCATTCGTCGGTGACGCGTCTCACGAACTGCGAACGCCGCTGGCGGTGATCCGGGCCAACGCTGAGTACCTGCAGGCCGAGATCCCCGACAGCATCGAGCTGGCCGACATCGTCAGCGAGACCGACCGCCTGTCCGCCCTGGTCGACGCGCTGCTCGCGCTGGCCCGCGGTGAGGCCGGGGACCGTCCGCCGGCCGACGTGTTCGACATCGGCACCGTGGTCGAGCAGACCGTGGACTCCTTGCAGCCGCTGGCCGCGGAGCGCGGGCTCGGGTTGGCCGTCACCGCGACCCGCGGCATGCACGTGAGCGGAGACCGAGAACAGCTGCGCCAGTTGATCGTGATCCTGGTCGACAACGCGCTCCGCTACACGCCGCGTGGCGGCACCGTGGAGATCGACGTCGCACGGCTCAACGGCACCGTGGCGGTCGCGATCAGCGACACCGGCATCGGCATCGAGCACGCTGAGCTCGAAAAGGTGTTCGATCGCTTCTACCGTGCCGACGAGGCCCGCAACCGTGATTCCGGAGGCACCGGCCTGGGCCTGTCGATCGCGCGTCAACTGGCGGACGAGCACGGGGGCCGGATCACCGTCGAGTCCAGCCCGGGCAAGGGCAGCACGTTCACCGTGCGCCTGCCGTCGGCCGAGTCGAGGCAGTCCAAACCAAACGTGCGCGCCTGACCGTCGCGCCCGGGCCGGCGGTTAGGCTAGTGGCGTGCCCCGGATCGCCTCCCACCTCGATCGCGGCGGCGACGCGTACGCCCGCAACCGCGAGCGCATGGGCGCGCTCGTCGGCGAGCTGACCGGCGCTCTGGAGGAGGCCCGCCGGGGTGGTGGCGAGCGTGCGGTCGAACGTCACCGGGCACGCGGCAAGCTGCTCGCCCGCGAGCGCATCGAGCGGCTGGTCGACCCCGGCGCCGCTTTCTTGGAGCTCTCCCCGCTGGCCGCCCACGGCATGTACGAGGGCGACGCGCCGGGCGCGGGCATCGTCACCGGTATCGGCCCCGTTGCCGGGCGGCTGTGCATGGTGGTCGCCAACGACGCCACCGTCAAGGGCGGCAGCTACTTCCCGGTCACCGTCCGCAAGCACTTGCGCGCGCAGGAGATCGCCGAGCAGAACCGGCTCCCGTGCATCTACCTGGTCGACTCCGGCGGGGCGTTCCTGCCGCTGCAGGCCGAGGTCTTCCCCGACCGCGACCACTTCGGGCGGATCTTCTACAACCAGGCCCGGATGTCCGCGGCCGGCATATCTCAGATCGCGTTGGTCATGGGCTCGTGCACCGCCGGCGGGGCGTACGTGCCGGCGATGAGCGACGAGAGCGTGATCGTCCGCGGCACCGGCGCGATCTTCCTCGGAGGGCCCCCGCTTGTGAAGGCTGCCACCGGCGAGGACGTGACCGTCGAGGAACTGGGCGGGGGCGATCTGCACGCCCGCCGCAGCGGGGTGGTCGACCAGCTGGCCGAGGACGACGAGCACGCCCTGCGGCTCGCGCGAGAGATCGTCCGTCACCTGGGCCGGGCGGGGCCGGTGCCCTGGGAAGTGCGGGACCCGGCACCGCCGGCTCTCGATCCCGGCGAGCTGCACGGCGTCGTTCCGGCCGACCTGCGCCACCAATACGATGTGCGGGAGGTGATCGGGCGGATCGTCGACGGATCGGTGCTGCACGAGTTCAAGCCGCTCTACGGCGACACGCTGGTATGCGGCTTCGGGCACATCCACGGGCACCCGGTCGCCATCCTCGCCAACAACGGCATCCTCTTTTCGGAGTCCGCACTGAAGGGAACCCACTTCGTGCAGCTCGCCTGTCGGCGCGGGCTCCCGCTGGTGTTCCTGCAGAACATCAGCGGCTTCATGGTCGGCAAGGAGTACGAGGCCGGTGGCATTGCCAAGGACGGAGCCAAACTCGTGACCGCGGTGGCGTGCGCCGAGGTGCCCAAGTTCACCGTCGTCATCGGAGGGTCGTTCGGCGCCGGCAACTACGCGATGTGCGGGCGGGCCTACTCCCCGCGACAGCTGTGGATGTGGCCGAACGCGCGCATCTCGGTGATGGGAGGCCCGCAGGCGGCGCGGGTGCTGTCGACCGTCGGCGGCGAGATGACCGATGCCGAGCGGGACGAGTTCGAGGCCCCCGTGATCGAGCGCTACGAGCAGGAGGGCAGCCCGTACCACTCCACCGCACGGCTCTGGGACGACGGAGTGATCGATCCGCTCGACACCCGCAGGGTGCTGGCGCTCGGCCTGGAGGCGGCGGCCTGTGCGCCGGTGCCGGAGACGACCTTCGGGGTGTTTCGGATGTGAGCAGCGTGAGCCTGACACGGCACGGGCCGGTGGCGACGTTGACGCTCGACCGCCCACAGGCCAGAAATGCACTGGGCCTGGAGATGATCGTCGAGCTGACCCAGCTCTTCGGCGCACTGGCCATGGACGAGACGCGGGTGATCGTGCTCACCGGCGCCGGCGACGCGTTCTGCGCCGGGGCAGACCTGGACTGGATGCGCCGGAGCCGAGAGCTGTCCGACCAGCAGAATCTCGCCGACGCCGCCATGGCCCGAACCATGTGGGAGGCGATCGACGGATGCCCCAAGCCTGTGGTGGCGCGCGTGAACGGGCATGCGCTGGGCGGCGGCGCCGGCCTGGTGGCATGCGCGGACGTCGCGATCTCGGCGGACACCGCCCTGTTCGGGTTCACCGAGGCGCGGCTCGGTCTGATCCCGGCCACCATCTCGCCGTACGTGCTGCGCCGGATCGGCGCCGGGCACGCTCGGGCGCTGTTCGTGACCGGCCGCCGCTTCGGAGCCGGCGAGGCGCAACGCCTCGGCTTGGTCCACCAGGTGGCCTCGGTTGAGGATCTGGACAACGCCGTCGCGACGGCGGTGGACGACCTGCTGGCTTGCGGGCCGGTGGCGATCGCCGAGTGCAAGCGGCTCGTCCGCGACGCCACCGCCGGCCTGGCACTGGACGACCTGCCGCTGCGGCTGGCCGCGGTACGCGCCGCCCCGGAGGCCCAGGAGGGGCTGGCGGCCTTCCTGAAGAAAACGGCGCCTGGATGGGTCACGCGATCCGCCGACTTCTGATCGCAAACCGCGGCGAGATCGCGGTGCGGGTGATCCGTGCCTGCCGCGAGCTCTCGATCGGGTGCGCCGTCGTCCACGAGCCGGCCGAGCGCTCGGCGCTGCACGTCGAGCTGGCCGATCTCGCGGCCGAGGTCGATTCGTATCTGAACGGCACGGCGATCGTCGCCGCGGCCGAGGCGCTCGCCGCCGACGCCGTCCACCCCGGCTACGGGTACCTGGCCGAGAACCCCGAGTTCGCCGACCTCGTCGCGAATGCAGGGTTGGTGTGGGTCGGGCCGCCGGCCACCGCGATGCGGGCCGCGGGCGACAAGCTGTCCGCGCGCCGGCTCGCAGAGGCTGCCGGGGTTGCGGTGGTCGCGGGCTACGGCGGTGTCGACCTGACCGATGCCACCCTTACGGCCGAGGCCGAGCGGGTCGGCTACCCGCTGCTGGTGAAGGCGGCCGCCGGCGGCGGGGGTCGCGGGATGCGCGCCGTGGAGTCGGAGGACGACCTGGCCGCGGCGATCGCCGCGGCCCGACGCGAGGCGCAGGCGGCGTTCGGCGACGACCGCGTGTACCTCGAGCACGTGGTGTCCGGTGCGCGACACGTCGAGGTGCAGATCCTGGCCGACTCCGGCGGTCGCGTGATCCACCTCGGTGAGCGGGACTGTTCGGCTCAGCGCCGGCATCAGAAGATAGTCGAGGAGTCGCCGTCGCCGGCGGTGGGCTCGGAGCTGCGGCGTGAGCTCGGCGAGGCGGCCGTCGCCATCGCGCGTGCCGCCGGCTACGTGGGGGCAGGCACCGCCGAGTTCCTGGTCGGCAGCGACGGCGACTGGTGGTTCCTCGAGCTCAACGCACGGCTCCAGGTCGAACACCCGGTCACCGAGGCGGTGTGTGGGATCGACCTCGTGCGGGCGCAGCTCGAGCTGGCGGCCGGGCGGCCGCTCGAGCTCGAGCAGTCCGACGTGGCGCTGCGCGGGCACGCCGTCGAGTGCCGGCTGTACGCGGAGGATCCGGCGAGGGGCTTTCTGCCCGCCACCGGGCGGCTCGACCGATTCGAGCTGCCGCACTGGCCGGGGCTGCGGGTCGACACCGGTCTGCGCCCCGGCGACGAGGTGGACATCCGCTATGACCCGCTGCTGGCCAAGCTGGTCGCCCACGCCGAGGACCGGGACGCGTGCCTGGAACGGCTGGCGGCAGCGCTTGCGGACTCGGTGGTGCTCGGCGTGCGAACCAACCTGGGATTCCTGCGCTGGCTGGTCGACACCCCGGCGTTTCGCTCGGGCGAGCTGGACACCGGCTTCGTCGAACGGGCGTGGAGCCCGTCGCTGGTGCCGGCGCTACCCGACGACGTGCGCTCCGCGGCCCTGGCCTCGCGCGTCACGCCGGGACCATGGCGGGAGTACGGAAGCGCCGCCGCACACGGGCCGGTGGTTCCCTGCGCGGGGCGCTTCGTCCTGCACGACGGCTGGCAGTTCGAGATCGGCGACGACGATTCGGCGACGGTCGCGACAGCCGCCGGCCCTGGGTCGCTGGAGGCGCCGATGCCGGGCACCGTGCTTCGAGTCGACGTCACGCCGGGCGATGCGGTGACGGCGGGCCAGCAGTTGGTGCTCCTGGAAGCGATGAAGATGGAGCTCGCCGTGTCGGCGCCCGCCGACGGCGTCATCACCGGGGTCCACGTGCATCCGGGCGACCGCGTCTCGACGGGCGTCCGGCTGGTCGATCTGGAACCCGCATGAGCGTCGGTGGGCGCGACGTGTGCGTGGTCGAGGTCGGCCCCCGCGACGGCCTTCAGAACGAATCCGCGACGGTCGAGGCAGCAGACAAGGTGCGCTTCGTGGAACTGCTGGCCGATGCCGGGCTGCCCGTGGTCGAGGTGACCTCCTTCGTCTCGCCAACGGCCGTGCCCCAGCTCGCTGACGCCGACCGCGTGCTGCCGGCGGTGCACCGCCGGGCGGGCGTGCGCTATCCGGTACTGGTCGCCAACACCCGCGGGCTGCAGCGTGCCGTCGAAGCCGGAGCGACCGAGATCGCCGTCTTCACCGCCGCCTCCGAGGCGTTCGCGCGTGCCAACATCAACTCCACGATCGCGGGATCGCTGGCGGCGTTCCGGCCTCTGGTGCGCGACGCCCGGGCGGGTGGAATGTGGGTTCGCGGGTACGTCTCGACAGCCTTCGGGTGCCCGTACGAGGGCTCCGTTGCGCCGGCTGTGGTGGCCGAGGTGGCCGACGCGCTGGTCACGCTCGGCTGCGACGAGGTGTCGATCGGCGACACGATCGGCGTCGCCACCCCGCCGTTGACGCTCGCGGTGCTGACCGCCGTGCTCGATCGGGTTGCGGTCGACCGGGTGGCACTGCACCTGCACGACACCCACGGCCGAGCTCTCGCGAATGTGGCGGTGGGCCTCGAGCGCGGCGTGCGCACCTTCGATGCTTCCGCCTCGGGGCTGGGCGGCTGCCCGTTCGCCCCGGGCGCGCCCGGCAACCTGGCCACCGAGGCCCTGGTCGACTTCCTGGACGCGCAGGGCTTGCGAACCGGCGTGGACGCCGCGGCTGTGTGCGCGGCAGGCGCGTTCATCCGCGACCGGCTGCGGTCGTGACGGCTGGGCCGGGCGCCGCTCCGATCCCTACCCCCTCCGCGCTGCTGTTCGATCTGGACGACACGCTCGTCCCCGACCACTCAGCGGTCCGAGCCGCGGCGCTGGATGTCGGCCAGCAGCTCGGCGCACCCGTGGGGTTGGTGGACACGCTGCTGTCGGAGGCGCGCCGGCGCTGGTACGACGGGCCGTTCGCCGGCTGGTTTCGGCTGATCGGAACCAGCTCGTGGGAGGGCTTGTGGGCGCCGCTGCTCGGTGCCGGCCACCGACAGGCGGCGATCCGCGCGTGGGCGCCGGGCTACCGCTGCGAGTCGTGGGCGGCGGCACTCGGCAGCCACGGCCTCAACCCGGCGCTTGCCGAATCCGCCGCCGAGCTCTTCGTCGAGCGCAGGCGTGCGCACTGCGGCGCATTCCCGGACGTGCTGCCGGCTCTGGACGCACTCCGGGCTCGCGGCCACCGCACGGCGGTGGTCACAAACGGCATGAGCGACCTGCAGTGGCTGAAGTTCTCGCTGGCCGGCCTCGAACCGTACTTCGACGCGTTCGTGGCCTCGTCGGCGGTCGGCATCGGCAAGCCCGACCCGCGGGTGTTCGAGGTGGCTCTCGTTCGCATCGGGGCGCAGGCCGCCGATGCGGTCATGATCGGCGACAACCCGATCCGGGACATCGCCGGCGCCTGCCGCGCGGGTATGCGCACGGTCTGGCTCGACCGCGAAGGCGGCGACAACTGCGGAGTCGAGCCCGACCTTCGGATCACCAGCCTGGCCGAGCTCCCGCCGGGGGTTAGTCCGGGACGCTGACGATAACGGTGACGGTATCCATTGTGACCGGCTCGAGGGGCTTGTCTCGATGGTCGCGATCGACGCCGTTGATCGCAAACACCGTGTCCATGCCCTCGGTGACCCGACCGAACGCCGTGTGCTTGCCGTCCAGCCACGGAGTCGCGTCGGCGGTGACGATGAAGAACTGGCTGCCGTTGGTGTTCGGCCCGGCATTGGCCATGGCCAGAGTCCCGCGTACGATCCTGTGGCTGTTGATCTCGTCGCCGAACGTGTATCCCGGCCCACCTGTCCCCGTGCCCTGCGGACAGCCGGCCTGGATCATGAAGTCGGGGATCACCCGGTGGAAGACGAGCCCGTCGTAGAACCCCTCGGAGGCGAGCTTGCTGAAGTTCGCGACCGTCTCCGGTGCGTCATCCGCGAACAGCTCGAGCTGGATCGACCCGAAACGGGTCTCGATGGTGGCCATGGGATTGGACATGTCGGCAGCCTTCCGGGTCGCTGGGATGCCCGCAGGGTAGCCGCATGGTGATCCGTGAACCCCTCACCGCTGTCTCAATTCGGACAACTTGCAGCCGATTGCGCGTGTTATGGGAAGTTTTTTGCCGGTGCACGCTGGACCGTGGCGCCTGTCCGCCGTGCTGGCGGCTGTCTGCGGTCTTGCCCTGGTGTCGCCCGGTTCGGCGCCCGCTCGCGTGCTCGGCGCCGCATCGCACACGTCGGTGCCGATCTGGGTCCACATCACCGCACATCCCACGAACCCGACCAACTCGACCACGGCCAAGTTCGGCTGGCAGGCCACCGGCAACGTCGCCCACCGCCTGTGCTCACGTGACTCGCGACCGCTCATCCCATGCGGCGCACAACCCGTGACATACACGCGCCTGACGTCCGGCCGGCACACGTTCAGGGTGGAGGTGGTGTATCCGTCAGGGATCTGGAGGCAAGCCACGTTCTCCTGGGTGATCGACACCTCCAAGCCCACCGCACCGTCGGTCACAGGCGGCTCGACCGCCTGGCAGCGCGGCTCGGTGGCGGTGGTCGCAAACGGCGGCACCGATACCGGCAGCGGCGTCGCCGGCTACCGCTGGCGGAGATCCGCGAGCGGGGGGTCGACCTGGTCGGTAGCGGTGAAGGGTGCGACCGCGGCGATCACCGCCGAGGGGACGTCGATCGTGCAGTTCGAGACCGTCGACCGGGCCGGCAATACGTCGGCCTGGGCTCCCGCGTCGCCGACGGCCGGATCGACGGTCAGGCTCGACCAGAACGCTCCGAGCGCGCCCACGGTCGTCGGCGGCTCCAACCTGTGGCAGACCGTCGCCTCGGTCGACGTCGCCGCGAGCGGCTCCACCGACGCGCTGTCCGGGGTGTCAGGCTACCAGTACCGGGTGTCGGCCAACCACGGCGTCAGTTGGTCACCGGCCGCCACCGGCTCCGACGCCGTGATCTCGTCCGACGGCACCAGTGTGGTGCAGTTTCGGTCGCTGGATGTCGCCGGCAACGTGTCGCCATGGGCCCCGGCATCCCCGACAGTGGCGAGCACCGTCATGCTCGACCGCCTCCCGCCGACCGACCCGAGCGGAGCGGGCGGGTCGCTGCAGTGGACGTCGGGAGCGTCGGTGACCGTGACCGAGGCCGGGTCGACCGACCCCAACGGATCGGGAATCGTGGCCACCGAGTACCGCGCCTCGACCGACGGCGGTCTGACCTGGTCGGGCAGCTCGCCCGGCGACAACGTGACCGTCGGGGTGGAGGGCGAGACGCTGGTCGAGTTCCGCACCACCGACTCGGCCGGCAACATCTCTGACTGGGGCCCGCAGGGTGGAGCTGCGGGAGCGACCATCCGCATCGACCGCACCGATCCGGCCCCGCCGACCGTCAGCATCACCCCGCCCAGCTGGCAGAGCGCGGCGTCGATCGCGGTCGTCGCCGGCGGCGCCACGGACGCCCTGGCCGGTGTCGCGTCGTACGAGTTCCGCACCTCCACCGACGGCGGCACCACCTGGGGTGCGCCGGTTGCAGGCGGCGTGGCGAACATCAGTGTCGAGGGCCAGACGGCCGTCCAGTTCCGTGCGGTGGACGGCGCCGGCAACCGCTCGGACTGGGCTCCCGTGGTCACCGGGACCGCCGACACGGTCAGCATCGACCGCACCCCGCCCACCGTGCCGATCGTCAGCGGCGGCTCGGCCGTATGGCAGAACTCCGCGGCCGGAAGCGTCTCCGCCGGGGGATCGACCGACCTGCTGTCCGGGCTCGACCATTACGAGTCACGCACCTCCACCGACGGCGGTCTCAGCTGGAGTGCCCCCACTCCAGGGGCCACGGTGCTCGTCAACAGCGAGGGCGAGACGCTGGTCGAATTCCGGGCGGTGGACAGCGCCGGAAACCCCTCGCCTTGGTCGCCCCTGTCCCCCGCGGGCACGATCCGCCTCGACCAGACCGGCCCATCGGATCCGAGCGTCTCGGGCGGATCGTCGAGCTGGCAGGACCCCGCCTTCGTGACGATCACCGGATCAGGCTCTGCCGATCCGATGTCGGGGATCGACCACTACCTCTACCGCACCTCCACCGACGGCGGCATCACCTGGTCTGCCGCGATCGGCGGTTCGACGGCGACGATCTCGTCGGAGGGTCAGACGCTGGTGCAGTTCCAGGCCGTGGATGCAGCCGGCAACACCTCCAACTGGGCACCGGCGGCGCCGAGCGCGGGGTCGACGGTGCGGCTCGACCAGACTTCTCCGACCGCCCCGACCGTGACCGGGGGCTCGCTGGCCTGGCAGAGCGCCGCCTCCGGGACGATCTCGGCTTCCGGTTCGACCGACCTGCTCTCCGGTCAGGATCACTACGAGTACCGGACGTCCACGAACGGCGGCGTCACGTGGTCGCCGCCGACCCCAGGCGGCTCCGCGTTGATCACCGCCGAGGGCCAGACGGTCGTACAGTTCCGCGGCGTTGACCTCGCCGGCAACGTCTCGAACTGGGCTCCCGCCGTACCCGACGTGACCGATACCGTTCGCATCGACCGCACAGCGCCCGGGAACCCGGTCGTCACGGGGGGCTCGGGGGCCTGGCAGAACGTCGCCGGGGTGACCGGCACCGGCGGCGGTGCCTCCGACCCGCTCTCGGGCGTCTCCCACTACGAGTTGCGCACCTCGACGGACGGCGGCGTCACCTGGTCGCCGGCGATCACCGGGACGACGTTCACGGCGAACTCGGAGGGCGAAACGCTTGTGCAGTACCGGGCGGTCGACGTTGCCGGCAACGCAGCGTCCTGGTGGCCGGTGGCCGGCACCGGTGCGGCGACAGCACGCATCGATCGCACCGCACCCAGCGCACCCACGGTCAGCGGCGGGGATACCGCACGGCAGAGCGTCGCGTCGGTGACCGTCACGGCGACCGGCTCGACCGACGCCCCCGGCAGTGGTGTGTCGAGCTACCAGTACCGCACGTCGACGGACGGCGGCATCACGTGGGGCCCGATCACGACCGGGGCGGCGATCACCGTGACGGCGGAGGGCCAGACGATCGTGCAGTTCCGGTCGCTGGACGTGGCGGGATTCACCTCCGCGTGGACGCCGTCCGTCGGCACGCTCGCAGGCACCGTCCGGATCGATCGCACCGCACCCAGCGCACCCACCGCAACCGGTGGCTCGCTGACCTGGCAGAACGTCGCCGGAGTGACGGTTACGGGCGGCGGTTCGGTGGATACCGGCGGGTCGGCACTGGCGGGATACCTCTATCGCACGTCGACCGACGGCGGAACCACCTGGTCGCCGAGCTCGGCCGGATCGAGCGTGGCTGTCAACTCCGAGGGTCAGACACTCGTGCAGTTCGCGGCTCTGGACGGTGCAGGGAACCAATCGGCCTGGGCGCCGGTGAACGCTGTCGCCGGCTCGACGGCCCGGATCGACCGCACCCCGCCGACCGACCCGTCCGCCGCCGGCGGATCGCTGAGCTGGCAGAGCCTCGCATCGGTGGTGGTCACGCCCAGCGGCGCGACGGACTCGCCGGGCAGCGGCGTCGCCTCGTACCAATACCGCACCTCCGTCAACGGCGGCACAACGTGGACAGCGCCGCTGTCCGGGGCCTCGTTGTCGGTCAGCGCGCAGGGTGAGACGCTGGTCCAGTTCCGGGCCACCGACGCGGCCGGGTTCCATTCCAACTGGGCACCGTCGGCGCTGACGGCAGGCGCGACCGTGCGCCTCGACCGCAGCGCGCCCTCCGCCCCAACGGTGACGGGTGGGGCGCTCACGTGGCAGAACGTGGCGTCGCTGACCGTGACCGGAGCCGGCTCCACCGACACCGGCGGCTCGGGCCTGTTCGGCTATCAGGTGCGCACGTCCACCGACAACGGGGTCACCTGGTCGGCGGCCGCAGCCGGCCCGTCGGCCACCGCGAGCAACGAGGGCCAGACGCTCGCGCAGGTGCGTAGCATCGACGTGGCGGGCAACGTCTCGGCCTGGACGCCGGCCGTGGCCGGCGTATCGAACACCATGCGCATCGACCGCACGGCGCCGAGCGACCCCACCGTCGCCGGCGGCTCTGCCAGCTGGCGCAACGCGGCGTCGGTGACCATCACCGGTTCGGGCTCGACCGATTCGCCGGGCAGCGGCGTCGCCTCCTACCAGTTCCACACATCGACCGATGGCGGCACCACCTGGAGCGGCGCATCGGCCGGGGCCTCCGCGGTGGTCTCGGCGCAGACGACGACGATCGTCCAGTTCCGGGCAGTGGACGCGGCCGGATTCCAATCCAACTGGGCGCCGGCTATAGCCGGGGCGGCGAACACGGTCATGCTCGACCGCGTCACCCCGTCGGCGCCGACGATCACCGGCGGTTCGCCGAGCTGGCAGAACGTCGCCTCGGTGACCGTCTCCGCCGCCGGCTCGACCGATCTCCTGTCGGGGCTCTCCGGCTACGAGTACCGCGCCTCCACCGACGGAGGGGCCACCTGGAGCGCCGCCACCGCCGGCTCCTCCGCCACCGTGAGCGCCGAGGGCCAGACCCTGGTGCAGTTCCACTCCGTCGATAGCGCCGGCAACGTCTCCGCCTGGACGCCGACCGCCGGCGGAGCCGGCAACACCGTGCGCATCGACCGCACCGCCCCCACCGACCCGACCGCGGCGGGAGGGTCGCTGACCTGGCGCAATGCCACATCGGGCTCGGTCACGGGATCAGGATCGACCGACTCGCCCGGTTCGGGCATCTCCCACTACGAGTACCGTACGTCGACCGACGGCGGCGCCACCTGGGGCACGCCCGTCACCGGCGGCACGGCCAGCATCGTGGCCGAGGGCGAGACCGACGTCCAGTTCCGGGCAGTGGACGCCGCCGGCCTGAGCTCGAACTGGGTGCCGGGCTCGCTGACGGCCGCGGCGACCGTCCGTCTCGACCGAACGGCGCCGACGGCGCCCACGGCCGGCGGAGGCTCGCTGAGCTGGCAGAATGTGGCCTCGGTGACGCTCTCGGGCTCGGGGCAGAGCGACGCCCTCTCCGGCGTGGCGTCGGTCGCCTATCGCACGTCCACCGACAACGGCGTGACCTGGTCGGCGGCCGTCGGTGCTCCGAGCGTGACCTGGTCGAACGAGGGCCAGGACCTGGTGCAGTTCCGCGCCACAGACGTCGCCGGGAACGTCTCGGCATGGGCCCCCGTCGCCGCCACCGCCGGCTCCACGGCTCGCATCGACCGCACCGCACCGACCGATCCGACGTCCCTCACCGGCGGCTCACTGAGCTGGCGCAGCGTGGCCTCGGTGGTGGTGACCGGATCGGGCTCGACCGACTCACCCGGCTCCGGCATCGCCCACTACGAGTCCCGGACGTCCAACGACGGCGGCGCCACCTGGAGCACACCCGCGTCCGGCACCACGGCGACGATCAACGGCGAGGGCGAGACCGACGTCCAGTTCCGCGCCGTGGACAACGCCGGACTGACCTCCAACTGGTTCCCGACCGTCCCGACCGCGGGGTCGACGGTGCGCATCGACCGCACGGCTCCCAGCCTGCCCACCGTCGCCGGCGGCTCGCTGAGCTGGCAGAACGTCGCCTCGGTGACGCTGAGCGCCTCGGCGTCGACCGATGCCCTGTCCGGCGTCGCCTCGTACCAGTTCCGCACCTCGATCGACAACGGCGCCACGTGGACGGCGGGCTCGACCGGGGCCGCGGACACCGTCGGCGCCGAGGGCCAGACGCTCGTCCAGTATCGGGCGCTGGACACGGCCGGGAACGCCTCTGCGTGGGGGCCGGTCAGCTCCGGCGCCGCCAACACGGTGCGAATCGACCGCAGCCCACCGACCGCGCCCGCTATCGGCGGCGGCTCGTTGTCGTGGCTGTCGGCGGCTTCCAGCACCGTCACCGCAGCAGGCTCCACCGATGCGGGGTCCGGGGTCGCGTCGTACGAGTACCGGACGTCCACCGACGCCGGTGTGACCTGGTCGGCACCAACCGCCGGGGCGGCGGCGACGGTGGTGGCCGAGGGACAGACGCTGGTGCAGTTCGCCGCCATCGACAACATGGGCTTCACGTCGAGCTGGTCGCCCGGCGTCTCCACCGCGGGGTCCACCGTCCGGCTCGATCGCACCGCGCCGACCGCGCCCGCCGTGAGCGGTGGGTCGCTCGCCTGGTCGTCGGCGGCGTCGCTCACGCTGACCCCATCCAGCTCGAGCGACAGCGGCGGCTCGGGGCTGTCCACCTACCAGTACCGGACGTCCACCGACGGTGGCACGACGTGGACGACCGCTACCGCCGCCAACAGCGCGGTGATCAACGCGGAGGGCAGCACGCTCGTCCAGTTCCGCTCCACCGACGTTGCGGGCAACGCATCCGCCTGGGCGCCATCCTCGTCGGGCGCCGCCAATACGGTCAAGCTCGACCGCACGGCACCCAGCCTGCCCACGCTCGCGGGCGGCTCGCTGACCTGGGCAAACGTCGCCTCGGTGACCGTGTCCGCGTCGGCATCCGTTGATGCGGGATCGGGCCTGGCGTCGTACGACTCGCGAACGTCGGCCGACGGCGGAGCGACCTGGACAGCGCCGGTATCAGGCGCATCGGTGACGGTCAACGCTGACGGGCAGACGCTCGTGCAGTTCCGCTCGGCGGACGCGCTCGGTAACAGCTCCGCCTGGGCACCGGCGTCGGCGACGGCGGCATCGACGGTGCGGATCGACCGCACCGCGCCGATAGCACCGTCGTTGACGGGCGGATCGTCCGCCTGGCAGAGCATCGCGTCGGTGACTGTGAACGGTGCGGGATCGACCGACACGGGAGGCTCGGGTGTCGCCTCGTACCAGTACCGCAGCTCGACCGACGGCGGGGTGACCTGGGGCGGCCCCACAGCGGGCGCGTCGGTGACAGCGTCGAGCGAGGGCGAGACACTCGTCCAGATGCGCGCCCTCGACACCGTCGGTAACGCCTCCGGTTGGTCACCGGCGTCGGCCAATGCGGGCTCGACGATCCGCATCGACCGCACCGCTCCATCGACTCCAACCACCGGTGGTGGCTCTCTGGCGTGGCAAAGCGTGGCATCGGTCACGCTCTCCTCCTCCGGCGCCGCAGACAGTCTGGCCGGCGTGACCGGATACCAGCACCGCACGTCGACCGACGGCGGTGCCACGTGGGGCACACCACAGGCGGGGGCCACCGACACCGTCAGCGTCGAAGGTGCGACCGACGTCCAGTTCAGAGCCGTTGACGGCGCGGGCAACACGTCCGGATGGGATCCGGGGTCGGTCACCGGAGCCGGGACAGCTCGAATCGACCGCACCGCACCGTCCGATCCGACCGTATCCGGCGGGAGCGGTGCGTGGCTGTCCGCGGCGTCGGCGACCGTCACCGGCTCGGGCTCGACCGACGGTCTGGCCGGCGGTGTCAGCTATCGCTACCGGACGTCCACCGACGGCGGCGTGACCTGGTCGGCCGCGACTCCCGGCCCATCACTGACGGTGATCGCCGAGGGTCAGACCCTGGTGCAGTTCCAGGCGGTGGACGGTGCCAGGAATGCGTCCAACTGGGCTCCCTCGCCGTCCACCGCGTCCAGCATCGTGCGCCTCGACCGCACCGCCCCTGCGCTGCCGACGGTCACCGGCGGCTCGTTGGCGTGGCAGAACGTCGCCTCGATAGGCATCACCGCCGGTGGCTCGACTGACGCCCTCTCGGGTCTCTCCGGGTATCAGTACCGCACCTCCACCGACGGCGGCTCGACATGGTCGACACCCGCCGCGGGCGCGAGCGCCCCGGTGCTCACGGAGGGCGAGACGCTGGTGCAGTTCGCCGCCACCGACGTTGCGGGCAACACGTCGGCGTGGGCGCCCGCGTCGCCCGGCGCCGGCTCGACCGCACGCATCGACCGCACGGCGCCCACCGATCCCTCCGTCGGCGGCGGCGCCGCGTCGTGGCAGAGCGTGGCGTCGGTGACGGTGTCCGGCGGCGGGTCGACGGACAGCGGCAGCGGTATCGCCGGCTACCAGTACCGCACCTCGGCCGACGGCGGGTCGACATGGTCGGCGTCGGCTCCGGGCGGCTCGGTGGCCATCGCCGCCGAGGGCGCCACACTCGTCCAGTTCCGCTCAGTCGACATGGGCGGGACAACGTCCAACTGGGCACCAGCTTCGCCCGGCCCGGGTAACACGGTGATGCTCGACCGCACCGCCCCGACGGCACCGACGGCGTCCGGCGGATCGTCGGCATGGCAGAGCGTTGCGTCGGTGACGGTCAGCGGCGGCGGGTCGGCCGACGCGCTGTCAGGCCTGACCGCGTACCAGGTGCGCACCTCGACCGACGGCGGAACCACGTGGAGCTCCCCGGCGTCCGGATCGTCGTTCACCGCATCCGCGGAGGGCCAGACGCTCGTGCAGTTCCGCAGCCTCGACGCCGTCGGCAACGCTTCCGCCTGGGCTCCGGCATCGAGCGGCCCGACGAACACCGTCCGGCTCGATCGCACCGTGCCCACGGCACCCACCGTGACCGGAGGCTCGGTGTCGTGGCAGAACGTCGCCACTGTGGCCATCACCGGCTCGGGCGCGACCGACGCCCTGTCGGGCGTGGCCGGCTACCAGTACCGTGAGTCAGCCGACGGCGGCGCCACGTGGGGCGCACCTCAGGCCGGCGCCACCGACACCGTCAGCGCCGAGGGTCAGACCCTGCTGCAGATGCGCAGCGTGGATGCCGCCGGGAACACCTCGGCCTGGGCGCCGTCGTCACCGGTCGCCGCCTCGACGGTCAAGATCGACCGCACCCCGCCCACCCTGCCGGCGGTGACCGGCGGTTCGAGCGGGTGGCAGAACGTGGCCTCGGTCACGATCACCGGGTCCGGCTCGACCGACTCGCCGGGCAGCGGCGTCGCCTCCTACCAGGTCCGCAGCTCCACCGACGGCGGGGTGACCTGGTCCGCAGCGAGCACCGGCGGCAGCGTCACCGTGAGCGCGGCCGGGCAGACGCTCGTGCAGTTCCGCGCGGTCGACAACTCGGGCCTGGCGTCGAACTGGGCGCCCGCCGCCGCGGGCTCGGCCAACACCGTACGGATCGACCGGACCGCACCCACCGCACCGACCGTTTCCGGTGGCTCGATCTCGTGGCAGAACGCGGCCTCGGTGCAGATCACCGGCTCCGGGTCGACGGACGCGCTGTCCGGCGTCGTCGCCTACCAGTACCGGGAATCGACCGATGGAGGCACCACCTGGGGATCGGCGCAACCGGGCGGTACCGACCTGGTGACAGCCGAGGGCCAGACGCTGGTGCAGTTGCGCAGTGTCGACGGTGCAGGCAACGTGTCGACCTGGGCGCCGCCCACCGGCAGCGCGGCCAACACCGCCAAGCTCGACCGCACGGCACCGACGGTGCCGACGGCGGCGGGTGGATCGCTGAGCTGGAGATCGGCAGCCTCGACGACGGTCACCGGCTCCGGAGCCACGGACTCGCCGGGCAGCGGCATCGCCTCCTACCAATACCGAACGTCGAACAACGGCGGCGTCACGTGGTCGGCGGCCACCACCGGCGCGTCGGTCACGATCAGCGCCCAGGGTGAGACGATCGTCCAGTTCCGCGCCACCGACAACAGCGGCCTGCAATCGGCGTGGGCACCGGCCACCGCGACCGCCGGGTCGACCGTGCGGCTCGACCGCACCCTGCCCACGGCGCCTGCCGTGAGCGGAGGATCCCTGACCTGGCTGAACGCCGCGTCGGCCACGGTCGTCGCCGGCGGCTCGACCGACCCCGGCGGCTCGTCGCTCGCCGGCTATCAGTACAGAGTGTCCACGAACGGCGGCTCCACATGGACGACCGCGACCCCGGGGGCGACCGACACCGTCAGCTCCGAGGGCCAGGCACTCGTCCAGTACCGGTCGATCGACGGCGCGGGCAACGTTTCCGCCTGGACGCCGAGCTCGTCGGGCGCGTCGAACACGGTCCGCCTCGACCGCACCGCGCCGACCCTCGCGACCGTCACGGGCGGCTCGCTCTCATGTGCCCACAAGCGGACGATCACGGGATCGGCCACCGACACCGCCTCGGGTGTCAACCATTACGAGTACCGGATCTCGACCGACAACGGGGTGACATGGGGAGCTCAGGTGACCGGGGCGAGCGTCACGCTGACGACCCCGGGCAACTATCTCGTGCAGGTCCGCGCATACGACAACGTCGGCCTCGTGGCGGCATGGGCGCCGGCCGGCGCCGGCGCCGGCGACACCGCCTGCATCGTGTAGGGCTGAATCGTGCGGTGGTCGGTAGTGTTGGTGGAACTCGGGCGCCGGCCGGCCGCGATGCGCTCGGCGGCCGCCGCGAGACATCCCGCGGTAAGGTCGTTCCGTGAGGCCAGACACGCGGTATTTGCGCACGACTGACGGGGTCTACATCGCGTACCAGGCGGTCGGGTCGGGAGCGGTGGACGTGGCGGTCGTTTCCATCATTTCGCCGGGAACGTCGACCTGATCTGGGAGGAGCCGGACTGGAGTCCGATCCTGGTGGGCCTGGCGGGGTTCGCTCGTTTGATCTTGCATGACCGGCGCGGCACCGGCGCGTCGAGCCGGAATGTGCCGCCGCCCAATCTTGAGACGCGCGCGGCTGATCTGCTAGCGGTGCTCAACGAGGTGGGGTCGGCCGCGCCGGTGCTGGTGGCGGCGGCTTCGACGGGCGCGATGCACGCGTTGTTCGCAGCCCTTCATCCGGAGCGGGCGTCCGCGTTGTTCTGGAACTATCCACGTCCTCGGCTGGCGTGGGATCCGGAGTATCCGTGGGGGCAGCGGCCAGAGGATTTTGAGGCGGAGATCGTGGAAGGGCGAATGTGGGGCACGGCGAACTACGCTCGCGAGCTCGCGCTGTCGCGGGCAGCCCAGCGGGCCGGCGTTCCGCACGAAGATCGCCGCCGACTGGTGGTCGACGAGGATCTCGTACACCTCTACGCGCGGATCAACCGCAACACCGCGAGCCCTGACGTTGCTGAGGCGTTGACGCGGATCGCCTGGCAAACCGATGTGGGTCAGATCCTACCGAGCGTGCAAGTCCCCGCCGCGCTGCTGGTCGGCGAGGATGACGGCCAGGCGCAACGCGACGAGGCCGACTATGTCGCTTCGCTGATGCCCGACGCGACGGTGCACGTGCTGCCGGGACGTTCCGGCCTCAATATCGCGGCGCAGGTGGGGATCATCCGCGACCTGGCCGGCATTGAGCCGCCGAGGGAGGAACCCGCGACGGTGCTGGCAACCGTGGTGTTCACAGACATCGTCGAGTCTGCCCAGCGACAGGCCGCCATCGGCGACCGCGCCTGGCGCAACCTTGTGCTCGCCCACCACGCCAACGTTCGCGAGGCGCTCGCGCAGTGGGACGGCAAGGAGCACGACACGGCCGGCGATGGCTTCTTCTGCAGCTTCGTTGGGCCGGCCCGCGCAATCCATTGTGCCTGCGAGATCGCAGAACGTGTGGCGGCTCTAGGCCTGGAAACGCGAGCGTCCGTGCACATTGGCGAATGCGAACTGATTGACGGCAAGCCGGGCGGCGTCGCCGTCACCATCGCCTCACGAGCGCTCGCGACGGCAGCAGGGAGCGAAGTCGTCGTCACACAAACGGTCAAGGACCTGGTCGCAGGAAGTGGGTTCAGATTCGACGACCACGGCGAACACGATTTCAAGGGTGTGCCCGGCCGCTGGCACCTCTACGCGGTCCCAGCGACCACCGGCCGTTAGAGACCTAACCGGTCCGCGTCCCGAGCCGCGCCAGCGCCGGCGCAGCTCCCAACCGCTCGTAGGCGCGCCGCGCGCGTCCCAGGTGCCCCTGCAGCTCGAGGCAGCGCGCGTGCTCGAAGGCGCAGCCCAGCTGCTCGAAGCTGTCGGCAGCCCGCTTGAGCGCGATCTCGTCGCCGGCCACCCCCCGCGCGCGGTCGATCTGAGCCACCACGCGCGGCATCTCCCGCAGCCCGGGAACGTCGTCGACACCCCGCAGAACGTCGTCCAGCTCGTCCCAGCGCTCGAGCACCGCCAGCGTCTCGGCCAGCACGCCGGTGCGCACCGGCCCGTCGGAACAGGCGTGCAGGCGCTCCAGCGCCAGCTCCGGGTCGCCCCGTCCGAGCAGCGCATGTGCCACGACCACCCGCTGCGACTCGATCGTCATCCCGCCCGCCCGCTGCTCGACCAGCTCCGCGAGCTCGTCGTCGCCGCGCAGCAGGTGCACCGCCACCGCAACTGCCACCGCCCGGGCGGGCGTCTTCCCCGGCCGGCGGATACCCGTTGCCCTATACACAGCGAGAAAGCGCTCGTAGGCGACAAGCGACTCGTCCCAGCGATCCCACATGAAGAGCGCTTCCGCCCGGTGCAGCAGCGGCCAGGCCAGCCATCCCTGATCGCCACCGGCGGCGATCTGCTCGGCCCAGTCGGCCGCCTCCAACGCCCCCGCGTAGTCACCGACCATGGCCCGTGTCGAGGTCGCCATCGACGCGGCGTCCATCTGCTCCTCGCGACGTGAGAGCGGCGTGACCACAGCCAGCCGCCGATCGGCCGCCCGCCGGGCCTCGAGCGGACGTCCGAGCGCGATCAGCATCACCCCGCGGGTATCCAGGGCGGCGGACTCGAGCGCCGGCTGACCGAGCTGCTCGGCCAGCCCGAGCGCGGTGTCGGCACTCGCCAGCGCCGAGCGCAGCGCCTCGGGCTGGCTGACCGCGAATCGCCACGCCGTAAGTGCCGACGCGATCAGGAACCGCACTTCGAGCACCAGGTCGCCCGCCGCGCGCGCCTCCTCCAGGCCACGACTGACCTGCTCGTCCACCAGTTCGCGGGCCGGAGGCTGCCTGAGCACCGCACCCCATCGGGTCGGGATGTCAACCCACTTCCAGCGCAGGCGGGCCACCTCCGACGCGCCCTCGGGCGCGCGCTCGCCGGCCTCCAACGCCTGCTTGTACGACTCGAAGGAGTCGTCGATCCGCTCCGCCATCCAGTGCGCGTCGCCTGCTGCCTCGAGCGCGAGCGCGCGGTCACGGTCGCCGTCGGCCAGCGAGAGCGCCAGGGTCGCCTGTCGCAGCGCGAGACCGAATGCGTACACGCTGCGCGCCTCGCGAGCCGCGTCGAGGAGGAGGCGCACAGCATCCGCCCGCGCCGCGCCGGCGCCCAGGCCCGCCGCTGCGGCGAAATGATGAGCGACCACCTGGCGTCCCGCCCCGGGCTCCGGCTCGAGGTGCCGGGCCAGCGTGAGATGCAGCTCGGCCCGCTCCGAGCGCGGGATGGAGTCATAGGCAACGTCACGAATCAGGCCGTGCTTGAAGCTGAACGCCGCCGCGCCGATCCGCACCAGCAGGCCACGCTCCTCGAGATCTCGCGCCAATCGCCGGGCCGGCTCCGGGCCGTCCAGGGCCGTCACCTGATCGAGGTCGAACGTCCGTCCGATCACCGCCGCCCGCTGGAGTAGCCTCTTCTCATCGGCCGGCAGCAGGTCGAGCCGAGCCGCGATCACGCCCTGGACGGTCTCGGGCACACGCCCGCCACCGCTCTCGCCGCTCATGGCCAGGATCTCCTCCAGGAAGAACGGGTTGCCGCCGGCCAGTGCGATGGCGTCCGCGGGCGGCTCGGAGTCGCGCGAGAGCGCGAGCGCCAGCCGAGCCATGTCGTCCTCCTCCAGCGCGTCGAGGGTGACGGTCGTCTCGTTGCGGAGTCCCACGCCCCACCCCGGCCTGCGTGCCAGCAGGTCGTCGCGGGCCACGCAGACCACGGCCAGCGGCACCCGGCCGTGACCTCCCACCGCGGTCTCGAGCAGGGAGAGCAGCGCCGGTTCCGCCCAGTGGGCGTCTTCGATCACAAGCAGCGTCGGCCGCCGCCCCGCCACCTGCGCGAGCAGGGCGAGCCACGCCTCGCGACTGGCATCGGCTGACTGGTCGGCATCGTCGATGTCCCGATCACCCGCCCCCGGCGCAGCCGGATCCACCGATCGCAGGATGTGGTCGACGGTGTCCTGATCGTCCTCCCCGAGGATCGCCAGGAGGTGCCCTGCCACCTTGGCCCGCGCCTCGGCGGCGGAGTCGGCCTCGGTCACCGCCGCCACCCTCAGCAGCAGCTCGCGCAGCGGCTCGTAGGGTCCCGACTCCCCGTACGGCAGGCAGCGGCCGACCCACACCGCCGGCGGCTCGTCGCCTCGCTGGAGCTCGATCACCAGCTCCTCGACCAGTCGCGTCTTGCCGATCCCCGGCTCGCCCACCACCGTCACCAGCTGCGCCCGCCGGTGATCCACGGCACCCTCGATCAGCGAGCGGATCAGCAGCAGCTCCCGGTCGCGACCGACGAACGGGCCGTGCTCACGGCGGCGCCGCCGATACATGCTCGCCGGGGCCATCCGCTCGACCGCGTAGGCCACCACCGGCCCGGTTCGCCCCTTGAGCGTGAGCGATCGAGGCGCAACCGTGCGGACCACCGGCTCCACGAAGCGGAACGTCCGCTCACCGACCAGGATCTCCCCGGGCGCGGCCGCCTGCTGGAGGCGGGCTGCAACGTTGACCGCCTCGCCGGTGACCAGGAAGTCGCGGCCCGGGTTCGTTCCGGACACGACCAGGCCGGTGTTGATCCCGATCCGCAGCTGCAGGTCGATCCCGCGCCGGTGCGCCACGCCGGCGAGACGGGAGCGCATGACCAGCGCCGAGCGCACCGCCCGCTCCGGATCGTCCTCGTGGCTGACCGGCACTCCGAACACCGCCATCACGGCGTCGCCGATGAACTTCTCGACCGTCCCGCCGTAGGCGTCGACCACCCACGAGAGCTGGTCGTAGACCTCGCCGAGCAGCGCCCGCAGCTGCTCGGCGTCGATCCGCGAGGCGAGCTCGGTCGATCCGGCGATGTCGGCGAAGACAACGGTTGCCAGCTTGCGCTCGGCGGCCTCCTTGCCCGCCGAGAGCGGGCGCCCGCACGACGCGCAGAAGCGGGCGCCCGGCGATGCCGGAGAGCCGCACGCTGGGCAGCGCGCGGAGCTCAGGCAGGCACCCCCGCCGGCTTGGGCAGTCCCTCGATCGCCCTCAGCGCGCGCTGGATCTCGTCCTCCGGCAGCGCATAGTCCTCCAGACGGCCCGACAGGTACGCCTCGTAGGCGCTCATGTCGAAGTGGCCGTGCCCGGACAGGTTGAACAGGATCGCCTGAGAGACCTCTGACTCGTCCGCCCGGCGGGCCGCCTCGACCGCGCCCTTGATCGCGTGGGCGCTCTCGGGTGCCGGGATGATGCCCTCGCTGCGGGCGAAGTCGACCGCCGCCGCGAACACCTCGGTCTGGCCGTACGCCTCGGCGCGCAGCAGCCCGTCCAGCATCAGCTGCGACACGATCGGCGCCACGCCGTGGTAGCGCAGCCCGCCGGCGTGGATGCCGGGCGGCACGAAGTCGTGGCCGAGCGTGTGCATCGCCACCAACGGCGTCAACTGTGCCGTGTCGCCGAAGTCGTAGGCATACGGGCCGCGCGTCAGGGTCGGGCAGGCGGCCGGCTCGACCGCCACGATCTCGATCTCGGAGCCGGCGATCTTGTCGCGCACGAAGGGCAGCGCCAGGCCACCGAAGTTCGAGCCCCCGCCGACGCACCCGATCACCACGTCGGGGGACGATTCGCCCGCCAGCGCGAGTTGCTTGTGCGCCTCCTGACCGATCACCGTCTGGTGCAGCAGCACGTGATTGAGCACCGAGCCCAAGGCGTAGCTCGTGTCGTCGCGGGTAGCCGCGTCCTCGACCGCCTCGGAGATCGCGATACCGAGGCTGCCCGGCGAATCCGGCGCCGACTCGAGGACACCGCGACCGGCGTTGGTATCCGGCGACGGGCTGGGAACGACACTCGCGCCCCAGGTCTCCATCATCATCCGCCGGTACGGCTTCTGGTCGTACGAGACCCGCACCATGTACACCTTGCACTCCAGCCCGAAGTACTGGCAGGCGAGCGCCATCGAACTCCCCCACTGGCCGGCCCCGGTCTCGGTGGCGATCCGCTTGCGCCCTGCCCGGGCGTTGTAGAACGCCTGCGGCACCGCGGTGTTCGGCTTGTGCGAGCCTGCCGGCGAGACGCCTTCGTATTTGTAGTAGATGCGCGATCGGGTGCCCAGCGCGCGCTCCAGGCGGTGCGCGCGGTAGAGCGGCGTGGGCCGCCACAACCGCAGGACGTCGATCACCTCGTCGGGGATCGGGATCTCCGGCTCGGTCGAGACCTCTTGCAGGATGATGTCCATCGGGAACAGCGGCGCCAGGTCATCGGGCCCGATCGGCTGTCCCGTCCCGGGGTGCAGCACCGGCTGCGGAGGCGTCGGAGCGTCGGCCAGGATGTTGTACCAGGAGTGCGGAATCTCGCTTTCGGGGAGAATGATCTTGGTGTCGGCCACGGCGTGTCCTTTCTCCACTCGATAACCGGGTCTCGTAGGATGCACGCCTGATTGTTCCCCACAGCGAGGCGACATGCGAATTACCACACCAACCACCGCTCCCGCACGAGCCGCAGCCGACGTGCTGGCCGTGGCCGTCAGCAAGCCCCCCGAGCTGTCCGGGGAGCTGGCCGACCTCGACAGCGCCCTGGGCGGGCGCGTCGAACAGATCGTGCGCTCGGGAGAGTTTCGCGGTACACGCGGCCAGATCGTCACGCTCGACGGCGGCTCCGGTGCCGTCCGGGCGCGGCGCGTCGTGCTGGTCGGCCTGGGCTCCAGGCCCGGTGCCGATGATGTGCGGGCGGCCGCCGGCGCGGCCGCCAAAGCCGCGCTCGCGGCCCGTGCGCTGACGGTCGCGTTTGCGACCGGCGACATCCCGCTGGACCCCCCCACCGCCACCCGTTGCATCGTGGAAGGTGCACTGGTGGGCAGCTACCGATTCGACCGCTACCGCACCACCGGCGCCGACGAGCGGCCCAAGCCGCTGCGGTCGGTTGCGGTGCTGGGCGGTGACCGGGCCGCCGCGCGACGGGCCTCCGTGGTGACAGCTGCGCTCAATCGAGCGCGCGACCTGCAGAACACCCCGTCCAACCACCTTGGCCCCGAACAGCTCGCCGAGCGGGCGCGGGAGATCGCCGCGGCGCATCCGACGCTGAAGGTCGAAGTGCGTGACGAGCGCTGGATGCGCGGAAAGGGGATGGGAGCGCTGCTGGCGGTGGCACAGGCCAACGGCGCGCCGGCGCGCCTGATCGGGCTGCGCCACACGCCGTCCCGCCCGAAACGCCGCGACGTGGTGTTGGGACTGGTGGGCAAGGGGGTCACCTTCGACTCCGGCGGGCTCTCGATCAAGCCTGCGCGCAGCCTGGTCGGAATGAAGTACGACATGTCGGGCGCGGCTGCGGTGCTCGAGGCGACCGCCGCCATCGCCGAGCTCGGCCTGCCGGTCCGCGTGGTCACGATCGCCGGCGCGACCGAGAACCTGATCGACTCCCGGGGGTTCAAGGTCGACGACATCATCACCGCCGCCAACGGCAAGACGATCGAGATCACCAACACCGACGCCGAGGGCAGGCTGGTGCTCGCGGACTGCATGCACTACGCCCGCATGCTGGGCGCCACCCACCTGGTGGACGTGGCGACGCTGACCGGCGCGGTCGTGGTCGCGCTGGGCGACACCCATGCCGGCTTGATGGGCCGCGACCAGGAGTGGCTCGACCGTGTCCGCGACGCCGGAGAGCGAAGCGGTGAGCACGTGTGGCAGCTGCCGCTCCTGGAAACCCACCGCCGTTTCCTGCGCTCGGAGTACGCCGACATGGTGAACTCGTCCAGCGCAGGCATGGCCGGTCCCTCCTACGCCGCCCGGTTTCTGCAGGAGTTCGCCGGCGAGGGCCCGTGGGCACACCTGGACATCGCCGGTACAGCCGACCTCGCCCGCACCCGCGGCGACGAGTTCCCCAAGGGAGGGACAGGCTTCGGCGTACGGCTTCTGGTCGAGCTCGCGGAGTCGCTTTGCTGAACTACGACCTGCCGGACGAGCACCGGTTGTTCCGGGCCACGGTGCGCGAGTTCGCCGAGGGGGCGATCGGCCCGGTGGCCGAAGAGCTCGATCGCACCGCCCGGTTCCCCGTCGAACTCGTGCGGCAGGCGGCCGGCCTCGGGCTGTTGGGCATCCCGATCCCGGAGCAGTGGGGCGGCACCGGCTCGGACACGCTGGCGTATGCGATCGCGATCGAGGAACTGGCGCGGGTCGACCAGTCGTTTGCGATCACCGTCGCCGCACACACGTCGCTCGGCACCACGCCGATCCTGCGCTTTGGAACCGATGAGCAGCGGCGGCGCTGGCTGCCGGCACTGGCGGCCGGTGAGCGGCTGGCCGCGTTCGGGCTGACCGAGGCAGGGGCGGGGTCAGATGCCGGGGCGACCCGCACGGCGGCACGCGAGGACAGCGATGAGTGGGTGATCGACGGCTCCAAGATGTTCATCACCAACGCCGGCACCGAAATCTCCGGCCTGGTCACGATCACGGCCCTGACCGGCGAGGGGGAGATCTCGAACCTGGTGGTCGAAAACGGCACTCCGGGGTACGCCCAGTCGGCACCTCTGCACAAGATGGGCTGGCACTCGTCCGATACCCGCGAGCTCACCTTCAGCGCCTGCCGGGTGCCTGCCGATCACCTGCTCGGACCACGCGGGAACGGCCTGCGCCAGTTCCTCGAGATCCTCGACGGCGGCCGCATCAGCGTCGCCGCGCTGGGACTCGGCTGCGCCCAGGGGGCCTTTGAGATGGCGCTCGCGTACGCACGCAGCCGCGAGCAGTTCGGCCGCCCGATCGCGCGCTTCCAGGCCGTCCAGTTCAAGCTGGCGGACATGGCGACCGAGATCGAAGCCGCCCGCGACCTGGTGTACAAGGCCGCCTGGCTGAAGGATCGGGGACGCGACTTCGCGCAGGTCGCCGCGATGGCCAAGCTGTATACCGGGGAGCTGTCGCGAAGGGTGTGCAACGAGGCGGTGCAGATTCACGGCGGCTACGGGTTCATGGACGAGTACCCGGTCAGCCGGTTCTACCGTGATCAGAAGGTGCTCGAGATCGGTGAGGGCACCAACGAGGTGCAGCGGCTGGTGATCGCCCGCGGCCTGGGGCTATGACGCCGGTCGCGGCGGCCAGCCTGGGAGGTGTCGCGTTGGCCCTCGCGGTCACCCTGGGCACGGTGGTGGCGCGGCTGGTGCGGCCCGGATCGCTCCGGCGCGGATGTGAGGAGGGGGCCTTGCTGCTGGGGTTCGCGGCGCCCGCGCTGGCGCTGCTCGGCGGCCGACTGCAGCACCGGTTGTGGGCCGGGGCGGCCGTGATCGCGTTCGCCTACGGCGGGTTCTACCTGGTGCGGATGCGCCAGCTGCGGCGCGCCGACCGCGACGCCGCGCGGCGGCTGCTGGGGCTCGGCAAGGACGCCACGTTCGGCGAGGCAGCGGGCGAGGCGCTGCGGATCGATCCGAAGCCGGTCACCACCGCCGGCCGGGTTACGCTCGGGCTGGCAGCCGCGGCGGTCGTCACCACCGGGTACCTGCTCGGGCACGTCGACACCGCCATGATCGGCCTGGGACTGGGCGTCGCGGAGTCGACCGCGCGCCCCGCCTACCACCGCGCGCTCGCCCGGCGGGTGCGCGAGATCGGCCACTGAGAACACGCGGCTCGTGGCCACCGGCACGCGGGTGTTGCGCACGCGTTAAGCCGTTTGCCGGTTTGTCGGGCGCGGCGCTATTCTCTAATCTCCACTATGCTGATCGACAATATGGAGTACTGTGATGAACCACCTCACACACCTACACCTGCTGACACCTCGGGCTCCCAGCGCCGATGACGAGCGGTCGTATTTTCTGCGCCTCGCCCGCGAGCGACAGCTCGCCCGCCGGCGGGCGCAGCGGCGAAGGGTGCTGCGCGCCGTCGCCCGGCCGGTGCGCCGTCCCTCACGCGAGCGGGGCCGGTGACGTGGTCGGGATAGACTCGACCGCACTGGTCGGGGCGGCGACGTGTGTCGCGGTGCTGACCCGAGACGGCATCCGGCACGCCCGATCGTCGGCCGACCGGCAGCGAGCGTGCGCACACGATTGGCGACCGCCGTTCACCGACGCCTACGGCACCGGACGGCATCGCAACTGCCGCCGCTGCGGCATGCAGCAGCACGAGCGCAGCGGCTCCTGGATCTGAAGCCGGAGGACACTCTCCCTCGAGACCGGACGACCCCACCCCACCCCCACCCCGGGGTCAGACCCCGTACGGACCGGGCCACAGAACCGGCACGGAATCGTGACACCGACCGCTCAGTGCATGCGGGTGACCGGGTAGCCGGCGTCGCGGACGAGCTCCACGATCGCGTGGGCGTGCGTCTCGTCGCGGGTCTCGAGGGTCAGCTCGATACCGGTCTCCGCCACCGCCACGTCCACGCTCTCACGGTGGTGTGAGACGAAGAGGATGTTCACATGAGCGTCGGCCAGCACCTTGAGCAGCGCCATCAGCTGACCGGGCCGGTCGGTGAGGCGCGTGCGGATCACCAGGTAGCGGCCGGCGACGGTCAGCCCGAAGCGGATCACCTGCATCAGCAACGGTGTGTCGATGTTGCCTCCGGAGAGCACCGCGACCGCCTTCTTGCCGGACACCTTGCCGGTCACCAGCGCCGCCAGCGCCACCGCCCCGGCACCCTCGACCACGACCTTCTCGCGCTCGAGCAACTGCACGATGGTGCGTCCGATGTCAGCATCGGTGACGGTCACGACGTCGTCGACCAGGTCGCGGATGAGCCCGAAGGTGATCTCACCGGGGCGCTTGACGGCGATACCGTCGGCGATCGTCTCGGTCTGCGGCACCGGCGTGATCTCGCCCTGCCTCAGCGACCCGACGTAGGGCGCGCATCCGGCCGCCTCGACACCGATCACCCGCACCTCGGGGCGCAGCGCCTTGACCGCGATCGCGATCCCGGAGAGCAATCCGCCACCGCCCAGCGGCACGACGATCGTGTCCACGTCGGGCGCGTCCTCGAGGATTTCCAGGCCGACGGTGCCCTGGCCCGCTATCACGAGCGGATCGTCGAACGGGTGCACGAGCGTCTTGCCGTCGCGCTCGACCTCCTCACGCGCAGCGATCACCGACTCCTCGATGCTGGTACCGACCAGCCGCACGGTGGCGCCGTACCCCTCGGTCGCACCGACCTTCGCCAGCGAGGCCGCCTCGGGCATGTACACGACCGCCGGCACGCCCGCCGAGTGCGCGGCCCAAGCCACGGCCTGCGCATGGTTGCCGGCCGAAGGCGCAACGACGCCGCCCGCACGCTCGTCATCGCTCAGCGCCCGCACCCTGTTATAGGCGCCGCGCACCTTGAACGACCCCGTCTTTTGGCGCTCCTCGTGCTTCAACCACACATCGGCCCCGGCTAGGCGCGAGAACGTCTCCGACCGAGCAAGCGGCGTGCGATGTGCGACCCCGCGCAGGGTCTCGGCAGCAGCGCGGATGTCGTCCAGACCGATCATGGTGAGCGCGAACCCTACCTGCTTTCCACTAACGTTCGCGCTCATGCACGACGCCCAACTCCTGGCCTACATCGAGATCCCGCAGGGCAGCCGAAACAAGTACGAGCTCGACCCGGCCACCGGTCACCTGATGCTCGACCGCACGTTGTGGACGAGCGTCGTGTACCCGGCCGACTACGGATTCCTGATCGACACGTTGGGCCGCGACGGCGACCCGGTGGACGCCCTGGTGCTGGTCGCCCACCCCACGTTCCCCGGCTGCGTGATCCCGGTCGAACCGATCGGCGTGTTCGAGATGACCGACGAGAATGGCGAGGACGACAAGGTGCTGTGCGTGCCGTTCAAGGATCCCAAGTGGAGCCACATGCACGACATCACCGACATCCGCGACTCGCTGCTGGACGAGATCGCCCACTTCTTCGACGTCTACAAGGACCTCGAGCACGGCGCCGACACGGTGGTGGGCGGCTGGCACGGCCGCAGCTACGCGGACGAGGTCATCGCCGACGGACGTGCGGCCTTCAGCGCGGCGAATCCGTAACGCCGAACACCTGCTCGGCAATCAGCGCGGTGGCGGTGATCGGGTCGAGCCGGCGCTTGTGCACCTCGTCCAGCAGCGCGCGCAGCCCGGCGTCGTCGTCCAGCGCCTGCTCGAGCCTGCGCCGCGCCTGCGCCACCGCCACCCCGACCAGCTCGTGCTCGAGATTCCGCCTCCGGCGCTCGGCCAGACCGTCCTCGCCGAGGAACGCGCGGTGGTCGAGCACGGCCTGCCACAGCGTGTCGACTCCCTGGCCGCGAAGCGCCTCGGTCTCGACGATCGGCACTTTCCACTCGCGCCCGCGGTCGAGCGACAGGATGGAGCGGATGTCGGTCCGCATCGTGCCCGCCGCCGGGTGGTCGCACTTGTTGATCACTAACACGTCGGGGATCTCCATCACCCCGGCCTTCAGCGCCTGGATCGAATCGCCGGACCCGGGCATCAGCACGAGCACCACCGTGTCGGCCACCGACGCGACCTCAACCTCGCTCTGGCCCACGCCGACGGTCTCCAGCAGCAGTACGTCCATGCCGGCCGCGTCCATCACCAGCAGCGTCTGCAGGGTGGCCTCCGATACTCCGCCCAGATGCCCGCGAGTGCTCATCGAGCGGATGAAGACGCCGTCGTCGAGGAAGTGGTCGGCAAGCCGGATTCGATCGCCCAGCAGCGCACCCTGAGAGAACGGGCTCGAAGGGTCGACCGACACCACGCCCACGCGCTTGGCCTCCGCCCGCAGCAGGGTGACCACCGCCGCCATCAGACTTGACTTACCGACCCCGGGCGGGCCCGTGAACCCCGCAACGGCCGCACCGCCGGTGCGCGGGTAGAGCTCACGCACGAGACCGGCCGCAAGCGGGTCGCGGTTCTCGATCAGGGTTATGGCTCGCGCGACCGCACGCTTCTCGCCCCGGGCGACAGCGCTCGCGAGCGCCGCCACGTCCACCGTGCGGCTGCGCTTCACAGCCGCTGCAACGTCCGCGAAAGCACGTCGGCGAAAAGCGCGATCTCCTCCGGCGTACCGACCGTGACCCGCACACACTGCGGCGCCCCGAACGCGTCCAGCGGCCGCACCACGACTCCCTCGCGGATCAGCGAATCCGCCAGCGCCCGGCCGTCGCCGACGTCCATGCAGAGGAAGTTCGCGCAGGCCGGGTGGGTGCGCATCGACAGGTCAGACGCGACTCGTTCCAACATCCGCAGCCCGGCACCGTTCAGCTCCCGCCGCCGCTCGAGCTCACCCGGATCGTCAAGGCTGGCGGCCGCCGCCACATGCGCGAGCTCGTTCACGTCGAAGGCGTTTCGCACCTTCGCCACCTCGACCGCCACGTCTCGGGGCGCCACCATGTAACCGATTCGCAAGCCGGCCAGACCGTAGATCTTGGAGAACGTCCGCAGCACGGCGACGTTGGGGCGGTCGGCGAACAGGGCGATCCCATCGGGGTAGTCGGCGTCGGTGACGTACTCGTGGTAGGCCTCGTCGAGCACCACCAGCACCCGTTCCGGCACCGCTTCCACGAACGCCGCGAGCGCGGCCCGGGTGACCATCGCACCGGTCGGGTTGTTGGGGTTGCAGACGTACACGAGCTTCGTGCGCCGGCCGATCCGTCCGGCCAGCGCGTCCAGGTCGTAGGCCCCGCGGGCCAGGGGGGCGAACACGGGCAGCGCACCGGCCTTGACCGCATCCAGGTGATAGCTGATGAACGTCGGATGGCACATCGCAACCTCGTCCCCAGGGTCGAGGTAGGCCGCGGACAGGTAGCCGACGATCGAGTCGGCACCGTTGCCGAGCACCACGCAGCGGCGGTCGACCCCATGCAGCCCGGCCAGCCGCTCGGTGAGGTCGAAGCTCAGCTCGGGGTAGCGGTTGAGCCCGGGAGCGTGCCGGGCGATCGCCTCCAGCGCCGACGGAAAGGGCCCGTACGGCCCTTCGTTCGAGGCCAGCTTGACCACCCGCTCCACACCCAGCTCGCGGCGCACCTCGGAGGCCGGCCGACCCGGCTCGTAGGGCCGCAGATCGGCGATCGCTGGGCGGGTCGGGATCACTGCTCTACAGTACCAATCCGGTATGTCCGCCCGTGACATCGGCCTGTTTCCCCTCGCCGCCGCGCTGGTTCCCGGCGAGCTGATGCCGTTGCACATCTTCGAGGACCGCTACAAGGATCTGCTGACCGACTGTCTGGACGGCGAGCACGAGTTCGTGCTGCTGTACGCCGACGACGACGGCGCGCGCGAGATCGGGTGCACCGCTCGCGTGGTGGACGTGCTCGAGCGGTTCGACGACGGGCGGATGGACGTGGTCGTGGAGGGCTCCGAGGTGGTGCGGGTGGTCGAGATGACGCGCGGCCACTCGTACATGACCGGCTTGGTCGAGCCGGCCGACGACGATCCGGCGGCCGGTGACGAGGCCACCTCCGCGCTTGCCCTGTACCGCCAGATCGCCGAGGCCACCGGAGCAACCGCCGACGCCGACGTGACCCTCGACTCGCGGCCGGTCTCGTACGCGATCACCGCCAGGGTGGAATTTCCCGTCGCCGAGAAACAGCGGATCCTCGAGTTGCGCACCGAGCGCGAACGGCTGATGGTGGTCATCGACCTGCTCGCCCGCGGCCTGCAGAGCCTTGCCCGCAGCGCCGAGATCCACCGCCGCGCGGCGACCAACGGCAAGGTCGTACCACCCCAATGAACCTCGTCCTGCATGACAACCCCGCGTCGTCGAACGCGCTCAAGGCGCGCTTCGCGCTGGCCGAGCTGGAACTCGAGGCCGAGCTACGGACGGTGCCGCTGACCCATCCCCGGCCCGACTGGCACCGCGCGCTACAGCCCAGCGGGACGGTGCCGCTGCTGATCGACGGCGAGCTGCTGGTCGGGGAGTCGAACGCGATACTGCGCTACCTGGCCGCACGAGAGCGGCGCGACGATCTGTACCCCGCCGATGTCGCCGCCCGGTCGCAGGTCGACTGGGCGCTCGATCTCTGGAGCACCCGCGTACGGCCGGCGCTGTTCACCCTGGAGCGGCTCGCGCTGTTCGCCACCGGCCCGGTCGACGACGATGCCGTGGCCGCCGCCACCCCGGGTGTGGCGCGGGCGCTCGACGCCTGGGAACGGTTCACCGGCGACCGCTGGACGGTGCTCGATCGGCTGACGATCGCCGACATGTGCGTCGCGCCCGCGCTGTGGCGGTCGGGCCGGCTCCCGCTCGACCTCGAGTCGTGGCCCAGGACCGCAGCGCTGCGCGCGGCGCTGACCGCCCACCCCGCGTTCGTGGCGGCCGGGCCGGTTGCCTGAGCGCCGATCCGCGGTGGCGGCACTGGTCGCCGCGAACCTGCTCATCGCGTCGTCGTTTCCTGCCTCGGTGGTCGCACTGAGGGGATGGGACCCGGTGCTATTGACCAGCCTGCGGTTCGTGGTCGCGGCGGCCGCGTTCGGGCCGCTCGCGGTGCGCGCGCTACGAAGCTGCACCCGCTCACAGGTGGTGCGGCTGGCGACGCTCGCATGCCTGGGCCTGTGGTTGCAGATGGTGCTGATCTATGCCGGTATCAACGCCTCGAAGGCAGCCATCGCGGCTGTCATCGTCGGCCTGGAGCCGGTGCTGATCGCGCTGTGGGCGGCGCTGCTGGTGGCCGAGCCGTTCACCCGCCGGCGAGCTGCCGGGCTGTGCGTGGGACTGGTCGGATCGGTGCTCGTGGCGGGTCTCGGTTCCGGAGCAGCACATCCTCTGGGGCTGGCACTGCTGCTCGGCACCGCCCTCACCTGGTCGTGGTACACGGTGGCCAGCAAGGCGCTTCTCCGCAGCATGTCACCGGTCGAGCTGACGGCGTCGGTGAGCGTGCTCGGCGCGGCCTTTGGCATCGTGCCGTCGATCGTCGCGATGTCGTCGTTCGGAGGATGGCACTCACCCGGCCCGGCGCAGTGGGCGGCGATGCTCTACCTCTGCGTCGGAAACAGCGTGCTCGGCTACCTGCTCTGGAACCGCGCACTCCACGTGCTGCCGGCCGCGGCGGTGGGGTCGACGCTGTACGCCCAGCCGGTGCTGGGCGCCGGCCTCTCGTGGCTCGCGCTGCGCGAGCACCTGCCGGGCACGTTCCTGCCAGGATCGGTGCTGGTGCTGGGCGGCGTCTTCATCGCCACCCGCCGGTCGCGCGCCGACCCGTGACGGTCACAAGACGAGGCCGTAGCAGTCGCGGCGAGGGTCGCCGGCGGCCTCCAGCGTGCCGTCGGCGGTCCGCGAGACCGCGTTTGCGCCGCCGAAGTACAGGTTCAGCCCTTCGAACCGGTTCACGTTCTCGTCCCACGACTCGAGCCGGTCGAGCTCGGCCGGATCCAGGCCGCCTTCGCAATCCAGCCGGTCGCCCTCGACGTGGACACGCGGGTGCGTGACCGCATCGGCCACGCTCATGCCGTGGTCGACGACGTTCACGACCACCTGGAGGATGGCGGAGCGCAGACGGTTCGACCCGCTCGATCCGAGCACCAGCCGCAACCTGCCGTCGCGGCTGACCACGCTCGGAGCCTGCATGCTGGTCAGCCGGACGCCCGGGCCAAGGTGGCGACCCGCCGACAGATCCTCCTCACCCATCATGTTGTTCAGGTGCAGCCCGGTGCCGGGGACGATCACTCCCGAGTGGCAGCCGTTGGACGCGGTGTAGGCAACGGCGTTCCCATCGCCGTCGACGACCGAGATGTGGGTGGTACCGGCGTCAGACCGCAGCGCCCCAGCCGGCTGCGGGACTCCGGCCAGCGCTGCGCGGACAGCCGCTCGACCGCGTTCGACCGACGCACTTGAGAGCAGATGACGGGTCAGCCCACCGCGGTGGAGCAGCCGCTCGAAGCGGGGGTCGCGCATGCGGGCAGCCGCGCGCATCGTCTCGGCCAGGGCGAGCAGCGAGCGTGCATCCCCCGGGCCGGTCGGCTCGTCCAGCTCGTGGAGCACGGCCAGCATGTAGGCGATCAGCGAGCCGCCCGACGACGGCGGCGGATTCGTGGCCAGCTCGTGCCCGTTGTGGGCGACTCGCAGCGGCCGCCTCCACACCGGGCGGTACCCGGCCAGGTCCGCCAGCGTCAGTCGGCCGCCGGTGGCGTGCTGGTGGTCGACCATCGCCCGGGCCAGTCCCCCGGTCGTGAACTCCGAGGGACCGCGCTCGGCCAGCGCCTCGATCGAGCCTGCCAGGTCGGGCTGCCGGATCGTGTCGCCGACCCGGGTGAACTTCCCCGCCGGCGAGAACACCGCGCGCGCCTCGGCGGTGTGCGAGAGCACCACCTCGATGGCACGGATGACGGCGAACTGGCCCGCGTTCGTGACCACGCCCCGCTGAGCGGCCTCGGCCGCGGGCAGCAGCAGGTCGCGCCAGGGCAGGCGGCCGTAGCGACGGTGCGCCGCGTGCAGGCCGGCCACCACCCCGGGAACGGCGCAGGCCGCCGCGCCGATGTGGAACACCTGGGTGGTCTGCTGGTCGAACGGCACATCGACGGCCTCGACGTCGGCCAGCCGCCGGTCGTCGGGAAGATCGGCACCCGGGATGGCGGTGAAGCAGTCGAGCACGTTGGCCTGTCCGTCCGAGGCCCTGCGGATGAGCAGGAACCCGCCGCCGCAGGGCCCGGTCAGCGCCGGCTCGGCGGCCCACGACATGACTCCGGCGGCGACGGCGGCGTCAACGGCGTTCCCGCCCGCCTCGAGCGCCCGCGCACCCGCGCGGGCAGTCAGTTCATGGCCGGCTGCGACAGCACCTCTCATACGGCGAATAGTACGCGGCGGCCGGCATCGGCACCCGCCGGCGACCGGATTGCCGGATACGATTCGGCCGGTTTGGACACGGCGACGCGGATGACGGCGTGAGCGGGGCCGGTGGGCGCACGCCGAGCCGGCGCCGCCTGCGGCGGTGGGTGATCGGGCTCTCCGTGCTGAGTGCGGCGTCGCTGCTGATGGTCGGGGGGGTGCTCGGCTACTGGTACCTGTACCTGCTCGCGCCGGCGGGCAACCCGTTCGACCGTGGCCCGTTCCTGGTCGGGCTCGGCGAGCGCTCGGCGGCACTCGCATGGTCGCTTCCGGGGCACCGCACGGTGAGATTGCTCGCCGTCTCCCCGGCCGGCCAGGTGGTGGTCGCGAACGGAGGGGCGTTCTCCAGGCTCACCCCCGGTACGCGGTACGCGTGGACGGCGTCGATCGACGGCACCGGGCGGGCATCCGGGTCGTTCCAGACCGCCCCGATCAACCTCACCCAGCCGGTCACCTTCGCCGTGATCGGGGACTATGGGGCAGGCAATGCGCAGGAGTGGGCGGTGATGCGCACGGTCACCGCGGAGGATCCTGCGATCGTGCTCTCGGCCGGCGACAACAGCTACCTGCTCTCGCTCCCGCAGCTGCTCGACCGCAACATCTTCCAGCCGCTGCACGATCTGATGGCGTCGGCCCGGTTGTGGGCCACCGAAGGCGAGCACGACCTGTTCCTGCGCGACGGCGCGTACACCACCGAGGCGCTCCACCTTCCGGGGACGGGAGGACGCTACGTCACCGGCTACGGCCCGATCCAGATCGTCGCCCTGGGGCTCCAGGCGGACGCCGGCGCGATCCCCTTCGCCCGGCAGGCGCTGGCCGAACCGGGGTACCAAGCCCGCCTGATCCTCGTCCACCGCCCGATCCAGCCCGGAAACCCGATCCTGCCGGTGCTACACAGCGCGCATGTGATCGCGATCTTCGCCGGCCACCTTCACCGCTACGAGCGGCGGATGGTCGGGGGAGTCGAGGAGTTCACGGTCGGGACCAGCGGCGAGGGCCCCGGGGCCGCCCAGTTCACGCGGGCCAGCCCCGACGCTGCGATCAGCATCGAGAACTACGGATCGCTGCATGTCGTGCTCTCGGCGCGCCAAGCCGCCTACGCGTACGTGGACATGACCGGGAACGTGCTCGACCGGTTCACCGAACCGCTGCCGCCGGCATAAGAGCCCGCGTCGCTCAGCTCTGGTTGAGGAAGCTGGGTGGCTCCAGGTCGGGCGGCGTCGCGGCCGGCACGTCGGCGATGCTGGTCGGGCGCGACGGCAGGGTGCGCGGCGAGTCCCCCGGCAACGCGAATCCGGTGGCCACCACGGTCACCCACAGCTGCCCGGCCAGGCGCTCGTCCACGCTCGCTCCGAAGATGATGTTGGTCTGGTCGTCGGCGGCTGCACGCACCACCTCGGCCGCCTCGTTGACCTCGTGCAGAGCCAGGTCGCTCCCACCCGAGATCGACAGCAGGATGCCGCGGGCGGCGCGCACCTGATGGTCGATCAGAGGGCTCTGAATCGCCCGCGACGCGGCCTCGTTGGCACGATTGGCTCCGGTCGCCATGCCGATCCCCATCATCGCGCTGCCGGCGTTGCCCATGATCGTGCGCACGTCGGCGAAGTCGAGGTTGATCAGGCCCGGCAACGTGATCAGGTCGCAGATGCCCTGCACGCCCTGGCGCAGGACGTCGTCGGCGACCTGGAACGCCTCCACCAGCGGAGTCCCCTTGTCGAGTACCTCGAGCAGGCGGTCGTTGGGGATCACGATCACGGTGTCGGCTGCGTCGCGCAGCGCCTGCACGCCGGCGTCTGCCTGCAGCGAGCGCCGAGCCCCTTCGAAGCGGAACGGCGAGGTGACGATGCCGACCGTCAGCGCGCCCACCTCACGCGCGATCCGGGCGACCACCGGCGCGGCGCCCGAGCCGGTGCCACCGCCCTCGCCGGCGGTGACGAACACCATGTCCGACCCTCGCAGGACAGTCTTCACGCGATCATGGGAGTCCTCGGCGGCCACTCGGCCCACCTCCGGGTCGGCACCCGATCCGAGGCCCTGGGTCTGTTCGCGCCCGATGTGTATCTTGGTCGGCGCGTTGGACATCTGAAGCTGCTGAATGTCGGTGTTGACGGCGATGAACTCGACGCCCGTGACACCGGCATCGATCATCCGGTTGAGCGCATTGCAGCCGCCGCCGCCGACCCCGACCACCCGGATCACCGCCAGATAGGGGGCGCCGGCCGCGCGCGGGGGCCCGCTGTCACCGCCGGTCTCGGGCAGATCGACGACTTGCGGCCGGCTGCGCACCGGCTCATCGGTGGGCGCAGCGGCCGGCGTGTCCGCGGCCTCGCTGCTCTCGGTCGCCTTGAACAGCTGGGCGAGCGGGCCGTCACGCATGCTATGGCGTTTTGCCATTACGCAGCACCTCCCCCGCCAGGTCGCGATATGCCTTGGCGGCGTTGCCCTTGGAATCGTACTTGAGCACCGAGGTGCCCTTGACCGGCGCCTCGGCATAGCGGATGGTCTTGCGGATCTTGGTCTCGAACACCAGGTCGCCGAAGTTCTCCTGCAGGATCTCGATCGCCTCCCGTGCATGCAGCGTGCGGCCGTCGAACATGGTCGGCAGGATGCCCCTGATTCGCACGTCGGGGTTCAGGTTGTCGCGGATCATGGTCAGCGTGTTCTCGAGCTGGATCAGACCGCGAAGCGACAGGTACTCGCACTGCACCGGGACGATCACGCCGTCGGCTGCGGTCAGCGCGTTGATCGTCAGGAGCCCGAGCGACGGCGGCGTGTCGATGAGGATGAAGTCGTATTCGCCGCGAACCGGCAGCAGAGCCTTCTGCAGCGCCCGCTCCCGCCCGATCATGGACGACAGCGCGAGCTCCGCGCCGGCGAGGTCGATGCTGGACACGGCCAGGTCGATCTCGCGGCCGCGGATGATGTCGACGATCGGCGTCTTGTGCACCAGCACGTCGAACATCGAGCGCTCCATGTCGTCAGGGTCGAGTCCCTGGCTCATGGTCAGGTTGGACTGCGGATCGAGGTCGACCGCCAGCACCCGCTTGCCACGTTCTGCAAGCGCGACGCCGAGGTTCAGCGTGGTGGTCGTCTTGGCGACCCCGCCCTTCTGGTTTGCGAGGGCGATGACCTGACCCAAAGCATCTCCTTGTACTCGTGTCAAGAATGGTCGCACGTCCGGCTCACGGCCGGCGTGCATGGCGGCAGCGGAATGCATCGGGGCGTTGTTCGCCCATAACCAGTCTAATCCTGCCGCCCCGCTGCACACGCGGACGCGCGCCGTTCAGAGGCTGAAGCGGCCGACCGGACCGTCCAGCCGGCGGGCAACCTCGGCCAGGTGCGCCGAGGAATCCGCCAACCCGTGGGCCCGTTCAGGTTTCGTCGAGGTGGCTGCGCTGCCCAGTCGCCCGGGCAACCTCGATCCGTTCGCGCGGGGTCGGGTGCGAGCCGCTGAGCAGATGCCGCAGGCGAGGCGGATCGAGTTCTGACAGGTTCTGCCGCACCAGCCGCTCGAACGCCTGGGCATACGTCTCGCCCTCCCCCGTCACGGCCACCGCGAAGCGGTCGGCCGCCCACTCCCGGCGTCGCGAGTACCACGCGCCCATCGGCGTCAGCACGGTCGAGGCGAGTCCGTAGCCGAGCGCCGCGGCCGGCAGCGCGTCGAGCCTGCCGGCGCCGTGGGGCGCCAACCAGCGCACCGATGCCCAGCAGCCCGCCAGCCCGGCGCCGGTCGTGAAGCCACCCATGGCCAGCAGCCTCCAGACGTCGCGGTGGGCGTGATGGCCGAGCTCGTGGGCGAGCACGACACGGGTGCGGGCGAGCGCCGCGTCCGGGCTCTCGTCCTGCTGTTCGGTCAGGGTGTCGCCGACGTAGATCCGCAGCGTCGGCCCAAGGCCGGCAACCATCGCGTTGGCGGCCGATGTCTTTTCGCCCATCCGCAGCAACCGTAGCTCTCGCACCGCCACACCCGACTCGCGGGCCAGGCGCCACAGCTCGTCGGCGAGGCGGCCGTCCACGAGCGGCTCGCTGCGCAGGAAGATCGGCAGCAGCAGCACCGGGAAGGCGATCGCCAGCACAAGCGACAGCACCAGCACCGCGCTCCAGGCGGCCAGCGGCCAGCCATGCGGCCAGGCACGCTGGAAGGCAACCAGCCCGCCGACCACCAACGCACCGAGCGCACCCCCGACCAGGCCGGCCTTGACCCGGTCGGCGAACCATCCCCGGCCGGTCTGGCGGGACAGTCCGTACCTCCGCGACAGACGGTACCCCGCGCGCCCGGGCACCAACTCGAGCACCCACAGCGCGGGGCCGAGGAGGCCCAGCGACCACCAGCCGCCGATGCGCCCGGCAAGCGCGGTGACGGCAACCAGGAGGATGGTCGAACCGACCGCCGAGAACCTGCCGATCCTGCGCCGAGCCCGGTTGTAGGCGCGTGCCTCGCGCTGGCGCAGAGGGTCGTCGGCAGCCTCGGCGCGGTCGTCCACGGTCGCAGACTACAGTCGCGCGGATGCACGCACTCGAGCTGATCGGGATGGGGGCCTGGTGCTTGGTCGTGGCCACGGTCGGGGGTGCGCTGGGGCTCGTGCTGGGCAACATCCGGCTGCCCCTGGTGCTCAGCCTGGCGTCGTCGCCGGCGGCCGGCGCCGGCGCCAACATCGGCATCTCAGGTGTCTCGGCAGCGGCCGGGTCGGTCGCACACATCCGGGCCGGACGGGTCAACTGGCGGCTGGCGGCATGGATGGCGCCACCGTCGGTGGCGGGAGCGATCGCAGGGGGTTACGTCTCCGGACGGATCCCCGGCCGTCTGCTGCTGGTGCTGATCGGCGCGCTGCTGGTGTACTTCGGAGCGCGCATCCTGCGTCCGAACCAGGCTCCCGGACAGCGGCTGACCGACGGCAGGCTGGACATCCGCCAGGCGGTCATCGCAGGCCTCTGGGTGGGAGTGCTGGGCGGAATGATCGGGCTGATCCTGGGCACGCTGCGGCTCCCGGCGATGATCCGCCGGGTCGGCGAGACCACCGAGCGGGCCGTCGGCACCAACCTGGTGGTGGGCCTGTGCGTGGGCATCGCTGGTGTGGTCGGCCACGTGCCCGCGGGGGTCGACTGGCGACTGCTGGCGATCGGCGGACTGGCATCGATTCCCGGCGCCGCGATCGGTTCACGGCTGACCGGGCGGCTCTCCGAGCAGCGGCTGATGCGGGCAATCGGGATCGTCCTGCTGATCTCCGGAGCACTGACCCTGGCGCACGCGGTCACCGGTTGAGCGAGGAGGTCACGCCTCGCCGGCGATGACCAGTCCGAGCATCAGGTTGGCCACCACCAGCGGGATCACGCAGTACTCGGTGCGTACGACCCCGGTCACGCCCAGCGGCAGCGCGATCACCACTGCCGCCACGTATGAGAGGACGGTGATTGCCGCCAGCAGCGGGTAGAGCGCCGCCAGTGGCCCTCGACTCCCACGCCCAGATACCTCGGGAACCGCCACGTTTTCACGCTCCTTCAGACCGATCGCGTACTCCGACGCTGATCAGGATACTCCGGTACACCCTTCCTGGGGTGTCGCCGCGTATCGGGATGACCGATTCTGCCCGTGTCCCTCTCCATCTCGGCTCGGCCTCGCATCCGCGCCGTCGCTGGAACCCGCTCCATCACCGCGAGGATGGTTTCCATGTCGCTGCACAGCTCTCCGATTCATCTGCCTCCGAGTGGCGTTCGCAGCGAGCATGATCTGCGCCGGCAGTTGCGGGCGTGCCTGGAGAAGTGCGAGCGATTCGAGCGCGGGCTGCGGGAGGCGCACCGCTACGCATACGGGCACACGGACACGGCTGACCTCGTTCGACTCAAGCGAGTGCTCTCGGCGACCGGGTTCCCGAAGAACCTGTCGGACAAGGCGGCCGGTGCGACTGAGGACGTCTGAGCGCAGCATCGGCTTACGCCTCCACCTCCTCAGCCAAGCCCCCGCAGCAACTCCCGCGCGATCACAATCCGCTGAATCTGGTTCGTGCCCTCGTAGATCTGGGTGATCTTGGCGTCGCGCATCATCCGCTCCACCGGATACTCCTGCATGTAGCCGTACCCGCCCAGGACCTGGACGGCGTCGGTGGTGACGCTCATCGCTGCGTCCGAGCAGGCCAGCTTGCACATCGCCGACAGCTTCGTCAGCTCGGAGCCATCCTCGCCGGCGTCCAGCATCGCCCCCACCCGGTAGAGCAGCCCGCGGGCACCCTCGACGGCGGTCGCCATGTCCGCGAGCATGAACTGCAGCCCCTGCTGCTGGGCGATCGGCTTGCCGAAGGCCTCGCGCTGCGTGGCATACGAGGCAGCCTGGTCGAGCGCCGCCTGCGCGATCCCCAGCGCCTGTGCGGCGATCCCCGGTCGGGAACGGTCGAGCACCCGCATCGCGATTCTGAAGCCCTCGCCGTCGCCGCCCACCAATCGGTCGGCCGGAATCCGGCAGCCGTCGAGCAGCAACTCGCCGGTGGTCGATCCCTTGATCCCCATCTTGGGCTCGATGCGGCCGACCGAGAAGCCGGGATCGTCGTCGTGCACCAGGAATGCCGAGATGCCCTCGTCGGAGCGGGCGAACACCACGTAGGTCGTGGCCACGCCGGCGTTGGTGATGAATCGCTTGGTGCCGTCGAGCACCCAGTCGCCACCGTCGCGCCGCGCGCTGGTGGTCAGCGCTTGTGCGTCGGAGCCGGCTCCGGGCTCGGTCAGCGCATAGGCGGCGATCCACTCGCCGCTCGCCCAGCGGGGAACGTACTCGCGCCGCTGCTGCTCGCTTCCGGCCAGCAGCACCGGCAGGCCGCCGAGCGCCTGCACGGCGAGGATCAGGCCGACGGTCGCATCCGCCCAGGATAGTTCCTCGACCGCGCGCAGATGCGTGAGGAACCCCGTGCCGGTGCCGCCGTAAGCCTCCGGGAAGGAGAGTGTGAAGACCTCGTTTTGGCGCAGCAGCTCGACGGCGTCCCAGGGGAACTGGGCGTTGTGGTCGACCTCGGCCGCACGCGGCGCGATCCGCTCGCGGGCGAGCGTGCGCACAGCCTCCACGAGCAGATCCTGCTCCTCGCTCTGGGGATACAGGCTCGTCATACCTCGATCAACTCCTCGGGGGCGGTGGTGATGGCGACGACGCCGTCGGACGTCACCGCATACATGTTCTCGATGCCGACCGCGCCGCGGCCCGGGAAGACGAACTTGGGCTCGATCGCGATCACGTTGCCCTCGACCAGGGGCCGGTCGAAGCCGGGAGCGAGCACCGGCAGCTCGTCGATCTCCATCCCCACTCCGTGGCCGAGGAAGCGCACGCGGTCGGGCCCGGCGCCCATGAAGTGCTCACCCAGGCCGGCCTGCACCGCCATCTCCTCGGCCAGCTCGAACAGGGCCGAGGGCGCGGTACCCGGTCTCGTGCCCCGCTCCGTCGCCCGCAGGATCTCGACCGCGGTCGAGTAGGCGTCGCGCAGGTCGTCGGGCGCGCGACCGACGAAGAACGTCCGCGTCTGGTCGGCCAGCCACCCGTCGTGGCCCCCCACCAGGTCGACGATCACCGGGTCGCCCGCGCGCAGCACGTGACCGTCGGCACCCTTGCCCAGAGCGGGGTTTGGACCCGGCCCGCACAGCGGCGAGTCCGAGTACCCCGGCACCGCTCCGCTGGGGCCGCCGAGCACCTGCCCGTAGTGCATCTCCTGGTTGAACCCGCGGTAGCGAAGCTGGCCCTGGTGGCCCGCCCCGCGCAGCACAGACTCAAGTTCAAGTTGAACCTTAGACTCTGAGATGCCAACGCCGATCAGGCCCGGCGCCGCCCGCGCGGCGGCGTCCACCTGGCTCGCCGCCTCCCGCATCTGCTCGATCTCCCAGCTCGACTTCACCGCGCGCACGCCGCGCACCGCGGCCGAGCAGTCCTCCAGGTCGTACCCGGCCAGCCGTTCGACATAGCTCAGGTAGCTTCGGGCCGGCAGCACGTCCAGTTCGAAGCCGACGCGTGCCCCCGGCTCCACGCCCGCCTCCTTCAGGGCCACTCCGAGTTCCGACAGCGAGCGCATCGGCGACACGGCCTGAAGCGGCGACTCGCGCACCGCCCGATCGAAGGTGCGCCGGACGAGCAGGCGCGGTGCGCCGCCGGCCGGCACCACCAGGTGCGCCTGCTGGTTGGTGCCCGAGAAGTAGGCCAGGTCGGTGTGCTGGACGAGCACCGCAGCATCCAGGCCGGCATCGGCGAGCGCCGTCTGCAGCGCTCCGACGCGCCGCTCGATCTGCTCCAAGGGGACCACGATCGCATAGCGTAGTGCGCCGTGATCCTGCACAACGGCCCGATCTACACCATGGACCCGCGACTGCCGCGGCTACGGGCGCTGGCGGTGGCCGGGCCGACCATCGCCGGTGGCGTTGACGTGCGAGAAGGCGACGACGACACCGTCGGCCACGAGCGGGTGGATCTCGACGGCCGCTGCGTGCTGCCCGGGTTCTGTGACGCACACGTGCACTTCCTGGCCTGGGCACTGGGCCGCAGCGAGCTCGACCTCGCGGGCTGCGGCTCGATGGCGGAGGTGCTGGCTGCGGTGGCCGCCGCAGGCGGGGACGGATGGCTGCGGGGACGCGGCTGGCGGGAGGCGGCGTGGGCGGACGGCCCTCCCACAGCGGCCGCGCTGGATGCAGTGACCGGCGATCGCCCGACCGCCCTGTGGGCGCACGACGGGCACACGCTGTGGCTCAACTCCGCGGGGCTGGCCCGCGCGGGCGGGCACAACGCGGCCGGCGTGCTGCACGAGCGCGAGGCGTGGGACTTCCCGCTACCGGAGCGCACCCCACTCGAGGCGTCGCAGGCCGTGCGCGCGGCGATCAGCGAGGCCAACGCGCGCGGCGTGGTGTCCGTGCACGACCTGCAGCGCTCCGGCGGCCGCGGGCTGTGGCAGCGCCTCGATGCCGATCGGCGGCTCACGCTGCGCGTGCACATGGGCATCCCGGCCGAGGACATCGACGCGGCGGCGACGCTCGAGCTGCGGTCAGGGTTCGGAAGCGACTTCGTCCGCCTGGGCCCGGTGAAGGTCTTCATGGACGGCACGCTGGGCTCGCGCACGGCCTGGATGCTCGACGGCTCGGGCGACGTGCTGACGACCCGCGAGCAACTCGAGGCGATCGTGCGGCAAGCGGCCGGGTGCGGCCTCGGGGTCGCCGTGCACGCGATCGGCGACGGTGCCAACCGAGCCGCCCTCGATGCGTTCGAGGCCACCCGCGACGTGTGGGAGGACGCAATGGTGCGGCCCCGCATCGAACATGCCCAGTGCGTGGACGACGCCGACGTGCGGCGCTTCGCCGAGTTGGGCGTGCTCGCCTCCGTGCAGCCGTCGCACGCCACGTCGGACCGCGACGTGGCCGACCGGCTGTGGGGGGAGCGTGCGCGCTGCGCGTATCGCTTCCACGACCTGCTCGACGCCGGCGCGCACCTGCTCTTCGGCTCCGATGCTCCGATCGAGCCGCTCGACCCGCTCGCCGGCATCAACGCCGCCGTGCACCGCACCACCGACGATCGTGAGCCCTGGTTCGCCGGCCAGCGACTGCCGGTCGCCGACGCCGTGCTCGGGTTCACGGCGGCGGGTGCCTACGCGGTCGGCGAGGAGCGCCGGCGCGGGCTGCTCCTGCCCGGGTACGCGGCCGACCTGGTGGTGCTCGACACCGACATCATCGCCGAGCCTGAGCGAATCGCCACCGCACGGGTCGAGGCCACCATGCTGGCCGGGCGCTGGGTGCACGGCCGCCCGCCGTGGTGACTACCCGCCCGCGGTCGAAGCTCCCGACTTGAGAAGGTCGGGGCAGCCGTTGGTCAGGCAGGAAGTGAACACCCCCGCGAACCGGGCGTAGGGCCCGTGCGGATCGTCGAGCACTACCTGACGGAACTCCGACGCCGCGTCGCCCTTGCGTAGGATCCAGAAGAAGAGCATGCCAAGGTTGAAGCGGATCTCAGCGTTTCGGGGCAGCCGCGAAGCGAGCGTGGCGACCGTTCCGACTGCCGTCGCGTGGTTCGCCTTGTCAAAGCTCAGCACCGCCACCGCGACCTGCGGCGAGACGCCGTTGGGGTCGTCGGCAAGCGCCCGCCGGGCGGCCGCGATCGCCGCCACGCGGTCGGTGTCTTCGAGCGCGACGGCCAGCCGAAGCCAGTCGTTGGCGTTGCCCGGGTCGCCGGCGGCGGCCTTTTCGAGCGCCGCCACCGATGTGTTGGTGCTGGGCAGCGGCGAAGTGTAGGGCGGGTACCCGGGTAGCACCTGCGCACCGTGCGCCGGAAACGGCGGGTAGAGCAGATTGTCGGCTCGCGAACCGTAGAAGCCGTACGCATCGAGGTTCCGAGTCAGTTGGAGGCTGGTGTTGGCGCCGGCCACATCACCGCTCCACAGCTCCGCGACGCCGAGGTTGAACGCCACCGAGGCCTGGCGTTGGGGCAGCCTGTGCAGCGCCGCGATGGTCACCCGCGGGCCATTTCGCAGGTAGCCCGACATCGCCTTGGCGACGGCGATCCGCACGTCGCCGGCAGGCAGCCGGTGGATCGCCGCGGCCAGCACACCGGCCGGTGTGGTGTGCGTGAGCGCCGGGCCGGGCAGGTCGACGGCGATCGGCGGCTGACCGGTCAGCGGTTTCACGCGGGTGAGCGCGGCGGCCGGCGTCGATGTGCCCTGCGACCGCCACACGACGATGCCCGCGACGGCCCCGCCGATGACCACCGCAACCGCGACCAGGATCGCGATTCGCAGCCGCCTCCAGCCGGGAATACCCCCGGCTGGAGCGGCGTTTGAGCTATCGAGGGCGGAGGACTTTGGATCCATTCGCTGGCTATACTGGAAGCAGTGCAACGGGCCGGGCGCGTCCGCGCGCCGGGTGTACGGAAAAAGGGTAGGTGAAGTGGTGGTTTCTTCGCGCGATCACCTGGCTGCGGCCAGGGGCCAGGTCACGGAACAATCGGTGCACGAGGCCGCGCAGCGGCTCGCGCAGATGCCGGCACCCGTCGTGATCGACGTGCGCGAGCGCGACGAATTCGAACAGGGATACATCCCCGGCGCGCTGCACATCCCGCGCGGCAACCTGGAGACCCGGATCGAGCGAAACGTGTTCGAGCACGCGACGCCGATCGTGGTCTACTGCGCCACCGGCGTGCGCTCGGTGTATGCGGCCAGGACGCTGGGCGAGCTCGGCTACACGAACGTCGTCTCCATGGCCGGCGGTTTCGCCGCCTGGAAGGAGAACGGCCACGAATGGAAGCTTCCGCGCACCCTGACGCACGACCAGCTCGAGCGCTACAGCCGCCACGTGCTGATCCCCGAGGTTGGCGAGGAGGGCCAGCTGCGGCTGCTCGACTCCAAGGTGCTGCTGATCGGCGCGGGCGGGCTGGGATCGCCGGCCGCCGTCTACCTGGCCGCGGCGGGCGTCGGCACGCTGGGCATCATCGATGCCGACACCGTGGACGTCTCGAACCTGCAGCGCCAGATCGTGCACACCGTCGATCGCGTGGGCATGCCCAAGGTGGACTCCGCCGAGATCGCGATCAAGGGCATCAACCCGGGTGTGAACGTGGTCAAGTACACCGAGCGGCTGACGTCGGACAACGTGCTGCGCGTGATCTCAGGATACGACGTGATCGTGGACGGCACCGACAACTTCCCCACGCGCTACCTGCTGAACGACGCCAGCCTGGTGGCCGGGATCCCGGTCGTGCACGGCTCGATCTACCAGTTCGAGGGCTCGGTGACCGTGTACAAGCCGCACGACGGCCCCTGCTACCGGTGCCAGTACCCGGAGCCGCCGCCGCCCGAGTTGGCGCCGTCATGCGCCGAAGGCGGCGTGCTGGGCGTGCTGCCGGGCGTGATCGGCAGCCTGCAGGCCACCGAGGCGATCAAGCTGCTGCTGGGCATCGGCGATCCGCTGGTCGGACGGCAGCTGCGATACGACGCGCTGGCCATGGAGTTCGTCGAGCTGAAGATGCGCCGCGACCCCGAGTGCCCGGTGTGCAGCAAGGATCCGTCCCAGATCGAGTTCATCGACTACGAACAGTTCTGCGCCCTGCCCTCCAGGGCGGTGCAGGTGCCCAAGGAGGCCGTCGCCTAGTGTCCACAGTCCGCATGCCCCCCGTCCTGCGCCAGGCCGTCGGTGGCGCTCGCGAGGTCGATGCCTCCGGCGCCACCGTGCGCGAGCTGCTCGACGACCTGACCGGGCGCTTCCCGGCCATCAAGTCGCACCTGCTCGACCAGAGCGGCGACCTCAACCGGTTCGTGAACGTCTACGTCAACAACGAGGACGTGCGTCTGGGTGACGGTCTGGAGACGAGTGTGGACGCCGACTCGACGGTCATCGTGCTGCCGGCGATGGCCGGAGGCGCCCGAGCATGAGCTGCCTTCAGCCGCTGCGATCGGCCGCGTTGTCGGCGGTCGGCAACACACCGCTGATCGAGCTGCCGCGGATGACGCCGCACACCGGCGTGCGCATCTTCGCCAAGCTCGAGGAGCAGAATCCCACCGGGTCGGTCAAGGACCGGGTGGCGCTGTCGATGATCGAATCCGCCGAGGAGTCGGGCGAGCTCGAGCCCGGACAGCGGATCCTCGAGCCGACCAGCGGCAACACCGGCATCGCCCTGGCCATGATCGGCAAGGTCAAGGGCTACCCCGTCAGCGTGGTGATGCCGGAGTCGGCAACGCCCGAGCGGGTGGAGCTGCTGCGCATGTACGGCGCCGAGATCATCTTCTCTCCGGGTGAGCTGGGATCGAATGGGGCGGTGGCCAAGGCGCGGTCGATGGCCGAGCGCGACCCGTCGCTGTTCATGCCCTTCCAGTATGCGAACGAGGCGAACCCGGCCGCGCACTACTGCGGCACCGCAATCGAGATCCTCGATCAGGCGCCGCTCAACCAGGTCGACGTGTTCGTCGCAGGACTGGGCACGGGCGGCACCTTGATGGGCTGCGGGCGACGCCTGCGGGAGGCCAACCCGGACGTCCAGATCGTCGCCGCCGAGCCGTTGCAGGGCGACCCGGTGATGGGACTGCGCAGCCTCGAGGACGGCTACACGCCACCCATCCTGGACATCACCCAGCTCGATCGCAAGGTGCTGGTGTCAAACGGCGAGGCAGTGCTGGCGCTGCGCCGGCTGCTCGACGAGGAGGGCGTGTTCGCCGGCGTCTCGGCCGGTGCCGCACTGGCCGTCGCGCGCCGTGTGGCCAGGGAGATGGACGAGGGCAACGTCGTCGTGCTGTTCGCCGACGGCGGCTCCAAGTACATGAGCGCCGGGCTGTACACGAAGCCCACCGACCAGCTCGAGCGAGAGATGGAGGAGCGCGTCTGGTGGTGATCCCGGTCGTGGTGCGGGACGAGATCGTCGCCCACGCCCGAGCCGGACTGCCCAACGAGGCGTGCGGCATCCTGGCCGGGCGCGGCGACCGGGTCGAGCGGTTCTTCCCCGCCCAGCCGGACGAGCCGAGCCCGTTCTACTACCGGATCGAGTCGCGCGACCAGATCCGGATCATGAACGAGATCGACGACGCGAACCTCGATCTGGTCGGGATCTACCACTCGCACACGTCCTCGCCGGCGTACCCCAGCCGCACCGACGCCGAGCAGGCGTTCTGGCCCGATGCTGTGTACGTGATCGTGTCGCTGGCCGGAAGCGAGGCGGTTGTGAAGGGCTTCCGGATGGCCGACATGACGGTCGCCGAGGAGCCACTGAGCTTCGAGTGAGCTTCGAGTGAGCTTCTAAGGCCTGTCTCAGTGGGGGCTCACTGCTGTCTCATGCCGGCCCGGCATGCTGGGTGCATGACCCAGAACCTCCTCCTCAAGATCTACACCAGCCTGGTTGCGGTGATCGCGGTCGTCGCGATCGCGCTCACCCTGAACGCACAGCAGATCGCCGGCCAGTGGCGGGTGCAGGCCCAGTCCTCCACCCACGTCGCCGCGCTCCTGGCACCGCAGCGCGGCTCGACGAAGGCAGTCACCGCGCCGGGCTCGGCAGCGCTGCCTGCCTCCGCTGTGGCGACCCTGCCTACCACCCACACCAGCTGAGCGTCACGCCCCGGCAGCGCTCAGGCGGCCCGCCTGACCTCTGTCGCCGGATCGTCACGACTCCGTGTCCCGAACCGTTCGGGGTCTGACCCCGGGGTGGGGTGGCGCGTGGCTCGCGACCGCGACGCGCCCGGGGTCAGGTTTGCGGCATCTCAGCATCGAGTGCGGCGGGAGTAACCGGCCGGCCCTCGAACTCCGTGCCCAGCACGATCACCGACTTCGTGCGCTCCACCGATGCCAGAGCGCGGATCTCCCAGATCAGATGCTCGAGGGCGCGCATGGACTCGGCACGCACCTTGAGCATCAGGCTCTCCTCGCCGGCGATGTGGTGACACTCCTCAACCCATGACATGGCCTCGAACGCGCCCTCGAGCTCGCTGCGCGGCCCAGCGGCCTGGGTGACCATGATGAAGGCGGTGACCGCCGAGCCGACCATCTCGGGGTCGACGACGGCGCGATAGCCGGTGATCACTCCTCGCGACTCGAGCTTCTTCACACGCTCGTGCACCGCCGCGGGCGATAGGCCGACCTGCTGGGCGATGTGCGCGAAGGTCGCCCTGCCCTCGCCCTGGAGGTGGGCGATGATCGCGCGATCGGTGTCGTTCAGCTCTTTCGTGCTCATCAACCTTGCAAGAACGATACTCGCGCTGCGGTATTGTGCAGCGCATGAGCGACCCAGCAGGATGGGAGCGACGCGACGGGGCGTTGCGCAAGCGGTTCGGATTCGCGGACTTCGCGTCTGCGCTCAGCTTCGCCAACCGCGTCGGCGCCGCCGCGGAGGCGGCCGACCACCATCCCGACCTGTGGGTGTCGTGGGGGGCCGTCGAGGTGGCGTGGGTGAGCCACTCGGAGGGCGGGATTACCGACCGCGACGTCGAGATGGCGCGGCGCACCGACCAGCTGGCCGAGGCCGACTGACGCTGCGCGGAGTTACGACGCGTCGTCGCCGGGGGCCGGCGCCGCCTCCTCGACCTGCTTGAACGACACGTCCACCTCGGTGATCCGCGGGCCGTCGACACCCGACACCTCGAACCGGGCGCGTTCGATGTTGACCGAGTCACCCGGCTGCGGTGCCCGCCCCAGTTCGCCGAACACGTAGCCACCCACGGTGTGGTAGTCGTCCTCCGGCAGTTCGGTGCCGAAGCGCTCGTTGAACTCGTCGATCGGGAACGAGCCACCGATCCGCACTCGGCCACCGCCGATCCGCCGGATGCCCAGCTCGGGGAGGTCGAACTCGTCGCCGATCTCGCCGACGATCTCCTCCAGCAGATCCTCGAGCGTCGCCAGGCCCGCCACCGACCCGTACTCGTCCACCACGATCGCCATGTGATTCGACGTGCTGCGGAATTCGGCCAGCAGCTCGTCCAGCCGCTTGGTCTCCGGCACAACGATGGCGGGACGCAGGATCGATCGCACGTCCAGCCGCTCGATCCCGCGATCGTTCATGGCACTGAACAGGTCGCGCACGTGCAGCACCCCGACCACGTCGTCGAGATCCTCGCCATACACCGGGTAGCGCGTGTACGGGTGGCTCAGCACCACGCTCAGCAGGTCGGGAGTCGGCATGTCGAGCGGCAGCGCAACCACATCCGGACGGGGCACCATCACGTCGACGGCATCCTTGTCCGCGAACTCGAACACCTTGTGCAGCATCTCCTGCTCCTCCTCCTCCAGCACACCCTTCTGGCGGCTGGCGGTGACGAGCATCTTCAGCTCCTCCTCAGAATGCACGAGCGAGACCCCGCTGACCGGCGGCAGGCCGGCCCACCGCAGCACCGCGGCGCTGGAGCCCACGAGCACCCAGATGAACGGCCGAAACACCGCGTAGAACACCGCGATCGGGGTGGCGACCGCAAGCGCGACACCCTCGGCGTGCCCGAGCGTGAACGACTTGGGCACGATCTCGCCCATGACGACGTGGAAGTAGGACAGGATCGTGAACGCCAGAATCACCGAGACCGTGGTGGCCACCCCCGAGTGCCAGCTCTGCGGGAGCAGGTCGAGCGGCGAGCGCAGCAGCCGCGACACCACCGGCTCGCCGATGGCGCCCAGGCCCAGGCTCGACAGCGTCACGCCGAGCTGGATCGCCGAGATGAACCGGGACGGGTGCTCGAGCAGGACGAGCACACGCCGGGCGCCGCGTGACCCCTGCGCGTCGAGCTCCGCCACCCGTGTCCGCCGCACCGTGACGAGGGCATACTCCGCGGCCACAAAAAAGGCGTTGGCGGCCACGATCAGCACCACCGCGGCGAGTTCGACGGCGGTCAACACGGTCTGGGAACGTCGTCGCTCAACCCGGCGCAAGTATAGACCGGGCATCCGACGTGGCCCGATCCGCGAAATCGGATCGATCGCGAGTGGAAAGAAACGCTCAAGTCAGCAGGCCTGATGCCGATCAGCTACCGCAGGGGTTCGTGCCCTGACGGCGAATCCCCGGGCGTTGGCTCAGACCCGCGTTTTGGGAGGGGCTAACGACCGCACGAGGTTCTGCCGATACACCAAGTCGGTGGCAAGCCTTGACGAGTGGAGCACATGTGGGCGAATCCATAAGCTGTCTGATTGTCGATGACCACGAGGTCGTGCGCGAAGGTCTGCGCCTGGCGCTCTCGAGGGCTGACAACATCCGCGTGATCGGCGAAGCAGCCGATGGCAGCGCGGCCGTGGCGCTGGCCCGCCGACGGCGACCGAACGTCGTGATCATGGACGTACGCATGCCCGGCACCGACGGGCTGCAGGCCGCCCGCCAGATCTCCGCCGAGGTCCCCGAGACGGCGGTGCTGATGTTCACCGCCTACGGTGAGCGAAGCCTGCTCACGCGGGGCCTGGAGGCCGGTGCCAAGGGCTACATCCTGAAAGAGGCGCCCCAGCAGACGCTGGTGCGCGCGATCCAGAAGGTGGCCGGCGGCGACGGTTACGTCGATCCGGCGCTGATGCCCGCGTTCCTGACCAAGGAACGCGAGAACATGCTGACCGCCCGCGAGCGCGAGATCCTGCAGTTGCTCGCCGATGGGATGTCCAACGCGGACGTGGCGGGTAAGCTCTTCATCAGCCAGGAGACCGTCAAGAGCCACGTGCGGCACATCCTCTCGAAGCTGGAGGCAGACACCCGCACGCATGCCGTCGCAATCGCCCTCAGACAGGCCATCATCGATTGATCCGCGGAGCGGACGCGACCGGCTGATCCGCGCCGGTCTGTTCGCGACCCTGGCCGGTGCCACGACCGCGGCCGCCGCCGCAGGCGGTGCCCTCGTCTCGGGACGTGTCGGTGTGGCCGCAGCCGGCCTCGCCGGCGCGGGTTGGGTGGCCGCCCTCGCCCACGGGAAGATCGGGGGCCAGTCCGAGCGGCTGCACGCCTACGAGCAGTGGCAGACCAAGCTGCGCAGCGAGCTGGTCGGCCAATCGGCCTTCCTTGACCGCCTGGTGCGTGGGCTGGATGCGGTGTCGGAGAGCCTGGTCGAGTCGCGCGTGCTGGACAGCACGGCGGAGCAGGCCCGAACCGTGCTGGGAGCCGACGTGGCGGTGGTGCTGGTGCCCGACGCCGACGGCCGGCGACTGCGCCCGGCGGCGGCCCGCGGCGTCGCACTCGGCCCGATGGCGGACATCGCGGTCGAGTTCGAGGCACCGGGATCGCCGCTGGCCGAGGCCGCGCGGAGCCGGACGGCTGCCGCCGGCGGGCGTGAGGTCGTCGGCGAGGACGACCTTTGCCGGCACCTGCGGCCGACCTCGGTGCTCGCTGCGCCGATGGTTGCGGTGGGTGAACTGCACGCCCTTCTGGTGCTCGCACAGCTGGGCGACGACAAGAGCTTCGGGCCATCCGACCTCGCCCGGGCGAGCGTATTCGCCGACTTCGCCACCCGCGCCGTCGAAAACGCCATGCTGTTCGAGCGGGTGGAGTCGCTGCTCGCTCAGGCCCGAGTCCGCGAGACCGAGCGCGCCGAGCTCTCACGGCGGGTGGTGTCGGCGGAGCAGGACGAGCGGCGGCGGCTCTCGCTGCAGCTCCATGACGGCCCGCTGTCGTCGCTGTCCGGTGTCGGCATGATGCTCGACGCCGCGGTCGAAGACGTGACCGCCGGCCGCCTCGAGCCCGCCCTCCAGGTGCTGGAGACGGCGCGTCAGCGTCAGCGCGGCGTGATCCGTTCCCTGCGCGAGCTGTGCTTCGCGCTCGAGCCGTGGGTGTTGCGCGACCAGGGGTTCGTGACCGCCGTCCGGGCGCTCGCCGACGAGTTCGAGCGAGGCCACTCGGTGCGGATCGTGCTCGAGGTCGACCCCGCTGATGCGCTCTCCCCCGACGACCAGGTGTGCCTGTACCAGATCGTGCGGGAAGCGGTGGCCAATGCGATCAAGCATGCCCGCCCCAGCACGGTCGCGGTGACCGTGTCGGGCATGCCCGCCGACGGGTTCCGGGTGACGGTGGCCGACGACGGCACCGGGTTCTCGGCCGGCCCAGACGACGGCCTGCCCCACCACGGAATGGCGTCCATGCGCGAGCGGGCGGCGATTCTCCGCGCGGAGCTCACCGTCGAGTCGGTGCCGGGTAGCGGCACCACGGTCAGCCTGACCATGCCGGCGGCGGTCGTCGATGCGGCGTAGCCGCACGTCCTCCCCCGCCCTGCTCACCGAGCTCGTGGCGGCCTGCGAGGCGGGCCGTGACCTGCCCGCCATCCTCGACATCGCCTGCCGCGCCGTCGCCGAGTCGCTCGGCAGCGACCGCGTGGCCGCCTACACCGTGTCCGCCGACGGAGCGGCATTCGAGCGCGTGTGCGGCTCCGGCGACGACCAACTGGCGGCGACGTCGAACACCGAACCGGCGGTCGACGGCGAGGTGTTGCGACTGCCACTGGTCAGCGCCCGGCGAGTTCTGGGCTGTCTGACGGCACACGCTCCGCGGCGGGTCGAGATCGCCACCGCCCGGCTGGTGGCCGGCGTGGCGGCACAGGCGGTGGAAGCCTCGCGGCTGTGGGAGTCTGCCGGCGCCAGCGCGGGCACGCTCGACCTGCTCACCGGTTTGCCCAACCACCGCGGGTTCTCCGAGCGCGCTGGACTCGAGCTCGCACGCGCCAAGCGCACGGGCGGCCAGGTCGCGCTGGCGATGGTCGACGTGGACGGGTTCGGCGCACTCAACGAGGTTACCGGCCACCAGAACGGTGACAGCGTCCTGCGCACCGCCGCCCGCTGTTTTGCGGACGGCGTGCGGTCGTACGACAGCGTGTGCAGGCTCGGCGGAGACGCGTTCGGCCTCGTGCTGCCCGGAATGACCGCGCCGGCGGCAGCCGGACTGATCAGCCGTCTGGGCGCCGCGTTCTCCACCTCGACCGACGGCGTCACGGTATCGGGCGGGGTGGCCGGATTCCCCGAGCACGGGGCCACGCTGGCCGAGATCGAACGGCTGGCGGCGGGATCGCTGTACTGGGCCCAGCGTGGCGGTGGCGGGCGAATCGTCGCCTATGACCCCGCTGTCGTCGAGTCGCTGTCTGCCGAGGAGCGGCTCGATCAACTCGAGCGCGACACCTACGAGCGCACGATGCGCGCTCTGGAGGCCGCCCGCGGCCAGTCAGCCACCGCCCGGGCGGTCAGCGACTACGCGGGCTTCCTCGCCTCGGGCCTCGACCTCACACCCGACCGCGCCGACCGGCTGCGGCTGGCGGCGTACGTCTACGACACCACCACACCCGGCGGCGACGAGGTGGAGCGAGCGCGACTGGCCGCGCGTGTGGCCGCCAACGCGCTGGACGCCGAGGCCGCGGAGTGGCTGCTCGCCGTGCGGACGCCCGACGCCCCCATCGAGTCGCGCATCATCGCAGTGGCTGCCGGATTCGTGGAGGCGGGCGGGCACACCGGCAGCGCCGGCGCCGGCCGCGCACTGGCTGAGCTCTGGCGCGAGACCGATGAGCGCTACGACCGTGAGGTGGTGCGCGCGCTCGAGAGCCTGCTCGCCGACCGCGTCAGCCCGGTGGGCTAAGAACTCGTTTCAGAATGAGCTTCGTCGTGAGGCGCAGGGCGCGGTGGTTGCGGGAAGGATCGAGCGGCGAGCGGAGCGCAGGCGTGGCTGAAGCCACGTTGAGCACCGCACGCAGCGTGGGACGCACCCGCAAACCGGCGCGAACCAGCCGCAACAGAAGCTCATTCTGAAACGAGTTCTTAGTCCCAGCTCAGCCACCGTTCACGCTTCGAGGCAAGGCGTCTCCCCGCAGCGTGGCGGTCGAGCCGAGCGGCTCAACGACGCTCGGCCTGGCGACCGGTTCCTGGCCTTGTGATGGGAGTGGGTCGCCGGCTTCGTCCACCCGAATGGTCGGCTCGGGCTGGCCGAAGGTGTAGCCGCGGAATTCCGGCGGCGGCGCTCGGCCGGCTGCGTTACAGGGCAGCCGCCGGCCGAGTCCCCCCGCCGTCTATCCACACTCGGTTATCGGCACCAGGCCGGAACGGTTCGCCCCCCGGATGGGCGATGAGCGTCAGTCGCGACTGCCGCGGCCGAACACGACGGTGATCGCGACCAGTCCGGCCACAAAGAGCAGGGTGATCGGCACGGCAAGGCCAGACACGAGGACGAGCACGGGGGAGCCTTTCAGCGGAGCCGGGGAGAGCTGCACTCTCGACATGCACCGCCGCCGTGGCGCGCGCAATCCCCTCCCAGGGTGGTCTGTTGGGCCTGCGCGGGGAGAGGTCCAATGCACTCGCCCGCGCAGGCGCTACCTGGTCGGACGGCGCGCTGGATCGACGCGGTCTATCCGAGTGCCCACACCCAGGTCATTTCGCGATACCGACCAGATCTCGGCCGCGGCGTGTTGCGACTCGACCAAGCGCCGCGCGTGCTTCACGTCGCGCATTGTGGCGACCGGTCGTCTCGACGCGGCTGCTGGTTCGCAAACCGTGCCAAATCAGGTCACCCTCCTGGGCATGGTTGTCCCAGTGTGTGAGTGGTTGCATTCTCGGGCTGCGGGGTGGAGGATGGACATGCTCGATACTCGGTGAGGAGGCGGCATGGGCGTGTTTGGGAAGCTCGGTGGTGCGTGGCGGCCACTGGCCAGGGTGCTGGTGGTCTCGGCTCTGGCGACGGTCGTAAGCGCGGTTGTGTGGATGCAGCAGGCCAACGGCGCGGCCAAAACGCTAGCGACGTTTTCGCAGATTGGCCAGTACAAGTGGAAGGTGCCGGCGGGGGTCACGTCGGTGACGTTCGATGTGTACGGCGCGTCTGGAGGCAACGTGCTTGCAGTCCAACACGGCGTTGTGACCGTCGTTACGCAGGGTGGTGCGGGTGGTGAGGCGCGGGGCCGGTTTAGCGTTCACCCGGGCGAGGTGTTTGAGATTGTGGTGGGCGGGCAGGGCGCGGCGGAGACAGAGGGCGTCACGAACCAGTTTGGCTTCGGCGGGTTCAACGGGGGTGGCGACGGCGATCAGGCGACTCGGTTTGGTGGGACGCTGGTGTCTGGCGGTGGTGGGGGCGCTTCGGACGTACGCATCGGCGGGCGAGGCAACTCCTGCGCTTCGACCGTATGTCTCCTCCCAGACCGGATTATCGTCGCGGGAGGCGGTGGCGGGGGATCGGACGGGAACACCACCGGCGGGAACGGAGGAGTTGGCGGTGGAGTGACCGGTGGCCCACCGCGCGTGGGCGGGGGCCAAGAGAACTTCGGACTAGGTGGCGGCGAACCTTCCGGGCAACTCATCGCAGGCTTCGGCGTGGGTGCTACGGCGACCGTCGCCACCGGCATCGGTGGTGGAGGCGGCGGGTGGTATGGCGGCGGCAGCTCAAACGGATCAAACGGAATCAACCCGCCACCCCCAGGCAGCGGCGGCGGCAGCGGCTACATCAGCCAACTGTCCGTGACCGACTCCTTCCCCGGCGGCACACGCCTCGGCGACGGCGAGGTGATCATCACCACCCCATAACCAAGACCCGCCACCGCCCCGCCCGACCGGAGGACTAAGGCGCTACTCGTGCACTCTGCCGGCGCGGATCTCCAACCGGCGATCGCAGCCGATGTTGTCCACGAAGGCACGGTCGTGCGACACCGCGACGATCGTTCCGCGAAATTGCCGCAGCGCCTCTTCGACCACATCCAGCGAGTCGAAGTCAAGGTGGTTGGTGGGCTCGTCGAGCAGCAGCAGCTCTGATCCCGAGGACACCAGGACCGCGATCAGGAGCCGTGACCGCTCACCCGGAGAGAGCGTGCCGATCGGCCGATGCATCTGCTCCTGCTCGAACAGGAAGTGACCCAGGAAGGCGCGGGCATCCTCTTCGTACCCGACCACCGACGAGCGATAGAAGTCGAGCAACGGCCGGTGCAGCGCCAGCTGGTGGTGATCCTGCGGGAGGACGGCCGCCGCCGCCGCAGGGGAGAGCCGCCCACTGCTTGCCGGCAGCTCGCCGGCGATCAGCCGCAGCAGCGTCGATTTACCGGCACCGTTGTCGCCTGTCACACCGATCCGGTCGCGGCCGCGCACGACCAGATCGACGCCCTCGAGCACGCGCCGGGTGCCAAATCGCACCCCCACCCCCTCCAAGGCCGCCAGCCGCCGGCCGGCCACGGACACGCCGTCCAGCGAGAGCGTGAAGCTCGGCGCCTTGGTGGGGTCGCCGATCCATTCCGCGGCCTCCATCTGGCGGCGGAGCCGTTGCTCACGGGCCTTGGCTTTCCTGGCCACCTTCTTGGCATACCGCTTGATCCGGTCCGCTCCTGCCCCTCCGGCCGTCCGCTCCACCCCGAGCGCCTGGCCCTTGGTGCGGGCGATGTCGGCCTCCAGCTGTCTGCGGTACCGCTCCTGTGCGCGGTGCTCGGCCAGCAGCCTCTGCCACCGGCGCAGCTTCTCGTCCCGGTAGTCGGTGTAGCCTCCCGCGTAGACCTGCAGCTCCTCACTGACGCCGTCGAGCTCGAAGATCCGGCTGACCGTGCTGTCGAGAAACCGGCGGTCGTGACTGACCAGCATGACGGCACCGGAGAACGCCCGCAGGTACGTCTCCAACCAGCGCAGACCCTCGAGGTCGAGGTGGTTGGTGGGCTCGTCGAGCAGGAGCACCGTGGGCCGCGCGAGCAGCACGCCGGCCAGCATCACGCGCGCCTGCTCGCCGCCGGACAGCCGCCGCAGGGTCAGACCGGTGTCCAGGTGTGCGATACCCAGATGACGGCGGACGTCGTCCATCAGCGAGTGGAACGCCCACCCGTCAAGTGCGGCGTAGCGCTCCTGGACGTCGCCGTACCGGTCGAGGGTGCGGCCGGAGACGGCCGGATCGGCCAGTTTGCGCTCGAGGCTCGCGACCTCCAGGTGAAGGTCGTACAGCTCTCCCGCCGAGCTGCGCAGATGCTCGCCCAGCGTCAGATCGGGATCGGGTGGCTGCTGGGCAAGGAATCCCACCGTGTCGCGATCGCCGAGCGTGACGGTACCGGCGTCGGAATGATCGAGACCGGCGAGCACCCGCAACAGCGTCGACTTCCCCGCACCGTTGGGGCCGACCAGACCGACCGTGTCGCCGTCAGCGAGGACGAACGAAACGTCCGCAAAGAGAGGGAAGGCGTCGTGCGCCTTGGCAACACCGGCGGATTTCAGCACGGGCTGTCATACCTCTCGCGGCCAGTCTACCTCACCACCGCCGAGCCTGATCAACATCTCCACGAGGCGTTCGATCAGGACTTCTTGCGGCGCTGCGAACGCAGCCGCGCCGCGATCGCAGACTCCGGCCGAGGCGTCGGTATGTGCCCGGCGACGGTGCCGTCGGGCGCCGTGACCGGCGCCGGCGGCGGCTCCCGCCGCCGGCGGAAGAGCCGGATGAAGGTCGCGCCGGCGACGATCACGATCGCGCTCGCGACCCAGACGTTCAGCCGCTGCCCGAAGTAGTGATGGGCGGGGTCGATCCGTAACGACTCCACGTAGATGCGCCCGGTCGAGTAGAGCGTCAGGTACAGCACGAAGATCGTCGCCGTCGGCACGCGGTTCCAGTACCGGCGCACGAACCACAGCAGGACGACGAACACGAGCAGGTTCCACAGCGACTCGTAGAGGAAGGTCGGCACGAAGGTGTGCGGCCCGCCGGGAACGTTGTACGGCGCGATCGGATTGTCGATCTTGACCGCCCAGGGCAGCTTGCTCGGCCCCCCGTACAGCTCCTGGTTGAAGTAGTTCCCCCAGCGCCCGATCGCCTGAGCCAGGATCAGCCCCGGGGCGATGCAGTCGGCCACCGTCCAGAACGGGACGCGTGCCCGGCGAGCGCCGATCCAGGCACCGAGCATGCCGCCCAGCACCGCCCCGTAGATGCCGAGCCCCCCGTGCCAGATCTTCACGGTGTCCAGGTAATGCCCCGAGAAGGCCGACCAGTCGGTCACCACGTGGTACAGCCGCGCCCCCGCCAGGCCGAGCGGCACAGTCCACACCGCAACCGTGTACACGAGTTCCGGGTCGAGCCCTCGGCGGCGGAACTCGCGCCGGGTGAGCCAGCCCGCCACCAGCACTCCGAGCGCGAGCAGCAGCCCGTACCAGCGAGCCTGAATGCCGCCGAAGCGGAACAGAAACGGGTCGCCGGGGCTGGGAATCGAGAGCATGATCACGGGCGAGCGCAGGTTACCGCGCCGCTCCGACGGCTGACTCACCTCACGTGTGGCCGGTGCCGCCCCGTTGTTGCTCGTCAGCTACTTCGGCGGAGCATGCGCCGCCACAAGCCCGTCTGGGGCTCCACCTCGCGGGCCATCCGCTCGGCCGCCATGAATTGAAGCAGCGAGAAGTCGGCGGGCTCACCGGCCGGCCGAACAGCGGTCACCTCGCGCAGCTTCCGCCGCTCTGCGGCCGCGATGGAGATGAAGGTGCAACCGGCCAGCAGCTGATCGTCCACCGTGGTCACGCGGGCTACTCGCACCTCGGCGGTCACCACCGTGGCGAAAAACCTTCCGCTGAAGTCGAGTCGGTCGCCGGCGCGCAGGAGCCGACGGGTCAAGAGGGCGACGCCGCTGTCCGACACATCAACGATCGAGCCCTCCACGACGTCTCCATCGACCACGTTCTGGCAGTTAACGGCGACCAGCCGGGCATGACCTCCCAGCGACGTGCGATCGGCCTGGCGGTGTCGCTCGTCCAGCCTGATCGATCGGCCGCGAAGTACCACCTTGGCCAGCTTGGCGGATTGGAACGCGGCCGACTCGATCTCGAAGCCGACGAGCCAGGGCCGCAGGTCGTCACCGTGCACGCGTGCCAGCAGCACATCTGACTCACCGATCCTCAGCCGATCACCGGTTGCGGTCAGGCGCGTGCCGGCGTGCGAGAGCGGCGTCAGTTCCAACTCGCGGCCACTCGCCTCCTCCACGGCTATCGCCGCCTTGGAGCCGAGCATCGCAACCGCCTGCGTCATCGAGAGTCGTGCCATGCGACCCTTATCGGCACGTGCGGGAGCGGGCTGGAGTGATGACAGCCTGTGGCCCGGGTGTCAGGATCAGACCTCGACCCTGGCGGCATCCCCCAAAAGAGGGATACGCCGGGCGTGGGCGAAAATGTCCGGCGATGTCACCTGCGAATGGCCCCGCCCCTTCCGAACCGCCGGAACAGACCACGCTCGGCCCGTTGAGCGCCGAGCACATGGAGCCCGTGCTGGGAGTGATCGAAGCCGCGCAGGCGCTGTACGCGCTGGACGACGTGGCCGAGATGCTGGCGGTGCTGGCGCGCCAGTTGACCGAGATCCTGGCCGCCGACGCATGCCTGATCTCGGTGATCGACGCCCCAGGTGGAACGGTGCGCAATCGTGCCGGGTTCGCGCGCCCGCCGTTCGGCTGGCGCCGCAACGCGGCCGAGCACAAGATCGCGGAGTATCCGCGCACCGCCGAGGTGATCGCGACCGGCGGCTGGTACGCGTGCAGCCTGGATGGGGACGCCGACCCGGCTGAGGCCCGCTGGCTGATCGAGCTCGGGTACCGCTCGCTGCTGATGCTGGTGCTACCCGTCGAAGGCGCACCCTACGGCCTGATCGAGGTGTACGACCGCGGCGCGCGCAGGTTCCCGGACGCCGAGCGCCGCCTGTGCCAGGCGCTGGCCGTCGAAGCGGGCAAGACGGTCGCCCGTGGACGCATGCAGGAGCGCCTCGAGGACGCCTACTTCGCCACCCTCGGTACGCTGGCAGCTGCGCTCGAGGCCAAGGACGCGTACACGAACGATCACGCCAACCAGATCGCGGAGCTGGCGGGCGCGGTCTGCGAGCAGCTGGAGATCGTTCCCGCCGAGACGCGGATGATCCGGCTCGCCGCCCTCCTCCACGACATCGGCAAGATCGGCATCCCGGAGGCCATCCTGCGCAAGGAGGGCCCGCTGGACGACGACGAGTGGGCGATGATGCACGAGCACCCGCGAATCGGCGCGCGGATCCTCGAGCCGGTGCCCTACTTCGCCGACCTCGTGCCGCTGGTCGCGTGCAGCCACGAACGCTACGACGGGCGCGGATACCCCGACGGCCTGACCAGCGAACGGATCCCGCTGGGCTCCCGCGTGATCGCCGTTTGCGACGCCTTCCACGCGATGACCGAAGACCGCGTGTACCGCAAGGCGATGCCGATCAGCGAGGCCATGGCCGAGATCGAGCGGTGTGCCGGATCACAGTTCGATCCGGTGTGTGCCCAGGCGCTGCTGGTGGTCGTGCGCAGCCAGGGCTGGCCGCGGATCACCCGCGACCGCCTGGTGCGGCTCGCCCACGTGCCCGTGCTCTGACCCGCTCGATGCTGCACAGGGGTACAATCGGCCGCCGATGAACCGCGCCGGCCAGAATCCGCTTGCGTTCACCCGCGGCTACGACTACTCGCAGTCGATCGTCGCCGACGGCCCGCTGGTGTTCGTGAGCGGGCAGGGCGGCTTCGGGGCCGGCGGCGAGGTGGTGGATGCTGTCGACTTCGAGGCCCAACTGCGGCAGGCGTACGCCAACCTGGCGACGGTCCTGGAGGCGAACGGCGCGTCGCTGGCGACGGTGGTCAAGATGAACGTCTACCTCGCCCGCTCGGAGGACTACGACGCCTTCAGGCGCGTCCGCCACGAGATGTTTGGCGCGCCCTACCCGGCGTCCACCGCGATCGTGGCCGGCGGCTTCCTCTTCGACGGCATGCTGGTGGAGATGGACGCGATCGCGCGCGTGGGCGAGCCGCGGGCGTAGCCACGAGTCGGGCCACGCCCGCGGTGCAATCACCCATCCGTCCGCCGCCGTTCCCGTGGAGCCGGGCGACGCACCTGCCGGGCGGCGCTACAGGACGCCGATAACGCTGGACAGCTGCGCGCTGATCGCGCTGGACAGCAGTCCGAGGGTCACCACGACGGCGACCGTGATCACGGCGAGCACGACGGCGTACTCGGCCATCGTCTGGCCCGACTCGGCTCGCAGCGATTCGATGTGCTTGGTCATTCCCACCTTCCTGAGGGTCGTCACGTCGGCTTCGAACCGACACACAGTGCATCAGCTCGCGTGCAAGTCCGCACGAGAGCAAATACGTGCCTGCATGCGTGGACACCCAGGCGGGGAGGGGGGCCCGGCGCTCCGGGCCCCCCTCTCGACCGCTCAGTGCAGCACGGTGTCGCAGTAGGTGCTGTGCGGCCCGAACGGGCCGCCGCACAGCGTCTGCTGGTTGAACTGGTCAGCCTGCCCGAAGTCCTTCGCCGTCGTCGGATAGTTGACGCCGTAGGAGAACGAGCCGTCGTGATTCTGTGTGAACCAGGGGTAGATGCAGAACGGTCCGCCGTACGCGCTGCAGGTGGATCCGGTCTCGGTCGGATCGGTGACCTCGGCCTTGCCGCCGTAGTCCGAGACCACCGCCCAACCGGTGGGGTGCGACCCGTTGGCGAAGGTAACCGAGGTGATGTGAATCGGCGGCGCCTGCGACGCCCATGCAGGCGCGTCGTACGAGTAGCAACCCGCCTCTCCCGGCCAGCAGAACGCGCTGCCGGGACTCGTGAACGGCGAGGTGTGCCCGATCTCCCACACGAACGAGTCCGGGGTGTCGTGCACCGCACCCCAGGCCAGCGAGTGACCGATCTTCTGGGTCGAGAACGCCGGCATCAACGGCCCGTCCGACTTCGAGTTGAGGACGATCGTGCCGGAGTGCTTCGTGGTCAGGTCGCTGACGGTGATGTGCCAACCGTCCTTGGCCGGGGTCACGAAGTAGTGCACCCGGATCGCATCGCCCGCATGCATGACCAGCGGCGAGGTGCTCGTGCCGTTGGTGAGCATCGCGTTGAACGCCGCGGGCTCGTGGTAGTTGGGCTTTTGGCCGGTGGTGGTCAGGCTCCACACGGGCGAGCAGACGGTGTAGTCGCCGGGGACGTTGGACACGACGTAGCCGCCGTTGGGGTTGCAGTTGGAGACCAGCGAGTTGGGATAGAACTGGAGCTCCTCGAATGCCTGTCCGAACAGGCTTGACGGATCGCTCACGGACCCGCCGAACCAGAAGGTCGGGCCGACGGCGTCGACGCCGAAGCCCTTGCCGTTCTGGGGCAGCACGGCGTTCCAGGTGATGTCCCGGGCCGACCCCTGCAGGTTCGACAGCGGATCGAGCTCCGGCTCGTCGTGACCCGAGCATCCGGCCGCGTACGCGGGCTCGAACACGCCCTCGATGTAGGCGGGGTGGCGGCCGACGCACCCGCCGCCCTGACTCCCACCCGCACTGGCGACACCCGGCGAGGTCAGGAGCACGAGCCCCACCACCGCCGCGGCCGCGCCGCTGACACTCAGTTTCCGCTTCAAGAGACCCTCCCAAGGCTGACGCACCCGATTGACGATGCTCGTGCGACCAGTATCGCCGCCGGTCACGAAACGGTCAAGTCGGCCACCGGCCCGGCAGGTGACGCCGATCACGCGTCCGGCCGGGGTAAATGTTTCGTCGCCGGCGCCGACTGTAGGGATGACAAGCGTCACAAACGGGCCGCGGCGCTCGCGGCCGACCCAACTTGGCGGAGGCGGGCGGTGGAGACTGGACAGGTCTTCTACGTGCAGGTGCGAACGGCGGCGATGCGGTCGTGGATGACCGTCGGCGCCGCCGACAGCTGGGCGGTTGCCGCGCGTGCCGCCGAGCGGGACTGGGGTGTCGTCAAGTCCACCCTTGCCACCTGTGGCTGCCGCGTCGTGACCCACTCCCAACTCGTCGCGGAGGGCCGGATCGAGCGCTGCCGACCGCGCATCGGACGACCTGCGCCGGCAGGCGATCACAGCCGCAGGGTGGATGACCCTGATCGACGCCGAGTAGCGCCGGACGGCCAGGGGCTCAGGCTGCTGCGCGGACCTGGCGGTCGACGACGGCGCCACCGGTGGCCGGCAGGCCCTCGAGCAGTGCGGTCAGCTGGGTCACCAGCTGCTCGGACGGCTCGACCAGCTCGCAGCCGACGCGGCGCCGGCCGTAGGCGACCTGGGTGGTGTAGACGACCCGAGCGCCCATGTAGCACGCCTTCCCCTCGAAGCTCGTGCCCAGCGAGATGATGTCGCCGCGCACGAGCCGCTGCTGGGTTGTGAACGCAACCCCGCGCACCGACACGTCGACCAGCCGCACGTCGAACTCGACGCCCGGGGTGACCGCCTTGCCGGCGCTCACCCGAACCAGCGCGAGCTGCGTGAAGGAGCGGCGCTCTGCGGCTCGGGTCGGCTTGCGCCGGGCAACCGCAGTGACTGCAAGCTCGGCCCGTCCGTGGCCGTCGCCCTCGAAGTAGAGCGTGCTCACGCGGCAGCCGATCTCGTACCCCCCGCGCTTCGCGGAGCGCACCGGAATCACCAGTCCCATGCCCTCGCGTGCATCATGCCAGGGCAGGCCGGCCTCGAGGTGGCCGTCGACCTGGGCGTCGATCTCGAGGCCGATCGCAGCGCCGTCGCTGCGGTACGCCTCGACGCGCACGGGCAGCTCCCCGAGCACCGCCACAGCGAGCGCAAGGTTATCGTCTGCAGACACGGGACCGAACAGGCCGGCCGGATCAGGCGGCGCGCTTGGACCGGGACGGCGGCACGAGCTCCGCGCGAGCCTTCTCGAGCGACTGTGCGATCGAGGACTGCATGTCGAGCGCCCGCTCGACAGCGTCACGAGCCTCGGCACGGTCGCGCTCGGCGGCGGCGTAGATCTCCGCGATCGCCTTCTCGGCCTCGGCGCGCTGGCTTGCGATCTCCTGCTCCGCGGTCTCGCGGAGATTCTGGAGCTCGCCGTGCCACTGGCGGCGGGCCTTCTCGGTCTCGCGCTCGGCGGAGGTCGTCACACGGGCCGCGGCGGACTCGGCGTCGGCGATGCAGGAGGCGGACTTCGTGCGGGCCTCCTCCAACGCGCGGTCGCACTCCTCCTGGCAGGCGGCCAGCTGGCGCTCACAGGATGCCTTGAGGGCGGCGATGTCGCTCTCGACGAACGCCTCGAGCCCCGCCACGGTGCGCTTGGCGCGCTGGATCGCCTCGGTCAGGGTGCTCAGGTCGAGCGACACGGCGACGTCCTCGATCTGGGGCAGTTCCACGGCCTTGGGGGCCTCGACGGCCTCGGGGGCCTGGTCGACGTCGTCGACGTCGGTCTCGACATGCTCGTCACTCATCACGGTCTCCTCTTGTGTGCTCGGCGGGTGGGTGTCCACGGCAGCCTCGACCGATTCGAGGACCTGGGCGAAGAACGCGCGCACCTCGTTCTCGACGTAACCGGGGGACTCCACGCGGTACTCGCGGTCGTTCAGCCTGGTGCGCTCGAGCATCCAGTCCACCGATCCCGCCTCGAGCTGGTCCGCGAGATCCCCGAGGTACGCGTCGACCGCGTCGGGACTCCATCCGGTTGTAGCGAGCGAGAAGCTCGCCTCGCGAAGCGTCTGGGGGTTCAGCATCATGCCTCCGAGCGGCCAGGGGTGGAAATAGTTTGGTACTCGGACGCATAGTCGGCCCGATGCCCCTCACCCTTTAGGGTTTGTTCGATCTCACCCGGGCCGTGAGCGCCTCCAGCAACCGCGACCGCTGGTCGCGAAGCCACTCCATCGCGCGCTGCTCGCCGTCCGCACCGCCCCGCCGCTCCCACATCTGCACGAACGCCGTCTCGCCCGCGAGCACGCGCCGACGCACGAACTCGATGCCGATACGCTTGCCCTCAACGATCGCCTCCACCAACTGCTCGCGGTCGCGCTCCGGGACCCGTACGCATCGGCGAGCACTCGCAGCCGTCGTGGCCAAAACATCCTCCCCCGGCGCGGTCTCCACCGGCAACGGCGCTGGAAACGCCCGGCGCTCGAGGTGCGCGAGCAGTTCGAAGATCGCGGTCGAGTGAGCCCCGTGCGGGCGCCGGACGGTGGCTCCCACCCGAACCACGCGGCCGCCGTTGCCCAGTCCGCCTGGGAGTGGCTCGACACCCATGAGCTCAGACCGCGGTCATCAGCAACCGCTTGAGCTCGTCCTCGACACTCGGCTCGAGAATTGCCATCACCCGATCCCCGGGGCGAAGCTGCGTCTCGCCGACGGCGATCTCGGAACGTCCATCGCGGGAGACGGAGATCAGCCGCGACCCGTCGGGCAGGTGCAGCTCGCGCACGTGCCGCCATGCCACCGGCGAGCTGTCCTCGATGGCGAACTCGACGATTTCGAGGTTCTCGCGCCGCAGGTCGAGCAGCGTCACCAGCTCGCGCTGTGGCAGCTCGTGCTCGATCAGCGCCAGGATGGTGGCGGTCGCCGAGACGGTCATCGCGATGTCCAGCATGTCGAAGTGCAGCTGGTTTCGGGGATCGTTCACGCGGGCGATCACCTTCGGCGCCCCGTACTTGTCGCGCGCGACCTGACACACGATCAGGTTGTCCTCGTCGTCCCCGGTGACGGCCACCACCAGGTCGGCGCGCTCGACGCCCGCCCGCTCGAGCACGAACAGCTCGGTCGCATCGCCGAACCGCGCCACGTTGCCGAACCGCTCCTCGAGCATGCCGTGGCGGTGCGGGTCGTTGTCGATCAGCGTCACCTCGTGACCGAGCTGAATCAGCGTCGAACTGAGGTTGAAGCCGACCTTGCCGCCGCCGGCGATCAGGATGTACATGCGTGTCTCTCGGTTCTGGCCGGCCACCCGGCCATCGAGCACAACCCTACCTGGGTGGCGATCAGCGGCACCTCACTCCGGAGCGTGATCCAGACGTGATGTCAGCGTGACGTGATCGGTATGGATCGTCACCTGATCGTGATACCACCGTGAGCCGGTCGCTGCCAGCCTGTGACGGAGATGGTGCGCTCGCTACCCAGAATCCTCTCCGCACGGCATTCACCGGTCGTCCGCAAGGGCGGCCGGCGCGTCGCGCGGGTATCGCGCGGAGCGCCGGAGCTGGTGGCTGCCGGCTACGTGCGCACCGGCTGGTCGGTCTCGATTGCGCTCGGGCTGGTGGCCGGCCACGCGCTCGGCCTGACCCCGCTTGCAATCGTGGCGGCCGGACTGGTGTTCGCCGCCACGGCGCTCAGCTATGCGGAGGGCGTCTCGATGTTCCCGGAGTCGGGCGGCGCGTCGGCCTTCACCCGGCACGCCTTCAACGACCTCGCGAGCTTCGTCTCGGCATGGGCGATGTCGCTCGCATTCGCGGTCGTAATCGCGATCTCCGCCCTCTTCGCAGTCCACTACCTGAGCGTGTTCTGGGCACCGCTCGCCCACTCCCCGTGGGATCTTGTCGGCGGCGTCGGCGTGATCGCCGCGGTGGCGCTGCTCAACATCCGCGGCGTCCGGTCACCGCCCGGTCTCGAGGTGTTCCTGGGGATCGTCGGCTTCGGCCTGGAGGTGCTGCTGGTCGTGCTCGGTGCGATCCTGATCTTCCGGCCACACCAGCTCGCCCAGGGCTTCCACCTCACCGCCGCCCCGTCGGCACGGCAACTGTTGCTGGGGGTGGTGCTGGCAACCATGGCCTACACCGGCATCGAGACGATCACAGGGATGGCGGGAGAAGCGCGAAATCCCGACCGTGACCTGGGCCGTGCGGTGCGGGGTCTGCTGGCCGGCGTGCTCGTGCTGTTCTTCGCGCTGTCTGTTGTCGCCCTGATGGCGATGCCCGTCACGAGCACCGCCGGCGGCTCCCGGCAGACGCTGCTGGCCGGCTCCCCCGGCCATGGTTATGCGGCCTACCCACTGCTGGGGATCGTCGCCCGGCTGCCGTTGCACGTGCTCTCGACCGGTGCCCTGCACCTGGTCGGACTGCTGGTCGCGGTGGTTCTGGTGGCGGTCGCAAACGCCGGGGTGCTCGGCTTCACGAGGCTCAGCTACTCGCTCTCCCAGCACTACCAGTTGCCCGCGGCCGCCGCACGACTGCACCCCCGGTATCAGACCCCTTACGTGGCCGTCGCCGCGTGCACCGCCGTCGCCGCCGGGCTGCTGATGTCGAGTGCGCTCGTCGCTGACCCCGCCGCATACCTGGCCGGGCTGTATGCCTTCGGCGCGATGATCGTGTTCACGATTCTCCAGCTCGCGATCATCGTCATGCGCTGGCGCGATCCGGTGCGACACCGGGCGAGCAAGGTGCCGTTCGGCATCCGCGTGCGGGGCCGCGAGCTACCGCTCACGGCGCTCGCCGGGGGCCTGGCGACGCTGCTGGTGTGGATCGCCGTGATCGTGCTGCAGCGGGATCCGCGCTGGGTCGGCGGTCTCTGGATGACCGCCGGGCTGGCCGCATACGCCGGCTATCGCCGGCGGGCCGGGATCGGGCTCACAGAGCGCCGCCGGCGCGAGATCGCGCACCACATCGGGCCGGGCATCGAGGTCGAGTTCCGCACGATGCTGATTCCCGTCAGCACCGACCTGCCCGACATCCCGTCCGACGTCGTCGCCGACGCCGCCTGCCTGGCCGCGGAGCGGCGGTCGCTGATCGTGCTGCTCGCGTTCACCGAGATCCCGCTGTCGGAGGAGTTGGACATGGAGATCGACGGTCTCGAGCAGACGGTTCAGCGGTTTGCGGCCCAAGCCGAGGCGATCGGCGAGCGCTACGGCATCCGCATCCACACGACGCATCTGCGCACTCGGGATCCGGCGGAATCCATCCTGGCAGAGGCCGGCCGGCGCAGTTCGGAGCTGATTCTGCTCGGCGCGGAAGGTCTGCACCGGACGACCTTCCGCCGGATCGCCGACGACCACGTGGTGCGACGGATCGCAGCCGAGGCCCAGCAGCGTGTGATGATCGTCAGTTCCCCGCCGGTGACCGCATGATCCGGATCCTGGTCGTCCCCACCGATCCACACCTCCGTCCGGCGCTGCTGGCCGACGCTGTCGCAAGGGTGTCCCGCGAGCGCGGCGACGCTCCCGCGATCGTGGAGGTCCTGATCCCGGCGGTGTTGCCGTCCACGCTGCCGATCAGCGCTTGCCCGCCCAGGATCGCGGCCCGACTGGCCGCCCTTCGGGACGCCGCCGGCGGGTGCCTCTCCTCCCTGCCTGCGACCGGTCGGGTGGAGGTCGTGCCGTGCCGAAGCGTGCCCGCACTGCTGCACGCCGCCGATCCGCCCGAGCGACTGGTGCTCGTCGGCCGGGCCGGGTGGCGGATCCGGCGCGCCGCTCAAGGGGTGTGCAGCGACGTATCCGTGATCGCACCGTCGAGACAGAGCCATCGCCAGGTGCAGCCCGCGCCGCTGCGCACCCGGCGGGAAGGGCTGGCCGAGTGAGCAGGATCGAGACGATCGACGTCGCAACTCCACGCCGTACCGCCACCACCGCCGCTCCCAGTGCCGCCGCCCACAGTGATCCGCACGCCCCTTCGGTGTCCGCCTGGGCCACCTGGGGGCTGTCGCTCGGTGCGCTGGGAGTGGTGTACGGAGATATCGGCACCAGCCCGCTCTACACCGTGCAGTTGATCTTCGCCGGCGACCACCCGATGCGGCCGACCCCCACGACCGTGTACGGAGCGATTTCGCTGATCTTCTGGGCGCTGCTGACCGTCGTCACGCTGAAGTACGTGCTGCTGATCCTGCGCGCCGACAACAACGGCGAGGGCGGGATCATGGCGCTGGTGGCGCTGATCGAGCGCTCGGTGAAGTCCCGCCGCAAGACCGCGCTGGTGATGGTCGGGATCCTGGGAGCGTCGCTGTTCTACGGCGATGGAATGCTGACACCGGCGATCTCGGTGGTATCCGCGGTGTCGGGGCTGCAGGTGGCCTCACCGAGTCTGGCGGCCCAGGTCGTGCCGTTCTCGATCGCGATCCTGGCCGGGCTGTTCGCCCTGCAGCGGTTCGGCACCAACGCCGTCGGCGGCCTGTTCGGGCCGATCATGGTGATCTGGTTCCTGGTCATCGGCGCGCTGGGTGGGCACGAGGTGCTCGCCCATCCGGGAATCGTGCGCGCCCTGTCACCGACCTACGCCGGGGCCTTCATCGCAGCCGACCCGACAGCCGGATTCCTGTCGCTGGGCGCCGTGTTCCTCGCCGTCACCGGAGCCGAAGCGATCTACGCCGACATGGGCCACTTCGGCCGCCAGGCGATCACGAGGGCCTGGCTGGGCCTGGCGTTCCCCGCACTGGTGCTCAACTACATGGGTCAGGGCGCGCTGATCCTCGACCGGCCGGCAACGATCTCCAATCCGTTCTTCTTCCTCGTGCCCGGCGGCCAGACCGGCCAGAAGGCAATGGTCGTGCTGGCCACCGTGGCGACGGTGATCGCCTCCCAGGCCGTGATCTCGGGGGCGTTCTCGGTCACCCAGCAGGTGATCCAGCTCGGATTCCTGCCCCGGATGTCGATCCGGCACACCTCCACCCGGATCATGGGCCAGATCTACATCCCGGTCGTCAACTGGTTCCTGATGACGGCGGTGGTGGCACTGGTGCTCGGCTTCCGCAACCCCAACGGCCTGGCCAACGCCTACGGCATAGCGCTCAGCGCCATCTTTGCCACCAACACCCTGCTGGCGTTCGTGGTGTTCCGCAAGCTGTGGCGCAAGCCCCTCTGGCTGGTGATCCCGGGCGGCGTGGCATTCATCGCCGTCGAGCTGACGTTCTTCGCGGCCAACCTGCCCAAGGTGGCGAGCGGCGGCTGGCTGCCACTGGTGGTGGGCGCGGTCTTCTTCACGGCGCTGACGACCTGGCACCGCGGCCGCATGCTGCTCGGGCGGGCATTGCGTGAAGGCCGCGTGCCGGTGCGCCGGTACCTGAACCGCATGATCGACAACCCGCCCGCGCGGGCACCGGGGACGGCCGTGTTCCTCACCACCTCCCTGGACGCCATCCCGTCGGCGCTGCTCAACAACGCCGAGCACAACCACATCGTGCACGAGCACGTGGTGCTGCTGAAGGTCGAGACGATCGGCGTACCCCACGTCGACGATGCACACCGGATCCTGATCGAGCCGATGCGACTCGGGTTCGTGGGCGTGACGGCGCGCTACGGCTACCAGGACGAGCCGGACGTGGTCTCGGCGCTGGAACTGGCCCGCCGGCAGGGACTCGAGCTCGACGTCGAGCGCACGTCGTACTACGTCGACCACGTGTCCCTCGTCCCCACCGGCCACTCCCCGATCGCAGGCTGGCGCAAGCGGCTGTTCGCCGTGCTCTACCAGAACTCGACGCCGATTGCCCGCTACTTCCAGGTCCCGCCCGACCGGGTGTTCGAAGTCGGCGTCTACGTCGAGTTGTGAGCGCTCAGGCGGCGGGCGGTGCGGCCTGCCGGGTGCCGAGCAGCCTGAGCGTGATCCCGGCGGGGGCCGCCTTGCCCAACGTCCAGCGTTCGATCACGTAGCTGGTGTAGGCGCCGGCCGCGAGCGCGGACGCCGTCCTGTGGGTGGGCAGCCTGGTGGCGGCCGCGGCCTGGCGCTCCGTCTCCCACAGGCAGAAGCTGAGGCTGCGGCGGCGGCGATCGAGCAGGCCCTGGTGATAGTGCAGCAGTCCGCCTGACGCAACCGCCTCGGCAAAGGCGAGCTTGTCCTCGCGCCAAAGGCCGCGGCTGTCGGCACCCGCACGCCGGTGCGACCGGAACACCACCAGGTGGTAGTCGCCGTCGCCAAGCGGGGCGGCCAGGCTGTGCCAGTCGAATGCGGCAGCGGTGGCAAGCCCGGCGTGTGCGGCCCCGCCGAGGGGCTTCACGACCAGTCGTTCCATGGTGCTTCCAGGCTACCGCACGTCGCCGCCGCCGGCGACTGGCCGAGCGGCCTCAAGCAACGATCGTGGCGAATCTGTTCGCGGTGTGGGAAGATCGCTGGTGGAAGCCGCGTCTGGAGGACAACCACCCGCCCACCACCAGGAGGACACCATGGGATCGGACGAGCGAGACCGCAAGCGGCAGGACGAGCCTGACGTGGAGGCGCACAAGTTTCGGGCGAAGGACGAGGAGCCCAAGACGGAGCCCGAAGACAAGGCTGACGACGAGACTCCCGACGTCGAGGCGCACAAGTTCAAGGCGTGAGTCGCGGACCGGTGCCGCGGGCGTCATGAGCCGCGGCACCGGATCCCCGGTCATATCCACCGGGAAACGACGTCTTCCACCGCCTCCAGGAGGGCGATTCCGGCTTTCCTGTCCTCCGGTTCGGCGCCATTGAGAGCGGCCACGAGCCGCGTCAGCACCGCGGCGTCACCCACGCCCTCGTCGAGTAGCGCACGCGCGGCGCGCGACCGCGCCAGCAGGTCGAGCGCAATCGCCGCCTGGGTCGCGAACATGCCCAGCAGATCCCCCTGCTCAACGGTGAAGCGCTCGCCCGATGGCCTGTCGAGCACCTCCAGCACGCCGAGCGAGCGTTCACCCGAAAGGAGCGGCACGGCCATGATCGCCTTCGGAACGTACCCCGTCGACTCGGCTGCCTGACTCGCAAACCGCGGATCGGAACTGACGTCGTCCAGCACGAGCGGCTGGCGGGTGACCATCACCCACCCGGCGATCCCGGTGCTCGACGGGAAGCGACGGCCGACCAGGCTCTCCTCGCCCTCGCCGCTGACCGCCTCGAACACGAGTTGGTCGGCCTCCTCGTCGAGCAGGAACACCGAGGCCGCCCGCGCGCCGAAGATCGCCCGGGCGACGTCGACGATCGACCGCAACAGCGCGCGATGCAGATCGTCGCCGGGTAGCAACCCGGCCGCGACGGCCGCTCGACTGTCGGTCACGGATGTGTCCCCGCGTTGTCGGCGGTCAGGCCGAGCAGGGTCTTCACTTCGGCCGGGGTCAGATCCGGATGCTTGGAGCGGATGAGCGCACAGATGCCCGCGATGTGAGGGGTGGCGAAGCTGTTGCCGCTCGCGCGGAGCGTCGAACCGTCCGCCCAGGCGACGTCGACCTCGACACCGCGAGCGTAGAACTCGACCGGCGGCTCGGGGTTTCGGAGGTAGGCAAGTGGGTCGTCCAGGTCGTGGCTGGCAACCGACACGACCGACGCGAAGCGCCACGGGTAGCTGCGCACCGGCATGTTGTGCGCTGAGGCGACGATCAGGCTGCGCTTGAAGTACGCGTCGTCGGTCAGGGCGTGCAGGTCGGGCACGAATCGCTCCTTGGTGGTCGAAAGGCTCATGTTGATCACGTCGAAGCCTCGCATGACCGCCCAGCGGAGGCCCTCGATCAGAGCCGGACCGCTACCGACGAACCCCTCGCCGAGCACGCGCACGCTGACCAGGTCGCAGTCCGGAGCCAGCGCCCTGATGATGCCGGCACAGGCGGTGCCATGCCCGCAGACATCACCGAGATCATCCGGTTCGACCAGCGTCTCGCCGTCCGCCACCGTCACCGACACCGCCTCGCGGACGCCGCCGACCAACGGGTGGCCGGCATCCACCCCGCTGTCGACCACACAGACGGTCGCCCCGGCCCCGGTCGAATCCCCGAACGCCCACGCCCGGTCGACGCGTTCCGGCCATGGCCGAGCCCCGAGGAGCCGGCGGGCCGCCGATCCCGCGATCGCGTGCGCGGGCAGGGCATCGTCACTCGCGTGCAGTCTCACGGACACCGCGCGATCGTACTCCGTTCACGAGTGCAGACGTGGGGCGGCTCAGGCGTCGGCCGGCGGGAGCCGGCGCAGGATGTGAGCGACGACGTCGTCGGCGAGTTCGTACCCCTCCTGGCGAAGCGCCCCGGACGCGTCCTTGCGAAGCGCATCGCGGAACGTCGGGCTGCTGCCCGCCCGCTCGAGGATGGAGTCGATCTCGTCGCGCACGAATGGCAGCTCCTGCGCCGTTCGCACCCACGACTCGGGTGCCGGCGGGAGGAGCCGCAAAAGGTGTTCGAGGTTTCGGTCGTCCATGCTCACCTTCTCTCAGACGGCCGCTGTGCGGGTTGTCTTCCCTCGAGGCTCGCCCGGAGCCTGGCCAGGCACCGGCTGATCCGGCTTGCGATCGTGCCTGCGGCGATCCCCAGCTCCGCGCCGATGACGACGTACGGCTGCTCGCGGCAGAAGAAGCGGTCGAGGATGTCCCGGCACGGTTGCGACAGCCCTTCCAGCGCCTGGCGCACGACGAGCGCGAGCTCGAGCTGCTCGAGCTGGTCGTCCACGGCGCCGGCCGTCTCGTCGGTCAACTCGAGCGTGTCGCGCCTGCGGCGGAGGTGGTCGATGCACAACCTGCGGGTGAGCTGGCCGATCCAGGCCACCAGAGCGTCGTCGTCGCGCAACATCTCGAGCCGTTCGAACACCCGGCTGAAGACGTCCTGGAAGACGTCCTCGGCCTCGTCGGGCGGCAGTCGGAAGACCCGCATGATGATGGCGTAGACATAGCGGGAGTGGGTGGCGACCAGTTCCCGCCAGGCGTCCTGGTCGCCTCGCCGGCACCGCTCGACGAGCGCATGCACGGGCGTCTCGCTCATGCCGTCACCACGCCGGGCCGCAGCGCGCCCAGGCGCGCCGAGATGACGACGTCGGCCTCCGCCGCGCTCGGCGGGTGACCGGTGACCGCGGCCAGGAACTCCTCGCGGGCCAGTGTCAGCAGGTCGCACGCGGTAAGCGCGCGCACGCTTGCGGTGCGCGGCACGTCGCGCAGCAGCGCGATCTCGCCGAACACGTCGCCCGCCTCGAGCGGCGAGCCTGAACGCCCGTCGACATCGACCGCGAGCTCGCCGGAAGCTACCAGATACAAGCGATCACCCGGATCTCCCTGATGGATCACCCCCGCGCCGGCGGCGACGGCGAGCGGCTCCAGCTGCCGCGCAAGCTGCTCGAGCGTCCCGTCGGCCAGCGGCGCGAAGATGCGGTGGGCGCGCAGCAACTCCACCCGCCGTCCGGTGTCTGGGTCGAGGCTGTCGAGCTGCATCAGCGTGCGGGCAACGACCGCCACTACCGCCGGCAGCACGAGCCCGGTGATGACCAGCGCTGGGCGGATGCCGAGTACGTGGATTGCGACCGGGGCGAGCACCGAGCCGATGCCCAGCGACGCCATCAGCAGGCTCTCGACCACACCGAACACACGACCCAGCACCGCGTCGGGCGCCGATCGTTGGATCAGGGTGACCGCAGTGACGTCGACGATCGTGTTGCTCACCCCCACTCCGGCTATCAGCACCACCACGATCCACGTGCTGGTCGTCGCGCCCAGCACCGCCACCCCGGTGCCCCACCCGATCACCCCCACCGCGAAGACGGCGGCGAGCCTCCGTGTTCCGGCCAGCCCGGTCGCGATCACACCGCCCAGAATGGCGCCCACACCAAACACCGAGTCGAGGTACCCCACGCCGGCGTTGCCCAGTCCGAGCACGTCGATCGCCAGCACCACGGTGAACACACCGAGCGCACCCGCAACCATGCATTGGGCTGCGTAGGTGCACGTCACCGCTATCAGCGCGGGCGCCGAGGCGATCGTCCTCAGGCCCGCGGTGAGTCCGGTGTGCGCCTCCCCTGCCGCCCCGGGCGGATCGGCGCTCCGTGGCGGCTCGTCGATCGACCAGACCAGCGCCGCCGACCACAGGTAGGCGGCGACGCACAGCGCGAAGACGGACGCCGTACCGGACACCGCGAGCACCAGACCGCCAATCCCGGGCCCCACAAAGATCCCGGCACCCTCGATCGTGCCGGCAAGCGCGTTGGACGCCGTGACCTGCTCCGGGGTGGCCGCAAGCGCCGGCACGAGCGCCGCCTGCGCCGGGCGGAAGGCGGTTGAGACCACCGAGATCACCACCGCCAAGGCGTAGATCGACCACGCCGAAGCATGCGTCACCGCGAGCACGCCGACCGCGATCGTGAGCGCCGCGCGCAGGACATCGCAGATCACCATCACCGGCCGCCGTTGGTGGCGGTCGGCCAACGCCGAGAGCAGCGGCGAGGCGAGCGACGCGGCGACCATCCGAGCCAGGATCAGCCACCCCACGGCCGCGGCGCCACCCGCACGGTAGGCGATCACCGACAGCGCGATCAGGTAGGCGTAGGAGCCGAGTACCGACCCGGCCCACGCCAGCTGCAGGCGGCGAAGTTCCGGGTTGGCGACGGCCACACCAAGTGCCTGGAGACGGCCGGACATCGGCCCATCATTGCAAGTTTGGACACCCCGGGTATGCGCGGACGGATACCGAGGTGGACGGGCTCACGCGCCCGGCGTCGGGCGGAGGTAGACAAACCAGTACACGGCGCCGACCATCACCGCTCCGCCGATCACGTTGCCGATCGTCACGGGGAGGAGGTTGCCGGCGAGGAAACGTCCCCAGGTCAGGTGTGAGAGGTCGGGCAGCCCCTGCTGCGTCGCAACGAACCCGGAGTCGCTCTTGACCAGCAGGCCCATGGGGATGAAGAACATGTTCGCGACGCTGTGCTCGAAGCCGGCGGCCACGAAGGCGGCGATCGGTGGGACGATCGAAAGAATCTTGTCGGTCGTCGTGCGGGCGCTGTAACACAGCCACACAGCGAGGCAGACGAGGGCGTTGCAGAGCGCCCCGAGCGCGATCGCCTGAACGAAGCCCAGGTTCGTCTTGGCCGCCGCGATCGTGAGCGCCTGGACGCCCACAGCTCCTCCACCGAACTCGTACTGCTTGCCGGCAAACAGCACGCCGGCTGTGGCGAGCGCGCCGACGAAGTTGCCGCAGTAGACGATCGCCCAGTTACGAAGCAGGCGCTGGGTCGAGACTCGACGCCCGGCCCAGGCCATGACGATCAGGTTGTTGCCGGTGAACAGTTCCGCGCCCGCAACCACCACGAGGATCATGCCCAGCGAAAAGGCCAGCCCGGCCAGCAGCCGCGAGACGCCGTAGGGAAGGTTGGCTCCGCCTGCCGTGACGGTCGTTGCGAAGACCGCACCGAGCGCGATGAACGCTCCGGCGAGCACCCCCAGCGCGAAGGTGCTCGCCACCGGCAGCGCCGCCTTCGCCGTGCCGACCTCCTCAGCCCTGCGGGCCATCTCCGGAGGTGGGAGGGAGTCGAACCCTGTGGTGGCGAATGTGCGATCGGTCATGGCTGCGCCTCGACCACCGGCGGTTATGCGCGGGTCAGGTTGTCGGCCACGACGTGGGTGATGGTTGGCAGAATCCGCGCTGCCTCAACGGTCTGGGGCGACGCCGGCAGCTTTGCGATCCCGCTCACACCACGCAGCAGGACGCCCAGCGACCAGCCGAACCCGCCCGGTCGACGACCGCTCTGGGTGAACGGTTCGGCCAGCGTGATCGTGTGGCATCCGGTCGCGATCTCGGTGTCGACGTCTGCGGCGAGCAGGGCGTCCGCCAGGATCCCCGCAGCCCGCCCGGCGCTTATCCTGGGGTCGTCGTGATCGCGGAGCAGTCCGACCCCGGACACGACGTCGTCCCACTCCGCCTCGGCACAGACAAACGTCTTCATTGCAGCGACCTCCAGGGCACGACGACGCGGCGCGCCGCCTTGAGGAGGATCAGCGAGCGACCTGGAACGTCCGTTTCAACCCAGCGCCGCCACGAGGCAGGCGGATCCCTCAACCCACGGTAGCACGGCGTATGCGAGTAGACTGACCTCGATGCGCGAATACACCGAGAACCGAAAGTGCGGCAACCCCGAGTGCCGGCTCTACGGACGGGCCACGGTGCACAGCGTCCGGCGGGTCGAGGGTCAGGTCGGATTCGCCCGCATGTGCGTGGTCTGCGGCAAGGACCGCATCGTCGATCCGCCGCCCGCGGCGCTCGCCGTCGCCGCGCCCGACGCCGCCTAGAATTCGTCCGCCTCGTCCTACGGACGAACGGTGACCGGGACGCGCTGCACAGCGTTGTTGGAGTAGCCGCCGATGTTCCATGAGGGAGTGAGTGGCTGGCGGTTACCGGCGACATCGACGGCGGAGCAGCACAACTCGTACCGCCCGGGCCGGTCCGGCTGCCAGGTGTACGACCACCCCCGCCAGGCATGCTCTCCGATCGGCTCTGCGAGGCCGGCCGGGCGCCATGACTCGCCGCCGTCGCTGGAGACGTCGACCGATGCGATCGCGCCCCACCCCGACCACGCGCGGCCGTCGATGCGCACCGGGCCGCAGTCGACGAACCGTTCACGGGTCATGAAGTCGGGGATCCCGGGCGGCACCATCAGCGCACGGGGCAGCATACGGGTGACCGGGACGCCCGATTCGTCCTCGGATTGGCGGATCCGGTAGGCGGTCGCCTGCTGGTGGCCCTCGAAGGGCTGGGACACCACCCGCATGCCGCGCAGCCATTTGACGCTGGTCATCCCGTACCAGCCCGGAACGACCAGCCGCAGCGGATACCCGTGCTGGGGCAACAGCGGCACGCCGTTGGCCGCATAGGCAAGCATGACGCCGTCGGATCGGGCATCCTCGAGTGACAGGCTGCGAGCGTAGAGCTGCTCGACTCCGCCGTCGATGCCCGCGTCGAGGCCCTCGAACACCACCTCGACGGCACCGGTGTCCACCCCGGCATCGTCCAGCAGCTCGGCCACGGTGGTACCGGTCCACTCGATGGTGCCGACAGCTTCGAGCAACCACGGCTGGCTGATCACGTGAGGCTGCACCAGGGCGCGCCCGTTGCCCGCACACTCCATGGTCACCGGCCGAGTGACGACCGGCCGGGCCTGGATGTCCGCGAGGGTGAGCGACATCGGGCGCCGTACGGATCCCTCGATCTCCAGTCGCCAGCCGGCCGGGTCGACGACCGGGATGTCGAAGTGCGTCAGCACGTAGTGCAGGCCAAGCGGCGTCACCGGGTGGGCCAGCGCCTCCAGCGGCAGGCCGTGGTTTCGGGTGGCCAGCTGCAGTTCCTCGAGGCTCAGCGACGGTCCTGACTCCATGGCCGAAGCCTAGACGCGACTCGCGCACGACACCGAGCGCTTCACTGCCCACGTTGAGCTGGACAACCATTACCATCAACCGAGGATGCCGAATCACGATGCCGCCTGCAGCTGTGGGCAACTTCGTCTGACAGCGGAGGGAGATCCGATCCGGACCTCCATGTGTCACTGCCTCGCCTGCCAGCGCCGGACCGGAAGCGCGTTCGGGATCCAGGCACGGTTCAGGTCAGATCAGGTGCGCGTCGTCGGTCGGTACAGCGACTACACGCGAACCTCGGACGAGGAAGACCGAATCGTCCACGTCTTCCACTTCTGCCCCGACTGCGGCGCCACGGTCTTCTTCACTGAGTCGACGGCGCCAGATGTGATCAAGGTTCCGGTCGGCGCATTCGCCGACCCGTTCTTCCCGGCGCCCACGATGTCGATCTACGAGTCACGCCGGCACCCGTGGCTAGCCATGTCGCCGGCGATGGAACACCACGACTGACCCGACGATCGACCGGCATGTTGCCCCTTTCGCATCACGCTCGGGTTCAGCATTCGCGAGTCCCCTGCCGCGAGATGCGACATACGCTCAGGGAAACCCGAGTCGAGCGCTCATCCGGTTCGTTCCCAGACGGACACGTGCTTGCGGCTTGCGCTCGTGAACGGTGAGCGGTTCCAATTCTCCCAGCGCTCGCGCAGCCGCATCCCGGCGAGGCGAGCCATCAGATCGAGCTCCGCCGGCCACACGTAGCGAAACGGGATCGACGATCTGCGCCAAGCGCCGTTCTCCGCGAAGAGGTGGTGCGAGACGAGTCCCTGGTTGGCGATGTCGTACTCGTCGAAGCCAACGTGATCCACGCTCACGTCGAATGGGTAGAACGTCTCGCCGGGAGAGAGCCGCTGCAGATCGGGTACGCCCACCTCGATCACGAAACAGCCGCCCGCCTCGAGGTGGTCGGCGGCGTTCTGAAAGCACGCGACCTGGTCGTCCTGCGTCGTCAGGTTGCCGATCGTGTTGAACACCAGGTAAACGAGGGAGAACGTCCCCTCAACCCGTGTTGTCGCGAAGTCGCCAATCGTCGCACCGACCCGCTCCGCGCCCGGCTTCTCACGCAACCGGGCGACCATCGCCTCCGACAGATCGATGCCATGCACACGAACGCCTCGCTCGGCGAGCGGAAGCGCGACCCGACCCGTCCCGATGCCGAACTCGAGCGCCGAGCCGTCGCCAGCGAGCGCCGAGAGGAAGTCGACCGTTGGCGAGAGAACCTCCGGGCTGAACATCACCCCGCCGTCGTAGTGCGCCGCGACCTCCTCACCGAAGTAGTCCTCCTTCATCGAAAGCGAGCGTACACGCCCCCCGCCCGACCCACGCCTTCGTGCGCGGTGAATCGAGAGGGTCGATCGATCGCCGAAGCCTCCGCCTACCCCGTGGCGTGTGGGGGTTTCGATGGGCAGCGGACGATGATCAGATCCGGTTCGCGCGCCGTCGGCGTCTTCCGGGCTCGATCTTGATCAAGATCGCAACGCCAAGCACCAGGCCAGCCACCATTCCCCACGCGGCCGCAGCCGCGGCGCCACCGATCGCTACCACGCGAAGTATCGCGGCGGAGACCAACGAGCCCATCGTCGGCGGAACCCACGGTGACGCCGGTGCCAGGCGTGTATGGCCAGCCTCCGCTCGGTTCCGATCCTGTCATCCACCACGGTTCCGGCCAACACAAGGCTCAACACCGTCAGTGCGAATGCGGTGCCTCCGATCATCAGCACTCCGAGGACGCCACCCTCAACGTAGTTCGGTGAGAGTTTGGACGACGAGCGCTGACCTGGGTGTCCGCAGAGGAGCGACCGATCCTGAGATGTTCCTCGCGGCTGGTTTCGCGACCGATAACTGCCCCAAAACGAGGACGACCCGCACAATGTACGGGTCGCCACTATAGCGGGGGCAGGATTCGAACCTGCGACCTTCGGGTTATGAGCCCGACGAGCTACCGGACTGCTCCACCCCGCGTCGTGGACGAAGATCCTAGCACACCCGGCCCGGTTGGTAGGATGCCGCCGTGCTGCTCTGGGTGGTCATCGCGTGGCTGGTCGTGGTCGGAGGAACGACCGCGTGGGTCGGCGCCCGTGGCTACACCACGTACCGCCGCGCCCGCGTTGCCTCGGGCGAACTGCAGGTGCAGGTGGGGCGGCTCGAGGCCGGCGGATTGGCGACGCTGGCCGCCAGCACCGCCCGCCTGCAGGAGCAGATGGTCGTGCTGGAAGGGACGATGCAGCAGCTCAGTCGCGCGCTCGCCGGGCTACGTGTGCTGCTAGCCGCGTGGTCAGGTGCCACCGGCCCGGCGCGCTGGTTGATCCGCCTCGCCCGTCGGTGACGCAGCGCGTCGCCGCGATCGATCTCGGTACCAACTCCACGCGCCTGCTGGTCGCCGACGTGAGCGGCGGCGCCCTCGGCGAGGTTGAACGGCTGCTTCGGATCACGCGCCTGGGCGACCGCGTCGACGCCGAGCGCCGGCTGACCGACGAGGGCATGCAGCGCGTGCACGATGTCCTCGACCTGTACACGTCGCGGGCGGGCCACCTCGGCGCCGAGCGCGTTCTCGCCGTGGCCACCAGCGCCGTTCGTGACGCCACCAACGGCGACCGCTTCCTGGACGACGTGCGCAGGCGCCACGGCATCGAGTGCCGGCTGCTCTCCGGCGACGAGGAAGCGGCGCTGACGTACCGCGGCGTCACCTCCGCCCGCCCGGCCGACCCGGGCACCCTGATCTGCGACATCGGCGGAGGCAGCACCGAGCTCGTGCTCGGCGACGCGGCCGGCGTATCGGCGCAGGTCAGCCTCGAGCTCGGCTGCGTGCGCATGTCCGAGCGCTTCGTCACCGCCGACCCACCGACGCCCGAGCAGGTGACCGACCTGCGGGCCGCCGCGGCCGCACTGCTGCCGCCCGGGATCACGGGTCGTGCGCGGTCCCTGATCGGCGTGGCCGGCACCGTGACCACGCTGGCGACAATCGACCTCGGCCTGGAGCGAGAGGTTCCCGAGCGCATCGACGCACACCGTCTGACCGCAGATACCGTCGAACGCCTGCTGGCCCGCCTGGCCGCGATCACACTCGACGAGCGGCGCGGCATCCGCGGCCTGATGCCGGAGCGCGCACCCACCATCGTCGCCGGCGCAGCGATCCTGGCCGAGGTGCTGCGGGCCTGTGGGCTCTCGGAGCTCTCGGTGTCCGAGCGCGACATCCTTCATGGAGCAGCGCTCGCGGCGGCCCGCCAACCGTGACCCCGGCCCCAGGCCCGCCCGGTCGCCGCCAACCGGGGGACGGGTGATACTACCTCTGCCGCGCGAGCGGCACCCGGCCCGGGTGGCGGAGTTGGTAGACGCGGTCGACTTAAAATCGACTTCCCCGCAAGGGGAGCGCGAGTTCGAGTCTCGCCCCGGGCACTGCCTGGATCCCACTCAGCGCGATCGAGTGGCTCGCCACCCGACGCGTCACGGCGTCGTGTACGACGTCCCGTTGAACACGACGTGGGCAACGAGGTTGGCGGTCAGCGAGACCGAGACGGCCTCGGAGGCGTTGGGATCGGCTCCGTTCGCCTTCGCGCATTGGATGATGAAATGCGTGTTCGCGGGCTCGGCTGGGAACGCATCGTCGAGGCTGAGTGTCTGAACAACGCCGGTGGAGGCGCTGTCCGGCGGACCGCCGGTCTCGGAGTATCCATTCGCATAGTTCCCGTGACTGTCCTTCAACAGGCACTGGATGTCCTGGGCGCCGTTGTCCATGAACACGAGCACCTGAGCCGTGACCGTGTAGTTCCCCGCCGGAACCCCGGTTGTCTGACCGACCGTCGTCAGGTTGCTGCTGATGTTCACCGGAAACGTGCCCGGGTTCGTCTCGTTGCTCTGCGAGAACACGTTCGCGTACGAGGGCCTCCCAAGCGCCGTCCAGTTCGGGTTCGGCGGGTTGCTGTTGGTGTTGGCCGCCTTCACGATGTACGTCCCGCCGCCCGATGTCACAGCATCGCCGACCGCGTACGACCGCGTCGCGCTCCAGCTTCCACGCCAGTTGATTCCGCGCCCATTCCAGTTCAGCGCCGATTCCGAAGCGGTGCAACTCTGCCCCTTCGACGGATCGATGACCCGCAGCGCCCCGGTGGTGTTGTCGTAGCAACTGTGGATCACGTTGGTGCCCGAATCCGGGATCACCGCGATCGCAACGCCGGCGGCCGCGAGCACGGCCGTGACCGTGCCGGCAATGCCAGCCAACCACAGCGACCGCCGCTTGCTCATCACAGCCATGGCCCGCTCCCCCCTTTGTCGTGATGCCCCTGCCGGCGAGTCTACGCCAAAGCCGCCGCCCGGACAACTGACACGGCCGGCCGCGGCAGCAAGCTCAGCCCGCGGCGCGGCTGAGCACCGTCGCGTCCGACCGTGTCCCGCCCAGCCAGCCGCCGAACGTCGGCCCGGCCGTCAACACCCGGCCGTTCGACGCCACCCCCACCGAATCGAGCCCGCGGTCGAACGGGACGGGTTCGACGCTCCAACTGCCGCCGACGTCGGAGATCGGATAGGGCGCTGGGCCGGAGGCGTACTGCTCGCCGGCGACGATCACCTCCCCCGCCGGTCCGACCGCGATCGCCTAGCCGGTCGAGCCGGCCGGTGCCGGGATCGCCACCCACGTCATGCCGGACGGACCGCCGGTCCACACCTGAGCCGTGGTCTGCAAGACGGTCGAGAACCCCGTCGCCCACACCGTCCCCGCGCTGTCCGCGGTCAGCGCGGTGACCTCTATGCCGTCCGGCAGCCGCATGACGCTGTGCCAGTGGCGGCCGTCGAACCGCTCCGCGAGGCCGGCGAAGCTGAACCGCGGCGTCTGGCAATCCAGCGCCAGGTAGAGACCGTCTCCGGTTGCCACCGCCGAGGCGACGACGGCCGGCGCGTTGGTCTGACAGTGGCCGTTCATGACGGGCGGGATCGACTGCGTCCACACGAAGCCGTTGAAGTGCCACAGCACGGGGGTGCTCACACCCTGGGCCACCGTCCCGCCGACCCACACGTCGGCTGGCGAGCGGGCGACCACCACCGAGAACTGTCCCGTCGCACCCGGCGCCAGCCACGGCTGGGAGACGACCGTCCAGCTCGAGCCGTTACCGTGCGCAACCAGCGGCTGTGAATCGCCGTTGGACTCGATCGTCGTGTGCCCCACCGCCCACACGTCGCCGGCTCCACTCGCGGCGACCGCCTGCAGGTACCCCCAACGGCCTGTCAGATCGACCGGAATCGCCATCGGCGTCCACACGGAGCCGGTCCGGCGCCACGCCGTCGGCGCGTCGTAGCCATCCGGCGTCGAACGGCCGCCGACCGCCCACACCGGCCCCCCGGGCGACGCCGTCAGCGCCTCGAACGAGGTGACGTCACCGCCCGGATGGAGCGCCACCCGCCAGGCGGAGGCGAGTGCGGTCGCCGTGCAGCCCAGCAGCACGCAGGCTGCAACGGCCGGCACGGCGACGATGTGACGTCCCCCCATCCCGGCCGAAGCTACCACACCGCATCGCCCGCGACTCATCGAGCCGCAGCGAGCGCCGCGGGCAGGGACTCGCCCCTTCCCGGGGGCCGGGCCCACGAGCCACCCGCCCGCGACCTGCCAAGTATCCGAGTTTGTGCACCTAAGTGCAAACTTTTTGTAACGTCGAACATTTCCGGCGAGCGACCCGTAAGCTCGAACTGGAGCCACCGGCTCGAGGGTGATCCCCCTTCCGTCCCCGCGAGCCGAACGCTCCGAGAGTCCCCTCGGGCGGCCGTTCCAGACAGGTCGCCCGAGGGATACTCGGGTGCTCAGATCGCCTGCGAGTGGCTGGCCTCGGTGTTGCCGTTGACGTCCACCGCGCGCCAGGTGATGGTGGCGCCGGTGGCCACGGTCAGCGGTCCGGTGTAGCGGTGGTAGCCGCCCTTGCCCAGCCGGTACTCGATGCCCGACACCTTCACGTTGTCGGTCGCCGAGAGGGCGACGGTCGCCCCGCCGGCGATCGGCGTGACGGTCGCCGACGACGCCGGGGCGGTCACGTCCGAGAAGTCGAACCCGCTGCTCCAGGCCACGCTGGCCAGCAGGGCCTGCCCCGTGATGGACGGGTGGAAGTAGTCCAGCGTGTTGGCATCCGAAGCCGCCAGGGGGTAGTTGAACACTGCATCCTTGTCGAAGCGGCAGTGGATGTAGCGGGCGCAGACCTTCTTCAGCTGCGTGTTGAAGTCGGTCTCCCGCTGGAGCACCGCAGCCCGGCGGGCGACATCAGCCGGAGCCGTCGAGGTGGGGTTGGCGAGCATCGACGGGCAGATGCCCGCGAAGCTCCACACGAACTGCGCCGAGGCGTTGGTGTGGAGGACTGACCAGAGCTGGTACACGCTGGGGATGCTGACGACGTAGATGCGGGCGTTGGGGAGACCGTGCGACAGCGTCTTCATCGCTCCGGCGAACTGAGAGTGGAACGTGCTCACCGGCGTCATCGTCGCGTCGCTCGACGTGCACACGTCATTGGCACCCATCAGGATCGTCACCTCCTCGGCGTGCTGTGAGACGGCGGTGGCCACCTGGCCGCTCAGATCGACCATGTTGGCGCCGGTGACGGAGTCGTTGAACGCGTTACCGCCGATCGCCGGATCGGCCGCCAGGATCCGTTCATAGAAGCTCTGCACGGTCGAGTCGGTACCGGTCGACCACGAGTACTGCGGCCGCTCACCCTTCGGAAGCGCCCCGTCGGCGTCGTAGGCCTGGGTGATCGAATCGCCGGTTGCCGCGATCGAGTTCGGGTAACCAACCACCGCCGGATCGGCGAATGCCGTCGCGGCCGTCGAAAACGACAGCACGGCGGCGGCGGCGACAGCGATGGCAGGCACTCGCATTCCGGTGTTCATGGTCGCATCGGACAGCCGGAAAGTCAACGTGCGACCCCTAACGATGGGCCGGCTCGCCCGGGCGTCGAAGACCCCGCGCCTCCATCCAATCCCGAAGCGGCACATCCTCGTCGGCCGGCTGCCAGTGACCGGTCGGTCCCGCTGCGCCGCCCAGCAGCTGGCGGCGCAGCGGGCTCAAGCGTCGCGCGAGGAGGGGCTGACCGCTCAGCACCTCCTCGCGCGGACGCACCCACCGGTAGGTGTAGGACAGGAAGAGCACCCTGCGGGTGAACGGCGAGCGGTTGTCGTCGGCGGCATGCCACAGCCGGCGATCGAACACCATCGCGGTGCCCGGCGCGGCCAGGATGGGTCGCGCGCCCGGCGGGTGCTCGAACCGCTCGCCGGGTGCAGGCCGAGCGAGGGTGTTCGCCCGCTGGCTGCCGGGGAGCACGAGCATGTTGCCGCGGCCGGGTGCGGTCAGGTCGGTCAGAAACACCGCGACCTTGACCGACAGGCGCGGCCGGGTCGGCTCCGCACCGAGCTCCAGGTTCTGGCGCAGGCCGTCCTGGTGCCAGCGCCATCGCGGGGCCGCTGGGAGCCGGGGCGGGTTGACGTCCAGGTGGCTGTGGTAGACGTAGATGTTCCAGCCCAACGCCGCGCTCACAACGGTCAGCGTCGCCGGCAGGTCGACCAGCTCCGCAAACGCCGCGTCGCGATTGAGGAAGCCGAGCAGGTGAAGCTCGCCGCCGCCCTCATCGGCGTGCACCCGGTCGCAGGCGGCGACCAGCCGCTCGAGCAGCGCGGGCGACACCGCCCCCGGCAGCAGCGCGTAGCCATCACGCTCGAAGACGTCCGGGGGACTGCATGCGACCGTGGAGGCGGTGCTCACCCAGGCAGTACGCCTCCGCCCGGCTCACGCGTCCTTCGCGGTCACTGCTCGGGCAGCTCGCCGGGCTCCTCTGCGTACAGCACGTGCGCGCCCATCCGTCCCACCCGCGGGATCGCCTCCAGCTCGCCGGGATAGCTGTAGTAGATGCGCTGCGCGGTGCCCGAGACCGCGAAGGCCTGGTCCATCTCGAGCACGACGCTGCGGCCCCGCACGCGCAGGACCGTGCCGGTGGCACCGGAGGTACGAAGGCGCACGCGATCACCGGGCTCGAGCCCCGGATCCGCTGGCGGACGGGGCTTGAGGTACGAACGGTCTGGTCGTTTGAAGAGGGCCACGCTACTCACCGTTGGGGAAGGCGAAGCTCTTGTCGGGTGTGAACCCTGCAGGTGGCTGTCCCACGACCATCGTGACCACATCGTGCTTCACCAATTTGGTGTTCAGCCCGTCCGCGTCCGGCTTGCCGTTGATCCAGATCTTGACTCGGTCACAGTAGCCACCCAGGCATTGCGGAGTCGCCTGCACGCCCCACACGTCGAAGAACTCGAGCAGCGTCCCCTGGAACCCGGGATTGGGCGACTCGATGTGGAGGATGCCGGGGACGGGGTCGGTGTTGCGGTCGTGGGTGTGGATCTCCGACGTCGCGGTCGAGCTCATGCCGCCGGCGGCGGCGAGGCCGATGTTGTCCGGCACGACGATCTTCTTGCCGTCCACGTAGATCGTGAGGTGCACGTGGTAGTGGACGGCCGACTGCGTTTCGGCGCTCGGCTTCAGGCCGAGCGCCGTCAGTGCGCACTGCAGATTGTCGTAGTTGGCCGGCCAGGTGGGCTCGGACGCCGGGTCGAGCTTCTGGGTCGACAACCGCTGCTGCACGCAGGCCGCGTTCTGGCCGCCGCTGTTGCCGCCGCCGCGGGTGATCAGTACGACCGCGATCACCACCGCCGCGATCAGCACCGAGCCGGACACGAGCCAGGCCCAGGCAGGGATCCCGCCGCCCTTTGGGCGCGCGGGGGCGATCCCCTCGCCGGAGCCCAGCCGGCGAGCGCGCTTTTCGTTGGTCACCTGTTTCTTGGACTTGCTCACCGGCCGCAAACTGTAGCGATCCGGGCGAACGGCACGGATCAGCCGCCCTGCCCCGGCTCGATCCGGTAACGGCGGACCGAGGGCTGCAGCAGGTCGGGGTAGCCGTCAGCGGCGAACGCCAAGAAGGTGCTCTCGAAGCCGGCGACTGAGAGCGGCCACGGTTCGATCGACACCGAGCCGCCGGGGCGCACCTCGAAGCACACCTCGACGGCATCCTCGGACGCCGCAGGATGGACGCTCACCGCCCCCCGCGTAGTGCGCATCGAAGGACAGCGCGAAGCTGATCCGGTCGCACAGATCGGTGATGGCGTCCGCGCGCGCAAAGCGCCACTGCGCCCACTCGCAGGCGGCCTGCTGGGCGGCGATCTCGGCGTCCAGGTCTGCCGCCAGCGCCGCCTCGAGCGGTCCGGCCACCGCATCGGTCAGGCGGCGCAGGTGCAGATTCACGACCAGGTCGAGCACCGGGTCGTCGGTCTGGCGGCCGATCCCACGCCGGGTGACGGCGCACCAGCGCTCCGCGCCCATCGCCAGCAGCTGATCGGAGTCGAACAGGCCGTAGGCGCGGTCGTGCTGGTCGACCCCGGCCAGGAACGATCCCGCCGGCAGCGGGGCCGGCTGGAACCGGTCGTTACCCCACAGGGCGGCGATCACCCCCGACACACGGGCGTGCTCGTGCTGGGGCACGATCAGGCCGCGATCACTCACCATCCGAAACATCGGCCTCAATCCTATGGTCAGTAGACTGTCGGGCGCGATGTGGACGCTCGTCCGGTTCCTGCACCTGACCGCCGCCGCCGTCTGGGTCGGCCTCCAGGCCGCCCTGTTCCTGTTCGTGCCGCTGCTTCGCCGGGCGCTGCCGCCCGAGCAGGTGCGCCCGATCGTGCGCGGGATCGGCAAACGGCTGGCGCTGGTGTCGGCCGTGGCGGTGCCCATGCTGCTCGCCACCGGAGCCGCCCTGGCGGCGCACGAGGTGCCGAGCTCCAGGTCGGGATGGGTGATCGCCAAGGTTGCGATCCTGGTCGCGGTCGCCGCCCTGCTCGGCGGCCACGCGCTGGCTCGCACGCCGCGGCAGCGGATCGCCGCATCGGCACTGATGCTCGTGCTCAGCCTGGTCGCGATCGCCGTCGGCGCGTATCTGGCGGAAGCATGACCCCGACCGACCCGCCCCAGCCGGTCGCCTTCTGCCCGTACTGCGGGCAGGCGCTGGGGTGGTTCTTCGGCGCCAGGGTGGACGATGACGCGGTCGTCTGCGACCGCTGCGGGGAATGTTTCCGGGTAACGCGCGTTGAAATTGATGAGACTGACTAACGTTCCACTACCTCTGAACGACGTGACTGGAGAGCGATGAGCGACATCCGAGACGTGATCATCATCGGCGGAGGGCCGGCCGGGTACACCGCCGCCCTGTACGCCGCGCGCGCCAACCTGCACCCGCTGGTGTTCGAGGGGTTCGCGTTCGGCGGGCAGCTGATGATCACCTCGGACGTCGAGAACTACCCCGGATTCGTCGACGGCGTGATGGGGCCCGAGCTGATGGCCACCATGCGCAGCCAGGCCGAGCGCTTCGGCGCCGAGCTGGTGTCCGACGACGTCACCCGGGTTGACTTCTCCTCGCAGCCGCTGCGCGTGTACCTGGGCGACGAGGAGCACCGCGCGCGCTCGGTGATCATCGCCACCGGAGCCACCGCCCGCCAGCTGGGCCTCGACAGCGAGCGGGCGTTTCAGGGACGCGGCGTCAGCTACTGCGCGGTGTGCGATGCGGCCTTCTTCCGCGACCAGGACGTGGTTGTGGTGGGCGGCGGCGACTCCGCCTTCGAGGAGGCGAGCTTCCTGGCCAAATTCGCCCGCAAGGTGACGCTGGTGCATCGACGAGAAGAGTTCCGTGCGTCGAAGATCATGATCGACTACGCCCGCTCCAAGGAGAACCTGGAGCTGGTCACGAACGCGGTCGTGACCGACGTGATCGGGGCCGACGGCGGGAAGGTGACCGGCGTTCGGCTGACCGACACCGTCACCGGCGAGTCGAGCGAGATGGCCGCCGACGGGCTCTTCGTGGCGATCGGCCACGACCCGGCGACCGGCCTCTTCAAGGACATCCTGGACATGGACGACGAGGGCTACCTGCTGGTGAAGCAGGGCTCGACAGCGACCAACATCGAGGGCGTGTTCGCCGGCGGCGACGTGGTCGACCACATCTACCGGCAGGCCGTGACCGCCGCCGGCATGGGTTGTATGGCGGCTCTGGATGCCGAGCGCTGGTTGTCGCACGCGCAGGCGCCGCCGGCCGCCGAAGCGGCCGCCTGACCGGTCCGGAGGCACACGGTACCGGCGCCCGCCTTGGCTACTCTGAGAGGCATGCGCTACTTCATCTGCCCCAACTGCCGCACCAGGGCGCTGGACGACGACGGCAAAGCCGGGTTGACCCATCAGCCTGTCGGCTGTGCGCGCTGCGGCTTCGGTTACCTGTTCGAGATCCTCGAGGACTACTACCCGCCGGCCGGCGCCGGGCTGATCACCTGCGACCGTGACGGCCGGGTGCTCTCGTGCGGGCGGGGCGTGTTCGAGCTGACCGGGTACTCCGAGCGCGACGTGATGGGCAAGCCGCTGGCCGAGGCGTTCGGGCTGCGGGGCACGGCCGCCGACCAGGACCCGATCCCGGTGGTGCTCGAGTGGGGCGTCCGCAAGCTCGACCAGCACATGGTGATGCGCCACCGCTCGGGCATCGAAAAGCGGATCCGCGTCGACCTCTTCCCCGCCTACGACGACGACGGCGGGCTGCTGGCGTCGCTGGCGTTCGACAACGTCTCCTCGACCAGAGCCTGAAACCGCTCGACAACCGCGAGCTGCCGCAGCCGCCGCTCGAGCAGTCGCCGCTCCGCGTCCTCGTCGGCACCGGTGAGCACACCCAAGGCGTCCAGCACGGCCGCGTCACGCGCACCAAGCCGCCCGCGCGCGTCGCGCTCGAAGCGCGCCCACGCGATCCGCGTGCGGGCGCCGTCCAGATCGTCGCGCAGCCGCTCGGCGCTGCGCGAGAGCCGGTCGGCGTACAACTCGAGTTCGATGCGTCCCATGCCGCCAGCATGCCGGCCGACCCCGTCACGGCACAAGACGTGCGGTGTGCCGGGAGTGTCCCGAAACTGGAGCGCGTGTTGCCGCCCCGACCGAGGTGCAGTAGCCTTGTGCACTCGTACCATCCGCTACCAGGAGGCAGGCTATGCACACGAGCATCCGCCGCTACCGCATCGATGTCGGCTCGGCCGACGAGGTGAAGCGCATGGCGATCGAGCACTTCGTGCCCAAGCTGCGCAGGGAGCCGGGATTCGTCAGCTACCAGATGCTGCACTCGGACGACGGCTCGATCACGTCGATCACGAGCTTCGCCGACGCGGAGGCCGCCGAGCGATCCAGCGAACTTGCCGCCGAGTTCGTGCGCGAGCGCCTCGGCCATCTGCACATCACCCGCACCGAGGTCATCGGCGGCGAGGCGCTGGTCAACGAGACCGGTTCGATGACGCACGCCTAGAGGGGACGAGGATCGCCGACGGGCACAGATCGGCGACCGGGCACTCGCCACAGCGAGGTCGACGCGCGTCGCACACCCGGCGGCCGTGGAAGATCAAAACGTCGGTCACCTCCAGCCAGCGCTCGCGCGGGTACAGGCCCATCAGCACCCGCTCGACCTTGACCGGGTCGGTGTGACGGGTCAGCCGCAGACGGCGCGCGAGTCGGCCCACGTGCGTATCGACCGCGATCCCCTCACGCCGGCCATAGGCGTTTGACGAGACGACGGCGGCGGTCTTGCGGCCGACGCCGGGCAGCGTCACCAGATCCGCCATCGACTCGGGCACGCGCCCCTCGAAGCGCTCCATGATAACCGCGCAACAGCCGAGCACCGCGGCGGTCTTCTGGCGAAAGAATCCGGTCGACCGGATCAGTTCCTCGAGCTGCGCCTCGCCCAGCGCGAGATAGTCGGCCGCCGTGCGGCAGCGCCGAAAGAGCACGGCTGTCACCAGGTTGACCCGCTCGTCGGTGCACTGCGCCGAGAGGATGGTCGCCACCAGCAGGTCGAGCGGCGTCGAGTAGTCCAGCGCGCAGCGGGCGTCGGGGTGCAGCGCGGAGAGCCGATCGAGGATCTCCACGGCCCGCTCGCGGCGGGCGGCGCTGCTCACGTGTGGGACTCCAGGCCGGGGCCGGCGCACAGCAGTCCCAGTGCGGGACACTCCCGGCAGTGCGGCCCCGGCCGGGCGGCGAACCGGCCCGAGCGGATGTCGGCGATCGCGTCTCGCAGCTCCCGCTCGAGGGCTCCCGCCTGCTCGGCGGTGAACTCGCGTACGGCGATGGCGTCGGGCTGCTCCAGGAACGCGTAGGCGATCTCGACCTTGCGCGCACCCGAACGCAGCGCGGCCAGCGCGTAGGTGGTGACCTGAACGCCGTAGGACTCGTCCACCAGCTCGTCCGGGTGGCGCTCCCCGAGCCGGTTGGTCTTGTAGTCGACGACCAGCACCGACTCCGGGTCGGTCCTGACCAGCATGTCCAGCCGGCCGCGGAAGAGCACCCCGGCGATCTCGAACGCGAACCCGACCTCGCGCCGCGCAGCACCGGTCTCGGCCACCCTGGCTGCCAGGGTCGACGAATGCCAGTTGGCGACGAACCCGGCGATCCGCCCGGCGTCGTCCTCGGTGGCGTTCGGATACAGCCCGCGCCAGCGACCGTCGGGGCGTTCGAGCTCGAGGTGCACGGCGTCGCCGAGCTCGAGCGGATCCAGGCCCGGCGCTCCGTCGGCGGCGACCCGGTCGGCCTCGGGCAGGCCCAGCACCCGCTGGACGAAATAGCGGTAGCCGCAGCGTCGGTAGAGGGCCAGCGCGCTGTAGGAGAGCCGCGCCAGCGCAACCGGCGGCGGTTGCTCCGGCGGCACCAGCGGCACCAGCACCTGCGGCATCCGGCCGCCCTCGGCGAACAGGGCGAGCTGGTCGCCGATGCCCTCGCCGAGCTGCGTGCCTGCAGGCGTCGTCGTCACCGGCGGTGCATCACTCGGGCGGTGGATCCGGACGCGCAGCCGCGCGCCGACACGATCGTGATCACCCTCGTCGTCGAGCCCCAGCCCGAACCCGTCGCAGATCTCAGCGATGGTCGTCTCGTCGCCGGGAGCCAGCGCGCCGCTGACCACCAGGTGGCGGCGGGCGCGGGTGAGCGCGACGTACTGCAGGCGCCGCCCTTCCTCGGTCTCGGCACCCGCCTCGGCCGCAGCCACCTCGTCGAACCCCAGAGCACGTCGCATCGACCCGTCCACCGGGTCGGGCACCTTGAGCGCCACCCTGCCACCGGCATCGATCAGCAGATCCCGGCTGCGGCGTGCGCCCCGTTCCCGCCCGCAGTCGGCCAGCACCACCACCTCGAACTCGAGCCCCTTGGCGGCGTGTGTGGTCATGAGCACGATCGCCCCCTGATTCTCCTCCGCCACGGCCGCGTCGCCCTCGCGGGTGGCCAGTGCCGCCTGGTCGTCGCAGAAGCCGATGAACCCCTCCAGGTCGGGCCCGCGGAGGGACTCGAAGTCACCCGCCAGCCGCGCCAGCTTGCGCACGTTGGCCATCCGGCGGTCGCCGTCGGGCTGGGCGAGGCAGGCCAGGTCGTAGTCGTGGTCGGCCACGATCAGGTCGACCAGCCGCTCCAGCCCGACCTCGCCACCGCGCACGGCCAGCCGGGCGAACCGCTGCGAGAACGCCGCCGCCAGACGGCGCTCGTCCGGCCCCAGGCCCTCCGGCAGCTCGTCCCGCTCGAAGACCGTGAAGATCGGCCGCTTGGGCGCGCCGCGGCGGATCGCAAGCAGGCCGTCGTTGGAGATGCCGACCAGCGGCGACGCCAGCACCGAGAGCAGGGCGATGTCGTCGTAGCGGTTGCGGAGGAGCCGCAGGTAGGCCAGCAGGTCGGCCACCTGCTGCTGGGCGTAGTACCCGCGCCCGGTCGTGCGGACGGTGGGCAGGCGACGGGCGCGCAGCGCGGCCTCGAACACCGCGGCGTCGGTGCCGGCCTCGAACAGGACGACGATCTCGCCGGGGAGCACGTGCTCGGTCTCCACCAGCTCGAGCACGCGGGCGGCGAGCTGCTCGGCCTCCGCCTCGCGCCAGCTGCGGCCCGCGTCGGGAAATCCCGTTTTGTCGGTCAGCAGCAGCTCGACGTGCCCGTCCGCCGGCGGATCACCGTCGAACGCCTGCTCCGCCACCAGCGGTGTGTAGCGGTCGCCGAAGGTGGCGGCGAAGAGGGTGTTCACGGCATCCAGCACGTGCGGTCGGGAGCGGTAGTTGCGGGTCAGTGAGACGGCCTCGGCACCGGCGGCGGCCCGCCGCTCGCGGTACACCGCGACGTCGGCATGCCGGAAGCGGTAGATCGACTGGAACTCGTCGCCGACCAGGAACAGCCGCCCGCCGGCGACCTGGTCGATCAGCTCCACCTGCAGCCGGTTGGTGTCCTGGAACTCGTCCACCATCACCTCGGCGAAGCGCTCCCGATAGGCCGCGGCGAGCTCGGGCGCCCGCTCGAGCAGATCGCGTGCGCGCAGCTCGAGGTCGGCGAAGTCGACCAGTGAGCGGCGATCCTTCAGCTCCTGATACGCGGCGGAGAACTCGCTCAGCAGACGGTCGAGCAACGCCAGATCGGTCATCGCCGCAGCGTCGCGGGCGGCCTCCTCGAGCGCGTGCCGGGCGGCGTTGTAGGCCTTGTAGCGATCGGTGTTGCGAACCGCGAAGGCGCTCAGATCGGCCAGTGCAGCGGCATCGGGCTGGGTGTCGATCAGCGCGGCGAGTGCCAGCGCCTCGGGCTGCTCACCGAGTCCGGCACAGGCGGCGAGGGCCGCCCGCATCGCCCCCGCGATGTCCGGCTCGCGATGCGCCACCAGCCCGACCGCCCGGCCGGCGCTGCGCAGGCGTTCGAAGGCGTCGCACAGAAGCTCGCGCAGGCGGCGCCGGGAGTAGGCGGCCAGCAGGTCGAGCCGGCGCTCGTCGGCGTCCGCCAGGTAGCGTTCGAGGGCCAGGTCGAATGCCTCGGACTGGAGCATGCGAGCCTGCACTTCGTCGGCCACCGCGAACCGTGGGTCGAGCCCGGCCTCGATCGCGTTGGCTCGCAGAAGGCGTGTACAGAAGGTGTGGATCGTCGAGATCCACGCCGAGTCCACCTGCCGCGACCGCTCGCCGTCCCCGCGCGCGATCAGCGCCTCGCGCACCCGCCGGCGAAGCTCCGAGGCGGCGCGGTCGGTGAAGGTGATGACCAGGATCCGGTCGAGCCCGGTGCCGGCGTCGATCCGGCGCAGCACGCGCTCCACCAGCACCGCGGTCTTACCGGTGCCGGCGCCGGCTGACACGAAGACGTGACCGTCCCGCTCGATCGCCTCGAGCTGCTCGGGGTTCCAGGGCCGGCTCACGGTCGCGGCACCCGGCAGATCGGATAGTGCATGCACCACGACGGGCACGTGCCGCCGCGCGGATCGTGGCGGACGTCGCCGGCGCGGATCCGCTCGACGATCCCGATCGAGACCTCGACCGCGCGGTCGATCTGCGCCCAGAAGTCGTCGGCCTGGCGCAGGTCGGGCTGCTTGAGGCCGGTCGCATTCACCTCGCCCGCGAGCACCAGCCCGCGAGCCTCACGTGAGCCCGCCAGCGCGCGGTAGAGGCCGCCGACCGGCTCGACTCCGAGCAGCTCGCGCAGGGCCAGGATGTAGAGCGGAATCTGCAGCTTGCCGTCGCGCTCGAACTGGGCCGCCGCGTGTGCTGTGGCACCCGACTTGTAGTCCCAGACCAGTCCCCGCGGCGACATGCCCGGATCCATGTCCACGCGGTCGATCACGCCTGACACGGCGAAGTCGCCGATCCGCAGCCCCTCCTTCAGCCCCGGGGCTGACGTTGCGCCGCCGAAGCGCACCTCGAACCGGCGCGGCACCAGGTCGAGGCCGAGCGCCACCTCGCTGCGCAGGAACCCCTCCAGGTCGCGCTCGAGAGCCCGGGTCAGCTCACGGCCGGCGACCGTCCCCGGCACCCGCTGGCCGCCCAGCGCCTCGTGCAGACACCGGCGCATCAGCGGCAGCGCGCGCGGCAGGGTCTCGTCGCTCACCCGATCGACTCCGAGCTCGGCCGGCACAAGCGTGAAGAAGCGGGCCAGCGTGGCATGCGCGACCGACCCCTTGAGCCTGGCGTCGAGCTCGAAGTCGATCTCGCGCGGGGAGAGCAGGCGCTCGACGAACCACATCGACGAGCAGTCTCCGAACCGCTCCAGGTCGGTGACCGAAAACTTCGGTGCCGCCGCGAGCTCGGCCGACGACGCGGCCGCCGTCAGGCACGTCGAACGCAGCAGCGCGGTCTGGGCCCGCCGCAGCCTGCGCTCCCAGCCCGCGGCGGCGGCGGTGGTGATCGCCCACCCCGGGTCGGTGCGCAGCTCGCGCGCCAGCGTGCGCCGGCGGGCGCGATCGTCCGGCGCCTGGTCGAGCGGCCAGGTGAGATCGGCGAGCCCGCGTCGGCGCACCGGCGTGTGCAAATCGACCAGCCGCCGCACCTCGTCGAGGAACGGCGAGGGGGCGATCGGCCGGCCGGCCTCGGTGACGGCGCTGCGGGCGAGGTGCAACCGCTTCCACGGCCGGGTGACAGCCGAGGTGAACAGATGGCGATCGAGCTCGGCGCGGTCGATCCGGTGCAGCCCGATCGACTCGGCCATCGACGCGTCCAGCAGCCGGCGGTCGGTCGACCCCGGCAGGCTGCCCTCCTCGAGGCCGAGCACGAACACGGCGTCGAAGCGGCGCGTCCGGGCCCGGCGCAGGTCGAGCACCGCAACCCGGCCTGGCTCGGCATCCGCGCCGACCCGGACCGGCAGCCGGGACACCAGTTCGATCAGGTCGGACGGAGCGGTACCTGTGATGCCGAGCGCCCGGAGTTCGTCGGCCGCTCGAGTCACGCCGCGCAGGGCGCGCACCCCGACTCTCGCGTGCTCGGGGACGAAGCGCGCCGCCACCGAGTTGGCCGCACGCACCATGTCCCGGGCCAGCGTGACCAGTCCGTCGAGCGGGTCGGGGTTCTCCGCCAGCCGGTCGAGGGCGGGGGCGAATGGGCCGCCTGCGAGTTCGGTGGCCGCCTGCACAGTCTCGTCGTGGGCGAACACGCCCCGTCCGCGCAGCCGGCCCTCGATGAAGTCCACCCGCCGACGGGCGACTCCCGAGTACGGACTGCGCAGGTAGGCGAACAGGTCAGCCCGCTCTCCTGCGGTCCAGGCAAACCGCAGGCCGCCGGCGAGGGCGACCCCGAACCCGGTGTGGGAGAGCGGAAGCCGCGCGTCGACCGCGATCGGCACCTCGAGCGCGGCGAACGCATTTTCGAGCGCGGCCCGGTGTGCAGCCACCGACGGGACGAGGATCGCGACCTGCTCCGGCGCGTAGCCATCCCGTAGCAGCCCCAGCACCTCAGCCGCAACCAGCTCCGCGACGCCGCGCCGGCCGGCGGCCTCCAGCAACACCAGCGAGCCGTCGTCCGGTGGCGGCGGCGGCGCGGGAGCGTCCGTGAACAGGGTGCGCTCGAGATGCGCCAGCACCGGGGAGCGGAAGTGCTCGCCGGCGGGCAGCTCCTCGAACTCCGCGCCCCCTTCGGCGAGCGCCTCGACCAACGGTCGGACCGCCGCATAGGCCGGCCGCCCGGTCTCGTACGGCAGCGACACCGTGACCGGCACCCGAGCGGCCAGCGCGCGCAGTGCACGCACCTGGGCGGCGGTCATGTCCTCGAACCCGTAGGCGAGCACGGGCGTCTCGTCCCACGCGACCAGCCGCGACTCGAGCAGCCGGGCGCCATCCGCCGCCAGCCCGGCCCGGTCGACACCCAGGCCGATCCGGCTGCACTCGTCACGGTAGGCCCGCACGAGCGCGGCGAACTCCCCGGCCGACCCTTCCAGGCCGTCGGGGTCGAGCATCGCTCCGGCCAGCTCGTCGGTCAGACCCGACAGCGCATCGGCGAACCCCGCGAACCGCGCGGACACCGCCAGGGTGTCCAGCGTGCCCGCGGTGACCACGCGGCGCAGAATCAGCCGGCGCTGGATCTCCGACAGTGCGGCGGTCGATTCGCCGCAACGCTCGAGGGCACGCTCGAACAGGTCGTCGAACGTGCCCACGCGCCCGCCCAGCACGGCCTCACGGCGGCGTAGGAGATCCCTCTCCACGAGCTCGACGTCAGTGCGGTTGGGGACGATCAGCCACGGCTCGGCGCCGGCATCCACCTCGGCCAGGAAACGCTCCTCGAGCAGCGCAACCTTGCCGCAGTTGGCTGGTCCGAGGATCAGGCGAAGCGGCATCGAGTGATTCTAGGCGCCTCCACCCCACACACCGACCCCCACCCCACCCCCACCCCACCCCGGGGTCAAACCCCGTACGGACCGGGACACGGTTTCGTTGCAAAGATGCGCAGAACAGCAACCCGCGAGCCCCCGGTGTCCCAGCGCCTTGTAAGGAGCCGCCCCCATCCGAGCACCCCACGCGTTCTGTGGTTACAAGGCCTGGCGCCGCCCCAGCCGCGCCGAGCCGACCGCCCCGAGCCGCCGAGGGCGCATACCGTCAAGGTCGACCCGGCCACCCCACCCCCACCCCACCCCGGGGTCAGACCCCGTACGGACCGGGGGACGGATTCGGCACGGAGTCGTGACACCGCTCTAAGAACTCGTTTCAGAATGAGCTTCGTCGTGAGGCGCAGGGCGCGGTGGTTGCGGGAAGGATCGAGCGGCGAGCGGAGCGCAGGCGTGGCTGAAGCCACGTTGAGCACCGCACGCCGCGTGGGACGCACCCGCAACCGGCGCGAACCAGCCGCAACAGAAGCTCATTCTGAAACGAGTTCTAAACCGCAGGGGTCATCAGGGCTCGGGCGGTCAGCTCAGCACTCGCCCGTCCAGCCCCGAGGCGTCGAGCCCCAGGCCGTCCAGCGCGGTCGCGGCGACATCCTCGACGCGCGCGTCCCCGGATGGGTGTACGCCGCGAACGAGCACGAACGCGTCGTCGGCAGTGTGCATCCCGGTCAGCCGGCCGTTGCCCTGAAGCTCGGTGGTTCGCACCGAGCCCTTCAGATCCCAGCCGTTGTGCGACTCCAGCACCAGATCCGGGGCCCGATCGACGCAGGGACCGTGGAACGCCTGCTCGCGGGTCGCGACGTGCTTGACGAACGGCAGCCCGTCCGCCCAGGCGGCCAGTTCGCCGCGCACCGCGTCGTACTCGGACGGCAGCACCGTGCCGCCGGGCTCACGACCCGCCAGGTTCAGGTACAACCGACCTGGATCCATGCAGTAGGCCCGGGTCCGCTCGGTCACGATCGAAGCGATCGACACCGCAGGGTCGGCCAGGCTCAGCCACCCGTCGCGCTCCAGCCAGCGGTTCACGTACACCTCGTGGTCGAGCCGGCAGAAGCCGTGATCGGAGAGCAGGATCAGCCGGCAGTCATCCGGCAGCCGCCGCACCACCTCGCCGACCGCGGCGTCGACCCGGTCGTAGTACTCGTGGAACCTGCTCGCCCACGGCTCCTCACCGGATTCCATCTGCGCCCAGAGGAAGTGGTGCAGGCGATCGGTGCCCGTGAAGGCCACGTAGTAGAGGTCGCACGGCTCACGCTCCAACAACCCGACCAGCACCCTTGCCCGCGCCTCGTGGTGGATCAATAGCTGCCCCCAGAAGGCCTCCAGATCCGTATGCCCCAGCGCCAGGTCGACGTCGATCATGTAGCCCTGGTCGCGCAGCCACCGCTGAAGCTCGGGCGGCTGCACCGCCTTTTCGAACACCGGCGAGACGAAGCCCGAAACCAGCACGCCTCGGCGCGGTTGTGGCTGCGCCGGATACGTACCTGGGATGTTCACGACCACCGAGCGCATGCCCGCCCGGCCGGCGAGCTCCCATACCGTGGGCGCGGCGATCGTCAGAGCATTAGTGAACGTCATGTCCCAACTCGCGGCCCTGCGCTCCACGAACCCGAACACCCCGTGACGGCCCGGGTTCACGCCCGTCGACGCGCCGGCCCAGGACACCGAGGAGATCGGCGGCAGCGGCGCCCCGGCGCTGGTCAACGTGCCCTGGCGAGACAGGCCGGCCAGGTTCGGCAGGCCGCCGGCGGCGATCCGCGCGCGAAGGTAACTCGCCGGTGCACCGTCCAGCCCGATGACCGCAACCCTGGGCACCAGCTAGCGGCGGCCCGCGTACAGGCTCACTCGGCGGGCTTGACCTCGTCGACCAGCTTGTTCACCACGTCACCGTCGGGATACGCGTAGTTGATCTTGACGTATGCCTCCCACTTGTCGGGCAGCGCATCCTCGGGGTAGATCGCTTCGACCGGGCACTCGGGCTCGCAGGCGCCGCAGTCGATGCACTCCTCAGGATCGATCACCAGCATGCGGTCGAATTCATGGATGCAGTCGACCGGACACACGTCGATGCACGACTTGTCCTTCACGTCGATGCACGGCTCGGCGATGATGTAGGTCACGGGACGGCCTCCTGAAAACGACTTGGAGGCCGCGATTCTAGCCAGCGGTCGCTCAGACCGCGTGCACCACCCGGTTCACCAACACGTTCAGCACGTACATCCGGTCGAAGAACATGGCCAGCCCGACAGCCACCAGGATCACTCCTGAACACACCCGAACCGCGGTGTAGTGGTCGCGGATCGAACGGGCGGCCGCCATCACCTGCCCGAAGGCCACGCCGGCCGCCAGGAAGGGGACGGCCAGGCCGGCCGAGTACGCAGCCAGCAGCGCCGCTCCCGACCCGGCGGTGCGGCTCGATCCGGCCAGGGCGAGCAGCGCGGCCAGCACGGGCCCGACGCACGGCGTCCAGCACAGACCGAACGCACTGCCGAGCAGCAGCGCAGACCCCGACCCGCGCGCCGGCTCGACCGCGGGCTGCAACGACCGCTCGAGAGCGGGGATCGGCAGCAGTCCCGTCATCGCAAACCCCATCGCCACGATCACGATCCCGCCGACGTGGATCAGGTCGATCCGGTGGTCTGCGAACTGACCACCGATCAGCGCAGCCCCCACCCCCATCGCAACGAACACCGCACTGAACCCGAGCACGAACGGCACGCCGGCGCTGATCGCCGTTCGCGGCCGGTCTGCGCGGGCACCGATCGCCGACAGGTAGGCCGGAACCAGCGGCAGCACGCATGGCGTCGCGAAGGACACCATGCCGGCGGCGAATGCGGCCAGCGCAAGGCTCAATCGAGCCCACGCAGATCGGCGTCGATCCGCGCATCGAGCGCCGGATCAGGCGGCAGGGAGCGCCCGGGCGGCCCGCGCCGAGATCGCGACCAGGCGAGCGTCAACCCCATTGCCACCGCCGCACCCACGGCCAGCACCGCCGCCGGCACCACCCACGCAAGAAGGTCGAACCCACGCTTCGGCGGGGCGGCGAGGATCTCCTCGCCAAACTGGGCGACCAGCGTGGAACGCACCCGATCGGCCGTCCACGCGTCACCGCACCACCGGTGCAGGTTCACCCGCACGCGGCCGGCGAAGGCCGAGTTGGACTGGTCGAGCCGCTCGTGACACACCGTGCACATGAGCTGCGTCTCCATGTCCGGCTCGGTCCAGCCGTTGCAGGCCATCGCCGCCGGGGGCAGAGCGAGCCACGCCAGCACCACCAGCACGGCGGCCACGGGCCATCGCCTCACGACGCTCCTGCCAGCATCGGCCGCAGAACCGACGCTAGGGCGGACGACGTGACCAGTCCGTCGAACAGGTGCCGCACCACTCCGGACCGGTCGATCACGTAGGTGACCGGCAAGCCGGTCCCGAATCCCCACCGCGCGGCGATCCCGCCGCTGTCGTGCACCAGCGGGTAGCCGTCGTGATAGGTGCGCGCGAACCCGCGGCCATCGCTCACGAAGTCGTTCGTGTCCACCCCGAGCACCACCACGCCACGCGATCGGTACTCGGCCATCGCCTGGTTGAACACGGGCGCCTCAGCCTGGCAGCCGGTGCACCACGAGGCCCACAGGTTGAGCAGCACGACGCGGCCCCGGTACCGGCTCAGCGTGATCTCACCGCGACCCAGGAGCGCCGGCGCTGTGAAGTTGGGAGCGGTGGGCGCGCGACCGTCCTTGAGCTGCGCGTACACCGTGGTGGAGTTTTGCAGCAGGCTCTGGGCGAACAGCGCGACCATTGCGGCGAGCACCAGCACGGCCACCGCCTGCAGCGTCAATCTGACCCGTCGAGGCACCGGATCAGCTTAGATGGTTTATCGACGGCGCCGGATCAGGCCTCGCGCGCGGACGCCGGGAACGACCGGCTGTACGGTCGCCAGGGGACACGCTCCCACTCGGCTCCATGACACATCGGGCAGGCCGGAAGCGACCGGTAGACGGTCACTCCGTACCCACAGTCACGACACCGGAACTCACCCTTTGCCCGCATCCCGGCTGCCCAGTCGGTTACGGCCTTGTCGTCCAGTGGTTTGGCGGTCGACCCCATCTGAATGCTCCTCGCTCCCCCACCCCGGCGGCCGTCAGGGTGACGGTCCGCTCTGGTAGTCGAAGACTAGTCGCCACAACCACCGCTCTCAATGAAGAAACAATAAATTCTTTGCGCGAACGCAATACTTGCGTTGTCTCCGATGCTGGACAAAATGACCACTCCTGCACCGGTGGCCCCACTCAACGCCGCGGCCGGTCATTCGCCCCGGGAATCGAGAGCAGGCCTGCGCTCCCGCAACGCGCGACCACAGATCAGCCAGCCGCGGAAGAGCAGCCAGCCGAGCAGGCAGCCGATGCATGCGCCGACGATCACGTCGGACGGATAGTGGACGCCAAGGTAGACGCGCGAGAGCGCCACCAACGCGGCGTACGTCAGCAGTCCGGTGCGCAGACGTGGAGCCCACATCCCGATCACCATCGCACAGGTGAACGAGGTCAGGGCGTGACCGCTGGGCATCGACGGGTCGGGGGGCAGCGCCACCAGCGGATGCACGTGGGCATCGGAGAGCGGCGGGCGGGGACGGTCGAACAGCGCCTTGAGCACCGCGTCCACCCTGCCGGCGACGATGATCGCGACCAGGGTCAGCGCCGGCAGTGCCAGCCGGCGGGTCGCGATCGCAACACCGACTGCGACCAGCAGGAAGACGATCTCGTTGGTGGCCGAGAGCAGCTTCATGACCGGCGTCACAACCGGCCAGTCGAGTCCCGAAAGCGCCTCGACGATGCGTCTGTCGAGCGCACCCATCAGGCCCGGTACTCTACGCTGCGTCGATGACAGCGCCCAAGGCCACGCTCAAGCCGTACCTGGAGGAGATCCGTCAATGGGTCGTCCAGGGCCGCACCGACGTCTGGATCGCCCACGCGCTCAACTCGACGCCGGCCAGCATCTCGGCGTTTCGCTCGTCGCACGGGATCCTGCGCCGGGAACTGGCCTCCGAGGGCGGCGGGGTCGACGTCCCACCGCCGGTCGCGCCACCCGACGCGCCGCCCGAGGAACAGCCGGCCAAGCCGCGGCGGCGGTCACGATCCAAGAAGACGCCCGAGCCACTGGCGACCTCGGCCGCGACAGTTGCGGCGGCGGCGGTCGAGCAACCGCCGGCCTCCCCGCAGGAGCCGGCGACGTCGTCCAAACGCCGGCGACGCGGCGGCCGCGGGCGCACCAAGCGCCGCGAGGGTTTCGAGGCCACGCTCGATACCGGCCAGGAGGGGTACGGCTTCTGGCTCGACGGCGCGGTCCGCGACGACCCCGTGTTCGCCGAGCACTGGGCATCGCGGCGCGGGCTTGTCGTGCGGATCGAGGTCGACCAGATCGTGATCCGCCCCGACGACCGAGCCTGACGCTAGCGGCTGCGGACGGCCGAAACCCCCGGAAACGTGGTATCCGACCATCCCGCCGGGGTCAGCGAAAGTCGCTCGCATTGCGTGCGAACCAGTGGAATGCGGCGTCCTGCACGAGCGACAGATCGTACGCGAACGGCAACTCGGTCGTCCGCTGCGCGACATCCAGGCACCAGCCCGAGGCCTCCGCGTACTCGCCGGCCAACCGGTCGAGCGTGTAGCTCGTGCCCAGCCGCCGCTGGAGCTCGTTCACGATCTCGGCCACCACCGCATTCAGCACCGCTCGCCGAAGGGTGGACAGCTCGGCCTGCTCGAGCCGCCGAGCCCCAGCCTGCCACTCGATCAGGGCCACCTCGGTGAGAGCGTTCACGGACAGCAGCACTCCACCGCCGGGAACACCGGCTCGGCGTCGGCCAGGATCAGCCGGCCGAACTCGTAGTCCCGATGGACGAGGGCGAACGCCGCGTGCGCGTGCAGGCATTTGACAGCTCCTGGCCGGGCGGTCCCTCCGATTCCCAGCCCCAGGCTGTGGCCGCCGTCAGCCATCCGCACGCCCGGCCGCCGCAGCCGCCGCTGCATCTCCGCCCCCGTCCGGTACGAGCGTGCGGCATCCGCGTCGCTCTCCAACAGGGCCTCGAAGCGAGCCACTCCACCGGTGTCCTCGAGTCGCGAGATCGCCGTCACGGCAGCCGGACAGGTGAGGTAATAGGTGGTCGGGAACGGCTCGCCGCCATCCAGGTAGGAGTGCTGCTCGACCACTGCCGGCCGACCGTGCGGGCAGCGCGCGGCGACTCCCGCAAAGGCACGCGGCGGGCGTCCGAGTTGCCGCTGCACGAGCACGAGGTCGTCGATGTGGGGCAGGGTAGCGGCGTCAGCGCGGTTCAGCAGGTGGGCGATCCAGGCGTCGGCGCGACGCCCGTGATCACGATCGTGCGCTCGCCCGGGTACACCCACCCGCACTGACGCGCGATGGCCACGATCGCCGAGTTGGCGCCGTGGGTCGTGGGTTGCAGCCGCGCGACTGTGGTGCGCAGGGTCTGGTTCTGCTGCGTGAGCCGAGCCAGCGTCGCCCGCTCGTTGCGCACCTGCTGCTCCGCGTGCAGATACTTCTGCACGGGGCTGACGTACAGCGCTGCCATCAGCAGCATCACGCCGACACCGATCAGCCGTCCGACGGGAACTCCGCGCGGACGGGTCGAGCGTGAGCGAGCAGCTGCCACGGCTGCCAGTTCGACGGCCCGCGGCCGGTACCTGCACCGCATAGCGTTCGAGCCGGCCACAATTCAGGGCTCGACCTCGTGGACGAGAATGTGATTCGTGGTACCCGGCGTGTTGATGTGGGTGCCGCCGGTCAGCACGATGCGTTCGCCGGGCCCGACCAGGCCGCTCTGCACCGTCGCCTCGACCGTCCGCCGCCACAGATCTTCGATCGAGTCGGCCGCCTCGATCACGATCGGCACCACCGCCCAGTCCAAAGCCAACTGCTGCAGCACGTCGGGGTTGGGGCTGGCGGCGACGATCGGCCTACGTGGCCGAAACTGCGACACCTGGCGCGCGGTCGAGCCCGACTGCGTGGGCACGGCGATCACGGGCGCCTCCAGATCCTCTGCGATGTCGCACGCCGCGTGCGACAGGATGACGCCCATGTCGCCCTCCCGACGCCGGCCGGGGTCGTGATAGTCGAGCGACGGCTCGACCGCGCGCACGATCCGGTTCATCATCGCCACCGCCTCCAGCGGGTACCGACCCGCGGCCGTCTCCCCCGACAGCATGACGGCAGACGTTCCGTCGAGCACCGCGTTGGCGACGTCGGACGCCTCCGCTCGGGTGGGCTCCGGGTTGTGGATCATCGACTCCAGCATCTGGGTGGCGGTGATCACGGTGCAGCCGGCATCCCTGCCGGTGCGGATGATCAGCTTCTGCACCAACGGCACGTCGGCGGCGCCGATCTCGACTCCCAGATCGCCCCGTGCGACCATGACGGCGTCGGAGACGGCGACGATCGCCTCCAGGTCGTCGACCGCCTCGGCCTTCTCGATCTTCGCGACCACACGTGCGGTCGAGCCGGCGGCGGCGATCCGTTCGCACAGCTCGGCGACGTCGTCGGCACGGCGCACGAACGACAGCGCGACGTAATCCACTCCCTGCGAGAGCGCGAATCCCAGGTCGTCGAGATCCTTCTCGGTCAGCGAGGGTATCGGCAGCGGTGTACCGGGCAGGTTGACCCCTTTGCCGGACGAGATCAGCCCGCCCACCTCGACCCTGCACTCGACCCGCCGGCCGATCACCTCGACCACCCGCGCCCGCACCAGCCCGTCGTTGATCAGCAGCTCGGAACCGGGGACCACCACCGACGCCAACTCGGGGAACGTCACCTCGAGGTCGCCCGCGATGCCCTCGCCCGCGGCAGCCAGGATGATCGTCGCCCCGGCGTGCACGGGGACCGGAGCGGGGAGCACGCCGATCCGGATCTTCGGCCCCTGGAGGTCGGCGATTACGGCCAGCGGGCGCCCGATCATCTCCTGCGCCCGGCGAACGCCGCGGATCACCTCCTGGTGCTGACCGTGGGTGCCGTGGGAGAAATTCAGCCGCGCCGCATCCATCCCCGCCCAGGCCAGCTGCTCGATCATCTGCGGCTCGGAGGAGGCCGGCCCGATCGTGCACACGATCTTGGTGCGCCGGGCGGTCGGCCGGTTCACGGCGCGGCCGCGGCCCCGCGCAGAGCGGCAAACGCCTCCCGCCCGGGATAGCGGGCGGCGGCACCCAGTTCCTCTTCGATCCGCAGCAGCTGGTTGTACTTGGCCACGCGATCCGAGCGCGACGGCGCGCCGGTCTTGATCTGGCCGCAGTTGGTGGCGACCGCCAGATCGGCGATGGTGACGTCCTCGGTCTCGCCCGAGCGGTGCGACATGACCACGGTGTACCGGGAACCGTGGGCGAGCCGCACGGCGTCCAGTGTCTCGGACAGAGAGCCGACCTGATTCACCTTGACCAGGATCGAGTTCGCCACCCCGCGCCGGATGCCGTCTCGGAGACGATCGACGTTGGTCACGAACACGTCGTCGCCGACCAACTGGACACGATCGCCGAGCCGCTCGGTGAGCAGCCGCCAGCCGTCCACGTCGTCCTCGGCCACGCCGTCCTCGATCGAGACGATCGGGTACCGGTCGACCAGCTCGGCCAGGTAGTCCACCATCTCGGCGCTGGTCAGGGTGCGCCCCTCGCCGGCCAGCCGGTAGGCGCCGTCGACGTAGAACTCCGTCGATGCGGGATCGAGCGCAATCGCCACCCGGTCACGATGCCCGGCGGCCTCCGCGGCGTCCAGGATCGCGCCGATCGCCTCTTCGTTCGAGGCCAGATCGGGTGCGAACCCCCCCTCGTCGCCGACCGCAGTGGCCAGCCCGCGACCGTGCAGCAACGTCTTGAGGGCGTGGAACGTCTCCGCCCCGATTCGCAGTGCCTCGGCGAACGAGCCGGCCCCGACCGGAACGACCATGAACTCCTGGAGGTCGATGGTGTTGTCGGCGTGGACACCGCCGTTGATCACGTTCATCATCGGCACCGGCAGCACGTGCGCGTCGGCGCCGCCGACGTAGCGGTAGAGGGGCAATCCGGCGTCCTCCGCCGCAGCCTTGGCCACCGCCAGCGAGGTGCCGAGAATCGCGTTTGCGCCCAGATGCGCCTTGTTCGGGGTGCCGTCGAGCTCAATCAGGGCTGCGTCGATGCCTCGCTGGTCCGCTCCGTCCAGGCCCTCGACGACCGCCGCGATGGACGAGTTGACGTGGGAGACAGCCTGCAACACGCCCTTGCCCCCGTAGCAGTCCGGGTCGCCGTCGCGCAGCTCGACCGCCTCGAACGCCCCGGTCGAGGCACCTGACGGCACGGCGGCGCGGCCCGACGCCCCTGACTCCAGGATCACCTCGACCTCGACCGTGGGATTGCCCCGCGAGTCGAGGATCTGGCGGCCGTAGACGGTGACGATCTCGCTCATGGCGCTGCGGATGATACCGAGCGCGGCCGGGCCGGCGGCCCGGTCATCCGCCGGCGAGCGAAGCCTTCGCCCGCCGGTACCACGCGTCCTGAGCGTCCAGATCGAGCTGGGCGAAGTCCTCCCCGGCTGCGGCCGCCAGGTCGGAGGCACATTCCACCCGGCTGCGGAACCGGTTGCCCGCTTCCCGCAGAGCGAGCTCGGGATCGACATTGGCCAACCGGGCGACGTTGGTGGCGGCGAACAGCAGGTCGCCCAACTCGTGCACGACGTGGCTGTCGGGCTCGTGCTCGGCGCGGGGTGCGGGTGCCGCATCGAGGGCTTCTCGCAGCTCACGCAGCTCGTCGACGAGGTCGCCCCAGGCGCCGTCCCAGGTGTGCCAGTCGAAGCCCACCGCCGACGCCCGTCGCTGCAGCTTGCGGGCATGCAGCAGCGCGGGCAGCACTCCGGGCACGTCGTGGAAGATGCCGCTGCGGCCCTCGTCGTCGCGCTTGATCTGCTCCCAGTTCCGACGCACCTCGCCGGCCGTCGCCGCCTCCCGCTCGCCGAACACGTGCGGGTGGCGACGGATCAGCTTGCGGGTGATGCCGTCGGCCACCGCGGCCAGATCCCCGGATCCCGCCTCGGCGCACAGGAGCGCCAGGAAGAAGCTCTGGAAGAGCAGGTCGCCGAGCTCGTCGACCAGCTCCGGCCCGGCGCCCAGGGCCGCCGCCTCGGCCACCTCGTATGCCTCCTCGACGGTGTGCGGCACGATCGTCGCCACGGTCTGCTCGCGATCCCACGGGCACTCGACCCGCAGCCGCTCGGTCAGCGCCTGGAGGTTCGCCAGCGCCCCGACCAGCACCGAACGGCCGAACGCCGTGCCGGCCGGCACCAGCTCGTCCCAGTGCGGCTCGCTCGCCAGCCGCACCAGTCGCAGCCCCGATGCGGCCACGATCGGCGAGTCGTCCGCGAGCATGATCCCGTGCGCCCCGAGCCACTCGGCCAGCGGCTCGTCCGCGGGCACACGCACCGGACCGGCGGCCTCGAGCACACGCCACGAGGCGAGTGGAATCAGGTCGGGCTCACCGGGGCCGAGTGCCACCAGCGTCGCCACCGCACACGCCTCAGCTGGTGGCGGTTGTGGTGGAGGACGTGGTGGTCGGACTGGTCAGCGACGACGGAGGTGCGAACCCGGTCGCGTACGTGGTCTTCTTCTCGATCGCCTTGAACAGCGCTTGCACCCGCTGGGAGACGTGCGCCTGCTGCTGCGTGCTCTTGAGCTGGGTCTCGATCTGGGTCGTGACCGCGTCGAAGCTCTGCTTGGTGCCCTTCTTGACCAGTGCCGAGACGGGGTTGATCAGGAAGTAGCACTGCGGCTTGCACTGCCCGGTCAGCCGGCTCTTCATGTAGCTCTTCGAGACCGGCACCAGGGGGCCCCAGACGCCGGTCGGCTGCTTGACACCGGCGGCCACGAAGTTGGCCTCGAAGCCACCGTTGGCGGTGAAGGTGAGCGGAGTGGCGGCCTGGCCCGGCTTGGCGTCGCCGTCGATCGCGTGCTGCGCCGTGAACACGTCGGCCTCTGCGGTACCCGCCTTCAGGCTCGCGAGGGCGGCCTGCGCGGCGGCCTTGGACGGCAGCAGAAGGTAGTGCACCGTGCGCGTGTCGGCGGTCGTCGTGTACTGCGCCTTGTTCTGGTTGTAGTAGTCCTGCACCTGCTGCGGCGTGACCTTGACCTCGTTCTGCAGCTTGGTGGTGATCTTCTGCTCCAGTGCCTGGATCAGGAACTGCTCGTGGACGTCGGCGGTGCTCAGTCCGTACTTCGTGAGGTCGGCCTGGTACTTCGCCTGATCGCCGCCGTAGTACTGCTTGATGGCCGCGGTCAGCGCCGTGGTCACCTCGGCCGGGGTGGCCGATACCTTCAGCTGCTGGGCGATCAACTGCACCTCGGCGTTCTGCACCAGGCGGTGCAGGGCGGGTTGGATCACCTGGGTCTTGTAGGCGGTGGAGCCGGCCGTGGGCACCGTCTGCTTCTGGAGCGACATCCCCTTGACCACGATCGCGATCTGATGATCGAGCTGGGTGTGGGTGACATGGATCGTCTCCACGACCGCCACGTCACCCGACTGGAGGGAGCCGGAAGACCCGGACGAACCGCCACAGGCAGCTACGGTCGCGACCAGCGCGACCAGGGAGATGATTGGAAAACGTCGGTGCATGAAGGCTCAGGCCGCGGTCGCGCGGCGGATTTCCACTATAGCATCGAGCACTTCCAGCCCCTGTCGCATGCTCGGTTTGGCGCCTGGTTGAACCGGGCCGAGGCGGCAGCTGACCTCGCGTGAGGACACCGTGTAGAGCGCCGTCGGGCACCGTTCCTTGAGAGCGCGCACATCGGTCGACGAGAGCATGAGCGGGCCCAAGGTGAGCCTGCCGGCGCGGAGCGTCACCACGTCGGCGCCCAGCCCCGCGGCCACCAGCCGCGCCTCCTGGATGGCGATCAGGTTCTCGACCGCGTCAGGCAGCGGGCCGAAGCGGTCGGCCAGCTCGGCGGCCAGCTCACGCACCTCCGAGCGGTCGGCTGCAAGCGCGATCCGCCGGTGCAGATCGACCTTGACCGCCTCCAGGGCGACGTAGGCGGCCGGCACGTAGGCATCCACCTGAGCGTCCACCCGGACCGGGCGCGTGTGCACGAGCGCCGTGCCCTGGAGCTCGGCGACCGCCTCGGCCAGCAGCTCGCAGTAGAGCTCGAAGCCGATCGCCGCCACATGGCCGGACTGCTCGTCGCCGAGCAGGTTGCCGGCGCCGCGCAGCTCGAGGTCGCGCATCGCGATGCGGTATCCCGATCCCAGCTCGGTGTAGTCGGCCAGGGTCGCGAGCCGGTGCCGCGCCTCCTCGGACAACTCGCGGGCGTCGGGGTAGAAGAGGTAGGCGTTGGCCACCGCGTCGGAGCGGCCGACTCGGCCGCGGATCTGGTAGAGCTGGGCCAGGCCCAACAGGTCGGCGCGCTCAACGACCAGCGTGTTGGCCTGTGGGATGTCCAAGCCCGACTCGATGATGGTGGTCGACACCAGCACGTCGTAGTCGCCGCGCAGGAACTGCATCATCACGCTCTCCAGTTGGCGCTCGGCCATCTGTCCGTGGGCAACGCCGATCCGCAGCTCGGGCACCCAGGAGCGCAGCCGCTCGGCGGCATCGTCGATGGTCTCCACCCGGTTGTGGAGGTAGAAGCTCTGCCCTTCGCGCGCGAACTCGCGGCGCAGCGCCGAGGCGACCAGCTCCTCGTCGAACTCTCCGACGTGGGTCTTGATCGGACGCCGGCCGTGCGGCGGTGTGGTGATGACCGTGATGTCTCGCAGCCCTGACAGGCTCATGTGCAGTGTGCGGGGAATGGGGGTGGCGGACATCGAGAGCACGTCCACCTCCAGCCGCAGTTGCCGCAGCAGCTCCTTCTGGGCGACGCCGAATCGCTGCTCCTCGTCCACCACGACCAGACCCAGGCTCTGCGGCACCACGTCGCGCGAGAGCACCCGGTGAGTGCCCACCAGAACGTCCACCTTGCCTTCCCGGTACTCGGCCAGGACCTGCTTCATCTCGCCGGCGGAGCGGAACCGCGACACCATCTCCACCCGCACCGGGAAGTCGCGGAAGCGGTCGCGAAAGGTGGCGGCGTGCTGTTGGGCGAGGATCGTCGTGGGCACCAGCATCAGCACCTGGCGCCCCGAGCAGGCTACCTTGAACGCCGCTCGCAGGGCGACCTCGGTCTTGCCGAAGCCGACGTCGCCGCACACCAGGCGGTCCATCGGCCGGTCGGACTCCAGATCCTCCTTGACCATGTCGATCGCGGTCTGCTGGTCGTCGGTCTCCTCGAACGGGAAGGCGGCTTCCAGGCGCGCCATCCACTCGTCGTCCGGCGGCAGCGGCTGCTTGGTGGCCGACTGGCGGCGGGCGTAGAGCGCCAGCAACTCCCCGGCAAGCTCGCGAACGGCGACCCGGGCCCGGGTCTTGAGCGTCTGCCACGCCTTGCCGCCGAGCTTCGAGAGCGCCGGCGCGCGGCCGTCGGCGCCGACGTAGCGGCTGACCTTGGCCAGCTGGTCGTGCGGCACGTACAGTCGGTCGTCACCTTTGAACTCGAGGTACAGGTAGTCACGGACGACGCCTCCGACCTCCTTGGTGTCGAAGCGAACGAACCGGCCCACGCCATGGTCCTCGTGGACGACGAAGTCACCGCTGCGCAGATCGGAGACGGTCGCGAGAGCGCGGCCGATACGCCCAGGGCCGCGAGCGCCCCGGCGGCGGAAGAGCTGGTGTGCCGGCAGCACCGCGAGCCGCAACGCCGGCGAGACGACGCCGTGGCGAAGCCCCGAGACGACGAAGCTGACACCGGCCTCGGCGGGTGCGGGCGCTCCCGGCGCAGGCGCGACGGCCTCGATCCGGCGCAGCGCCAGCCGCGTCCGCTCGGCCTCGCCGCGGTGAGGGAACGAGACCAGCACGCGGTACCCGGCACGGACCATCGCCCGCAGCTCGTTCTCGGCCTCGGCCACCCCGAACGAGGCCAGCGCCGGGGGTTGGGCGTCGAAGCTGTACGGCTGCCCCAGCGGCATCTCCTCGACCGCCGGCAAGGACTCGATCAGCGCCTCGACGTCGGATGCACGAACGTACCCGCGCCCGCGTAGGTCGGGGTCGCGCAACCGCTCCGACACGTCGGCCTCGGCCTCGCGCACCTCCGACGCCAGGGCGTCGGGATTCCAGGCCACCAGGCGGGAGAACTCGACCAGTTCGGAGCCGAGCGCGACCAGGCCCGCCGGCACCTGCGGCCCCTCGTCCTCGTGGCCCCAGCCGGGGCGGCTGTCGACGGTCTCGGCCGCCGGGTGGATCTCGATCCGCCGCAGGTCGCGCAGCGAGCGCTGGGTGAACACCGAGAAGGCCGACATGCGCTCCACCAGGTCGCCGGAGAATTCGATCCGCACCGGCTCGCGGTCGGTGGTGGTGAAGACATCCACCAGCCCACCGCGGACCGAGAACTGACCGCGCTCCTCGACGGTGTCTGCACGCTCGTAGCCGGCGCGTGCGAGCGCCGCCACGAGATCGTCGAAGTCGGCCTCGCCGCCGGTGTCGAGCACCACCGGAGGCGGCCGCCGGTCACGCGGCGCGACCCGCTCCACGAGTGCCGCGGCGGACACGGCGACCAGCCCGCCGGCGGCCAGCGTGGCCAGGGCACGGAACCGCTCGCCGACGAGGTGCGGCGCCGGGTCCAGGCCGCTGCCGTAGGCGGCACCACGGGACGGCAGGTAGGCCACCGACTCGCCGGGGAGAAACCACGCCGCGTCCTCGGCCAGCGCGCGCGCGGCGTCGTCGTCAGCGACGATCACCGCCAGCGCCCGGGGGTCGAGCCCGGTGCGGCCGCGCCACAGCCCCGCGACGAGCAGCGGCAGCAGTGCCTCGGAGACACGCGCACGCGTCGACTCGCCGGCGGTGCGCCTCGAGTAGGCGCTGAACTCGGCGTCCGCCACCAGCGCCTCAAGTGCGAGCTCGGCGCCGGCGAGCGCGTCGTGGGTGACGGGAGGAGCTTCCATCCTGCCGGGGATGGTAGGCTCCCAGCCGCACCATCGACGGAGGTCTTCACCCGTGCGCCGAATCGCCGCTGTCCTGTACTCGATCGTCCTCGCGCTCGCGCTCCCGGCGGCGGCATTCGCCGCCACCACGCCCTCCACGTCCAGTGGTGGCGACACCCCCACCGGACACGACGGCACGATTACCACGATGTTCCTGGTCGCGCTCGGTATCCCGGCGGTGCTCGGCCTGCTCACCCTGATCGACATCGCACGTGGCAAGCACACCGAGCGCCACGCCGATCACTGACCGGCACCTCGAGCAGCTGTACGAGCTGCTTCGGATCCCGTCCGTGTCGAGCGACGGCCTGCACCCCGGCGAGCTGCGCCTCGCGGCCGACTGGGTCGCCCACCTGATCGGCGAGGCCACGGTCACCGAGGCGTACGGCAACCCACTGGTGAACGGCCGTGTCCCGGCGTCGGTCGTAGGAGCGCCCACGGTCCTGATCTACGGCCACTACGACGTCCAGAGCCCCGGCCCCGACGAGTTGTGGACGAGCCCCGCCTTCGAGCCTCAGGTGCGCGACGGCTGGCTGTACGCGCGTGGAGTGTCCGACGACAAGGGCAACTTCTTCGCGTTGCTGCGCGCGGCGCTCGACCTCGCGGAGGACGGGTCGCTGGGCGTGAACGTGCGGGTGCTGTGCGACGGCGAGGAGGAGGTCGGCGGGCACTCGGTGATCGACCACCTGGCTACGCTTGACGACCGCTTCGCTGCGGGCGTGATCTTCGACGCCCATATGGTGGACGGACACCGGCCGGCGATCACGACCGGGCTGCGCGGCCTGGTGGGCTTCCAGCTGCGGCTGACGACAGGAGAGCGGGAGCTGCACTCCGGCATGTATGGGGGTGCGGCGGCGAACGCGGTGCACGACCTGCACCGGGTGCTGAGCTCGGTCATCGACCACGAGGACGACTTTGCGGACGGCATCGCGCCGGTTTCGGAGTCCGAGCGCGCCGGCTGGAGCTCGCTTCCCACGGGATCCGAGCTGCTGGCCGAGGCCGGCGCCGAGCCGCGCGATCCTCGTGCTGCCGACGAGGCGTACGAGCGGGTATGGGCGCGGCCGTCGCTGACGGTGCACTCGGTCGGCGCGGGCGACCCGCTGCTGCACAAGACCTCGATCGCCAACGAGGCCCGGGCGTCGCTCTCGCTGCGGCTCGCGCCGGGCCAGCAGGCCGGGATCATGCACGACCGGCTGGAGGCCAGGCTGCGCGCCGCCTGCCCGCCGCACGCCACCCTCGACCTGCGTGCTTGGCCACCCTCCCAACCCGCGTATGTCGACCCCGAGCAGCCCGCGCTGCGTGCCGCCTTCGACGCCGTCGCACGAGCCACCGGCGTGCGTCCGCTGGCGGTGCGAAGCGGCGGGTCGATCCCGGTCGGGGCGGCACTTGCTGCCCGCGGCACTCCAACCATCATCACCGGCTTCGGCTCCGCGGAGGACAGCATCCACTCGCCCGACGAACGGATGGAACTGCGCCGGCTCGAGTGGGCATACGCGGCGGCCGCTGAGCTCTACCGCACGTTCGGGGTTGAGTCCGTCGCCGCCAGCGTTTAGGCTTGTCCAGCGATGAGCCGACGACCACGAGGCATGAGCGAGTACCAGGTGCGCACACGGCTGTACGACCCGCCCGAGGCCGTACGGCGCGTCGACTCCAAGCTGGCGTGCTTCAAGCTCACGTCCGAGCCGCGGCTCAAAGGTGAGGACGTGCGGCGCGCGTTCGAGCGCCGGCTCGACGAGCGCGCACCCGAGGTGGTGGCGGCGCCGGTGCAGACCGGCAAGGGCCCGCGGATCCGGCTGATCGCCTAGTGGGTCGTCAGGCAACGTTGGTGGTGTCGATGGCGAGCGAAACGCAAACGATGCCAGGACGCAGGTCGCGCCAATAGTTGGCACTTGGCGCGACCGAGGACGCCGCAGCGCGCCGCGTTGCAGCCGCCAGCCTGTCCAGGCGCAGGCTTGACAGGTTTCGCGAGCAGCCTGCTACCAAAGCAGGCTGCGAGAGCGGCAAACGTTGCCTGACGACCCACTAGGAAGCCCTACCGCTTCCGTTGAACTCCCGCATGGCGGCGTCGATGCCGTCCCGCGCGACCACGAGCGCACAGTCCGCGCCGCGCTCGACCAGCGCCTGCTCGTCGGTGCCGGGGGCAAAGGGGGTCAGCACCCAGTCGGCCACCGGCCGCGGATCGCCCCGCTCCGGCCTGCCGACGCCGATCCGCACGCGCATGAATTCCCTGGTGCCGAGGTGCTGCTCCAGCGAGCGCAGTCCGTTGTGGCCCGCAAGCCCCCCACCCAGCTTGGCTCGCACGTCGCCCAGTGGGAGGTCGATCTCGTCGTGCACCACCAGCAGTTGGTCGGGGTCGAGCTTGAAGAACCGAAGGGCCACCGCGACGGTCTTGCCGGATTCGTTCATGAACGTCTGCGGTTCGAGCAGCGCCATCCGGCGGTCACCGTCGCGCACCTCGGCCAGACGGCCGTTGAACTTCGACCGCCAGGACCCGTCCAGCTCGGATGCTAGTCGCTCGACCACCCGGAAGCCGAGATTGTGCCGGGTCGTCTCGTACTTGCGCCCGGGGTTGCCGAGACCGGCCACGAGCAGGTCGAGCGTCGATCCTGACCGTCCGAGCAGCCGCATGGTGCGGCCCACCTACTCCTCGGTCGGAGCTTCCTCGCCCGCCTCCTGCGCAGCGGCCTCGGCGATCTCGGCCTCCTCGGCGGCCGCGGCTGCAGCCTCGACATCGGCCTCGGTCTCGAGCTCTGCCTCGGAGATGGGAGCACTGACGGACGCGATCACCGTGCTGTCGGGATCGTCCAGGAACTCCACGCCCTCGGGCACAGGGATGTCGGCCAGACGCATCGATCCACCGATCTCGAGCGCGCTGATGTCGGCCACCAGCGCCTCGGGCACCGCGGTCGGCAGCACCGAGATGTGCACCTCGTGGGTCGGCTGCGAGAGCGCCCCGCCCATCGCGACGCCGTGCGGCTCACCCTCGAGGTGCACCGGAACGACGGTGGAGATCTTCTCGTCCAGCGGGATCTCGTGCAGGTCGACGTGCAGGACGGTGTCACGGACGGGATCGAGCTGGAGGTCCTTGATGATCGCCGTGCGCGCAGTCTTGCCGCCGTCGATGGACAGGTCGATCACCGCGTGCATGCCACCCGGACCGGCCACCACCTGACGCAGCGCGCGCGCATTCACCGAGATCGCCGTCGCGTCGGGAACGCCCTTCTTGTAGATCACGCCGGGGATATCCCCACCGGCACGTACCGCACGGGCGTCCTTGCCGCCGCGCCCCTCGCGCGAGCGCACCTCGAGTTTCACACGTTCCATGCCTGCTCCCGTCTTTCCCCCACGGCTCCCCCGCTAGAACAGCTGATTGCCACCGTGGAAGAGCTCGGACACCGAATCGTCGTTGAAGACGTTGGAGATGGTATCAGCCAGAATCGGCGCCACCGACAGCACGCGGATGTTGTCGGGGCGGTGGATCGGCTCGACCGGAATGGTGTCGGTCACCACCACCTGCCGGAAGACGCTCTTACCGAGCGTCTCCAGCGCGTTGCCCGAGAACACGCCGTGGGTCGCGCAGGCATACACCTCGGTGGCGCCGTGCTCGATCAGGGCCTCGCCCCCTGCACACAACGTGCCGCCGGTGTCGATGATGTCGTCGATGACGATGCAGACCTTGCCGCGCACCCGCCCGATCACGTTGGTGACCACGGCCACCTGCTGCTCGGGCCGCTCCTTGCTGATGATGGCCAAGCCGACGCCGAGCATCTCCGAGAATTTCTTGGCCAGCTTGGTGCGCCCGGCATCCCCTGCCACCACCACCACGCCGTCCGGATCGGGGCGGATCAGCAACTTGAAGTGGTCGGCCAGCATCGGTGCGGCCGTCATGTGGTCGACCGGCGCCCGGAAGAATCCCTGCACCTGGCCGGCATGCAGATCCATCGTCAGCACGCGGTCGACGCCGGCGGCCTCGAGCATGTCGGCGACGAGCTTGGCGGTGATCGGCTCGCGCGGCATGCTCTTCTTGTCCTGGCGGACGTACGGATACCACGGCATCACCGCGGTGATGCGCTTGGCGGAGGCCAGCCGCGCGGCGTTGACCATGATCAGGAGCTCCATCAGCGAGTCGTTGGTGGGAGAGCTGCACGACTGGACGATGAACACGTCGGAGCCGCGGATCGATTCTTCGTAACGGACATACACCTCACCGTTGGTGAAGGTCTTCAGCAGCGCTTCGCCGAGCTGCAGGCCGAGATGCTCGGCGATCCGCTCGCCGAGCTCGGGGTTCGACCGCCCACTGAAGAGCATGAGCCGCTTGTGCGGCGCACGCTCCATCCATGAGGCGTGCCGCCCGTCGGGGCTCACAACCGGGGCCCTGACGCCGATCGGCGAGAACAGCGGCAGCGGTGACTCGACGCTAATGGCGCCGTCGTTCGGCATATCCCTCGATGTTCTTCTGTCTTGCACGGGCCACCGCCAGCGCGTCGGCGGGTACGTCGTCGGTGATGATCGATCCAGCCGCCGTCCACGCTCTGTCTCCTATCGTCACGGGAGCGATGAAGACATTGTCGCTGCCGCCGTGGACGTCAGCCCCGATCACGGTGCGCTGCTTTCGTTCACCATCGTAGTTGGCGGTGATGCTGCCCGCGCCGATGTTCGTCCGCGGCCCCACGTCCGCGTCGCCGACGTACGACAGATGCGGCACCTTCGCGCCCTCGCCCAGCCGGGCGTTCTTGATCTCGACAAACCGCCCGGCATGCGATCCGGCCTCGAGTATCGTGCCCGGCCGCGTGTAGCAGAAGGGGCCGACCGTCACCCGCGGCCCGACCCGCGTGTCCCACACCACCGCGTGCGGCCCGACCACGGCGCCGGTCTCGACGTGGGTGGTGCCGCGCAGGGTCGTGAACGGCTGCAGGACGACGTCGGCCTCGATGGTCACGCCGGCGTCGATGTACGTCGTCGCCGGGTCGACAATCGTGACCCCTGCGAGCATGTGGGCGTGGGCGATCCGCCGGCGCAGCTCGGCGGCGGCCTCGGCAAGATCGGCGCGCGTGTTCACACCCTTTGCCACCGTCGCGTCGGGGTGGTGATGAGCGCGCACCGTGTGGCCCTCGCGGGCAAGGATGCCGATCACGTCGGTCAGGTAGAGCTCGCCCTGGTCGTTGGCGGCCTCGACCCGCTCCAGCACAGCCCACAAGAGCGGCGCGGCGAAGACGTAGTAGCCGGAGTTGACCTCGGTCAGCTCGCGCTGCTGCGGCGTCGCATCGCGTACCTCGACGATGCCCTCCACAGCGCCGTCTCCGGCACGCACGATCCGCCCGAAGTCCGCTCCGATGGTCTCGCTGCGGGTGATCGAGAGCACCGAGGCTGCGGCCCCCGCGTCGCGGTGGGCCGACACCAGCGAACGCAGGGTGTCGGCGTCCAGCAGCGGGTGGTCTCCGTTGAGCACCAGCACGTCGCCCTCGAAGCCGCCCAGCGCCGGTCCGGCCGCCGCCACCGCGTCACCGGTGCCGCGGGCCGTGCGCTGCACCGCCGCCGACGCCCACTCGGGCAGCATCGCCTCGAGCGCGGGTGAGTCCGGCGGGACGACCACGATCGCGGGATCGGCAGCCAACCCTTCGACCGCCGAGAGCGTCCACCCGAGCAGCGGCCGGCCGCACGCCTCGTGCAGCAGCTTGGGAGTCGTCGAGCGCATGCGGGTGCCCCTTCCGGCGGCAAGGATCACGCATGCGAGAGAGGGCGAGTTCATGTCGGAGGGTGCTCGAAGCTGGGGCGCCTGGATTCGAACCAGGGATCACGGGACCAAAACCCGTTGCCTTACCACTTGGCCACGCCCCATCGAGGGCTCGGGGCGGATCGAGTATAGGGGAGCCCGCGGCGATCGTCAGCGGTTAGATTCCCGGGCAGTCGAGCAAAGGAGAGAGGCATGCGCATGCGACGTTTGGGGGCCGGCGGCCCGGAGATCACGGTGGTCGGCTACGGAGCCTGGCAGGCCGGTGGTCGCTCGTGGGGTGAACGACGGCCCGACGCCGAGGTGATCGACGCCATGCGAACTGCGCTCGATTGCGGGCAGAATTGGATCGACACCGCCGAGGTGTACGGCGACGGCGTGTCCGAGCAGCTGGTCGGCCGGGCGATCGAGGGCCGGCGCGACCAGATGCTCGTGTTCACGAAGGTCGCCCCCGACGACGAGGGCTCCGGCATCCGCCCCGACCAGATCCGAACCGCGGTCGAGGGGTCGCTGCGCCGGCTCGGGATCGACCACATCGACCTTTACCAGGTGCACTGGAGCGACGACGCCGTTCCCGTCGAGGAGACGTGGGGCGCGATGGCCGAGCTGGCGCGCGAGGGCCTCGTGCGGCACATCGGCGTCTCCAACTTCGACCGCAGCCTGATCGAGCGCTGCCTCCCGATCCACCCGGTCGCTTCGGTGCAGAACGAGTTCTCGCTGATCGAGCAGTCCGACCGCGAAGCGCTCCTGCCATGGCTCGCCGAGCAGAGTATCGGCTACCTGTGCTACTCGCCGCTCGGCTCGGGGCTGCTGTCAGGCGCGCTCTCGGCGGACACGACCTTCGGCGAGGACGACTGGCGCTCAGGCGAGTTGGCGGCCACCCGGGTGGCTGACGCGGCGGCGCGCCTCGGGCACCTGCAGACGGTCGCGAGCCGGCTGGACGCGCCGCTGGCGTGCGTGGTCCTGGCCTGGGCGATCCAGCAGCACGGTGTCACCGCGGTCATCGCCGGCAGCCTGAAAGCCGACCACGTGCGCGCCAACTCCGGGGCCGGCGACCTCGAACTGGATCCCGCCACGCTGGCCGAGATCGACCGCATCTTCATCCCCACCACAGCCTGAACGAGCGAGACCCACCCCACCCCGACCCCACCCCGGGGTCAGACCCCGTACGGACCGGGTCACCGTTGCGTGACGCTTCCGTGAGGGTGCCTGGCACCGCCCCAGCCGCTCGGACTCGGCCACCCCACACCGCGGAGACGCCGACCACCGAGGTCGACCGCGCGGCCGTCAGCGGCGGCGGTCGCCCAGCAGCACGAGCACCAGTACGAGCAGCATCAGCACGGCGATCACCGTGAAGATGAAGATGCCGGCGTAGATGGCGGGAACCACCAGCCCGGCGATCGCCTGGGCCATCACGATCACCCACAGCGGGCGGCGGACGGCGCCGGGCAGGCGGTGGCGGACGTTCAGGTACCCGAACACAGCCACCACACCGATCACGAGCATCAGCAGCCGGTGGCCGTACAGGAATGCGGCCGCGGCCTCGGAAAGGCCCAGCACGACGGCGATCCGCAGGCTGTTCTGACGCAGCCAGCGCGTCGGCGAGCGGCGGCGCTGACTCCCATCCTCGAGGGTCACCGTGTCACCCGAGATGTTCCACTTGGCCATCACCGGAACTATAGAGGCGACGCCGGGATGGAGCCGGGTATCGCCGCCGCGGCCGCTTCCGCAACGGCGCGGTTCTCGAACACCCCGAACACCGTCGGGCCGCTGCCGGTGACCGCCGCGCCCAGCGCACCGGCGCTCCGCAGGCGATCGAGCGACCCGGCCAGCTCGGGCCGCATCGACAGCACCACCGGCTCGAGGTCGTTGACGATCATCGCCGCCACGTCCGCCGCCGAGCGCACCGTGTGCACGCGGCGGATCAGCTCGCCGTGCCGGGCCGGGAAGATGTCCGACGGCGTGGCCCCGGCGAACACGTCGGCGGTCGAGAGCCCGCGATCCGATGCGATCAGGACGAAGGCGTGCCCGCGCGGGAAGTCCGGTTGGGGGGCGATCCGGTCACCGCGGCCGGTGCCGATCGCCGCCTCGCAACCGCTCAGGAAGAACGGCACGTCCGCCCCCAGCGTGCGTGCGATCGCGTACAGCTGGTTGACGTTGCGCGCGCCCCGCAGGCCGCGCAGCACCGCCGCCGCATCGGACGACCCTCCGCCGAGACCGGCGGCGACCGGGATCCGCTTGGTCAGCCGCACGCGCCGTGTTTCGCCGAGCGCGTCCAGCGCGGCGGCCACCAGCGTGTCGTCGGCGAACCCCTCGACGCTGGTCTCCGACGCGGGCTCGATCTCCAGCTCGTCGTACAGGTCGATGGCCTGGAACAGCGTCGAGAGCCGGTGATGGCCGTCGGTGCGGCGAGGGCCGACCGTCAACACCAGGTTCAGCTTGGCGGGCGCGCGCAGCCGCAGCACCGTCATCGTGCGAGCTCACGCGCAAGCTCGGCCAGCCGCTGCGGTTCGAGCTGCTCCGCGCGGAGCGCGGCCAGCTCGGCCGGGGGGGCCGGCAGTCCGGCCAGCAACAGCGAGTTGGCAATCGTCTTGCGGCGGTAGGCGAACGCCGCGTGCACGACCTGCACGAGCCACGGCCAGTCCTCGCCGATCGGTGCATCCGATCGCCGCTCGAACGCGACCAGCGCCGAGTCGACGTTGGGCTCGGGGACGAACACCCGGCGCGAGACACGCCGCACACCCACTCGCCGGCAGGTCAGCTGCACCAGCACCGACACCGCCCCGTAGGCCTTCGTCGCAGGAGCGGCGAAGAAGCGCTCCGCGATCTCGCGCTGAACCATCACGCAGAACCGCGGCACCACAGGCAGAGCCGTGACCACCACCGGCGTGGCGACGCTGTAGGGGAGGTTCGAGACCATCACCGTCGGCGGCGGGTCGAGTCCGGCCAGATCCACGTCCAGCGCGTCCTCGAAGCGCAGCCGCACGTTCGTGCGACCGGCCAGCGTATGGCTGAGCGCGGGCTCCAGCCGGCGGTCGATCTCGAACGCGTGCACCAGCGAGACCCGCTCGCACAGCCAGTCGGTGAGCACACCCAGACCGGCACCCACCTCGAGCACGATGTCATCGGCGGTGAGGTCGATCATCCGCCCCGCCAATTCGAGCAGATTGTCGTCGATCAGGAAGTTCTGGCCGAGGTCGCGGTCGGGCGTGACGCCGAACTCGGCCAGGCGGGCGAGAGAGATCTGGCGTGTCACCGAAGCCCGAACACCCTGTCGGCATTGGCATCCAGCTGAGCCGCAAGCTCCCCGGGCGGCGTCCCACGCGCTCCGGCCAGCACCTCGAGGGTGAGCATCACCAGCGCCGGCCGGTTGGGGGTGCCGCGATGCGGCAGCGGCGAGAGATACGGGCTGTCCGTCTCGGCCAGCAGGCGCTCGGCCGGGACTCGTGCTGCCGCCGCGCGCAGATCGTCCGCCGACCGGTAGGTGACGTTGCCGGCGAACGAGCAGTAGTAGCCGCGGGCGATCGCATCGTCCAGTCGGCCGACCGACGAGAAGCAGTGCAGGACGACCGGCACCCGGGCTGACTCGAGCACGGCGAAGGTGTCGTCGTCGGCGTCGCGAGTGTGGATCACCAGCGGCTTGCCGGCGCGGTTGGCGATCGCGACCTGCGCCTCGAACACCCTCCGCTGCGCATCGCGCGGGGCGTGGTCGCGGTGGTAGTCCAGGCCACACTCCCCGACGGCCACCGCCCGCGGGTGCGCAAGCAGCGGCTCGATGGCGCCCGGGTCGTCCACATCGCCCGCCTCATGCGGGTGCCAGCCGACCACCGCCCAGACGCCGTCGAACCGCTCCGCCAGTGCGACCGCCTGCTCGCGGCCGACGGTCAGGATCCTGCCGACGCCCGCCAGAGCGGCCTCGGCGACCAACTCGTCGGCCGGCTCTCGGCACGCATCGAGGTGCGCGTGAGAGTCGATCACGCTTCGATCTTGGGGAACAGCGGCGGCGGCTGCACGACCACCGAGCCGGCCTCGAGCAGCCCCAGCCCGGCCCGCTCCCAGGCGGTCGCGCCGGGATCGCCGACCGCCGCCAGCATCGCCTCGGCCGATCCCGGGATGTACGGCCAAAGCAGCACTCCCAACGATCGCACCGCGTCGGCCAGCGTGTACAGCGTGTCGTCGAGGGCGACGGCGTCAGCCGGGTCGTCGCTGCGGGCGAGCGTCCAGGGCGCCCGCTCCTCCACGAACCGGTTGGCCGCCCGGACGAGCGTCCAGATCTGCTCCAGAGCGCCGGTCAGGTCGAACACGTCGAGCCGCTCGGCCACCGCCGCGTCGACCGCCGCCAGCGCGCTCGAGCCGGCGGGAACGCGGCCGTCGCGATAGCGGACAATCATGGCGGTGGTCCGGGAGACGAGATTGCCGAGGTCGTTCGCCAGCTCCGTCTCGTAGCGGCGCTCCAGACCCGCATTCGAGACGCCACCGTCCTGGCCGAACTGCACCTCGCGCAGCACGTAGAAGCGCAGCGCGTCGAGCCCCAGCCGCTCGATCACGGCAATCGGGTCGATGGCGTTTCCCAGCGACTTCGACATCTTGTCCTCGGATTGGCCGACCGTCAGGTACCCGTGCACGAACAGCTTGCGCGGGGGCTCGTATCCGGCGGCCATCAGCATCGCCGGCCAGATGATGCAGTGGGCGCGCAGGATGTCCTTGCCCAGCAGATGCAGCGAGATCGGCCAGAAGGTGTCGCTGACGTCATGGCCGAGGCCGTACTCGAGGCCGGTGCGGTAGTTGAAGAGCGCGTCCGCCCACACCCACACCACCTGCGTGTCGTCCCACGGCAGCGGGATCCCCCAGGTCTGCGTCTGGCGGGTGAACGAGACGTCCTCGAGCCCGGACTCGATGAAGCTACGGGCCTCGTTGTAGCGCGCCCGTGGACGCACGAACGCGAGGTCGGCGTCGTACAGCTCGAGCAGCCGCGCTCCCCAGTCGGAGAGCCGAAAAAACGTGTTGCGCTCCTCGAACCACTCGACCGGCCGCTTGTGCAGGGGGCAGATGTTGCCAGGCTGGATCAGGTCGGACTCGGCGTAGTAGAGCTCGCAGCCGGTGCAATACAGGCCGGAGTAGGTGCCCTCGTACAACTGGCCCGCATCGCGCAGCTTGAGCATCAGATCCTGGACGCGGCGGGCATGCTCGGGCTCGGTGGTGCGGATGAAGTAGTCGTGGCTCGATCCGAGGATCGCGGCCAGCGCGCGGAAGCGGGCGCTCATCGCGTCGCAGAACTCCTGCGGACCGGGATATCCGGCCTCGCCGGCCGCCGTCGCCACCTTGGTGCCGTTCTCGTCGGTGCCGGTGAGGAAGAACACCTGCTCACCGCGGCGGCGGTGATGGCGAGCGAGGACGTCGGCCGCGACCGTCGTGTATGCGTGCCCCAGATGCGGATCGGAGTTCACGTAGTAGATGGGTGTTGTGACAGAGAAGGTCATGGTCAAGTCGGGGGGTGGCAAACCCCGCGCCAAGAGACTATGCTCAGACGCACAGGGGTTCAATCCTACTCGGCAGCGAGGGTCGCGATGGGCAGGGTCGCAAGGGACGCCACGGACGGCATCCGACGAACGACAAGGCCGACGGCAGGCGGGGTCGTGCGCAGGGTGGACGAGCTGGGGCGGATCGTGATCCCGGTCGAGATCCGCAAGCGATTCGAGATCGCGGTGCGCGACCCGCTGGAGATCAGCGTGCGCGGCGACGAGATCGTGCTCTCGCGCCCCCGCGATTCATGCGTGTTCTGCGGGAGGACCGACAACCTGGACGCGTTCCACGGGCGTCACGTGTGCGGCGACTGCCGGCGCGGGCTGGCCGCCGATGTGGTCAGCGCCCGGTAGAGCGCGTTACGCGGCACGCCGCTGAGCCGTGAGCCGAGGTCGGCCGCCCGCCGGGCACCCACCGCGGCGGCGAGCTCCGCCAGGGCGGCCGGATCGACCTCCCCCGGGACGGAGCTGGAGACGGCGCCGAGCACGAGGGTGATCTCGCCGCGGGGGGAGACCGCAAACGTCTCCACCAGCTCCTCGAGTGTGCCGCGCGCGATCTGCTCGTGCAGTTTGGACAGCTCCCGGCAGACCGCCGCCGGACGGGTCGGGGCCCGGGCCGCCAGGACGCGTAGCGACGCCGGCAGCCGTTTGGGCGACTCGAAAGCGACGATCGGCAAACCGGTCGGGTCAAGCCGATCGAGCAGCGTGTTCAGATGCGCCTTCGTGCGCGGCAGGAAGCCCGCGAACACGAACCCTCCCCCGGCCAGGCCCGACGCGACGAGTCCGGTCGTCACCGCCGACGCCCCCGGCAGCACGGTGACCACGAGCCCCGCGGAAGCCACTTCCGCGATCAGCCGCGCTCCCGGGTCGGAGACGGCCGGCATGCCGGCGTCGCTGGTGAGCACGATCCGCTGGCCGGCGCCGATCCGCTCGATCAGCTCCGCGGCCCGCGCCTGCTCGTTGTGCTCGTGCAGCGAGACGAGAGGCGCCTTGATCCCGTGGTGGGCCAGCAGTCGGCCGGTGTGGCGGGTGTCCTCGCACGCGACGGCGTCTGCGCCGCGCAACTCGTCAAGGGCCCGCAGCGTGATATCGGCCAGGTGGCCGATCGGGGTCGGACAGACGACCAGCGCGGCATGCGGATCCCCAGCCGCGGCGCTCACAGGACGAGGGCGGCGGCGCCCAGGACGCCCGCCCCGTTGCCCAACTCGGCGGGGACGATCTTGACAACGTCCCACGGCGGGCGCAGCGCCCGCGCGCCCGCCTCGGCACGTGCAGGAGCGAGGATCAGCTCCCCTGCGGAGGCGATGCCGCCGCCGATCACCACCAGCTCGGGATTGAACACGTTGACGTAGTTGGCGATGCCGACGCCCAGGTGCCGGCCCACCCGCGCGAGCGCATCGACACAGTCGGGATCGCCGGCCAGTCCGTTGTCGATCACGTAGCGCGCATCCACCCGGGTGCCCGCGGCGAACGCGCGTGCCAGCGGCCCCCGCGGATTCGCGTCCGCCACCTCGGACGCCGCGTGCACCAGCCCGGATGCCGACGCCAGCGCCTCGAGGCAGCCGTGGTTGGGGCAGTGGCCCTGGCAGCGCGGCCCATGCTCGTCGATCACCATGTGGCCCAGCTCGCCGCCGTACCCGGTGGCCCCGTGGTACAGCTCGCCGTTCAGCACCAGCCCGCCTCCGACCCCGGTGCCGAGCGTGAGCATGACCACGTCGCGGGCACCGTGACCGGCGCCGATCCGTACCTCCGCCAGGCAGGCCACATTGGCGTCGTTGTCGATCTTCACCGGGACTCCCAGCCTGCGCGTCATCTCGTCGACGAACGGCAGGTCGACGATCGGGACGTTGATCGAGTCGGCCACCCGGCCGCTGCGCTGGTCGATCTGCGAGGGCAGCCCGAAGCCGACGGCGGGCACCGCGGTGGATCCCCGCACGCCGGCCACCAGCCGCTCGATCGAGTTCAGCAGCGCGCCCTGGCTGGAAGTGTCGGTGGGCACCGCGTCGTGAGCCAGCAGCTCGTAGGCGGGCGACACCAGGCCCGCCTTGACGGTGGTGCCTCCCAGATCGACGCCGACCACCGCAGATTTGGAGGATTCCAACATGTGGGTGGCTAACATACCGGGGTGTCGGAGCCGAAACCGCCCAAGCCCTTCCGCACCTATCGCGGGGGGAGATCCGGCAGCGACCCAGAGTCCGCGCGGTTCGACTTCAGCGGCGGCCGGGCGGAAACCATCGGCGCACCGCGGACGCCCGAGGGGCTGCAGGCCCCGGACATGCGCCGGTTGCCGGGCAGGCCGGTCGCAACGCCCGGCGCGACGCCTCCCCGCCGCCGGAGGCGGATCGGCTGGAAGCGCGGGATCGCCCTGGGGATGGCGGTGGTGCTGATCGCGCTGGCGGGGTGGGTATACCTCGGCTACCGAGCCTTCGCGGGTGAGATGGCAAACGCCAACAAACGTGTCGGCGCGCGGACGCGGGCCGCACTCGCCCCCGGCGGCGACATCTTCACCACCCCCACGATCAGCCTCATCATGGGCAGCGACAGCCGCACGTCGAATGCCGTCGCCGGCGCCCGCTCGGACTCGATCCTGCTCGTGCGCACCGACCCCGGCAAGCACCTGGTGTCGATGCTGTCGATCCCTCGAGACCTCTACGTCCCGATCCCCGGCCACGGCCGGTCGAAAATCAACGCCGCCTTTTCGTGGGGCGGCCCGCCACTTCTGATCCATACCATCGACAACCTCACCAGCCTGAGGGTGAACCACGTCGTGCTCGTCGACTTCAAGGGGTTTCGGGAACTGATCGACTCGCTCGGCGGCGTCACCGTGGTCAACCCCTACCCGGTGATCTCGTCGCAGAAGTTCGACGGCTTCCTGTGGCACTTCAAGAAAGGGACGATCCATCTCGACGGCCGCCACGCACTCGCCTACGCGCGGATCCGGCACACCACCAACCCCCGCGACTCGGACATCACCCGCGAGCAGCGCCAGCAGCGCGTGATGCAGGCGCTCGCCCATCAGCTCGCCCAGCCCTCCAACATCTTCAACCTGCCGTCGATCGGCCGCGCCATCGCGCGGCCGCTCGCCACCGACCTGAACGCCACCGACATGCTCGCGCTGGCGTGGGTCAAGTTCCGCGCCGGCCGCACCCTGGAATGCCATCTGGGCGGCACCCCGCAGGTGATCGGCGGCCAGGACGTGCTGTCGTCGGTGCCGCAGAACCGCCTGGTGGTGGGCATGTTCCTCGGCAGCGCGGCCCCGATACCGGCCCCCGCAAGCCAGCTCTACGCGCCGGGCTGCATCGTCAAGTAGCACCACGCACGGAGGCTACGCCTCGGCGGCCTTCTTGCTCTCCCCGCCGCCGGACGAGCCGGATTCCGTGGGCTTCTTCGAGTCGCCGCCCCCCGAATCGGAGTTCGACTTCGATTCGCCGGAATCGGTCTTCGAGTCCGCTGCGGCCGACTTCTTCGCCCGGCCGTAGTCGGTGGAGTAGAACCCGGAGCCCTTGAAGTGGATCGCGACCGGGTGCAGCACCCGCCGGGCCGGGGCGCCGCACTGCTCACACGCGGTCAGCGCCTCGTCGGTGAACTTCTGCAGCACCTCGAATCGATGCTCGTTCTCGCAGCGATACTCGTAGATCGGCATAGCAGACTCAGTATACCGCGGTGCCGTTGGCACACTCTCGCCGAGAGTGCCAACGGTCACCCCGAGCCTTGGCATCAACGGCTGCGGGGGAGCCCAACGATGCGGCCGGGCGACTCGCCAAGGGGGGCCAAAAGGCCCGTCCGATAGCATCCGCCGGATGCGGATCGCGATCGTGACCGACTTCTACTACCCGCTGCTGGGCGGCATCACCGAGCACGTCGACGGACAGGCGCGGGCGCTCACGGAGCTCGGACACGAGGTCACCGTGGTGACCGGGAACCTGCTTCGCCGCCCGGCCGCCGCCGACGACGACATGGCCGTCCCGGAGCCGACCTTCGAGATCGTCCGACTGGGCTGGTCGGTGCCGCTGTACGTCCCGTTCTGGGGCAATCACGCCCAGACCCAGCACACCTACCACCCCCGGCTGGGCCGCAAGCTGGGGACGCTGTTCCGCGAGCGCCGGTTCGACGTGGTGCACGTGCACGCGCCTTACAATCCACCGTTTCCGGCCTGGGGGATCGCCCAGACGCCGTACGACGCGCTGTCGGTGGCGACCTTCCACTCGGTCTTCCCGGCCACGTCCGGGATGGACATCGAAGCGGCGTGGATCAGGCCCTGGATCGAGCGTCTGGACGGGCGGATCTGCGTCAGCGAGGCGTGCATCGGGTCGCTGGCCCCGTACTTCCCGTACGCCTACCACGTGATCCCCAACGGGATCGACACCGCGCACTTCTCGCCCGAGGCGGAGCCCGTGCGCGAGTTGCTGGGCGACCACCAGAACATCGTCTTCATCGGCCGTTTCGATCCCCGCAACGGGCTCGACACCATGATCGAGGCCTACCGGCTGCTGCATCGCGAACGTGGCCTGGGCGTGCGTCTGATCGTGGTCGGCGACGGCCCGTTGCGCGCGAGGTACGAGCGCCAGGTGACCGACGACCTGCGCCCCGGGGTGCACTTCGCCGGGAGGCTGAACCGCAGCCGGCCCAACTACCTGGTCACCGGCGACGTGTTCTGCACGCCCTGCAACCGGGCGTCGTTCGGCATGGTGCTGGTGGAGGCGATGAGCTGCGGCAGGGCCATCGCCGCCAGCAGGATCTCGGGCTTCCAGCTGGTCATGGAGCACGGGCGGCAGGGCTACCTGGTCGATCCCGCCGACTCGGCGGAGCGGTTCGCGGCGGCCCTCGCCGACCTGCTCGACGACGGGCAGCGGCGTGCGGCGATGGCCGCCGAGGGCCGCCGCACCGCACTCGAGCGGTATGCGTGGCCGCGGGTCGCACAGCAGCTCGAGACCTACTACACCGACCTCATCGCGGGTAGGCAGCCGACGTGGGCAAACGCGAAGTCATCGCTCGTTTCGTAGCCGCGTCCTGCGCGTGGGTGGTGACCGCCGCGATCGTCGGCGAGCAGCTGCCGAAGACCTACGGGCGCCTGCTCGTGGGTTCGGCGCTGCTGGCCCTGATCGCCTGGGCATGGGCGACCTTCAGCCCCAACGCACCGGTGTTCGGCCGCGTGATCGGCCCCGGTGTCGCACCCGGCCGGCAGATCGCGATCACGTTCGACGACGGGCCGAGCCTGGAATGGACGCCGCGCGTTCTGGAGGTACTGCGCGAGAGCGGCGTGCGGGCGACCTTCTTCTGCCTCGGACGCAACGTGCGCGCCCACCCCGAGCTCGCGCGGCGGATCGTGGAGGACGGGCACGAGTTGGCCAGCCACGGCGACGACCATTCGCTGCTGGCACTCGCGGGGCCCAGGCAGATCGCGCACCAGTTGCGGACTGCGGAGGCGTCGCTGCACGAGGCCGCCGGCGACCGGGTGACACGGCTGTTCCGCACCCCGCACGGGTTTCGCAGTCCGTTCGTCGTCCGCGTCGCGCGCGAGCTCGGCTACCGGGTGGTCGGGTGGCGGGGGACGATCTTCGACACGGCCCGCCCCGGCGTCCCCACGATCGTGGCCCGCTGCGCATCCGTGCTGGAGCCGGGCACCATCCTGCTGCTGCACGACGGCGACGGATCGGGCGCCGACGGCGACCGCAGCCAGACCGTGGCAGCTCTTCCGGCCATCATCGCCACTGCCCGCGAGCGCGGCCTCGAGTTCGTGCCCGTGTCGACGCTCGCCGAGCAGCTGCGGCCGCACCGGCGGCGGGCACTCAAGGCCGGCGCGGGTGCGCTCGCCGTGGCGGTGCTCGTGTTCGCCCTGTCCCAGAGGTTCAGCTTCGGGGTGGTGGCCGACGTGTTCACCCACGCGCGAGTGGGGTTCGTCCTGCTCGCGCTGGCCGCAAACCTCGGGTCGGTGGCGGCCAAGGCGCTCACCTGGCAGGCGGCGCTGGATGCGATCGAAGACGACCACGGTGAGCGCACGATCGACGCCTCCCTGCGCGATGTGGTGCCGGCGATCTTCGTCGGCTTTCTCCTCAACACGATCCTGTTCGCCCGGTTGGGCGAGGTGGCGCGGGTGACCGTCCTGCGGCGCAGGCTGGGGGCGCGGGGAGTCGACCTGCCGGTCTCGACCGCGGTCGGCACCCTGGTCACCGAGCAGATCCTGTCCGGGCTCACCCTGATCGCGGTACTGGTGGGCATCATCATCTACGTACCCGTGCCCCGTCAGGCGGTCAACCTGCTGGCCGTGCTGTCCGGGGTGATTCTGTTCGTTGGGGCTGTGGCGGCGGGAATCGAGCTGTGGGCGCGGGTCCGCCGCCATCGGATGCCGACGACCAAAGACGACGCCTACGTCGAACGCTGGTGGCACCTGCTGGGCATCGGCTTCACCTCGACCGTCCAGTCGCTGCGCCAGGGGCAGGCGATCTTCCGCCGACCGCGGCTGCTGGCGTGGGGGCTCGCCACGTCGACGCTCTCGTGGCTCGCGCAGCTGGCGGGGATATTCTGGGCCATGCGGGCGTATCACATCGAGCTCGGGGTGGGTGCCGCAGGGGTGGTGTTCCTGGCGTCGAATCTGGTCCAGCTGTTCCCGATCACACCGGGCAATCTGGGTGTCTTCCAGGGTGTCACCGCCGGTGGACTGAGCGTGCTGTACAACGTCGACCCCAACTCCGCGGTCACCTTCTCGATCGGGCTGCAGCTGATCGAGGCGCTGCTCGGTGTCGGCGTCGGCTTCGTCTTCCTGTCGATGGAAGGGCTGTCGCTGGGCGCGCTGCGCCGCCAGGTCGAGAAGGACGGCAAGCCATCCGGCGCCTGATCGCGCTCTGCCTCGGTGCGCTGACGATGTCGGCACCGGCAGGCTGTTCGAGCGGCGGCTCGGCGTCGCAACCGAGCACCGCGGTTTCGACCATCCGCACGGTGACCGTGCTGCCGAAATCGGGCACCGTCCGTTTGGGCGGACGCATCTACACGGTGGCCGACGTCGGTCAGGCGCTGCAACTGGACGACATCTCCGTCCGGCTGAGGTCGATCGGTTGGCGCCACTCGGTGCACGTCAAGGTGATCCCTCCGGGCACCACCGAGTACGCCGTGGTCACGGTCACCCTGACCAACAGAGCGGCCGCCATCAACCGGGTCGGGCTGACGCAGTTCTGGCTGCTGGACGCCAACCTCCACCCGTTCCTCGCAGCCGTCGGCGCCGGGGTGCCGCGGCCGCTGGTCGGTCTGGCGATCGCAGCGGGCGGCACCGTCACCGGTCAGCTGGTGTTCCCGGTGCCTGCGCGCTTCGGCAACGGCACCCTGCTCGTGTACCAGTTCGCCGACGCCGCCGCCGTCGTGAAGGCGACACACGTCGGCGTCGCCCGCTTCGGCTCGGACTGACCGGGCCTGACCGCACGAAGATCGCGGTGGACTTCCAGTCCCGGCCGGTCATGGCGGCGCTCACTGCCCGCGTGACCCAGGCCTGGCCGTCGCTGACCAGCGCTGGAGGATGCTCGGAGTTGGCCTCGTTGGGCACCAGCCAGGACACCGCCGGGAGGGTGCCGGCGCGAGCGTCGGCGAAGTAGTTGGTGGAGTTCTGAATGTTGCCCTGCTGGCCGTCCTGCCGCACCGTCGTGAACCGCGGCAGAGGGTTCCAGATCGACGGGGTGGCGGCGTTCAGAGGTTCGTGAACACAGCTCATCGCACCGCTCGCGCAGTCCGGTGTGAGCCCAGACGACACGTAGTACTTCCAGCTCACGTGGTGCCTGTGGAGCAGGTACGTGATGTCCGTCCAGCCGTACTGGGGGTCGGTCGGCGAGCGGTGCACCGCACCCGGATTGACGAGGTCGGTGGTGCACGTCATGGGCAGGAACGGCGACAGGCAGCGGGCCGACCAGCCGGACACCATGTACAGGTGGGCGGGCTCGCTCCAGCCGAAGTTGGGCTCGAACAGGTGGTCCTGGAGCACGAAGTTGTGTGCGTAGGCCCAGTAGTTGGGGATCTCGCGCTGGTCGTGATATCCCATCACGTCGGGGTTCTCGGGCTGGAACGAGCATTGTGGGTCGTTGACGACGCCGCGCCCCAGACAGCCCAGGTGGCCGCTCTCGGCCTGGCCGATGAAGCCGTCCATGTGCCCACCGTCGATGTCAGCGGTGGCGGACGCGGCCGAGTGCGGGCCGCCGAAGTTCATGTCCGCGACATTGTGGTAGGGCTTTACGCACGCTCCGCTGCTCGGGTCGGGGGCGCACACCGTCGGCACGCCGTCCTGCATCGGATCCCGTCAGCCCCGGGGAAGGTGCCGAAATACGAGTCGAACGAGCGGTTCTCCTGGTTGATGAAGATCACGTGCTTGATCTTGTGGATGCCCAACGGCCTGACCACGGTTGGAGGGCCGCCGCCGGTGTCGGCAGGCGGCTGGGTGTTCGCAGTCGCACCAAAGCCGAGGGAAGGGCTGTGCTGCACGTCGGCGCCTGAGCGCATGCCCGACGCGGACGCCGCCGGCAGGGAGGCGCTGGTGGCGGGCACGACGACGCCTCCGCTGAGGCTGCTCGACCACTCCCCGGGGGGCGGCTGCGAGTCGGCGGCGATGCGGCTCTGGAACAGGGAGATCCCGGCCAGCGAAGGCGTGACCACGACCAGGCAGGCCAGGATCATGGCAACGAATTACACAGACCGAGAGTGCGCGGGTCGCGACGGGCGACATTCACCCTGCGTGATCGGCCGCGGGAAGGCCGAATTCAGGCCGGCGGCAGTTCCCGCGCCAACAGATCGTCAATCGTTTCGCGGCGCACGATGAGCCGCGCCTCGCCTTCTGCAACCATGACGGCGGCGGCTCGCGGCAGTGCGTTGTAGGTGGATGCCATGCTGGCCGAGTACGCCCCGGTGGCGGGCACGACCAGCACGTCGCCGGATCGCAGGGCCGGCAGCCGGATGTCCTCGATCAGGACGTCGCCCGATTCGCAGTGCTTGCCCGCGATGGTGTAGGTCACCTCGGCGGGCGCGTCGGCCCGATCGGCCACCATCGCCTGGTAACGAGCGCCGTACAGGGCGGGTCGCGGGTTGTCGGACATGCCCCCGTCCACAGCGGCGTAGGTGACCCCGCCCGGGGTGCATTTGGTCGCACCGACCGTGTACAGGGTGACACCGGCCGGTCCTGCGATCGAACGCCCGGGCTCGACGATCAGTTCGGGCAGTGGCAGGCCCCGGGCGAGCATCGCCTCGGACACGGCAAGCGCGGTGCGCTCGATCGACGATCGCACCTCGGGCGCGTCCTCGCGGTCGGTGTGGGCGATCGCCAGCCCACCGCCCAGATCGAGCACTCCCAGATCGCCCAGGCCGTGCTCGTCGATGAACTCGGCCAGCCAGCCCACCGCCTCCAGGTAGGTGCGCAGGTCGCGGATCTGCGAGCCGAGGTGCACGTGCAGGCCCCGCGGATCGAGGTGGCCGAGCCCGGCGGCGCGGTCGAGCGCGTCGAGCGCCGCCGCCGGCGCAAACCCGAACTTGGACGCGGCATGCCCGGTGACGATCTTGTGATGGGTGTCGGCCTCTATCCCCGGCGTCACCCGCGTCAGGATCGGCTGGACACGGCCGGCCGCTCGGGCCAGCCGCTCGATCTGATCCAGCTCGTCGACGTGGTCGACCACCACCAGGCCCGCGCCGACCCCGATCGCCGACGCCAGGTCGGCATCGGACTTGTTGTTGCCGTGGACGACGAGGCTCGTCGGATCGGCTCCCGCGGCAAGCGCCAGCGCCAGCTCGCCCTCCGAAGCGACGTCAGCGCCGAGCCCGCAGTCGAGCACCTCGCGCAGCACTCCGACGGTGGAATTCGCCTTGCAGGCGAAGACCACTCGCGCCCGGCCGGGGTAGGCCTCGAGACCGTCCAGGTACGCGCCGGCCAGCGCGTGCAGGGTGGCCCGGTCGTAGACGTGCAGCGGTGTTCCGAACCGGCCGGCGAGCTCGGCCAGGTCGGCACCGCCCACCCGCAGCCGGCCGTCGACGACCTCGGCGGTGTCGGGAAGCACGCCCATCGCGGGCAAGCTACCAGCGGCCTGAACATTTCTGGGCCAGACCGGTCATTGCAGCCTCGGAAGGCGTGTAAAAACAGTGTGCCGGATGTGTGCCCCGGTCCGTACGGGGTCTGACCCCGGGGTGGGGTGGGGTGGGGTGGGGTGGGGTGGTACGAACCAGTGCCAGGCCCGTGCCGTCGCCGACCAGCATTGCCGACCTCACCTCACGCTGCGCGGGCTCCCCAGCCGCGTCGCGGTCCAGCGCTCTCCGC